>JAJYUZ010000007.1 GCA_021792255.1 Thermoplasmata archaeon
GGTGACTTTGAACCCGTGCAACTTCAGAATATTAATAAGTAATTTGGACGATTCGAATTCTCTACTTCCTATTTCGCTTAGATCGTGTATCTTTAAAGCAAGTTTCCAATAATCGATTTCCTCAATCGCACCTGAACTCGTCATAGAATCTCATATTAATCCATCGCAAATATATTTGGTTTAATGCAGAGACACTCTACGCTGCTTTGCCATCTCAGCTTAGTTTTATGACACCGGAATGCACTGTTACCTTGTCGAGGAAAGCTTCATCGATATGCACTCCTATTCCTATTTCATCTGATGGTTTGACTATTCCGTTTTCCATGGTTAGCGGATTGGTTGCGATATCTCTGCTGAACAATTCGCTAGTCGGTCCAGTATCTCCGGGATAATCTATCAGCTTCGAAGATGCAATAGCTACATTGTAGTTCTTGCCAACGCTCGTTTCTTCCATTCCTCCTATCCAGACGTGAATCCCATTATCTTGAGCAATTTTAGCAATCTTTAGGGAATTGTAAAATCCTCCTACCCTTCCCGGTTTTATGTTCACCACATCCAGCGCTCTAATTTCCAGTGCCTTTCTCATTTTTTCTGGGGAAATTATTGATTCGTCCAAACAGATTGGGGTGGAAATTTGTTTTCTTAGACTTGAATGGTCGATTAGGTCATCAGAATTTAATGGTTGCTCGAGATAGGTCAAATTGAATTTGTCTATCTTCTTGAGAAGCTCAATGTCGGAAATTCTGTAGTTGGAATTCGCGTCTGCAGTGAGCTTTATTTCTGGAAATCTATCTCTTACGGCAGAAAGAATATCCTGTTCTCTTCCTTTTGAGATTTTGACCTTTATTCGCTTGTAGTGTTTGTTAACCGCTCTTTCGACCTTCTTGACCATCTTGTCCGTTGAATCCAATCCAATAGAGAGCCCGGTTTCCGCATAACCTTTCGTACCGCCATCCAGTATTTTGTAAAGAGGCAACCCTTGCTTCTTAGCCTTATAATCCCATAGCAACATTTCTAACGCCCCTTTGGCAAATTCGTGACCCTTTATGTGTTCAACTCTTTGCAAGAATTCATGTGGTTCTGGCAGATCTCCAATGTGTTTAGATAGGTACTCTTTTATTACGTTGATTGAAGTAGTATTATACTCGTATAGGTAAAACGGATTATCATTTGAGACGCATTCCGAAAATGCAGTAACCTCATCGGTCGAGAGTCGAAATATGTACCCATTCCTGCTAACTTCAGTTTCCTCGCTATATACAAAAGGTTCAATCATGGGCAAATTTACATAATAATACTTTAGGCTTAGATCCATAATTTGTAATTTCACGGACTATTTTACTGTTTCTGATTAACATTACAGAAGGGAGACAGAAATAGATCCTCTTTTTGGAAAATTTAATCCTTCTAAGTGCCCGTTCCTAGAATGAAAATAATGATTTGATTGTTTCTTGCGATCCTAGAATTTAAATTAGCAATTTTCCTTTTCCATTTTCAAAATGACCCAGTCTTAAAGGTGAATAGATAACTTCGTTAACAACGAAATTTCTGATGACCTTGGAACTCTTTATGTACTTATCGATGAACTCCTCTAACTCTTCCGTGGATTTTACATAGATATTCATTCTAGCGTCAATACTACCAATCAACCTATAAACTGAGTGGACTTTTGGCAGTTCGGCCATAGCTTCTAAATGAGAATTAATGTTTTCGGAACCTTGCTCAAAAGTTATTTCGATTGAATAATACCTATATCCTAGAACCTGATAGTTGATTTGGGCATATATCTCTACTACTTTTTCTTTTTTTAGCCTGTTTAACTTTCTTATGATTGTTGAGTTAGAGATGCCCAGTCCCTTGAGCATTGAGCTAGCAGGCATTCTCCCATCATTTGTTAGGATCTTGATAATTTTTATATCCTTATCGTCCAATTTAGGAGTCATTACTCTTGAATAGCACCTATTACTATAACGGCTTTTCTATCGAATGCTAAAATATGTCACAATTATACATTTTTATGGTATATTGGTTCAAGTACTCTCACCTTTGTCTTATAAGTCTTCACTTGATAAGTCAATTTTGATAAGGCGGAATAAACTTTAATAAGCATAACTTTATGATATTTTGAGGAAGTTTTCTATGGTAAAAAATGAGTTTCCTAATAGTACCAAAAGTGATACCAGGAATTTTTTTATAGTCTTGGTGATCGTTGTAAGTATTTTATTACTGACTCCGGTATCCATTACGTTCTATGCCAACTCCTCATCACAAAATACCCCCGCGGCGGCCTCCTCGAATACCACATTTTCCGTGGGATGGGGTTATTCAACAATTACAGACGTGAATCCATATAACAACCCTGGACTTGCGCAATCATGGATATTTTCATACATTTACGATACTCTCGCTAAATTCTCTGCGAACCAAACCCAGCTGCTTCCAGACTTAGCCCAGAGTTGGAACATTTACCCCAACAACCATACCGCGATTTTTCACCTAAACCCTGCCGCGAAGTGGTCTGATGGGCAGCCTGTTACTTCTCAGGATGTAAATTATTCCTACTATCTGGCCGCCCAGCCATTTTCGTTCATTTATCCCTATGTGTCAATGATCACTTCAATCGACACTCCAGACAACTACACGGTCATATTCCACTATACCGGCGTACTTTTTGAAGAGGTGGCCATTACAAATATTTTCATTGTGCCATATCACATCTGGAAGAATGTAAATCCGGCCACTTATGGAGTATTCAGTAATGCAACTACGTTTGTTGGGTCTGGTCCATTCCTTCTCACAAATTATGTTCCCAATAGTTACGTGAAATTGGTGAGGAATCCTAATTATTTCATCCCTTCCAGAATTCCGCACATAGAGACATTGTACATGCAGCTCTTCAGTAGCGTTCAGGCGGAAGTTTCTGCGTATCAATCTGGTGAGATTGACGCCACTGGAGGTTTCCTGCTTCCCACTGAAGTCAACCAATTCAAGAACAGTACAAATTCTATTCTGATTATACCTAAGAATCCTATATACATGTATTATCTTGCATTCAACACAAATCCCAACGGAACCGGCAACCCGGCGTTACTGAACACAGACTTTAGAGAGGGACTTGCACATGCCATTGATTATAATGCACTTATCAACATAACCCAAGGAGGGAATGCGGAGAATATGCAAACAATGTTCCCATCCTGGGATCCGAGCCTTGATCCAAATCTGGGCCCCATTTCGTACAACGTTACTCTTGCAAATCAACTGCTCAACGCCTCAGGGTTCCAGATCGGATCTAATGGTTACAGACAATTCCCCAATGGGACTACCATAAAGTTGACACTTCTCGCGGTTACCGGCATTCCTGCACTTGTCAGTGCAGCAAATGTGATCGCGACAAACTACTGGAGTGCAGTGCATGTTGAAGCTACGGCACAACCAATAGAGGTTGCATCTATGATCAATGACATCTGGCCCAACTTCCAACAGGACATAGACTTCTGGGACTGGCCAATGGGCCTTGCTCCATACGATCTTTCGTCGCCCCTATTCCTGGGACTTTTCATATCGTCACAAGTTCCAACCTTTGATGACAGCGGATATTCTAACTCAACTTACGATGCTCTTTACAACCAGATGGTGAACGCCAGCACGTTCGCTGAAATGACAAATATTTCCTATGAACTACAGAAATCCCTCTACTATCAACTTCCGTATCTCCCCCTATACTATCCTTATTCTTCACAAGTCTATTCAAACAAGTGGACGAATATTTCGACAGACTATCCTGGAGGTCCATTCGGTGGAGTGGATTGGAGAACGTTCCTTACAATTGAACCAGTCAACAGCACCACGAGTCACCCACAGAGTAACAACACATTGCTCTATGCAGGTGTGGCTGTTGTAGTTGTCCTGGCAGCTGTCGCGGGAGGGCTCTATTACAACAAAAGGAGGAAAAAGAATTAGATAACGACCTGAACCAATAATTGACAGGTACTCAAGAACGAAAACAATCGGGCAAAGAGGCGAAAAGATACTTGGGAGAATATTTCAGATCTTCCGACCTAGTGGTAGGGGTCTTAAAGGTGATAAGGATGAGTGTTCAGCAGATGAAGGCACAGGTGAGCTTTGAGCTTGAGTAACCTTTCATACATTCTGAGGCGTACCGTAAGCGCTGTACTGACCATTTTCGCTATCATTATTTTGAATTTTATTCTCTTCAGGCTCCTCCCCGGTGATCCAATAACCCTTCTCTACAGGAGCCCTGCTCTTACTCAGCACCAAATTAATCTTTTGACAGAAGAGTTTGGGCTGAATCAACCGCTGTGGATTCAGTTCGTTATTTTCTTCAAAAACTCGTTGATGGGGAATTTCGGCATATCTTTCTTCTACAAGCAACCGGTCACGTCTATTATTATTCCAGCCATAAAGAATAGTCTCATACTCTTGATCCCGGCAAATCTAATGGCAATTCTTCTAGGGATGTTCACGGGAGCGATATCAGCGTGGCACAGGGGTAAGAAGATAGATAGCACTATCCTTGGGACATCACTTGCTCTGTATGCAATGCCTACCTTCTGGTTGGGTTCGATGCTGATCGTTGTCGCACTCCACGTAGGCAATATCCCAGTCGAAGGGATGTACAGCATTGGTGTTCTCAATCAATCGGCTATTATCCGTTTTTGGGACCTGCTCGGCCATCTCGCATTGCCGTTGATTACCCTGACCTTGGTCCTTTACGGAGAATTCACCATCGTGATGAGAAATTCGCTCCTTGATGTTTTATCAGAAGACTTTATATTGACTGCAAAGGCCAAAGGAGCGACGGACAGCAGAATCCTGTGGAGACATGCGTTCCCTAATGGGCTCCTTCCTCTTGTGAGTTTGATCGCGATAAGTTTTGGACTTGTCATCGGAGGAGTCATATTCACGGAGATCGTATTCTCCTGGCCCGGAATAGGGTTTGTGACATATACAGCAATTTTTATGAGGGACTACCCCGTCCTTCAGGGAGCGTTTTTCCTGATAACTATAACAGTGGTGCTAGCAAATTACTTTGCAGACTTCGTTTATAGCTATATCGATCCGAGGATAAGATATCGATGAATCCTCTAATGAACTATCTAGGCCAACTCCGGAAAAGCAAGATAGGACTAGTTGGATGGGGGATTATACTCACGTTCGTTTTTATCGCCATATTTGCGCCTCTAATATCGCCATACAACCCCAACGCAATTTCTGGTGCTTACTATCAACATCCATCCATGTTACATCTTTTTGGCACGAATCAAGAAGGACAGGACTTGTTTTCCCAGAATATGTACGGGACGAGGATCCCCCTGATTGTTGGGACTACCGCTGCCCTCGTTGCAGTTGTTCTAGGATTGTTGGTTGGACTTTTCAGTGGTTACTTTGGCGGAGTCCCGGATGAGATATTGATGAGGATAACTGACTTTTTCCTCGTCGTTCCGGCGATAGTTCTGATGATAGTGATTTCTGCTCTAATAGGAGGGACTCTCACAAACGTCATACTGATCATCGGAGGGCTGAGTTGGCCAATGACGGCTAGGGTCGTCAGATCTATGGTTCTCTCGATCAAAGAGTGGCCTTTCGTGGAGGTAGCCAAATCCAGCAACGGAAGCTCGCTCTACATAATGTTTAAACACATTCTACCAAACGTGATGCCAGTGGTTTTCGCAAACGCGGCCCTTTCAGTTGCAAATGCCATATTTACTCAGGCAGCCCTTGTTTTCATCGGTGTGGGGGATGTCACTGACCTGAGCTGGGGGAACATCATGCACTTTGCGTACATCAACGGGACAATTACTACAGGGATATGGTGGTATATGATCCCTCCAGGGATATTCATAGTGCTACTCACCGTAGGTTTTATCTTCCTGAGCACCTCCTTCGAAACCATATTCAATCCCAGGACAAGGAGGATCTAGGAATGCTGGAAATCCGGGACTTGGTAGTCAAGTACAAAACGTCCAAAGGGAGCGTAAGTGCAGTCGACCGAATAAGCCTCGAAATCGATAAGGGTACTATATTTGGGCTGGTCGGTGAATCTGGGAGTGGCAAGACCACACTGGGGCTTTCCATTCTCAGGATTCTTTCTCCCAATGCCTCAATAGAGTCAGGAGATATCCTGGTGTCTGGGACAAATATCACAAGATTGAAGGAAAGGGAGATGAGGAACTGGAGGGGGAAGAAGATAGCAATGGTTTTTCAAGGCGCAATGAGCTCCCTGAACCCTCTGATGACCGTAGAAGAGCAGGTTGCCGAACCACTGATCATCCATGAGAATATGGAGAGAAGCCTCGCTAAGAGAAAGGCAAGAGATAATCTTGCAAACGTTGGACTGGGAGAAAATATACTGAAGCGTTATCCGCACGAACTAAGCGGTGGTATGAAGCAACGAGTTGTTATTGCAATGGCGATAATCGGCCATCCAGAATTGCTCATCGCGGATGAACCGACTACCGCACTGGACGTCGTGACCCAGCATCGTATAATGAAACTCTTCAAAGCTCTGAGAGATGAATATGGCATCACAATTATCATGATCAGTCACGATCTTCCAATAGTTGCGGAAGTAGCTAACAGCATGGCAATAATGTATGGCGGAAAAATAAGTGAGGTAGGAAATGCCAGGGAAGTGGTTACGAAAAGCAAACATCCTTACACTCAAGGACTTATAAAATCAATTCCTAACCCCAAGTCTTCAGAGGTCATTAGAGGCATCCCGGGAGAGCCAGTAAGTCTGGTGAACCCTTCCCCAGGCTGTAGATTCTATGACAGGTGCTCTTTCAGGAGAGACATCTGCAAGACATATGACTATAATCCGGCCGTGTTAGATGGACAACACAAAGTTTACTGCAATTTGTACGAGGCGGGGAAGCAGTGAAGATGATTGAGGCTTCTGATGTGAAGAAGTACTACCCTGTCAAGAACACTCTGTTTTCAAGGACTGGGCGTTATGTTAAGGCCCTTGACGGTGTTTCTCTATCTATAGACAAGGGAGTCATTCACTCTCTGGTTGGCGAGACTGGCAGTGGAAAGTCAACTTTTGGCAGAATCGTAATGGCCCTGACTTCACCAACAGCTGGAATTGTGAAGATTGATGGGGTTGACTTATTTTCACTCAAGAAAAAAGATTTGAAGAGCATGAGAAAGAGAATACAGATAATTTTTCAGGACCCGTACAGTTCTCTAAATCCCAAGCTCAAGATAAGGGCATCGATAACTGAACCATTGAAGCTTAACCACATAGAGTATGATGAAAAGAAGATTGCAGCAGTGGTGGAATCGGTAGGTCTTAAACCTGCAGAAGACTATCTGGATAGATTCCCCGGAGAACTCTCTGGAGGACAGAGACAGAGAACTGCGATAGCAAGGGCATTTGCAATCTCCCCAGAACTGATAGTGGCTGACGAACCGGTTTCCATGGTGGATGTTTCCATTAGAGCAGACTTTCTGAATCTCCTGAAAGAGACCAACAGGAAAGAAAATCTCACTGTCCTCCTGATAACTCATGATCTGTTTGTCGCATCCTACATAAGCGACAGGATTAGTGTTCTATACCTAGGCAAGATAGTTGAAGAGTCTGATAAGAACGGAATCGTTGGTCACCCATTGCACCCTTACACTCAGGCACTTCTGGATTCGATACCAGTCTTAGGTGAGGGCGAAAGAGAGGTGAACATAAAGGGAGAGATACCGAATCCGATAGACGTACCACCAGGGTGCAGATTTCATCCGAGGTGCCCTTTTGTCATGGACAAGTGCAGGCAAGTTGAACCGGAATTCAGGGAGATAGAGACTGGACATTTTGTATCCTGCCATCTCTATTAAATTCAAGTAAGGTTTCGACAATAGTAGCATAGAATTCTTTAATATCTTTGCTAAGTCCTATTCTCGTCCTTGAGCTGTGTAGCCATGGTCGATTGTTATATCTGATCCTCCAAGCCTCTGCCTGCGACTTTACCTGTTCAGTAACCAACCTTGTATTCACATAAAACGGAGCTGTAGCATTACTTGTAATTCCTATTGTGCAGACTCTGCGGAAATTGCTCTTGTCAATTCAGCAAGTGCG
>JAJYUZ010000008.1 GCA_021792255.1 Thermoplasmata archaeon
GGGGAATTCAAGCCCATGGAGATTCTCGCCAGCAACCCTTGAAGTGGGAAGCTCCCTGCGAAAGCTGGGAGAGGAGGTCACTTGCGCCCTCTTCCATCATGGATCATGGTTGTAAAGATGATTTAGGCTAAACCTGTCCTTTGACACGCGTTTGGTACAAGATTTGGTGAGCATCAAGCACGGAAAATACATCTAGATTCAGAGTCAATAATTATCAGGCTTGAGTAAAGAAGTCAGACATATCCAAACCGCTACAATTCAGGAAATGTTCTCGAACGAGTCACCGAAAATTTCAGAATTTCTCCCGGCTCGTACTTTTTGATACTCTTTAGTATGAGGCCTGTCCCATCTTCCATGGTCCCGTGAAGGAAGAAGATGTCTCCCACTGTCTCGAAAGTGTCAACCGTGACACTATAAACTCCTTCCCCTATCGAAGTCCATTCTGGTCGGAACCCAAGATTTCCTATGAAGTTCATGGGAAAGTCGCCCACGAAATCACCTATCCAGGGTGTGCCTGGATATTCGTACAATTCCTTGTATGAGGCAACCTGCTCAAACCTTCCTTTGTGAAGTATCCCCACTCTGTCTCCGAGGGCTTCCGCCTCCTTCTGATCATGAGTCACGAAGAGGAACGTCTCGTTCAAATCTTCTTGTAACTTCTTGAGTTCACTCCTGGCACTATACCTGACCCTCGCATCGAGATTGCTTAGCGGCTCATCCATGAGAAAAAGGGTTGGACTTCTGACCATTGCCCTGGCCAGAGCGACTCTCTGTTGCTGACCCCCACTGATCTGCATGACCTTCTTCTTCAGTATGTCCTCTATGTTGAGCTTAGATGCTACGCTTCGTACGCTGGAGTCAATGTTTCTCCTTCTGTGCATCTTCAGAGGAAAAGCGATATTCTGGTAGACGTTCAAGTTTGGATATAGAGCATAATTCTGGAACACCATCGCCATGTTTCTCTTGTTCGGGGGGAGTCTGGTCACGTCCTTTCCATCTATCAGAATCTTTCCATCGTCTGGTTGTTCTATTCCTACTATGAGCTTGAGGAGAGTAGATTTACCGGTGCCAGATGGTCCGAGCACAACGAAAAATTCTCCCGTTTCAACGGCAAGTGACATGTCTCTAATCACTTCTGTCTTTCCATAGCTCTTGGTAACATTGATCAATTCAAGTTTTGAAGTCATTCCTAATCACCTCACTTATTTCAGGTTTGTATCCAGATGCGGCACGATCTAACAGAAAATTGATGACGGCTCCAGTAGACCAAGCTTGGGGATAGCATGGACTTATTATCATCTTATTCTCCGATATCAGCATGCCTTCCTTGTCTACTCCGAAGTACTCCGGCATTTTTCCCATTTTATCGTATGCCTCCAAGAGTCTTTCTCTGATTTCATTGGATTCTCTCCCGTAACCTCTCATCCTTAGTCCGTAGAAAATTATCCAGTTATCTTGCGGCCAAATTGCACCCCTCTGATAGGCCCTAGGATCGAATCTCTTGTCGTGAGTTGAGAGTGTTCTGATTCCATAATCGGTCAGCATATCGGACTCAAACAACCTATCGACCACTTCCCTCTCTCTTTCTCTGGAGAGTATCCCAGAGAATATGAGGTGCCCCGGATCGCTGGTAACTGCGGTTTCGGGCATGCCTAAACCGTCGACCGCCAGTGCATAGAACGCCTCATCTTCGGTCCAGAAATTGATTTCAAGTTGTTGGGGGATCCTTCTCTTCAACTCCATTATGGAATCCCTGAGGTTCCTAGTATCGTCATCGCTTTTGCTCAACAGGTCCGCCCCAGCTTGCAGGGAAGCGTACAGGTAACCTTGGGCTCCAACGGTAGCCACCGGATACTTTAATTCATCCAGAATATCTCCAATTCCATCTCTCCACGATTGGCTCCGAAGTCCGTGAGCGGCATCGTCTTTTTCGTACACCAACAATTTCCTATTTCTAGAATTCTGCACGATAAATTCCAGAGCCTTCTCTACTGTCCTCCTTATCTCATCCGACAGCGATTCTGGGACTCTTGTATTGAGCATAGAGACTAGAATGACAAACAGAGGCGTACTATCCACCGAGAAGTAATTTGGTCCCCTCGGTAGCCACGATATTTCCTTCCTTCTTGCCCAATAGTCTGAATCAGATTCGTGGTACTCGTGCGGTATCTTTCCGGGGTACTCCCCAGTAGAATTATCCGTCATTCTCCCCTGAAGTTTAGCAAGCTCATGGACGGAGGATAGTGCAATATCAACTTTCCAGTCAATTAGTTCCCAGCCTGTTATCAAAGAATCTCTTCCGAACAGTGCTTTGAACTTTGGAAGTCCTGCATAGAGGTAGCCCTTTGGCGATGATAATAAATTAATCTCTTCCGTCAATCTTTCCAGACTTCTCTCGAAAAAGGGGTCATATTTCACTTTATCAATTCTCTTGTCCACTATGTTTCACCCCGTGATTCCCGAAGTCAGATAACCAGCTCTTATGAATTTGGAGAGAATTATTGTAAGCACAATGACAGGAATTGTGACCAGGAGAGAAAAGGAGGCCGCTGTAAGCACATTTCCCCTGGCAGATGCGTCGAGGTATATCAGTATCGGAAGAGTTGGGTGCACGGGTGAAAGAATTATGGCAAATGTGAATTCGTCCCACGACATGAGCCAAGAAAGCAAAAAAGCGGAAACAATTCCAGGCACTGCAAGGGGAAAAATCACTTGGTATAGCGCACGAATGAATGAAGCTCCGTCCACCCTCGCCTGCTGCTCGAGCTGTTTTGGAACGGCATCCAGCGTACCAGAAAGTATGAATATCGTCAGTGGAAGGACTAACAGTTCCTGTGCAAGTGCGAGCCCCAGGGATGAATCATAGAGACCTAATCGGAGAAACGTTTCGCTTATTGGTATCGCAATCGTGATTGATGGTATCATCGTTGAGAAGAATAGGACCCCTATGATGAGACTGCTAATCTTAAAGGGAAGTTTGCTGAGTCCGAAAGCTGCGTGGTATCCCAGCAGTATCGCAATTACAGCAACTATGAACGCAGTTTCGAGACTCTTGAGAAATGCGCTCTCCAGCAGGGTTCCTGTTCCCCTAAACGCGTTTATGAAGTTGGAGAGAGTAAACTTCGTAGGGAGAAGCGCAGGATAATAAGCGGCGACGGTCTGGTTTGGAGCACCAAGAGCGATGATGATCAACACGTACAAGGGGAGAAGTACAAAGAATGAGAAGAATGCCGCTCCCGCATAAATGTAGTATCTTGTCCAGTGGCCCTCAAATTCATTTCCCATATCAATACCCTCTCCCATACTTGCCTCTGTAAGTCATTATAATTGCAGCAAAGATAAGAACGAAGGCAAGAAGAATTGTGCCCCCCGCATAAGCCGGATGGGCGTTTATTGTGTCGTAAAGGGCATACGTCATAGTGGTCAAAAGCTGATAAGGATATAGGAGCAATGCCATGGCGAATATGTTGAATTCGCTTACTCCCCTTATCATTAGGGCTATTGCGATAAATCCTTTAAGATTTGGGAGAGTTATCCTGAAGAACCTCTGAAAGGTCCCAGCACCATCAACCATGGCCTGGTTGTACAAGTTGGGCGAGATCGATGTCATTCCTGCCAAAAGGATTAGGGTGACTATTGGAGTGTTTTTCCAGGAGTCTGCGAGGATCAGGACGAACAGTGAAGTAATGTAAGATCCCGTCCAGTTTACTGGATGCATACCTATGACCCTCAGGAATGAATTTGCGTACCCTCCATATGTCGAAAAAATATTGTGAAAGATGACCCCCGTAACAATCGTTGCCACACCGAATGGTATCAGGAACAAAGCAGAAAATGCGGCCCTTCCTTTGAAAGGTTTGGACAGCAGGCTTGCCAGTATCAGCGCAAACGCAAACTGAAGTGCGAGGGCAGAAGCAGTGACTACGAAAGTGTTGTATATCGGGCTTTTTCCAAAGATGGAATTAACGAAATCATAATTGTATAGAGTTAAGCCACCATGAAGCGTGTGAAAGCTCTGATATACGGCGTCTACAGCAGGATAAAAAGCAAGGTACAAGACGTAGATAACCGCAGGTAATATCATCAGGTAAGCGGTCCAAGAGTCTCTCCACTTAGTCAAGAGAAAACCAAAAAATAAAAACAAAAAAGTTAAACGGAGATTGGCGCGTAGTTGCTGTCGCTTTGATACGCAGTCGCATTAGTGCTTCCGTAATTTGACTGGATGTAGTTGTACATTGCGGTGTGTGCATTCGAGAGCAGAGTTGGCAAGTCGCTATATCCTGACGTCTTCTGTACAAAGACGGGGTTGAAAACTTCGTTACACAAAATTACCTGCCATTCCGTGATCCAGGGAGTAGGATTTCTCAGAAATACACCTGAAGCGATTGCACTTCCAAGGGCCTTATCTACTATTGAATACTTGGCAGGAAGATTCTGATATGCTAGGCTGTTTATTGCAACCCAGGAAAGGTTCAGAAGTGTCTCTTTCTGAGCCTGTGCCCCCAGAAGGAAATGCATAAAGGTTTCCAGACTTGCCACGTGCGTTGCTCCCTTTGGAATAAAGAGGACGTCTCCTCCCATTAGATGATTTCCGTTTACTGGTCCTGCCGGACCGGGATAAACGCCGAGCGAAGAATTTGTCATGTTGTATGGTGAAGTGGTCAGTGTGTTATAGATATAGGGCCATTGGTAATCTAGAATTGAGTAATTCCCAACTGCTAGTCCCTTGTAAGAACCCCAGTATCCTCCAGAGAATGCTGGAACGAAGTAGCTGCTCAGATTGTAAAGGTATTGCATCGCGTGCAGGTCTCCGGTGTCATTGAGGTAAAGTGGATTTCCACCCCACTGGACCATCAGCTGGTAGAGTTCAGTTGCAGTGCTTGACCCGGTATGTCCTCCATTGGTCGATGCTCCCTGTATCATTATCGTATTTTGTCCGGTTTTGTTCTTTATCATTGCTGCATCTTGCAGCAGTTGTGCGTCCGTCGTTGGAGGGGTAGATATACCTGCGTTCGAAAGGGCGGTCTTGTTGTAAAATACCATCGGCACGTTTCCCCTAAATGGCGCGAAATATATTCCACCAAAGACTTGCTTTTCGTAGCTAATGAGGTTAGATGCTGCCGGAATCACGCTCGAGGGCAAAATGGCCGGTGTCATGTTGTTTAAATTCATCAATACGTTTCCAGACGAACTATAAATTAATTGTCCGATCTCCAGATTATCCTGTCCTGCTACAATACTTCCGACTTTGCCAGATTTTTCAAGCGCAAGAATGTCTTTGGACACTGCTCCACTTCCCACATTCACCAAGGTAACGTGGATTCCAGGGTATTCAGACTCGAACTGTGGTATGAGTGTGTTGTTTACGAACGTTTGCTCCGAACTCGCTAGACTTGCATAGAACTGAATGTTGACGGCACTTGGTTGGGAGGTTGTGCTATGGAATGGAAAATATCCCGCTGAAAAAGCTAGAATGGCGACGACGATTATTGAAACGACCCAAGGCCATGTTCTCTTGGATACATTACCTTCCGTTGGCTGTTTATTTTCCGTCATAGTTCTCCATTTAAATCATATTATTTAAACTTAGTTGCCTTCTTGGGCGTTGAGAGAGATTATCGGATTACATGTGACAACTGTGCATGTATTATTTCCTCTATACTGCTTATCTTGAATGTTCTGAACGCATTTCTGAGATGGCAATAGGTGGTAATGCAATTCTTCCTTTGTTCTAAAACGTTAACCACTCTCTCCGTTTTCACAGTATCGTGATGGGGTCAGTACAAACCTTGTATTCAACTCCAGATATGGCGGCTTTACCCTACCTGCGGTTCTCTACGTCGTCGGAATATTCTTCTCCCTATTCAGCTTCATAGCAGCGATCCTCATGTACACCAGAACCGGGAGAGCTATTACCAAACTGAAAGGTGGACTGCAGTGACTGCGCCTGAATCCTCTCCTACCATTCCCTCTTCCCTCGGTGGGAGGCCCCACCCTCGAGTCAGTCACCTTTATTCCATAACAACGTAGCAATGTACTGCATCGCTACCAGGACGCCCATTGCCCATGTCTATGCCGAAATATTATGAAGAGGATTCCAGAACACGGTCTTTGCACACAAAAAATAATCCAAATAGTATTCTATCTGATACAAAGAATATCGGTAGAACCATTCTCAAAACAAATCCAACGTTCAACGTGATTGTGCTATGCGAAAGCAAGATTAGCCATTACGAATATCAGCGCAATCTGGAGGATGCCTTGCACTCCCGAGAGTTTGAAGTTAAGCATCATTAGCCTAGATATCTTCAAAAAGTCCGGAGTCTGTCTCCCCAATTCCAATAGCACCCGGACACTGTTTGGAAGAAAAATACCAAGTCCCTGAATGAGGAGAATGATTACGATTATTCCAGCAGCTATTATCAGGGGCGAGTGGATATTGAAAAGCCCCTCTCTGCTTGCCAGTAAGTATCCCGCTGTTATCGCAACCGAGGATATCGAAGGAATGAATAACATGGTAAACGGAGTTAACTTTCTTGCAACCTCAGCCCTCACCGTTGTGCTTGAGGATCGCAAGACGTAACTCAGCGCAAACCCCATGAAGAGA
The DNA here is from genome assembly GCA_021792255.1 of Thermoplasmata archaeon. Classification (GTDB taxonomy): domain Archaea; phylum Thermoplasmatota; class Thermoplasmata; order Thermoplasmatales. The sequence goes on from JAJYUZ010000008.1 coordinate 6,608, forward strand.
TCTATGCCGGTCCAGGTTGCACCTGTCATGACATGAACGTAGTCTAACAGCATTAGATTGCCGGAGATCAGTGCTGCTGCCAGACCAATCAGTGGCACAATGAATGCGATGACACCCCTGGCAGTTATCCACTTCACAGTTCCAGGTTTGGTCGCGGATAGACTTGATGTCTCATTAACCGACGTCATATCAGTTCATTTGGACAACACTGAAGTAGAAAAATATTGTGTAATGAAATCGTATTTCAACTCTCGCCTGCACTGGGCAGTTCATCGAAAATCGAAATGGTTCTTTGTTTCATTTGAAACTGATAACTCTAATGAATTTTCAGGTCATGCTCCAGACGCTCTATTGAGTTATTGCTGATGTCCAAAGATATGCTTATAATTCTGACCTAACTTATGACAATTGGATGTTGAAAGCAATCTGTAAAACTTGTGGGAAAGAGAGAAAGAAATTTAACAATCTGCCCACCTGCGAGTGTGGAGGAATTCTTGTGCCGGTCATAGATTTCAGGTACAAAGAAGGAGCATATTCATCAAATTATCCCTATCTGGATGAGGTCATTGAACTAGGGGAGGTCGTCACTCCACTTGTTGGTTCAGGTC
>JAJYUZ010000001.1 GCA_021792255.1 Thermoplasmata archaeon
CAGGAGTTTTGTGAAATACGACCACCGATGCTCGAAGATCGTCAATTCTTTCAACGAGTTCCTTAGAAAGCCATTTCGTTTTGTATTGTCTCATTGATCTTTTCTCGAGCTCTAGATAGAATTTCCGTAATTCCTCCGGATTAGGTATTTCTCTTCCAAGGAATATTCTCAGTTTTTCGACTTTGGCGGGGCCAATTCTAATGTTCTTGACTAAGTAGAAATAGTAGTGTCCTCCGTGACGCTGTTTCTCGATAAAAGTCATTCTATATGTCTACTGAAATATAGAATATAAATCTTGTGGACATAATGGCTACATTTGTTCGAATTTTATACAGTGTAGCCATAATTTCTTGGCGACTTTCTTTAACTGAAATATAATTTTCATTGTAAAGAGGAACTAGTCTTTATGTGCTTCAAATACTTATTTTACAAACCTGACTTCTAGTGCGGAACGGACTTTGTGTGAAAAATTGATTATTTGTGCAAGAGTTGACCAGTGAGGCTTTGCACCTAAAATCGGATTTTTAAAATCTCTTAGGTGCGCCTTTCATGCTCCAGGAGCAATCTCGATTGTGAGTGCAGGATCAATTGTTTATGTTATTCATATAAGAATCGGTTTAGGGCTCTTAGATTCCGGTATAAAGGTAGCAAAAAGAAGACAGAGGTGCGTATACAACCGTTCCTTAGACTTTAACTGATTCTTCAACTATATGACCAACCCTTTTAACGAATAAATCCCATTTGTTCCTATTTTCCTTAGTTCTCTTTTTTCTCAACCTTGACATAGCGTCCTCAAAGAGCTTTTCAGAAGAGACTTTAATAAGCGCCTCAGACAGTTTCTGCATCAAAGTCTCGGAGCGGAAGGTGCGGAATAAAGAGACGATCTCGTCTATTTTAAGCGGTTCGTCAAGAATTGCGTAAAGATCGATTAGATCTTGTTCGCGTCCTGCTTGAAGTTTGAGCGCCCATAACGCCTCCGGTCTCGCGACGTTCACGGAGATTGCCGTACTACCTGTCCTTGTCTTGAGTGGAATCTTTTTCACCTTCTGACTTATCCATGTTTCCGGAATATCAATCCTGGCTCTTCTGTCCCTGACATAGCCGATCAACAGATCAATAGTCGCCTCATCCTTACGGTACCGAGGGACGGTGCCTTCGAAGTCGGTGAGCAAATGGTTTACCGACTCCTCGAGTTCGAACCCCTGTTCATAGAGAAAGTCCTCGAAGGTGGATTGGAGGAGGGTGGGAATAACAATATCTGCGTCTTTTGAATATCTTGGATCCCCGTAAGCAGCTATTGCGTACCCTCCTATCAGTGTACCTCCAGTTTTCCAGGGCCAGACGTTCAGTAGGGCTATTATCTTCCTTTCTCTTGTCGCCAGTCTTTCCTCAACGTCAATATGCAATCAGATCTTCCGCCTCGGCATATAATCCAGGATGTTCTCTGATTAGTTTTACCACGTCTTCTTTTAGGATGACGGGTTCTCCGTTAATCATAACGGAATGGATTTCATCAGTTCCTTCCAGTGCAACGTAACAACCTACCCTTTTGTTTCCCACGAAGGATATAGAGTGTCTCTCAAGGTATTCCTTCCACCTTCCCATATCCGCGTTTCTCACAAGGAGATCATAGACCAATAGGTACGAATTAGGCATAGTAACGTACGCACCGTCTGTCCATATCTCCACTGCGGTGCTACCCGTCCACGCCTTTTCAAAAGGCGCCTTGAGTATGGAGTCCCTTACCCTCTTCCACTCCATCGATCTCGAATCGACTTTCTTGATAGGTCTGGGAATGACATAGGTGCCTCTACCAGTCCTTCTTATCTTCCCACTCATCTTCATCTCCGAGAGAAGCTTCCTTGGTCTGTCATTTCCTGTGACTCTTGCAATGTCACTTACACTGAACTCCCTTCTTCCGAATTCCATCTTCAAGACGTCAAAATACGTCATTCCCATTCGCTCTAATAATCGGACATTATATATAAACTTATTCATAATTTATGCATCTATATTTATATTATAAATTATAAGAAATAAATAAGCCGAAATATAGTTGAATCTTATCGAGTTTTAATTATAAAATATTAGCTCTTTGCTATTTTTTATATTTCACAATACTGCAATGAAAAGTCCCAGTGACAGATTGGGAGGGTTTTTTTTTAGCTTTCAACACAATTAACAGACATCTTGCTTGTTGTTCTTTTACAATTTGCCCAACTATTATTTGCGCGCTTTAAATATTTTATGTGCAAATACTACTTCTTGTGCAATATTGATTTTAGGTGCAGGTCAGATTCAAAGTTCAGAATTGATTATGAGTGCCAAGAGATCTCAGACAGAGGCAATGTAGAGACGTTTAATGGAAATACTCTTGGGGTTTAAACATGGCAGCGGACGATGAACATACGAAAATTTACCCAAGAAGAATAGTTCTCGTTTCTATTTGCAAGGTTGCAGCGTAATGAATGCGATAGCATCTTTCTGGTGCCTATTGTCTGAGACCTCATCGTACGATTCTAATCGCAATTAATGCTCTCCAATCAGCTACTAACCAGTCGTGACAGCTCCATTAGACGCAGAAGAGACCATCGAACGGTACTTTGACAAAACTCCGGACACTTGTCCCTTTTTTGAAGGAAGATTACGGAGATTTGCACTAGCAACTATGGCTCTATTGCCAACATCAATCATGACACTATCACCATCGCATAACGAAGCTATGGGGCCACCAACATACGCTTCTGGTGATACATGTCCAACCATTAAGCCGTGAGTAGCTCCAGAGAACCTGCCGTCAGTTACTAAAGCCACTTTTTCTCCGAGTCCCTTACCAACTAACGCGGCGGTAACAGCCAGCATTTCCCTCATTCCAGGTCCTCCCTTCGGACCCTCGTTTCTTATAATGACAACATCATTTTCTTTGATAGAATCGTTCTTTACAGCATTAAAAGCGTCTTCTTCGCATTCAAATACCCTGGCCGGTCCTTTATGGTACAATTTCTTGAGATTGGCAGTCTTGACAACTGCCCCTTCAGGAGCTAGGTTTCCCTTAAGAATGGCAATACCTCCGTGGTGAGATATTGGCGTATTAAGGTCTCTGACAATGTTGTATGAAACATTTTGGCGATAGCGTTCTATACGCTCAAAAAGATGTTCCCCAGAGACTGTCACGGTGTTGTGCAACAGATTTCTTCTGTTTAACTGTTTTAATACCGCAGTAACACCCCCCGATTTATGCAGATCGAACATGACGTGTTCCCCCCCTGGTTTCATACTTACCAACTGTGGAACTTTTCTGGATATTCTGTCAAAATCGTCGATCGAAAGCTTGACTGCAGCTTCATGGGCTATCGCTATAAGGTGTAAAACAGCGTTAGTGGAGCCACCCATAGCCGCGTCAAGGGTAATGGCATTTTCAAATGCTTCCCAGGTGAAGATATCACGAGGTAAAATCTCAGTTCCTAAAACAGTCTGCCCGGCTTTGGATCCTATTTCCTCTCTGCCCGACGAAACCGCCGAAGTGGATGCGTCTCCTTCCAGCGACATACCCATAACCTCTGTCAGAGAAGCCATCGTATTGGCGGTAAATAGGCCAGCACACGTTCCAGCTCCAGGACAGGCCGCCCTTTCTATTTCTTCTAACTCGGGTTTAAAAATCTTTCCACTTTGATACGCTCCGACAGCTTCATAAACGTCTTGGATGGTTATATCCCTTCCTCCGTGACTCCCTGGCAGCATAGATCCGGCATAGACAAAAACTGACGGTACGTTGAGTCTGGCCATTGCCATCAAGGTCCCCGGGATGGTCTTATCGCATCCACCAAGACCGACCAAGCAATCGTACTTGTGTGCCCTTACAACTGCTTCGATAGAATCGGCAATAATCTCTCTACTTACCAACGAATATTTCATTCCTTCAGTTCCCATGGATATGCCATCGGAAACCGTTATCGTTCCGAACTCTACCGGCGTTCCTCCCCCTGCTACAACACCTTTCTTGACGGATTCAGACACTCTCTTTAAAGAGCTCTGGCACGGTGTTATCTCGTTCCACGTATTTGATACTGCAACCATACGCCTGTAGATCTGATCGTCCGAGAGACCCATCGCACGTAAGAATGCCCTTGCTGGAGCCCTGTCTTCTCCCTTGAACATTTTCATTCCTCTCGAAACATCTGTCTAAGATTCGTTCCCACTTTTTCTATGGTAGAGGTTTTAGCTGTCTGTCGATACTGATTCAAACTTATGCAGCCGTCTGAGTATTCTTTTGTCCATTCTCTAGCAAAGTCCCCAGATTTAATATCGTCTAGAAGCTTCTTCATTCTTTCTGCGGTTTCTGCATTGATTATTGCAGACCCCCTAGTTCGTCCTCCGTATTCAGCCGTATTTGAAACGTTATCCCACATGTGTTCTATCCCCCCCTTTTGAATGAGATCAACGATCATCTTCATTTCGTGTAGGACTTCAAAATAGGCGACTTCTGGCTGATATCCCGCCTTTATCAAGACATCGAATCCTCTCTTAATTAACTCGGTCACTCCACCGCACAAGACTGCCTGTTCTCCAAACAGATCTGTCTCGGTCTCTTCGTCAAACGTTGTCTCTATGACTCCCACTTTAGTTGCGTGCAACGCATGTGCAATCGATAATGCAGTTCCTTGCGCCTGGCCAGTATAGTCTTGATGGACGGCCATCAAGCAGGGGACTCCGATACCTTCGACATAAGTTTCTCTGACAGCTGCTCCCGGTGCTTTAGGGGCGATCATAATTACATCAACATAATGGGGAGGTTTGATAGTTCCGTATCTTATGTTAAAGCCGTGAGCAAATACGAGGGCTTTACCGGGTCTAAGATTGGGTTCGACGTATTTGTCATAGATATCGGGTTGCACTTCGTCCGGAATTAACATCATTACGATATCGGAACTTTCAACAGCGTCCCTAATCTCACTCACTACAAAATCTTCTTTTTCAGCTCTATTCCAAGACTCTCCCCGTCTCAGTCCTAGAACTACTTTAACGCCGCTATCTCGTAGGTTTAGGGCTTGCGCCCTGCCCTGTATGCCGTATCCTATGACGGCAATGGTCTTGTCTCTTAATCGGTCTGTAACCACATCTTTTTCATAATAAACTTTCGCCACTTTCACTCACCTGCCTCATCCACTCTTTTTAAAGAACTTCCATTATCGAGGACAACGCTTAATAGAACGTTCTTTACTCTCTCTTCGTCAATCTCCAAATCTCGTATTTCCACCAAGCCGTATATATTTTTTAAGTTCTGTTTCACTCTTTCAACTTTGGTTTCGTCAATGGCCAACAAAATATGGGTACCATGGTCCCCATCGTGGTACACAATATCAGCGGGATATATCATTCTTCTAACGAGCGAATCAAGAACTCTTTGCAGAGCACCTCTGTTATCTTTAAAATTTAGGTATAAGATGTTCATGGAAACCTCCAGCGACACCTTTTTCCAAGGTAAGATTCTCCATACGAGGTTCCCGGTATGATAAACGGAGCTAGCTCTTCTTCAGGGTCAACTTGCACATCGATTACATAAGGTACATCTGACTTTTGGGCAGCGTGAATAGCTTCAGAAAGCTCACTTGACTTGTTTACGACACTTCCTTGGCATCCCAGAATTTCTGCCATTTTGACGAAGTCCGGCACAACGCCAATCTTACTTGCAGACAATCTCTTTCCGTAAAACATGTTTTGCCATTGGGTCACCATTCCCAGGTAGCCATCATTCATAACAATCACGGTCACCTTGATGTCATTCTCGACGGCGGTAGCAAGCTCCTTGAAGCTCATTTGAAAAGAGCCATCTCCCGTCAGGCAATATACCGGCTTATCGGGGGCAGCAACCTTTGCGCCCATACCACCAGGTAGTCCAAAGCCCATAGTTCCAAGTCCTCCTGACGTCATGAATTCACGACCGTTTCTGACTTCAAAGAAATGTTCAGCCCACATCTGATGCCTTCCGACATCAGTCACGAGGATAGCGTTTTCCTCTAAGCCCCTGTTGAGCTCGAAAATAATTTTCTGGGGCTTAACAGGATCACTGGTCAGATTGTAATCGCATGCACACGATTTCTTCAATTCATTGATCTTTCTACGCCATTCTGATCCATCTTTCAATTCTCTTTCAGACAGAGCGTCCGTCAGTGCAAGGACAACCTCTTTACTATTACCAAATAACGGTGTGACTCCCTTAATGTTCTTGTTAAATTCTGCATTATCCACATCTATATGAATGATATTTTTCTCATTACCAAAATTATCCGGCTTGCTCACCGATCTATCTGAAAATCTTGACCCAATGGACACCACTGTTTCGGCATTGTTCAAGACATAAGTTGCAACCATCTTTCCGTGCATCCCGACCGTGCCCAATACAAGTGGATGATTTTCTGGGACAGCTCCTTTGCCCATCAAGGTAGTCACTATAGGTGCTCCGAGCAGCTCCGCCAATCTTAGGATATTGGTATTGTCTCGTTCCCACTTAGTACCTCCTCCAACAAGCAAAACTGGAGCAGGAGTGTTTTCCAGTATCCTTACGGCAGACGCCAAATTTCTCAAATCCGTGAAATTTTGTCTGGGCTGAACGTGGTCATTGGTGGGAGAGAAATTTTCTTTCTGAACGTCAAGGGGGAAATCGATATGCACCGGTCCATATCTTCCACTGAACGAAACCTCGTAGGCACTCCTAAAAACTTGATCCACTTCTTCCATGGTCTCGATTCGCCAGTTCTGCTTAGTCACTGGCCTGAATAAGTCAAATGCATCAACTTCCTGGAACGCATCGCTTCCGATTGAACTGGTAGTAACTTGACCAGTTATTGCTATAACGGGTGATGAATCGAGGTATGCGGTCGCAATTCCTGTAATCAGATTGGTGGCTCCCGGACCGGATGTTGCAACACAGACGCCTGGTACCTTGGCTGTCCTTGCATATCCATCTGCCATGTGGGCGGCATTCTGCTCGTGTCTAACGAGAATATGGTTTATGTCCGAGTGATACAACTCGTCATAAAGCGGAAGAATGGCTCCTCCAGGGCATCCAAAAATGGTGCGAACGCCTAGTCTTCTAAGCTGGTCTACACTTACGTGAGCGCCCGTGAGTAGCATATCCATCCACATATCCGATTTGAATACCATTCGTTGCTTCGATTGCGCTCGTGTTTCGAATAATTCGAATGGTCCCAATCGTGGTTAAATGGACGTTATTTGCGTTCATGTCACTCAATCGATTGTACTGTCTCCCTTTATTTATAATTTTCTCAGATTTTCGCTTATGCATCTTTTGGGTGCATCTTGTGCGCTATAGGTGCAGCATCGTTTATGGGTACAGAATCTGTTGAATTAGAACACCGAACTACAAATGGCTCTGGCAGTTCAAGAACATTATATACTATTCAAGAAGTTTATTGGAAAAGAAAATGCTATCTTTCTAGTATAGTAATAATCAAGTGATCAGTAGAGATGGCAAGCAACAAAATGCCCCCTTTTGATCTCTCTGTATTCTGGCTCGATTTGTCTACATTTGTCCTCAGAAAAAGGACACCTCGGATGGAATCTACATCCTGATGGAAGGTCAATTGGGTTTGGTATTTCGCCTTTGATTTTTACTTCTCTTTCGCCCATTCCCAGTATTGGAATGGAATCCAGCAGGGCTTGCGTATAAGGGTGAAGAGGACGTTCAATGATGTCCTCCTTGGATCCTTCTTCGACGATCTTTCCCAGGTACAGTACACTGATTTTGTCGCTTATGTAGGACGCAACGAACAAGTCGTGCGTGATCAGCAGCACTGTCAGGTTCTCCCTTTTGTTAGTCTCTCTTAGCAGGTTCAAGAAATCAGCCCTTATCGATACGTCCACCATTGAAACGGGCTCATCGGCGATAATCAATTCTGGAGAGATTGCAAAAGCTCTCGCAATTGCTGCCCTCTGCCTCTGGCCTCCGGACATCTCTCCCGGAAACCGATCAAGATAGTCAGATGCTGGCTTGAGTCCCACAGACTCGACAACGTCAGTAACCATTTTCTCATCAAATTTCACATGGTTCAATTTCAGAGGTTCTGTGATCGAAGCTCTTATCTTCAGTTTAGGGTTAAGGGAACTGTAAGGATCCTGAAATATTATCTGAATTCTCTTCCTTATAAGTTTCATTTCATTCTTTTTGAGGGAGAATAAATCTATTCCATCGACTTTGACAGTCCCACTTGTTGGAGGAGTCAGAGCCATGACAATTCTTCCAAAAGTTGTCTTGCCACTACCCGTTTCACCAACCAAGGAATGAATCACCCCTTTTTCAATTTCAAGTGAAATTCCATCGAGCGCCTTCAGATAGCGGTCATTACGCGATAAAATTGATTTCTTCAGAGGAAAGTACTTCTTGACATTTTTTGCCTCTATCATTTTCATGCCATCCGCTCCTCAAAAAGATTGCAGTATACAAGGTGCCTATTTTCTAAGATTGCGGGTTTATAGTCGTACGTTTTGCAGAGATCTCTTCTTTGCGAACATCTATCATAGAATCTACACCCTTTAGGGGGATTCATCAAGCTCACGGGTTCACCTGAAATGCCTCTTATTACTTTGGTAGATCTTGGATCTGGAATTGATCTTATCAGACCTTGCGTATAGGGATGCTTGCTTTGGGTCACTACCTCTTTTGCGTCTCCAACCTCACTCATTTTCCCCCCATACATTATTGCCACTTTATCCGCAACCTCTGCCACAATTGGTAGGTCATGACTAATGAGAATAATTGTGACTCCAAACTCGTCTTTAAGTCTTCTGAACAATTTCATAATTCGATGCTGGGTTACAACGTCTAGGGCAGTTGTAGGTTCATCCGCTATGAGCAAGCTTGGATGCTCAATAATCGCCATAGCGATCACGACTCTTTGTTTCATCCCACCGCTCAACTCGTGAGGGTAACGTTTTAGTATATTTTCACCAAGTCCCACGTTCTCAAGGTTTTCTTTGGCTCTGAGCAACGCTTGGTCCTTATCCATGTTTTCATGGATAATCAAAGGCTCAGCGACTTGCTCTTCGACAGTCATAAGGGGGTTTAGCGAATTCATGGCACCCTGGAAGACCATTGATATTTTCTTTCCTCTCCACTTTCTCATTTCGCTTTCTTTCAGTTTTGTCACGTCTGTTCCGGAAATAAGAACGTTGCCGGACTCAATGATCGCAGTAGGAGGCAGTATTCTAAGCAGAGAAAGACCGAGGGTGGTCTTGCCGCTTCCTGATTCACCAACCAGTCCAAAAATTAAGCCACTGTCTATTTCGAGATTCAGTCCGTCTACGGCATATACCTCCCCCTTCGACGATTTGTACTTGACGACCAGTTCCTTTATTTCTATCAAGACTAGACTCTCCTCGTCCTCGGGTTGAAAATAGACTCAAACGAAGTGCTAAGGAATATGAATCCAACGGTCAGCAATACTATGAATATCCCCGGCGGTATCATATACCACCAAATTCCAGCCGTAATGGTCCCGTTAATGTATGCAAAATGCATAATATTCCCCCAGCTCAGATCGGTCACATCACCGACTCCGATGAAGACGAGTGCTGACTGAGTAAAGATTGCATTTGCGACCGACAGTGCAGCATTAGCAAACACGACAGGCATTACGTTGGGCAAAATATGCTTGAACATTATGTAGATTGATCCTCCATTACTAGACTTTGCCACTTCCACAAATGGCCATTCTTTTATTGAAAGGACCATTGACCTCACGACCCTCGCAGTCATGGGCCAGCTAAGCCCTCCGATGATTAATATGACGTTGGTCAAAGTACCACCAATAAGGGCAGATATCACGATCATCAGAACAATTGCTGGCACCACCAGAAAGAAATCAGTTACTCTCATCAAAATTTCGTCTAGAATTCCTCCAAAATACCCGCTGAACAAGCCGATTATCAGTCCCATTAGCACGGCAACGAGGGCCGCAGTGGAACCGACCAACAGCGGGATTCTCGTTCCGTACATATTCTGGGAAAATAAATCCTGACCTTCCTGATTAGTACCGAATAAGTGTAGCAGCGAGGGATGCTGCAGATATGCATTTGATGTGGCGTACGGATTATATGGCGAAATGATTGGTGCAATTAGTGCTATAACAACAAATGAGGCGATTATTCCCCATCCCACCATGCCTATCGTGCTTCGTCTTAGTTGGCTTAGATAACTCGTTAAAGGATTCATTGGTATCGAATCCTCGGATCAATATAACCATAGACAAAATCCGCGAAGTAGTTAGCTAGGACCACAGTGATAGTTATGAGGAAGAAGGCACCTTGAAGGACGGGGTAGTCTCTCATAAAAATGGCAGTATAGGTTACGAATCCTATCCCTGGCCAAGAGAACACTATTTCAGTGAACATGACGCCGCCTATTACCAAGCCAAAACTGATTGCAATCAAACTCACGAGTGGAAGAAGACCGTTAGGGAAGGCGTGTTTCCACAGAATACGACTATCGCTGGCTCCCTTTGCCTTTGCAGTAACGATGTAATCCTCAGATAAGACATCCAGGAGCGAATTTCTCATAACGATGGTAAATTCGCCATAGAGAACAAGAGTCAGTGTAATCAAGGGCAATGCCAGATGGCTCAGAAAATCCAAAAACCTTGCTAAAAAGTTCTGACTCAATGCACCTATGCTGTACATTCCCTCGACGGGTATTCCTCCGACGTAGAGGGCCATTACTATGAGCATTGATCCCAGCCAAAAAGTAGGCATAGCGTAGAGTGCCAGTGAAACGCCCAAGATAGTTCCGTCGACCTTCTTTCCCCTACGCCAGGCAGATACGGCTCCTGTAAACATTCCCAATAAAATCGCAAGAAGGTTGGCAGGGATCAGGAGTATTAGACTGTTTTTTATGGCAGGTATAATGACCGTTGTGACTGGTTCCTTGTAGAAGAATGAGATACCAAAATTCCCCACCAGTGAGTTTTTGAAAAAAATGACAAATTGAATCCACAGTGGTTGGTTTAATCCGAATTCACTTGTCAAGAGAGCTATCTGGCGAGAGGTCAAGGCCGGACTCCTATAGAGAAGCGTTATCGGATTTCCAGGAAGGAGCCTAAAAAGAATAAAATTTAGAATAATGATAGCAAAAATTGTCAGAATTGCGCTTACTGTACGCCTTAGGATATAGGGAACGTTACTCACGCTTGTTATCCACCTTTGCTTTCATCCTTAGGTTCATCATTTATTTTACGCTCTTCATTTCGCTGGCCTAAGCTCATAACTCCTTCCCTATCCCTTTTGACCGCTTTTCCCCACGTCCGTCTATCGCTATTGTTCTCACTTCTTTGCAGTACGAAGAGCATCCTATAGGGACTATGCCGTCTTTCTCTTCCTGTAGTATGCGAATCCTCCAATGATAACTGCTGCTACTACGATTATTGCTATAGCTGCCTCAAGGTAGATAGATGTATTGCTGTGCGAAGGTTGGGTGCTAGTGACTGGTTCGATAGTCAGGAATGTCCTCCAATCGACTCCTCCAAATGGTCCTCCAGGATAATCTGTGGAGATGTTCGTCCACTTGTTCGAATAGACCTGAGACGAATATGGGTAGTACAGCGGGATGTACGGCAGTTGGTAATAAAGCGATTTCTGAAGTTCGTACGAAATGTTTGTCATCTGGCTGATAGATGTGGCATTGACCATCTGGTTGAAGAGTGCGTCGTAGGTGGAGTTTGTATAACCGCTGTCATCAAAAGTTGGAGCCTGTGAGGAAGTGAAGAGTCCCAGGAATAACGGAGATGAAAGGTCGTACGGAGCCAAACCCATTGGCCAATCCCAGAAGTCGGTATCTTGTGCAAAGTTGGGCCAGATGATGTTCAGCATCGAAGCCACTTCTATAGGTTGGGCAACAGCTTCCACGTGCACTGCACTCCAGTAATCCGTCGCAATCACGTCAGCAGCGCTGACCAGGGCAGGAATCCCACTGACCGCAAGAAGGGTTATCTTTATAGTGGTGCCATTTGAGAATTCCCTATAACCATTCGAACCTATCTTGTAGCCAGAGGCGTTGAGCAGCTGGTTGGCAAGAGTCACGTTATATGATATGGGCGGCAGATTCGGGTCGACACTTGGATCCCACGACGGGAAAATTGTCTGAGCATTCAAGGCATTTCCCCCCTGAGTGATGTTTATCAGGGCTCTGTAGTCAATGGCGTGAGCTAGACCTTCCCTGAAGTCTGCGTTGCGTAAAGCAGGGTTACCGGTACCATTCGGATACGTGTTGAAAGCAAGGTAGTACATGAATATGGGATTCTTAGGTACTACCAAAATGGAACTAGTACTGTTCTTAAATGTGTTGACTTCTGTCGGGAGTAGGAATCCACCCGTTGCATCAATTTCACCTGACTGGAAGGCAGAAACTTCCGCTTGAACACTGCTGAACAGCTCCAGATACAGTGTCTGAATGTGGGGAATCCTTGAAGGTATGAAGTAGTTGTTATTTCTCTTCATTTCCACATAACTATTTGGGACATAGTTAGTCAGAAGAAACGGCCCTGATCCTACAAAAGATGTAGCGTTACTGAATATTCCATACGTCGCGGCGTTGACATTCTTCCAGATGTGATAAGGAACTATGAAAATGTTTGTAATTGCAACTTCTGCAAACATGACACCAGTATAATGGAATATGACAGTGTGGTTGTCTGGAGTGTCAATTGATGTAATCATTGAAACGTATGGGTATATGAAAGAAAACGGTTGAGCAGCAAGGTAGTAAGAGTAGTTCACGTCTTGGGAAGTAACTGGGACCCCGTCCGACCATTTCGCAGCTTGATTAAGGTGGAAAATGGCAGTGTGATTGTTGCCATAGATACTCCAACTTTGGGCTAAATCAGGAAGAAGTTGAGATTGATTTGCCGTAAATTTACACAGAGTATCATATATGTAAGAAAATGTCCAAGATTGTGCCAGACCAGGATTATTATACGGATTTACATCCGTAATGGTGGAATAACCCCAGCCAACGGAAAAGGTTGCATTGGTGAGACTGGCTGAAGGTGGCGAAATCTGATTTGCAAAAGCGCTATTGGTCAATGACTGCGGCATCAAAAATAGAGCGACAATCAATACGGTGGTCACAACTAAGATTTTTTTAGGTCTCAAAAAGATCACCATATATATTATGAAATTTCGTGTATAAGATACTTTTGGCATCCAGAGACAAATCAGAAAAAATACGGTTATTCAGAAACCTCTTTTTTTTACATCCTTCTGATAGTGAACATTCAAGCAAATCCTAAAATACAGAATAAAATTATGAATCATGGACCTTGTATTAAGATATCATTACGTAAATCTTCCAATGATTGAACCTTTCGTATATAGTGAAGAAACTGAAGTGAGTAGAAATGGATTTATCTTTGTTTTAAAGGACGATGGTATTACCGCTTACTCGGAGTGCGTTACAAATGATAATCCATTTTACTTGTATGAATATAACACTACTGCAATAAACGTCATCAAGGATTATCTGGCAAAAAGTATTGCAGACGTTCCTGAGCCAAAGGAATTTCTGGAGAGGATAGATCATGTCAAAGGGCATGAAATGGCGAAAGGTGCCATTGAAATGTTACTGTGGGATTATAAAGCTAAGAAAGAGAAGCTTCCCCTTTACAAAATCCTTGACGGTGGTACGAAGGGTTTTGCTGAGACTGGACTCTCGGTTGGACTGGACTCTACTGACAAAATGGTCAAAAAGGTGGAACGGGCCGTTGATCGTCATTATAAGAGAATAAAGGTGAAAATTTCAAAGGGCCGGGAACTGGATATTTTGTCTGCTGTAAGGGATAAGTTCTCAGATATCAAACTCACTGCAGATGCAAATTCAAATTATAGGATTTCTGATATTGAATTGCTCAAAAAGATAGATAAGTTTAACTTGACGTATCTAGAACAACCGCTAAACTCGGACGACTTAATCGATCATTCGAAACTTAGGAAAGAAATATACACGCCTATATGCCTAGACGAATCTATTGTATCCCCCGACAAAATGAGAAAGGCAATAGAAATAAAGTCACTTGATGTTGTGAACATCAAGCCGGGAAGAGTGGGCGGCTTCCACAACTCCCTTAGGATAGCAAAAATGGCAAAAGAAAATGACATTCATGTCTGGGTTGGAGGTATGGAAGAGACAAGCGTAGGAAAGAACTACAACGTAGCCTTGGCATCTTCTAAGCTTATTGACTATCCTGGTGACACAGGTCCAACTAGTGAACTGTTCAGTAGAGACATCGCAACCAACCCCCTTACGATGAACGATGGAATAGTGACTCCTTCCGAAGAAATCGGGATAGGCGTAAAGATAGATGAAGAATTTCTAAACGAGGTCACAATATTCTCTGGTTCGATCAAACTAAAATGAAAGGATCAATTGCTTGACATCAAAATGTCAGAATATGTCTCCGTACCCTGCACCTCCGGAAGCACAGATTCATATATCACCGGCTTTGAGTAAGCTTTCTGTACTCTTGTAATAGATCTTCTACTCCTCGCAGTCAGTCACCATAAGGTGAACTGCTGTCATCCTTTCTTTCTTTCACCTTAGTCCTCAGGTAACTCTCAGGAGACCTTTTGTGAGTTATTTTTGTCCTCAGCTTCGAATCATTATAAATACAAAATGGGTTGAATGAAACCACACAATGAGAGGTCAATACTCCGGGTTTGTTCAAAGGTCCGAACTCTCAAAGTTTTCTTGTGCGCTCTAAAACCTTTACGCGTAACTCAGATTTTCTGTTCTTAGTCGACTTTATGTGCAGAATTTATCAGGAGCGCAAAGCACAGATTTAGAACAATGTGCCTAGAATCACTTCTTTGAAATCTTTCTTGATTCTAGAATAGTCACCCTTTCCCTAAGCTTGTCGAGTTCTTCCCTCACAGTCTTGAAGTCTTGAGGAATCAACGGACCCTTAACTTCCAGTGCTTCTCTCATTACTCTCTTGGTAAATGCAAAAGGCTCTCCATCAAGGTAAGGTGCAATTCTAGAAATGAGTTCCAAATCCAGAGTGTCTTTTATTGCATTCGCTGCGCTTTCCCTAATTGCAAACGAGTCGTCCTTCAGTCCCTCCATTAGGACATCGGCTACAGAACGGTCCTTCCAGTAGAACTTCGATATGGCCATTAAGGCGGCAGATCTGGTCTGCAAGTCGTACTCTTTCTTGAAGTACTTTTTTACGGTGTTCATAGTAGAAGCATCCGCAAGTTCACCGAGTGCATTCAGTGATGCCACCCGGATCATGTCATCGAAAGAATCGGTTTCGAGACCCTCGATGAGCAAGTCTTTTGAGTTACCCTTTCCAATTTTTTGTGCACTGGATAACAGATTGGCTCTCAAGCGATAGCCTTCTTCTTTTTCAAACATTTCAATCAGGGTTAAGAGTAGTGCATCATCATTTAGATTCGAGACCGCTCTTGCAACTTCCCTTCTAGTCTTGTAGTCTTTATCTCCTAGCATCTTCTGTACTGCACTCGTTGCTTTCTTCCCACCAATCTTCGATACGGACTCCGCAATCTTCCCTTTGACGTACCAAAACTGTTCCGATTCGAAAGATTCCAAAAGGAAAGGAATCTCAGAAGTCCCAAATTTTCCTAGCTCTGATGCAGCCCTGGCTCTTTCTAATATGCTATCTCCATTCCTTAGTAAGTATCTTGAAGATTCTTTAGCTCTCTCTATGGCAGTCGTACTGAGGAGGTTACTCTCAGGGTCCAGCGAGAATCCTCGAAACTCTCTCTTGTCAAATTCAAGTTGTGTCATTTTATCTTCAATTCTCAATTCAAAATCTTCCTTCCTGCCCTCGTAATATATCCTAACGGGAACTCTGAGGCTAAAGATTCTCCCTACTTGAGTAATCTTGACGATGACCTTCCCTTTTGAAGACACCTCTTCGATCTTAAATTCGGGGTGTCCAGGCTCTTCCAGAAATTGATGGTAAACTGCCTCAAGTGAAAATCCGGAAACATTTGAAAGGGCTCTCCTGAAATCCTCAGTCGAGACTCCACTCATCCTATTTTTTTCAAGGTATTCCTTTACTCCAGCCCAAAAAACCTTGTCGCCCAAATAGTGATTCAAGTATCTCAGGAACAGAGAGGCTTTCTGATAGAGGTGCCTGTCGAAAAGTTCCTCTGGTTCCTTGTACTTTCTTTCCACTATTGGTCTCCCATAGTTCTGCTCGAACTCCTTCAGATAGGCCTCTTTGGTGCTTTCGACATCCACCAAGAATTCGTCCTTCCCCTTTAGTCTCTCAGCGTAAATCAGCTCTATGTACGTCGCAAACCCTTCGTTCAACCATGCCTGCGACCAGTCCTTACATGTCACATAATCGCCGAACCACTGATGTGCCATTTCGTGGCAGACCAACGGCTCCGACTGGTAATCGGCATGAGCTATCTCATCGTGTAGAGTTCTGTCCGTCAAAGTCACCGCGGTTATGTTTTCCATTCCACCCATTACAAACCTTGAAACGCACGTCTGATCGTACTTTGAATATGGGTACTTCACTCCGGTCTTCAGGCTTATGAACTCCATCATATCGGGAGAATTCTTGAAAGATCTCTCAGCCATTTTTTCAAACTTGGGAAGGAAGTAAGAAGTTATCGGCACTCCCTGCCATTCCTGTTTAAACGATTTGAATTTTCCAGCGACGACGCTAACAAGATATGCCGGAAATCTGAAATCTTCCTTGAATATGAATGTGGAGAGTTCTCCATCGACCCTGTCAACAAGATTACCATTGCTTATCACCACGTAGTCGTTAGGTACGGTGATCCTGATCTCGTAGGCACTTCTCGTGTTGGGATAATCGAAGCAGGGGAACCATGCGTGGCTGTCGGTGCTGTGTCCGTGGGTCCAGAACTGTACTCCTCCTTCGTCTTCCACGAAGTATCCACCTTTCTTTGGAAATGACCTGTAGGTAATTGTAACGACATAGTCTGAGAAGGCCCTAAAATCACCATTCACCACGATCTTGTCTTTGTAAGTATCGAATGACGTTGGGACACCCCTGATGGATACGTTGTAAATTTCCATTTCGGTGGCATCAATCTCTAGATGATCCTGAGGAAGACTGTTCATCTTTAGATCCAGTTCAGCCTTTCCTTCTATTGTCCTATCCTCGAAATTTATTCTGATATCTATCACCGTCCTTTTCAGATCGAACTGTTTTTCACGCTCCAATTTCGTTTCATAACCGGTGAGGACAAAAGGTCTGAACTCTCTGTCTATCATAAATCTGTATGTGCTTGCCCACTATATCATTTACCTGCTTTATGGGGAGAAATGCAGGACTGGACACTCACTTGTCTGGTCTTTTTACTTTTTGATCAGGTTGACAATGGAGTCAATGACAACATCAGAATCGTTCGGTAGAGGGAGTCTTTCATATTCTATCCCTTCTTTATTGGCATCTCTTCTCAGTTTGTAATCCAGATCATAGAGCACTTCCAGGTGGTCATAGATAAAGCCTATCGGTACCACTTTTATTTTCCTGAACCCGTTCTCCTTTGCGTAAGAGATGGAATATTCTGGATACGGAGTCAGCCAATTCGGATGGAACGGTCCCTGACTGTGGTAGATTATTATGTATTTCATGTCTTCTCCAATTACACTCGAGAGCTTCCGGATAGATTCTGGGTATGGATCGTACCCTTCTATTGGGATGCTGTGAGCTGAAAATGTGAGGACGGAATCTCTTCCTCCCCTGATCCGTTTCTTATAGAAGTCAATCATCTCACTTTCGAAACCTATGTCCGTAATTCTGACCAATTTCCTTCCTCTCATCTGTGCTTCCAAAGGGCCAAAATATCCGTCGAAAATGAACTTTGAATATACCGGGAAGAGTGGCACTTCAAATATCACGTCCTCGTTTATAATTCCCGAGGCCTCTTTGACGGAGGGTCTGCAGTGTTTGGATAGTAGGTACACCTTGTAGCCCTCTCCCTCAAGCTTATCCGAAACCTTGTCTCTGATGCTTTTCACGATTCGGTTTGAGGGGGTATCTCCACCCACAATATCGAGCTTCAGAAGGTTTTCTCTTATCAGCGAATCTGGTGGCTCCCTTCCGTGAAGAATGTCCTTCAGATAATCGTGCATCTCCTCTCTTTTTTCCGGAAATCCATAGTACATCAGGACAACGGCCTTATCTTTCGTAGCTGTGAACCTCCTTTTCTACGACTGCCAGCTTTCGCCAGTCAGCCCAAGGTGGCACTCCGTGCCCCAGATTAAAAATATGACCCTTGAAACTCGTGCCAAGGTCCATAATTCTTTTAGTCTCACGCTTCAAATACTGTTCATCTGCTCCCAATAAGTAAGGGTCCAAATTTCCCTGTACCACGCAGTCTGAGCAAGTGTTCCTGAATTTGTCAAAACCCATCCTCCAGTCAATTGAATATACGTCCGGCCTTAAATTGAGAAACCTGTGATAAAGATGAGACGAGCCCTCGCTGAAGAATATGACAGGTTTTCCAATCTCCCTTATTTTTTCTACAAAATACCTCTCATTCTCTTCGAGGTGGTTTTCGTAATAGTTCTCGGATACCCCTCCTAGCCAGCTATCGAATATCTGAATCACATCTGCTCCGGCTGCGGCTTGAACCCGCGCGAAATCTATGATTTCCTCGGTCAACTTAGAAATAATGCTGTCGTCACCAGATGCAAGAATCTCCTTCGTTCTATGATATCCTTCCCTCCCTCCATCATAAAGATATGAAAGGGTAGTGAACGGTCCTCCCACGACTCCGATGATCGTCTTGTCCGAATGATCATGGATGATCTTCTTTAAACCTGCGGAGAGTGGAGAATAATAATCGAAATTTTCCTTTTCTGCATCCCGAACGGAAATGCCATTCTCATAGGAAACCTGGTAGCCGAGCTCTGCAAAAGGAATCAAAATGTCCGTGAAAACTACGACAGCATCAGTATTAAAGTGCCCGAGAGGAATGCAAGAAACGTCTGCTATTGTATTAGGATCCTTTAAGAGTTCCATAAATGGCTTACCTCCCTTTATGGACTCGTATTCAGGCAAGTATCTTCCAGCTTGTCTCATGAACCAAACTGCGTTATCTTTTAATTCGCCTTTGGCGATTTTGATCACTTTCTTAGTTTCTTTCACGTATCTTTAAGCCGTAGAACTATAAATTGTTTGGAGTTTTCAAGAAAACAGGGGACGGACCCAGAGAACCGTGATTCTATTATTCCTCTTTCAAATGGTAAATCCTCTCACCAAATAAGCAAGAGGCCCGTGGAGTCCCGGACTAAGATACATCTTTCTTATATAGAGTTCATTAATTCACGGGTAGTGAATCCTCGCCCGATAGATTACAACTCTAAACCAATATTGATTTTCTGGGAAGCTACAAAGGCGTGTGACCTTGCGTGCAAACACTGTAGGGCATCGGCACTTTTGGAAGCATTGCCGGACGAAATGAACTTGGAGGAATCTCTCTCATTTATAGAACAGATAAAGGGGTTCGGAGCCCCATATCCTGTTCTTATCCTGACGGGAGGGGACATAATGAAGAAGAGAGGACTTGAGGAAATCCTGAAGAGAACCAAGGAACTGGGCATTCCCACGTCAATGTCTCCGAGCGCGACGCCACTATTAAACGAAGCTGCGTTCGAGATGATGAAGAAATATGGGGTAAAATCGCTCTCACTTAGTCTGGACGGAGCCTCCTCAGATACTCACGATTGGCTGAGGGGCTACCTGGGCACTTTTGATAAGACAGTCAATCTTGCGAGAAGTATAATTTCTGAGGGATTCACACTCCAAATCAATACGACAATCTTCAAGAGAAACGTTCACGAGCTACCTCAGCTGCTCAAGATTTTGCTTGAGACCAAAGTCAAGACGTGGGAAGTGTTTTCGCTCATCAAGACCGGGAGAGGGATTGATAGAGAAGATCTGGATCCTCAAGCGTATGAGGATGTATTCAACTATCTAGAATTTGCATCAAGATATGGAATTTCTGTCAGGACCGTGGAAGCACCTTTCTTCAGAAGGATTATGATCGAGAGAGAAAAGACGACCTATAATGGTGGCCCGCTTTACAGCAAGCTCGTCGAAGAGACTGTGACACTTTTGGGCAGACCAGCCGATAAGACCAAGGGGCATACGAGCCAGACCCGGGATGGCAAGGGCATAATCTTCGTTGCTCATAACGGGGACGTCAATCCATCGGGATTCCTGCCAATCAAGCTGGGAAGCGTGAAGGAAAAGACAATTTCGGACATCTACAGGAACAACGAGACACTGGTCAGTCTAAGGGACTCGAAGAATTTCAAGGGAAGATGCGGAGCGTGCGAATATTCGGACATTTGCGGTGGATCTCGTTCAAGAGCCTATACTTATTTTGGGGACATACTCCAGGAGGATCCCCGTTGTGTCTACATACCGGAATCTATGAAAGCTTTGAATAGCGCAAAGTGATTGAGAAATGCAATGATCGACCTACTCTTGCTTACTATCCTCTTTGTTCACGTAATATGTGCGGTTTTTCTCGTCGGGTCATCAATCTTTGTTTGGGTTATTGTGTGGCCTGCTAGCAGTATAGCCATGCCTGATGAGAAGCAGAGGACAAGGTTCATGTCAGTAATGGGCAAGAGGTACGCCCTCTGGACAAACATCTCAATACTTCTTCTCACGGTCTCAGGGATTCTCTTGGTATTTCTTTATCGTCCATCATACATCACCAACTTTTCCTATTCGCTGACGACGCAGTGGGGTTACGTTCTTACCGTCAAGATTGTGGCAGTGGCTCTGATGTACATTGTTCTTTATGGTAACAATCTTTGGCACGGCAAGATGTTTCCAAAGCTGGCAGAAGCTGGAAAGTTTGAGGAACTGAAAGAGTTGAGAAAAATATCTCATCTCCTTTCATTTATCACCGTTGGACTTATGGTAGTAATAGTGATAATTGCAGAAGTTTTGGCCGGGGTGTTCTTCTGAGCAAGAGCGAGGAACTATTTGAAAAGGCAATGAAAGTTTTTCCGAAGGGAGTGAACAGTCCTGTAAGATTCTACCCTCCTTATCCTAGGTTCATCAAGCGGGGAAAGGGATCGCGGATCTGGGATGTAGACGAAAGAGAGTACGTTGATTTTTTACTCGCGTATGGTCCACTGATTCTGGGGCACTCACCTGAAGCGGTTGTAAAAAAGATAAAGGAAACGGTCGAGATGGGCACTATTTATGGTGCACCCACCGAGCAGGAGGTGCAGTTTGGGGAATTAATGACCAAGTCCGCCGTTCTGGATAAAATAAGGATCGTAAATTCTGGAACTGAAGCTACGATGCACGCCATCAGGCTCGCAAAGCATTATACGAAGAGAAAGAAAATTCTGAAGATAGACGGAGGCTATCACGGTACTCATCCATTCAATTTTCCTTCAGATTTAGTGGAGTCGGTGGAGTTCAACTCGCCCCAATCGGTCAAAGAGAAACTTTCCGGAAAAGAGTTCGCGTGTCTAATTCTGGAACCAGTGATGGGAAATATCGGGGTAATACCTCCCGAGATGGGGTTTCTAGAACAGGTGAGAGATATGACCGAAAAGACAGGCACTCTATTGGTCGCGGATGAGGTCATAACAGGGTACAGAGGGGGTTTCTTCCCATACTATGTTTCCGAGAAGATAGAACCGGATATAGCGACGTTTGCCAAGATCATAGGTGGAGGTCTTCCCCTAGCGGTATATGGAGGAAGGGAGGAGATCATGAAAGAGGTAAGACCGCAAGGAACATTCTCACAGGCAGGGACATTTTCCGGAAACCCCGTATCTGTGACTGCTGGACTGGAGACTTTGAAAATATTATCAAATAAAGACTATGCCTCCTTGAAAAAACTCACTGACTTGGCGGTCAAACAATTATCAGAATCAGAGTTGACAGTAAATTCACAGACCGGAATGCTCTCCATTTTCTTCACCAGAGAAAAAGTCAAGAATGCTTCCGATGCATCCAAATCGAGGAAGAAGTTGTACTTCCGACTGTTCGAGAGGGCGTTGGAGGCTGGTATCTATCTTGCTCCTTCCTTTGACGAAACAATTTTCATTAGCTTTGCGCATAAAGAGAAGGAAGTGAAAGAGTCGTTCCAATTCCTTGGTGAGGAAGCGAAAAAGCTATGGAAGGCATCATAAGACTTGCAACGAGGGGGTCAAGACTAGCTCTCAAACAGTTCGAGATAATTTCCAAGACGCTAGAATCTTATGGCGTGAAGTGTGAACCGTTCCTGGTAGAATCGCACGGCGAGCACGACACAGAAACACCACTGTACAGCATGAGTGAGCAGGGAGTTTTCGTAAGGAAACTGAACGACAAGATCATCGAAGGGGAGGTAGATGCCGCTGTACACTCTGCCAAGGATTTACCCAACGAAATTGATCGAGCTCTAAGTATAAGTTATTACTCGAAGCGAGCTGACCCCAGAGATTATTTCATTTCCGGGATGCCTCTGGCGAAATTTTCAGGAACCGTTGGTTCGAGTTCTATCAGAAGAAAACGATTCATCGGTCAACACAACAGAAATCTGGAATTTTTGAACATAAGAGGTAACATAGATACGAGAATCAGAAAGTGGGAACGAGGTGAATTTGGCTCTATAGTCGTGGCAAAAGCTGCGCTCGATCGGTTGGGTCTCACCCCTCCGGGTGAAGTGATCAGTGAGGAGATATGTCCCCCAGATCCTAACCAGGGATTCATCGCAATTGTTACAGAAAGGGGAAGCAAGTTAGAGTGCACGCTCAAGAAAATACAAGAACAGGAACAGTTGTGGGAAGCAAGTAAGGAAAGGGAGCTAATGGTCAGGCTTCAACTGGGATGCAATCTCGCTGCAAGCATAAGAGCGATTTACTCTGAAAAGGTTGTGAAATTTGCGTACGCAGATGAAGAGAGAAGATACGACTTTTCGTTCAAGAAAGAGATTGAAGAGTCCGATGTGAGGAAATTGAGGGATATCATTGGGCGTTAGTGTGGCGTACGTTGGCGCTCCGCTGGAAGACGAAATTAGAGGGGTAGTACAGATACCGGTCTTGAAAATTGTTTACTTGGATCTGACTGGCCTAAAGAAGATTGATGGAGCGTGCGTATTTACCTCCAAGAGGGGTATCGTCTCTCTGAAGATGTCAAACGTTTCAATAAAGAGCAACAGAATTTACTGCATAGGAGAACAAACAGCAGCACACCTGCAGACGCTTTACTCTCTGACGTGCCAGGTTCCCAAGGTTCAGAATTCTGATGGCCTCGCTGAAATGCTGATATCGAAAGAGAAGTCGATAAGAATAATCAGCAGTGATCAGATCTCAGAGAAATTCCTGAAGAAACTCAGGGCAAATGACATCTCGGTGAGGCATACTGTTGCTTACAGGATAGAAGAAAATGTTGACGTGGACTATCATCTCCTTGAAGGTGCGAAAAGGATTCTCATAGGTTCTTCGAGATCTTTTGAAATCCTCAACAAGAACGCCAAGGGAACCTTGAAGGGGAAGAAACTGTATGCCATAGGCAAACCGACGGAAGAAACGATGATTTCATTGGGCTTCAGTCCCACAGAGTGCTTCGAATCTCCTGACATTGAAAGTGTCTTGGCTCTGCTCATCACGAAAAGGTAATTATATCGACCGCGTTTCAGTACAAGGTGCGATAAATTGGAGAAGGGTGGTATATTCCTCGTAAAAGTCACTTATGGGGATTTGGGTTCGTTGTTTTACTCGACCATCAAGGACATCCAACTTGAAAGGGTCTATGACTACTTAAGGAAGAACGAGAGAATAGAGGAGGCGCTCGTACTTTGGACCTGCAATAGGTTCGAGATATACTTTTATCCCGGTGACAGAGAGACCGTAGAGTTTGTGCAAGATTACGTCAAAGACAGGTCTCTGAAGCACAGTGTGGCCCACGGTATGGATGCGGTCAAGCATCTATTCCTTGTTTCCGCTGGACTCGACTCGATGGTCATCGGAGAGAACGAAATACTCGCACAGATCAGGGAGTCCTGGGAGACTTCAAAGCAGAAAGGTTTCTCCGGAACCAATCTGAATGTGATACTAAAAAAAGCACTCGAAGTGGGTAGAAAGGCTAGAAGAGAGAATGGAAATGGACAGCACGCGAGGAGTGTCGCAGGTGAGGCGCTGGACGAAATAGAGATTTTGCCTGGACAGAAAGTGCTTGTCATTGGTGCGGGCGATTTGGGAACACAGATATCCAGCTACCTCTCGAGAAGAGGGATCCGCTTTTCGATAAGCAACAGGACTTCTGGAAAGCCGACGGAGATTTCAAAGGCGTTTGGAGCAGAGATCGAAGAATTTGACAAGAAGAAGTGGAAGAAATACGACGTGATTATAACGGCCACAAAGTCTAATGACGTCATTTTGGGGAGAAAGGACGTAGCGAACTCAAAGATCAAGACGATTCTGGACCTGGGTGTTCCACCAAACGTGTCAGAGGATCTTCCAAAGAGCATCAAGCTGGTCAACATGGAACTGCTATCCAAGACCATCAAATCAAGGAACGATAAGACGAATGACTATGCAACCAAGAGTCTCAAGACTGTCAATGAAGAATATGATAAGTTTGCACAAAAAATCATGAATGTGGACAAGGAAGATCTACTGAAAAAGATATTCGATTATTCGAACGAGGTCATCGAAGAAGAGATGAGATACTTTGAGAGGAAGAGCCACAACACAGAGAATCACGCCCAGATCAGAAAGGGCCTCGAATCGACCAGAAACAAACTTCTGGGCTTCGTAATCAATGGTATAAAGAATGCGAAAGATATCAGATCATCAGAGACCATTACCAATATGGAGATGATATTGAACGAAAACTTTTCCAGATATGAGGCTAAGAAGGTTAAGAAAGTCACCTAGAATCAGGGAAGTTTTTGCCGATACGGAGATAAGGACGAATAAGCTGATTATGCCAATGTTCGTCGACGAGAATCTGTCGAAACCAGAAGAAATAAGGAACATGCCAGACATTTACCGATTTCCACTAAGAAAGCTTGTCGACAAGGCAAAAGAGTACGACGGTCTGGGAGTGAAATCGATCCTGCTCTTCGGGGTGCCAAAGCACAAGGACAGTACTGGTTCAGCATCCTACGACAAGGATGGAATAGTTCAGAGAGCAGTAAGGGAAGTGAAGAAGGAGACGGACTTAGCGGTATTCACGGATCTCTGTCTGTGCGAATACACGGACCACGGTCACTGTGGAGTAATTAAGGGTAGGAAAATCGATAACGATTCAACGATCGAAATTTACGCCAAAATCGCAAAGAGTTATGCGGAGGCAGGTGCGGACGGGGTCGCACCTTCGGGAATGATGGATGGGCAGGTCAAGGGAATCAGGAAGGAGCTCGATTCGTCTGGTTTTGAGGAAACGCTGATAATGGCTTACAGTGCAAAGTTCTCAAGCTCGATGTATGCACCATTCAGGGAAGCAGTTTTTTCGACTCCATCTTTTGGGGATAGACGAACGTATCAGATGGGTTACTCTGGAATCAGGGAGGCGATACGAGAAATGGAACTCGATGTCGAGGAAGGAGCGGACGCAATTATGGTCAAACCAGCGCTATTCTACCTGGACATCATAAGAGAGGCAAGGAACAGTTTTCTTCTTCCCATCGCAGCGTACAATGTCAGTGCCGAATACTCTATGATCAGGTCCGCGGCCAAGAACGGCATCATAGATCTTGACTCCGTAGTCGATGAATCTCTTAACGCAATATTCAGGGCTGGAGCGGATATTGTCATAAGCTATTTCACGGAGTACTTGATGAAAAGACGTAAAAGTTAGTTGCTTTCGAAACTCAAATTTATTTATATATTGACATTATTTCAACAGATAATGAGGACAGTCATCTGGAACATAGACTTCAAGTGTAATCTTCTTTGCAAGGGGTGCAACGCGTTTGAGGGGAACGTTCTCTTCCCTAAAGACAAGATTGAAGATTTCACAGACGAAATGAAGTACAACAAGGTCAAGATCGTTTCGGTGACTGGAGGAGAACCTACCCTCCACCCTGACCTACCGAGAATCCTCAAGACACTGAAGGAACACAAATTCACCACTCATATTGCAACGAACGGCACTAACAAATTCGTTCTGAGCAAGATATACCCTTACCTGGATGCGGCCACAATCAGCCTGGACAGTCACCATCCCGAAATGCACAACGAGTACAGGGGGAGGAAGATTTTCGATGTCGTTGTGGAGAGCATGAAGTATCTGAAGCCGAGAGTGAAGGTTCTCACTTCCAATATCCTAGTCACAGACTTCAATTATGACAAAATGGGAGAATATGCCACTTACGTGAACAAGAAACTTGGACTCCCAGTCTCGATGTGCTTCCCGGATAACAGTGCGTACTATTACGAGAAAGTACCCGTTCAGAATGATCAGATAAAGGAAGCATTCAATTTCGCATTTGAGAATTACAAGAACTACAAATTTGGTAACACCAAGACCTACTATAAGGAGGCAGTGGACTGGCTGGAGAAGAGGGACGTGCAGCAGTGCAGAGCGGGTGAGGAAGTGTTCTACGCAGACTATCACGGGGACGTCTACCCGTGCTTCTATAAGACCACAAAGAAGCTGAACCAGAACAGAAAGTGGGACGACTACAACAACACCTGCAACGACTGTTTTATCCAGTGTTTCAGAGAGCCCTCAATGAAGAATTTCTTCGAGCAGGCCAAGCTAGTAAGTCAGATATATCTTTATAATCGTAGGCATATTGGAACGACGACGCTCAATGCGAATAGCCCTATGCAGCGATACATACCACCCGATAGCTGATGGTGTTTCAAATCACCTAGTAGATTACAAAGCTGAGCTTGAGCGACGGGGGCATTCAGTTAGGGTCTACACAGTATTTTCAAACAACGACGGCGTTTATGGTCTGCCTTCCTATCACTTTCCCCTCTACAAGGAGTACAAGGTGGGTATTCCGGTCTATGAAATGTTCAGGGACATGGATCGCTTCGATCCCCAGGTGATCCACATCCACACTCCATTCGTCCTCGGAACGATGGGTTACAGGTACGCAAGGAAAAATGAAATCCCGACTGTGGGAACATACCACACAGATTTTGTCAACATGGATAACACGATCGATTTTCCCTTTATCAAGAGCATACTCAACCTTGGATTCCAGTACAATATGCATCTGTATAGGAAACTGGATCTGATAATCTCACCATCGAAACTGGTTGCAAATTATCTCAAGGATTTCGGGAACGATTCAAAAATAGTCCCAGTAGGTATAGATCTCAGAAAGTTCGTCTACAGTGAACAAAAAGAAAATTATTACCTGTTCATAGGGCGACTGACCCAGGACAAGGGTGTGCTGGAAGTCCTAGAAGCTGCATCAGAGCTTCCCGATCAGAAGTTCAAGATCGCCGGCACGGGACCCCTAAAGGAGACCGTAAGGAGATACGCAAATAAATACAGGAATATCGAGTATCTCGGTTTCGTTTCGGAGGAAGAGAAGATAAACCTCTTGAAAAACGCAAGGCTCCTCATCGTCCCCTCGAGGGCAGAGACCTTTGGAGTCGTGTACATCGAGGCAATGGCCTCTGGAACTCCAGCGATAGGCTCCGCGGAGACAAGGGAAATCGGGATACTGAAAGAGAGCTACAATGGATGGTACGTCAAGTACGGGGACTCCAAAGAACTCGCAAACAAAATACGTGAAGTCGACGGAAAGGATCTCAGGAACCTGTCAGAGAACGCCCGTAAATCGAGCGTCGAATATTCTATCGAGTCGACTACTGATAAGCTAGAGGCAATATACGGTGAACTAATTGAACTTAAGAGCAGGAAGTAAATTCCTCGGTATTGCTGTATCGGTAATCACCCTAGTGATTTTCACTTTTATTTATGGTCCCGCAAATTTGTTTCACACATTCTCAGCTTTACCGTTAGTATTCTTTCTCGTGGTACTGGGTGCGATTGCCCTGCACGTAGTCTCTTTCGTGTTTTGGTCGCTGCGTATAAAACTACTTTCTCAAATAAACGGGCACAAGATATCATTCGTAAAATCCTTCGTCACTGTGCTGTCTTCACTTTTTGCCGCCTCTTTGACGCCAGGTTATGTTGGTGGAGAACCTGTCAGAATAAAGAAACTGACCGACTACGGGGAGCCAGTAGGCACAGCGACGGCAATCGTACTCGGAGAAAGGGGGTTCGACTCAATCTTCTTTGTAGGGGTGTTCGCCTTCGTCATTCTTACCGGCTTAGAGATACTATCTGGTGACCTGAAGATCTATGCAATAATAGGGACCGCTTTGCTCGCTGCATTCCTGATTTTCCTTTTCGTATCAATGGGGGCCAGCTCGCTGATGAAGAGAGTCCTGAGCTGGCTCGACAGAGCAATCAAGAAATTTCAAAGAAAGGATACGGGTGGCGAAGATTCCAATCCAAAAATTTTCGAACACGTCGAAAAGTACGCTTCTTCCACGAAGGAAATCTTCCTGAAGCACCCTTACGCCCTGATCTTGGGCGTGGCGATCACGGCACTCATATGGCTATCCGACTTTTTAGTGCCGGTGGCCCTGCTGTTAGGTTTCGGCGCGACACCCAATCTTGATTATATAATATTCATTCAGGTAATCCTGGTGCTGATTTCACTGATTCCAGTCACACCGGGTTCTGCCGGTATAATGGAGGTCCTAATGATAGCCACTTTCTCGGTTTTTCTACCGCACAGTAGTCTTGTGGCATTCGTCATAGTCTGGCGTTTCATAACGTTCTACTTCAACTTGATACTGGGTTCCCTCTTACTCCATCACGTTGTGACAAAATAAAATAACAAAGTCTCTATTTACCATTGATTTGATTGAATGAGAGCCAACGACTGAGGAGATTTGCATTCCGGTCTCCAAAATACTATCTAGTACTCCCTCTCATAGTCGTTTTGATCCCTCTTTATTACCTTTCTTCTTACGATCTAAGATTTACTCTGATCTATTCTCTTTCAATCGCAAGTCTTATCGTATGGGACATTGTTTCCCCTAGACTTTTTAAGTTCAGATTCCCGGTCCAAAGGATACTGTTCCTGAATCTGGTGACGTTGTACTTTGGCACGGTCTTCTATTTTATAGTGATCGCTTTTCACTTTCTGAAATCTCCCATAGCCCTTCTGGTTTCTATCACGACTATTCCATTCCTGCGGACCGTCGTTTACATAACATTCACGAACAGGAACGTCCTCGTGATTCACATCATTGCGATCTCATTTTCACTGTTTTTCTCCATCTACATTGCATTGATAGATTCTACCTATGTGATCTTCATAGCTCCGTTGATCCTTTCTTCAATAGTTTATGCGCTTGCAGCTCACCTGTTCGTAAGACTGACGGTATCCAAGTTCGTTAA
This sequence comes from Thermoplasmata archaeon, assembly GCA_021792255.1. Taxonomy (GTDB): domain Archaea; phylum Thermoplasmatota; class Thermoplasmata; order Thermoplasmatales. The sequence goes on from JAJYUZ010000001.1 coordinate 29,421, forward strand.
GGAATTTAGCACAGATCCAATAAAAATCCTCAGAGAATTTGCAAACAGCATGGCAACGGACATTTCTTACAATACAATTCTGAAAAATTTCTTCGAAGACATGTATACTACTCTCGCTCCTCGTGAAATATCTTTCATAAGGATGAAAACGGAAGGTAAAAAATTTACTATGGTTTTTCCGTACGTCCATCCCGGCCCGCTTGGTGACTTGGGCAGCTCTAATCTAACCGTGAGACTGGAAAGAAAACACACGGATCAAGACCTCCTAGTATTTCACACGACCACGACTCACGACGATAATTGTTCAGGAGACTCGGAGATCGAAAAGATATCCAAAGTCCTCAATGAAAAGGGAAGAGAGTTCAGCTACTGCTATGAACCATTTTTTGGAAAATATCTGACATTTCTTCCACTGGGGGATGGTGGCATATTCTTCCTCTCGCCAGATGATCCGAGATTCGACGACGTCAAGATTGCAGAGGGAAGAAAGATTGTCCGGAAGGCGAAATCACTTGGACTGAAATGGGCGATAGCAGTTGATGAACACAACAACAATATGGAGGAACCAGTGGAACTCAAGGACGTCTCTTACCTCCTGGGTGAAGTAGAACAGGCCGTCAAAAGTCGTAAAAATAAGAGATCACTCTTCGCTTCTTATGGCAGAGCGATACCCGACTCCAAGGATCTCGGACCTGGAGGAATTTCTTTTGTCTCAGTCACCGCAGGATCAAAGAAGCTTGCAATAATTCTGCTTGATGGAAACAACATGCAATTAGAGTTGAGGCAGAAGATAGAAGGCTCCCTAAGCGGATACGATAAGATTCTGGTATGCACTACAGACAACCACGTTGTGAACGTCAATGGTCTCAACGTCAATCCGGTCGGGAGGTTCTCAGACAATGAACAGATCGTGAGGTCGGTGAAAAAACTGGAAGCGGAATTAGTAGATCAAAAAGAAGCGAACTTGGAGTACGCGAAGAGAGATATATGGCTGAAGGTCGCAGGCGAAAACCAGTGGGAGAAACTCAACTCCGTGATAAGGAGTTCGGTGAATAAGGCGAAGGTCCTGAGCGCCGCATCAATAGTCGTTTCAATAGCCCTCTCGCTTATCATCTTCAAGATCCTGAATTAATTCTATTCTATGCGATCTAAGATCGATAAAGGATGTGGTGATCGAGGTCAATCATATTTTTATAAATCTTTAATATTGAGGCTCAGTGGGAAGTTTAATCATAGCCGAGAAGGCAAATGTTGCACTTAGGATTGCATCCTCTCTGAGTGAAGGAAAGGTAAGCAGGGTCAAAGTTGGGGCCTCTACAATACTAAAGTTCCAAAGAGAAGGGAGCGATTACTCAGTTCTGTCTCTGAGGGGGCACGTGGTAGAATTGGACTATCCTAAAGAGTTAAGTTCTTGGAGGATCGATAATCTCAAGAGATTGGTCCAGGAGAAACCAATCGAAAGCGTCAAGATAAAGGGACTCGAGTACGCCCTGAAAAAACTCAACGATGAAAATTCGAGCGTCATAGTCGCTACAGACTACGACAGGGAGGGGGAACTGATCGGGGTCGAAACGCTCAGGATAATGGAAAGGAATAACGGCATCAAGAGGGCGAGATTCAGTGCACTGACGAAATACGATCTCGTACAGTCGTTTGAGAATCTTACAGACGTGGATTATAATCTTGCGGGTTCCGCCGAAGCTCGAGAAATCATAGACCTGATGTGGGGCGCAGCACTTACGAGATTCTTCAGTGTGACGACCAAGAGACTTGGTGGAGAATTCATTTCAGTAGGAAGAGTACAGAGTCCTACCCTAACTATTCTGGTCGAAAAAGAGATGGAGATCAGGAACTTTGTGCCGGTGAAATATTGGGATATTAGTATCGTGGTGAATGGAACAAAGTTCAACTATGAAGGTAACCCAATCAAGAAAAAAGAAGAAGCAGAGAGGCTACTTGAAATCCTAAGGGGTAACAGTGCAGTCCTCGTAAAAGAAAAGAATGACAAGGAAAGAAAAATATACAGGCCAGCTCCATTCTCTACGACCGAATTCTTAAGGGATGCGAACAAGATCGGTATATCAGTTGAACGGGCAATGGCCATCGCTGAAACTCTCTATCAGCACGGAAAGATTTCGTACCCTAGAACAGACAACACAGTCTATCCGAGGACACTAAGCATCAAATCGATTCTGTCCAACCTTTCCGATTCCTACCTGAAGAAGGAAGTGGATCATCTGACCACTCACAGCAAGCTTATTCCCTCAAGGGGAAGGGTCGAAACGACAGATCACCCTCCAATCTATCCGACCTCGTCACTCAAGAAGAGTGAACTCAAGGGTGATTATTTCAAGATCTATGATTTGATCGCAAGGAGATTCTTAGCCACCGTTGCTGAGAACGCAGACGTTCTTGACTCAGAATACGCAGTGGAAACTGGTGGCCTGAAGTTCATTTATACGGCAACGAAAGCAGTCAACAGAGGCTGGATGGATTATTACCCAATCGTCTACTACCAGGAAAAGAGGGATCCGGAACTGAAGGTCGGACAGGAGGCCAACTTCACCGAACCGAAGATTGACGAAAAGAGCACGAACCCCCCACCGAGGTACACTCAAGGGTCGCTTCTAGAAAAAATGGAAAAGGAACTTCTGGGCACCAAGAGCACGAGACACGAAATAATTCAGAAACTTTACGATCGTGGATTCATAGAAGGGAATCCGATAAGGGTAAGACCGTTGGGAATGGCCATGGGTGAGTCTCTGATCCTCAATTCCGAGGCCGTTGCAAGACCTGAAATGACAGCAAGACTCGAACAAGAAATGGATCAGATCGCTGGCGGTTCTAAGAAAAAGGAAGAGGTCGTTGAAGACAGTCGTTCCATGCTATCTGGTCTGCTCGATGATTTGATAGGAAAGTCGGACAGGATTAGTGAAAAATTCTACGAAACCCTGAAACTGGAAAAGGTCGTGGGCAAGTGTCCTAAGTGCGGTTCCGACCTCATAATAGATTACAGCAACAATTCAAGATACATTAAGTGTACTGGACCTTCGAACGATTTCTTCCAGTATCTACCGAAGATGGGAAAGATTGAGGTAACGGATGAAAAGTGTCCCGTTTGCAATCTCTTCTTGATCAAGGTCATCAGAAAGGGCGAAAGACCGGAGACCAGGTGCGTGGACAACAAGTGCTCGTACAACACGAGCAGGGAGACATTCGGCAAATGCCCTTCGGACGGTGGAAATCTGGTCCTGAGGAGAAGCAAGATGTCGACTCGCTTCATCGGCTGTTCCAATTATCCAAACTGTAAGGTCACTCTTTCGATTCCTCAGAAGATGGACATTATTCCGACCAACAAGAAGTGCGCGATAGACGATTTTCCTATGGCCATTTTTAAGTACGGGAAGGAAGAGGTCGAACAATGCCTGAATTCAAAGTGTTCAAGCCGGTCGGGAAAGAAATCAGAGAATTCCAAATGACGACTTATTTCACTGACACTCTGTATTTTCCAGACGTAAACCTAACTGAATTGTACTCTCCAAAGTCACCTTAGAAATGCGTCCCTCAGAAATATTACCATCGTTCAGACTTTTGAAGCTATTGAAAATAATGACGTCACACGAACAATTAGCGGTGCGTCCTTCTGAATTCATTTAAATAAATCTTGGATCTCAATCATATTGAAACTTCAGCCCTAAAGTTGACCTTAAATAATAGCGTTTAATTTTTCGATTAAAAAAACCAGAAAAATCTGACGCTTCATATAAGCTGTTCTTACGAAAAAAGACAGAAAACTATATATATAAAGTATGACATATTGATGCCATATAACAGACAACTGTCATACGGTGAAAAAATGTTCCTAAAAAGAATTGAAATGGAAAATTTCAAGTCATTTGGAAGAAAGACAGTAATAGATTTTAGATCCGGTTATACGTCGGTAACAGGTCCGAATGCTTCTGGAAAGAGCAACATAGGAGATGCTCTTCTGTTCGTTCTTGGAACCAAGAGTAATAAATCTCTAAGGGCTCAGAAGCTAATTGATCTTATTCACCGAAATCAGTCAGGAAAACCCTCTCCCTATCTCAAAGCAAGTGTGACTTTCGACAACACCGACAAGTTGGTTCCACTGGAAGCGAATGAGGTAACTTTCACTAGGATGGTGAAACTTTCAGAGAATAATGATCAGGATTACTCTTCCTACTACTATATTAACGATGACAGGGCAAGACTCCAGGATTTCGAATACCTCCTAGAAAAAGTGAAGATATTCGCCGACGGCTACAATTTTGTCAGGCAGGGTGATATCACCGGAATAGTCGAAATGACTCCTCTGGAACGACGAGGCATCTTGGAAGAAGTAGGGGGTATTTCTGTATACAACAACGAGATCGAAAAGGCAAACAATGAAAAGGACAAGACCAGAGAAAATATGGTCACAGTTCAAGCACTGATCACCGAACTCTCAGGGAGGGTCGAGCTTCTGACGAAGGAAAAGGAGCAAGCTGAGGTATATCTATCGAAAAAGAAAGAAGTAGACAAAGATGAGTCCGTACTCCTTTACAGAAAGAAGAGCGATACCGAGAACGAGATCTCAACAATTAAAGAGCAAATGGAAAAGATAAGCACAGAAGTTAAGGCTGCAGATGAGAAGATAAAAGAGTTGCTTGTGAAGGGGGAAGAGTTGGACAAGAAGATATCTTCTATGAAGGAGAGCAACAAAGATCTTGAGGAATTCCAGAAGATAAAGAATGATCTTGATGCTAGCAAGATAAATTATGCCAAGACAAACATGGAACACGAGAATCTGCAAGGAACGATTTCACAGATCAAGAAAGAAATCTCCGAGCTCATAACGAGAAAGAAGAAACTGGAGACAGAAGTAAAACAGAGTGAAGCTAAGGTCAAGGCCCTTGAGGGAGAACTGAGGATAAAGAGCGATGGTTTGAGGGAGCTGGAGCTCAGCATTCAGGACTTGGAAAACAAATCTGCAACATCAGTAGACAAATTCGAGGACCTGACAAAATCAATGAATGTGATCAGCAAGCAGAAAGAGGATACTCTCAGCGAGCTCGCGAAACACAAATCCAATTTATCATCCATTCAGGGAAAGAATTCGGGGATAATGGAAGAGATTTCAAAGATAGAGGAAGAGCTCGCAAATCTCGAGTTCTCCATAAAAGACGCAGACTGGCGATCCAAGAATCTCAAAAAGGCAACTCCTCAGGGCGAGGACTTCAACAAAAACTATCTCGATACTAAGAGAAAAATGGAGGGGCTGCGGAGGGATGAAGAAGAGATAACTTCTCAAATTGAGAAGACAGAGAGCGAGGTAGGCAAGGTACAGGGTGTAAAACTTTCTGGGGTATGGGAGAGTATCAACTTCATAAACGTCGAATCCTCAAACGGGAATTTGAAGGGAATCAAGGGGACGGTCGATTCACTGATAAGTTATTCTCCGGAGAATGAAAAGGCGATCAGGGCCGCCGGAGGAAACAGACTATTCAGCATAGTCGTGGACAGAGATGAAGACGCACAGGTTGCAATAGAATTACTGAAGAGAAAGGGGAGAGGACGACTTACATTTCTGCCGCTCAACAAGATAATCCCACTCAGGCCGAGAGGAAAGGCGGTGATGCTGGCCCAGGGTCAATCGACATTGGGCTTCCTTTCTGAGAAGATAAAAGCTGATGATTCGTTAAAGGACATAGTAAGCTACGTCTTTTCTGATACTCTACTCGTAAGCGATATGAAGGTGGCCAGGGAGGTAATGGGAGGAGTGAGAATAGTCACTCTAGATGGTGATCTCATTGATCCTAGCAACGCAATGACTGGAGGAAACCTTCCGAAGAGAGAGATCGGAAAGGACTTGGAAGGGCTCACTTCAAAACTTTCTTTGCTCAAGGGAAGGAGAGTCGAAATAAGAAACGAACTGGCTTCTCTCGAAAACGAGTTGAGAAATCTAGCAGAGAAAATAAACAAGGCCCACCTAGAAGTAGGAAAGTCGGAGGGAGAATTTACTCAGATAGTAAGCAGAAAGAAAGAACTTGAAGAACAATTGAGAAAGAAAAAGGGATACTTGGAAGAAAGAAAGAAACTTCTCGAACTCGGCACAAAAGATGAGCAGGCGGAAAACAGTGCAATCGCACAGATAAATTCAGAATTAGATTCCATAGGCAAGCAAGTGGAAAAGTTGAACGGCGAGAAGGACAAGACAATGGATAAGAAGACCAGAGAAGAAATAAGGCTGATGAAGCAGAAGTCAAGCGATCTCAAGAGTGATGTGGAAGGAAAGACTACATTCCTGAACGAGCAGAAGATGTCTTTGAGCGCATTGAAGGCAAACCACGACTCGATAGAGGAATCGATCGAGACGAAGCAGGATGAGCTCTCTACCAACAAGAAATTGTCGGATGATCAGGAGGCTTCGCTAAGCAAAATGAAGGCCGAATTGGATACAGTCACATCAATGTTCCAATCAAAGGAAGGTAAATTAAAGCAAAGAGGGGAAGAGATAGAAAAAATCACCAACGAGAGATTCAAGATCAGATCAGAAGTCGAGTCCAAGACTACGATAAAGAAGACCAAACAAGACTTCTTGTTATCGCTTCAGGCCAAGATGGAAGACGCAGCGCAGAGAATCACTGAACTGGCCAAAACCATAGAGGAAAAGAAATTCGAAATAATAGAAGATAAAAGGTCTGTAGAAGAGATAAAGAAAGAGATTAACTTACTCGAAAACCAGCTGCACGAGATGGAACCGATCAACCTCAAGAGCATAAACGACTATGCAGAAGAGAAGGCACGACTGGACGAACTTCTGGGAAAGAAGGAGCGCCTCGATGACGAAATGAAGAGATTGGGAGACCTTGAAAGCAAGCTTGAAGAACAGAAGAAGGTGGTATTCCTTGAAGTCTTCGGGGCGGTCAACAAGAACTTCATAGAAATTTACAAGGAACTGACGAACGGAGGAGAAGGATACCTGCTCTTGGAAAACATAACGAATCCTTTCCAGGGTGGACTCTTGATAAAGGCTTCGTCAAAGGGGAAGAAGGTCGACAATCTCGCATCACTTAGCGGTGGTGAAAAGAGCATCGCCGCTCTATCACTAATCATCGCCATACAGAACTATGATCCATCTCCTATCTATTTCATGGACGAAGTCGACATGTTTTTGGATGGAGTTAATGCTGAAAACGTCGGAAGGCTGTTTAGAAGAAATTCCGGAAATGCGCAGATCATTGCGGTAACTCTCAGGAAGGCCACTATGAAGTATGCGCATCAGATCATTGGCGTGACTTTCCAGGACAAGAACAGCACTATCTTTACCAAGGAACTTGAACAGGAGGAGGCTGCTGCGACATGAGCACCGAACTCGTTTCAGAGATTCTAGACAAGAAAAAGGATCAGGCCGTCATTGAGAAGATCATTCAGGAAGAGATCAATCCGGATATCGATAACAAGAGGGGAGAAGTAATTCTGAAGGTACTCGAAGTCGTTGACAAATACGATCTCGATCCGTGGAACATAGACCTGGAAAAATTCACGTCTGTTTTCTTGAATGAAGTCAACCAGTACTTCAGGGACTTCCCTGTGGCCGGAAAGATAGTCTACTTTGCGTGGATCAATATCAGAAACAAGAGCGAACTTCTGTTACCACAACCGGAAGAACAGGAAGAGTTGTTCGACGAACAGATGGAAGTTGGAGAAGAGGATCTTCCAATTCCAGACATAGCACTTGGGTACCTGCCAGTAGAGAAGAGGAATGTGACGATAGAAGACATACTTGAAGCAATAAAGAACACACCTCTGAGCCTCCTACGGAGCACGGTCAAGAAAGCCAAGAAGATCATATTCCAGGAAACAGCTCATCCAGAAGACTTCCACGTAATAATCGGAGAGATCTGGACGAGAATGCTTCTGGCAAAGAAGGACCACTTCACAATGGAATCGATTTCAAACAGCTCGGAAGATGACGTGATAAACGTATTTCAATCATCACTATTCCTGTCTTACTACGGCAGGATCGAGCTGAATCAGGAGACTCCCTTTGGCAACATCTGGATAAAGATGCTGAAGAGGGACAAAACTACCGCACCAATTCCAGAAGTCAAGTTGGAAGAAGACGAATTCGCAGTTTGAATCGAACGCAGGATTGACGGTAAAATAACCAAGGGTAGCCTTGATTATGAAAGGAATAGAAAATGAGAAGATAGATCTCAGGTCGGAATAAGGGGTTTCTCCATCGTGTAGGCGTCTGAGCCATCGTTGTAATACGACGGAAGAAGACTGGATATCAAGTATCCGTGGTTCTTGTAGAAATTTATCCCCTCCAGATTGTCCGTCCTGACCTCCAGCTTCACCTTGTTCACCTTGACCTTTAGGGCCTCCTCTTCGAATAGAGACATCAGTCCCGTGCCTATCCCATTGTTCCTAAACGGAGTGTCAACGGCTAGCATCAGAATCCTGGCTTCTTTTTCGCCTGAAATTCCTCCGCAAATGAATCCCGCTATTGAATGGTCAGACATTCCCACGATGAAGGCAGAAGGCCACGATCTCTGGATGTCTAGGAAGACAAAGTCATTGTATCGCTCCGTCAGGTTCTTCTTGGTTATCTCTATTATTGCACCGAGTTCGGAAGGATTGAACAATCTGAACTGCACAAACATAGCCCTTCAGAATGTGTTTATTTCACCCGCTACCAGCATCTTCGTTATTCTGTTCAAATTGGCCAACCAGTCGTTCGCTATCTGGGTGAAGTCCTTCGTATATTTTTTTGCAGTCGGCTCGCTCGTTCCAATTATTTGTAGATTGGCTACGTGTGGATCATCAATCGGTCTTCCAATCTGCGAAACAATTCTTACGTGAATTTCTGGAACGTCTCCGCCAGCCTCTTTGATTGCCTGTTCGGCTATTTTCATTGCTGCAAGATTGTACAGTTTGCCAACGTGAGTCACGGGATTCTTACCAGCTGCTGCTTCCATGCTCATCGGTCTGTAAGGAGTAATCAATCCGGTCACCCTGTTTCCTCTTCCAACGGAACCATCGTCTCCATTTTCCATTGATAGTCCAGTCACCGTGAGATAGTAGATGTTGTCTTTCGGGTTATCCGCGGTATTGACTGAAACCTTGATCTCACGCTTCGAGTCTTTCTGGACAAACTTCTGGATTAATTCTCTTGCCTTTTCCTTCTTGTCTGCATAATCTTTTCCGTCTTTAACGTACTTCCCGACCATTGCAGCTGCTATCGTCAGGTTGATCGTATCCTTCTTCCTGAATCCCATCACCTTGACATCGTATCCAAGCGCAGGTATAGTTTTCTTCAATTCTGAATTGATATAGTTCTCCGCCCTCATGACTGCTCTCTCTGTTTCAGAATATGGAGCAAAGCCTACCCCGAACGATGTATCATTTGAAAGCAATTTAGTTGTATCGTACAAAGATCTCAAATCAACCGACCCATGTCCGATTCTACAATCTATCATTACATCGCTCTCGATGTTGAGCATATCAAACCTGTCCCTCAGGTAATCAGAAGCAGCCTTTATTGCAATGCTTCTGTACGGTATTCTTTTCCCGTTGACGGACGTAGTCGCTCTACCCGACAACAGAATGTAGACAGGTTCGAGAACAGTACCACCGTTGAATTCTGGTTGTGACTGACCTCCAACCACTTCTACCTGGTCGGTATTATGATGCAGTATTCTTCCGTAGTTTTCTATGTAGTATCTCGATAAAGATCTGCTTACTGCCTCAGCGATTCCATCAGATACGGAATCTGGGTGACCGATTCCCTTTCGTTCCACTATTTCGACTTCTCTTTGCTCAACTAAGGCTTGAGGCAAAGATTCGACGACAATATTCCTTGTCATTATGGACTCCTCCATAATCGGTAAAATTTCTTTAATGATTAAAATTTTTGTGAATCTTATTTATATACAAATTGTTCGAAAACCCGAAAAACAGTTTAATACGCTCGATTTATTTAGAAAACGTGGGAATTAGAGGGGAAAGGAACGCCATAATTTCGGTTTCCAATAAAGAAGGGCTTGATCGGGTTGGAAATTTTTTATTATCGAACAGGTTCAAAATTTTCGGAACGTCGGGAACTAAGTTGTTTCTCGAGAACCACGGCATCTCTTGTGAGAGCGTCGAAAAACTGACTGGGAATCCTGAAATTCTTGGGGGAAGGGTGAAGACGTTATCATCTTCCCTGCTGGCAGGAATACTTGCACCTGAAAGAGATAACGAAGATCTCAAGAGATTCGATTATCTTCCCATTGACCTCATTTTCGTCGAACTTTATGATTTTCTAGGCTCGTACCTCAAAGGTGTCGAAGATCTCGTGGAATTTATCGATATTGGGGGCGTAACGATGCTCAGGGCTGCCGCCAAAAATTTCCAAAGGGTTGTAACCGTACCTGGAAGGAGTGCGATGGAACGAGTAATGGCCGATATGAATGATGGAGAAGTTTCTTCGGAACTTAGGAAATCCTTAGCCGCCGAAACTTTTAGATTGACCTCTCTTTACGATTATGCGATATCCCAGTGGCTCGATGGAAGAGGAGATGTTTTTACTACCGGAGGAAGGGAATTTACAAAACTGAGGTACGGTGAGAACCCACATCAATCTGCCCATTCATATTCCCTCTATCCTCCTTTCTTTGACGTTCTCAAGATTGGGAAGGAAGTCAGCTTCAACAATATAATAGATGCGTGGGCCGCTTGGGAATTGGTCCTAAGGTTGGGAGCAGGATCGAGTTCCGTTGTCAAGCATGCTGCCCCGTGTGGTGCTGCATTAGGGCCTAGATCAATAGAGATGGCGTACGATTCAGATTCAATTTCAGCTTATGGCGGCATTCTCGCCTATAATGGTACTATTGATTCTGAGCACGTATCATTTTTGAAGGACAAGTACCTCGAAGTCATAATCGCCAGAGAATTCGAAAAAAATGCTCACGATCAACTTGAAAAGAAGAAGAATCTTAGACTTCTCAGGGGGAAGGATGAAGTATATTCGATTCCAGACATTAGAAGCGCTGGCAACATTCTGCTCGTGCAGGAATGGAATAAGAAGTCTGATCTGGGTCTAGTGACCAGATGTGGCAATCCGAGTGAGGAAACCATAAAAGATGCGAAGTTTGGATGGGAAGTTGTGAAGTCAATAAAGAGCAACGCAATCGCGCTAGTCAAAGGGGGGTGGCTCTTGTCCTCAGGAGGAGGTCAGCCTAACCGTGTAGATTCAGTCAGGATAGCTCTAAGTAAATCGAAAGAACTTGGAAGAACGGACTCTTCAGCAGTACTCATCTCTGATGGATTTTTCCCATTTGCAGATTCCGTTGAAATTATCGAAAAGAGTGGAATCAAAAACATAGCCGCGCCCATGGGTTCAATTAGGGACGACGAGGTTCTTGACTATTCTAAAAAGAATGGACTTACGTTCATCGAGGTAAAGGAGAGGGCATTCAGGCACTGATTTATGGGACGTAGCGGTAAATGCCGCTTTTTATTTCCATTATCTCTCCATCATTCATGAGATTTCTTATTTCTTCTTCTAGCTCTTCTCTGGGTATTCTGGTCTCAAATTTATTTACTATCTCGTCAAGTGAAATCTCTCTGTAATTCTTAATTTCCCTCAAAATACTCTCCCTGTTCCCCTTATTCACTTTTTGAAGAAAAGTCTCGATTTGATCTGAGAATTTCTCAACATCAAGGGAACCCTTCAACTCAAAACGGGTGAAGAGGCCAGTTCCGTTTCTCTCTGAATTCATTAGCGCAGAAAGTTCCTCCTTTTCCCTGATTCCTGAAGAGATGGCTCTTGAAATCTTCTTTACCCTTTCACTCATAAATTGAATGGCCTTAGCTTCGAAATACTTTCTATCAAGTTCCGATATTTTGGAAATATTCTCCAAGTAGAAACGTTTAGAAAACTGCGACTGTGAATTCGAAATTGAGATTTTACCCGCGATCAGAACGTTATCATTTTCGGCGAGTTCTTCGAGGATTTCAAGGCTATCGGAATAATAAGAACCCACAGAGAGAGCTATTTCGTTGAAGCTGTCTTTTATCTTCAGGATTGAGCGGTCGTCTTCCTCCATTTTTGATACGAATTTTCCCGAAATTAGGAACCTGTTTACTAGAAGGCCTAACTCCGAAAGCCCGTAAGTAGTTGCATCATCTCCATTTTCTTGGTAAACCTCGTCTATTCCCAACAGTTCAGGAGTGGTTATCCGCACGGCGGGTTCTCTCTGTCTCATCTTAACCCCTCCACCGTTTTCTGATATGCCTCACCGGTTGCATTATCGTCCAGCACATCCAATACCTGAAGTTCGTAGTACGTCCCAGACGATCCCCTGAATCCGTATATCTCAAATTTAACGGGTTTCATGACGATCTTGTTCTTCAGCTCTTGCAGGATATCGGTCTCCTTTCCACTCTCTATAGATCTCTTGATTCTATCCTTTCCTCCGTCTACATATTTCTCTAGCACTTTCTGGTATGCATAGGCAATTGGAGAGGAATAACCATCATCGACTATAACTGACAGTCGGAGTATTCTCTCTACAGGTGCGTCTGGATGGTTGGCGCACTTTCCTTCCTTTACCACTCGCTGGCAAACTGAACAGACGGATACCACAAGATTTTTGTCCAGAATTCTTAAGATTAAGCCGCTTCCCTCAACGGTCCCATTCTGAGAGTTAGCGAGCTGTTCAAGCGTATCGAATTTACCACTCTCCTTAGAGATCACATTGACCCTTGTGCCTTTTCCAATTTGCAGATAGAGCTTCTCTCTGAACTGCTTGACAGAAGCTCCCTTGATCTCCACAGTTCCATTGTCAAGGGGAGTACCCCAACTCTGCACTGAAACGTTTCCCGTGTCATCGTTCAGAATTCCCGAGTACAGGGTCACTGAATCTTTCCCCACATTATCTTTGGAGCTCGTAGACCTGAGAGATCCTCTTATAGACACATCGTACAGGTCCGGCTTCAGATCTTTTATTTTTAGGCTTTCCCCAATGACGCTTCTGAGATTGGATTTTTCAAGTACGTTTAACTCCTGTTTAGAAGAAATTGTCAGGTAAGGGTGGTCGTTGTAGCTTCCGACTTGTGCATTTACGATAAGCACTAGATCACCCTTGGAAATTCTGCTCGTGCTCTCGGGGAATTCCGTAAAAGGCAATTTCCCTGTTTTGTCCTCTAGCGTTCCCACACACCTGATTCTCTTATTTCCCCCCTTTTCGTATTCGATGCACCTGATTGAACTTACATTTCCAAGTATGTTGCCCTGATAACCATCCCGGATGTCCTTTAAGGTTGTAGCTTGAAAAAAGGAGTCCATATCTCCCGAATATTTCCTAAGGAGTTCCAGCGCCAGGTTGAGCGGAACTGCATTCTCCATCCCGATTCTCTTCTTGAATTCTGCAGTTGCTTCTTCGTTATTCTGAACTGCCTCGCTGAACCTCTTCGTGTATTGATTTATAAAGTCGTTACCGGCCAAATTAATTCGCCCTCGTCTCTTCAATGTTTTCTGGGAAAAAAGCTTATCCTATTTCCTTTCTTTAAAACCATTATTTTTTCATAGAAATTTGGCCTAGTTACCAGTTGGTACGCGGTCAGTTTTTCGTCAGGGAAGAATAGATATTTTTCTTGGTTCATCTTTAATTTGAGCCTAGAGATAACTCTCCTTGGGTTGTCTATAACTGTCGACAGGACTTCTTCTGGACTAAGCCTGTTAAGTTTTCTCTGATACCTGTACAGGAACTCTACTTCTTCCATTATTGCAGGCTCCGTTATGAATGCATTATCGGTCCCTAGCAATACCGTCAGTCCGAATCGAAAGAGTCGGGAATAATCGGGTCTCTTTCCGTGAAAAACATTCGATCTTGGGGTTATCGTGACCGGGATACCAGATCTGCTAAGGGCTTTAAGATCGCCGTCCGTTACCTCAATGCAGTGCACTATGTAGTCTGGCTTTAAGTCAAGAAGGCTCTTTATGTCCTCTCTTTTATTTTCACTGAAATGAATCGCAAATATTTTTTTTCTCTCGTGAGCTGAATTAGCGAGATCTTTCAGACATTTCAGATCGTGATCTGCGAGGGCACTCATACCAAAACCCGCAGATTTATTAAGAAGTGATGGAATTTCCTCGCTCGTCGTTGGTCTCGTTAGGAAGAAGCCGGTTATGTCATTGAATTTCGGGGCTAGGTTCAGTCCTTTCATTCCAGACTCTCTGAAGTCGAAGAATGCAAGTGTCCCTTGGTTTTTCATGAAATCAATGGATCTCTTCATGGACCTTTTAACAACGGAGGCAGGTGCCTGATTTAAAGCCCTCATCTTGAACCCACCTGGTCCGACTATCTGTTCTAAGCTCCCCTCTGGTTCGGAGCTTATGAAGGAATCTCCGAGATGAGTGTGAAAATTAATGGGTGCCTCGATCAGTGTACCCTCAACATCCGATGGCGTAGAAGAGTCAACAAACCTGTCTCGTAGAATGCTGTACTTGCCATCTTTCATTTCTCCATCTTTGTAGATGGAGCCATTTACGATTAAATCTTTCACGTTTCGTCATAGTACGTAGGGTTAAATATTTTTAATCTAAGTAGATAATAGAAGGTGGAATTCCTCAGAGATTTACGAGGATTTAGAAGGACCCCCTTCAGGGATGAGATAGTCAACTCCATCGATTACGCATTTGCCAAAAATCTTCCTGAGCAGAGAGTACTATCGTTCCTGAGTCAGAAGAGAGATCTGGAAATAGAGGGGAAGCTCGTTGTCGTCGGATTCGGAAAGGCGGGAAGAGGGATGTACGAAGGAGCTAGAAGATTCTTCGCAGATAGAATTTCAACTGCAAGGATGATAATTCCGGCTCAAGCGAAAGAAGAGTTAGAATATCCATTTCTCCAGGGAAATCACCCATTTCCAGCCAAGGAGTCAATAAAGAACTCCAAACTGCTTATCGGTTCGCTAAAGAATCTAGAGCGAGAAGACTTGGTATTAGTCCTAATCTCCGGGGGAGGCTCATCTCTTTTTGAAATTCCAAGAAAAGGTGTTAGACTAGAAAAATACAATAGAACAATAAGCTGCATGATGAAAAATGGAGCCAACATCGAAGAAATGAACGCAGTTCGGTCCTTATTTTCGAGGACGAAGGGCGGAGGGCTTCTGAATTTCACCTACCCTGCAAGGGTCTTGAGTCTCATAATTTCTGATGTGCCTGGAGATTCAGAGAGCATCGTCGCGTCGGGTCCCACCTCCGTCCCTCAGAAACAAACTTTGATCAGGAAGACGCTGGTGAGGTACAAGCAGTGTGGTGAGATTCCCCAAGTCAGCAGAGAAAAACCTGTGAAATCATATAAG
Organism: Thermoplasmata archaeon; assembly: GCA_021792255.1. Taxonomy (GTDB): domain Archaea; phylum Thermoplasmatota; class Thermoplasmata; order Thermoplasmatales. The sequence goes on from JAJYUZ010000001.1 coordinate 44,778, forward strand.
GCAGATAACAACGTAATCTTGAAAAATTCAGATTTTGTTAGTGCGATTCACGAAAGACTAGTTGAAAGAGGATTCGTATCGGCGAACATAGGGTCAGGAATAGTCGGCAACACAGACTTGGTCGCAAAGTACTTGGTAAACAAGATGCGGTCTTTCCACAAGGAAGAAAAGAAACCAATTTTCATTGTTGGAGGTGGTGAGACATCTACTAGATTCACGGGTAAAGGGATAGGAGGACGCAATCTCGAACTTACCCTAAAAGTGTTGTTGCTTATGAAGAAAAATGAAGAGTTCGCTTTTGGGAGCATTGGAACAGATGGTCAAGATGGAACGAGTGGCGCAATGGGTGCAATAGTCGATAACGACACTCTGAAGTCTCTTGATAGAGAATTCATAGTCAGCGAGCTCTCCAAGAGCGAGAGTTTAGAACCTTTGAAGTTAACACAAGACGTCCTATTCACCGGCAATACTGGCACGAATGTGGCAGACATCCTCATAGGTTACTATGCAGGAATCGGATGAAAACGGTGAAACACTACGTAGCTTTGAATCTGGTGATTCCACCAATTATCGTTTCAACGACCTTAACGCTCCTGAGGTTCTGAGTATCGAACGGATCTTTACTCAGTATTGCAAAATCTGCAAAATTACCGACTTCCAGCGATCCTATCTTGCCGTTCATTAATAGCGATGCGGATCCAGCAGTGTACAAATAAAGGGCAGTCGAAAGGTCGACCCTCTCATTTGCCGAATATTCCAGAATTTCTCTCTTTTCCCTCTCTCCTCTATTTACAGCAGCATCAACAGACAGCCAGGGATCTGGAGACGACACGGGAGAATCAGTCGAAATTCCAAGCTTGACGTTACTCGCAAAAAGAGTAGCGAGGGGATACGACATTTTACTCCGTTCCTTTCCTAATCTTCTAACGGCCCACCAGTCGTCTATGACGAAAGCAGGTTGGACAGATACCCCGATTCCTAACTCTTTTAGTTTACTAGTGTGGTCTTGCCTCAGTACAGTGCAATGCTCAATTCTCGGTTCAATCAGAATCTTAGGATCGGTTCTGGAAACCGCATCAATGACGGCATCTATGCCTTTATCACCAATTGCGTGAATGGCAAACTGCGCCCTTTTCCCTTTGAGTCTTTCAAAGGTCCCGATCAATTTTTCCGAATTCAAGTAGAGGATGCCTTCGTTGGTCGAATCATCTGCATATGGTTCTCTCAATGCAGCTGTCCCTGCTCCTAGAGCTCCATCGACAAAGAGTTTTATTCCGTTAATTTGCAAATAAGTGTTGCTTCCTACTTTATTTCTAAGATCCTCCAGTCTGTCCATGCACTCGTCCTTTAAGTAAGCGAATACCCTTAAACCCAACTTTGAACCTTCACTTGACAAGAAATCTACCGATTCGCAGCCACAAGATACGAACCCCACCGATGTTATTCCAAGAGAAAGAAGGTAATTTGATGCACTGAGCAGGTTTCTTTCCAGATTTCCTGCGATTTCTAATGCCTTTTCTTTGAAAAACCACGCGGCTTCTTCCTTTACTACCCCACTCAATTTTCCGTCTGGGGACACTGGAAAAATGGGATCAGGGAAGACGTTTGAATTCAAATATTCGAGCATTTTGGTATTTATCACCGCGGCATGCTCGCAGAATCTTTCCAGGAACACTGGAATCCCGGTTTCAACTTTATCGATATCCCCCCTATTGGGCCATCTGCCTTCCGAAAAAGATTCTTGATCCCAACCCATGCCTATTATCACTCGAACGTCAGGATTCTTAAGGTGATAGTCGTGGAGCCTTTTCTTCATTTCCTTGATAGAATCACTACCTCTTAGGTCCAGAAAATTCAACGAGCCTCCTAGATCGTCGAGATGAATATGGGAATCGACAAATCCCGGTATCACAATTCTCTTGTTCAGGTTTACGAAAGTAACTACTTTCTTCCCATACAGCTCCATTGCTTCTTCAGACTTTCCACAAAATTCTATCTTATCTCCATTTGTGACTATTGATTCAACTGTCGTCAAGGGGATGAATTTGGAATAAATAGTTCCATTATAGAAAATTTTGATATCGTCTGTGCGTCTCATACAATCTCAACTATTAGAAATGTAAAGATTTTTGGTTCAATCAGCGAGGTCACCACAAAGTATTATTTTCTTCAGTTCGATGACTGGCGGGAATGGAAAGGGAAAAGGTAGTACTGTCTTGGAGCGGAGGAAAGGACAGTGCGCTTACGCTGCACACTCTGTTGGCCCAGAAGGAATTCGAAGTTGTGTATCTTCTAACCACCGTAACAAGAGATTATGGAAGAATCAGCATGCACGGAGTGAGAGAAGAGTTGCTGTCAGAACAGGCAAGACGTACTTCAATTGAATCGGATATCGCATACATTACGAAGGATGCTACAGACGAAGAATATGAAAAATCGATGAGTGAGAAAATTTTCAAGTATGCTGCTGAAGGAGTAACGAGCGTTGCATTCGGCGACCTGTATTTGGAAGATATAAGAAAATACAGAGAGGATAAAATGTCCAAAACGGGGATGAAGTGTACTTTTCCACTCTGGGGAAAAGATACGACTATTCTCGCACACGATTTCATAAAAAAGGGATTTAAGGCCATAATATGCACCATTGATCCCAGAAAACTCGGAAGGGAGTTTGCTGGTAAGGAGTTTGACGAAGATTTCCTCTCATCACTACCTCGAGGAGTTGATCCGTGTGGTGAAAATGGAGAATTTCACAGCTTCGTTTACGAAGGTCCAATATTTGACAGTCCAATCCCGGTAAGAAGAGGAGAAAACGTTCTCAGAGGCAACTTCTATTTCACGGACATTCTTCTTGGCAATCAGTGAATCCTTTCCGTTTGCTACAGATTTTATACAAGCAATTCTTGAGAACCTTACTGGTGAGAAACTTATGAGTAATGTTTCACCTAGCAAGCTGAGGTGTGGTTGGTCTTCCAGCGAACAGGTAATGACCGAGTACCACGACACGGAGTGGGGAGTACCTATTCACGATGATAGAAAAATGTTTGAATTTCTGGTTCTTGAAGGCGCTCAAGCGGGCCTTAGTTGGGTAACTATTCTAAAGAGACGAACTGCTTACAAAAAAGCGTTTGATAATTTTAACTACAATGAGGTCGCCAAGTATGATAAGAAGAAAATCGACGAACTTGTGCAAAACGAAACGATCATCAGAAACAGGCTCAAGATAGAGTCGGCAGTGACAAATGCAAGGGCGCTCATAAACGTTAGAAAAGAATTCGGTTCCTTTGAAAAATACCTCTGGCAGTTTGTTGGAGGAGAGCCGATAAAGAATCAGTGGAAAACGCTCAAGTGTGTCCCTGCCAAGACAGACATCTCTGACCTAATGAGTAAGGACTTAATGAGGAGAGGGTTCAAATTCATGGGGTCGACGATATGCTATGCCCACATGCAGGCTACCGGATTGGTCAATGACCATTTGGTGTCGTGCTTCAGGTACGATCAGATATAGGCTTGAATAGAGTAGCCCGAAGTGAACGTATTTGGTCTAGTCGAATCAAAATTAAGAAAAAGCAAGATGCAAATGTAATATAACTCGGGTCAGATATCTCCAGCATGAAAAAATTGCTCATGATTCCAGGCCCAATTGAGTACGATAGTGACGTTCTGAACGCACTGTCTCTCCCTACTATTTCTCACTCTTCGAAGGAGTTCATCTCTGTTTACAGGGACGCGCTACTGAATTTGAGTGCAATTTTTGGATCTTCGACGAGCGACAGCTTACCATTCATCATCTCTGGATCTGGAACTCTGGGGATGGAGGCATCCGTCGTCAACTTCATCAAGAGGGATTCGAAAGTTCTAGTGGTAAACACAGGATACTTCGGTGATAGATTCGTCGACCTGCTTTCTAGATTCACCAGCAATTTTGAACAGATCAAACCTGCACTTGGTGAAGCCGTCGATCCTTCTCTTGTAAGAGAGAAAATTGACACAAACGAATACGAATTGATAACAGTCACGCACGTTGACACAAGCACAGGCGTGCGGAACGACGTCAAGCGAATCGCAGAAATCACAAGAAACTCAGACACTTTGTTGGTCGTCGATGCAGTCTGTTCTGCAGGCGGAGAGAATTTAGACATGAAATGGGGGATAGACGTGGCGTTTTCGGCATCACAGAAAGCGCTGGGGGCTCCTCCCGGACTGGCAGTCGGGGTTGCGAGCAACAGGGCAATTTCAAGAATGGAAAAATTACCGCCCCTGTCATTCTTTTCGGATTTAAGGAAATGGAAGGTAGTGTCAACGGGGGTTCTGGATTCAAAGGGTGGGTACTTCGGGACCCCGAACGTCAATCTGGTTTTGGCTTTGGGTATCAGTCTCTCCAAAATAATGAAAGAAGGAATGGAGGTCAGGATCAGGAGGCACGAGCTGATGTCCGCTTCCATAAGGGCAGGACTAGAAAGCATGGGACTTGAAATGATTGCCAAAAAGGCATACGCAAATACAGTTTCTGCAGTCTATCTCCCTCAAGGGGTGGATCTCAAGAAGTTCTTGGAACACGCAGAAGACAGAGGGGTAGTTTTTGCATCAGGCCTGATCAAAGAAATTGGTGGCAGATATTTCAGAATTGGACACATGGGAAACATAGGCCCTTCAGAGGTGATGATCTCAATCGGGGCAATCGAAAAAGCACTGGAAGCAAATGGGCATTTGATGAGACCGGGAATCGGTCTTTCAGCTGCGCAATCTAATCTTTTCAAATCCAGTTAAATGGTCCCTTCATCAAAATCTCGGAAAATTCAGGGGCTTACCTGACAACATAATCTTCTCATCGAAAAGCTTACAGGCATCTCTATTCAAGTGTCCAATACTCAGTGCATCTTCTTGAGCTCGTCAAGATATTCTTTTAGCTTTATAGATTCCATCAATGCTGGGGTTCCACCCATTAGCAGCGCGATAAAGGTCGCTTCGTTCAATTCGTCCTCAGTGACTCCGCTATCCATTGCGAGTTTTAAATGATAAGCTAAGCACCAATCACATCTCTGGGTGAGGGACAGTGTCACGAAAATGAGTTCCTTGTATTTTACGGGGATTTTACCAGAACTCATGACACTCTCGATGAGTTTCATATATTCCTTGGTGGGCTCAGGAAAAGAAGCAGAATAGTTACCAAATATCCTCTGAATTTCACTCAATTTTTCTGAGAGTTCCATGGCAAATTAAACCGTGCAAAGAAATGAGTCTTTTGTATCTTTTCTCACTAAGGTTTTTGCCTTATATTGCAAAAGAATCTAGCAGGGAAAACATTTCCTCTTCGTATTTTCTGATTTGGTTAGATGCCTCTGGATAGACGTAGTCGGTGACCTGAGTGACGCTGAGAACCCTAATTTTTGTGATCTTACCTTCTTGATAGATTATCATCTTGCACGGAACAAACAGACCATTCAAGTCGTCTTTACCAATGATTTCTTTAGCTGCAGTAGGCTTGCATATCTCAAGTATGTGATAGTCTTTGAAGTCATAGTTCAGAGCGTTCTTTAGTATGTTCTTCACATTTATGTCAGCAATGACTACGTACCCTCCTTTCTTAAGGTGGACGAGAAGGGCTGCCATGACATCATCAATATTCGATTCAATTTCTTTCGCCGAATAGAACATTTTATGAATTATAGAATCGAAAATAAGAATCTTTTGTCTCTTGTAATTTTGTTCCGCTAGACTTTTCCAATACCTTTGATAAATGTACGATAAAGATGAGAAACCGGCAAAATAATTAAAAGAGCATCTCGACCGACGTCGTTCTGCTCTTTTTTACCGAGTGATGGTCAGTCTCACTGTCTCTTTTGCAACAGATTTGTGATTACGGTGTGTGCGTGTGTCATAGCTGGCACGTGGTTCAGTGCATTGGTGAGTCCTATTACATTTCCCATATGTGCCGCAGCTATCGTTGTTCCCGCTACACTCCCTGCAATCGCCAATCCTTTTGCAATCGCCAATCCTGTAATTGTCATATTCTAAGCATTTCACTGGCATTTTAAAGGTATTGGTACAAAAGTCTAAGGATTTGAAAAATGCCCTAGAGGCTGTAGAAATGACTATTGAATATGAAACGCTAGCTCTATTGGTAATTCAAGTACTCTGTGACGGTAAAATAAGTGACCTAAATAATCTCTCTTGAATTCATTTATTCATTTTTTTCATTTTACAATTCCCAGAAAAAGTTCAAATAATTGAGAGAAAATATCAACCGAGTATTATGAGGGAGGGGAACTTAGACAAAGAGTACATTTCTGGTAGAAGAGATCAGTACGACTTAGACCTGACGACCTTTTGGGAGAGCGTAAAGGAAACAAAGTCCCGAGAAGAATTGATACGAGTTTTTAGAGACAAAATGTCATTGATAATCTCGCGGCTTGCATTCGAGAGGGCGAAAAATCTACAAATGGAAATAGAACTGATGGACCAATTCTACCACGGAGACTAGGCTCAAGACTCCTTGAGCAGAGCCTCAATTTCCTTGACTTTCAGTGCGATCTGGCGGCCCTTGTTCGTGAGAGTAATAATATTTCGTTTCGGATAGCTCGAACTATCGATTTTCTTCTGTATCAGCTTAAGATCTATCAACAACTCTACTGACCTAAGGAGTTGAATATTTGGGATGTCAGTTTCCTTTAAAATCAAGGTAACGTAAGATGGTCCTTTCAGTAGGTACAAAAGAAGCCTCATTGCACCAGATTGAGTCTCCAGTGCTTTGATCAACACCATGATTAATTATTAATTATGTACTAAATAATAAGTCATATTCCATTATAGATTAGATAATAGATAATGTTCTATACTAGCCCGTCATTAACCAGGTGCTATTAAAATGACGGATGAGAGACTTGTACGGGATTGTAATACAAGCAAAGGGTCTTCTTTGGGTCGCTTAATAAGAAACAGAGATATTAGTGACATTTCCCTCTACTTAAATATCTCAAAGGTAGTTAGAAAGAGAGATAAAACCGAAATAGTATCCGACATATTTTCTGATCGAGTCATTTGTGAAATAGTTACTAGGACAAAGGTGGGTATTCCTTCAAAATCTTGTCATTTGAGAGAAGAGGCTGTACAAATATGGGTATGATTATTCAAGGTTTTTCGGAAAAGTCTCTTGAAATTATCAAAAGGATATTAAAAGCTGAACAGGAACAGTCGGAAGTAGAGAACAGTACCAATAAGAGAAAAGAGACATTAGAAAGTAGGAAACACTAGCAACTTTCTAAAAGCTTAGAGAAAATCATGCACATTTGAGCAATATTTATCGAGCTCGGAGAGCAATTACTCAATTTCGTTCTTCACTGCTTTGGAGCTGTTTGTTCGTATGATATTATGACGGACAAGATCTAGCGTGGTCCACTGCTTGGATCTAATTGGAAGAATAGCCACAGAGTTTTGACATTTCGGCATAAAGAGAAATATTGTTACTTAGGGTGAAATAAAAAAATAAAAAATTAAGGAATTAAGTGGCGCTAATGGTCTCAGGTTCTTTGACTTTCAGAATTGGAATTGCCACTGCGACGAAAGAGAGGAAGAGTAGCCAGAGTCCTATTGCTTCCACATACCAAGATAGATCCATTGTATAGACCTGTAGACCAACGAATCCCAGAACTATTCCAGATATTCCCAAGTATGCTGGCAATCTTAAACTCTTTTCTGCAGTTTTTCCATAGTAGTAGAGGGTTACAAAGAACGTGGCCCCAATAATTAGCATTAGGAAGATGTACAGCAAATGTCCGTCAGAAAAAGCTTGATCATATAAGGCGCCTGCCCCTTGAGTTGGATCACCAAATCCATAGTATACTTCATTGAACTCTATGAGGAAACCGATGCCAAACATTGCTGCCACTGCTCCAACCCATGTGCCCATCGTTGCTACCTGAATGTACTTCCCTCCCTTTGATGAATTAAGGGTCTTCACCAGCCCGAAAATCGCTATGATTGCACCAATTCCTATCAACCCAGTCTGAGTATCATCGAGCGCCAGACCGTTTGCTCCTCCAGCTCCAGAAACGAACACTGCTGGAATTACATAAGTTCCGAAAGTAGATATCCAGTACAATGAAGACATCGAGATTATGCCTATTATCGAAACGACCAGTCCGAGATTAACGATCGTTCTGTAACCCTTGGACAGTTTCTGGTATCCAAATATTACAGTCGTCAACCCTACTAATCCACCCATGATAGCAGGAGGGATCATGTGTGAGTGCATCGTCCACGCATTTCCTAGAAATGTAGAAGTTCCACCTATAGAATCTACGTAATTTTGGAAAAACGCAAGAGATGAATATCCGTTGTTCACATTTCCCCATTCGAGGATCATTCCAACAAAGCCGGCAATGGAAGCTGCTATTGAAGCCAGAAGAACCACGATGTATGCTCCCCACGTATTCTTAAAGTCATTCTTGTTCTTGAACGGATACATTAATAGTCCAATTACAAGCAGCACTGCGGCTAAAACGACTATAACGTCCCTGACGCCTTGGGCAATTTCGTCTGCCAGAACCATGCTTGAAGCGGTTGGATAGAAGAGCACTAGTCCGATAACTGAAAATATGAGTACCGGGTAAGTAGAGATGTTCATAAGTTTTTGAATAATCTTCGGAAGACTGAATACCCTTGCCGTTACCAGTATTATAAGGAGTGCAAGCGGAATCATGATTGTGTGGTAAAAATTCACCACATCTAGGGTAAAATCACCCAATCTGAACCACGTGACTCCTGGGAAAAGCGGGCTTATTAGAAGCATCAGCGCGGTGTAGATCATAATGGCCGCAACGTTCTTCCTGGTGTCAAGCAGAATTGATAAAAATTTGTTCTCGCTCATCTAGGTCACACATAATAATCGCAGTGCTCTTTAAAAATCTTTTGATATTTTGGTGTTGTTATAAAATTCCAGAGCTACAAAAAATTTAAGTACGACATAATAAAAAAATTGCAGTATAATTTTGGAACCAACACCTTATCTTTCCTGATAAAATGAGGTTACCTCAGAAGAAAAACACTAAATGAAAAAGGGACAACCTCAAACTGATGGATCAACTCCAAACTGAGGGTTCGTTCAGAGATGAGTATGCCAAAAAATGATACAATACCCCCTGTCGGAGTATCAGGAAAAGAGGGAAGGGGCAGTGATACTGATGAAAAAAAATCCCGATGATGCACCTTACGTCGCCTGCTTCCTCGCTTTAAGGTGCGATGGTATAGGTCGAATGACTTAGACTTCAAAGAATACATAAGATTAAAGTCTTTCAAACCAAAGATTTAGTCCGAAAGATCTGAAAATGCAACTTACTTCTAATCTGTTAAAAAATTTGGATTATCCCGCATTATCTCACCTACTATGTGTTCTGGTGATTTTGAAGTTGTATCGAGATAATTTCTTGGTTTAGGGTTAAGAACATTGAACTCTTCAAGTAAAACTAGGCATCGTTCCCCCATAGATTCTTTCCTTTCATCATCTCTTTGTAACAAAGAGCTCATGTCAGCAAGAAGAATCACGTATTTTGTGATGACGTCTCTTTTTCCGATTGCATCTTTTAGATACCTCACTTTGCTGGGGAAAACCACTGCATCAATCACAACATCAAGACCAAAATCTACAAAATTTTTCGTGAGTCCGACGATATTATTCCATGTCAAATTGTCCTGCCTTTCGTCTTTCCAAGGAGCTAAATGTCCTCCCACTATCATATGATGCACTTGGTCTCCGGAAATCAGTGCACTTCTAGAGAGCACATTGGCTATCCTTTTTGAAATTGTCGACTTTCCGACTGCTGGAGGACCTGAGATGATATAAATCGAATTCACGTTCTAAGTAATTGCTTGGTTTTTAATAACTTTCCTGGGTGGGCATATTGGTGCGGTCAAATATAACCCGATGGGCGCACTGGGATTTGAACCCAGATCTGCGGGTATCTCTTAGGGTCATCGCTCCAGTTAATCATCAAGATCAGATGACCCACATTTAATCAAACCCTAACTGGAGCCCGCTAGGATGCCTGACTACCCCATGCGCCCAGTTTAACTCCTAGATGCTCGTCTGATCCTCTTCAGTCTCCGCATTCTTTTCTTCCGCCATTTCCATCGCATCTTGTGTCTTTTCTTCCAGTCTCTAGAACTCCTTCTCATCAGAGCACCTTTTCTAACCGTTATCACAAAGTCAATTTAAGGGTTTGTATGGCAGCCATAGGCTAAAATAAAGGGGATAAAAATCAAAAGGGGAAAAAATCGACTCTATTTCATTTCTAGTACAACGACATCCTTCACGGATCTCATGGTCTTGAAGGGAATGACAAGTCTTCCCTGAGCATCCTTTTGCTGAGAGTCCGTTGCGATGTCCTCCGCAGGATTCACAAGAACGTGATTGATTTGTCCCGTGTCTGTATCAACCATGAAATTTGATATCGTACCTAGTATGAGCCCTTCGCTGGTCATTACCGTCTTACCCTTCAATTCTGTTACGAACTTTCTCATTTTATTCACCTATAGTATATCAGGTCCTCTCGGCGAGCAGGCTTGGATTCCCTGCTCATGTTCTTAGATACTTCTTCGTAATATTTTATTGTTTCCTCGTCCAGACTCGGTTTTACCCTTCTCAGTGCTTTCTCAAAATCTGCCATCGTCACTGTCTTTGCATTGATGTTTTGTCGAATAGCCTCTAGGCCTGCTTCTCTTACTACATTCTCGATGTCGGCTCCGGTGTAATTTTCTGTTTTCTCCGCCAGAGTTTCGAGATTGACACTAGATCCAATTGGCATTTTCTTTGTATGGACTTTTAATATCTTGAGTCTTGCTTCTTTTGTCGGAGGACCGATGTAAATAATCCTATCGAATCTCCCAGCTCTTAACAGAGCCGGGTCTATAATGTCCAGTCTGTTCGTTGCGGCAAGAATCACCACACCCTTCATTGCCTCCATTCCGTCCATACTTGTTAATAGTTGATTCACTATTCTGTCCGTCACGCCGGACGAAGCAAACATTCCCCTTCTAGGTGCGATCGCATCGAGCTCATCTAAGAAAACGATCGTGGGGGCACTCTGCTTTGCTTTCTTGAATATCTCCCTGACTGCTTTTTCAGATTCACCAACCCACTTGCTCATGACCTCTGGCCCTTTGATGGAAATGAAATTTGACTGGCTCTCGGTAGCGACTGCTTTTGCTAGTAGTGTCTTTCCTGTTCCAGGTGGTCCGAAGAAGAGTATCCCTCTAGACGGTTTGAAGCCCATTCTATCAAATACCTCTGGATTCTTTACGGGCATTTCGACCGTTTCCAAAAGTTCCTTCTTCACGTCTTCAAGGTTACCTACCTCTTCCCATCGGACATTGGGTATTTCGATCGTGACTTCTCTGAGAGACGAAGGTTCAATCTCTTTGAGTGCTGTAAAGAAATCTTCATTGGAAACGTGCATTTTTTCCAATATTTCTGTCGGAATTGGATTATCAAGATCTATTTCGGGGAGATATCGCCTCAGCGCTTTCATAGCGGCTTCTCTTGAAAGAGCAGCCAAGTCTGCACCAACGAATCCGTGAGTGAGAGAGGATAATTCTTCGAGGAGCGTTTCCCTCTCCTCTGGCTTGCCTTCGAAGGGCATTCCTCTTGAGTGAATCTGAAGGATTTCCTTCCTTCCATTCTTGTCCGGGACTCCTATCTCTATTTCCCTGTCAAATCTTCCAGGTCTTCTTAGAGCCGGATCGACTGCTTCCAGTCTGTTCGTTGCAGCGATGACTATCACTTGGCCCCTGCTCTTAAGTCCGTCCATCAGAGTCAACAACTGAGCAACTACTCTTCGCTCAAGCTCTCCCTGCGTTTCTTCTCTCTTAGGGGCAATTGAGTCTATTTCATCAATGAAGATTATTGATGGAGATTCTTTGGATGCCTTGTCAAAAGTTTCCCTCAGTGCCTTTTCACTCTCTCCATAAAATTTATTGATTATCTCAGGACCATTTATTGAATAGAACCTTGCACCCGATTCGTTTGCAACTGCCTTCGCTATTAGCGTTTTGCCTGTGCCTGGTGGACCGAACAGGATAACTCCTTTTGGAGGATCAATGCCCAGTCTCTCAAACAATTCAGGATGCTTCAAAGGCAGCTCAATCATCTCTCTGACCTTTCTCAGCTCTTCTCCTAGACCTCCAATATCTTCATAAGTTATCTTTTCCCCCTCTTCTTCCGCATTTATAGCCTCTTCTCGCATCTCAATCATGGTCTCTTCCGTGACCATGAAAATCCCTCGACCGCCTCCGATCTTTGCTACCTTGAAAGAAACTCCGCCCTTACTGGTGAGGGCAAGGCCCTGGACGGAAATAATGTCACCTTCGACTATCGGTCTTCTGAGAAGCGATCTTCTTACATAGTCTTCAATTCCAGGCGCAAAGCGTATTCTCTGATTCTCAGCAATTATCGGTGCTAAAACGAGAGTTTCTGCGGGCTTTACATCTGCCTTAGAGACCTTGATTTTGTCTCCTACCCTAACTCCCGAATTTTGCCTGACTAGTGGATCAATTCTTATTATTCCTCTGTTCTCTTCCTCCTCGCTTAACCTAAATACTCTCGCTGCAGTGATTTTCTTCCCTTCTATCTTGATGATTTCTCCTATCGATACACCCAAAGCTTCTCTTGTGGCCTGGTCTATCCTTGCTCTGATAAGTCCGACATCCTCCTGGAGAGCTTCCCAGACGACCAAATTTATGTAATCAACCATAATTTCACTACTACGTTATTTAACATTGATATTTAATGATTTCTTAATACCTTGAGAGCTAACTCGCTTTCGCATATTCCAGCTAACAATCCGAGGTAACTCTTCTAGATGCTGTAAATTATATCTGAAGAATTAAGAGGCCAACAGAGCCAAATTAAAGTCCTGTTGTGACAATTGTCTGACATTTTTTAAATTACTTGATTATGTTATACTTCATTCATTTTCAATCAAGCGGGATTTGACCCCAGAAAGTTGAATCTCAAACTCGTTAGCAAAATATAAATATGGCGTCATACATATAGATGACAGAGGTAATCGATATGCCCATGAAATCGATCATCAAAAGTGCCCTCGGAGACGAGGGAAGTTCCGCGAACGATCCACAAACTGCAGGACCGGGTGTTATTGGTATTCAGAGTCCAAGGGCTCCGTTGGCGTCCCCTGACGACGAAGAGCTTTCAAAAATAGTTGAGCAACTAAAGGTTGGAATAAAGATAGTTGGCTGCGGTGGCGGCGGGAGTAATACGATCAACAGATGCATGGAAGAAGGAGTTTTTGGTGCCGAAATGGTCGCCGCGAACACCGATGCGAAGCATCTTTTGACAGTAAAGGCCCACAGAAAAGTTCTGCTGGGTAAAAGAAATACAAGGGGTCTTGGTGCAGGAGCTATTCCTCAGGTCGGAGAAGAAGCGGCAAGAGAGGCCGAGGATGATATGCTAAATGCTTTAGGGAGAGTAGATATTGCATTCGTAACGGCTGGAATGGGTGGCGGAACAGGTACAGGGTCTGCACCTATAGTCGCTGATATTGCCAAGAGACAAAAAGCGCTTGTGATAAGCGTAGTCACTCTTCCATTCACCTCAGAAGGCAGGGTCAGAATGGAGAATGCACTGTTCGGATTAGAGAAGATTCGGAGGAATTCTGATACAACAATAGTAATACCGAACGACAAACTACTGCAACTGGTTCCAAGATTGCCACTAGATCAGGCGTTCAAGGTTGCAGATGGAATACTCATGGAAGCATTAAAGGGATTGACTGAAATCATAACTAAGCCAGGTCTGGTAAATCTTGATTATGCAGATATAAAGACGATCATGGCCGGAGGAGGAGTGGCAATGATCGGAATAGGAGAGTCTGAGGGTACCGGTCAAAACAAAGTGGAGCAGGCAGTACAAGAAGCGATCTCTTCTCCACTAATCGAGGCCGATATTTCGGATGCAAAAGGTGCACTCGTAAGGGTAGTCGGCGATGATCAGATGTCCGTCGCAGAAGCAGAGGGTGCAGTCAGAATGGTCCAGCAAAGGGTCAGCCCAAGTGCAAGGATAATTTGGGGGGCCTCAATTGATCCATCCCTTAAAGGAGCAATAAAAGTACTAGTAGTCTTGACAGGGGTCAAGTCTCCTTACATGCTAGGAGCAAAGGGAGAGCTTAGCGCCATTGCAAAGGCAGCTGGAGCCAAGGGACTGGACTGGAATATAGATTCAGTCTGATGCGGTACCGTGAAATCAATAATCATGGCCGGGGGCCTGGGTACCAGGCTAAGGCCAATCACTGACGAGATACCTAAATCGCTAATACCGGTAGCGGGTAAACCGGTAGTTTTCTACCTGATGGAATCACTGTCGAGAATCTCGAACGATTTTGTTCTGACAGTGAGCTACAGATATGAAAAAGTCATAGACCTTTTCTCTGGAAAAGCGGTCAAGGGCAGAAACATCCTCTTTTCAGTGGAAAAAGAGCCTCTCGGGACAGCAGGCGGAATAAAGAAAGTCGAGAAGTTCGTAGAGGATACGTTCATAGTAGGCAATGCGGATACGATCTTTCAACAGGACGTTCGCGGACTAGTAGATTTTCACAAGAAAAACAAGAATTCAGTGACACTGGGACTAACTCCGGTTGATGACCCATCGGAATTTGGAGTGGCAAAAGTGATCAATGGGAGGATAGTCAAATTCCAGGAAAAGCCAAAGGTGGATCCCATTTCAAATCTTGCCAACGTCGGACTCTACGTAATGGAGCCCGAGGTCTTCGATTACATAGAAAAGGGAAAGCAAGTTGATGTCGCAAAGGACCTTTTGCCAGCACTGCAAGCAGAAGGCAAGAAAATTGGCGGCTTCAGGATGAAGGGAGTATGGATCGATATAGGTAGACCCAGAGACCTAATCAAAGCGAACATCTTTGTTTCCCCAAAGGCGAAGAACACCTCGAAAGGATCTAGGCTGATAGGTAAAATCTACATGGGAAAGAAAGTGAAAATAGGAAAGAACTGCGTTCTAGAAAACGTAGCGATCTACGACGGAACTGTAATTGAAGACAACGTGAGCATCAAGAACTCAGTGGTGTACGACAGATCGATCATCGGTAGCGGGAGCCACATTTCTGATTCCATACTGTCATTTGGTTCAATTCTCGGTGAAGGCGTCATAATTTCCGATTCTGTGATAGGTGGTGGTCTTCTCCTGCGGAAGGGAGGAAAGATAGAGGGAACAGTTGTCTCACTTGGTGAAGATAAACCAGGAAATTATTAGGACAATCATCAGTAAAGCAAGAATTATCAAAACCTTCCCGCTCAACCCTTTACCGAAGATTATCGGAACGGGGCCGATCATCAAGAATCCACCGAATTTTGTATCAGTTTTCAGTCTTGATCTTTCAGTTCCCTTTTCATCAGCTTCGAATTCTTCATATGAATAGCTTTCCGTCCTTGGTCTCAGAGAACTCAGTAAAGGCAACAAAAAAAATAGAAGTGGGGCTAACGCAAGTGCCGAGGTAGAAACAAAGACTGGAAAGAAGACAATAAAGTAAACCTGTACGTAACCCAGGTATGCCAGCAATGCTTCGGATCCTATGAACAGAACCAACGAGATAATGAACAGAGTTAATGTCCTCAATTATTCTCTATTTCTAAAACCAATTCCGTTTTAGAACTTTTCCTATTACCTCATTCGGTATTCCAAATATTCACTGGGTGTATTTTCAGAGGAAACCCGCCTTTTGAAGAACCAGTATATCTTCCGTGGAAAGAGACACTCCGTTCTTGAATTTCTCGTATATCTCCTCGGCTTTTACTTTTGCCTCGTTCTCTCTCCCCTTTCTCCTTTCCTTGGATTGTCTCTGCTTCATTGCCAGGATCAATTTCTCGTATTCCCTGATCGTGTTGAAGAGCTCATCCAGTTTCTGATTTTCCTTGAAGAGCTCGGCCTGAACTTGCAGGTACTTTTCGTGGATCTCGTCCGCCTTTCCCTTGGTCTCTATCATTTCTTCATATATCTTGTTCTGGCCGTCCCTCAGAGTGATTACTTCCTTTATCGTGACCTGGAAATCGTCCTGCGTCTTCTTTATCTCGTCCTTGTTTGTCTTTATGTCTTCATCCAGTTTCTTGTAGCTTGCATCGGCTAGGGCAACCTTCTCTGACTCTTTCTCATAATCTTTGATTGTCTTGTCCATGCCCCTAATTCGTTTGACGATCTCTTCTTCTTCTTTCTTATTGTAGACGCCTGTCATTTGTCTCCTTATCAGGTCGTCTTTTTCCTTCTTCATTTTTCTTAGATCTACCTGTTTGCCCTTATCCCTCAAAATGGAAGAACGGAGAGTTCTCCTCTCGCCTATTTCTTTCCTAAATTCTGAAGTGAGCTTATCCTTCTTAGCCTTGAGATCTGCAGCTTTGTTAGATAAATCATCCTTAGAACTCTTCATTTCTCTAAGCGATTTTATGAGTTCCTTTACTTTGTTGTTCAGGACGTCTCTTTCGTCGGCATATCTGTCCATCTCTTCTCGAAGATCGTCCCTTCTTTTTCTGCTTTCATCAAGGTCCTTTTTGATACCCAATCTCTTATTCTCTAATTCCGTAAGCGAATCAATCATCATAAACCTCAGGCGAGGCTTATTTATTTCGAAAATTTAACTCTTTTGAGGAAAGTGGTCCTTTTGATGAACAAGGAAGCTAATATAATGGCTGATATCTCAAGACGGTAAGAAATTGCTGAAAGTCCTCTGGTTGAAGCATCATTTTTTTCTTACATTTTTAATACTAATCCTAACTGAAGGGGCAATGAAGGCTTTTGATACTGGTTTCATAAAGGACTTGAAGATTAAAAATAGAATCGTAATGGCTCCCATGATCTCCAATTTGGCCAATGCTGACGGTTCAAACAGTGACAACCTGGTAAGATATCTGGAAGAAAGAGCGAGAGGAGGCGCTGGCCTGATAATCACTGAATACACTTACGTAGACAATAGAAATGCAAGAGGCTCACGAAACGAGTTAGGGGCGTACAGCTCAAGTCTGGTACCCAAGCTTCGGAGAATTCCGGAAGCTGTACACCCTTATGGTGCGAAGGTCTTTATGCAATTAGTCCACGCAGGAGGAAAGGCACTAATAAATGAAAATGCCAGACAGCCATTCGCCCCTTCTCCCGTTGATTTTATCGGGCATACTCCTAAAGAGATGAATGAGGAAGACATCGAAGGTGTGATAAAGTCCTTCGAAAGAGCGGCAATAGTGGCCAAACTGTCAAAGTTCGATGGCTTAGAGGTACACGGCGCACACGGGTACCTGATCCATCAATTTCTCTCTCCCACCCTTAATAAAAGAGAAGACAGATATGGTGGAACTTTCGAGAAGAGATTGACGGTTCCTCAAGCGATCGTAGACGCAGTATTAGCTGTCACCGATTTTCCCGTTGGGATAAGACTCAGTCTGTACGAGGACGACCCCAACGGCTGGAATGAGGATTATGGATTAAGAATAATTGAGTCCCTGAGAAATCTAGACTATGTACATTTCTCAGCTGGCAATTTTCATCCTCCCGGTTCTTCGGCACCTTTTTATTTCCCCGAAACGCACATCCTTCCTCGTTTGAAGAGAAGACCGAAGATGACCACAATCCTAGTAGGTTCAGTAGTGAATCTTGCCGGGGTAGAGAGAGTTTTGAAATCCGTCGATTTTGTCTCGGTAGGAAGAGGAATGCTTGCTGATCCCTATTTTGCTTATAAGTTGCAAAACAAGCCAGAGTTGCTAAGGCCTTGCATAAGATGCAACCAGGCATGCCGGGAACTGTCCTACGGAGAGGTTAGGTGCACCGTCAATGCAAGCGTAGGCCGAGAACAAAATGAAGAAAAAAAATTGAAAGGAGAAATCGAAATTATTGGGGCAGGGATCCAGGGTCTGGAAGCTTCCCTTTATGCGGCCAAACTGGGTCTAAAAGTGACTATCTACGAAAAGGAAGACAAGATAGGAGGGCAGTTCAACAAGATTTACGATACCTACAAAAAAAGTGCATTTTCCCCTCTTTTGCGCTATTACGAGAAAGCTCTAACATTCTTCAATGTCTCGATAAACACCGATTCGAAGTACAAAGGCAAAGGAATATACTGTCTTCCACCAGTTATTTATCAAGAGCCACCAGAGAGCGGTGAGCAATTTGAAAGCAACATCTACGCGAATCAGGATTGGTTCCTAAGAATTGCGGAGGAAAAAAAGATAAAGGTCGGAAAAGACAGCCTGAATAATCTGGACAGGGGGAGGAGAATGGGTTATGTCGCTGCAGCAGAAGCGAAAGGGATAGAATTTGTCGATAGCGGCGAGTACGACTTTAGGCTAATGGTCAACGATCAGTATGACACACTCAGTGCCATCAATTTAGGAATAGGCAAAGTGAAGCAATTCGTCATTGAGAGAGAAAATGAATTCATTTGAAGAGAGAGCACAGCACTCAGTTTAATGGGATGATCCTCTAGAAACATATATCGTTTAGATAGACATCAGAAAACTATGAACCATCGAGTGTGCCCACAATGTGGCTCAGAACACATAGATTTCGAAACTGGTTATATTACAGGAAAATACAGATGTTTGGATTGCGGGTACGTCGGAAGCGTAATCTTCGAGTTCGATGACACGAATTACGATAGATTTCTGAAACAACTGAGGGGGGAAGAAGATAAGTGATCTATTTTTTCACGCGAAAAGAATCTCAAGGTTACTTCTGAGAGCCCAGAAATCACCTGAAAAGATATTACCGATCAAGCATTAAGAGGACGTTAGTGAGACGGCTTGGGCAGAACTGGACCAACTGAGAGAGACAAATTGATTGCAATCGGGATAGGTACTGCATTCATGGTCATCGCGCTGATACCGCAGCTCATCACGCAAGAGATACCATCTATCATCGTGATCATAAAATATGGACTGGTGAAAGTGGTATCGATAATGTCCGGTTTTGAACTCTCAAATCCTATTATCTGGGCTCTTTTTGTGGGAGGAACTGCAGCGGTCTACCAGGAGACGATGAAATATTTTTCTGTCAACACTCAAGGTAGGTATCTTGCCATATGGATCGGCCTCGGATTCTCTCTGGTGGACATTGCAATACTGTTGTTTGAGGGGGGAATCCTACCAATGATGATAATCGGGGTCTCCAAATTTGTTACGACTCTTACAACGACCACCGTAGTGTTAATTGCGCTAAACGCGATCTCTTCTTTACTCTTTCACCCGGGCACTGCCCTTATTTTGAAATACGGTAGAACGGTCAAGAAGGGCATATATTTTCTATTGTTCACCATACTTCTCCACGGAATCGAGGACGGAGGAGTAGTATATACCGATATTTACGTAATCACTCATCCCGGTCAGTATCTCTTTGCAATTGCAGTATTCTGGAGCGTCGCAATTGTCGTCTCTCTCTTCGCCTTCGTAATGGCAATGAGTCTCAGAACAAAATTGTACTCGGAGAGAGTTGAAGAGAATCTAATATAAATCAGAGTCTCGACTTCAACTTGATCTAGTTCTTTGTTTTGACATTAGATTCGAGGACACATTTTTATAATAATATTGTCTACTAAAGCTGCATACAGAATAGTGTGCAAAGGAGAGGACTAAATTGCCGTTTGCTTCAAACAAAGAGGAACGAATTCACCAACTGGAAAGACAGCTTTCCGATCTGAGAATGACCAGTTCGTACGGGAGTAACTGTGAGACGATAGCGCGAGTTCAGCTCCAATTGACTCAGCTTTATGCAGATACAGGTAACAAGATACTCTCTGACCAAATGCTAGATGAGGCACATAAGACACTACAGGATCCACTCTGCGTCAAAACGAAGGCTACTGATCAGATGCAAAGGAACGTCGAATATTACAAGAGTCACCCGGGAATGTTAAACCTACAATCTATGCCGACGATATACAGATATCTCTCGCTGATTGTTCTACTTGTCGGATATATGGTCCTTTACGCTATGTACTATCTCTATCACGCGTTTTTCGTTTACAACGATTTTTTGATAGGTATCCTGATAGTATTCATGGTGAGCATAGGCCTAAATTTTGCAGTAAGGAATATGTACATGAAGAAAGCTTCCAGAATGTAGAGTAGCACTTTCTTTTGCTGATCTATTTTCGTGCTTCAAGCATCCTTTGGGTGCCAGACTATTCCAGAACATGCTGACTCCCGAGATTTGAGATGGATATTGGTCGACAAGAGTGCGTCTTGAGGTCCAGCGATTAACCTGCAGTTGCCTATGAAATCCTTTATTTCGTCAAGATACATGTCGATCCTATCGTCGTATTCCTTCGTCAGTTCATCATTAATATACAGACTGGACGAAACCGTCGTTGAATAAAAATTCGTGACCGTTAAAACGCCTTCTTCTCCAAAAATTTTGAGATCGTTCGAATTGGAGGGAATGACTCTTGATGAAAGTGAGTTCGCGATGACTCCATTTTCAAATTCCATGGATACCTGCATCGTGTCGTCTAATACCGAGCATCTTGGAAGACTGAATGCACTCATCGATCTAACGTCCCTACCAAACAAATTTACAAAACTGTCAAAAATGTGGACTCCCAATCCAACGACAGAGCCTCCTCCCGATCTGTCCGGTTGTCCTCGCCATATGGAACTGTCGTACGGTGCACTATTTCTTGTCCATTTTCCGAATGCGATCTTTGGTTCACCAATTTGTTTCAGAGCAAGAATCTTCTTTACTTCCTCAACGGCCGGATGGAATCTAAGGTGAAATCCAACGCGAAAATTCAGATTCTCTTTCTCAGAAAAATTGACTAGCGTTTCTGTATCTTCAACCTTCAAAGTTACGGGCTTTTCCAGTAAGACCGATTTACCTGCTTCCAGACACATCTTGGCGTGATTGAAATGGAGAAAGTTTGGAGAAGATATGTAGACCGCTTCGAAGGATCCTTTCACAAAACTCTCCAGGTCTGGTAGGTATTCGGCGCCAATATCCTTCGAAACCCTTTCTCCCTTGGAACGATCCGTTGAATAAATATGGGTGATTCTAGATCCAGACGCAATTATTGCAGGTATAACCTTCGTCATGGCGTGATTTCCTAGAGAAATGATCCCAAAATCCACAAATCACTTATAAATTATAAAATAAATCATTTCCTCAATGAAATCGAGAAAGGTTAGTCAAAATTGTGATGGAATCGCGACGGGCCCAGTGGGAATCGAACCCACGACCACCTGGTTAAAAGCCAGATGCTCTACCGAGCTGAGCTACGGGCCCCAGGCGGTATGAATTAAAAAAATATAAATATTATTGGTCAGACTTCGACATTTATTCCGAGTTTTTCTGTGAGTTCCTTGTACCGATTCCTGATTGTGACCTCTGTGACTCCAGCTACTTCAGCTACTTCTCTTTGGGTCCTTCTCTCGTTCAAGGAAATGCTTGCAATATAGATTGCCGCAGCCGCTACTCCGGTAGGTCCCCTCCCAGAAGTCAGGTCCCTATTTTCTGCGAGCTTCAGGATCTCCATCGCTTTTTTCTTTGCCTCGTTAGATAGTCTCAGTCTATTGCAGAATCTGTTTATGTAGTCCTCTGGACGCGATGGGAAAATACCTAGCTGTAGAATTCTGCTCATCATCCTGTAAGTTCTTCCTATCTCTTTCTTCTTGATTCTGGTTACAGACGCAATCTCTTCTAGCGTCCTCGGGACACCCATCTGTCTGCAGGCGCCATAGATTGACCCTGCCACGACACCTTCTATGGATCTTCCTCTTATCATGTTCTCTTTTACTGCCCTTCTGTAGATGACGGCTGCCGTCTCCCTGACATCCTTTGGCAGGCTAAGATTTGATGCCATCCTTTCCAGCTCTTGAAGTGCCTGGGCAAGATTTCTTTCTGCAGCATTTGAAACTTTTATTCTTCTCTGCCACTTCCTCAGCCTGTAGAGCTGAGCTCTACTCTTGGTCGGAATACTCTTTCCGTAAGAATCCTTGTTCTTCCAGGAAATTTCGGTACTCAATCCCTTATCGTGAATAGTATAAGTCATTGGCGCTCCGGTCCTTGCTCTCGCCTCGGACTGTTCGGAATCGAAAGCTCTCCAATCTGGTCCCTGATCTATGAAACTGTCATCTATGACAAGACCACAGTCTTGACAAACGAGTTCCCCTCGATCATAGTCCCTCACTAGGTGGGTAGAACCACACTCGGGACACTTGGTCACTTCTTCGAAAAGGTCTCTCTTATTCTTCTTCCTCTCTTCTTCAACCATTCTTTCACCTCACATATATTTCCTTTGCCATAACTCCCTTTGAATCTATTGCGGCATACGGTGCTTTGACAGGGCCAAACAATCTCGCTATTTTTCCCAGCGGTTTACCCTCCTTTCCAAAGACTTTTGTTGATAACTGAACCTCCCTGTTCAACTTGGCTATCAGCTTTCCCTCCCTCACTCCTAAAACAGTACCTACTTTCTTGAGAGAATTAGGCATAGGCCACTAGTATACCTTTTTAGTATTTAATCATTTCGCAAATTTTTCCTGTTCTATAAAACCCTTTCTGCGAACATTATTATATTTCGAAGCGGCCAGCACCAGACCTTCGTGCAGAATCGATGGTTTTTCCGGTCTGCTCTTAAATTCTGCGTGGAACTGTGAGCCCATGAAAAATGGATGGTCCTTCAATTCTAAAATTTCCATCCTCACTCCACTTTCGTCCGTTGCTGAGAACAGCATACCACTTTTTTCAATTTCCTTAATAAACTTTGGATTCACTTCGTATCTGTGCCTGTGTCTTTCTAGAACTTCGTGCTGCCCATAAAGGTCAAAGGCTCTGGTCCCATCCTTGACAATGAGCTTTAGGTCCCCAAGTCTCATTGTCCCTCCCATCTCGCTCAATCCAACTTGCTCTGGCAGGAGATCTATGACAGGGAATTTGGTTCCTGGATTAAATTCGGTAGAGTTTGCTCCTTCCAGACCTAATACATTCCTTGCAAACTCGACAACCGACAACTGAAATCCCAGACAGATTCCTAGGAGCGGGACTCCATTCTCTCTAGCAAATTTAATTGCCTTAATCTTTCCTTCCGTACCTCTCGGTCCAAAGCCTCCAGGGATGAGAATGCCATCAACTTCCCTGAGCATTTCCTCTTCCCGTTCTTCGCTATCGGAGTTAATCCATTTTATCTTGATTCCTATTCCTGTCTTTCCCGTCACGTGCATAAAAGTGTGCTCGTGCGAGATATATGAGTCCTTCAGATTGACGTACTTTCCGACCACTCCTATGGTGACGAATTGGGAGGGGTTCTTGATATTCTCGACAACGCCTTTCCAGAAGTCCATGTTCGATTCGTTGGTCTTCAGTCCGATCTTGTCTAGCATGTAATTTGGCAGGACGGTCTCGTTAAGCACCAAAGGCATCGAGAAAATATCTCCAACATCCGGAATTCCAATGACAGCTTTCTCATCAACCTGTGTGAACAGGGCAATTTTTTCCCTGAGCTCTCTATCCAATTCTATTTCGCTTCTTGCGATAATCGCATCAGGTTGGATACCAATAGATCTTAGTTCCTTTACGCTGTGCTGTGTCGGTTTAGTCTTTGGTTCTCCGACGCTTCTTAGGGTGGGAACGTAAGTAACGTGAATGAAGAATATCTTTCCGTCCTCCTCAAGTCTCATTTGCCTGAGGGCTTCTAAGAAGGGCATAGACTCTATATCTCCAACCACCCCCCCTACCTCTATCAACACAATATCGGCACCGTCTTCTACGCCTATCGTCCTGATTCTCTTTTTGATCTCGTCGGTTATGTGTGGTATGATCTGCACGGTGCTTCCGAGGAAGTCACCTCTCCTCTCTTTTTCAATGACCCATTTGTATATCTTTCCAGTCGTGAGATTGTTTCCACTCTTGAGGTCCCTGCTTAGGAACCTCTCGTAGTTCCCCAGATCTAGATCAGTTTCAGTTCCATCGCTCAGTACGAATACTTCCCCGTGTTGATAAGGATTCATCGTCCCTGCATCGTAATTGATGTATGGGTCGATCTTGACAATATCGACTTTGTAATTTCTTTCCTTTAGAATGTAGGCCAATGAAGAGGTGATTGTTCCTTTTCCAATACCAGAAATTACTCCTCCAGTAATCGCTACAAAACGCATATCTCTTATTTCCAAGCTGATATTAATCTTTTGTGAAAGGTCACAGAAGAGGCCCAAACAATTTCTTCTGGAAGGTTAATAGCAGTGGGAATCAAATTCCAAAAAAGTATATTTGAAATGATATCATGATAAATCAATGGAAGACGAGATTAGGGTAATCACCTCCTCATATTTCAGCGAAAATGGATCACCTATAATAGAAATCTTTGGAAGGAATAGGAACGGCGAGTCCGTTGTTCTCCTCTATAAAAAATTCTTGCCCTATTTCTTTGTCATCGAACCAACGGAGGATGAAACGAGGCGACTGAAAGTAGTAGAGGAAATGGTCAGTGTAGAAGAGAAAGAGCTTTGGTTCAAAGGGAAAATAAGGAGAGCAGTCAAGTTTACTTGTAAATCCCCATGGAGAGTCCCGGAGTTCAGAAAGTATGTTTCAGACTCCAATAGGGTACTGGCCGCTGATATCCCCTTTCACTTCAGGTTTTTTTACGATTTCGACCTCGGCAGTTGTGTCCGATTCAAGGGGGAAGAAATAAAGAATGACAAGTTCACGGTTGACCACGTTGTCATAGCCGAAAGTGTTGAGAGAACAACAGACTTCTTGCCACCTCTGAAGGTACTCAGCTTTGATATTGAAAATAGCATAAAGACCCAGCATTTATTCGTCATCGGATACACTATCAGTTTCAGGGGGAATTACACTGACGGTTCAATATATGGCGAACCGATAGATATTCTGGACAGATTCATCCAGCTTGTGAGAAAGGAAGATCCTGACATTATCACTGGCTATAACATAGATGGTTATGATCTCCCTTTTTTGAAGAATTTAGCAGACAAAGAAAAAATTGTCATGAACCTGGCAAGAGACATGAGTCCACCTCAGAGGATACAGGATCAGTTCTGGAGGATTCACGGCAGAGTCGTAGCTGACGCTTGGTGGAATGTGAAGAGGGAAATTCATCCCAAGCAGGAAACTCTTGCCTACGTCTCGCAGGAACTTCTGGGAGAGGCAAAGGGAGATGTGGACAGGCTGAACATAGACCAGGAATGGCAGAAAGATCGCGAAAGAGTAATAAAATATTGCATCAAAGATTCGTACCTTGCACTGAAAATTCTTGAAAAGATAGATGTTATCGAAAAATACGAAAACATGAGCACCGTTTCCATGATCCCTCTAGATGACGTCTGGAACTCCGGGAACTCTACACTAATCGATTCTCTGGTAATCAGGGAGGCGGACAGAAGAAGTATCGCAGTCCCGATGAACAATTTTGTCACACAGAACTCAGAGAGAATAGAGGGAGGCTATGTTCACTCGATTGAGGCCGGTCTCTATGATATGGTAGCTGTGATGGACTTCAAGAGCATGTACCCGAGTCTCATGATAAAGTACAACATATGCTTCACGACGATGTCACCGGAAGGCGAAATAGTTTCTCCTAACGGTACTAGATTTCTCTCCAGACAAGTCAGGAGGGGGCTGATACCAGAACTGTTGGAAATGCTGATGAAAACCAGAGACAGTTACAAGGATATGATGAAGAGAGAAGTAGATGCTGATAAGAAAAGGTACCTAGATAGCATGCAGAGTCAGGTCAAGATACTGATGAACTCTTTCTATGGCGTATTTGCATCCAGTTTCTACAGGTTCACTGATCAGAGCATTGGATCGAGTATCACCGCTTTTGCCAGGGATGCAATCAAGGGGATCATCAACGATTTTACCTCTAGTGGTATACAGGTCGTCTATGGAGATACTGATTCAGTATTCATAAAGACGGGTAAGGCGACGGTAGACGAAGCCCTGCAGTTGTCAAACAAGCTGAAAGAGGAGACATCAAACAAGCTGGGTATCGTTATTGAAGTCGAACGGGTCCTGGATCCACTGTTTTCGCACGGGGCAAAAAAGAGATACGCAGGGAAGGTAGTCTTCCCGAAACAGGATGCAGGAAACATAGTCGTAAGGGGGTACGAGATAAGGAGAACAGATTCATTCGATTTGCAGTCTGACGCGCTGATGGAAATATTCCACCACATACTCGATCGAGACGTCAATGGGGCACTCAGGAGAGCCAAGGAGATAATATCCGATGTGAAAGAGGGGAGAGTGGAAAACGACAAACTCGTCATTTCACGTTCGGTTAAGGAGTTCGAATTCTACAAAGAAATGGACTCGCTTGCTAACGTTCAGGCGGCTCAGAAAATGATAAAGATGGGGAGAGAGTTCGTTCCCGGAATGAAGGTTTCGTGGATAGTGGTCGACAGCAAGAAGAGGCCACAAATTGTTGAACCGTATATTCCAAACGTGACGTTCCAATTCAAGCCGGATTACGATTATTATGCGGACCGAGTTGCCCAGACTCTTTCAAGGATAACCGAAGTATTCAATGTAGATGAGTCTTCCCTGAGGACTGCTGACGTAAGAAGGAAAAGCACCTTGGAGGACTTCTTTTGAAGGGCAAAATATTATTTATTCTTAGTGTAAATAAACAATGTGCCTCACTATCCCGATACTGATGAAGTCGATCGGTCACATTTCTATTCTGCTCCTGGCCTGAGAATTGTGAGCAGCGACTCAGAATTAGAGACAATAGAGTCGTACTCCATCAATAGGTTTGACAAGGTGAAAATACTCCGAGACCTCAAATCGGGGAGAATGCTCTATTTTGTCACTTCACCAGGCATTAGCGAAGACGAGACAAGGACTCTTGGAAACATCAAGAAGTCTTTCACTAAATCATTAAAAGATGAACCAGACATACTGCCTTACGTGGACAGGAAGAAGTACCTGAATGAACGAGTCTCTTCGTACATTCTGGAAAATCACTTGAGTTACGACGAAGACACCTTGAATTACCTACAACACATCGTCCAAAGAGATTATCTAGGCTACGGAAAGATAGACGCGATTATGAATGACGCAAACGTCGAGGACATATCGTGTGATGGCGCTGGAATTCCAATTTATGTCTACCATAAGAAATACCGAAATCTCAGAACCAATTTGACCTTTGAAGATGACAGAGAGCTGAATAATTTCATAGTTCTTCTTTCCCAGAAGGGAAATAAACAGATATCTGTTTCCGACCCTATCCTCGATGCATCGACCCCCGAAGGTAACAGAATCAACGCGACGTTTGGGAAAGAGGTCACTGCAAAGGGAGGAACGTTCACAATTCGTCTCTTCAAGAAAGTACCCTTGACGCCAGTCGACCTAGTCTTGCTCAAAACTGCCAGTCCCGAACTGATGGCTTATTTGTGGATGGCAACAGAGAGCGGCAAGAATCTGATTGTTCTGGGAGGAACGGGGGTGGGTAAAACGTCGACTCTAAACGCGGTCTCTATATTCCTTCCTTCTAATTCCAAGATAGTCAGCATCGAGGACACAAGTGAGATAAACATACCTCACAAAAATTGGATTTCTGCGATCACCAGAAGTGGGGTGGGCGAAGGAAGGTTCGTCACTGGCAGGTCTGCCGGAGAGATTGATATGTTTGATCTGCTAATGAGTGCACTCAGACAACGCCCAGATTACATGATTGTGGGAGAGATCAGAGGAAAGGAGGCGTACAACCTGTTTCAGGCTATGTCTATGGGCCAGACAACTCTGACAACCATGCACGCGGAATCTATTGATAACATGATTACGAGACTGGAAAATCATCCACTAAACATTCCGAGAACGATGTTTACCTCTATAAACTGCGTCGTGTTGCAATCACAGGTCAAGATCAATGGACGACTTGAAAGAAGAATTACAGAAGTATCTGAGATTGTTAGGCTAGATCCAGAATCTAATGAACTGACCTTTAACACTATTTTTTACTGGGATTCATCCAGCGACAAAATTGTGTTTTCGGGTAAATCAGAAATACTTACTGAAAAGATTGAAAGCAATGGTCCAGACCAGGAAGAATACAAAGAGTTTAACAGTAGAACAAAACTCATAAAATATCTATCAGAAATGAAAGTCACGGACTACAAAGAGATGTGGAACTACCTTAGGAAGTATTCGAAAGACCCAACAGGACTTTATTCTGAGATAGAAAGCGCAGTCGAGGAAAGGAGGAAGTCTGGTGAGTAAACGGACAGCACAATCAGATTCCACCTCAAAGGTCGATGAAAATTATGCTTCTGAGAACAGTGCAGTTAATAGTTTCTTTAGGGTTTCTTACGGACTTTTTGCTCTATTTATTGGGGGAACGAAATCTGACTTTCTCAGTAGCATACAACTAAATTTGGACAAAGCGGAGATCGATATATCTTCAGAAGTATACCTAAGCGGAGTTTACTTTGCTAGTATGCTTGTGGGAATTGTACTGGTTGCTTTGACATTGGGAGAATACCTCAACAGGGGTCCATATAACTTCGTCTCGATTCTGATTCCTGTTTCAGTCGTTCTAACTCTAGGCGTCGGTTTCTTCCTTCCAGGAATCAAGTCATCATCTAGAGGTAAAAAAATCGATGAGAATCTTGGTTCCGCATTCTCCTTCATCTCAGCAATGTCGAGTGCAGACGTACCGATCAATGCTATAATGCTAAAACTGTCCAAAATGAAGGAGTACGGTGAAGTCAGCAGGGAAGCCTTAAAGATAGCAAGCCGTACAGAGATCCTTGGTACAGACATTTTTACAGCAATGCAGCAGGTTGCGAAAAGTAGCGCATCAATAGAGTGGCAAAAATTCCTACAAGGTGCGGTGGCTACTTCCACAGCCGGGGCCAGGTTAAAACCATACTTTGTAGGAAAGGCCACGGAATATCAGAGCAGGTTGAGAATATCTCTAAAGAAGAACGCTGAAAGCGTGTCGGTATTTGCCGAGACGTACGTGACGGTCGGGGTTGCCTTCCCACTGTTTCTTATCGTCATTCTTGCGGTGATGTCAGTGATTGCAAGGACAGCAAGTGGAGCGACAATCTCTTTTCTTTTACTCTTCTCTTTCATCGTTTTGCCAGTCATGATTGTCACTTTTATCCTGCTGATTTCAAGCGTCAACAAGGAGGTCCAGATCTCTTGAACAGACTGTCTTTGCTCGGGATCTCCTCCGGAGCTGTTTCCATTTTCTTTTCGCTTTACCTGTTTACAGTCAGCCCAAATAATCCTACATTAATTTTCGATTTTTTGGTCCTAGGTATCTTTCTTGCGCTCGCTCCCGCAGGAATCGTGGATATATTGCGAACGAGAAAACAGAGGGCAATAGAAGGTGTACTTCCAGACTTCCTGAGGGACGTTGCCGAGGCCTCAAAATTTGGAACAAATCTTGCGGATTCGATCAAGATAGCGTCAGAAGGACAGTATGGGGTCCTCAGTGGTGAGATCAAGAAGATCACTGCCCAAATAAAATGGGGGGTATCTGTTGATGAAGCGCTGAGGGGGTTTGCAGAGAGAAATAAATCTGCATTCACCGTAAGACTGATAAGCACTGTCATAGAATCGAACAGATCAGGAGGTAACGTGTCTGAAGTTCTCAATATTATAGCAGATAACTCCAAGGAGACTCAACTTCTTGCAAAAGAGAAATACTCTCAGCTAAATAGCTACGTAATAATTCTCCTGATAGCTTATGCAGTGTTTCTGCTCACCATACTCATACTTGATCAGCAGTTCTTTCCAGTTATGTCGAGACAAATAAGTTCTGGAAGTTCGATATCGTCCATCAGTTACCTAAACTATAGCGCAATCCCATTAATCAAAGAGATATTCACGGGAGTAGTGATACTTCAGGGAATAGGAAGTGGGTTGATGTCTGGAGTTCTTTTCGATGGGAGGTACCAGAGCGGATTCTTGTATGCCGCTGTTCTGATCGCCATCGGATACCTCACCGTTCTCCTATTTGGAGGAGTTTGAAAATGTCAAAAGACTCCATTCCTTATATAAAACGCGATCCCCCTGGATTTAATAGCAGATTTACGGGCAAGGATCTGTGCAGTGACATGACCATGGGCACAGACCAGCAACTGGTTTATGACTACGAAGTAGAACCCCCCTTTGGTTCCGTTCAAATTGTCCTCGATAAAGGAAATGGCACTTATTTTTACAAAGTTAAGGAGCCAATTTTGAGTGCAAACTCCAGATCATTTTCAGAAGAGGCTAGACGGAATTTTGTCGCATCAATCTCATCGTATTCACCGAGGAAGGATGACAGAATTAGAACACTCAGAACATTCCTCAGAGAATTTGCTGGTAAGACAAAAGCGGGTTTATCGGAGCTAGAGCTTGAAAAGGTCTTTTATTTTCTCTACAGAGAATTCGAAGGATACGGGCCCATAGAAGTACCCCTGCTGGACGACAATATTGAAGATATTTCGTGCGTAGGTCCTAATGCTCCACTGTACGTGGTCCACAGAAAATTTGGATCTGTAGTTTCTAACATAATTTTTGAGAGAGATAGCGATGTGGATGACTTCGTCAGAAATTTGGTACAACGCTCCGGGAAACACATATCGATTGCTGTCCCGATGGTAGATTGTTCTCTCCCGACTGGAGCCAGACTTCAAGCTACTCTTGGCAGGGAAATCACAAAAAATGGATCTTCCTTCACAATCAGACGGTTCAGGGATGATCCCCTCACTCCCACAGATCTTGTCGATCTTGGAACAATGAATGTAGACATTGCCGTATATCTCTGGCTAGCCATCGAGAAAGGGGAAAACATGTTCATATTAGGTGGTACTGCGTCCGGAAAAACTACCACACTGAATTCCATTCTCCTGTTCGTGCCATTGGACAAGAAGGTGGTAAGCATTGAAGACACAAAAGAACTCAACATTCCTCATGAGAACTGGGTCCAGACACTGACGAGACAGGGAACTGGAGATGTGAATGCCGCAACAAGGAAAAGGGTCGGAGAACTAGATATGTTCGATCTCCTTGTGAACAGTCTCAGGCAGAGGCCAGACTACATAATTGTTGGAGAGGTACGAGGACGAGAGGCATACACCGTCTTTCAGTCGATGGCTACCGGCCAAACGGTCATCAGCACCTTTCACTCAAACGATGTGGCTTCTTTCGTTCATAGACTGGAAGGCGAACCTCTAAGCATACCAAGATCAATGATTACATCCCTCAATATCGTGGTACTTCTTGCTCAAAGCAAAGTTGGGGAAAACACGATCAGAAGAATAAAGAAGGTTGTCGAGATAGTCGGCATCGAGAAGGCATCAAACGAAGTCGTCACGAACACGGTCTTTGAATGGGATCCTGGTTCTGACAAATTCATTTTTACAGGCCACTCTTACTTTCAGGAAAGAATGATGAAAGAAGAGAACAAGACCCTCGAACATTTAAATGATGAAATAAACAAGAGAAAGGAGATGCTGGAGGATCTGAGACGACAACGAAGGATAGGGGCTACAGAATTCTCCGAAAAAATCAACAAATTTCTGGAAGATTCCGGTCGCGTTTCAGAACATGGAAGCAATGAACGGAGTGTCGATTAATACGAAGGGAGTAAAGTACGAGGAGGAAGGAGTTGCAACAGCCGTAGGGGCAATATTCGCCATCCTAATTTTTATTTTCCTTCTCAGCCTCTTCATCACAAGTTACGTACCGGCAGAAATGACCGCGTACGAGGAACAGTACTCCTCAGGAGTTACTAATGACATGATGCAGTTCATAAGCACGGTAAGTCTGTTAACCGTCAACTATCAACAGGGTGAGAGTGCTTCGGTGACCTTTGATCTTCAATCCAACTATATACCCCTATTCACCTCACCGACAATGGGTGAATTGAGTCTTACTTCATCGGCCCCGGGAACTGACGGCTATCTCTCTGTGAGCAATTCTACAGTTACAGTGCACTCGGGGGGTTGTCTATCTTTATTGACCAACAATAGGTACTTCGTGGACGAATCACTTTATTTTGAACTCTCTACATTGCTGTATGAGCAAAGGGATAGCAGTCCACTAATAAATACAACTCTTCAGTCAAGTCTCATTCGAGTCGAACCCTCCACAAATGGCTCCATCAACCTTTCAATGAGTCTGATCAACATTACTGGTGGACCTATCACACTGTCTTCGGGATCACCTTTTGCCCTTTCCGTTACTGCACTGTCGAAGGATTATTATCAACTGAGCGGCAATCTTACTTTAACATATTATTCTTCATTTGGTTTTCAAATTTATAAATCCCTGTCAGAAAGTCTAACAAACATAAATGGAATCAGCATTGGTTACGTAAACGAGGGCAATGGGTACGGAACTGTAGACATCAGCTCCTCCGCTACTCCAATAATTCTCAACGTAACGGAAATGACTATCCTTGTCGGTGACAGCATTTCTTCCTAGCTATGTCTTGGCCAAAGACTGGAGAGCTCAGCGAAGGTGTGAAAAATCACATTATGTAAGATACCGTATCAGAATCGAAATTCTCTACGATCTTAAGATTCTCTCCGTTTCCACTAGGAGCATTTGCTAGGAACGGGTACACCTGCCAAGGATCTCTTGTTCCCAGTTCATATGCAGGATGACCACCTTCGAAAATTGTAGCACATATTCTTGCGACAGTTGCCCTGGCCTTATACTCGTCCAAAATACCTAAAGAGTGAAGATATTCGTGCATCAGTATTACGAACACGAATGAATTGACCTCTTCTCTGGGTCGGTTAGCGTGCTTCAGAGCATCGAGAAGATTTCTGTTCATTACGATGTAATTCCCACCAACCTCCCAAAACGCTCCTAGCTGCGCTGGCAAGTTGGCAAGGGCCAGCCCAATTCCTACTCTTTCTCTACCCAGAACAGATTTCACAGTCTTTCTTACTAATGAAAAAATAGTGTTGTAGTCCGTGCTCGAGTTGTTCCCCCCAAATATCCCTGCAAGTCTGGATGGAATGTTTAACTCTTTCCGAATAACAGGGTTTAACAAAATAGGCCCCATATTCACCTCGGCAGTCTTGTCCAGTTCAGACGAAAATTTCATTAAAATATGAATTATCTCTTCTACATAAATTCTTCGTAGTACGGTTGCCGGAGAGAATGTTCAAGAGGTCAATCAGCCATTTACAGGGCTTATTAATTTTTAAATACAAAATTCGACTCAACACAGGTGCACCCATCATCATTCGAATATTTTGCTCCAGCAAGAATGGAGGAAGCGCTGAGTCTCCTTTCAAAGCACAGCGGAGAGGCAAAGATTATGGCAGGAGGTCAGAGCTTGATACCGTTGTTGAAACTGAGAATAGCATCTTTTCCCTACGTTGTGGACATTTCAAGAATAGAGGGTATGGACCAAATAAAGGAAGAACGAGGTTTTCTGGAAATTGGTGCTCTCACCAAGATCAGCGAACTTGAAGACAGCAATATAATCAAAGATAAATACCAAATTTTGCACGAAGCAGCAACTCAAATTGCTGATCCCTTGGTAAGGAACAGGGGGACTGTTGGAGGAAACATTTCGCACGCGGATCCATCAAACGACATACCCGCTGTAGTTATTGCTATGAAGGCAAAGTTGGAAGTCATCGGAAGGAAAGAAAAAAGGACATTAAATGCCGACTCGTTCATCACCGATTCATTCAGTACTGCACTCGAGGAAGGAGAAATACTCAGCAAGATACTGATTCCGATTCCTGACACCAGATCTGGAGGGTGTTATATTAAACAAAAGAAAAGCGCCGGTGATTTCTCTATTGCAGCAATTGCTGTCCAAATGACGCTTGGTGATGACTACAAAGTCCGGAGCGCGGGTATAGGGCTTACGTCTGTCGCCCCTAAACCAACCAGGGCAGTCAAGGCCGAGCAATACATCGAAGGCAAGAGAGTCGACAACTCGGTGGCAAAGGAGATATCTAAAATTGTTGTTTCGGAATCCGACCCTTCGACTGATTTCTACGGGACTGCAGAATTCAAGAAGAAGATTCTCGGTAGAATAGCGGAAGATGCAATCAACCTGTCGTACGAACGGGCTATGGTGAAATAGATGAGCACGACTAAAATAAAAACAAGAATAAATGGAAAGCAGATAGAATCGGAGGTCGAACCTAGGAAATTGCTAGTCCATTTCCTTAGGGAAGATTTAGGTCTGACTGGAACTCACATCGGTTGTGATACATCAAATTGTGGAGCATGCACTGTACTCGTCGACGGAAAGGCTATCAAGTCATGCACGATGCTGGCAGTCCAGGCCGATGGAAAAGAAGTCACTTCTATAGAAGGAATTTCCAAGGATGACGAACTTCATCCACTGCAAAAGGCATTTTTGGAGAAGCACGGACTGCAGTGCGGATACTGTACATCCGGAATGATACTCACTTCACTCTGGCTGTTAAGGAAGAACAAAAATCCAACGGAAGAGGAAATCCGAAAGAGCTTATCAGGAAACCTGTGTCGATGCACCGGCTACCAGAGGATTGTCGAGTCCGTCATGTATGGAGCACAGCTAATGATAGAAAAGGAAGCAGAGGAACACGAAATGGTGATGAGATGAATATGTCCACGGTGAGGTGGGAGGACAGCGACCTAGCCTACGACTCATCGAACTTTGTTAGAGGAAAAGGGCATTTTGTGGACGACATAAAACTGCAAGGAATGCTTTTTATGACAGTCCTGAGAAGTCCCTATGCACGCGCTAGAATTTTGAGTCTTAAGGGAGGGATGAACAGTCAAGACTTAGGAGCCAAGATGGCTTCGGTCGGAGAAGGGGCAGACCCAGGTGCTGGCATTTCCATCGAACCGGTTTTTGCAACGGGTTTCGTCAACTATGTCGGAGAACCAGTAGCGGCAGTTTTTGCAGAAGATAGGTACAAATCTACAGATCTGCTCGAGTCGGTAGAAGTTGACTACGAACCTCTGAAGCCTGTAGTCACTATGGACGACGCACTTGCATTTGGTCCTATTCACGAAGGTATGAAAAACAACATTTTAGTGGAGGCTACTAAAGGAGATGATTTCTCGGACCCTAAGTCACCAATAGTCCTTGAGGACACGCTTGAGAATGAGAGGGTATCGACCAACCCAATAGAACCCAGAGGAATTGTAGCGAGCTACGCAGACGGCATTTTGAACGTTTGGATCTCTACCCAGTCGGTGCACAGCATAAAAGAAGGCCTAGTAGAATCACTAAACTTGAATCCAGATAATGTAAGAGTAATGCAGGCAGATACCGGAGGAGCGTTCGGTTCAAAGGGTGGCCTGTACCCAGAATACGTGATGGCTTCTTACGCTTCGATGAAGTACAGAAAACCAGTAAAGTGGATTGAGACCAGAAGGGAACATCTGACATCGACGAACCCCGGGAGGGGGGTAAGAAGCAGAGTAAAGATTTTCGCTGAAAGAAGCGGGAAGATTACTGGCATGAAGGGGGACGTGCTAATAGATGCTGGTGCATATGGTTCCGGAATTGCATCATTTTCTGCACAGTTCGTGGCCATGATGATGACGGGACCTTATTCGATCGAAAAAGCATTTGTCACTGGGAGGTCACTCCTCACCAATAAAGTACCGCAAGGACCTTATCGGGGGGCAGGAAGACCGGAGGCATCTTTCTTTATTGAGAGGATGGTTGATCTTCTTGCGGACGAAGTGAACAAGGATCCTGCTGATGTCAGACTTCTGAATACAAGTGATAAGCCTTTCAACTCGCCCCTCGGAATGAAGATAGACGCAGCAAGACCATTCTTCGAGAGCGCCATAAAAGAACTAGAGTACAGGAAGGAAGCCAAAATGACTAAAGGAGTTGGAGTATCATTCTTTGTCTTGGTGCCTGCCGTCTATCCCGGAGAGAGTGCTAGAATTATGGTAAGAGACGGTAGAATAAGAGTATGGCTTGGTGGTAATAGCCACGGGCAAGGACACGAAGACTTTGTGAAGAAACTGGTCAACGAAGAGCTGAATGTTCCAGGAGATCTTGTAACCCTCTATCGAGGTGACACTGGAATGACCAAGGTAGGCGTCGGATCATGGGGGAGCAGGTCCGCAATAGTAGCAGGTGCAGCAGTCGTTTCGGTATGCAGAAAGCTGAAAAAGGACGTCGAAGATGACAATGGGACATACTCCTATGAATTGCTGCTGGCAGGCAGCTACGACGAATTCATAAACGAGGAGAAGAGGATGACTCTGAATTCCTTTGGGGCTAATCTCGCATCAGTCGAAGTTGGAAAATTCGGAACCGTTCGTGTAAAAAAGTGCTTGGCTTATTACGACGTTGGAAGGGCCCTGAACAAGGAAATGGTGATTGGTCAGATTCAAGGAGGGATGGCTCAAGGAATCGGTCAGACTCTCCACGAAGGGTTGTTCTACAATGAAGACGGTCAGCTCATTACTTCAAGCATTTCTGACGCAGGGGTTCCTCTAGCGGAAGACCTTCCTAACTTTGGAGTCAAGATTGCAGAGAACAGGTCTGCGCTTCCACACGGAGCCAAAGGAGTTGGAGAATCTCCAACTATCGGTGTTCCGACCGCACTTATCAGGGCTATAGAAAAGGCAAGTGGTTTGCGACTCAGAAAGACTCCAGTGACCGCGGAAGATCTTATGCAGTAGTCATTTTTTCTCTTCATACTTCTTACGGCTCTCTATTTTTTGTAGATCGTCTACAATATCGATGTCCGTTAAGCTAGGTGCGTCGACTTCGACCTTGATCAGATTCTCTACGTGTGATTCAGCTATGCTTCTTGCCCCTTTATCCTCTTTCAACTGTTTCAGCTCACCGAATACAGATGAAGGAAACAGTATCGGGTTGCGGACTTGTCCATCCACTGAACACGCAATTATTCTACGCGGGCTCACTAGGAATTCAAGAACGAGGCGGCTGATATCTGACGGTTTAATCAGAGGCTGATCTGCAAGCAGAAAGAGAATCCCATCTACATCACCTTCGAATTGTCGGGTTGCCAGTGCGATGGAAGTACCTATTCCTCTCGCCCACTCCTTGTTAACTATCTTCAATGTACCCTTGTGCAATATCGGATCGAGGTCTCTTCCGGGGGGCGTCACCACTGCGATATTCCAAAAGTTGTTCGCACGGACAGAATCCATGGTTCGTTCCAGGATGCTGATCCCGTCGATTCTTTGAAGGAGCTTATTCGAGCCAAATCTCTTTGAAGCGCCTGCAGCCAAAATGACAGCTGCAATCTTTATTCTATTCTTTTCAACATTCATCTTTCGAACGCTTCTCTGAAGGAGTTTGTCAGTACTGAAATGTACTTCTCAGCAGTGTTGTTAATGACTCTAGATCCCATTGTAGCTATCACTCCGCCGATCGTAATCTCAACATTCCAAGTTACCAAAGTTGCACCATCGGTGGAGTCAGAAAAGTCATAAGTAGCTTTAAGGTTGAGCGATCCCGTAGCCCCAGATCCCTTTGCCCAAATCTCTACCGAATGGTCGTCAATCTTGTTTTTGATTTCCAGGAGCAAATTGAACTTACCCTTGATCGCAGACTGACCTGCTTTTACCACGAGCCTCGAAGAAGTTTTGTCGATCCTCTCTACAGACTGAACGTCCGGGATAACGGAAGTGACTTTCTCAATATCCGACACGAACGCCAAAACCGTCGGCCTATCAGTTTTCACTTCAAATTTTCCTTTGAAATTCATACCAAAGAGGTAACCAAAACAAATCCTTTAACCTTGCTAGTGGAGTGTTATGTCATCAACAGAACTCGAAAAATCATTTATACGGAGATTGATTGTAAACGACATTGAATAACTGGGAGTTTTCACAGGTCATTTCAGAATTGGTCAAGAAAAGTGAGCCGTTCGTAGTAGCAACCGTAGTTAGGGTTTCTGGTTCTTCCATTGGAAAACCGGGTTTTAAGGAAGTGATATCTAGTAATGGAGACGTCATCTATGGTACACTTGGCGGAGCTTGTCCAGATTCCGCGATTGTTGAAAAAGCAAAAGAGGCTTTGAAATCAGGAAGTGCAAGGACGATCAAGGTTTTCTTGGAAGACGCGAAGGAGACTCTCGTCGGGATGGCGAAAAACAACGAGGATGAAATTCATGTCGAAACAAATTGTGGCGGAATCATGGACATTTACCTAGAGCCATATAAGAGAAACGAGCGACTCGTGATCGTGGGGCAGGGAGGAAGGGACGAAATAGAAGACACTCTCGTGTCACTGGGAAAGTCCATCGGAATGAGTGTTACAGTGATTGATCCCAATCCTATGATGAACTCAAAGCCTGATGAGCTCGTTGACCCCGTGAATTCTCCTATGAACGAATTCGTTTTTCAAGAAGATGACTTTGTAGTAGTGCTCACGAAGGGTACTAGAGACATACAGGTATTGGAATCGATCTCTAGACACAAGGTGAAGTACGTTGGACTGCTAGCCAGCAAGAAAAGGATAAGGACAGATCTTGACGCTCTTGAAGCCAGTGGAGTGAGTGCGGAGTTTCTTAAATCGATTCACGCTCCAATCGGTTTAGATATAGGGGCGATCACTCCTTCGGAGATATCGCTTAGCATAATTTCCGAAATAGTCTCGATTAGAAGAAAGGAATGAGGGTTTGTCTGGTTAACCCCTAATGACTCGAGCAGTGCTTCTCTTCACTTTCCGATGGCTCAATCCCGTAGCCTCAGGGGACAACGGAGCATTCCTTTTATTGCTGTAGTTCCAGAAAATCCCCCCTTCACCGAGCAGTGCAATTTCTCTTCTTGAGGGAATCTTTCCTGCCATTAGTCTCGTGAAAATTACGTCGATTGAGTTGAAATCGCTGTAGCGAATTCCGCCTGCCGAAATTCCAAACAGAGGCATCCCCTTCCACATGGAAACAATGGTCATCGTAGTCGGCTTCATCGGAATTCCATATGCAATAATTTTAGCGCCCAGATCACGGATGGTAATGGGTGTCTTATCAGTAGGATCCACGGACATTCCTCCGGTAATTATTATAGCATCGACTCCCGCTATCCTAGCGCTTTGGATGGCTCTAGTCTCAAGCTCTTGATTGTCTGGAACTATCTCCTTGTAAGCGATTTTCCAGCCGTATCTTTCGCACTTCTTTTTCATTATACTAAAGTACTGGTCTTTCTTTCTCTCTTCGTAGATCTCTGTACCGGTGATAATAAGAGCTATTTTAGAGTACTTGAACGGCAACACTCTTACCATTCCTCTCTTAACCAATTTGACGATATTCTCCATACGCTCCTTCTCGATTCCGAGAGGGATTACGTCAATCGCGGCAATGATCTCTTCCTTTCCCACAGCATGGTCTTGACCCTTCGTTATCAGGAGAACTTCCTGATTGAGATTGAATTTGATCAGTTCTTTGTGATCGATTTGAATGAGTCCAGGTTCCTTGGAAACGAGAAATGCAATACCGTGTTTTCCTCCAACAACTTCAGTGCTTTCATCAGAAATTCTCTTCGCGATCTCCAATGATATTTCCCACTCGTAGATCAGGCCAGCTTTGTTGTCTTCAGTCCAGACCTGGTATACTCCAGAATTCTTCAAGCGCTCCACGTCAGATTTGGTGATCCTATGCCCACGCCCAAGGAGTGTGGAAGACTCTTTACTGGTAACTAGCGTAGTGTCATAAGCCAGAATCTTGCCAACGGCCCTTTCTGTTGGAGTTTTCTTCACAGTTCTTAATCTTCAATTCCATTATAATTATTGACTTATTTTCTAGACTACAAGAATCGGAGCTAATTAGTCCATTAGTATGTTCAATTTAACTGAACTAAGTTTTATTAAGTAGACCTTTATTAATTCAATTGAAATGAAAAAGGATTCAGTTGTAGTTTCTATTTCAACCGAGAATGGAGCGTATTTTGTTAAATCTGACACGAGCAGGAAGAAGTGGTCAAGGAGCAAGTGTTTCCTTTCCGGAGAGAGCGTTAACAACGTTGCAATTGATGGAGATGGAAGATTTTACGCCTCAACCCTAACAGAGGGCGTGTTCTCATCAAGCGACAGAGGAGAAACTTGGAAACCTTCAAACAAGGGACTGCACGTAAGAAAAGTATGGACAGTCGAAGTG
This sequence comes from Thermoplasmata archaeon, assembly GCA_021792255.1. GTDB lineage: Archaea > Thermoplasmatota > Thermoplasmata > Thermoplasmatales. Next base: position 84,843 of record JAJYUZ010000001.1, read on the forward strand.
GACAAACATCAGGAAGGACTCCTGTACGCCGGGACACAATACGGTCATCTCTTCAGATCCACCAACTCAGGAAAGTTGTGGGAGGAGGTAACTGGACTTTATACGGCGCCCCATAGAGAGAACTGGGGGATAGACTGGGGATTTGGTACCACGGGGCTAACAATCCATTCGATCAAAACCGATCCATATGAGAAGGGGAAACTGTACATAGTCGCTGCAGGGAACGGGACTTACAGAAGTGATGATGCAGGGAATACCTGGAAGTCACTGAAAGGTGGTATTACCGAATCGTGCCCGATTTTAGGAGGTGAACCACATCCTTCTATTCCAAGCGTCGAGGACAAGGAAAAGATCTCAGAGCATCTCAACTCGGTGCATTCGTGTACGCACAAGATAGCCCTCTCTTCTTCTAAACCCGGTACAATATATCAGCAGAACCACTGTGGTGTCTATGCTTCAACGGATTCAGGAAACAAGTGGAAGGACATAAGCAAATCAAAAGAAGACAGACACGGATTTCCTATCATGGTATTAGACGGGAAGAAGGAATCTGTCTTCGTGATCCCTGCCTATCAAGGTAAGTGCAAGAAGCACAATTCGTGCATTGAGGGACAGATCACTGTCAACAGAACGGAGGACGGGGGTAAGAAGTGGAAAAAGCTGAGTAACGGCCTACCCAAGGGAATGCATACGGTAGTGCTCCGAGATGGAATGGCTCAGGACTCTCTAGAGGAACCCGGGGTCTATTTCGGAACTTCAACTGGAGAACTATTTGGTTCCATTGACTTGGGTGAATCATGGAACAAACTTGCAAGCGGACTAGGCAGAATTCAGGGCGTCTCTGCCTTCAATATCTAGCAAAATCCATTTCATTTCAGATTCGATTATTGCGAAAAATGGGCCCGACCGGATTCGAACCGGTGGTCTCCTCCGTGTCAGGGAGACGTCATAGCCGCTAGACCACGAGCCCTAACTCGTCAGTATTGCGTCAATAATAATTTTTTCTTTTATTATTCGGCGGTTGCCAATATCATGCCGAAGTATTCCTGAAGATAATAATAATGAAACTTAGGTACAAGATTTCCTTGATCTGCAAACCCGTGAAACATCAACAAATTCCAGTAACTATCGGGTTTTGCAGAAGCAATATGGTCTTCGCTCAGATGAGCAATATCATCAAATCTATTAGTCCTGATGGCTTTTATCACTGTCTTGTCGTACCTCTTCGCTTCAGTATTAAATCCATAAGGACCGGTTTTTGAGTGCGTATGAGCCTGATCTGCACTGAAAACTACAGAGACTTTTTCGTCAAGTCCTGAAACAATATCGAACAGCCTTCTTCCAAGTTCTATAAGCTGGTTCCTCTTAGTAGTCCTCCATTGTCCTAACATTGAAACCTTCTTTGTGCAAAAAAATGTGAGAGGTATAAGTGCGCCAAAATCAACTGGGAACGTTGATAACTCTCCCTCTGCAGTAACAAAATTGGTCTCGACAAAATATTTTGATGATTTTATCAGAAGAGAATTTAGTTCTCTGTCTGTCACATATTCGCCTTTTAGTGTAATTTTTCCGATCCTGTATCTCCCTGAAAGATATTGTGTATTTATCACCGGTAGGCCGGAAGGGATTCTCAATGAGTGCGGACTTATGATGAGTACGGAATCCGCCGAATCACCCCTCGTAGCTTTTATAATTGCTTCGTTCATTAATCTGCTTTCCTTGTTTGGCAGAGAAAGGATCTCGTCACCGTGAGGAATTAAATATGTCCCTACAAGTGTCACCTATTTCACGTATTCAGTTATCTTTCTTTGGCGTTTAATTATTTGGTAAGTTTTACTGTTTGCCCGGAGATCTACCTTTCTTCTAATCTTGATGATGTCAAAAAATTGATCGATACTGTCTAGGTAATTTTCTGCACGTAGCGCAATCTTGACGTTCTCTCTGACCTGCCAGACTCCAAGGGGGATTGTGTAATCTCCATCCACGAATCTGAATACGAGGATATTGCCTTTTTTCTCCTTCTTTTTCAGATAATCCAGTATTGGCAGCTTGGCTGCAAAGAAAGCTCCGGCAATCCTTGGATTAACTACCATTCTTCCAGGTTTCTCATAGTCGCCTTCAGCACTAGACTCTCTAGGGCCTGCCCATATGGATCCGTTATTCCAGAGTTCTATCATCTCGAACGAATAATCGCCAGGCACGATCAGGATATAGTATTCGTTTCCTATTCTTTTGAAGTGAAAGTACACATTTCCCTCGACTTCTGCGCAATTCCGAACAAATGGGATAAGCTGATCAGAAAGGGTTTTGTCGACAGCAGTTATAGACCATCTAGTCGGAACTATTTTCCTGTTTTTCGTCTTTCCAAGCATCCCGGCAGAGAATACCTTTTCGATCGCGTAAATGGAAGTCTCGGAATATAGAAGCTTCAATGCATCTACGGTCTTAAGATCGGTATCGTAGTAGACTTTCTCCAAATTGGGATGCGAAGGAGAACTTTCGTGATAGAAATTCTTGGCGTACCCTCCTGGACCAAAGGGCTGCGATTCTGCCGAGAAATCGATCTTTCTCTCGGTCGAAGAATATTCTATTTCACTGAACACAGGTCTTGACGACAGTATCAAGTCGTGCAACTCTAGAAGATAGTTGTTGGGGTCAGAAGGTGAAGAAATCGGCAGAATTTTATAACCTCTGTATAGAGAAAAACGCAACTTTGCTATTTGATCCAGCGTCAGTCTGCCCCACTGGTCAGGTCGTTCATAGATTGAAGTATCTCCCCTCCTGACAGGGAGAGCCGGTCCAATCCTAACTTTTGGATATCCAAACTGTCCAACAAAGATTGAAGGCGGGCTGTCTCCCGAGACGTCATTGACTTCTAGCGAGATCCCTTGGGTGAGATATGCCTTTGCGACGATAGGACAAGCAGATTTTCCACAGAGAAGTTTTGAACCTTTGCATCTGATGCAGAGACTTACTGGAATGTTCTTTAATTCGTCGTCTAAGTGTATCATTCTGGAGGCAGTAAATTGGGTATCCCTTCTTCGATGGGATACTTTGTATTGCACTTCACACACTCCAGTACTCCTTCCAGAATCTCGTCTCCTTGAACTTTGTCGATCTTTAGTGTCAGGTCTTCCTTGCAGACAGGACAGCATATTATGTCAAGAAGTTCCTTCTTCACATCTGCTAAACGAGTCTATCGATTAATAGGTTGTGCAGATTTCGCAACTAGCAAAATCACTTTCTGCCAAAAACTATCGAGGCAGAAGGTGACACGAATCTTCTGATTTTGACTTCTTTAAAACCTGCCTTTCTCATCTCTTCCGCGACGACTTCTGGAGACTTGAAATTCTTGACTGTCATTGCGAGGTAATTATAGGAACCCGAGGATGAAACAAGTTTTGCAATCCTTGGCAGCAATTTGTAGAAGTAAAGCGAGAAAAATTCCGATAGACCTTTCCTCTTTTCTGGGAACGCATCCAAATTGGCCATAATGCCACCTTCTTTTAGAGTTCTAATCCCCTCTCGAAAGTAATCCTCCGTTGACGGGAGGTTTCTGAGCACGAAAGAAGAGACAATTGCGTCGAAAACATTCTCCTTTATGGGCATTTTGGTTGCCGAAGCAAGAAGTAACTTTCCTTTGTTCCTGTTCAGAGCAATCATCTCTCTCGTTATATCGATACCGACAAAGTCTCCCGTTGGGCCAGCTAGACTCTCCAGCTTACCAGTTCCAGTTCCTACATCAAGGACTCTCCCCGATTTAGGTATTATCTTCAGAAGAGACAATCGCCAGAATATGTCCATTCCTAGTGACATGTAGGTATTCATCTTATCATAAATAGAAGGTATTTCCTTGAATACCGCTTTCACTTTTTCTACGTCTGGCATCCACTCATGAAAGTATTTATTCTATTATACCTTGTTGAGAAGTGAGCGGGCCAGTTATCAGTCTAGGCGGTTCCATATTTTCTAAAACTGATGAAAAGTACCTCTTGGAATTCATAGAAAGGATCAGAGAAGAAGAGGGGTATGCAATCGTTGTTGGCGGAGGACCAATTGCTAGAGACCAAATTTCAAAACTGAGAGCTATTGGCGCGAAGGAGTACTACTTGGACATGATGGGTATTCAGGCAACCAGACTCAACGCTACAATGGTCTCTTTGGCTCTCGGAAATCTGATGGATGTTCCAAAATCCATCGACGAGGCCGTCCGGCAAATGAAACTATATAAAAGGGTAATCATGGGTGGGACCGAGCCAGGGCACACAACAGATGCTGTTTCTCTTCTGCTAGCAGAAGCTCTCAGTCGGGAGACAGTGGTCAACGTAACGAACGTAGATTACCTGTACGACAAAGATCCAAAGTTGAAAGATGCAAAGAAGATCGAAAAAATATCCTACTCCTCAGCTGTTGAAATGATAACTTCTGAAAAAAGAGGAGCAGGACAGAATTTTCCACTGGACATACTTTCCCTAAACATAGCAAGAAGGAGCAACATTAAGATCAAGATTGTATCCTTCAGAGATTCATTAAATGTATTCAATGCCATAACTGGGAAGAAATTTAGAGGAACAACAGTCAGCTGACGACCCACTCAGGAATTTCTTATCAGGTGCTTATTGCACTATTAAAGCACTGAAAGAATTATCAAAACCGTGAAAAGAAAGTGTATTGCTACAGAATAGTTCGTTTGTCTTGAAATTTTTAGAGGGGACTTGGGAAGAAAGACAATATGAATCAGGGACGCAATGAATACGATGGTTGCCGCCACCACGAGACCCCTGAAGATCGAAATCATAATGGCAGCGGTCAGGAGCATTATCGGATATACCGTTCTAAAGTATCTTACCCTTATTCCGTTCTCTCTATCTTCAGGAAGATGGTGAAGATATCTTATCGACGAAGCGAGCAGACCAAGACTGAGCGAGACCAGAATGGTCTCCAGAGTTATCTGTTGATCTAGTGCTATTATTGTTCCTAGGACAGGAAAAGGACCGAACGAAAAAAAAGTCGCAAGCTCTCCTATTCCCCTAGCGCCCAACCTGATTGGCGGCACTACGTACAACAATGAGAGAAAAACCGCAGTGAGCCCCAGATAAAGAAGGAGGAGACTCTTAGTCAAATACACCACAGTCAGTCCGACTGAGACTGCAAGGATGATCATTGTCGCGAATGAATACCTGAGGACTACGGGCCTGACTTTCAGTTTTTCGATGAAGTAAGAGCCTAGGGGGAATAAGGTATCGTCGTTTCTCAATGCTCTGCTGCTGGCGTGGTCATAATAGTCCATAGCCAGATTCATTCCGGCTTGCATGGATATCGTGACGACTAATAGAAGAGGTACAAGGTAGGAAATCTCGAAATGCACAAATCCCCATCCGATCAGGACTGGGCTAATGCTCGTAAAGTAGATTGGTGCCTTTAGCCCCTTAATAAAGTCCCACGCCTTCATTTCTCCCTGTGATTCCATAGTAACATAATTATATTATCCGAGTCGCACTCAAAAAAAGACATGCACCGTGATTCATTTTCTCGATGAATGGAGATACCTGTAAATCATGAATATCAGTTTCTTTTCCGGTGTCGTTGGAGTGCCCCACATTATCTGTTTCTTCAAGACCGTATACTTGTCTGCACAGTTCCTTATCAGTGCTTCACCTTTAGACATCATTCCGTAGTCTCCGACTCTCGACAATCTGACTGCAAGTCTGCTAGTTTCCAGTACGTGGTGCGATTTTTCGTACTCCTCATTTTCGATGTATCCCAACTGTTCCTTCTCCTTGAGCAGCATATCTATAGCGTCGTAGGTCGTTTCTACTATGGTCCGTCGATCCATCCAGTCGGTCTCGTAATTGAGGTAATCCTCCCACGTCCTTCCACGATCGAGTCCATTGTAGTGATCTAGAAGTGTTTTGAATCTGAGTCTGTAACCCGTTGAAGGATTTTCGAATGACTTCGAACCAGGATCGAGAAACGGAGATAGTGGAGAAGTGAAGATGAACAGTCTCTTATCGTTTCCACTCGATTCCATCAGATGCTTTGCATATTTTACATCGTCCAGTGAGCTATCTCTAGTCTGTCCACTCAGTCCCACCATAAAGTATACGTCTAGTTTCTTCCCCCCCAAGTCCAAGAAGTCAAAAACAAATTTCTCCAATTCCTTATTACCGTAAGGTCTCCCATTTTGAAGTCTGATGTCGTAATTCGAAGAGTCAGGAGAAATTTCCATCGAAACGTCTGGAGAAGCTCCAAACAGTTTCTTCATGCGTTCTCTTGGGTGAGGAATGAACACTTCCATCAGCAATGGCACGTCCATTCCTTCCTTTTTTAGGTTGTTGAAGATATAATCTATTTCCTTTTCCGATCGCATCAACAGATCTCCAGCCACGAATACTGGGATTTTAAGCTCGTTATTTATCCTCATTATGTCTTCAACTATTCGCTTGGATGACCTATAAATTGGCCCAGCTCTATGGTAGAAGTTTTTGAACGCGTAGTATGACCCACCACATATTCCACAACTGTAGGCGCAACCGTGGGTCGAAAGAACCATTGCAACAGGTTCTTTCAGCCAGTCGCAGTAAGGTAAGTGTCCAGAGATGTCCATCGTTTTAATGGAACTCTTTATAATTTCTGAATAATCGAACTCCTGGTAGTCCATGTCTGGGGTAAAGGTGAATCCATTGTCTTTGGTCTTCCCATCTGTCTTGTATATAGCATTGGGGATTTCCTCCATGTCCTTACCAGCTAAGACCATCTCCATTGGCTGTTCTGTCGTGTCTCCTCTAATCACGATATCTACATCTTTCGTTTTTGACATAATTTCGGTGGCATAATATGTGGCTGAGAAACCTCCCAGCATTACCTTTATGTCTGGTCTCTCTTCCTTTATTATACGTGCCAGGCTAAGTGCGCCGTGGACGTGGGGAAGCCAGTGAAGGTCTATCCCAATGTATTCCGTATCTAGTTTCAAGAGTTCTTCGTTGAAATTGTATCTCTTTGAACTCAGCATCTTTAGCGCGATATTGTCAATCCTCACTTTGTACCCTCTTGAATTTAGGTAGGAGAGGATCGCAAGAAAACCGATAGGATACATTTCGAATACGCCGGTGCTGGGCACAAGCTCAGAAATCGGACCTGCTACGATATCCCTCTTCCTGAAATCGTATATAGAAGGGGGATGCATCAGGACAAGGTCATATCTCACTGGAAGGTAATTATAACCACAAATTTAATGGATTTGGGAATAAACGAAAAAAAATTAATCTTCAAATTCTATTAACTTCTGGTGAAAGAATGAGAGTTCTTGTTCTCGGAGGTGGCATGGTTGGCGAGGGCATTGCCTACGCCCTTAGGTCCGATAATGATGTTACGATTGCCGACTATAGCTCAGATACACTCCAACGACTTAAGAAAAAATTGGGAGTTAATACAGTAAAAGTGGACGCATTCAAGGAACCTTTGGCCCCCGTGATGAAGGATTTTGACGTAGTATCGGGAGCGCTGCCAGGAAGACTGGGAATGAAGGTGATCAAGGAGGCTTGCAACGCGGGCGTCAACCTTGTAGATAACAGCTTCATGGAAGAGGATTTTTACAGCCTGGAGAAGGAAGCTAAAGACTCCGGAATTACGATAGTTCCTGACGCAGGAATAGCTCCAGGCCTTTCTAACGCGATAGTAGGTAGAATCGCCTCGGATTACGAGTATCTGGAAAATGTAGAGATAAAAGTGGGAGGCCTTCCAGAAAAGAACATACCTCCAATCGGATACAAGGTAGTCTTTTCGCCGATGGATACCTTGGATGAGTTTACCAGAAAGGTTCAAATCATACAAAATGGAAAGTTGACTGAGACTGAACCCGGCGAAGGTCTGGAATATTTCTTTGTTAATGGTCTCGGCTCGCTTGAGGCATTCTACACTAACGGACTGAGGTCTCTTCTGCGTAACATCAAGGCGAAGAACATGGTAGAAAAGACCGTCAGGTACAGGGGGCATATCGAAAAGATGAACTTTTTGAAAGATCTTGGTCTTCTTGGAGAATCAAAAGTGGATTTGAATGGTAACGAAATAGTACCGAAGGAACTTCTAGCCGCCCTGTTTCTGAAAAATCTCAGCTTTCCGGAGATCGGAGATGTGCTCTACATGGAAATTAGGGTGACACCCGCCAGGGGAAAAGAAGATATCGTATATACGGTATTTGATAAAGAGGATCCAAAGACTGGATACACTGCCATGACGAGAACGACGGGCTTTACCAATGCTTCTGTCGCAAGTCTGATGCTAAAGGGAATGATCAAAGAGAAAGGGATTATTCCGCTTGAGGTGGTTGGAAGAGACCCAAAGAACTTCAACGAAATCATAGGATTCCTCGAAAAGATGGGAGTATTCGTCTCTGGCCCAGAAAAATCTAGATGAAGGCAATTTCTCTTCTATCTGGAGGGAAGGATTCATTTCTGAGCCTAATCATTGCCCTCTCCGTGGGCATGGATGTTGAAAGAACTATAACCGTTAAGGCTGAGCAAGACTCGTACATGTTTCACTATCCTAACGCAGAACTTGGGAGTAAATTGTCTGAGGCACTGGGTATAAGCAATTCCCTTATTATGGAATCAGAATTTAACAGAATGATTTCTAGGTATCCCGGATACTTCTTAATAGCTGGAGCGGTTGAGTCGGAATATCAGAAGACCAATTTGGAAGAGATATGTGAAAACTTTGGGTTGAAGACTTTCTTTCCTCTGTGGAGAAAGAATCAGGAATCAATAATAGTGGATTTTATTTCCACGGGCTCGGAAGGAATTTTCGTTTCCGTCGCAGCCGAAGGGCTCGGTTTAAATCTCTTAGGCAAGCCAATCAATGAAGATTCCCTCGAGATACTAAAGAAGATGAACAAAAAATACGGAATTTCAATTGTTGGCGAGGGAGGGGAGTATGAGACACTGATAACGTGCTCTCCTTTCTCTGCAACGTGCATAAAAATTGTTCATTCAGTTATTATTGACCGAGGGATTCAGAAGAACCTAATAATAAAGAATTACGAGACAGTTAATCCCTGATAAAGTGGGACACTCCAGAGGGATCACTCATCGAGATGGTGAAGCGCAATTTACCCTCTACGGCATCTTTAATCTTTCTTTCTATTTCTTCCACTTTTTTACGGTCTTCAAATAAGGGCAAGAGTTTTAGAAATCTGTTGAGAAGCCCCTCGACGTTGGTGATGAATGACTCAGCTAATGGACCGGGATAGAGCTCGAGTCCAAGCTCCGGAATCAGCATTGTCGCTCCGCTTCCCCTTACCAATTTGATGTCAAGATCCTTCTTTTCTCTTATCTCCACGCTGTCTTCTTTCTGGAAATTGCCCTGGAAAGCGAAATCGTTGATCCTGTATCCACACTTCTTGCACCTCATGTAGTAGTGAATAACGTTTCCAAAGTGCGGAATGTCCAACTCGTCCATGCCTTTCTCCATCGACTTCTCCGAACAAGCAGGACAGGCTATATCTGTTTCGTCCATTCTAGCAGTCTACCTCTGTAAATTTTTCGGACCTTCTTTATGTCATTGAGATTAGAACATCCAGTCAAAAACATTGCCGCTTTGAGTTCATTTTCAAGTTGCGATATCAAGATAGAGACTGCCTTATCGGATTGGATTGCCGCCTTCAGGAACGTGGATGCGAGTCCTCCAAGCGAGGCTCCCATGGCCAGGCCTCTGAACACATCCAGCCCGGTCCTGATGCCACCCGATGCTATCATTGGAAGTTCCACATCATCGCATATCAGACATATCGGAGAAGGGATTCCCCAGTTCCAGAAGGTCTTGCCAATTCTTTCCTTTGGTTCGTCTTCCTTGCTCCTGCTTCTTAAGGACTCCACAGCCGCAAATGAAGTACCGGACCTTCCACCAACATCTATTGCAGAGACTCCAAGCTGTTTAAATTCAAGAGAGTCCTGTGTGGAGAATCCAGCTCCAGTCTCTTTTGCAATTATCTTGTATTTTTTTGAAAGATCTCCTACTCTTTTCTTTATTCCCTTGGAATTCCTATCTCCCTCTGGTTGCGATAACTCTTGAACGAAATTGAAATGGACTGCTAGCGCGTCTGCTTTGATCAGGCTGACCGCGTACTCTATTTCCAGGTCACTCAGAGCGTTCTTGTCCTGTTTAATTAGCTGAGGTGCTCCAATATTAGCGATCCTGAACGGTACGTCATATTCGGCAACGACCGAGTAAGAGTCTCCCATTTCCCTATTCTGAATCGCAGCTCTTTCGGACCCGACTCCCATTGCAATTCCTGCTTCTGCTGCCCCCCTTGCAAGATTCTCGTTTATCTTCTTTGTATCCGGGTGTCCTCCTGTCATGGAAGATATGAGAATAGGCAGCTTGAGCTTCTTTCCCAGAAACTTTGTCGAAGTATTTATCTCATCAAAATTTACCTCTGGCATAGATTTTTGGATAATGTCGATGTCATCCCAGTAATTGTAATCGTGGGAGACGTCCTGCGTGGATATGATATCTATGTGTTCCAGTTTTCGCCTCTCGACGGTCATGTGATCACCGTGGAAATAGTTTCCATCCCTCGGAAGTAACGTCCCAATCTCTCAGGCTTTTTTCCATTCAGGACAACCACTCTTCTACTATAGGCTACCATTTTCTTAATCCTTTCCATCTTTCCTGCCATTGATCCAGTTGCGTCCGTGTCGGTGTCCACAACCGATATCATCTTCGACTTTATTGAAGGGATTAATTTGGCGTTCTTGTTCTTCTTTGGGTCTCTATCATAGAGTCCATCAACGTCCGTTAGGAACACAACTGACTCTGGCCTGAACTTCCTAGAAAGATCGAGCGCGATTTCATCCCCGGAGATTATTCTATATTTCCCGTTGAAAAGAATTATGTCTCCGTAAAGTACAGGAACGAATCCCTTCCTAAGCAATGACTGAACTGGTTTGAAATCAGGTTTATTTGAATTGTAAATTACGTGGGGAGGGACAGATATTGCCTTTACTCCCTTCGCATTGAGTTCGTCCACGATTTCTGAGTCGAGGGTGAGCACGTCTGAAATCACTCTTGCTATCTCCGCTTCTCTTCCTTTAATCGGTCCAGGTTTATCCAGCCCGAATTTGAGTGCAAGAATATGACCGAACGAACCTGCTCCGTGGATCAATATCTTTTTCTCTTTATTAGAAGATATTACCTCGCACAAATTTCTCAGAAGAGCCTGGTTTACTTTTCTATAGTTGGCTTTGTCAGTTATGACACTTCCTCCGAGCTTTATCACATTCACTCTTTGCAATTTCCTCCAAATAATTAAAATCATGGAAGATTGTATATTAGTGAAACAATTGTACCGTTATGCCTTTGGACGTTTCAATGTTCAGGTACGTCGAATCGATTCCTGACGGAACCATTGACCTCGCTTCGAGTGCAATGAGAGGTATGAACCCTGATGGTCTCGGTGGGACAGAAATAGAAGAACAGATTGCCAAATTGTACGGCGTCGAAAAAGAGCAGGTAATCGTCACTCCTTCGAACACATTTGCATCTTTCTTCACTCTATATCATCTGAGAAAGAAAATTTCGTCCTTGGTCACTATAACTCCAGAGTACCCCGCTTATTATTATCAAGCGAGGGAGATCGGAATAACGGCATCTCTTGATAACAGGGTTTCTTCAGAGGGTGTGGACTTATCTCCGTGGGATGTCGACGAAAAAACGGGATATTTTATTAGTAACCCGAACAATCCTACAGGCCTTTCGTGGAGTGAAGAGAGCATTAAATCGATCGCAAGAGAAACGGAAGGAAATGAATCCTACCTTGTGATTGATGATACGTTTTCCTTTTTCAATGGAACATTTCCACGGCGACTTGAGACAGGGAATACTATAATTCTAGGCTCGGTCTCTAAATTTTTTGGAGATTCAGGCATAAAGATGGGGTGGATAGTAAGTGGGAAACAGATAATACAAGAAATGAGGGAGCGCATCGGAATCATCGTCCCTGTCATTTCTAATAACGTAAAGAGAAGGGGAAGCTATCTACTAAGCAACATAAATGTGTTCAAGGATTATAACAAGAAAAAGTTGGATGAAAATTCTAAGATTCTTTTCGAGAATTTTGATGAATATATTTTGGGTTACAGAGGAAGCGTCATAAATGCCATCTCCGTGGGAGGGGACTCGACAAAATTTTCACTCTCTCTCATGACAGAAGGAGTGGCAACAGTTCCTGGTTATTACTTTGGTACTGACTCTCTAGTGAGGATCGGCATCGGAACCGAAGATTCTGAGAGGACAGAAAAGGGAGTCAAAATTATTGCGAGGAGACTGTCGGACTGGTCGAGGTGAAGATGGATCCTGTTGGAATCCTATACGGAGATATCCATCCAACGGTCGTAAATTGCTCAGTAATGGGAAAGTTGAGACAGGGAGATTATGTCAGAATAAAACACCAGGAGGACGGCTGGGTTTTAGGGAAGGTAGATTCCATTGAAGCGAAGACCAACCTTTCAATTGAGAAATCGTACAAGATAATGGAAGGTAGCAATGTAGAGATACAGCAAGCGGTCTCGGCTCAGATAGTCATAATAGGTTATCTAGATCAAAAGAGAATCCTGCAATACCCGCGAACTCCCTTCCTGGCTGGAACACCAGTGTATTTAGCAGACGACGAATTCATAGCGTCCACCTTAAACATAAGCGCCGGAAAGAAGGGAAGAGCCTACGTGGGCCTGATTTATGGGCACAGCATTCCTTTTTCAATAGACATTAATGCCATGGTCCAGAAGCACATTTCAGTGATGGCAAAGACCGGTGGGGGGAAGAGCTACCTTACGGGTGTTATAGTCGAGGAACTCATAAAGAACGATGTGACTGTTGTAATCATAGATCCTCATGGAGAATATGGATCAATGAAGAAGAAAGCATCGGATACCGACGAAATGAAGAGATTCTCCATTCGTCCGGGTTCCTATGGAGAGAAGATAATAACGTTTGCGCCCGAACGTGGTGACGAAAAGCTCACATTCACTCTTTCACAAATCAACGTTAAAGAGTTAGTCAGCATAATGAATTTGTCCGATCCAAAGTCTTATGTTTTGCCTCTAAGAAAAGCAATCGACGCAATCAGACTTTCGAGCAAGGACTATGATTTTGATGATATCACAAAAGAGTTGAAGAGACAGGATGATTCGTCCTTGTCTCAGACTCTTGAGAAGGAATTACTGTACCTCAAGTCTCTCAACGTTCTGGGAAAGCGGGGATTGAGGGTGGACGAACTGGTCGTGAAGGGCAAAGTGTCGATTATCGAAATGAAGGGGCTCCCTCCAGACGTGCAGGAGCTGATTGTGCAGAGGCTCTTGTATGCTCTTTTCGAGGCAAGAAAGAAAGATCGGATACCCCCTCTTCTCACTGTCGTAGAGGAGGCGCACAATTTTGCACCACAACAGGGAAAGGCATTCTCGTCGAAGATAATGAGGACGGTTGCTTCCGAAGGTAGAAAATTTGGATTTGGATTGCTGGTAGTCTCTCAGCGGCCTGCAAAAATTGACAAGAACGTGCTATCCCAGTGCGGAACTCAATTGATCTTAAAAGTCACAAATCCTAACGACCTGAAGGCGATAGGAAATTCGGTCGAGGGTCTTACAACTTCCTCTCTCGACGAAATACAGAGGCTTCCAGTTGGAATCTCTCTTATCGCGTCTCCGGACCTCCCAATTCCACTCTTTGTTGAGGTTCGTCCAAGAGAGACGGACGATGGAGGAAAGAATGTGAGGGTCGTTAAATGACGATCCAGGAGAGGTGCAAGAAATATCTGGAGATGACAAGTGAGGCACTTAGGCTGGTAAAGATCTCTCCATCAAAGGAAAGTTTTCTGAACAAGGTGGCAACGGACTTCATTGAAATGTGCAACAACTACCTCAAGGATGCCACTTTCTTTTACGAGAAGGGCGATTATGAAAACTCCCTAGCTGCAAGTTCGTATGCGTACGCCTGGCTTGATGCCGGGGTACGACTAGGAATCCTCAGCGCGACTGGTGACTATAAGCGATTTACTCAGTATTCTTAACGAAATGTACTATAGTCGTATATCAAATCTATTAGTCTTTTGCTGGTGACGTCGTCAATTATTCCTTCGTTCTTTTTGACCAAGACATAATCTCTTGCTTCCAGTACTCCATTTTTTGCAGCCTTTGCATAAACGGATCCTATAACTCCTCCTCTGACACTTTCTGGAAGATCTTTCAAGCACTTTCCTAAGAGAAATCTGAACTCCTCATTTTTTCTCATGTTGAGTTTTCTTAACTTTCTCTTCGTCTCTATACCATCTGCGTTCGTAGGGGTTCGATTTACCTCCATCTGTTGGTAAAGATTAATCCGTAACATTTAAATATTTCTGTAATGCGTCTAAGTCTAATATCCCCTGAAATCAAGGAGTAGGGTAATCTGTATTCTCACAAGAGCGCACTTATTCACCGTCGAACGGTAAGCACTCTCCATTCCAGTTCGTTTCACCGGCAATGTGTGATTTGATAAGGCTTAAATTGGATTCACGTACTGGCAAATAATTTATTGTAAATTGGCTTAGGCATTGGTGACGGAGGCTGTAAGAAAAAGGCACATCTTCTACTCAAGCGGAGCAGCAAGAGCTTTTTCGGTCATCGAAGGAGAAGATGCTCAAGGAATAGTCGACCTAATCAAGGAGATGTCATCTTCAGTGAACGTCAAAATAATGCCTGAAGAAGAAAGTCTTGTGATCCTTCTCAAATCGGGTGCTTCGGTAGACGATCTGCGTACAATGAAGATACTCCAGAATTTTCTCAAGATAATAGGAGAGACATCAAAGGTCCATAAGCTGGTGGCAGAAGACATTTCGGAAAAAAAGATAGAGAAATATAGCGAAATAACTCTGAATTATTATAAATTAATTTCTGAGCTAGGAAAGAGTGAATTGGAAGATTTTACCGAATTCATGAATTTATTCCCGCTGAAATACGATCTGTCAGAGGACTACATTAGCCACCTGCCTTCATTCCTCAAACCTTATTATGGGCTGTTCAAGAAACGTGAGGACCCTCCCAAAAGGAAGAGCAAAATCTCAAAAAGAAGATTTCCCGATTATTCGACTGAAATGAGGTGGATCGCCAGAGACATCTTGTTCAAAAATGGCACCACAGGCATCGTCGTACCGGACGATTATTTAGTGGTAGGTTTAGTCAGAGAACTGGAACTATATGGAATCAACCCCAGCGTGACTACCCCAGTCTCTGAAATATTGCTGAATGACGTGCCTTACAACTTTGTCGTTTCAGCGCTCAAGTGCATAGACGAAAATTTTTCGTACGAGACAGTCATTTCTTTATTAGAAAATCCTTTCTCAGGAATAGATCCGGTCAAGACGTACGACATAAAGGACCAGTGTTACGAAAAAAACATAACGAAGGGTATAGAAGACTGGAAGACCTTGTTCCACGACTTAAAAGTTAATGGGAATATTTTGGTAGATCTAGAATTATTATCCGAAGTAATATCTAATAAGGACGGCCTTTTTGACTTGGTCAGATTTGTCGATAAATATCTGGGAGAGAGAAGCTATCCCAGCAGAATGCTGGGTATTCTTCTTTCCGCCTACGAAGGCTATTCGAACGATGTAGCTGAGTTAATCAATGATCTCGAGTCGATGAAGTACATACCGAAGGTGAACATTGTCGGAGGTACGGATGTCTGGATTGGAAAGCCCCTCGACTTGCTGGGAATTCCGCTGAACAACCTTTACCTTGCGGGGTTGGATGCGGCGTCGTCCCTTCGAGCATTCCCGGAAGAGGCAAGAGACTTTTTGGTGAGAACCGGGCTTGGTGGTGCCTTTGAAGACGTGGTAGAAAGTGCATACCTATCCTTAATTGAACGGGCGGAGAACGTTAACCTGAGCTATTCTACAATGGATGAAAAACTCTCCTATACGGAATCAACTTCGTTCTATGATGGAATTGCAGCCGACGAGGAGTATATTCAGAGAGAGACGGCATTCTTGCCGCAGAGTCCAGTTACTCGATGGGAGATGGGGAAAGAAAACAGAGTTTCCAACAGATACCTGCTTGATGAAGGGCTGATAAAGTCCAGAATAGATAAACCGATTTATCCGACGCTTATAGAAAATTACGCAGGGTGCCACTTTAAGGGTTTCGTCAACGGGATGTTGAGTATAGACGATATTGACTCTCCCAGAGAATTCCTTGATCCTCGAACAACTGGAACTTTGACGCACAGGATCCTTGAGAAGTTCTATTCCACAGAAACATCTCCGGCAGAATTTGGAAAGTCAGCAGATTCTTACATCAGAGGCGAGATCAACAAGGAAAAATACGAATCTAGAATCGAGGCACTGAAATTCTACAGGGACAGATATCTCATGAGTGGGAGATTGGTAAGATTCTTCCTGATGGATGTGAGACACTCACTTGAACTGGGAAGAAAGACTGTACAGAAGGAATTTCATTTTCCGACCGCCGAGCAACAGGTGTTTTACAATTTCGGAGAGAAAAAGATCAGCATCGGTGGTTACGTCGATAGGGTTGACGAAGATAAAGGAGGTTTTTGCATCATAGATTATAAGAGTTCGCTGTACGGCTATCCAAAGAACGATCTGTGTGACGAGAGGCACAACAAGATCCAACTTTTTTTCTACAAACTTGGAGTGGAGTCGATTCTCAAAAAGAAGGTGAGTGCCGCTGCCTACGTTTCATTCAGAGACATAAACGATGGATTCAGCACTGCGGGTTTTTTCAACTCAATTCCTAACGAACAAGCACAATTGCAGAAGTGCAGGGAAATAGTAGATCCCGTGCTTGAAGACTTCGTGAGCGGAGACTGCGATCCAGTTGTCAAGGAAGGAGAAAGCCTCTGGAAATGCGAAAACGAACTGTTCTGTTCCCTACTGAGCATTTGCAGGGTCCAGGAAAGGAGATGGTGAAATGAGCGGCGACTACGTTTCTGCTGTCCCCGGATCTGGAAAGACCGAGACTCTCATCAACAAGTGTTATGAACTGATGGAGGAAGAAGGCGTAGAAAACGTTGTCGCAATAACATTTACCGATCGCGCATCAGAAGAACTCGTCGAACGGTTGAAGAAAAGAGCACTGAAGGAAGGAAAGTCAGAATTGGTAAGACAACTTCCGACTTCAAACGTAGGGACCATCCACAATTTCTGCTCAAAAATCGTAAGAAAATACGGTTCAGAAATAGGTATACCGTGGAACTTCAGAGTGATGGATGAACTTGAATCTTTTAACATGCTGGAAAGGAGCGTGAGGAACTTTATAATAAATACTAGGAATGCGAACAAAGTAACGGAGAAAGGGTTACTTCTGGGCAGAATGTTAGAAGAGTTCGGAACGGACGTCGAACAAGTCATAAAAGACTGTACTGAGGTGATGGAGGCACAGAAGGGGTACCTTGATTATATGATGCTCACAAACCGAAGTTTCTATACAATGTACAGATTGGAATCATTTGACGAAGCCGTCATGAAGGAAGTATCTTCCAGATTGCGGATATCTTTGATACCCAGTTTGCTGTCTCTCCTCTCATCCTTCGTGAGCGAATATCAGGCCATAAAACGAAAGGCAAGACTAATGGATTTCGACGACCTTTTATTATACACCCTCAAAGTCATGGACGTGAGGGGAGAAGAGGTAGCCAAGAAGTACAAGTACATACTGGTCGACGAGTTTCAGGACACCGATGAACTACAGATCGCATTATTCAATAAGTTCTTGGAGAACGATTCTACTTTTTTCGTCGTCGGTGATCTCAATCAGAGTATCTACTCGTTCAGAGGGGCGCACCCGGGAGCTCAACGGAACTTTTCGGACAGAATTTCCAACCAAATCACTCTGAAGACAAATAGGAGAAGTGGAAAGAATCTCATCACCTTCTTCAATAAATTTTTCCCCACATTGATAGAGTACGAGCCGATGGAAGGCTCTTCAGATCACTTGGGTGGAGCTTATCTTCATATTGAGGATGACAAACTCCTCGCGGTAGCCGAAATTATCAAAATGAAGATAAGGGAGGGAAAACTCCCGGGTAAGATTGCGGTCCTTAGCAGAACTTCGTCGGATTTCTTTAATTTAAAAAGATATCTGAAAAGAGAGGGTATAGATTGCGTTCTCATTTCGGGGGAGTCGATATTGAAGTCGCAGGAGGGACTAGACGTGCTCTCCCTGGTCCGGTACTTAGCTGACCCTGGAGATCAGGTCGCTCAAGCATCACTCCTTTTCTCCCCAATGTTCAGTATGAACGTATCAGACTTAATGCGATCAAAAGACAAACTTGGAGAAGTTTTGGAGACGAAGCTTGGCAAGTACAGACAGGAAGTTAGGGACGAAAGAATCGATTTCCTGATTAACAGAATCATGCTCAAGGAAGAGTACACTTCCAACCTGCTTGGAACTATCGACGGAAGAGAAAGGGTGGATAGGCTCTACAGAATTCTTGAGCTTATCTCTTCTCACGTCTCTGCGTATGGAGGCAACGTATATTCCTTGGTAGAGTGGTTGCAGAACGCTAGCAACAGTAAGGAAAGTGGCCCGATTGAGGATCTGCTTGAGGATCAGTCCAGAGTGAAGATTATGACGATTCATCAGGCAAAGGGGCTGGAGTTCGACTCAGTAATAATTTATGATTTGCGACCGGGAGTGGACAGGGAGAAGTACTATGCAGACGAATACGTTGGAATCGTCGCAAAGAGAGAAAAAGATTTTATCACCTCACCCAGCAAAAAAATAATTGGCAAGAGTGAAAGACACAGCTTCTCTCTGAATGAAGAATCTAGAATACTGTACGTTGCATTTACTAGAGCGAAGAGTGATCTGCATTTCGTCTTTTCCGAAAAGGATCTGAAGGATGAGAGAAATGCGAAGAAAGCAGATGATTTGATCTCTCTCTTCCAAAGGACTATAGGTCTCTGGAAAGAAAGCGATCCGAAGGGGAGAGAGGAGGCCATTTCTAAGATGTCACTGATCTCTTCTAAGATTTCAAAGACTTCACCACTAGAACAGAAAAAAATAGATCAGAGTGTTTCCGAATTACCGAAACTGAACGATATTCGGCCGTACACTCAAAACGACGATGACAATGAGCAGGCAATCGTACAATTTCTCAAGGGAAAAGGAGATAAGATCAAAGAGTTCAGGCTGTACTCCAATGGATCTAGAGTGACAATAACAGAAATGGGCCTAAAGATTTATGAGGATATCTCAACGCCAAACAACTATTTCGTGAAAAATGGGGAGATAAAATTCATCCTTTAGCACTTACTCTGGGGGACATTCATAGCCTTCGTCAAGTCCATCCAACAAATCATGTGACGAGTATGCCTGTTGGATAAGGATAACGGTCCCACCTTTGAGAGAGATTTTATATTTTTATCGAATTAGGCTTAGCTCCGGTAGTGTAGACCGGCCAAGCATATGGGGCTCTCAATCCCACGACCCGGGTCCAAATCCCGGCCGGAGCATTGGTGAGAAGGGATAACAATGGAGTCAGCTGTATAGTGCAGAACATTTCACTTTGGTGACTGATCTCGATAATTACAGCCTTAAGCACGATATCGAGAGACTTTGTGAAAATGTCCTGGGAGAATCAACGGGCAAAAACATTTAACTCAATAAGGGTGTTCAATGATGAATGAGCGGGAGAATTGGTATAGGAATCGTGGGTATCGGTGGGATTTCAGTCATTCACGAGGCTGCGTATCAAGAAGACCCAAGGACAAAAATTGTCGCTTTGTGCGACACCAACAAGGAAGTACTTAAAGAGAGGGCAAAACAAATCTCAGTAAAAGCGTACGAAAGCTACCAGGATCTAATCAACGATTCGGAAGTTGAGGCAATCGACGTGTGTTTGCCACACTATCTTCACCATAAAGTTGCAAGATATGCAATTGAACGTGGCAAGAATGTGCAGTTGGAAAAGCCAATTACGATGAATTACGTCGATGCAGTAGATTTAGTTAATCTGGCAAAAGAAAAAGGGGTCAAACTGTCGGTTTCAGAAAACACGCGGTTTGTCAAGTCTTACCAACAGGTTAAGAGACTTCTTGTTTCCGGGAAGATAGGTGAGATATGGCAAGTGAGAACTCTGATTGCGGGAAGCGAAGTTGAGAGACTTTCTAACAAGAATGGTTGGATTGCCAAGAAAGAATATGGGGGAGGAATTGTCATGGATGCCGGGGTTCATACCTTCTATCTCTTCAAGTGGCTCTTCGGGGGCCTGAGGTCCGTTCAGTCAATCCTCTGGAATAGAATAGAGGGAACTGAGGTGGAAGATAACGCCATAATGTATGGTATACTGGAAAATGGCTCCCAATTCCAGGCACAGCTTAGCGACACTGCTCAGAGTCCTTGGACAGAGAGACTTGAGATATACGGCAGCGGAGGTGCAATTATCAGCGATCAGTTGTCTGATCCACCTTTAAAAATCTACAACGGATGGATGGATAGTGAGGGAGAGAAAGTTGCAGAAGTTGAATACAATCCTGCCGGATGGAAGGCTATTTCAATTATGGATGGCATTCACGATTTTGTCTCAGCGATCGTCGATGATAGACCGCCTACGGTAGACCCATCTGATGCGGCTTACGCAGTCAGGATTGCAGAAATGGCTTATTCAAACTCATCGATGATCCAATGAATCCTGTGGAGAACAGACCCGATATCGTAAGAGGAAAAAGGGGAATAGCTTTCCTTTTGCTGTTCAGTTCCTTCTACCTGGGCCTTAATTATTTGTGGATTTCTTACGAGTCTCTAATACTTCCTGAACAGATTTTAGTCGCATTTCCTTCCTTCGAAAGAGGACTGGCACTGGGCGCGATCGCTTCTGGAGGAGTGGCCCTAGGAGTAATCGTAAATATTATTTCGGGCGTAGTTAGTGACCAATTGCACTCTAGATGGGGAAGAAGAACGCCGCTGATCATCGCTGGAACAATCCTACTGGTCGCCGTCTTGGCTCTTGTAGCGGTCATCCCTATAACAATCCCTCTCGTCGTAACTGGTTTCGTTTTCATGCAGGTATTCTCCAATCTCGCCCAAGGTGCATTTCAACCTTTGCTACCGGATCTCTTCCCCCATGAGAAGAGAGGTGAAGTCGGCGGATTCTTGGGACTGTACGCTCTCATCGGAGATGCGCTGGGATTTGGTATTACTGGATTGCTTGTCGGAATAGGGTATTTATCAGTCTCTGTTTTTGTAATTATTGTCCCAGTCTTGCTAACGACTTCGCTTATGTTGTTTACAGTGAGAAAATACGATGCTCCATATTTAGGAACTTCAATCGGTGTTCGGAAAGCTTTCGTCAAGATTTTCAGTCCGGAGGAGTCTGTACCGGGTTTCATATGGCTCGTAATGGGTTCCTTTCTTGTCCTCATAGGTTCAAGCGGCCTTGTATACTTCGAACTTTATTTCTTTAAATATATCCTTAACATTCCAAACCCCGCATTCGGGGTTGCTATCGCGGGAGTTGTAGTGCTCATAACCGGGATGGCCGCGGCACTGGGTCTCGGGTACCTTTCCGACAAGATAGGGAGAAAGATCATACTAATTTCTGCAGCGTTGGTGGGAGGGGTAGCAATGTTGTCCCTGCCCTTTGCAAGATCATTTTACGTCTTCCTAATAGTTGCGGCTGTAGTTGGCGCCACTACTGGCCTCTTCTTGAGCGTTGAGATGGCATATGCAAGCGATCTAGTTCCTAAACGATCCTCCGGACAGTATATGGCTTACTCCAACATTGCATTTGGTGGATCATCTTCGTTTGCACCCCTTGTCGATGGTGCTATCTTCTACGTTTTCAGGAGCAATATTTACCAGAGCTTCACGGCAATGTTTTTCCTAGCTTCCTTTTTCTATTTCGTCGGAGCGGCAATACTCTTGAAGACTCCTAAAAGATGAAAGACCAATAAATCACCGTTGTTTATTGGCAAACTCAAACTGCGAGTCGCATAGATTTAAATATAGTAGAAAAGATGGAGAGACATGAATTTTGAGGGAGAGCCTCTAGCTCTAAAGCATGAGAAAATCTCAAAGTCCATCGCGGATCTTGGAATAGAGGGAATTTTTATAACCTCCATTGAAAATGTCTATTATTTCACTGGTGCACCTGTAATGCCAGGAACCGGGAACCCCATCCTTTTTGCACTCAGAAACAGAATCCCTTTTTTTGCCTATTTGAGCAAGAGCGGAGAAGTGACGCTTTTCGTGTGGTTCGGCGTGACGATGGGAGTGGAGTACCAAGTGGACGACGTTAGGAGTTACATGGATATGGATGGGGGGATTGCCGAATTGTCCAGTTTTATCGAAGAGAAGGAGATAGGATTGAGCAAAGTTGGAATTGAATCCAACTGTCCCTATTACGTCACAGACCTTCTACGCAAATCAGGAATCTCGTGGATCGTGATTGATTATCCTATCAAGAATATGCGCTTGGTGAAGAGGAAGGAAGAGATTCTCTTGATCAGAAAAGCAACCGAAATTGCAGAGTCTACCGTCAAAGATTTGGGTGAGGAAATGAAGATTGGAATGACAAGGCAGGACCTTGCAAGGAAGGCCAGATTGTTTATGATAGAGCACGGTGCGAACTCGATAGATCACATCACACTCGCATTCGGGCCATCAAATCCAGAAGTAATGATTGACGAGTCTCTCAAGGCGGGACAGATAATCACCGTTGATCTCGGAGCAATCTACGAAGGATACGTTTCGGATACAAGGAGACTGTTTTACTCTGGGAAGATTGTTCCTGAGAGGACAGAGAAGTTGTACAGAACGATGGTCGGCATTGTAGATAAGATCGGAGAAGCTTTGATTCCAGGAAGGAAATTTGGTGAGATCTACGATTTGGCAGTCAGGTTATACGCCGACAACGCTCTAGAACCAATGTTTGTAAGCGCAGGTCACAGTATTGGTATTGTGACTGAGGAAGAAATGATCACTCAAGGATGTGGAACTGAAATAGAAAACAATATGATCCTTAACATAGAGTTGTACGCACCAGATGACAACGGAGTAATGATAGGAGATGAGGAAACATATTTGATACAGAACGGAAGCAGCACAAGGATTACGGAGTTACAGAGAAAGATTTTTCAAGTATGATAACTATAAATATCTGATTTTTCATTGAAAAATAATGGAGCCACTCATAATAACTGCCACACCCAACATAAGCTGGCTGAATCCTAAACTGAAGTTCCCCAAAACACCCGAAGAGATTGGAGAGGCGGCAGAAAAGTGTGCTAAGGCAGGAGCATCAATAATACACATTCACTCCGATGGGAAATGGAAAGAGAGTACGAGGATGGTAAGAAGGAGGACCGATGCAATCATTCAGTGTGGAATGTCAAGTCTTTCAATAAAGAACAGAATGGATGCGATCAACGGCGACTGCGACATGATTTCGATAATTCTTGGACATCACGACGAGGCCTTCGTCAACGTGGAGACTCACAAGCTTCATACGAGAGAGGAATTGAAGGAATATGCGGCACTATTGAGAAAGCACGGACTGAAGCCTGAATTTGAGGTCTGGCACAGTGGACACATATGGAATTTGAAATATCTCATAGAACGAAACTACTTCCAAAGACCATATTTTTCGACTCTTTTTTTTGGTTGGCCAGGAGGAAACTGGTCCCCTCCCATACTCGAAGAATACCTTCAGAGAAGAAGGATGATGCCGGATAACAGCATCATAAGTGTGAGTGTGATGGGCCCTGAGAACATTAAAGTCCTAACGGCCGCCATACTGATGGGAGATCACGTAAGGGTGGGAACCGAAGATCATCCTTTCATCGGTAACAAAAAGGCCAAGACAGAAGAACTCGTTTCGTGGATTTCCGATGTTGCCAGATCCTTGGGCAGGAGAGTCGCCTCAACAGATGAGGCAGTAAATTTGATTGGCGTGAGGAGGAGAGGTTAATGGAGGGAAAAAAGGTAGCCATAATAACGGGAGGCGCGCGTGGTATAGGCGAGGCAGCAGCGAGAATTTTTTTAGATAACGGATACAAGGTTTCTATCCTTGACATAATTGAGGGAAGAGAGTTTACCAAACATTCTCACGATGAAAATGACTTCATATTTGTCAAGTGTGACATCTCTAAAGAAGCCCAGGTGAAGAACGCAGTCTCCAAAACCTTCGAAGAATTTGGTAGGATAGATGTACTGCTCAACATTGCAGGCGTAGTAATAGTGAAACCAATAGAAGAGATTACAGTCGATGAATTTAGGAGAGTGGTGGATGTAAACATTGGAGGAACTTTTCTGATGATTAAGCACGTAGTCCCAATAATGAAGAAGCAGAGGACCGGTGCCATCATTAATATGGCCTCAGTATCAGGGCACGTTGGTCAGGTCAGACACTCCCTGTACGGAGCCACGAAAGGGGGGATAATTGCATTCACCAGAGCACTGGCCTGGGAGCTATCTCCTTTCGGGATTAGGGTGAACTCCGTGAGTCCAGGTTCCGTAGATACACAAATGCTTAGGGATGATGTTTCAGGTGAGGCAAAGCGTCTGGGACGGAGCTATGAGCAGGTCAAGAAAGAACGAGAGGCTGAACAGGCATTTGGCAGGTGGGCAGAACCCAAGGAAATCGCCGAGGCAATATTCTTTCTTGCAGACGAACGCGCCTCTTTTGTCACGGGGACTGACCTACTTGTTGACTGCGGGTGGGTAGCAAAGTAATTCACAGCATCAGTTTCTGTAATCTGAGGAGATCCTCCATTGATCCCTTAACTTTTATTTTTCTTGTTGAATAGGCTACCACTGGATTGATTTTTCTGTTTATTATCCCTTCCAGCACATCGCTAGTGGTACTCACTACTACGTCTGGATTACCTGTTGATCCTTTGAGTATTCCGGCACTTCCTCTCTCTATAGAAAGGAGATATTGTTCCTTGACATCAGTAAATTCGAACTGCACCTGCTTGACCACATCCTTGAATTTTTCTTGAACGTCCGGATTAGAAAATTTGTTCCTTATGGATTCGAGGATTGATTCAACGTTCGTCATCTTTGAATTGATTAGAAAGGTCGTATTTATAGTTTGGACATTGATTATGGAAGGAAACTACATTAAGATCCGATGGAGCGATACTTACCGTTTTCAACTAATTTCCCTGCCGAACTCTTCACGAAGGGGCCGGGGAGTCAGCAATAGGGACATTCAAATTGACGACAAACAATACCAGCCCTGACACCAAAAAGAAAGAGGGAATTGATGTCTCATCAAAGCCAAAAACCCAATAGATTCTGCCCATCCTTGTAATACAAGAGCTCTTCGAGTTCCATTCTGTTACGTTACTGGTAATCAGAACGAGAGCGGCCTTTTTCCTTTCCTATTTCTTCTCCGGTTTCTTCTTCTTGCTCTGTCTGACCACAACATCTTCCAAGGTTTCTTCAGCACGCTTCAGATCGGATTCTACAGACTTCAACACACCCCGTTCCACCGGCTCTTCCCTCTTTTTCATCTCTTTCTGCAGTGATTTCTCGATTGCTTCTTTCCTCTTTCTCTTGGCATACTTGATCTCGTCTCTCTTCTCCTCCTTCTTCAACTCTCTCTTCCAGTCACTCAAAGTGCTTCCCCCTACACGAAATGGAATTCACCAGGTCAAATAATCCATTGCCCTTGTAAAAGTCTTTCAAATGTTCACGAACTGAAGGATCAGATAACATCCTTCTTCAAACCAGAGTTGTCTAATAAACGTTTCTGGCGTTAGCTATGTGCTTGATCTATCGACCATTTGCTTTATACAACAAAGCTACAAACGGCCACCCATTAGCTCAATTATTCTTAACAACCCGATTTGAGTCACTATGATAGAAGAGCGCGTTTCCGGTCATACTATCTGACGGAAAAATACAAACTCCCGTGAGGAACCAGCATGATGATTAGTCCTATTACCCAACAGACTAGACTTGGAGGAGGAACATAAAGACTGTACAACAAAAAGGCAATAGGGGCCATGGTCATCTTTATTGCCGTCGCCTATTTCGTCGGTATCTCTGAAATTCTCTCGTCCAATAACTACCTAATTCGACTCTCTGCTAGTCCAGACCCGCACTCTGTTGGATCCAGGTCAAGTATCTTACTCACCGCGACTACGCGGCCAGACTGCATATTCTAACTAGCCTTCAGAGGCTGGAACTTAGCCCAAATGAAGATAAGTAGCATCCTTGAAAGTCGTACATAGGCATACATTCTTCTGCCATATCCAGGAGGATCACAAGTAACTGAACTTCTTGGATAGAACCTCCGGGACCCATTCAGTCTCTTAGTACGTGCTATCTTGAGCTCGAGAACCGTTCTTAGAAGAAGCTCTTTTTAATGACTGAATTGACTTTCTCCATTACTTCTGGCGAAATCTCTGTCATGTTGTGGGCGGTTTTTGCGTGATTTGCGATCAACGGCATAAGTTCTTCCTTAGTAGAGGCTTTTGTCTCGAAGGCACAATTTTGGCCAGTGTCGGCGCATTTGAAGCTATATTTAGCCATGTTTATACAAATTAAGGTACAATAAAAATTTTACGCACAGTCTGAAAAATTGAAATTTCTGAAGTCTGTTCTAAATCCTTTTTTACGAGGTGAACATACGATTTCAATGGAGAGACCATCTTGGGATGAATATTTCATGAGAATGGCCTTTATGGCAGCCACCAGATCAAACTGTGTCAGAAGAAAGGTGGGGGCCGTAATAGTTAAAGAAAAGAGAATCATGTCGACTGGTTATAACGGACCACCCAAAGGTGCGCTCCACTGTGACGAGGCTGGCTGTCTGAGAGACCAGTTAAAGGTTCCTCCCGGCGAAAGGAGAGAACTATGTAGAGGACTGCATGCGGAACAAAATGCAATAATTCAAGCAGCTTACAACGGAACCGCGATAAATGGAAGTATCATTTATGTCACTACACATCCTTGTTCCGACTGCTCCAAGATGATAATAAATGCTGGAATAAAAGAAATTATTTTCTCGGAAGGTTATCCGGACGAACTTTCAGAATTGATGCTTATAGAGAGTGAGATAGAAACTAGACAGTACGATGTTTCTCAAGACTTCAAGGATTTACTGTTCGGATCAAACGTTGCGCTGATACATAGAGACAAGGACTGAATGCGGTCTCCTGAATGTGACATGCTTCGCGGGATAATTTTAGAAGAGCGGAGCCGACTCAGAATGTATCCAGTTTATCTTTGATTTGGATATACTCGT
Source organism: Thermoplasmata archaeon (assembly GCA_021792255.1). Classification (GTDB taxonomy): domain Archaea; phylum Thermoplasmatota; class Thermoplasmata; order Thermoplasmatales. The sequence goes on from JAJYUZ010000001.1 coordinate 112,095, forward strand.
CCTCTATTCTCTTGTTCTGCTCCGGGTTCAGTCTCCATCCGTTAGATTGCAGGTTGATCGTGGCCTGATCCCTGTTCTTAGCTCCAGGAATCGGAATGACGTTTCCTCTTGAAATGAGCCAGTTCAGTGCTAGCTGAACGACCGAATGGCCCGTTTCCAGAGAAATTTCCCTGAGCACTGTGAGGAAAGAGGAAATACTCCTGATATTGGATTCAGAAAACAACTTGTTGCTCTTCCGCACATCGCTGGGTTCAAGATTTGCGTGATCATACTTGAAAGTAAGGAGACCCTGAGCGAGTGGCGAATATGCTATCACGCTGATATTTTCTTTGCTGAGGTAAGGAAGCATTTCTTCTTCAATTTCCCTCTGCAGAATGTTGTATCTGACTTGATTCGATACGATGTCCATGTTTGACAGATACGATCTCGCCTCTTCTATCTGGCAGATGCTAAAATTGGAAAGTCCTATATATCTAATCTTTCCGTCGTTCGCCATCTTTTCAAGCGTCTTCATGCTTTCCTTCAAAGAGGTGTATATGTCTGGCCAATGTATTTGGTACAGATCTATGTAGTTGGTATTCAGTCTTTTGAGACTTCCCTCCAACGCTCGCTCAAGGTACTCTGGTTTCAGATGACTTCCAGACGCCTTTGTAGCGATTATAATCTCGTCACGAATGTCCTTTATTACTTCTCCTATGACCGCTTCCGAGTGTCCGTCTCCATAGACCTCAGCTGTATCTATGAAGTTGAGTCCCATTTCTATAGATGTTAAAATGGCGTTTTTTACGTCAGAATCGACAATTTTTCCCCATCCTTTCGCCCCCGCTTGCCAGGCGCCAAGGCCAATAACAGAAACTTTTAAATCGGATTTTCCTAGGTTCCTATATTCCATTAACCGATATAATAGGATTTATAATTAATTTTCGTCTGTGGTTTTACATTCCGCATGAAAATCATAAAAAACTCCGCCGCCCTCTCACAAGATTACGTTCCAGAGATAGTTTTAGGAAGAGAGGAACAGATAAATCAGCTAAAGGAATTAATCAGAGTCAGTGACGTCTCTTCTACATTTGTGATCAGGGGAAACCCAGGAACTGGAAAGACTCTAACCGGCAAGTATCTTTTGAAAGACCTGAAGGAATTCAATGGTGTGTACGTCAACTGTTATGTCAACCAAACGGACAGGTCAATAGTATCTAGCATTCTTGATAATCCAAACATCAGGCTTCCAGAGATAGGAAACACAAGATCAGAATCTTTGTCCAATCTTTTATTCAAAGAATTGCCTTCCAAGAAAAACTTAATTGTGCTCGACGAGAGTCAATCACTAAAGCGGAGTCACGGTCAGATTGTTTACTTGCTATCTAGGAGCAAGGAACTGGGCGGACCGGATATAAAATTGGTACTCTTGTCGATGGAAGAACCAGAAATGTATCTTGACAGAAGCACATTATCGGGTTTGGGCAGATACAACAGGATCACTTTGAAAGAATACAGTATCAGCGAGCTCTTTAATATCCTCAAATCTCGAGCAAGTATCAGCCTATATGAAGGAGCATACACGGATTCCGCAATAGGTAAGATATCTGAACTTACTGAAGAGAACGGAAGCGCCAGGATCGCAATAGAATTGTTAAGAAATTCCGCCCTATTTGCAGAATCGAGGGGCACATTTCTAGACGATGAGACAGTCCTCAATGCTTACAGGGAATTTTCTCCACCTCTTGACGAAAGCTCGCTGATCAATCTCGAAGAGGACGAAATTCATCTGTTGAGGTCTTTATTAGAATTAACAGACATTGAGAACGGATTCAAAGCATCAGACCTAAAGAATCTACGGCCCGACTTGAGCGACTCAAGAATGTACAAATTTTTAAAAACAATTGAACTGTCTGGACTAGTCAAAAAAAGCAGGGTGGGAAAGGGGTATTCGGGAGGAGTCGAAAATGAGTACCTGCTAAGAGTCTCGCCACGCGTACTAATCAGTAAATTGAGCCTAATTGAGAAATCAATTGGAATGTCCCAAAAGGAAGACTAGAAATTCGTCCGAGTTATACGTTCAAATACCGAAAGATATATATAGTGTCATATTAATGTCATTATTATGTCAGACAATTTTAGAGTACTCGGTGTTGGAGGTGCTGGGATTAATGCGGTAAAGGCTCTTGGTTATAGCAATTCAATCTATTTAGATTCTCAAAGTTATGATTCTCTAGAGGGTATAAAGGAATTTCTCAAAAGGATCAGCAGAAATGAGAAGGTAGTCGTAATCTCATCGCCAGCTGGAGAATTTTCATCCGCGGTACTAGAAACTGTCTGTAACGCTCTCAACTCAAATGGAGATAGCGTTTTCTTGATAGGAATAATGCCATTTCATAGCGAATCCCCTGAAAGGAAGAGGAGAGGGGACGCCGTCCTTAGAAATTTAAAAAAAGCCGTAGACTCCACCGCAATCATTGAAAACGAGAACTTTGCTTCTTCCATGAGAGAATATTCTTGGACTCAGGTACTGGCTAGGATCAACGATCACGTCGCTGACCTTGTCAAAGAATTTATCACTCTTGGAGAAAATCAATTTTCCCCTACGGTACATGAAGTTGTGGTATCCAAAAGACAATTGGAATACTCTCCAACCGTGCCTACTGTTTCTAACTGAGATCAGTATACCTTCTTTGCAATAGCTAAAAGTATTGAGCTTAATGAGAAAAAAAGATTTAAGCGAAGGGAACATTCGACTTCCCGTACATGCAGGAAAGGTATAGAGTTCTGGGGAACACTCCTCTTATCCGCGCAGAGAAATTAGGTAAATTCCTTAATATTGAGGGACTGTACATTAAATATGAAGGATCAAATCCAACTGGGACTCAAAAAGACAGGGCGGCCTCAGTCCACATACTGGCGGCTATATCTGCGGGCTATGATACCATCGTAGTTGGTAGCTGCGGAAATTATGGAGCTTCGATCGCCTATTACGCTCATCTAAATCACTTAAAATCTCGTATTTACATTCCAAAGGAGTTCCATTCCCAACGGCTTGAGGAGATCGAAAAGAACTACGGAGCTACCTTGGTACTCGTGGAGGGCAAGTACGAAGACTCAGTCGAGGCAAGCAAGAGAGATGCCATCGCCAATTCTTGGTTTGATGGTAATGCTGGCGCCCATCCTGAACTTGGGCTTGAAGCATATTCGAAGATATCCTCAGAGATCCACGACTCAATTGGGGAAGCGCCAGTGACGGTCTCAGTGCCTGTTGGAAATGGAACAACTCTGGCGGGGATATACTACGGTTTTGCTAATCAAAGAAAGCGGGGAGAGATTAAGAAAGTCCCACGGATGATTGCCGCAAGCACCGAAGGAGGAAATCCAGTGGTGGAGAGTTTTAAGAAAGGACTGAAGGAAATTACAGACTTTCCCGTGGAGAAGATAAGAGAAACCGAAATCAACGAGGCCCTCGTAAATTATCATTCATACGACGGTGACTTGGCGTACAAAGCATTGCTTGAATCTGAAGGTTATGCAGAATACGTCACAGATGAAGATCTGATATCATACAAGGATATAGTGAGAGAATATGAGGGCATAGATCCATTGCCTCCTGCAGTCGCCTCCTTAGCTGCAACCGTTCGCGTGGTCGGGAAAGATAGGATATCGGGAATTCACGTTGCTATTTTGACCGGATAATCGATCCGGGGCCCGTGCGTAATGTCTATCAGTTCTTCACTGCATCCTTGTGACTGCAACCAATAGCTCCCATCAATATTCTGTACTCGTAGGGGGAGATGGTTGCTCTCGAAATTACTCTTCTAAAGAGCAGACTAGTCTTCCCAATTCTGTGCTTTGGATAGTTATTTTCTATAAGGGACTCTTTAAACTTCTCTATCAGTCTGTCGTTCTCCTCTCTGGTTATTGTCTCTTTACCCTTCGTCTTTTTACCTCCGAAAATTTCGTAGAAAAGGATCGCAGCAGCGCTCGAAACATTTAGTATTGGGTACTCTTCGGCTGCTGGTATGTGAACGAAGAAATCGCACATCGCTAATTCCTCGTTCGTCAGACCGATATCCTCTCTTCCGAGAACAATCCCGACCTTCCCTTTAATTTTCGACGATAATTCAACGAATCCTCTTAGATCAAAATAATTTCGGAGAACCTCTTTCGGAGATTCACTCTTTACTCCTGAAGTACCGACAACGTATTCAAGATCGCTAATAGCTTCATTCAACGAAGTGACCTTAGAACACTTGATCAGTATTTCATTTCCCTTCATTGAACGAAATAAGTCTTCGCTGGGAATTCTGTTGGTATTCACCACTGTCAAATCGCTTAGTCCAAAGTTTTTCATGAGCCTTGCAATCGCGCCTAGATTTCCAGGATTCTTGGGTTCAACTACGATAATCCTAACGGACAGCACAATCCTAATTTTGAACGTAAATAAACCTTTTTACTTATGACTATCTTCACTTCTAATGGATGGGGAGAAATTCCTATTTTCACTCTCAAGATTTGGCATTAAGTTGGGGTTGGGCCCAACGACTGCTTTTGCCAAATTGCTAGGGGACCCTCAAAACAGATTCAGGAGCATTCACGTTGCAGGCTCGAATGGAAAGGGATCTACCACTACTTATCTCTACAGAATTCTGAAAAAGCGTTACTTTACAGGGTTGTACACTTCGCCGCATCTGCGAAGATTTTCTGAAAGAATCATTGCTGGTGATGAAGAAATACCGTCCACTTTCATAGACGAGTTTGTGACAAAGCACAAATCGATTATTGAGTACAACGGAGAAGATACTCAGCTCACTTTCTTTGAGTACACAACTAACATGGCGTTCGACTTCTTTAGTAAAAAGGGAGTTCAGTTTGCAGCAGTAGAAGTCGGACTGGGAGGAAGACTTGATTCCACCAACATACTGACTCCTGACGTATCAGTTATAACGAGTATTTCTCTCGAACACGCAGACAAGCTTGGAGGGAGCATAGAATACATTGCGAGAGAGAAAGGGGGAATAATCAAAAAAGGCGTACCGCTCGTTATCGGGAAAGTTCCTGAAGTCGCCAATGAAATCTTCCAAGGTATTGCAAAACAAAATGAATCGCCCGTTAAGCAAGTGAAGGATTGTTCTGTAAGAAATCTTGATTTCTCACTTTCTGGCACGAGATTTGAACTTGACACACAGTCCAACAAATATGATGTCGAGTTGAAGGCGCTTGGAGAGCATCAAGTGAACAACTCCATTGCCGCCATCCTGGCGTGCGAGTCCATAAGCAATCCTCCCGATGCAGGCGAAATACTTCACGGATTGAAAGAAGACCAGATATCTGGTCGATTCGAAGTCAGAAGGAGAGATCCGTTGATGATTTTAGATGGTGCACACAATTCTGAAGCTTCCAGAGTTCTCAGTTCGAACATCAAGAAGTACTCGATAAACGATCCTCTTATTGTCCTTGGAGTACTTAGGGATAAGAATACCTATAACATTTTACAAAACTTATCAGAAGTTGCTGATAGCGTACTGATAACAGAACCAAACGAGCCAGAAAGAAAAAAAGATAGCGAAGATCTGAAGAGAGAAGCTAAGTTATTTTTCAAAGACGTTGAAGTGGAAAAGGTTCCGGCAAAAGCTTTAGATGCGGCGATTAATTCTAGGAGAAATACAATAGTAACTGGCTCCCTATATCTGGTCGGAGAGATGGAACTGTTGCTCGATGACAAAGAAAAATCAGTTAGCCTTCCAGTGGAAGAAGAGGAACTTCGAAAGAGTCCAGAACTGATTGAATAAGAAATCTAGCTTACCGTTTTCCAGTGGAAAGAGAGGGGACTGCATGAAGTGCCAGCTATTTATTCGTTTTGGTAAAAGACCTGATAAGAAACGGTTTTAATAAAGAAAATTTTTGACGGTAGTATAACATGAGCAGTTCATCTAAAAACTTATTCGAAAAGTTCACTTATGCCTCTCTAATCGTTAAGGGGCAGAGGCAAGCGTTAGAGCCTGGATTTGTCCCAGATCGGCTTCCGCACAGAGAAAAAGAAGCGGAACAACTCGCAGAGATAATTTCTCCTTCACTCAAGAATTTCAAACCATCCAATGTAATTATTTTCGGCAAACCTGGAGTAGGGAAGACTAGTGTGGTCAAGTTTGTCGAAGGCGAGATATACAAGGCAATGCAGTCAAGACTTGACGTAAGAATCAAACTTATCGACGTGAACTGCGGAGTCGTTGACAACCCCTACGGAGTCCTTTTGGCGGTCGGCGATGGTCTCCTAGAAACGTGGGAGGAAAAACTCCCATTTACCGGATGGCCACTGGATAAACTTTACGCGACCGTGCTCGACAAAGTCAAGAACTTTGCTGGTATAGCGATCATAGTTCTGGACGAAATAGACAAGCTCGTGAAAAAGAGCGGAGACTCAGTTCTCTATCAGCTTCTGAGGATAAACGAAGTGACAAAGGAAGGCAGAGTGTGCTTACTGGGCATAAGCAACGATCTACGGTTTACAGAATATTTGGATCCAAGAGTCAAGAGCAGACTCATAGAGGAGACTATGGTTTTCAACCCCTACAATGCTTCCCAAATATATGACATACTTAGAGACAGATCTCTTTACGCCGGGATAGCGGACTCAATTGACGAGTCTGCCATGAAAACTTGTGCGGCGCTAGCGGCTCAGGAGCATGGAGATGCAAGAAGGGCGATAGATATGCTCAGAATCGCGGTCGAATTGACAGAAAAGGGAAGCGAGAAGAGGATACTGGACGATACGATATATGAGGCCAAAAAGAAGCTGGAAAGGGATGTAGTAGTCGAGACAGTCTCTACTCTACCGTTGCACAGCAAGTTAGTTCTCTTCTCAATTTCTCTCATCGACGAGATAAAGAGCGGAGGAAGTTCTACGATGGGAGAATTTTATGACCTCTACGAAAAGATTGCTGACAGGATGGGACTCAGCAGTCTCACTCAGAGAAGAGTAGCGGACATAATAGGCGAATTGACGAATCTTGGTCTCGTAGATTCCAAAGTCCAGAGTTTTGGAAGGTATGGAAGGACCACAACAGCTACACTCAATTACAGTTCTTCTAAGATCAAGGATATCCTTCTCAGCGATGAAATCTTGATGCAGCTCAAGGACGTTAAACCTTCACAGAAATCTCTGCCCGTTTCATAAATCTATATATCTTTGGCATAATCGGGTATGGTGAAGGCGAAGGCGATTCTGATAATAGGCATGCCTGGTTCCGGCAAGGACGAGTTCGCTATGGTCGCAAGGGAAATGGGCATCGAAGTAATCAACATGGGAGATATCGTAAGGGAGTTCACTTCCGGCACCGGAGTGAGCATATCGATGAGTGGTGAGATCGCCTCAAAGGAACGAAAGAATCATGGGATGGACATATGGGCCAAGCGAACGATTGAAAAGGTAAAAAGCAACTTTGTAGTGGTGGAAGGCATAAGGAATGTCGAGGAGATAGTCAGATTTAGAAAGGACATGGAGATCGGCCTTGTGGTTGGGATATCATCTGGAAGGGACAATAGGTTCAGTCGTCTACTCAAGAGAGGAAGAGAGGACGATCCTAGAAACATAGACGAATTTTCTGTCAGGGAGAAAAGAGAACTGAACTGGGGGATAGGAGAAGCACTAGCGACTGCGGATCGCTATATATGTAACGACTCCACCATTCAAGAATTCAGAGAGAAAGTCAGAGAATTTCTCAAGGGACACATAGTTCAAGAAAGTTCTTAAAAATATTTTTCCCAAATTGGGTATGCTCAACCTCGGGATGAAATTGCAGAGCGTATCTCTTTTCGTAGGTATTTGCCATAGCCTGTACCTTACACGTCTCGGACGATGCGAGTAGCTGGAATCCAGGCGGGATGCTCTTAATTTCATCGTTATGACTCTCCCAGGCAAAGAACTTTTTAGGGACTCCCCTCAGTATAGAATTTTCTTCCGATATGGATATCTCCACTCTTCCAAATTCTGGGTGAATTGCTGGCATGACATTTGAACCGTAGTGCATTCCCATGAATTGTGCGCCTGCGCATATCCCAAGAATCGGAATCTTAAGCTTATCAAGATACTGGGCAGTTTTTCCCAGCCTGAAACTTTCATATGCGATTGAAGGGGCTCCTCCTGAGAGAACGATGCCATCCGCATCGCTGATTTCATCTATTTCAGACTCGTTGCTCTTGATTTCACAATCAACCTCCAGATCCCGAAGAACTCGCCACTCTCTGTGCGTCCACTGACCACCATTGTCCATGACGTATATCTTCAAACTTTCTGCCACCTCATATCTTTCTGCTCATCAGCATGTCAATGTAGCTATTGATATGCTCAGCGAGCAACGGGTTGTCTGTAAAACCACACGCAGATAGATCAGGAGCTGCTATAAGCGCCCTTACCCCGTCAGAGACCATATCTGTTGCGATCAGGGAATTATTCCTGAAAACTCTCGTTCCCTGGGGTACCCGTTGGTTATCTGGGGCTACAATTGAAACGGAGACGTTTCTCGTGATTGCAGACTCGATCTCCTTTACTAGCTCCTGCCGAAGCTCCCTGAGCTTTGGTGTAGAAATCGAGGCAAACCTCTCAGCTGCGTTTAGGACTTCTTTCATCTTTTCAAGAACTCTCTCCTTTCCGTAAATTGTGTATATCAACTGCGGAAGGCCCTGTTGCGTAAGCAGTTCGCTCATATCGGTGAGCTTCTCGAAGAGAATATCTAGATTCTTGGAGAAATTTTTTCTGATTTCATAGACATTTTTTGCCTTGAAGACCTTGGGCCTTCCTTCCAAAGAGGTGATGAATCCTCTCTCCTCGAGTTTCTCCAGAACCTTATAAGTGGAAGTTCTCGGAATTTTAGCAGTCATAGCTATTGTATCCGGTGTGCTAGCACCCAATAGTATTAGCGCAAGGAACCCCCTTAACTCGTAGTCTGTCATTGCGAAACTCTCGAAGTATTTCGACACTTCCGAAAGTTCTTTTTCAAAATCTTCCATGGGTAATAATAAAAAAGGCTTTTATAATTTTTTTCACTACAAGGACGATGAAATGTTCCTTATGCAATAATGATGCGGTGGTGTTCCTAAAGTACAGCGGGAGTCATCTGTGTGATAAACACTTCACCAAATTCTTTCAAAAGAGAGTGAACTTAGAGTTCAGGAACGAATTAAGAATTAAGAGACCTATTAAAATAGGAGTGGCCCTTTCAGGGGGAAAGGATAGTTCTGTTGCTCTTTATGAGACAGAAAGAGTATTTGGAAAGAGGAGAGATGTAAGCATCGTTGCGCTCACCATCGATGAGGGGATCAAATCTTACAGGCCAGAGACAATTCGAACCGCCGAATCCTTAACTAAGAAACTCGGTGTAGAACACCGGATCCTAAAGATAGAAGACAGTTTTGGAACAAGCATGGATTTGGTGTCCGAGGGCGGAAGGCTCTCTCCGTGCAGTTACTGTGGCGTTTTTCGGAGGAAATTGATTAACACTGCGGGGATAGAAGAAAACGTCGATTACATGGTCACTGGACTAAATCTGGATGATACTGCCCAATCAGTAATGATGAACATCGTCAGGGGAGATATCTCAAGGTTGAGCAGGATGGGCCCTCACAGTCAGGTCAAGGGTGGGCTCGTTCCCAGGCTTCAACCACTGCGTAAGATCCCAGAGAAGGAAGTAATGCTCTATGCAATTTTACAGGGTATCGATTTCTCCCACTCAGTCTGCCCTTACGCTGATCAGGCAATTAGAAACGAATTCAGAGAGTCAATAGACAGGTGGGAGGAACGTTCTCCTGGGACAAAATACTCGATTATCAATTCATTCGATAAGATAAGAGCCCTGATACCATCGGAGCAAGACATCAAGATAGGCAAGTGTAAAGTATGCGGATCTCCCACGCCCGGCGACGTATGTCAGAGTTGTTCCTTCGAAATGGAGATAAGAACATGGACGTGACTTTAGGAATCATCGCACTCTTTTTGGCATTATTTGTAGGTTTTTTGGCTAGGTACCTTATCCTAACTAGCAGGAAGAAAAAGTCAAACTTTCTCTACAAGGACTTGAAGGTGATAACATCAGAGGGTACAAATCCCGGTTTGATGGTGTATTTGATTTCTATAGCAACTGCTATTATCGGTCCATTTTCCTATAGGCTATACCCTTTGAACGACCTGTCTTATATGCTTGCGAACGTAATTGCTGCACTATTCTTCGTAGTTTTCTATCCTCCTTACGCGCCCGTTACAGGGTTTGCGACCATAGACGTCGTGGAGAAGGATGGAGTCAAATTTTGCATAGTGGGTAAGGTAATGAACAGGAAGTACAAGGTTCAGTCAATCTCCGAGCAACCCAAGTTCGAAATAGTCGTTGAGTTCAGAAGAAACAGGTTGATATTCGAGGTCACGGATCAGTCCTCTTCCCAGCGGTAAGTTTGGTGATTACCCTGACGGCCGAATTCATGTATTTTTCATCCATTATGTAAGTCACATCGTTGTAGAATGAAGCCACCTGGTAAACATTTATTCCGTTTACCGCGAGGATCGATGAGACGTAAGCCACATATCCTCGCAATTTTTCGATGATTAATGGTGAAATTACTACCAACTCACCCAGATCATCCCTGAATGAGAGAATTTCCTCAGGTGGGAATTGTTTCCTAACCTCGGGGGTATTCTTCTTGTCAACAACAATAACTATTCCCTGACTTCCCTGGACTATTCTTATCTTTCCCCCAGAACCAAAGATCTCGCTGTAAATATTTGAGACCTTCTCAAAGTTGTCGGCTGAATTTCTAACGGTCAAATTCGTCATCGAATAGAATGCCTCAATTCTCGACTCGTTTAAAGCTGATTTATAAGCGGACTCGAGTGATGGATTTCTCTCAGGATACCTCTTTATCGCGGCCAATACTGCATTGAAATTTTGGGTCTTCAGTTGCTTCATCAAGTACATGGCGAGAGAAGAGTAATTGACTATCCCAGACTGGAGAGCATCCATTGCGCAAGGATTAGATGATAGATATTCAGAGACCCTCCTGCTAATTCTTTCCATGATTGAAGATAAATTCCATCTTAAAAAGTTAGTTCTTCAGTCTCCTCGTCCTTCACCCGATCGTCAGAAAGGGTAAGTGATTAAGTAAAGGGCCCGGGTAAGCTGACCGTATAACTAAAATCGCTAAATTGAATTAAGATAACCATGGTTGCCGAAGCAGACAAGAAGATAGTCCTACTTCACAATTTCGACAGGAACGACTATACAAGATTGCTGAATTTCCTCAAGTCGAGCGGGTTATCGAGTAAAACTATAGTTGCGGTTACAACCTCTGTAACCCTAGACTGGAAAGTGGCAGACCTCATCAAGGAACTCTTCCTCGAAGACGAAGCTCTGAGAGACCAGACAAAGGGCTAATTAGAATTTCTTAAATTTAGGTCCACTCGTTCCGCAAACTGGGCATTTCTCTGGTGCTTTACCCATCACTGTATAGCCACACACCGGACATATGAAAATGTCGCTCTGTTCGATGTCTTTTTTAGCAGTTACGCTGTCGAGTGCCTTCCTGTATAGATCTTCGTGTATCTTTTCGGCCTCGAGGGCGTACTTGGTTGAGACCTCTGCACCCCTTTCGTTCTGGAATTTTGCTACCTCGTTAAATACTGGATACATTTCGTTCACCTCATAGTGTTCTCCTTCGACTGCATCCTCCAGGTTCTCGGCCGTACTCTTGATCATCCCGAGGTTTCTATAGTGGTTGGTTGCATGGACAGTCTCTGCGAACGAAATCGCCTTGAATAGTTTCGAGACGTTCGGGTACCCATTTTTGTCAGCGACCTCAGAATAAATAGAGTACTTCATTGCGGCTTTGCTTTCACCGCTAAAAGCCTCTTCTAAGTTATTTTTAGTCATTGACCTCATTTAAATCACTAGTTGATTACAAGGTGGTTAATTAGAGCTACTGATTCCTGAAAATTAGATCCGGTAGGCAATGCTCTTATTCCAACACGAATTATTGATTGTGTACTCCATAAAGAATATAATGATTAGAGCTCATCGCAACTGTAGAGTGCCATTATTTTCACACAAAAGGGCCATCTCTTTCAATCTACACTCTTAGGAGGAAATATTTTGGGATACCTATTCAAAGCTACGTCAATAAATATTGCTAGAGCGATCTACGCGCTCAACTGGTTCGACATAGCACCCGGCCTTATCTACATCTCCAATGATCTTGGATTGAAATTTGTACAGCTCGGAATTGCGACCACTTTCTTCTACCTGGGCTTAGGTCCATTTCAGTTTGTCGGAGGCGCACTAGCCTCGAGGATAGGTTCGAGAAAAGTCGCCTTCATTGGCCTTTTGCTATTAGGAATAGGTGCTATTTATTCGGCATATTCATTCAATCTCTTAGAGTTAGCCTTTGCAAGATTTATTGCTGGCTGCGGGTCTGCATTCTTCTTTTCCCCCGGATTATCCATTTTAAGGGACATATCGCCCCCTGAGTCATTCGGATTCCAAGTTGGAATATATAATGGAGCGTTCAGTTTGGGTGGCGGAGTGGGAGCGTTTGGATGGGTATTCGTGGACAGGGCTATAGGGTGGCAATCGGGGCTCGTACTCGGTGGGGTAATGATGATTGCAATTGCCATCGAGAATTTCATAGTGCTTAGAGGAGGCAAAGAGGTATTAGCAGAAACCACCGGATTTGCTACTAAAATGCTCTCTATTGTTAAGAATAAGTTCCTCTGGATGCTGGCTATTGGTACGATTGTTTCGACCTTTGTTGAGACAATCGGTGGCCAATTTTTGGTCTATTTCGGAGAAAACTATCTCAAAATGTCTCCTTCAGAGTCTGGTTTCATAGATGGATTGTTCCTGATTATTGGTTTTGTCGGTGGACTCGTCGGAGGATACTTTCTTTCAAATCCCACCAGAAGGAGACCGTTTACCTATCTTATGCTTGTGATGAGCGGGCTGGCCTTCATGATAATACCGTTTTCAAAAAGCTTCATCTTACTGACATTTGATGTTGCTGTCGCGGGATTTTCAGTCGTTTCAGGCTTCTCTGCACTGTACGTCTTTGCGACTCCACATGCACGAGACAAGGCAATGGTTCCCTTTGCTCTTTCGTTTGTCAACTTTATAGGGATTGCGATCGGCTCGATATCGCCTTTCACATTTACACTTCTGACAGACAAGATAGGACCCGCATATGGCTGGGTAATACTGGGGGCAATAGGTATTGCGCTGGTTCCTCTTCTGCTCATGGCGAAAAATCCGGAGGGGGTCAATACTTAAGGGCTGTGCAGGTGTATCATCCTCAAACCGAGGTGCAAAGTGACATGTCAGGTTTCATTTTTTGCATGAGCCTATAAGCTCAAGCACGAAGCATAAACCAAGAACTGCGTTCTGAACTTCTAAAATTATTCACAAGGTTTTATTACCTTCTTTTTATAAGGATAAGCGAATGTATAGGTTCGGGATTGCGGGCATTCCTCTTGGTTCTAAAGGCAGAACGGTCAAAGATGCTGTTGAAAACACCTTCCAGCTAGGGTTGGACTATCTTGAAATTCAGCTGTTTAGAATAAGCACACAAGAACGAGAAATGCGGGATTTTGTAGGAACGAAACCAAAAGACCTCGATGAGATGCTCCTCGTTGATTTGCTAAGAAGTGACGATGAGGGGAAGTACAAATCTGTGGGCCTGAACACTGAAATCGAAGAGGATGATATAGGCACCGAACTCTTCTGGAGTATGGCAAGGGACTACAAAGAACTGAACCTCGCAAGAGATATCGCAAAGGAACTGGACGTTAAAATTTCTCTTCATACCCCATACTACGTGGATTTTTCAAACGAAGAAAGAATGGTCGTCGACTCGATTCAACACACGATATGGGGTGGAGTAATTGCTGACTCACTCAACTCGCAATATCTGATAACTCATCTGGGACTAGCCTCCGCGGAAAGGAAGAAAAGCCTGACAAAAACGTCAGCCTCACTAAAACAGATAGCGGACAAAATGGCATCCCTCAAACTCAAGCCAAAGCTTTGTATCGAGAATTCTGGCAAAAATGAAGTGCTGGGAAGCGACGAAGAAATTGATTTCCTCTTGGGTAAGGTCAAAAATATAACTGCTGTTACGAATGTTTCGCACATATACTCGTCAAGAAAGAATAGCCCTACGGAACAAGAAGAATTTTCGGAAATCGTAGAGGAGACCAAAAAGAAAAAGAGACCTCTCTACTTCGAGTTCTCTGGGGTAGAATTCTTAGATCAGAGTGAGTATAGAATTACGCCGATCAAGAAGGGCAACCTGAAATTTGAGCCATTCGCGGATGCACTTGCGGATTTTGACAATGAAATGACTCTAATCTCCTTTTCTCCCTTGCTCGAGCACGATGCCCTTTACATGAAAGTCATTTTTGAAAGGAGCATTCTAAAGAAGATTGGAAAAACGGTAAAGCCTCTGGCCCAATGAGTTGAATCAGAACGGGTCCAGGGCTTGAGGATCAGTTTGTTTCTCTAATAAAGGAATTCAAACCTCTGATACTTGACGGTCTGCTCAGATCTTTATTACTAACCGCGAATAGGCATGTGCGACCTTATTTACTTTGGGTCTTATTACCGCATTGCAATAGAGTGACCCAGGATTCTTCTTGAAGTAATCCTTGTGGTAAGTTTCTGCAGGATAGAAATTCTTTAGTGGTTTTATAGCTGTTACGACTTTCTTCGAATATTCCTTCTGAACTTCTTCTACAGTTCTCCTAATAACTGACTCGTCTTCCTTATCGCTATAGAAAATAACAGATCGGTACTGTTCTCCGATGTCATCCCCCTGTTTATTAAGAGAGGTGGGGTCGTGCATTGTGAAGAATACATCGAGAATCTCTTGGAGCGATATTACATCCTGGTCGTACTCTACTCTGACCGCTTCTGCATGACCGGTACCACCTTCACACACAGTTTCGTACGATGGATTCTGAACAGTTCCACCTGAATAACCTGGCTGGGTAGAAGTGATTCCATTGATGACGGAAAACACAGCTTCAGTGCACCAGAAACACCCCCCGCCCAAGACTATCGATTTTGTCACATTATACCTCAGTATCTGGAATGAATCTCATTGAAATGGAGTTGACACAGTGTCTCGCGTTTGTCGGAGTAAATCTCTCGCCGTAGAAAACGTGACCAAGATGGGCGTCACAGTTAGCACATCTTATCTCGGTTCTTTCTTCATCCTTGTCCACGAGTTTTCTGATTGCCCCCTTTATTTCGTCATCAAAACTTGCCCACCCGCAGTCAGACTCGAATTTATCATTAGACCTGTAGAGTGGTTTATTGCACCTTCTGCAGACGTACACCCCCTTCTCGAAATGATCATAAAACTCTCCAGTGAAAGGTGGTTCAGTTCCTCCGTGAACTATCACCATCTCTTCTTCCCTTGTCAATTCGATATTCGACCTTCCCTCATTCATTAGAGAATCAGGATGATTCGCAATAAAAACATGTTGTTGTGTCCTGAATTACTAAGTCATGGAACGAAATTTTGAATCCATCTAAAGAGCGTACTTTTAGCCGACTGAAAGAATACAAAAGAATATAAATGTCAGAAAAATAGACACCGAATTGAGTGAATCTTCAAAGTACCTGGGCGACTGCATATTTTGCAGAATCTTGACTGGAAAAGAAGAGGGGACTTTCATATATAGGAATGACAAGGTATCTGCCTTCCTGGACATTCATCCCCTGTTCGAAGGACACACGCTCGTAATTCCGAACGAACATTTTGTAGACATATCCGATGTCTCAGAAGAATCGCTGATTGAAGTCATGCGCGTAGCAAAGGTCATAAGCAGTCTAATGCTGAAAAATCTGAATGCAGAGGGAATTAACATAATGCACTCAACGGGAAGGCCCGCTGGACAGACTATCCACCACTTTCACGTTCACATCCTTCCGAGGAAGAGTGGCGACGACTCTGAATTTCAGAAGTGGTGGTTTACGAGGTCTCATAAGGCATCTAGGTTAGAATTGAACGACTTGGCCTCAAAGCTACTCAAAAAGTAAGGCCAACTTAAGAGTAAATGTCATGGCTACTTCACAGCGGGAAGAAGGAGCAATTGGCGGCCTATATTCTTAAGGAAAGGTCAGAAATAGGATAGACGGCGCGGACTTGTAGTGAAGAAAGACGGACTGGCACGCAGAGAATCCCATAAACATTGTTCGGAGATTGCCAATCTCAGATAGTCGCCTTCTTTGACTTCTCAGATGGCACGGAGGTAATTAAGCAGACATCAGTGAGGTGACCAAATCGGTTTTTAGGAAACAACCACATAATTGAATCAGGGACACCTAAATCCAAAGCACCTGTTAAATATTCATAAATGATTAGGAATTATGGTCAGGAAAGAGCGAGATTCACTGGGCGAAGTGGAGATCCCCGAGGGGCGGTTGTACGGACCAGAAACCGTCCGTGCGCTCTCTAATTTCCCCTATTATAGATTCATGGACAGGAGAATTATCGATACTCTTATAGTGATCAAGAGATCTTACGTCAGAGCTTTCACAAGCAAGGGAAAGATATCAAAGGAGATAGGAGAGGCAATAATCAAGGCAGCAGACGAACTGTTAAAGAACAAGAATGATTTGGATTTTCCACTGAAATACATACAGGCCGGAGCAGGAACATCCACTAACATGAACGTGAACGAAGTCATAGCGAACAAGGCTCTTGAAATGATGGGTAAAGCTCTTGGAAGCCACGATATAATAAGTCCCCACAATCAAGTCAACATCGGACAGTCGACTAACGACACTATACCTGCAGCAATCAGGATTTCCGCCTACTTCGCGTTAAAGGCACTATCAAAAAATATTGAGAAGGCGATCGACAGATTTGAACTTCTTTCAAATGAGAATTCAACCAAAATAAAAACGGGAAGAACTCATATTCAGGATGCGTCTGCTGTTACCTTTGGAGGGGAATTCAAGGCATATGCCGACGAGCTGAGGTCATTCTTGGACGAGAAAGACTACATTCTGACCAGACTTAAGAGGCTCAACCTCGGAGGAACCGCGGTTGGGACGGGTGCAAACCTTCCTCCTGAAGTTAAAGATCTAGTGTACAAGAACATCAACGAATACTACAAGGAGAGCTTCTTGCCAGCAGAGAATCTGATGATGGTGATGCAATTCACATCCGACTTCAATTTACTCGCTTCCTGGCTCAGTAACTTTTCTGCTGCTCTGATAAAGATATCACGCGATTTGAGAATGATGAACTCTGGTCCAGTTGCTGGTCTTAATGAAATAGTCCTCCCGGCAGTTCAGCCGGGATCATCGATAATGCCTGGTAAGGTCAACCCTAGCATTCTTGAGGCGGTGACAATGAGCGCCCTATTTGTACGTGGTCTAGCACAGACAGTAAACGATGCCTCCTCCCAGGGAGAAATGGAAATCAACGTGTTTACTCCGATAATATACACAGCATTAATGGAGGCTTTTGACGTCTTGACAGTCACTCTGACGATCCTCGAAGAAAAGACTCTGAAGGGAATCAAGATCAACTCAGAATATGCTTACGAAATGCTACTGAATTCTCCCGGAACTGCTCTCCTCTTGAACCCAGTGATCGGGTACGAGAAGACAGCCGAAATAGTAAAAGAGGCTAAAGAGAAGAATGTACCATTCCTAAAATTGTTGAGAGAGAGACGGATATTGACCGAAGAGCAGATAGACAAGATATTCGGTCCAGAAAATATGCTGAATAAGTGAGCTAAGACCCTCCAGATCAGAGGCAAGCCTGGCTTTCCCGAATATCTAAGGTGCTCTTGAAAAAAATAAATACTCCGAATAAATCTGGTGGTATATAAGAGGATTACATGTATTTCATAATTGAGACTAATGAGACGGTCAGGGTCCCCCCAGAAAACCTAGGTGAAGAGTACGAAGCTACAGCAAAAACAATCGCGGTCAGAAACGTAGAAGGTAAGATAGGAGTGCTCGACCGAGAGCTCGTCAGGGATTCTAATGACAGGAAGTACATCAACCTCCTTGTGCTAGAATCTGATCTGGACGGAGAGGGAAGAATAGTACACGGAGATGGAGGGGTGTACCAAGAGGTCAAGATGAAGATTCTTGCGTTCCAACCAATGATGCAGGAAGTTGTCGAAGGGGACATCGCGGATGTGAAGAAATTCGGTGCATTTGTGAGCATTGGACCCCTCGAGGGCTTGCTTCACGTCAGTCAAGTAATGGACGACAGGATAGAGGTTGACGAGGATAATAAGAGGATGATTGGAAAGGATACAAAGAGGGACCTCAAGATGGGAGACCTTGTTAGGACTAGAATCGTAGCCCTCTCTCTCTCAGATTCAAAGTTGGAGGAAAGCAAGATTGGCCTGACTATGAGGCAAAACTTCCTCGGAAAGTTCATTTGGTTAAAGGGTGAGGCGAAGTGATAAAGCTTCGAGCCTGCAGAAACTGTAAGAATGTAACCGAAGAAATCAAGTGCGAAAAGTGCGGGGGAGATACGGTTCTCGAATGGAAAGGCTACCTGTTTATACTGGACCCGGTTCGCTCGTCGGTGGGAAAGAGGGCAGGGGTCAGTACATCTGGTGAGTATGCAATCAAAGTTAGATAAAGACGTAGTTGTTCCCTCAGAATTCAGAAAGATTTTTTCGAGAATGCCAGAGGTTCTAGTTACAAAAGAATCTCAAATCGAATTCCTTTCCTCAAAGATACTGATCACCGTTGGAGATGTGGTCACAGCTACTGCACTTCGCTATAAGATTATTCCCAAACTTTCTATCATTGATTTCAAAACTAAGAGGGATGAGGTTCTTCCCTCACTTCCAGAAAAGTGGGATAGGAAACTTAAAGTAAAGAACGCTCCAGGATCAATCTCCGTAGAACTCTGGACTACCATAGATTTCGCTCTCAAATCAAAGGGGAACACACTGATAGAGGTAGACGGAGAAGAAGATCTTGCGTCCATTCCGGCAATATTGATGGCGCCAGATGGTGCGATAGTTATTTATGGCGTTCCCGATAAGGGGATAGCCGTCTATGAGATCGGAGACAATCTTAGACAGCTAGTAAGTCATGAAATTGAAAGATTAAGGGGAATCTGAATGAAAATTGAAATCGAAACCAGAGAAGAGAATAAACTCCTGAACAGGATGGAAATTCGATATAGAGTAATCCATCCAAAGGAAAAGACACCCAGCCGAGAAGAAGCCAAGAATCAAATTGCAGCAAACCTCCAAGTTCCAAAAGAACTTGTGATTATCGATTATCAAAAGTCAAAATTTGGTAAGAACTTTACAGAAGGGTATGCAAAGGTTTACAGGACTAAGGAAGAGGCAATAGCATTAGAACCAGATTTCTTGCTGATAAGAAATGGACTGAAATCTAAGGAAGGAGATCAAAATGCAAAAGCGGGAAATGTATAAAGTTGAGGACGGAAAGATCATAAGAAAGGGAAAATTTTGTCCCAAGTGTGGTCCAGGAATATTTCTAGCCCAGCATGAGGACAGACTGACATGCGGAAGATGTGGATATTCGGAACTCACTACTAAGGACTGAACTGAAATCTCGAACTCTGGTGAACATATGGTCTTATTTTTTTGAAGAAACTCTTTCAGACCAAGTGATCGAAATGAAATATTTTACTGTATATAGGAGTTCAAGGAAAAGCTTAAAAGGACGTAATTTTTTAACTCTCGGTAATTATGCTTCAGATTAAGGTCGACGCCAAGACTATAAGAGAATTTTCGAATATCATTTTGACTCTGGTTCAAGAGGCGAGAGTCGATTTCAAGCCGGACGGAATCTCAGCAAAGGTAATGGACCCAGCCAGGGTAGCGATGATTTCTGTCGAAGTCAAGAGAGAGGCTTTTCAGGAATTTGACGTGAATGGAGAAGAGAGTCTTGGTCTAGACATCGAGAAGATGAGAAATTTTCTGAAGCTTACGGCGGCTACGGAAATAATAGATTTCAAGTACGATGGCAAGAAGATATCAATGAAACTTGGAAATCTCTCGGCGGGTATTCCCATAATAGATCCGTCAGCCCTGACAACTCCAAAGATTCCGACCATAGAACCGCAGGACAAGATAGTGACAGATCTGAACCTTCTATCCACGGGTATAAAGGCGGCAGAAGGAATATCGGAGGTCGTGACCTTCAGTATTAAGAGCGATGAACTGAAAGTATCTGCGAAAGGGGAAACCGAATCTGAGACCATAGAAATGACAATTCCAAAGAGCCTAGCAAAGGAATTCATCTTTAGTTCAGATTCTAGGAGCTCATTTGCTCTTGAATATCTCACAAAATTCTTAAGAGCTTTGGAAAGCACAGAAGAGGTGTCTATTGCCATAGGAAATGATTACCCCCTTAGAATGGAAGCTCCAATCATGAACGGTAAGGGAAAGGTTACTTTTCTGATAGCTCCTCGGATCGAGAACATCTGAACGCTTTAGTCCTGAGCCCCGACCTGAATCTAAACTTCAAAAGGAATAGCAAATTAGATATTCCGTCTTTCCAAGGCTTTAACTTCTTTTCGCCCATCCTTCTATCATAGTTTATTGAGATTTCTTTATAGCAATAACTAGTTGCTGCTCTGATCTTAATCTCTTCCGAAAATTCCATCCCATTTCCTCGTGGACGGATAGATTGAAGTATATCTCTTCTGAAAAGCCACATTCCCGATTGACTGTCCGTTATATCAACCATGAAGAGCACTTTGGTAGACACGTTGAGAATTTTGTTTCCAATTCTGTGCATTAGACTCATTGCTTCGTTAGTAGATTTGGTAAGTCTTTCTCCCGAAACAAAATCGTAGCCCATTTTTAAGCTCTCGAGCATTATCGGTATCGCACTTGGAGGGTACGTACAATCTGCATCGAGTGTCACAATTATGTCACCATTAGCAACCGAAAAGCCTTTTTGATAAGCATTTCCGTAACCTAGCTTTTCTTCATTTACTACTATTGCGCCTAGTGACGTTCCAATCTCGGCGGTCCTATCGGTCGAGTTTGAATCGACTACAATTATCTCGCCCTGGCTATCAATTTCACGTATCATCTTGATGACTTTACCAATGCTTTCTTCTTCGTTAAGAGCTGGGATGATGTAAGAAATCAATTCCGACCCCCAAACAAATAGCCCAACATTCCAAAAGCTAGTCTTGAAGATTCAATAATAGGATGCTTCCTCATATTGGACCTGTTGAAAGAGCTCTTAAGTCCATATTTTTTCTTTATGAGTCTTCTCCCTATTCCATCGCTGTAGCTCTGTCTTAGAAGTGATTTAAATGTCTGGCGAGGGTGGTGGGAGACGACGACACTCTCATCGTAAAAGATGTCGTATCCATTATCAATCGCCCTAATGTTGAGATCAATATCTTCAGCGGTGTTAAAGTTCTCGTCAAAAGTACCAATCTTATCGATCACAGTCCTGCTGTACATCAGGTTGTTTGAGGGGTAGGTGACGTCCTTTCCTTTATGAAGCATAGGGACTCTCTCGAGGTCGGACCACTTCGAACTGGAGTCCTGAATAATTTTTCCAGCCAGGATGTCGTGTTCTAGCCTTGTCTTTAAAGAAACTC
This sequence comes from Thermoplasmata archaeon, assembly GCA_021792255.1. Lineage (GTDB taxonomy): Archaea > Thermoplasmatota > Thermoplasmata > Thermoplasmatales. The sequence goes on from JAJYUZ010000001.1 coordinate 133,698, forward strand.
CCCAATTTTCTGCGACCTCCGTGTCGGAGTCCAAAAATATCAGTTTTTTTCCGCTCGACAATTTGATGCATTCATTTCTTCCAACAGCTCGATTCCCGTCCTTTCTAGTAAGGATAATTTTACTTCTTTCTCTTTCAGTCTGGAGATATTCAAACGTACCGTCTGTGGAATATGCATCAACAACGACGATTTCAAAGTCCTGATCTGGGATGTTCAGCGAGGAGACGAGTAATTTGATGTTGCTAAGATCATTTTTTACCGTTATGAGAATTGATATCTCCATTTAATCCCTAATATAATAAGGAATAAAAGTTTGCTTTTAGCGGCAGTTTATCTAGCTTAATTTCATTAGGGAATGTGAGAAATATTCTGGACGATGAATTTGTACTTCAAATGGAGGAATCTCCTCCATTCAGCTGGATTAAGCAAAGTCCTGACAGATTCATGAATTGTAAGCTGAACAGGAGAATTGATTCCCTCATCGTCAACGCCACTGGCAACTCTTTCGTCATAGCAGAAATGGTGAAAGACATTCTCGGGCCAGAAAGGGTCAGGGTCGAAAAAACATTTTCACTTTCTGAAAGGGAACCCAATTGTATTATCACTTATTCGGGTGAATTCAGAGATGCAATTAATGCTCTCGAGCGAGCCGAAAATAAGGGAATAATCATTTCGTCTGGAGGAATAATAAAGAATCTTGCAAGAAAGAAAGGCTGGGATTATATTCCCCTCCCAAAAGGATACCCAACGAGGTTTTTGTTTCCCGAGATATTCGGCTGTTTGCTCTCACTGCTTGGAAACCGTCCAGATTTCTCAAAATTAGGTGATCACCTTGAAAGTAACGCACCTTCTCAGATTACAGTCAAAAATGAGGCAAAACAGCTTGCACTGGCGCTCGCAAAAGAACCAATTTCGATCATATACGACCAGCGCTCTGAAGGGCTTGCAAGAGGATTTAATAAGATATTTCAGTCTAATTCTGGAATTGAATTTGATCTCGTAGACGTAAGCGATCCGAAGGATTCTATGAATAGTGAACTGGGCAAGAATTCGGTCATCTCTTTCGCGAAAGATGACGAAACGCACGTGGGATGGAATGTAGGGAATTTCCCATACCCCTGTGACAGTTTGGTCGATTACGTGAAAAATGTATTGACGGGTCAGCTAGCATCTTTATATTTAGGTATCTCACACTCTATTGCGATAGAACTTTTAGACCGAGAGTTGGAATAGTGGAAATATTTTATAGCGACCGGTAAGCGGATTAAAAATTTATATCAACGGAATGAATCAATATACATAATGTCAACTGAATCAATCTATGAACTCCTGGACGAATATTCTAAGAACCCCTACGTTGAAAGCACCGTGCTTATGTCTAAGGTTGGTGAGCCGATAGCAAGTAATGAATCCAACAAGCTGGAACTGCAGATTTTTGCCCCCCTCGCAAGTCTGACTTACGAAGGTGCACAGGAACTGGCGAGTACAGCCGGACATAATTTCCGTCAGCTAAACCTGGAAATGAGCAACGGTAGTCAAATAGTCATCAGATCTCTAAAAGAGAAGTTCCTTCTGGCTGTTCACGTTCATAAGTACGACGACAGGGTCAGAGATGAGATAGAATCTCTGGGGAATAAGGTCTCAGAATCTGTGTACCTCCTATAAAATGATATTTTGCGAGTAAAAAAATAGATCAATAATTTAACCAAGTTCCTAGAGCAATTCTTGTGGAAATAATGTGGAAAACCTTAATATCTAAATTAGATATCTATCACCGATATCTGAAATAGATATCGGTGAAAAGGAACGAGGCACTACGAAGATGGTGATTGGAGACTCGGGCGTATGGGGGTCATGGGATCTGGAATGGGCAAGTTTAGGGGATTTGGCCTGAGGTACTGGGTACTCAGCATATTATCAGGTGAGCCTTCGACGGGATCGATGATAATGGATAAGATAGAAGGAATTTCGATGGGCCACTGGAGACCTTCTCCCGGTCACGTATACCCGCTTCTTAATAGTCTTACTACGGAAGGTTACCTAACTGTCGAAAGTCGCGAAGGGAAGAAATACTACTCTCTGACCAGTAAGGGTATAGAAATCATTGAAAGAAGCTGGTTCCCTTGGCGAACAGTTGGAGGGTTTCCAGGCTTCAATGGACTTGAAGATGCACTCAAAAACATTGAGATACTAGCGGATTACATCCTTGACAACAAAGAGAAAGCGACCGCCAACGATGAATTTCGAGATAGGATAAAGAAAGTGTTAGAACGGCTCAGTTCTATGTAAGTTTGCATTTTTTCGTATTATTTTGGTAGATTTTTGCATAGAAAATTCAATTAAGTAAAGGAAGCGTGATTTTGACTGTAGACGACTTTTTTTTGCAATTCTGAATTTTCAAAATTGACAGGCAAGGAGGGGGGGAATTGAATTGATAACCACCGAGAATCTAGATCCTCTTAAAACCTCTTTTTGTGTAGTCCTTGCTCAGTTTAAGATAAAGTCTGACCTGGCCATAAGAAGTCAAATCAACGCCTCCCGTCTTCACCTGACTATTCAGAATGGCTTTTCTGATCGATTCTCCATCCGACGCATCCACTTCCATGAATACTCTACCAATTTCGTCATAAAAGTGAGAATCGCTTCCGGCTGTGATGGGTCTTCTCAATCTTTCTGCCATTTTTTGTCCTTCCAAGTTGCACTTTGTTCTGCACCTACCATTTTTACTCTCAATAGCATCGTAAATATTCTTGAATTTTGCTCCTATTCCGTTTACAGTTCTAAAAGGATGTGCACATATAGCTATTCCATTTCTATCGTGAATGATATCAACAGTCTCTTCTTGACTTAGTTTTGAGGGTATCTCACCATCAACGAACAATGCTAGAATGTGGCCGTCGATCGACGTAACTTCTTCTGCTCCGATAACGAGTAAGTCCCCTTTGTGTTCTATAAATTTGTTGTGGTCTGAAATTGCAATGAAATCCAGATTCCGTTTCTTTGCTGTTTTTATAATCTGATCTATTTCCAATCTTGAATCGGGAGAATACTTGGAATGAATATGGACGTCTCCTCTCATTTGACTCTTAAACCCTCTTTTGGGGATCCATCTAAGACGAGTTTTCCATTTTGTATCTCTAAGAACAACTGTCGATCATCAAGAAAGAGAGCAGGAACGGTACACGAGTCACTTCTTACGGTCTTAATACTGAATTTCCTAAATTCTTCAATCGAAATCTCCGTTGAAGTGATCTGCATATCTCCGATCTTTACTTCTTCTCCAATACTTGCGGAATCCGGAGCTATTACGAGATGAATTCCGTTCTCGTCTTCAGCAGCCAATAGCATACCATATGATTTCTCTCCCCTTATTTCGGCTTGCTTTAGATTTGTGACCACAACTATATTCTTGCCAATCAGTGCATCTTTACTATAACTGTTCTTTATTCCACTCACAATCCGTCTTTTGCTATCGCCAAGATCCAAGTCTAGGAGGTAGAGTCTCTCAGCGTTAGGGTGATCCGTAACACCTTCGACTCTAGCGATTTGCAATTTTAGGTTCAACTCTTTGTCCTCAATTTTTTCGAACAACTTCTCCGGCTTGGTCGTAAGTTTCAAAACAGGGAAATTCAGACCTTCACTTATCTCTACTGGGTGCTCGTAACCCAACCAAGACAGTATCTTCTTTGATGTATCCGGTAAAAAGATCTGTCCCAATACAGCCAACGCGAAGACGAGCTTGGCTCCGGTATAGATCGCTGCATTGCAGTTGGCATCGTCCTTCTTGCAGGCTTCCCAAGGTTTTCTCTTTGTTACGTAGCTGTTGCCAAAATATGCAAGGTCGAGCCAGACCCTAAACGCATTTCTGATGTGTACTGAGTTCATCTCGTTAATCATACTGGATATGGAATTCCCGATCGTCCTCTCAGCTTCTAGATCGAGGTCATTCTGAGCTATTTGGTCCGCTGTGACAGTGCCCTTCTTGAAGGCCAATATTAACGCTCTGTTTACGAAGTTTCCGAACTTGTCAATGAGTTCAGTGTTGACCCTATTTTGAAATTCTTCTATGGAGAAATCTGAATCATGATCTTCAGGAAGATTATAGAGCACTCCAAACCTTATGTACTCCGCTTTGTATTTCTCAAGCATCTGGAGCATTGAGAACCCTGTCCCCTTGCTCTTAGAAAACTTCTCTCCCTGAAAGTTAAGATACTCATTTGCAGCAATATAGTATGGTAGTGTCATGTCTCCGTGGGCGAGCAACATGCCCGGCCAAATTATGGAGTGGAAGGCAATATTATCCTTGCCCATGAAATGGTAGTGCTTGATCTCTTTATCTTTCCACAGTGCGAGCGCTTCTTTTTGACTACCAAGAACTTCAGACACACCCGTCAAGTAACCTATAAGCGCTTCGAACCAGACATAAACCTTCTTCTGTTCATATCCTTCAAAGGGGGCGTCAACGCCCCAACTCAGATCCCTGGTAATCGGTCTATCTTTGAGCCCTTTTGATATGAAATTCCTTGAGTAGTTTAGTACATTCTGCCTCCAAGCATCCCTTGACTCTATGTACTTGAGGAGTTCATCCTGAAGCTTGGACAGCTTGAAAAAGAGGTGTTTCGTCTGCCTAAACTCCGGTGTAGTCTGGTCAAAGATACAGATTGGATTTATCAGTTCATTTGGTTCGAGGGTTTGTCCACAATTTTCACACTGATCGCCCGTAGCAGATTCATATCCACAATTAGGACACTTCCCCTTTACGTATCGATCTGCTAGGAATAGATTTTCCTTCACACAGAATGGCTGTGTCATTTCGGCTTCAAAGATGTATCCATTCGCCATTAAGACTTTCAAAAAGTCAGCAGTTATCTCTTTGTGGAGTTTGGATGAGGTTTCAATATATGCATCGAATTCGATGCTCATTCTATTGAATATTTCGAGGTTAATTTTGTGGTACTTCTTCGCAATATCTTCTGGAGATATTCCTTCACGTATTGCCTTGATGGTGATTGGGGTACCGTGCTCATCACTCCCAGAGGCAGAAATGACTTCGAACCCTCTCAGTTTCAAGTATCTTCTAAACACGTCGTACGGGAGATAAGCTCCTGCAATATGACCGAGATGAAGCCCGCTATTAGCGTAAGGTAATGCTACAAATACAAAGAATTTCCCTTTCACTCCCGTTGATAAAAGATAGTATATTAAAGCTTCAGGAAAGAAACCAGAATAAAAAAAAGAAAAAATTAATGGGTCTTGAGACCCAGCTTGCTCACGTTTCTATGGTAGCCATTTGCGTACGTAGCGTATGAGTAACTGATTGCAGCTATCACCGCAGTCGTTATCGCCAGATAGAGGAACATCCTTTGTCCTCCAGCCAATACAACGACCGTATACACCATTGCCAGACCAGCACCAAGATAGACGAATGGAATAGCTCTCACTATCTTGTTCACCGAGTTAGACAGCAGGAGGTAAGAAGCCATCGAATATGCTAAGAAGGCAAATGATGTATAGAGCACTGCCTGCAGTATTCCATTAGCAACCTGGAAGACGTAGACTACCAAGAGAAGCGAAGCAAGAAATCCAAACAGACCGGAAGCCAGTCTGAACCCTTTCTTCTCCATCTCTACATCACCGAGTCAATTTCTGCATCCAATCCCCTTGCTCCTTTTATGGCAACACCCTTGGAGGAGCTAAGGAAATAAGGAGAGTTAACGCCCGTGAGGACTACAAGTACCTTGAACTCTCCTACGAGAGTAGGGTCCACAGAAGCCCCCCAAACTATTCTAGCCATTGGATTCACTCTTTCTTGGACCATTCTGACGGCAGTCTCTGCCTGAGAAACGGTCATATCTTCTCCGCCCACGATTCTAACGAGTGCGCCTTTCGTGGTGGAGATATCTGCCTCGATCAGAGGGGACGAAATAGCTTCTGTAACGGCCTCTTCGACCGTCGCTTTACCGCCAGTACTTTCGCCGATTCCTATCATCGCGACTCCGCCTTCCTTCATTACTGTTTGAATGTCGGAGTAGTCTAGATTCACCAGTCCAGGCTTAGTGATAATCTCGGTCAATCCCTTTAGGGACTCCATGAGTATTTCGTCTGCGACCTTGAACGCTTGATCTAATGGTAACCTTGGAACAATTTCCAACAGCTTGTCGTTGGGTATTACGATTGTTGTATCTGAAACCTTCCTCAGTTTTTCGATTCCATAAATTGCGTTATCCATCCTAACTCTTCCCTCTGCAGCAAAAGGCAGGGTAACTATGCTTATCACTAGAGACTTCTGGTGCTTTGCAACTTCAGCAACGACGGGCGCGACTCCTGTTCCTGTACCACCGCCCATCCCTGAAGTGACGAAGACAATTTCAGAGTTCCCGAGTGAGGATTGAATATCATCGTAGTCCTCGCGCGCAGCCTCTTCTCCAATCTGAGGAATAGCTCCAGCTCCAAGTCCTCTAGTCGTTCTTTTTCCAACAAGTATCTTCCTGTTGGCCTGAACAGTTAGCAAATGTGGGGCGTCTGTGTTCATGGCTATCAACTCGGCACCAAATATCCCAGATTTGGCACAGCGGTTCACGGTATTGGTTCCTGCTCCACCACAACCCACGATTTTTATGTTCACCTTCATCGATTCTACGATTTTTGCTAGTTCTTCATCATCCGGAGATATGAAGTTTCTCTGACCTTGATTAAAGTAATCGTTTGGCATAATCATACGTATGTCTGACGACCTATTTATAGTTTTCTTAATATTCTACGCATTTACCGTTTTTCCAAGTCGTCTGACCCGAAGAAGATTTTCTGCAAAAAGTTATAAATGTCCTCCAGTCCTTCTTCCGATTCTGATGACGAAAAAATGCTCTCACCCAATATATTGAGGCTTTCACTACTCTCCAAAATTGCTTCAGACAGTTGAACGTTCAATGTTGCCGACTGTGCTCTGAGATCGGTGATCAATTCGTTCTTGTTCCTATTCCATCTTGCAATCCTTTTCTTTTCTTCAGGCTCTAACAAATCAGTTTTCGATACCACGGTCAGAAATGGTAAGTAAAATCTGGTCATAACACTCATTGCAAGGAACCTGGAAGAAACATAGGATTCTGGGGTTTTCACCAGAACAGAGTCTAACAGGTACACAATAGTGTTAGATTCAGCACCTAGCGTATCGACCAATTGGGTCGAGGAACTCCTGAAAGCAAAAAGTTCTAACTGTCCCGGGGTGTCGATCAAGATATAGTCTGAGTCGTAGGAATCTATCAGTTCTTTGATCCTTTCAGCTTCCTGGATCATTAGGTCAGCCGCAACAATTTGGGCGCCATTTGGTCCAAGATTGTAGTTTTGCATCACGCTCTCCAGAGAAACTGTCTCCCTGATATCTATGTCTGGGGTGTACGGAAGAAACTCTGCCCCGGGGTCTAAATTCACCGTGATTGCATCGTAATTCATGTTTTCCATCCATTCTTTGAATGAGTTGACCAGGCTCGACTTACCCGATCCTGCAGTTCCTACGAAATATACTCTAGGTATCATCAAAGTCCTCCAGTGTTTTGAAGTTATTGTCCCTTGCCTCGAAAATTGAATTTACAGACTCTCTCATTATCTTTATTCTCTGCCTTATGTAGTTGCTTACCTCATACTTGTTTGTGATGTCATAACTTGTGTCGAGATACTTTGTGATGTTCCCGCGATGAACAGTTCCTATCAGTTTGGTCCCACACTTTCTGCACTTTCCTGAGATGGGCAATCTCCTGTATATTTGGTTACAGCTGGTACACCTGAAAGTTTGAGAACCGAACTTATTGAGATTTCCCATGATGTCCGGAATGAAATGAGACTTGAGGATTCTCTCGGCCATGTCTGAAGCATCGACAGCCCTCAACTTACGTGCTAGGTCGAGAGTGATCTCAAGTTTTTCTTCCATGCTGGGAATACTCTTGTAGCTGGAACTTAGAGTCCCAAGATTTATGGACGGAGTGTCATCGGTGAATTGACATTTTGGAAACGATTCCCCATCCTTGACCCTCATTCCGGTCGTTATTACGTATTTTGTAATTTCAGATGGATCCGGGAATGTTGCGGTCATCTCTAGCAGTTCTAATGGGTATTCCCCAGTTATATCGAGATTCAATGCTTCTTTGTCAATTTCGGTTGGGTCTATTCTTAGAGACAGAACCAGAGGTGCGTCCATCATGCTTCCTCTAGAGTTTGGTAAATAGTCCAGCGAGAAGTTCAACAATCCGTCCAAAAGTAGCATAATCGAATCCTCGTCTCCATCGCAGTTTCTTCTCTTGGCTGCGTGGAAGAAGGGATGAGCATAACATACATCTCCGTCGGTATACCCGATTATTCTACCTAGTATGCCTCCGGAAGTATGAGGCGCCAGCCCGATAATAAGAGCACCTATGAGATCTTCCTTGCTTTTTGCTTCGTAAAATGGATTCAAAAAATAGAATTTCTGGAGGAGCTGGTCAATGTAATTTGATACTCGAAGAAGGTAATCTCCCGCCTTTTTGCTTGGAACGATGTCTTGGGGGAACAGCTCAACTATTTGGGTGACGTCGACCAGCTCATTCCCCCTGTAGTCTGAAGCATATCCGAGAATCTTTGCCTTTTCAGTAGTCAAGCCTATCTCGTCAAGTCTAGCGTGTGTCAAGGGAACATCAGACATGTCGAATCGACACGTCCCATCCTTGAAGGGATATACCGAATTGATTGCCCTGAGTATTCCTTTCTCAATCGGTTCTGGCGTTTTGTGTGACGACGTCAAGCCCCTCACGCCATTGACCTTTTTTGGAATTGCTACAGATAGTTGATCCCCCTTAACGCGAAGCGACTCGGAAATGTTTATATCAAATTCTTTTGTCTTTCCAGTGGGAGTGGTGTGTGAGCCACACTTTTCACAAATGTTTCTGAAAGAAATATTACCACACTCAGGACACTGTCTTACCTGCATTTCAGGGCCGAGTAGTTCGTTATACTGATTTAGGTCCCTTCTGTTCTTCTGTACATTCCCAATAGGGAATAATACATGAACCGGAGGATTCATCTTTCTCTCCTCCGCCTTTTCCGGTCTTCCCATCCTTGCTCCTATTCTAGTAGATCCCTTCGGGTATATTGGAAATCCTGCAAGTGAATTTACGACCCCCATTACATCGCCTCCAGACATTTTTTTTGTGGGCGTTGGTTTACCATCTCTGACTTCAAACCCCAGAGGGACTAGCAAGCTCCTATAATTCTTTACTCTTATTTTGTCGTATAAATCGAATTCACAGAGAAGGTCAGATAGGAATCTCTTGCTGAAATCCGTAGCAGGCAATTCTAGCGAACCGTTATTGACTAAAGAATCATTTTCCAGTATTTCCGAAAAGAGCTGGAGGTCTTCCAAGCTTACGTCGTGCCATAGATATGTAAAAGATGGGTGTAGAGGAATCTTGTGGACGAGTGACGCTTCAACCGCATCATTTTCGGAGCTGATTCCTGGGATGAATCCTACCTTTTTCAGGCAAATTTGTCTCCACCAGGATTCAGTAAACGCACCAGGAAAGATGACCTTATTATTTTCTATGAATTCACCGAAAGAGATCATAATTTCTCCAAGATCGACTATTTCTCGTATCTTATCGCTTATCGCGTTGAACGATTGGGCGTCTTTAAGAGTGACAAGGCTTCCCGATTCTAGTAGGACTGTCGGACCCTCCAAATTACTGTTGGCCACAACTGCGCCTGCTTTTCCAGGTCTTTCCATCTTTATTTGGGTACCCAATGCTATGAAATCGTCCAGTATCTTCATTGTAATCGGATTTATTGCAACTGCGGCCAGGCCGGTATTTCTCGATCTTCCATATCTAAGTCTAAATCCACCTTTTCTCGATGGATATGACAAAGCAGGTCTACCCGCAAGCATTTCCTTTAGGTAGTTCGAATTGGGGGAGAGATTTTTTTCTTCCTTCTTCTCAGACGAGAAAGTCCAGCCTTCGAGACCAAAGGTTCTGACATACTTTTTGAGCTTTGGACCTTTCAATATAAGTCCTTCTGCTATGACTAGTGCCATTCCACCTCTTAACCTGTTAGTTTCGACGTCTGGAAGGTTCCGGTGTCCCGTAATTTCTGTTTCCTCTGTTCCCTCTCCAGTTATGCAAACGGGAGAACCAGCAACCGCTGTCTCAATCTCTTCTATCGTCGGGACATACTGAAGGTGTTGCACTCTAGCATACAAGGGAATTTCTTCCTTACAACGCTCGGTTTCTTCTCGGCTGGCAATGTACTTCCCAATCCCGAACTTTCTCCTGAGGAGATCACCAATGAAAACACTCAGTGCTTGCGCGGTTCCACCAGCACTACGAATAGGTCCAGAGTAGTAGATCGCAAGGAAAGAATCGCCACTTCGGTGTTTTATTTTGACCCCAGTTATACCTTCAAGCGGTGCCACTAGAATCCCCTCAGTCAAAATCGCAAGGGCTACTCTTATTCCCTTTTCAATCCTAATCTCATCTGGTCCATCGTAATTCTCTGAAACAGAAATAGCTGCTTCGATTGCTACTCTCTCCCTGTCGTACTTCTTAGAAAGATTTTTTATTATTTCTGATGCTTCAATACCAGTGAGTGCCTGAACCCTGCCGGCTAGGTCTTCGGCCTGGGGTACTTCCACTTTAGTTTCACAGTCTTTTCCCTGAGCTCTAGCCTTCCCGGCTATTTCGTATTGGAGGCTCGACCTATTCTTAAGCGTTTTAAAATAGTTCTCGAGCTCTTCGGACATCGGAGTACTTATTTGATATTAGAATAAATAATTTCAATAATCATCTAAGGTTGATGTTATCGTGTTAACGGTCTTCCATGACTTTCTTACGTGGGGTGGCAATCTCCCGTTTTTCCTGAAATAGTTCTTCAAAAACGCAATAGTCCTCTCATCAGACGGATATCCCGAACCAAAATCACCAATTTCTATTTTTATCTTCGAAATCTCTTTTTCCCTAGTGACTTTGGCGATTATGGACGCGGCAGATACGAGTGGATAGTTGACGTCTGCTTTGTGTTCAGCTATGATGTCGATGTTTCCGCTCAGTTGAGTCAGAAGCTTGGCAAATCTTTCTTCGTTTACGTCAGGACAGTCTACTATGTATTCATTATCGGGTCTAATCATTTTTGAGATGGTCTTTGCTTCCAACAGGTTGAGTTCTTTTTTTAGCGTCGACTCATCAATGATTTCCTCATCGACGATTACGTATTCCACTGAAGCCGCCGATTTCATTATCTGATCAAACATCCGTTCTCTTATCGGTTCAGAAATAGTCTTTGAATCCTTCACCCCTATTTTCTTCATCGAATCTGGATCACCACAGACAACGGCCACTACCATCGGTCCGATCACTGGACCTCTTCCAGCCTCATCACACCCACACTGCATCTTAAATCGTATCCACTTCTGCTCTATTATCTTAATGTAATAAGTATTCTTTTAGTATCATTGTTTAGAGACTCATCACGGAATAAGTACCGAATTTTCCAAAGAAATTCCGTCATTCTCTTTGAGCTCTCGATCACTCGTAAAATTGATCTTCCCATATTCAGTCTCGACCAAATAATTATTCTTTATTCCCCTTTCTCTGTAGATTATTTTAATCTTAGTAGATCCACCTATCAAGACTTTTGAAGGGTGGATTGCATAGCTCGATTCCCCCTTTTGGTACAGGTTGTACCCAAGAATACGAGCAATACCAGCAGTCTTTGGATGATTCAGTATCTCTTCTTTCTTTCCCTCATCCAGTATCGTACCTTCGTCTAGAATTGCGATTGTGTCTCCCAGAATTTCGGCATCTGCTAGATCGTGTGTCACATAAATTATTGAGATGTTAAACTTCTGCTGAATGTCCTTAATGTACCATCTCATCACGTTTCTGAGGAAAGAATCCAGTGAAGACAGAGGTTCGTCCATCAATATGAGATCCGGTCCCGTCACCAGAGTTCGGGCAAGGGAGACCAGTTGTTTCTCTCCTCCACTTAGCTGTGAGGGAAACTTTCGAAGGTGGTCTTCAATGTCTAGAACCTTGCTAATCTCCACAACTTTTCTATTGATTTCTTTCACATCTTTAGTTCTTATCCTAAGTCCATAGGCTATATTCTCTGCTACGTTCATTGAGTAAAATAATCCCAAATCCTGGAAAACAAATCCGATATTTCTGTCCTCTATGCGCAAATGGGTTATGTTCTTCTCGTCTTTGAATATGGAACCAGAATCGGGTTCGATAATACCCGCTATGCAGTTCAGAATACTCGTTTTTCCGCTACCGGAAGCACCTAAGATTACTTTGATTTCCTTTTCCTTTAGTCTAAAGCTTACGTTCTTTAGGGTGTCCAACCCTCCGATCTTCTTTGAAACACCTTCGAGCCTAAGCTTGTCCAACTGCACCACTCTTTCCTAACTGGTTTATAACGAAAGAGGAAATAAATATTACAATAAGGAAAATCTCGGTTAGATAATAAGTATCTCTGATGTCCCTCAGGAGCAGCAATTTGTAGATGCCTACAGTAATGGTCTCTGTAGATGCAGTATAGACGGTAACGATTGACGAAAATTCTCCCAATACGGTAATGAACATCAATGATAGAATCGTTGAAACCTCCCATTTAATGCGCGGCAGCTGAACCTTGAAGAACGTTGAAAACGTTGAATCACCCAACGTTTTGGAGGAATAAGTTTCCGATAGGGGAATCGTGTCTACTGCTTGGGACATCATTCGGATGTTCAGCGGGACTACGATCACAGTGAAAATCAGGATGATGAGCAGGCTTGTTGGAATGTAATCGCCATAGACCAGAAAGTACGACAATGCTAAAGTCACTGGTGAAAAGATGAGTGGGAGCAGGATTAGAAACTGATTCCTGAAAGAGAACCGGTAAACGACTATGACGATTGAAATCATAAATGCAATGAAGGTGCTGACAAAGGAGAAAACGAGGGTATTACCCAGAAGTATGGCCATTGAAATCTGAAGTTTCCTGGTCATTTCTACAACACTGATTTGCCATAACGGGTATTTTATGAACATCCCGAGCAGTGGGGTAAGTGCGAAAATTAGAAAAGCAACGAGTCCAAGGAGAGCTATAGAGTTGTATCGGCGAAGTGGAGGAGGCAGGCTTGAGTCATTTCTTCTAGATTTTGACTGTATTGAAAGATACGCGTAGAGAGGAACCACGAGAATGACAACTTGTAGAAGTCCGAGGAAGGAAGCAGTAGAAAACGGGAACTGAGAAAATGCAGGAAAGACGTTTTTAAATTCATAGATCATGACTTCCATCGTCGAAAAAGATGGACCTCCGATAATCAACGGAAGGCTGAAACCCTCGAATGATAATATGAAAGAAAGTATCCCTCCAAGCATACCTCCTCTAAGGGAGTTCGGGAGATAGAATCTGGTGACTACCTGTGAATCATTTGCGCCGATGACCTTTGCAGAGTAAACTTCTCTGATGCTTGTAGAATTTCCGGTTGAATATGCAAGAACGGCAATCAACGGCGCATTATATATGACATTGCCATAGATAATCTCCCAAAATCTAGATGAATATCCAAAGAGTGAGATGATCCCGAGTGCCATTATTATTCCAGGCAAGACGTAGGTTACCAAAAGCAGCGAGATAATGACGTTCTTAAATCTCCCATTATAGATGATCAATAGGATACCAAACAGCAGACCAGTTCCAAGTGATATCGCAGTGGATATCGAGGCCTGCAGAAAAGATTGTCTTATTGACGCTGAAAGTACACTCAAGAAAAGTCTAGAGGGGGACACGCGGATAGAGTAGTAGACCAGAAAAATCAACGGAACTATGACTACTATGACGGCATAAACGGCGACGTAGATTAAAGGAATGGACCTGTCATGCCTCAATGGAACTCCACTCTAGGGACAACGCCGCTATCTCTTTTGCAGCTACGGTCATATTCAGGAACGAATTCAGAGGGATTATAGAAGAAACGGGAGGATTCAAGGAGTAAACAGTGGGCAGAGACACATCTAAATTTGCGGGATAAGTCCATTCGTTCAGGGGAATCAGATTTTGAACATTCTTTCCTAGCAGCCAATTCACAAATTCTTCATCGATACTCTTGTATTTCGAAGAGTTTAGGATTCCAGCCCCTAGAACCTGCATCCACGCGTAGCTCCTTCCTTTATAGTGAAAAGCCGTTGTGCCTATTGCGGAGTAATTGAAATAAGCATTATACGCAGGATCAGTGGCATAAGAGAAGAACATCTGCTTCGATCCACTCTCAAACAATGAGAAGCCAGAATCCCAGTCCTGAGTAATTTGAATTCCCTTAGAGACGTTCCAGAATGAAGTCCAGTTTTGGTTCAGAATTCCTTGATAAAACGCCACCTGCCCTAACAGAAAATCCTCCCCATTTATGCTGGTGGTCGGATTCTCAAGAATGTATTGATTCGCGATTGTTGCGTTCGTGAGGTCCGCGAAAGACAGATTTCCAAGAATCGTAGAGTTGATTGGACCTGAAAAATTGTAGTCCGTGGTCAGAGGCGAATATTCGTAGGGGATAACGTATCCAGAAGACTGAAGGTAGGTCGACAGCGTACCATTGATATACGACTCGTTGCTTACGTTGAAACGGTACAAGAGTCCGCTGCCTGCAGCAAGGTAGGAATCTATATTGTTCAGCCCAATTACGATATCGTATCCACTACCTTTGGTCTGTAGGATCTGGTCGTACAGGTCGCCAGAAGCGTTCACAATGTTGATCTTAACGTGATACCAATTTTCAAAATTGCCGATTATGTACTTTAGCGTTTGATTTGGGTGCGCCCCATATTGGAAAAAGGAACTATAAGTCAAAACATTGATCGTCGGCTCCTTTGAAGGCGCAAACTGTGGATATACTACGTAAACCATTGCTGCCGCAACTATTACAATTCCAACTATGATAAATACGGTATAGTTGGCCTTTTTCTTTATTATCGTGTCACTCATTTTTTTCCCTCCGCCAGTATTATCTGGGTCAGGTTCGTTGGGTCGATCTTCTCGATCCTCTCAGCCCGCATAAGCGAGCTCCCCTGTAGGTCTTTATCGAAACGACGTATAAAATTATTTTGAATTTTGGTCACAAATAGTCTCACTATATTACAACTGGAAAATGCGTACAATTTGGATAACGTTTTATTATCACATTCATTAATGTCCTATGTTTCTTACAAAGCTTGAAGATGCCAAAATGGGTTATACTTATGATGACGTTCTTTTGGTCCCTGGCCCTAGCAGAGTAGAACCCATTGGGGTGAACGTAGAATCGTCCCTGACGAGGCACATAAAGCTCAACATTCCAGTAGTCTCGTCGCCAATGGACACAGTTTCAGAGTCCGAAATGGCGATCGCTCTTGCCAGACTTGGTGGAATTGGCATTATACATCGCAATAACAAAAAAGAAGTTCAGGTGGAAATGATTAAAAGGGTGAAGAGGGAAGAGGCCCTGATCATTAAAGACCTGTACACAGTGAGTCCGGACACTTCAATCCATGACGCAATCAAGCTGATGAGAGAGAAAAGAATTGCAGGACTTCCGGTAATTCTCGACAATAAACTAGTAGGGATCCTGACGAACAGGGACATAAGGTTTCTGAAGGGAAATGCACAGAAGGTCATGGATGTAATGACTAAACAAGTGATAACAGGAAATATCAATCTCTCCATGGAACAGGCGTTAGATATAATGAACCAGAAAAAAATAGAAAAACTTCCACTGGTGGATGGTTCTGGAAATCTCGTGGGTCTTATAACTGCAAAGGATATACTAAAGAGAGAACAGGACCCCTTGGCGGTTAGAGACGAGGAGGGAAAACTCTTGGTGGGAGGAGCCATTGGTGCGTTCGACTTGGAACGTGCGAAAGCCCTGCAAGACGCTGGGGCTGACGTCATTGTCGTCGACAGTGCTCACGGTCATAATCTGAATTTAATAGACTCTGTCAAGAAACTGAGGAAGGTAATAGACATCGATATAATCGCGGGGAACATAGCGACTTCACAAGCTGCGGAAGACCTCATTTCAGCTGAAGTCGATGGTCTTAGAACAGGAGTTGGCCCAGGGTCAATATGCACCACGAGGATAGTTGCTGGAATTGGGGTCCCTCAACTTACTGCGGTCGCTCAAGTGGCAGAGATGGCAGAGAGGCACGGTATTCCTGTCATAGCTGATGGGGGCATAAGATATTCTGGAGATATAGTGAAGGCAATAGCAGCCGGTGCGAGTAGTGTGATGCTAGGCTCCTTACTTGCAGGGACTGACGAGGCTCCTGGTACAGAAATAAACATTTCAGGAAGGAGATACAAAACTTACCGAGGGATGGGCTCTCTTGGAGCGGTAATGGGAGGGGAGAGCGACAGATACGGCAAACTAGGCTCCGGCAAATTCGTACCGGAGGGAGTAGAAGGCGCAGTTCCGTACAAGGGTAAAGTAGCAGACACTGTTTTCCAACTAATTGGGGGGGTGAAGTCTGGCATGGGGTACACAGGGTCGCCAACAATCGCAAAGCTACGAGAGAACGCAAGATTTGTGATAGTGACGCAGGCAGGCATAATGGAGAGTCATCCACATAATGTGATGCTTCTCAGTGAGCCACCAAACTACACTAACAGGAATTTCTAAAGGAATCTACTTCTGGCTAAAAGAACAGATGCGGAAAAAGCCAATGTTTGAGCGACACCTCGAACCTAAGACTCAAGGTTCCCCTACGTATCGACTTGTCCGGGGTTTTTTGAACAAAGCAGGCGGTAAGAGCTATATTTTAAATTCCAATAGGTGACCCCAAAGATGTGATATTTCTGAAAAATATTACGGGTAAAATTGTGACATTGTGTGTAGTCATCGTCGTGCTTTTATCATCCGTTTTGGTTATTTTGATCGAAAACAATATAACAGGATCAGTCGTCCCAGGTGCTTCCGACCCAATGCCCAGTCTGAGTGAAATCAGGGGGCAATTACTTTCTACGAGGGAACAAATCAACCCATATAATTCTTACAGGAGCGAACCTGCGCCTATAGGAATCGCCGACTACGGACTTGGGAATAATGGGAACCCTTACAATTATTCGACCTCATCGTTCGTAGGAAACGTCACTGTAAATTCCATTTCATTTTACAATAGTTCTATGAGTTCTTACAATATGACGTTCCAACTGAATCTGAATTTCGTATTCAAATATAATTCGATTAGCTACGACTACTGGGTCCAGAACGTGGCTTATCTGAATACTTTCAATATGCAGATCACTTTTATAGACAATATCTGGAATCTTTCCTCCAGCAGAGCAAACATGGCAAACTCGACGGTAACTGGGAATGGAACAGTCACAAACTTCAACTCGACGGCCTTCTACTATGACTTTTCTAACTCTTCGCTTGCAGGTAACAATATCACGTTGTCAAAGAATGCGTCCTTCCTGTTGAAAATGAACGCTATCCTTGGACCTACTGGTGCTCCAGAAGTTGTCTTTTTGTACGATGATGGTTATGGCTGGGTAGCCTATGATAGGGCGATTTTTCACTTTGCAAATAATTTGAAGCAGAGTCCTTACTTTTTTGTCAGTGGAAACTCTTACAATCCAGCAAATACGTATTATGATGCAGAACTTGTGATGGGTGGTCCAGGAAATGGCAGCTCAAGCAACGACATCAACTCTTCAGTACTGCTAATGCTGGAATACTATAATGGAAACAACTATCAAACGATACAGAATGCGTACAATTTCGGGGGTGACACAGGGGAGACAGTTTACAATGCGCTGAGTAGAGGGATATATGGCAGTCTTAGCGGAAGACTAGGGGCCCACGTAACAAACTCGACTGGATCAAATCCTATAGGCCAAATTTACAATTCTAGCGAAGTATCTGACTTGAAGGTCATATCGAACATTTCCGAAGGAGCGCTGTATGTCAGCAGGCTCGGTTCCACGGGAAAAGTTGGTAACTTTGTAAATGTTACGAATTTCGTCGGGGGATCCTTCAACGTCACACTGTATAACGGCACTTATTCAGTAAAAATTCTGGATTATTCGACCGGAAAGTTTCAGAGTTTGGGCGACATCACCTTGATTAAAGGCAAGGAAACGACTTTTTTTAGTAATATCTATCAAGTCATTTTCCTGGAAAAGGGGCTTCCTTCGGGCAGTTCTTGGTATCTCAACCTGTCTGGAACAACTCCATTATTAATTAATGGAAATAAAGAGACACTCTACTTGCAAAATGGGACTTACAACTACACCTTGTCTGCTACCAACAGGGATTATTTCCCCGTAAATGGCACCGGAACTGTATTCGTCAATGGAACTTCTCAAAATATGGATGTTCAGTTCTCGTTAGTGCACTTCAACGTAACCTTCACTGAGGTTGGTCTCCCTCCTGGATCATCTTGGACCGTGACTCTAAATGGAAGGGGTCCTGCTGCAACTTCCGGAAGTTCCATCATCTTTTCAGTCGGAAACGGCACTTATGACTATGTTGTCCAAAGGGCGGGCAGCTATGTGCCTTCTCAATCCACCGGGGCGGTCACCGTAAATGGTAAATCAGAAACGGTGACAGTATCGTTTGCCATCCTTGATGGCTACTTAGTGGGATCAATAAAACCTTCAGAGGCGACTCTAGTAATAAATGGAACATCCTATTTCATAACAAATGGTAGTTTTAACATCTCTCTCAAACCGGGGAATTATTCAGTAGTTCTATCGGCAGCAGGTTATGTAACATACACCGCCAACGTTACTATTACCCCGCTCAACGTCACTCACTTGCAGACGAACGGGTTGGTAAAAGAGTCAAAAACGGGGTTCATAATTGAGGTTATCATATTTCTGCTCTTGATGACGGGTGCAATTGGCAGCATGATACTTTCAAGAAGACGAAGGTAGCCTTGAGAATAATTACCAGACGCTTTTTTAACAATTTAATGGCGTCGTCATTTCCCATCCAAGATAGGAAATCTGAGGACAGTGGATTTCAGAGTGCACGAAAGAATTTTCCAGAAATTCCCAGAGTTTAGGTATGGTGTGGTAATATGCAAGGGACTTGAAGACACGGGGGTCGACGAAAACCTTCTGAAGGAGTTCAGGTACACTGAAGGCGGAATCAGGCAAGATCTTTCACTTGAGAGTTGGGTCAGTTCATTTTTTTTGAAGGATGAGGAGAGCGTACTCCTCTCCTGGTGTGGATTCGACGAAATTTAAATGCTCAAACGAAGCTACCGCAAGAAGAGTGCTCAAAGGTGACGAAATCCCACACAAAAACAGGTTTGTTTACTCCTACAGTTTCATATCTCTCAAATATCATACTCCCCGTAGAGGAGAGAATGTAGACAAGCTGAATTGAGATATTGTACTGAAGCACGCTGAGGACCATGAGAAATTCACACCGCTAGGCTCCAAGGAAGAGACAAGGGTGAACGAGGGAGAAATCGTCAACACTTCCGGCTCTGAGGTAATATGTAGAAAATGGAACTGGAGGTAATCTGAAAAACTGCACTTACCGAAGACACTAGGAACTCATTCCTCATCGTTGAAATTCTTCCATCATTATTTCACATGGAAGTAAAAACGGCTAAGGGTGAACTGAAAGATATAATACCAATATTTGCAGAACTACTCCTCACGAAAAATTAATCACTAGGGAAAATACCTAATACCAATTAATCTGAAGACCTACCTATCGTCTCTACGTGTCTGTCTTCTGGCAATAATTATTATCCATTTTACCATACGATTTGTGTGAACTTCAAAGAGATTATTGTCAGAGAGGGGGAGATATCTGAAATTATCCTGAATAGACCTAAGAAACTGAACGCACTGAACGCATCAATGAAGTCAGAACTCATCGAAGCGCTCAAGACACTAAATGAAAATGATTCCGTGAAGGTCATAGTCGTGAGCGGAGAAGGTGGAAACTTCTCTACTGGCCAAGATATCAATGAGACAGCATCATTTTCGGGTGAGGACGTGGCTAGTTGGGTCGATGGGCTGGAAAGACTGTTTGATGCATTCAGAAATGTCGATAAACCAATGATAGCGTCCATAGAAGGGTATGCTGCCGGTGCAGGATTTCAATTATCTCTACTCTGTGATATGAGAATCTGCTCGTCTACAGCTAAACTAGGTCTCCCTGAAATCAATGTGGGGCTCCCGTGCATTACGGGTAGCCAAATTTTGCACATGCTTGGTGTTCCACTTTCAAAGATAGCAGAGATGATCATGACAGGTGATTTTATAACTGGTACAGAGGGAAAAGAGCTTGGAATAGTCAACCACGTCGTCTCAGCAGGACATACACACGCTGTTGCAGTCGACATTGCTGGGCAGCTCGTCAAGAAGTCATCGGCTGCACAGAAAGTCCACAAACGGTGGCTCAGAAGCATGACAGAAGACCTTTTTAGGAAATCGTTTAAGTTCGCAATCGAAGCTGATACGGAAGTCTTTAACTCGGGAGAACCATCTAAGGCTATGGACTCCTTTTTGAAAGAGTGAGTACATACATTCTCTGAAACTCATGTGGAGATTGCAATTTTTCCGATATAGTCTCAGGACAACAAGGGAAGCAATGTATGAGCCTGAGCATAGACAATTTATCCACATTCTTTTTTAGCAACCACATTATGATGCAAATGATGAGATACGGGAAACAGCTCAAAGCAGGACTAGAATCGCTAAGTGCAGAGATCCTCCCTATTAGCACGAACTCAGGCTTCGTGCCGGCAACCGGAGACGATCTAAGCCATGTCGCGTCTCGAAGGACGGAAAAGGAGACTAAGTTCACACGACAGTCTCGGTATGTCTCATTTGCGATTTGGTCGAGCATTGCGATCTGGGAAGACTTTGGAGCTTACACTGGAGATCATCTATTGTGTTAGCCTTTGGAATGAAGACTGTCAAGGGAAAGGTTGGCAAGTTCGCCGATCACGCTGGCCCAAGAGTTATCGAATTCGAACTTAAGGTTGAAGGTAAGCTCTGAGGTCACATTTAAGAGATTGAGGAACCGAACAGTCTTACAGGAGATATAGAATGAAACGGATAGTTGTCAAGTCTCCAGCATCCTCCGCAAATCTAGGGTCTGGATTCGACGTATTCGCTATAGGTCTGAAAGACCCAAAAGACACCGTTGAATTACGGGCATCTAAGTCCCACGAATTAGCGGTGAGAGTCACTTACGCAGAGAACAGTAGTGTGCGCGGTTTTGAAGATACCGCCATGCGTGCTGTGATAGAGGCAATGGCAACAGAATTTGACCTCGCATACAGGATAGACGGCGTCATTGTAAGTCATATACCAATTGGAGTAGGTCTTGGAAGTAGCGCGGCCTCTTCAGTTGCTGCGGCAGTTGGAGCAGACAGACTTTTTCAGTTGAATCTTGATAGCAAGAGTATTCTCCGATTTGCTGCAGAAGGAGAACTTGCTGCTTCCGGATCTAGACACTATGACAATATTGCGGGAGCCCTTCAGGGAGGATTCGTAATGGTGCATCTCGACTCGCTTGAGACCATCAAGTTTCCCTCGCCCAAAGGAATGAGAATAGTGATCGTAACACCCGAACTAAAATTACCAGGAAAGAAAACTAAATATGCCAGGTCCCTGCTTCCAAGGAACGTGGGGCTTAAAAAGATGACAAAAAATGTATCTTTTGCCTCAAGAGTAGTCGCAGGCTTTGCCAATGATGATATTGAAATGATAGGTAGCGGACTGGAGGACTCGGTAGTTGAACCGGCCAGAAAAATGATGATACCCTGGTTT
Organism: Thermoplasmata archaeon; assembly: GCA_021792255.1. GTDB lineage: Archaea > Thermoplasmatota > Thermoplasmata > Thermoplasmatales. The sequence goes on from JAJYUZ010000001.1 coordinate 155,472, forward strand.
GACGAGGTTAAAGACGCCGCTCTGAAATCCGGAGCAGCAGGCGTGTGCATTAGCGGTGCGGGGCCCAGCATGATGGCTATCGTCAATAGCTATAAAGTTGACCCAGAGAGAGTACGAAAATCCATGGAGTACCACTTTGGAAGCCATGGCATTTCAGCCAATAGTTTCGTAACGAGCATAGGGGAGGGAACTAAAATTGTTAGAAAGTTTTAAGGATTGGTCTATGCACTGTTTCGAGTGCGGTAAAGAGTACGGAGAAGAACCAGCTTCATCACTGTGTGATTGTGGAGGAGTGCTGGAGTTGGTTCTAAATGAGAATTTTCCGACCATCGACGATTTCCGTGGGGTGGGAGTGTGGCGTTATTCCAGCGCTCTCCCGATCTCAAGACGAATCCAATCGGTTACAATGGACGAAGGGAACACTCCGCTGATAAGAACGAAAAATCTTGTTCCTGAACGGGAACTGCAACTATTTGTCAAGAACGAGGGGCAAAATCCGACCGGTTCATTCAAGGACAGGGGGATGACTGTTGCAGTCACGAGAGCAAGAGGGATTGGAGCAAACACTCTGGTGTGTGCCTCGACCGGTAACACTTCTGCGTCTGCCGCAGCTTATGCAGCGAGAGCAGGTATGCGAGCTATGGTCTTTGTCCCCTCTGGAAAGATTGCTGGAGGAAAGCTGGTTCAGGCAATAATCCATGGTGCCAAGGTCATAAGGGTAAACGGCGATTTCGACGCTTCGTTGGAAATAATGATGGAAGAAGCAGGCAAAAGGAAAGACCTTTATGTGGTCAACTCCCTAAATCCGTTTAGAATAGAAGGGCAGAAGACTGGCGCATTCGAAATATTCGAACAGCTCGGTAAGAAGGTTCCTGATTATGTGATTTTGCCTGTTGGAAATGCAGGCAACATCAGCGCATACTGGAAGGGTTTTTCCGAACTTAAAAAATGGGGGATAATAGAAAGAACTCCTAGAATGATCGGAGTTCAGGCAGCTGGAGCTTCGCCACTCGCTGAGGTATTTCTCAAAGGAAAGGATGATCTAGTCAAGTGGAAAAATCCGGAAACGGTTGCATCTGCCATTCGTATTGGTAACCCAGTTTCTTGGAGAAAAGCTCTAACTGCCGTGAGGGATTCGGGCGGACGGTTGTTGACAGTAACGGACAGTGAGATTCTCAAGGCCCAGAGGGATCTTGCTTCCAAGGAGGGTATATTTGTGGAACCTGCCAGTGCCGCACCAATAGCTGCACTTAGACACTTGAGAGACGTGATTGAGAAGAATTCATCGGTTGTATGTATAGCAACGGGAAATGGGCTCAAGGACCAGGGGGTCGTGCCAGTCGATTCTGAAAATCTTCCGCTGATTTCTAGCTTAAAAGAGTTAGAACAGTACCTTTAGAGGGTTGGTGTTATCATCTTTCTTATAACGATTTTCTCTTTGAAAAGGATCGTTCGCAAATTACTCTTGTCGTCTAAATTCTACACTTCTAAATCAGACAGGATTGTAAGAATATTTTTCTTTTTAGAAGTCATTTCTCTTCAGGAGTCACTGAAATGCACGTAAAGTTATTTATTCCGGGTCCAACGGAAGTGAGAGAGGACGTACTGAAAGAAATGTCAAGACCGATTATTGGTCACAGAACGAAGGACATGTCCGATTTATACGAGAGAATTCATAACAACTTGCAGAAATTTTTTAACACCCAAAACGAAGTGATGGTGTTCACAGCTTCCGGGACAGGTATGATGGAAGGGAGCATTAGGAACACGGTACAAAACGATGTTCTGCATTTGACTAATGGCTCGTTCAGTGAAAGATGGTTTGAAATATCAAAGGCAAATGGAAAGAATGCTGAAGCGATCAAATACGAATGGGGGAAAGCGGCGAAGACAAAAGATGTAGAAGAAAAATTCAAGTCCATGAATTATGAAGGTATTGCGCTTACGCATAATGAAACGAGCACGGGAGTCAGAACTCCGATAGACGATTTTTCTAAACTATCCCATGAGTACAACTCTCTGTTGCTGGTAGATGCCGTCAGTTCACTTGGGGGCGACTTGATAGATGTGAACAAAGCAGACGTTATCTTCGCTCCTACTCAGAAATCATTCGGACTGCCTCCGGGATTGGTCATAGTTTTCATCAGCCCTAAAGCAATGGAAAAGGCAAGGAGCGTTAAATCAAGGGGATACTATTTCGATTTCATATCAATGAAGAAATATTACGATGAAAAGAGGCAGATTCCGGCGACCCCCTCTATTTCACTCTTCTATGCGCTTGATTATCAGCTCGAGAAAATGATAAAGGAAGGTATGGAGGCAAGGTACAGGCGCCACAAACAAATGGCCTCAATGGTACAGAAATGGGCATCGGACAATTTTGCTCTCTTTGCTGAACCAGGATACGAGTCGGTAACGGTTACGACCGTCTCAAATTCAAGAAATATCAATGTAGACGAAATGAACAAAGCATTGAAGGCAAGGTGGATGTCTATTTCAAATGGTTACGGGAAGCTAAGAGAGAAGACATTCAGGATCGCGCACATGGGTGACATCACCCCAACAGAAATTAAGGAGCTTCTGGAAACTATTGATGAGATAATTACGGTGAAACCATGAAGATACTCGTAACCGACCAGCTTCACACCGAGGGGATATCCTACATCAAGAGTCAAGGCATTGAAGTCGACGAGAGACTAGATCTTACGGGCGAGGATCTGAAGAGAATCATAGGCGACTATGAAGGACTTATAGTGAGGAGCAGGACAAAGGTCACAAAAGAAGTAATCGAAGCTGGTAAAAAGCTACTCGTAGTAGGTAGGGCAGGAGTAGGGCTTGACAATGTAGATACGACTTTTGCTATTGCAAGGAATATAAAGGTTCTAAACACTCCAAATGTAAGCACCACATCGGTCGCTGAGCTAGTGATTGGTTACATGATTTCGGCAGTAAGACACATTCCGCAAGCAACAGTCTCAATTCAGGCAGGTCAGTGGGAAAAGGAAAAATTTTTTGGAACCGAACTGGCAGAAAAGACTCTCGGAATAGTTGGACTTGGTCGTATAGGTAATGCAGTTGCTATCAGGGCACGGGCCTTCGAAATGAAAATAATTGGCTTCGACCCATTCGTTGCGAATTCTGAGTACGTCAAGGTCGTGGACCTTGATACGCTTGTCAGAGAATCCGATTTCATTACAGTTCACGTCCCTCTTACGGAAAACACCCATCACATGATATCGAGTAGAGAGGTCAAGAAAATGAAGAGAGGAGTAGTACTCATAAACGCTGCGAGAGGCGGGATATTGGATGAAGACGCAATAGATCAGGGGATGAAAGAAGGTATAGTGAGTTCTGTAGCTCTCGATACGTTTGAATCAGAAAAACCTTTCAAGACGATCCTGCGTGGACAGGAGAACCTGATAGCAACCCCTCACGTCGGCGCGCAGACAGAGGAGGCACAAAGGAGAGCAGGTATAGAGGTGGGAAAGGTCGTAGTTGAGTACCTCAAGCAAGCTGTGAAGTGAGATCATGGTCGAGGTCTTACCTTTTAAGGGAATAATGTACACCACGGGCGATATTAAAGATGTAATAACGGAACCTTACGACAAAATCCCGAAGGAACTTCAAGTCAGATACTACGAAAGGAATCCACACAACTTCATTAGACTGAACCTTCCAATGGACGGTGACCCATACGGTTCCGCGAGAGCCACACTGAATGAATGGCTTAGGAAAGGAATCCTCGCGAAAGATCAGACGCCACATTTCTATGAGTACGTCGAGAAATTCACAATATTTGGTTCAACCAGAAGGAGAACGGGTGTGTTTGCAGCTGTAAAGATTGAAGATTATTCGGAAAAAAAGATATATCGACACGAGCGGACTTTCACCGGTCCAAAGGAAGACAGACTAAAAATGCTCAGGGCGACCAACGCAGATCTGGAACCAGTCTTTTTTCTTTACGACGACCCTTCAATGGAAGTCGAGAAGTTGCTCGATTCCCTCCCTAAGATTAGGAATCTGGATTTGACAGATGATGGTGGGGTAAGACACATCATCTATAGGTTGAATTCTCAGGAGATAACTGATATATTCAAAAGCAAGAAACTGGTCATAGCAGACGGGCACCACAGGTACGAAACCGCACTCGCTTTTAGCAAAGAAAATAACCAAGCAGGAAACACCGGGTACGTTATGGCGGTGCTCGTGAACAGATACGACCCGGGACTGGTGATATTACCATCCCACCGAGTGATAGTCAATAGTAAATTCAATCCTCAGCAAGTGCTGGAAAAACTAGAAGAAAAATTCGAAATAAAGGAAGTTCCAATTGAATTCATCAATGACCCCTTAAAAATGGATATGGTTTTCTACTTCAAAGGACACGGGTTTGACCTGAAGCTGAAGGAAAACCTTCCAAAAACAACATCTACTGTGGAAGATATCAACGTATCAATTCTAAACAACCTTGTAATTTCAGGTGTTCTCGCCATTACAAACAGGGAAACGATAAAATTTACCAGGTGGGCAACCGATGCAATGCAAGATGTAAATGAAGGGAATGCATCTTTTGCATTCCTGGTAAAGCCAGTCGATCCAAAGGTTGTCTGGAATGCGGCCATGAATGACGAAGTCATGCCAGAGAAATCAACCGACTTTTACCCAAAATTGATTTCGGGCCTGATGATGTTTGACCTTCTCGAACGGTAGAACTACTCCAGATTTTAACGAGTTATCAAATGGGCTATAGATTTCTACAACAAGAACTGGTCCCCGTAAAGATCTTTCATTTACTGTTATGGTGGCTTGATTTAGACTATTTCCTTAATCCCGGCTGCCGGATTTGAACCAGCGACCTGTGGATGGCGGCGGTTGCGCCACAGCGCTATCCCTCTACAGTCCACCGCTCTACCAACTGAGCTAAGCCGGGTATTGGGTTATAACTGCACACAAAAATATTTTTCCTATACCTCAGACCACCGCCCGATAGACCTTCAAACTTAGATATTGCGCAAAATTAACTGAATAATAAAAATATTTTAGGGGGTATTTGCAGCGTTTTCAAAGAGCAGAAATGTTAGGAAAATATTAATTAATGAGGAATATATTTATTGGCAGGTGAACACCAATGCCAATGACGTTCAGAAAAAGGACCGTTATCAAGACTGACAGACCTCCTAAAGAGCCAAGAAAATACATAGACCTTAATGAGTATCAATTTACAGACGAGCCTGGAGCAGGAACCTCGGTAAAGATAGGAGAATTGATTAAATTTGAAGAGGTCCCTCAATTTTCAGAAATCGTTCTGAACGGGGACGTTCTGATACTCGACTACGCTGCAATTCAATCCGATGAGCTTCAAATGCGAAGAATAGTCAGCGAATTGAAAAGATCAGCCGGCGATAATGGAGGAGATGTTGTCGCACTTGGCAATAGATACCTCATAGTTACTCCCAGAGGAATGAAGATAGACAGAAATAAGGTCAGAACTCCTTCATCCCTTTGATTTTTTTCTTTTTAATTTCCACTGGATATTTTCTTAGACATCGTGTTAAGCACTCTGCTTCCTACTAGTGAGATTTTGGTAGAATTTGCAAGGAAATAAGTGAAGTAAATATTAATAACAATTGAAAAATGCGGTAGGGATGCCATCATATCTATTAAACTGGGAACTGTTCATACTCGCAACTGCTTTAATTGGCCTTGCATATGCAGCTTTGCAGAGCTTTTTGCTCCTGAGAATACCGGTAACTGAACAGAAGCCAGAAAAAATTTCGATGTCAATACGTCAGGGTGCTAACGCATTCATGCGAAGACAGTACACGAGCGTATTCATCTTTGCAGCCATTTTAGCTGTAATAATCTTCGTTGCATTCTATCTGTCTTCCGGTCTTTCAGAAGCTTGGAAGCTGACGGTCGGCTTTTTGGTAGGGGCAACGGGTTCTGCTGTAGCAGGACTAATTGGAATGAGCATTTCGGTCCGTGCAAATGTCAGGACCGCAATCGAGGCAAAGAAGGGACTGAACCCTGCTCTGAAGCTTGCCTTCAGAGGGGGGACTGTAACTGGCTTGATAGTAGCTTCGTTAGCCTTGCTAGGGCTTGTAGTGTTTTATATGTGGTTCGGAAGTCCCATGTTGATGATAGGTTACATCTTTGGGGCATCCCTGGTGAGCCTCTTTGCAAGAGTTGGGGGAGGGATCTATACAAAGGGTGCTGACGTTGGAGCTGACCTTGTAGGCAAAGTGGAAGCGGGTATTCCCGAAGACGATCCGAGAAACCCTGCAGTCATCGCAGACAATGTTGGCGATAATGTGGGTGACTGTGCTGGAATGGGTGCAGACCTATTCGAGACATACGTGGTCACTGCCCTTTCGGCGATGCTACTAGGATATCTGATTTATTCATCGCACTCAGGTTCAAAGTACCTTTCTCAAAGCGGGATCATCTTGCCACTCGCTATAGGAGGGACTGCAATCCTTGCGACAATAGTTGGATCATTCTTCGTGAAGAAAGGTGAAAAACAACGGATAATGACAGCCCTTTACAAAGGGCTTATTGTTACAGTAATACTGTCAGTGATTGGATTTTACGTAGTCGATTATTACTTGATGCGAGGAAATCTGGCTATCTTCTTTGATGCCATAATCGGTGTTGTCATAATGGGAGTCATCGTCTATGTCACAGAGTACTATACATCTGAGAGATTCTCGCCTGTCGCAAAGATAGCGAAATCATCAGTGACTGGGACTGGAACTAACATTATAACCGGCTTGGCTTACGGACTCCAAGCTGTCTTTATTCCAGCAATAGTCATAGTGGCCGGCATAGTGATATCGTTTTCCATCACTTACAATTCGTATGGGGGCAACTCGGAAATGGGTCTCTATGGAATCGCGATCGCTGCAGCGAGCATGTTGTCAGCAACGGGAATGATAATTTCGATAGACTCTTACGGACCGATTACGGATAATGCAGGCGGAATAGCAGAAATGTCAGGGTTCGATGAAAAGACTAGAAAAGAAGTGACAGATCCTCTCGATGCTGTTGGAAATACAACAAAGGCAGTTACGAAAGGTTATGCGATAGGTAGCGCGGCGCTGGCAGCACTTACACTCTTCGCCGCCTTTAAGACTATTATAGCAGTGAATCCCAGTTTCCAGACAATTCAGCTCGACGATCCTATCGTTGTAACGGGACTAATAATAGGGGGTTCTCTACCGTTCTTTTTCACTTCTTATCTGATGAACGCAGTTGGAAAGGCTGCATCCGCCATCGTCGAAGAAGTGAGGTCACAATTCAGACTCAAGCCAAAGATTCTTTCTGGAGAAGACGAGCCCGACTATGGAAGAGCAGTAGACATTGTTACAAAGGAGGCACTGAGGCAGTTGATGGTGCCTGCAGTTATTGCTGTTCTTACACCAATAGTTGTAGGATTTCTGCTTGGGCCTCTCGCCGTTGGAGGATTGTTGATAGGTGTGATAATATCAGGTTTCCCACTTGCGATTATGATGACTGTGGGTGGGGGAGCATGGGATAACGCAAAGAAGTACATAGAACAAGGAAACCTTGGAGGAAAGGGGTCTGAAGCTCACAAGGCGGCCGTTGTCGGTGATACTGTCGGGGATGCAACAAAAGATACTGCAGGACCAGCCATAAATCCTCTAGTAAAAGTCGTCAACACAATTTCCATACTCTTTGTCAGTATCATAATGTATCATTATCTGATACACATTTAGACTTCTCTCAACTTTTTAATTATTTTAATTAATTTCATGTTCCCTTTTATATCATGCACTCTGATGAGGTCAGCGCCTTTCATAATTGCAACCGAATTAAAAATGAGAGAAGACTCACCCCTCTCGTCGACACTTTCGTTCATTATCTCACCAATGTAACTCTTACGCGACAGACCAATCAGAAGAGGATGACCGAGTTTGAAGTCCATGAGATTGTCGATTATTTTGAGGTTGTCCTCCACCCTCTTACCGAACCCAATCCCTGGATCTAGGATCAGGTTGTCTTCTATGCCAAGCGCAGTAGCCTGAGAAATCTTCTTCAAGAAGAAACTTATTATTTCGTTCACCACATTCTTGTATGTTGGCGAGTGTTGCATTGTCTTGAAACTTCCTTTTTTGTGCATTACAATGAGTGGTACATCATACTTCCTTGCAAGTTTTCCGACTTCCAGATTCTCCAAACCTGTGACGTCATTGATTATGTGCGCACCCATCTCAAGACATTCTTTTAGCACTTCCGGCCTGTATGAATCTATAGACACGGTAAATTTCATGTTTAGCGAGGTCTCTACCGCATATGAGATTCTCCTAATCTCATTCTTTGAAGACACTTGTTTGCTCCCTGGTCTAGTACTTTGCCCGCCGATATCGACTATGTTGCATCCAGTCGTTTTAATCTCTTCTAGCTTCTGTTCCAGTTCACTCTCTTTTGTTCTGCTGACTGGGTAGAAGGAGTCCGGTGTCATGTTGATTATTGCCATTGCTGAGGGAAATTGAATTAGGTTTGAATCTCCATGAATTCTCAAGGAATGCGTAGATTTCCAGAAATCTCTCATTGCTGGATAGTTAAGCTTAGAGATTAGATCATTAATTTGATCGGGTTCAAGAGGATAAATCAGATTTCCTTTAGAGGCCCACCCTGCCGAGTTCTGATCAGAGAGGTTAGGTGTAACCAGAAAAGCTCGAAAATCTGCCACTTCGGATAACGGAATATTAAACTCCTTTGAGATTGCTTCAGGATTGAACCTGAAGAAGATTCTCTCATACCATTGACGTGAATTGGGCATGGGGAATACCCTCAATATAGATCACATTCTCTTTAGAAATGTATTCCAGTTCGATGGCTATGCTGACGCACCTCTTTCCAACCAAGTTCGCTACGGTGCACATTGACAAGAGATCTCTCAACGCATCGTCTTCTACGAGCACTTCCTTATAGAAGTTTTCAGAAACCTCCAGTCTGTACTTTCCATCTTTGAGTACCTTGCCTAACAACTCTTCATCTGCAACGGCGAGCAACGTATCACTCGGAGTTCTAAAGAATCTAGTCCAGATCAAATCCATCCCTCTGTTCCACCATGCTCTGAATGAAATCGTGTTAGCATATTTCTATTATCACCCATCAAGATCTTAGAAGTCTATAGAACCCAGATTTCGGTTCTATCAACTGTCCTTTATCTCTTAGCAGTTTTATATTTCTCTCGACTTGACTTTGATCTAGCCCAGCGCCTTTGGCTTCCTCTTCGATCTGTTTTATCGACACATCTCTACCTTTGTTCTCATCGTGAAGTTTCCTAATGATTTCGCTCAAGGAGAGTAATCCCTTCCTGTCTTTGGACGCATATCCGGTAAGAATTATATCGATATCCGGAATTCCATTGACCAGAGTTGTTTGATTCAGGAAGGATTCCATTAGCTTTTGCCCCTTTTCCACGTCCTCTTCAGTTATCCTGTCTGAAAGCCTAATCCTTGCCGAAGCTTCTGACAATCTGATCAGGGCTTCGAGCTGCCTTGGTGTAATAGCCACTGAGCCCTGTTTGGAGGAAGAAGCCCTCTTTTCTACGTAGAATTTCCCGATTTTATCTTTCGCACTCGGAGACAGTATGGGGAAACAGAATTTTCTCGCATAAACTATGTACTTCTTCATGAATTCGTGGTCGAAAAATGGTTTAAATTCTGATTTCTCTATTGCCAGTCCACTCGCTATCTTTTCCCCGTCTGAATGTACTTTTAGAATGTAATTAGACATGTCAACATCAGTTTTCCCGGGTCTGTCGACGATCACGAATATCAGGTCAAATCTAGATAAAAGGGTGGGGGGAAAGTCTGTCTGGTTGGTAAAGGGTTCATTTTCATCAAACCTTCCAAATTTAGGATTGGCGGCTCCGAGGACAGCACACCGTGACATCAGAGTCGCATTGATTCCGGCTTTGCTAATGGTAATCGTTTGCTGCTCCATTGATTCGTGGAGAGCGCTGCTGTCTTCCTTGCTCATCTTATCAAGTTCATCGACTGCCGCTAGTCCGCCATCTGCCAGAACCAGTGTGCCTGCTTCAAGAGTCCATCTTCCCTCAGAAAACTCATCCTTTACAGCAGCCGCGGTGAGACCGGCAGCTGAACTACCTTTGCCTGAACTGTAGATAGATTTTGGCGACAGGTTTATCGAATACTTTAAAATCTGGCTCTTTGCAGTGTTGTGCGAGACAATACCATTGGCTAAGAACCTGTGGCCTTTAGGAACCTCAATATCGAAAACATCAGCGTATTCCAGCTTCCTTACCGCTATCACCTTCTCAGTCCTTTGGCTGTGTCTTTTGTGAGGCTTCAACTTGACGGAATCTGCAAGATCTTTTAGCTTATCCTGTTTTGCTTTGAGAGCAAACCCTATCTTTTCCCTGAATTTCACTATGTCTTTCGATCTCCTTATAACAAGATTGTAAGCGCTGCGCTGTTGAAGAACTCCAGGTATTCTAGAGTGTATACCAAATCTTAATAGCAGTATTTGGACATCTCGTAACAGTTCTAAGTCTGATGACTTTAGTTGCACTTCTCTCTTACCCCTTCCCTTGTCGAAGACACAACCATCTGCGGTGAACAGCCACTTTATGAATTCTGAAACGACTGCGTTTCCGGATTGAAGAATGAGATCTGGAGCTCGCTTGTTCCTGAGGAAAGACAGGTTGTAACTCACATCTTCACTATTTATTTCGCAATAGTAGAGTCGCGTTTTCCTCTTAATGGTCCTTTCACCGATGAGAGAATCACTTGGGATGCGCTCTAATATACGAGGTGCTACATTGAACAGTCTTTTTGCAAGAATAGAAAGTTGGTCTATCAGCTCTTTTTCACTTTCAGCTACGACAAAGCCTGTCTTGTATTTTCCAATCCAACCTTCACCGAGCATATATCCTAAAAACGCTCCAAGTTCAGGTGTCACTCTATCGGGCAGTATGGTCTTTGATCTCGGTCCAAATCGTGACTGAATGTGAGCAAAACTAGTTGGAATGTGTTTTTTTATCGTACATCTGATACCCGATGTCGCCACCAGTTTGTCTCCCGGTCTAATTTCATCCAGTCGTTTCCACCTGTGGACTGGCTTCTTATCGAAGCTGAATTCCTTACCAGTAATAGGGTTCCTTGCAGCTATAGGGACGGAACGTTTCCCAGCTTCAGACACAAGAAGTGGGTGGTTGTATGTGCCTACAATGCTCTTTCCAGATTCGGTGACTATCTCAAGCACTGGTTGTCTTCTGTAGGAATGAAAGACCGTGGCGATATCTCTCTTCCATCCCTGTCCGGTCTGCAGGGGAAGATTTATTTTCTCCATGTGGGTCCTGCCAATATTCCCAATCTTCCATATCGCCCCGTTGCCCAGCACAACTCGCTCGTCGCCTATCAAACACCCAGGGTCTCCAAAGAGAAGTATGTGTATATCACCTCTGACGTAGGTTCCGTCTTCGAATACTTTTCGCACTCCTCCAAACAGTTGAAATATAACGGCCTCTTTGACCGTTTCCATTGCAAAAATGGTTGGTGCGACGCTAGAAACAAGCTTAGAATAGATCTCAGGGTCCTTGGCCACTCTCTTTATTTCTTCAACATCTTTGTCGCCGATCTGGACTTCCTCATACTCGGAAGATTCTCTCCCAATGTAAGTTGCTTCAAGAAAGATATCAAATTGGTTGGTGGGAGAATTTCCAACGAACTTCTGTTTCCCCTTCAGTATACCATTGACCGTGATCCTATCTCCAGGGTTGAATTTTCCACAAATCTCATCTTCCAGATGAACAGATAATTTGGCAGGTTGGGATGCTCCCTTTAATAACTCGGGTTTCTCCTGAACTTCGATAATTTGAGTGTCCATATAGATGCTCTTTTCCGGAAGGAATTGGAACTTCGTCTGATCCTTTCCTCTCCCACATTGGGAACAAGCGACGGGCTCCAGCAATTTAGAACCTAGCTGGGGGTATATATCGATGGTTTTGCAATAGGCACAAAGGAAAGCAGCCATGGTTATCGTAGGAACTACTTCAGATACTCTCTTGACGATTCCGTCAATTTGCAAAAATGTGTTAAGATCACTGCTTCTTAAGTCTCTTATTACCCTCTTTAGGTCAGGTAAGAACGACGAGATGTTTATGTTGACCCTTCGATCTTTTCTTGACTTAAATCCCTCTGAAAGGAAGTCGGAATAGAGTGATTCTTTTAACAACCTGACGTATTCGTCGGGGGACTTAATGAAACTCAATGCAAAGTCTCTGTTTAATGCGTCAATATCCTCGTACTTTATCAGAATCGCCCTGTCTCTTGAATCTGGATCATTGAGTCTTGAGATTTCGACACTCTTATCCGTCAAAATTTCTCGCCATAACGATTTAATCTCATCTTCTCTGAAGTACTCTCTCATCTCGTATTGATGCATCTTCATTATTTTATTCTTTGTGGCAGGGATAAGTAACGAAGTCAGTCTTAAGCCTTCATTTTACAACCAAAAAGGGGAAAGAAAGAATTGGAAGTTCCTAAAATTGTTGGAGTGGTTTGTTCTTTGAACGGAGAACTGCTCCAAGTATTGCGATTACAAAACCTGCAATTGCCGCGATTACCCCTGCTACGACTAGGACTCCGAACAACTCCACCTGTCCGAAATTAAAGGGAATTGATGCATAGGCAACTCTGGGGGCACCACTTCCGAAGGTGACAACATAGTAAGTTCCCCCAAGTCCAGTATATACTGAAGCATTCCCAGCTGAATACGTTGGACTCACAGCGTACGTTTGAATGTTCGACAAATTGGCTGAATTAAGGTCTTGCGATGGAATAAGATAGAAACTCACGTTTGAACTGACATCAATTTCGCCATTTGGATATCCAGTCAGCTCGTTGGAGTAATAATGGCCATTAGGCCCGAGATACATAGAAGTTCCAGAGTCGCTAGATTCACTCGAAATTTCTAAAACCGCGATTCCCGCTACTACTATCCCCGCTACTAGTATTAGAATTCCCATGAGCAGAAGGTTCTTCCGCACACTCACCTAGTTTCAAAACATATAATTAGTTTTTCTACTCGTTCTAAGTAGCAAACGGCGTGAGAGTTTTAGCTAAAGTTGAGTTCGGGCTTTGACTACCCTTATCTATTCGGGGATCACTGCAAATATTTAATAAAACGGCGACAATCCACGGAGTGCAAAAGCAGGTGTTGTGTAGCCTGGTAGCACAAAGGCCTTCCAAGCCTTTAGCCCGGGTCCAAATCCCGGCACCTGCATAGAATTAAAAGTTCAAATAAGCACCTAATAAGTTAATGAAGGTCCTTAACTCATATTTAAAGAAAAACTCATTTTAATAATATAAAAATACTCAGATACTTGAAATAAAAATTGGGCTGATCCCAGGTTGAGTCAGTTACAAACTGTATTTATAGGACCATCCCCGATGATTATCAGATAAATCTCACACATCTATCGGACGATTATGGAATCCGTTATGGAATGGGAGACCTTCATTAGAAAGTCGGGTGGCACCTTCTACGCGAGAATACCTAGTGATTGGGTAAGGAACAAGAGAATCCAGAAAGGTGATGAGATCAAGGTTTCTTTGAATGTGGACGGGTCTTTGAGGATTGACAAGAAATGACTGTCTCTCAGCAAGAACCCAAATGGTTGAAGCTCTGGAATCAACTTATCCAAGAGGTTCAAGAGCGCAAGAAAACAGAGAAGGCCGATAACAGTGAGGTAGTTTCAAATGAGCAAGAAACAGACAGATAAAGGAAGTGTGGGCCCCTCGTCAAAGGGGCCCAAAAATGCGGCCACAAGCACCAAAGAAGATAACGAGGAAGACTTTAAAACCATTTCTAAGACGAGATTCAAGAAAGATGGATACTATTACGATCAGATTCACGACATAGAACAAGACGTAGATAGAAGGATTGTCATAAATCAATTCATCAAACACAATGGAACTAGCAGACCGATATTTGTTAAGCATGTGGAAACCTATGATGAAGAGGGCAACAAGGTTATAATAACTCCAGCTCCTCAAATTGCAACCCAGAAACTAGATCGCATTTTCGACAACGACCAAACTGATTACATCAAGTTCCCACCGGCACCGATAGAATACGAATCGGAGTTTCTACTCTATTCCCAAACAAAAGGATTCATTCACAAGTATGTGGAAGTCAGGCAGGAAGATGAATTTCTTCTCTCGTTGTGGTTATTGAAAGCAGTTCTCTTTGACACTCTCAAGGACACCTCGTTTCCCATGATCCATATCATAGCACCATACGGAAAGGGGAAGTCCAGATTGTTGTCAGTTCTGACAAACATCACGCCTTATGGATTCTACCTCGTGAATATCAGCTCTGCTCCCCTTAAGAGAGTATCCGAGCTCTATTCCCCTATCTTATACGTTGATGAAAAAGGAGAGATGGATAATGAAACGTCTGCTCTACTTAATTCAAAGTTCAATAGAAATTCTGTTTACCTCAACGCAGACCAAAAGATACAGAGAGGATATTCGGCTCTGGTCGGCTACAAGCTCTATGGACCAATCGCACTAGCTGGTAGAACCCCATTCAAAGATGATGCAATTGAATCTAAGAGTTTCCAGATCAACCAGAATTTCGAGATGTCAAGAAAGGACGTTCCGAGAAAGATCAAGGGAAAGGCGCTTGACGAGTTCGACTATGAAGCCAAAGAGATCAGAGGGAAACTGTTGCAATTCAGGATCAAGTGGTGCGACAAGATCAACGAAATAGAATCCTCAGACTTCTTGTCAAAGTACGAGAATCACTTGGAACCTAGACTCTTCGAAATCATTTCGTTCTTTGAGGATTTAATAGAGATAATTCCAGAGGTCAAGCAAGAGCTTTCTAAGGTGTTGGAGTACCAGATCAGAAGGAATGTCGAGGTTGCAAGGGAGACACCCAACGGCATTATTGCGTCCACTCTTTTATCAATCCTGGAGAATGCAGAGGATAACCAAATTGAGTATTTCATCGGAGGCAAGAACTACTCTGGGATATATCTCTCTTCCATCTATGATGAAGTCGGTCAGAACTACTCAAAACAGACTGGGAAAATACTCTCTGCTCTGGGCCTCAAGACAGACAGGCCTAGAATCAAGGTCGAAGGCAAGGACGGGGAGAAAGACAAAAACAGGAGAGTATCAGTCGTTAGGATACCAGATGTAAGCAAACTGAACGAATTGAAAGCCAGATATGACCCCGAATACGTGAGTGCCGTTTTATCAAGTATTTCTCAGGGTCTCCAAACAAGTGTGGACGATGAGGACGAAGAGGACGATGAAATGGGGGACAGACACATAAATGAGTCAAAAAAGGAAAAAGAAGGTGTGAGTCCCCTAAATGATAGTCCTGATAGTCCTCTTCGTCCAAGTGATAATTCAAGTACCTCTCAAGAACCTGAAAAATCCTATGTCCAGAGCGATGAATGGCAATACTTTAAAGTGAAGGAGAGTTTCAGCTTTGGCAAATACATATATCAAAAAGGGAAAATCTCTAAGTTCCCGATTCTGAAAGCTGGAACCTACATAGAGAAAGGTCTCCTAGAGCTACCTTGTCCAAGTGGACAAGTATGGGATCCAAACGAAAAGGGATGCATCATTTCTGAAGGAGGAAATCAGAAATGAATCCTGAAAGCTGCTCATTATTCGATAAATGCGAGTGTCCTTTATGTCCGCTAGTCTCAGACTCCAATCAAATCTGGTACTCTGAGGATGAAATCTGCAAGAATCCGGAGTTTGAACTTATAACCAGGTCAATGAAGAAATTGAAGCGGAAGGCTGCACCTGGTTATTTCACCCTTGAAATGCTGCGCAGGGAATTCATAGTGCGGAAAGGCACTGAAGGAATAGATCCCGATCTATCGAATTCAACAGAGGATCCGGTCAGCGAACACCTAAGAAGAGAATCGATCTGGCTGAAGAGGCACCCTGAGATATCTAAGGAAAGAAAGGAAAGGATGAGAGAGTTGGGACTGAAATCAGTCGCTTCTATCCAGAAACCCCTCTCTCATCCGTCAATTTCTGAGATACCCGACTCAAAAGGTGTAATCACTCGTCTTGACCCTTCATCTAACGAGAAATCGGTACAAAACGGAGGCTCTAGCTATGACTGAGTTCGTTTTTGTCGTAGAACTAGAAGATCAGTTTGTCAAGATAGGTCATTTCGAGATTCTCGGTCTCGGAAATGATACTCGTGTATCAAAGAACTCCAGGTCAAAAAGTGATACTCAAGTCTCAAAAAATTCCCAGTCCACTTTTTTAAAGGACGGTTTCAGGTCATCCTTAAACCTGAGGGGGTGAATATGAATGATTGACAAGCATATTAAACTAGACGAAGCACAAAACGATAGGGTCAAGAAGAGTGGAAAGAGCATACCGGGACTCCTCGATATAGGAGTGAAGGCCATAGAAGAACAGGATGATGGCTTGCCTGCGCTTCTATTCGATATGCAGAACGCAGATTCAAAACAAGTCTACTCCTACCTGAAGAAGCTTGGCGATTCAGACTTTTCAAGGAGACTAGTTAAGGAAATCTACGAAAGAGGCCTTCAAACTCAGCATAGAGACCTCTTGGTGAAGATTGCAGACAGCAACAGCATTTACTATGTTCCTCTCGTTGAAAAGTGTGTAGGGTCTCTAGTCTCAGAGGAGAGCAGGCTTAACGCAGTCAGAAATGAGATTGAATCTAAGATCGCTGAACGAGACGGACTGATCGACGAGATAGATGAGTTGGTAGCTGAACGAAAGACTGAGCTAGAAATCAACAATAGGATCCAGAAACTTGAGACAGAATCTCAAAACATCAGTGCTCAAATCGAGGAGAAGACAGGGATGCGTAACAAGCTCTTTGAAGAAATATTGGAACTGAAGAAAGAAAAGGACTCTCTGATAACTCCGATTGTTAAAGGGATGGTACGAAACTGGATCGGGCAGGAATATACTCTAGGTGCAACCCTGTTTGGAGATGCTGTTTGGGATTACTACCAAGCACAAACCGACGAGGAGAGAACAAAGGCTCTTGAACTGATAGTCCACTTCTTTAGAGGCGTGAGAGATCTAAGTCACGTCCCTATCGACAAGGTGATAGAAATAGCTGAGCAAGTCAGGGAAGCTCACCCAGAATTTAACCAGTAGCCTCAATCCACTCGGGCAGTCCCTATTTTTCTCGTTTATTTTCTATTCAATCCATTAGGGATTTTAGGGTGCGTCCACTGAAAGACCTCGACTAGTCCTCATTCTCAAACCTTGAAATCCACAAAATCCCTGTTATAACATTACTAGCCACTCTTCTGCTCCTATACATGTATGCGGATACACGCCCCCATGATAGAAAAACTGAAAGTTGGGCCGACAAGGCTAGGGGCGGTTGAGGCTAATGGAAACAGACAAAAATGCAAGAATTGCGGAGCAAACATCAATCCAAAAGCAGAGAATGACCAGGGTGAGAATCAGCCTCCTTTTCAGCTACCATGTATGTGGATACACGCCTATGTAAATTGTGAAAGTTAAGAGGTCAGGAAATCTAGACTACTCGACTAGAGTTAAAGTTCTAGAGTCTCACCCAGGATTAACAGGGATTAACAGAAAATAGAAGTGGAAATTAAGAGGATTAAAATTACGGCCGCTCACTTAGATCCGTCTGATTCTTTCTGTTTCAGGTACTCATCTCTCTTTTGCCTTAGGTCTTCTCTTCTCTTTGCGATTCCGTTGTTGTCAATGTCTCTCTTCATTCCATCTTCTATGTAGTCACTGATTAGAAATGTGATATCTGTATGTGTCAGGTGTGCCACAGCCTTAAGGTCTACTATTGTTTCATATTCCAGGCCTAGACTCTTTTCTAGAAAAGCAACACACGCTTTCTCATTGCTGTCCATATTCATCTCTCGGTCCATCCGTTATCACCCCCTTTCTCTTGACCTAATTTCAATGTTGATCCATCTTCCATTTGATCTTCACTCTCTTAGGATTTGGTTAGAAGCTCCTTAATGAACTTCTCTTTCATATCTGGATTACTCAGTATTTGGCTTATCATAGCCTCGAGCATCTTGTCTTTGAAACCAGGATCAAAGAACTTAGATAGATCCTTTACACTCTTGTCAACTGTCGGTGATTCCATTATCGTTGATTCTACCTTCTTCTTCATTTCATCCAGGTCTATCGCAAGTTTGACATCTAGAGGCAGAGCACATCTATTGCAGTACATTGAATTACTAGCATTGAGACTGTGGCATCTTGGACACTCTTTAGGCCTTTCTTCCATTGATTTCTTGTCGTCCTTAACCTCTATTCCATATCCCTTTAGAATTGATCTGTCCTGGTCTCTCAGTGACAAATGGACATAGGTTTTAGTCTGTTTGGAGCCATGCACCCACCCCATTTGAGATTCTAAGGGTGCCTCTACTACCTTACTTGCCAGAATGGTAGCCCTGGTATGTCTAAATAGATGTGGATGGATTCTCCTCTTAAGTCCGCTCTTTTTAGTCACTCTCCTGAATATAGAATAGATGTCAAAATGCGTTAATGGCTCTCCTTTGATCCTTTCATTAAAGCTAGTGAACAGCCAGGCATCTTTGTTGTTCTTGTCGGGGTGGACGTCTAGCCACGATCTTAGATAAGGAATAGAATTTCCAACTATTCTGACCTGTCTAAATCCTGTCTTGCCCGTCACCCTTATCAGCGCACCGTAATCGTCAAAATCAACGTCTCTGATCTTCATCGTTAGCATTTCTCCTATCCTTATTCCAGAGTCGTATAATGTGCTGAATATTGCTCTATCCCTCTGATTCTCGGATGCATCTATCAATTTGTTGACTTCATCCTGGGTAATCAGTGATTCAGGTTTCACCTGTCTGGACGGATGACCGTTTCCTATCTTAATGAATTTAACACAATCAGGATAATTCTCGTTCTTCCCCAAATGCCACTTGTAGAATTTCTTTAATGCTACTTTGTACCCCTGCAATCCATTCTCAGTTGGATAATGCGCTTCTCCAGATCCCCACTTTACCTTAGTGTTGGATATCTTTGAAACCACAGACTTGATGTCTTTCTCTGAGGGCTCCAGGAATTTGTCAGGAATCATTAAGGCTATCTTCTTTAGTCTCAGAATGTATGCGTATTGTCTTCCTTTTGAAATTCCCTGTAAATCAAGGTCATCAATGAATTCCCTTATTCTCTTAACCGTCTTCTTTGGTAGTCCTCTCTTGTTTAGCTTCTCATACTCGTTTTTAAGTTGCTCAGGGGCTTCCATAATGAGTTAATAGAAAACCTTTATAAAATGGTTACTGTTTTGAACTCCTAATTCGAAATACGGCACCTGCATATCTAAAAGGGTTCAATGCAGTTCTCATGAGGGATCTGCCACTGTGGAAAAGAGCACAATAAGGAGAAGACCAAGTCCTTGCTGTGCCCAACGAGTCGCTGAAGTCTGGAGACTATTTTGCGCTACTTACCTATGTTCTCTCTGAGCTTATCGAAGAACCTTCCTGCTTCCTGGTAGTCACGATCCCTGATGATGTGCTTCAGGAATTCTAGTCTAGAGGTTATCTTTTCAAGCTGCGAAATAGACCTTGGGTTGAAGAGAATTTCTGAGAGTAAACTATCATCTTCAGACAGGAGCCCTCTCGCAAGTTCCATGTGTCTCTTGAAATTAGTTCCCGGGACTGCCCGAGTGTCTACGCATGCTGCAAACACCATAGAGGACGAGAAAGGCAAAGTAAGGGAGTAAGCCATCATAGAATCGTGTTCAATGAACGAAAGTTCATAAACGTTCAACCCGATCTTCTGATAAAAGTCTCTGAAAATTTTTTTGCCCGACTCCTCAGATTCTTTTATTATTATAGCGCTCTCACCTACCGGTAAAGACATGTTTGCATTTGTGGGACCGAACATTGGATGGGTTGACACAAATTTATGCCTAGAGTGAATGTAGTATGACGACAAATCACCCTTTATTGAAGCTATATCAGCAATCATGCAGCTCTCGTTCAAAAATTGTGAAATCTCGTCGAAAACTTCTATGGTGCTTCCAAGATTCACCGCATTTATCAGAACTTCCGGCTGAAATACTGCGATCTCTGGAAGAGAAGATAATACAGTAACGCCCTTTAAAGAGCTAGTCTTCAATTTATCGGTATCGTAGACAGCGACCTCGTTATCGTCTTGAAGTTTGTTAGAAAGCCAGGATCCCATTTTTCCAATTCCAATTATCGCAATCTTCACTTTGACCAACTCCTGTAACAACCGAGTAGTTTGAATTCGGTAGTTTGGGCTTTTATTTTCTCCAAAGTCTCAATTGTTTTCTTGTTCCGGTAGCCTCCAATGAAGTCAATTAGAAACTTTGCTCTACCCGTCGAATCTCTTGTAGGGATAGATTCTATCATAGTGAGATTAATCCCCGCTTCCTTAAAGAATCCCAAGACCGAGAATAGTGCGCCCGCTTTGTCCTTGGTAGAGAATGTTATTGAGCACTTGTTTCCCTTTCCTAAGAATTTTCCACCCGATATTACCAGAAATCTGGTGAAATTTGATTTCGAATCCTCGATATTTTCCTCAAGTACTTTTAATCCATATAGGTCTGAGCAATTTCGTCCGGCTATTGCCGCCGCAGCAGTAGGTTTTTCCTTTGCAATCATTGCTGCAGCACCCGCAGTATCGTAGTAAGGTCTTGGCTCCAACTTGTTATCGATTATGAAATTCCTACACTGTGCAAGTGCCTGAGGATGAGAGTATACTACCTTCACCCCTTCTAGACTTTCATTTGAGAGACCAAGCAGAGAATGATGGACAGGCAAGACGACCTCTCCGATTATGTTGACATTCTTTTCGGTCACAAGATGACTCACTGAACTAATTGCACCTTCTGAGGAATTTTCTATCGGAACCACACCAAAGTCGAGCTCACCGTTCGACACGCCTTCAAAAACATCTGAAAATTCTAGGCAGGGAACGGGGATGTAAGAATCATCGAAAGCTTCGCAAGCAGACTCTCCGAAAGCTCCTCTCTCTCCCTGGAATCCAGCCAACTTGAAATTCTTCCTTTGCAACTTTTTAGATTCAGTAAATATTTTGCTGTACAATTCCTCAGAGAATGAAGGGAATAGTAGTCGGTCTTGTCTGGCCCTTAGGTTGGTTAAAATTTCTTCCTCGCGTTTTTCATCTCTTATCCTCTTCTTGAGACGTCCAGCTCTGATTGATAACAGCATTCTCCTACTCATCAGACTCAAAATTTCAGAGTCTGTTTGGTCAATTTTTTTTCTTAACTCTTCTATTTTCATACTAATGCCACCTACGATTTTCTTATGAAGCCCCCTGCCATCATCAGATCTGTTATGGTCAGAGCTGTCATCGCTTCCACGACAGGGGGGGCTCGAACCGCAATACAAGGGTCATGTCTCCCTTTGATTGAAAGAGAGGCTCCCTCGAGTTTCTCATAGTCTATAGTCTGTTGCTCCTTAGCAATACTGGAAGTGGGTTTTATCGCTACTCTAAACACGACTGGCATGCCATTGCTGATTCCTCCGAGAATACCTCCGGAGTTGTTTGTAAGGGTAACCACTTTTCCTTCTTTCACAGCGAATGGATCATTGTTCTCACTCCCCTTTCTATCTGAACCCTTAAACCCGGACCCGAACTCTATCCCCTTTACTGCAGGTATTGCAAAAATTGAATGTGAGACATCGCTTTCGATAGAGTGAAAAATAGGCTCACCAACCCCTAGAGGCAACCCAATAATTCGGCATTCTATAATACCTCCAAGCGAGTCCCCCTCTCGTTTGACTTCTTCTATGGCTCTCTCCATTTCCTTTGCCTTTTCTAAGTCAGCACACCTGACAAAATTAGAAAACCTGTTTCTTTCGACATCTTCATCGCTCAGCACTTTGGTAACCTTCACGTCACCTATTGAGATCGTGTGAGCTAAGACTTTGATACCTTGAGTTTCAAGGACCTTCTTGGCGATGGCTCCAGCAGCTACAAGGCAAGCCGTCATCCTTCCAGATAAGAACCCACCTCCACGGTAGTCGAAAACAGAAGCATATTTTTCCCTAGCGGTATAATCGGCATGTCCGGGTCTAATCAACGATTTAGTTCTCTCATAAGCCTCGGACTTGACATCCCTGTTTCTAATTTCCAAACGGATTGTTTCCCCAGTTGTCTCATCAGACTCTATTCCAGATACAATTTCAACTGCGTCCTCTTCTCTTCTTGTTGTGGTGAGTTGATTTATGCTCCTCCTCTTTTCAAGTTCGCTCTGAATAAATTCCCTTTGGATTTTCACTCCACTAGGGACGCCTTTCAAAATGGAACCAATCCTTTTTCCGTGGCTCTCTCCTAGCAGCCTCAATTCGAGAAAGTTGCCGTAGACGTTACTGACAGTCATGATGTCTCCTCCAAGCGAGCGTAAATCATCAAAAAAGTCCGGGTAAGACTTCTTGATTGCAAGGGGGTAACCGATTCTTGTCTCCCCTTTTGCAATTAATCCTGCAACGGAAGCTGCCATTACTATCCTGTGGTCGTTGACAAGGGGGGCTTCACCTCCGAAGAGCTGTTGACCGCCTCGTATTGTCAGAGAACCGTCCTTTTCGTTTGCTTCACATCCGAATGCTCCAATCAACTTGAGCAAGCCTGAGAGTCTGTCACTTTCTTTCATCCTTAGTCTGTTTACGTTTCTCATTATCGTCGGTGATGAGGCCTGAGTACTGGCAATTGCAATTATTGGTACTAGATCAGGTACATTCTTTGCATCAAAGATTGTCCCTTTCAGAGGGCTCTTTTTAATCATAACAGAAGTGTCGCTAACTTCAATGTCGGCTCCCATGTCTTTCAAGATATCTACAATCTTTCTATCTCCCTGCTTAGAATCCGCTCTCAGATTGTTCACCGTAACGGCTCCCTCTTCAGCAGAGAGGGCTCCCGCAACGAGCATAAAGGCCGCTGAAGAAAAATCCCCTTCGATTCTATACTCCTTTGGAACGTATGTCTGACCCCCCTCAATGATATAACCATTGAATTCTCGTGACTTTTCGACGGTTACGCTAAATTCTGCAAGAGCGTCTATTGTCATCTCTATGTAATCGACAGATTCTTCCTCTGTCGTTATCCTGATTTCACTCTTTCCTCGCGCCAGAGGTAGCGCAAAGAGCAATCCAGAGATGAATTGGGAACTGATATCACCGCGTATTTTTATCTTTCCTCCGTTTATCTTCCCCATTCCAGATAACTTTATCGGCAGTGATCTCTCTTTTCCCATGTACTCGACCTTTACCCCTAATTTCTCCACGGCATCCAATAAATCGACAATGGGTCTCCTGACGAGTCCTTCACTTCCAGTTAAGATTGTTTCGCCTTGAGACATTGCTGCGAGGGGTAAAATGAACCTAAGCGTCGACCCAGACTCTTTGCAATCTATAGTATTCTTCTTATTTCTCAGAATACCA
Organism: Thermoplasmata archaeon; assembly: GCA_021792255.1. Classification (GTDB taxonomy): domain Archaea; phylum Thermoplasmatota; class Thermoplasmata; order Thermoplasmatales. The sequence goes on from JAJYUZ010000001.1 coordinate 178,945, forward strand.
TTCGTTCCCTGTATTATTATTTCTTCCCTGCTCTTCTTGAGTACGACAGCACCAAGTGCTTTGCAGGCTTCTAGAGTGGCCTCGGTATCCTCAGACAATAGCGGATTGTGTATGGTGCTTTTGCCATCGGCGAGGGAAGCACAGATTATCGCCCGGTGCGTGTAACTCTTAGAAGGTGGTGCCGAAATCTCCCCCCTAATTTTGGATGCACCGATGGCCATTTCTATATCGGTGCTTCTCAATAGTGTTCACCCATTGACTGTTCTACTTCCTTTACCAATTCATCTACACTCTTCCCATCAGTTCTGAACTCCAAGTCTCTTGCCAGAGTATAATAAGGACTGCGAGAGTCAAGCAACTCTTTTATGACTCCCAACTCGGATTCCTTAGTTGAATCCAGCAAAAGAGGGCGTGTCATATTACCGCCCAGTCTCTTCACGATTGATCTGGGTTCTGCCTTCAGCAATACCACCGTCCCACTTTCTCTCATTTTAGAGACATTTGTAAAATCTAGGACGGCTCCTCCCCCGCAGGATACGACAACTCCTCTTTTTCTGCTAGCCGCATCGATCTCCTGACGCTCCATTTCTCGGAATCTATCTTCTCCTTCGCGTTCAAATATGGTCCTTATAGAATTACCATACTTGTTGCTAATTTCAATATCAGTATCCACGTACCTACTTTTTAATCTTGCAGCGAGTTTACTTCCGATCGTGGTCTTTCCGGCACCCATGAAACCTATCAGGTAGACATTCCTCCCTTTCCTAGATTTTTTATTTTTTAGTCTCCTGATTGCTCTGAACATCACTTGTTTGTCTGGTTTTATTCCTGTCCAGAATTCAAAACTCACAGATCCCTGATTAACTAACATCTCTTCACCATCTATTGCTATGCAATTGTGTTTCTTTGCAGCCCGGATTAGGAAAGTTTCGTCCGGTCCATAAACGGAATCAAAGACTACTAATCCTCTCCTGAGAAATCTCTCCGGGACCGGACTAGATTCGCCATTCATCCCTATAGGTGTACAGTTGCAGACTAGGTCCGAATCAGGGATTAATCTACCTAGGTTGTTTTCGTCCATTTCTTCTCGTCCAAGCATAAGCGTCTTCACTCCTTCCTTTTTAAGTCCAAAATCGAGTGACTTGGCTGCGCCGCCTTTTCCAAGTATTATGGCACTTTTCCCCTTCAGACTGCTGACCCTTTCTTTTATTGCGTTTACCGCGCCAATCGAGTCAGTATTTCTGCCAATCAGCCTTCCATCTTTGTTAAGTATCGTGTTTACTGCACCTATCTTATCGGCTTCTTGATCAATCTCGTCTAAGAATTCCACGACCGTCCTCTTATGCGGCATTGTCACGTTGACCCCTTTTGCGTTGAGGGTCTTCAAAGTTCTTATTGATTCGGCAAGGTCATCTTTCTTTACCAGCATTGTCGTATAAACGGCATCAATCCCCCAGGCTGAGAATAGGGCATTGTGCATCACCGGAGAGAGAGAGTGAGCTACTGGGTCTCCAATTAGACAGTAAAGCTGAGTACTACTGTTCATGGAAATGACCCTATAAGTCGCTTTAGTTTAGCTGCACTAATCTGCCCCAGTGCAGTCTCCTTTCCGAGTGAAAGAGAAGCGTATGTAAATGGAGAACCAAGTAAGGTCGATACCACTCTCGTAATGGTACCTTCCTTCCCCATTCCTACCACCACAAGATCTTTGTTTTCGTCCAGCAAACCTAATAGTCTTGCATTATCGTTTGTAGAGTTGACCTTACACGCAATTTTTGCTATGTCTCCACCGGATCTAAAACACGAATCCACTATTCTTATTAGCTCTTCTCTTGAAGGCGTTCTATCGTCATTGTGATAGGAGACTATAACTTTGCATCCCTTTTTCCGTGCCGCTTTTAATAGCTCACCCCTGTATCTATCGTCTGCTTCTAGTTCGATGTCGACAAATGAAGCACCATGATTTATTGCAGAAATCAATGATTTCAATCTGAGTTTGTCGTCAGTCATCCCTGGCCTGAACGTAGCGACGAGTCTTACTTGTGTGGAAAAGACCTTCCTAATATTTTTTTCATCTAATTTCGTCTTGTCAAGTCTGATCTCTGCCAGTTTTAAACCCCGTAAAGCGTTCACGCATAACTCTACTGTCGGTTCAGAAATACTTACGCATATTCTCGAATCAATAGAATCTTTCATAAACAGATCCCATCCAATATATTTGAAATGTCCTCTTCCTCAACTGCATTAATCACTGCGTTTCCGATTCCATCAAGCAGGACCATATTGATTTTACTGCTCCGCCTCTTTTTGTCTTTGGTGATGGCCTCCATCACATCATTCTTATTCGCCTTAATTTTAATCGGAAGTCCAACTTTTTGCAGTAGATCCGTAATTCTTTTAAGTTGAGAGTTGTCAAGCAGCCCCTTTGACACGGATAACTTTCCAGCTGCTATCATACCTATACTTACTGCGTACCCATGAGGAATTTTAGCTACTTTTTCGATCGCGTGTCCAATCGTATGGCCAAAATTGAGTTTCATTCTCTCCCATTGCTCCATCTCGTCTGAACTGACAATACCAATTTTAATCGAGATAGCTGAACTTACAGCTTTATTGATTTCTTCTTTGTTCATGGAAAGGATTGATAAGTAATTCTTTTCGATGTATTCAAAAAGTGAAAGATCAGCGATCGCTCCGGCTTTTACTATCTCAGCAAGGCCAGACATCAGTTCACTTTTTGGTAGTGTCTTTAGAAAATTCAGATCTATAAGGCAGAACTCCGGTTGTCTTATAGTCCCTATCAAGTTCTTGTAGCCCTTCAGGTTAACTCCATTCTTTCCTCCTATGCTTGCGTCTACTTGGGCTAGAAGAGTGGTGGGGACGAAACCAAAAGGAATGCCACGCATAAATGTTGAGGCAGCGTAACCTGCGATATCACAGACGACGCCTCCACCGATGCCTATCACTATATGTGACTTATCTACCCCTATTTCTAAAAACCTCTCGTAAATTTTTTCGACTGTGAGAAGAGTCTTACTATTCTCACCTTCCCCAATTTCTATGAATTCGAAATCCTTTAGTCTCTCTCCGTAGATTCTTCGAACATTCTGGTCAATTACCGCCACAGCTTTTCTCGATCCACAGAGGCTCAGCAGGTCGTCTATAGAACGGCCGACAAAGAATTCGCTCTCTCCAGTTTTAGTAACGAGTTTCATTCGGCTCACTTCAGTTCTTCAACGAATCTTCTCAGCGGTCGTATTCTTTCCATCAATGCCTTAAACTGTTCTGGGGTGAGTGACTGCTCCTTGTCACTCAGTGCCTCAGCCGGATTTCTATGGACTTCCAGGATTAAGCCGTCGGTACCTGAGGCCACCGAGGCCATGCTCATTGGTTCAATTAGACTTGCTTTACCTGTTCCATGGGAAGGGTCCACTATAACCGGAAGATGAGTTAATTCTTTTAAGACAGGAACTGCACTTAAATCTAGAGTATTTCTCGTGTAAGTTTCAAACGTCCTGATTCCTCTCTCACAAAGTATGACATTTGGATTCCCGCCACTTAGTATGTACTCAGCACTGTTAAGCCATTCCTCAATGGTAGAGTACATTCCTCTCTTTAACAAAACAGGTTTGTTTATCTTCCCCAATTCCTTGAGAAGAGAAAAGTTCTGAACGTTTCTAGCACCAACCTGCAAGACATCTGCATATTCCGAGACCCAGTCCACGTCCCTAGGATCCAGTACTTCAGTCACTATAGGAAGACCTGTCTCATCCCTCGCCTTCTGTAAGTATTTCAGTCCCTTTAGACCCAAGCCTTGGAAAGAATAAGGTGAAGTTCTCGGTTTAAACACGCCTCCTCTCAACATGTCTGCTCCCGCTTCCTTTACTCTTCGTGCGGTCTCCAAAAGCTGTTCTTCGCTCTCAACGCTGCAAGGACCAGCGATGACTGTGAGCCCTTCTCCTACCTTTAGGTTGCCAACCTGTACGATGGTGCGTTGATCGCTATTTAGTGCCGCCAGTTTAACGTTCTTGAAGCCCGATGCTACCACAGTTAATCGCCCCCAACTCTAGACACAACATAGCGGTTTTCGATCAACTTTGGTCTTATTGAGAAGTAGTGCATCCTTACGAAGTGTTTCACTATCAAGGACCATTTTCTTTTCTTAAAACTTCCTTTTACTTCAGAGACCCGGCTGTTAAAAGCGTCCAGCCAACGTAAAGGCAAACCGTTATTGCTTCGTGTTTCAAAATACTCAAAACTCATTAATGACACCTCACAGTGAAGAAGAAAAATCAGTATCGGTAACTAAAAAGAGTAGCAGAAATGGAAGACTTCTGATTTGAGACTCTATCTTCTACTGTCACTGAAAAACCGATAAATGATATCTACTTAAATATTTTGATTTAGTCAGTATCTCCGATTTGAGCTGAACATGTGGCTTATCTATCCTGGGGAATTCTTGAGAACGGGGAGATCAGTGGGCTCGTCGTTGATAGACCCAGGACGTTCTACAAACAGGCTGATCTCCTCTTCTCTTCGTTATCTACCCGCGTACTGCACACACTGCTCAGCTCTATTAGAAACCTCTTAAAGCTCACCTCCGTGCTGTAGAAGAGATACCACAACGCTTCTATGAGCTGTTCATAGGCGAACAGGAAATAGCGCACCTCAATCGCCTTGGATTCGCCTTCCTGTATGAATTTCCATCATGGCACCTTCTGGTTGGGATACTTACGTCTACACTTGTAGTTGCATACGTAATTGGACCAGCATCGATTAACGTTTTCCGGAGAACGCGGCCAACTAGAGAAAGACCCTTCAGGCTCCCTGCTGCAAAGATACTTGCCCAATTGGGTTCATAGTGTCATTTATGATCATCTATTGGTCTACCTTCCCATTAAGCCTCGAAGTATCTGCAGTCACTCTTATAGGACTCGTAATGTAGTGCATTACCGAGACAGTACCTTCAACTTGACAAACCTTGTAAAAAAGGAAGGTGAAATTGTGGCATACTTGCCAGCAATTTCATTCATCACATTTGCTTCGTTCTATTCGTAACTTATCTCGCCATGTTCGCTTAAGTCGAGTCCCTTCTCCTCTTCTTCAGGCGAGACTCTCAAAGGCGTTATGATGTTTGTTAACTTAAGTAGCAGATAAGCACCTACGAATGAGAAGGTTCCTACCACAAGAATACCAAAGGCTTCCAGCAAAAACTGGTGAGGGTTTCCATAAAGTAATCCGTTCGGTCCGTTCGGATTGACCAAAGTCGTAGCGAACAAGCCCGTTGCAAGAAGTCCCCATAGCGATCCTGCACCATGACACGCGAAGACGTCAAGAGAATCATCAAGGGTGGCCCTGAGATACTTCCAGTTGGATATGAAGAAGCTGATCACTCCACCAACCAAACCTATGACGATAGAAGCCTGGGCAGTCACATATCCAGCTGCAGGCGTGATAGCAACCAATCCAACTACTGCTCCAATCGCAATTCCAGTAGCGGAAGGTTTCTTCTTAATGTACCATTCAGTGAACATCCAGCTGATTGCAGCCCCTGCCGCGGCAAGATTAGTATTGACAATGGCTTGAACGGCAACTCCATCGGCAGCCAATGCACTCCCGCCGTTGAAACCAAACCAGCCAAACCACAGAATAGAAGCACCAAGTATGACGAATGGAACGTTGTTTGGCCTTGAGTCTCTGTTTTCATTGACGCCAATCCTTCTTCCAAGAGCTAGTGCTGCTGCCACTGCAGATGCACCCGCTGTCAGGTGTACCACTAATCCTCCAGCGAAGTCAATGACCCCCATTGTGTGTAACCATCCAGTCGGTCCCCAGACCCAGTTGGCTACCGGTGAATAGATTAACGTAGTCCACAAGGCGATGAAGACTAAGAGTGCTTTGAATCTTATTCTTTCAGCAAACGCTCCAATTATCAGGGCTGGAGTGATAGCCGCGAATTTTAACTGGAATGCAAAGTAGAGGAGGGCAGGAATAGAATTAGAAAAGGCCGCATTAGGTAACTGACCAATGTTGTTTAGAAAAAAGTACTCAGGGTTCCCAATCAGTCCGTGGATAGACGGAGCAAATGAGAGGGAGAATGCGTAGAATGCCCACAACAGGCTGACAAGAGCAAATATCGTGAGAGTCTGTATTATGGTTGACGATAGATTCTTCCTTCTTACCAATCCGCCATAGAAAAATCCAAGAGCGGGCGTCATTATCATCACAAGAGCAGTCGCACTCAAAACCCAGGCAGTATCGCCATAATTAATAGGCACGGATCATTCCTCCAACGGTTCCGGAGTCTGAAGGCGATTCATAAGTTAAAGCATCGAGTCCAGATGTGGTCATAAATCCCAATCGATAACTCTCCACAATACTTAACTTGTTCGTAAAACTTAATAGGGAAGCGAAGCTCCGCTAAACCTGTTAAAGGGGAATAAAAAGGAGCAATCGATTTCCTTTACAAATAACTGAGCGCTACAAGATCAATTGACCAACGAACTTTGCTTACCTCTTTTGTTGGAATACAGGAGAAAAGGATTTTTCGTGGTCCGATCAATTAGGGTTTTGAGTCGAATTTGCTCTGATTTTAACCCTTGAAATGATAAATGGAGTATTTGCGAGTTGGAGTCTGTCTGGATCCAATTTTATTTTGGTTTTCAAATTCAATCAGAGATGATGGTTCTCCAAAAACTTTTCTTACGCTCTCGTCAGTATAGTCGAACGTGAACATGTAATTGCCTTTGATTACTCTACTTAATTTTTTTAGATCTTCTAGATCGTATATGTTAAAGGAATAATCGTACCAACTCTTGTCAGTGTATGGTGGATCGCAATAGAAGAATACATTTTCCCCACCGTAACTCCTAATGAGTTCTTTAAAGTCAAGGTTCTCTATTTCCCAGCTTGAAATTTTTGAACTGATACGGTCGTAGTTTGACAGAATTTTCCTAACGTGGGTAAGACTTGACTTTTCCTTTTGGGTACGGTACGTAGACCCCATGCCACCAAAGCTGACGTTGAATTTGTAGAAAGTTCTGAAGGCCATATCGATGTTGCTCTGGTTGGCCGAATTAGTGAGAATAAAATTTTTTTTGTAATTTAGGAATTGAGACTCTGTTACCGTCCACTTTCGAGCCATTTCGAGAAACTCTTTTGGATAGGTCTTAATGACCATGAAGAGCATGTAGAGTTCCTTATTGAGCTCATTGTAGACAGTTCTCGGCGCATTGACATTCAATGAGACATTACCAGAGCCACCAAAGACATCTACAAGAGCATTGGCTCCTGACGCGCCAAATCCTTTTAATATCTCTGGCATGAGTAAATTTTTTGCCCCCGGATACTTGATCAATCTAGTTATAGCCATTCTAATCTTTCTTCCACACACGAATTCTTTGCAAATTCCGCCATTTAATACTCAAAACAGGAATGTCGACCCCCTTTAGACTCAAATAATCAGCTCACTTTAGCCCCTGGTTTTGGTAATGACCGGAGCGAACTTCATACGTCTTTACAGCTTCCTTGTCCATATTGAGAAATATCATCTGGAAAACGCCCTTCTCTTTTGCAATTTCTACCGTCTCTTCTCCGAGATTTTTTAAGTAGAATCTGATCTTTCCACGGAAGCCTGCATCTACAAAGCCAAAGCTGGCTACTACACCTCTCCTCGCATAACTAGATCTCAGGAACATCATGGAACCAATGAATCCGGGAAGTGAAACGGTTTCGACTGTTTCTACCTGTGCTCCCCCGTTCGGCTCAATAACGACTCTTTCAGTAATGCTGAAATCATACCCGTTGGGAGTCAGCTTACTAGGGTCAAATGGGTCTATGGACATAGTACCGTTCTGAATAAGCTCAAGAAGAGTGCCATCAGATACAATCATATTCAAAGAAAACTTTTATGTTTAAAATATTTGTCAAATGATGTTCGATAGAGAAACTGTGAATGCTTTCTCAGGAGGTTATAAGATTTCAGAGTCTGGTATTGTAACACTGTTTGGAAGACCCACTGTTTCATCGCTGAAGCGAGTGATCGCTTTCCCCGTCTCCCTTTCTATTCATTCTCTGGTCAGGAAAAGTGAAACCGTTGTCTGGAAAGGGACAAATACCATTGAAATCCCTTACAAGATTTCCAAGCTTTCGAATGATTGGTACGATCCGATCAAATTAATGACAAATATCGCAATCCAAAGAGGCTGGAAGTACGCTCCATTCATTCTTGCACAAGAAGCACTAGGCTATCAATTCTCTCTTGGATATTACTCAGCATTTGTTGACACACTTGTCCAGGCATTTACATCGGTAAACGAAGTTACCCTCAATACTTCGGAATTTGCACAGATCAGCAGCGAAATACAGGACAAGATTAGGGAAGAGCATTCAGCATATGAGACTGTAGCGAGGAGACAAGAAAAGGATGGTACAATCCTTTTCTACGATGTGCTTTCTAATTCATACAGAAATGAAATCGTAAATTTTGAACCTTTTTCTTTGTTTTTAATATCAGAGAACTCGCTGGCTTCTAACCGCGACTTCCAGAAATTCCAGAAGAGCGTGAAGAGGTTCAAAGAAGAGAACATGTTAAACCGTGACTCCGACTCGTTAAAGTTTCCATATGTTGGGATTAGGAACCACATGAAGAAGGAAGAAGATACTTACAACCGCATCACTGACGCATTCAACCGGAACGACGTGCAGTCATTTTTATCCGCTATTTCCAAATACTCTCAATCTCTCGGATATAATCTCGGCGTTTTGTCGGATTTCCAGAAAAATATAGCTCGTCAACTTGACGAATACGGCGTCCAGATGTACGTATTTAATATAAGTGAGTACTCTGGATCGGTACTCGTTTTTGCTGATTCGCTAGAACTCGCGAAAATCAAGGAAAATGCGATAAGGGATTACTATAATCTGACCAATAGAACGATTAGAATTGACGAACTACAAATACTGAGAGGTTCGTCGAAGGAGCCTGTCTTGCTTTAACAACCAATCAATTTGTACGTTGAATTTACTAGCGTATTCAGCAAAATATTAGTATCGTCCTTCTAATGAGGTATGATGCCTCTTTTCGGTACAAATGGAATAAGGGGAGTCCTAAATGAAAACATTACTCCAGAGCTTGGTTATAAATTTGGAATGGCCGTAGGTACTTTCTATAATGATTCCAGTGTGGCACTCGCCCATGACAACAGGACGACTTCCCATCTGCTCAAGAATGTCGCAGAGGCTGGTTTGTTAAACTCAGGTAAAAATGTGATCGACTTGGGAATGATACCCACTCCTGCTGCCCAGATCTATTGTAAGCTCAATAAGATACCGGGAATAATGATTACTGCCTCTCATAATCCGCCCAATTTCAACGGCTTCAAGGTAATTGCGAAAGATGGCTCTAACCCGGGAAAGACTGAAGAATCAAAAATCGAAGAAGTGATGTCAAACGGAAATTTCAATAAAATTCAATGGAACTCAATAGGAAAGGTAACAACGGGTGATGCTGTCGAACCTTATTTAAGAGAAATTATAAAGAACGTCAAGGAAGAAGTCATTAGGCAAAGACATTTTAAGCTGCTAATTGACTGTGCCAATTCAACGACACTTGTGACAACTCCACTCTTGTTGCGAAGATTGGGTGCAGACTATGTGAGCGTCAATGCAAATTCTGATGGATTCTTTCCGGGAAGAGGTTCTGAGCCTACCGAGGAGAATATAAAGAATCTGATATCGTTCGCAAGGAGCACCAAATTTGATATGACGGTAGCCCACGATGGCGATGGAGACAGGGCAGTTTTTCTTGACGAGAGGGGAGAGATGATAGACGGAGACAAGTTTGTTGCAATTGTCGCTGACCACATTTTAGAAAAAAAGAAGGGAGATTTAGTGTTCCCTGTCGCCTCTAGTTTTCTTATAGATAAAATAGCAGAAAAACACGGTGTCAAAGTCATCAGAACCCCCGTAGGAGCTCCGGTCATATCCGAGACCTTGACCAAAATTCACGGACTGATGGGGGGAGAGGAGAATGGAAAGGTAATTCTTCCAGAATATCTGAACGGGGGAGATGGGGGGCTGTCTTTGGCTCTAGCCTTGGATATAGTATCTTCCAGAGGGCAGGATATTTCATCGCTTATCAAGAGTGTGCCCGATTACAGACTCAGAAGGATCAAGTTGCCACTCCGAGCCGATTTTGATGAAATAAAATCAAAAATAAAAGATCAATATTCAAAGATGAAAGCTGACGAAATCGATGGACTTAGGCTAGTTGAAAAGGATAACTTCATTCTTATTCGGAAATCTGGAACAGAGCCTGCGATTAGACTTTATTTAAGTTCTATGAACCAAGAGTGGATAGATTCTCGGGAGAGGGAAATCAAGAAGCTCCTGACCGTATAATTTATAGGAACAGAAACAAAAGCCTTATATTTTTATCAAGGCTCTATATTTATGCAAATTGGCATAGAAGAAGTTGTAAAGAAGGCAGGACAAAGAATAAAAACAATTTCTGAAGTCTTCTATCCTCCGATTGACATTTCTGAAGATGGAGAGGAAATACACATTTATCTTGATCTCCCGGGATTCAATAAAGAGGATGTAAGAATACTAAGCACGAAATCTGGATTGAAGGTGTCTGGGAGCAGGAAGAAGAAACTGGCGGGAAAAGTAGTTTACGAAGAAAGAGTGGAGGAGTTTTCGAAATTCATTAGAATGAACAGCGAGTTCGAGTCAGAATCCATCAGGGCCTCGATGGATAGTGGTGTGTTGGAAATAACGGTAAAGAGGAAAGAAGTCAAGACTGTTCCTATTAGTTAATTCCGAAATGAAAGAACGGCGAATACTGCAGCTCCCGCGAAAAGAACTAAGCCATAAAGAGTGCTAGTTATAACGATTGCTCCAGAAACGAGAAATCCTGACGCAATTATGGCACTTGAGTAATTTGAATTCTTCTTTTTTGGTTGTGGCCTGTTGAGATTCTTGATGAGGTCTGGAATAGATAGATAGTCAGTAACCAGTTTTTGTATTCTATTTGGTAGATCTAATATTCTACTCTTCAAAATTTTGTAAGGAGCCTTCTCTTCTTTCATTATTTCGCCGACGACACTGACGAAATTGAAATTTTTATCCAAGGTCTTGCAAACACCATCCAGGATCACCGACATCCTGGCGAATAGAGCTAAGTTGTAAGGTAGTCTGAACGGAAACCTAAACAGAACAGTATTTGCTCGGTGAACCAGTTCCTCGTACTCGATCTTATCCAGCTCCTCTCCCTCGAGATCCCTAAAAATTGTGTTCAGTACCTGTTCCATGAAAACTTTATCCGCAAGAGGATCGATCAGATCTATATCAACGAGCACGCTCAAAAGGTGCCTGGCGTCAAGGGCAGAGAGGTAATAATATCCCATAAGCAACTTGTCTCTCATATTTTCGGTAAGTTCCGAGGTCATACCGTAGTCCAATAAAACTAACTTGTCGTCCTTACTCCAACCCAGATTACCTGGATGAGGATCAGCGTGAAATCGACCTTCCCTTAAAGCTAGTCTTAGGAACAATTCCTCAATTATTTTGGCTAATTTGACCGTGTTAACGTTGTTGAGCTTGAGTTCATCAAGATCGGTAATCTTAATGAAATCCAAGTACTCCATCACCAGCACCTTGGCCGTGGAAAGTTCCGTGTAAACCTTTGGAACTTCAACTTCCATTTCGAGTTCTAGCTCCCCTATCTTATCACCTATAATGCCGATCGACTCCGCTTCTCTCTTATAATCAAGTTCGAGATCCAGGCTAGATAGAAATTGTTCCACAAACGCAGATAAAGAAAACGTCTTTCCAGTGTAGCGCTCTAGTAGCCCAACAAAAGCATAGATCTTGTCCCGATCTTTTCTTATCGTCTTGTGAATATTTGGTCTGTTCACTTTTACTGCTACATCTTTGCCTTTATATTTGGCTCTATACACAAGACCCAAACTTGCTCCAGATATTCCAGACTCATCAAATTCGTCAAATTTTTCATCGATTTTTCCAATCTCAGATTCAATGAGTTCTCTTACAGGTTCAAATGGAGGCATCGGTACGGAGTCCTGAAGATCCGTTAACACTTCGATGTATTCTTCAGGGACCACATCCCTTCTAGACGAGAGAAGTTGACCAAGCTTTATAAAGAGTGGACCCGAGCTTATCATGGCGTCTCTCAGTTTGACTGCTTCCTTAATACTCCTCGCTCTGTCAGGTGGCTTTCCAGTCTTATCTAAAGTTGTCCGGTACCTTTTTAGGAATCTTGCTCTCGGGTAGTACCTAATGGCAACTCCTAATCCCCTGATTTTTCCTGTGAGGGTCATTTAGGCTTAAGAGTATTCTTGTGTATAAGTGTATTTTATTTTATATCGTCAATTTTCGTTTTAAATTAAGACGATTTATAGACGTCTTATTTGGCTGACAGGGCTAAATGACCTCATTGAAATTCTTTGTAGACGAATTGGAAAGAAGGGTGCGCTATGAAAAGTTATTATCCGTATGAACATATGGTTAAAAGGTTCGAATGGACACCTTGACTGTAGTAGGCTGCCAGTTTGGAGATGAAGGTAAGGGAAAGGTCATAGATTATTTGTCCAAGGATTTTGATGTGAGCGTAAGATTCAACGGAGGAGAAAATGCTGGACACACAGTTGTAGTGGGTGATAAGACAATAAAATATCATTTGGTTCCTGCTGGATTTCTTGGATCGAAGACAGTTGTCATTGCTAATGGCGTAGTTATAAACATAAAGAAACTGGTCGAAGAGATAGAATTCTTAAAAACCTTCAAGAGCAGTATCAATTTGAAGATATCGGAAATGGCACACGTTGTAACGGAGCTTCATTTTAAACGCGATAGTTATTTAGAACAAGTCAGAGGTGCGGGACACATTGGAACTACCCTCAAAGGGATTGGACCCGCCTATGAATCAAAGTTTGGAAGATACGGCATAAGACTCGTTGACTTTCGAGACAGAAAGAAGCTGCTAGGAAACCTATCCTTGATCAGTAAGATATACCAGATACCATTTGATGAAAAGTACGTCGATAGTCTACTCGAGGATTATCAAATGATTGAGCGTTATATTTCTGACACTCGATCGTATTTAGAAAATGAGATTGAAAATGGAAAGAGGGTGCTCTTCGAAACTGCACAGGGAACCTTTATTGATGTTGAATCCGGGACATATCCTTTTGTGACGTCGTCTTACACTACTTCGGGCGGAGTGACGGTAGGAACTGGACTTTCGCCCAGATATTTCAGCAAGTTTCTCGGAGTAGCCAAGGCGTACACAACGCGAGTCGGCGAGGGTATGTTTCCTACAGAGATGTTTGGTCAAGAAGCAGATGTTTTGAGAAACTTTGGAAATGAATTTGGGACGACCACGGGAAGACCTAGGCGAGTTGGACACTTAGATATCCCAATGCTCAGAAGAGCTGTCAAGCTGAACTCTCTCGACTATATCGCATTGACGAAAGTGGATGTATTGGGAAAGATGGATAGCATTAAGGTTGCAGTATCTTACGAATCTAATGGATCAGAGATAAAGGAATTCGATCCTTCAAGGGTTCCAGATAAAGTCAACTATGAGACCTTTAAGTCTTGGAGAGACGATGCAAGCAATTTGCAGAAGTATATAGATTTCATCCAGAGCGAGTTAAAAGTTCCTATAGTGTTGATCGGGACCGGAGAGAAAAGGGATGCAATAAAGGTCAACGGGCGGCTAGCTTTATGACAATCGTCCACAATTAGCGGAATCAAGTATTGTAGCCTGCCCTAGCAAAATTCCATAACATTTATAGATAAAGGATAATTCATAAAATAGTGAAGAGGCACTTTCTATCGAAGAGGGAGACCAAAGAATTTAAAGTTCTTCTGGATAGTTTTGGTATATCGGTGGAATCTAAAACTCTCGAAATTGAGGAAAACGACCGCTCAACAATCTACGACGGTGCGACACCAATCTTGGTAAAGTACCAAGATAAATGGCTGCCGACAATGAAAATCATGAAGTTCAAGGACTTTCCAAGAGTAGTCATCGATCAGGGCGCGTATAACGGAATTAAGAACGGTGCTAACTTGTATTCTGCGGGGATAAAGAATGTCGTTGGAAATCTCAAAAGGGGGTCTACGTGCATTATAGAAGATGTTACTGGAAGACAGATAGGTTCTGCATCTGTAGAGTCAGATGAGACAGAAATTCGGAGCAAGAAAAAGGGATCCTACCTCAAAGTCTATGAGCTATATCGCTAGCTTCGCTTAGTTTAATAAAGCTATCAAAAACTTACGAGAACCAGTTTCAGTACCTCCAAGAAGAAGGATTAAATATGCGTCTCTGCCTAAAGAACTGTGAATCTGATCGACCTTCATCAAGATATGGCAATTACTTCTCAGAGGGCAGATGTGATTTCTTCGACAGAGCAATCTAACATTGAGGCCTTGAGGAAATTTGAGAATGTACTCGTATTCGGAGTAAGCTTCCCGCACATTTCTGTAATCAATGATAGGGGAGAGGAACTAAGCAAACAATATAGAACTCAATCGAGGGCAACTGTAGCCATCTGGGAAGATTTGATGGAACAATTGAAGTTCTATAAGTACGTAGAAAGAAAGAGGCTTGTATCTATCGTCCTGAGCAATAAGGACCTGGAAATCAACGGAACCAAGATTCTCTTAAGCTTGGAAGGAACGGATTGTTTAAGAGATCCGTATGACTTATTTCTTCTAAAAGATCTGGGACTTAGAAGTATCGGTCTTACCTGGAATTATGACACAAAGTTTGCCTCAGCCGCAATGTCAAAGAAAGATTATGGTTTGACAGGATTTGGTGAAGAACTAGTCACGTTTTCTAATGAACAGAACGTCATAGTTGACTTGGCTCACGCAAGCAGGAACACAATTTTAGATACTTGTGCATTGACCACGAAGCCGGTCATCTCTTCGCACGGAAATATAAAGGCAGTCCATGATCACGTTAGAAATCTTGACGATGAATGCATAGAAGCAATATCCAAGACGGGTGGAGTTGTTGGAATAACTGCTATCAGAACGACACTAAGTAATGACCCATCTATTGACGATCTTGTGAGACATATGGAGTATGTCGGCGATAATTTTGGATGGGAGCACGTTGCTCTTGGAACCGATTTTCTGGGCATTGACGAGACTCCGAGAGGATTTGAGAACGTCTCAAAGGTAGCAGCGCTTTCAAATCTACTTGGCTCGCACTCGAAACAAGTGCTATGGGACAATCCTCTAAGGGTAATAAGCAAAGTACTTCCCGTCTGAGTCACTCTTTTTGTCCCCTAAGAAAAACTTACGGTCGACTTATTTTCCAAATTTGACCCGAAATCTTTTGGTATATGCCGAAAATTTTGCAATATCCAAATTACAACCTTGGTGAGTTGAGCACCACTTGAAACACTCCAAGCTAAGCTCTTCCTTTGGATAATGTAGGTGACGGACTTCGCATTCAAACACCTTCATAATGCTCGCATCCAATTAGCAGAGTGATCGTATTGATTCAGCTTCTGATTCTCCACAGTGTGCGACCCTGGATTTAAAGGAATTTAAGAGCTTCCCTTCCCTTCATTCCCTCTCTCACACCTAATTCTCTTGCTTTTGCGCTGATTTTCGTAACTTCCTTGTTTAGGAGGTCATCAAACGAGTTCACGCCCGATATGGAAACGGCAATCGCACCGGACTTGTCTGCTGCTTCCATGTTGAGATAGCCACACATCAGGAAGCCCTTATTTCCGTTTATGATTACGACAGGAGCAGGCTTTGTTTCAACTTTTAAACCAGTGTAAACTTCTTCCCCTATCTTAATGCTTTCAATTTGTATCATAATCTTCTATTCTCCTTTGGTGTATTATGGGTTGATACTTAAAAGGGTACGATATGCTTTCCCAGGCCATTTCAAGTTTCCTAAGATAGTAATTCTTGTCGTATCTGTTCTCAAGATTCTCTATATCTACTATTCCTCTCCTTTCGTCTATTACAAACATTGATACTTTATCACCTGGACCAGCTTCCCGTGCCTTTTCTACGGCTTTCCTTCTAATCCCATTGACCTTGTAAAATTCAGGTCGGCGCGTCTCAATTATCGATACTTTCAAGTCTGAATCTTCGACCTTCCCGTTTATTATTTTATTTCTATAGGAGTCGTATACCTTTCTGACTTTCTCATAGTATTTATGAAAGTCTTCTAATCTTGACACTCTGGAATAAATTTTCAGAATGTCATCCTGCATCTGCTTACAGATGTTTGGGAAATCGGTCCTCCTCAATTCAATCCCCCTGACCTTGAACTTTCCATCGTTCATTAGGCCGAAATACCTGTTCAGAGCTCCACTCCCGTCTCTTGCTGGAAGGAAAACGATCCACTTATAGAATCCTTCAAGTGAAATTTTCAAACTGCTCATCTCTTCTATCTTCTTCTTCACTCTGACAATGTCACCTTCTCCCTGAAGCCAGAGGGAGTCTACGATCCCATGTATTACTTTAAACCCCTCGTCTTCAGCTATCTTCACACTGTCAGTAAGTATTTTTCTTCCGATACTAGTTATTGATTCGTGGACTTCTATTCTCCCAAACTTTGCGTTCTTATAACCCGTATACCCAAATGAGGTCAACAAGAGCCATTTCAGGACGGCGTCTCTTCTCCTGTATCTCTCATCAACATTCTTTTTACCTTTGTAGTATAATCGAAGTTCTAGTAGATCGGATAGAAACTCCGAGAGCATTCCCCTCTTATCCATGCAGATTTCATACCCTAGGTCATCTATAACTCTCACATTTTTGCACTTTACATTAATGGTTTCAGGCGATAGGTTGTAATTCACTATTATTGAAGGGTACATTGAACTGAAATCGATTTCAAACACACCCTCATAAACACCAGGAATCGGTTGAAGATACAGCCCACCCTTATCAGCGTTAATGAACGTATCCAAATTTTTTATCAACTCGTGATCGTCTTTGTAGAGTGGGATCATTATTCCTCTTTCGAGGGATTTCCTAACTTCATACGAAGACACAGCAGTTCCCGGAGTGATTCGTGCAGAGTGGAAGATCGGTAGGGAAGTGATTTTTGATATAGTAGTTAGACCCTCGAGTCCTCCCTCACTGAAGATGAAAGATGTATCCCGGTCTATGTGAGGAATTCCATAGATGATAAAGCCGCTAGTTCTGTGACTGATTCTACCATACGAAGTAAACGTCCTTTCCTTGCTTCTGGAAGTTTTGATACAATATCCTCGGAATTTTGCTGCGGTAAAGAACTCTGGAAAGTACTTGTCGCCTCCATCTGAAATTATTATATTGGCATCTTTCATGCTTGAAAAGAAGTAATCAAGAGAGGAAGGGAGATTTGTGAACAGCTGGCCATCAATTTCGATCTCCTCTAAGGAATCTATAAATTTTATGTCAAGAACATTGAGGTCTGGTATCTCGAAGTCCATTCTCTCATCATCGCTGAAAAAATGAAGGTTGTTCTTGACCATGAATGACTGAACAACGTTTATGTCTGCGTTATATATTTTGTAATCTCTAAAATTCCCTATCTTTTCTATTGCCAAAATTACGTCGCGTATCTTGTTAGGCGGGAGACTAATGCTCACGACCTTTTTGCTTGAGAAAATATCACTTTGTTCGTCCAATTTCCACTTTATCCACGGTACAAGATCTAGCTCATCAGTTACCCTCTCCATCCGGTCTCCGGTCACATAAATAGTGTGGTCGTAATTCCACTTCTTTATCGTTTTATTTTCATCGATAGTGTAGAGAGTCTTGCCACCCCATGCATCCACGATCATTTTAGTTCTTTTCTGATTTCTATCAGGGTAAATAGGAGAAAAATGAAATAAGGATCTAAACTTGTTATCGAACCCTCTGGGATGTGAAGTTTGGTCTTTCTAATGAAGTCTTCAACCATCTCCCTATCCTCATTCTTCATCAATCTTTCTGCTTTTCTTATCTCTTCTGTTATACTCTCTATTTCCATTCTGAGAGTAGGGGTGTTTCTTCCCATTTTTTGACTACCTCGAATATTTTTCTGTGGAATACATTCTCTAACCATGGTGGTCTGAACTCTTCATCTTCAACTAAATATAGAATGCTGGGTGTTTCGGTTCTTCTCGATATCCCTTCCAAGGCACTTGATATGTTAAGCAATACGTCTTCCTTCCATTCCTTTAGTTCGGATAGCCTAACAACGATGAAAATTGAGAAATCGTCATAGTAAAAATCCTCAAGTATAGTCTTTTGGAACTGGTACATGTTGAGTATTCTCTGTATGTATAATCGATCGCCCAATTTTCTCTTTAGATAATGGGCATCAACAAACACTCCGTCTCCAAGAAGTAATAATGTCTTTCCATAGCTATTAACAAAGTCTTCTAAGAGCATTGAATTAAACTCTTCCATTTCCATTAAATATGAGTGTCTTGGATTTGCCCTGAACATGAGTAAAAATCCGTAAATCTATATATTAACTTTATACACCTCTATAAAAAATGAAAAAATTGAAAAAATGAATTGTCCATAAAGGAAATAAACGGCTTTGGATTGCGAGACTAATGATAGAACTCGTTCCAATGAATGAAAAGGAACTGGCAGACTACATCAAGACATCAGTACAAAATTATGCAAATGAAAAGGTCAAATCCGGAAACTGGGATCGAAGTGACGCAATAGAAAGGTCGAAGAAGGAATTTGACAAACTCCTCCCAGACGGATTAAACACGCGAGGACAATACCTTTTCACCGTAAAGGACAGAACAGCAAACAAAAATGTAGGCATGATTTGGGTCGGAATAAGAGACTATGGTGACGAAGTCTCCGGGGCATGGATCTGGGACTTCTTAATAAATGATGAAGAAAGGCGTAAGGGCTACGGGACAGAAACACTCAGTGCACTAGAAAGAGTCCTAGTTAATCTGGGTCAAAAAAGAGTATCCCTGCACGTATTTGGTCACAACGGAGCTGCAATTGACCTATATAAGAAGGTTGGATACGAGGTCACTAACATAGTCATGTCAAAAGATCTGAAGCTGAATCAGAACACACAACGGATGGAAGAAAATAAGGATAAAAAATAAAGGAAATAGAAGTTTGGCAGGTTTTCAATACCATCCACGAATTTTCATTGCTTTTGCGACTCTGTCAACAGCTAGGATATAAGCGGCCATTCTGGGGGTAGTGTTGTATTTTGCCATCGTTTCAGTAGTTTCCCAGAAACTCTTCGACACCTTCCTGTCCAGTTTGCTGTAGACTTCGTCGATGTCCCAGTAGAACCCGTTAATGTTTTGAACCCACTCGAAGTAGGAAACAATAACTCCGCCAGAATTTGCGAGGAAATCTGGGACGTCAAACACTTTGTTCTTCGCAAGTATCTCGTCCGCTTCAGGGGTAGTAGGCCCATTTGCCAGTTCGAGGACGATCTTTGCCTTGACGTTCGCCGCATTCTTTGCTGTTATCTGATTTTCCAGCGCAGAAGGGATGAGAACGTCTACCTTCAGTTCAAGTAAATCTGCGTTTGAGATCTCTTTTGCGCCTTTGAAACCAACTACGCTACCGGTTTTTATCTTATGCGCTTTAACAGCCTCAAATTCGAGTCCATCTGCGTTGTATATTCCCCCCTTGCTATCGGAAACTGCTACCACTTTGGAGTGGAACAATTCACTTACGAGCTTGTGGGCGAATTCTCCGGCATTTCCGAAGCCCTGAATAGCTACCGTTGCCTTTCCTAGATCCACGTGGAGATGCTTTGCGGCCTCCCTCAGTATGAACATGCCCCCTCTCGCTGTTGCGTCCCCTCTTCCCAATGATCCGCCAATTTCGAGAGGCTTGCCTGTTATGACTCCGGGAACATTATATCCCTCCATTACGGAATACTCGTCCATCATCCAGGCCATAATCTGCGGGGTTGTATAGACATCAGGCGCTGGAATGTCGATATCTGGGCCGATGTATTCACCGATAGCTCTGACATATCCTCTTGACAATCTTTCGAGCTCTCCCAGACTCATCGTCTTGGGGTCGCAGATAACTCCTCCCTTTGCTCCTCCATACGGAATGTCTGCCAGGGAAGTTTTCCATGTCATCCACGCTGCAAGAGCCTTCACAGTTGAGAGACTCTCTTGCGGGTGGAATCTTATTCCTCCCTTGGTCGGTCCTCGCGCAAAGTTGTAATGGACTCTGAATCCAGTGAAAACTTTAGTAGATCCATTGTCCATCTTCACCGGCAATTGAACCTGAACCATGCTCATGGGCTCTCTTAAAATCGCAAGAGCCTGTGGGTCCAATTTCATAATTCCTGCAGCTTCGTCCAGTTGTTTTTGTGCAATTTTAAAGGGGTCAAGTTCTTCTGGTTTCTTATCACTTTTAGGTTGTTGCATCATCGTTTCACCCGTAATGCCGGTCAGTATCGCATCTTAATTCATAAAGGTTGTTAATTCATCAAGATTCAAGCCCTACGCTCCGAAATATTCACCAAAATTCACAAAGATTATTTTATGCTTCCTGATAAAGAATCATGAAGGTAGACTTTTGGTTTACGGAATTTCAAAATGAGGATGTCAAATTTGGAGTGCGAACTAGGTCTCATTTATTCTCCAAGGAGTCTAAGTATCAGAAAATCGACATATTTGATACTGAGTTCTATGGGAGAGTAATGGTTCTTGATGGATGCTTTATGGTAACAGAGAAGGACGAGTTCATGTATCAGGAGATGCTGTCACACCCCGCGATGGTGTCCCATCCAAATCCAAAGGATGTCTTGATTATTGGAGGTGGCGATGGTGGTGTTGCCCGGGAGGTTTTGAAATATCCTGTCAAAACGGTTGACCTGGTAGAGATTGATGAAGAAGTTATAGCCGCAGCTAAAGCCTACCTTCCAGGGCTGTCATCGTCATTTAAAGACGGCAGAGTCAAGGTCTACAACATGGACGCATTCGAGTTTGTAGACACCAACAGGAAATACGATGTGATTTTGGTTGATTCCACGGATCCCATTGGTTTCGCTGCGTCCCTGTTCTCAGACGTTTTCTACATGAAGGCGCACGATCTGCTCGATGAAAGTGGGATCATAGCTACCCAGAGCGGGTCGCCGTTCATGAACCCTGACTTCATAAAGAAAGCGTACAGAGGGCTCAAGGGACACTTTAAGACTGTCAGGCCATATCTTTCGTTCGTGCCAACCTATCCGTCCGGAATGTGGTCCTACGTGATGGCTACTGATGGTAAATTAGAGAAGCAGAGAAAGTTTAGTGGCAGATACATGAATGAAGAGATATACGGAGCTAGTTCCTCCTTGCCGGAATTCATAAAGAAAATACTGGAAGAGTAGTACCCCCCTGCTGCTCAAAGTGTGCCGATTTACGGTTTACCTTATCCTTAGTTGGGATTTCTTTTCCTCGTACCTCTTTCTAAAAGATGGTCCGAGTTTAGCCGAAATCACGTCCAAATCCCTTTCGTTCTTTACGAACGTTGCCTTGCTGTCAGAGTAAATCAGCTCCTCGAATTTTCTCCTTTCCGAAACGGTCACGGCGAGTAGGTAAGCGAAGTAAAGGAAACCTGCTAGCGACAAAATAAAGATGTAATATGACCAACCGCCTAGCGAAGTTAGAAAGGATTGGAAACTCAGAGGTAAAATGGTCAGGTTAAAGAAATACATTACCAATAGTACAAACAAGAAGAGCGTTATTGCCAACATCACCAGAGATATAGGAATCTTGAATTCCTTATATTTGCCTCGTTCCATCCTTCAGGCATTTTAAAGGTCTATATTGTCTTTTTCTTGATGTACTTCAAAAAGGCCTGGGTAGCTTTCGATCTGTGGGAAATAGAATTCTTTTCCTCAGTTGTCATCTCTGCATAAGTTTCTTTGCGCTCGTCTGGAATAAATACTGGGTCGAACCCGAAGCCATTGGTCCCCCTTGGATCTGTCGCGATGAGACCTTGTGTTCTTCCCGTAAAGAGATTCAGCTTGTCATCAAAGTACGCTATGCAGGTTCGAAACTCCGCACTCCGTTCCGTCTTGCCTTTCATTAAGTCCAGTATGCCTACATTACCGAGGGTCCTAAAGACGTATGAAGAATACACACCGGGAAATCCATTGAGCGTCTTTATAAACAGCCCAGAATCATCAATGAAGAAATCCGTTTTAAGCGTTCCTCTCAGGTAAAGAGTCGATCTCTCCGCGACTTCTTCTATCGTGTCCAGTTGCTCTTCCGGATAGCTCATCAAGAGAAGTTCAAGCTCAATTCCAACATCTCTGAGCATCTCTTTGTATTCAGAGTATTTCCCCCTATTCGAAGTCACTATTATCAGGTGTATCTCCTCCTGCTTTCGATCTCTTCGACTTTGGCCAAGACTTCTCGATATCCTGAAAAGCTCCTGTAACCTTTCAGGAAAGAAACGAAGGAGTCGCCCCTGCCCAGTGCATTTAACGACTCTTTCATCAGATGAAGATCAACTCCAAGGTCCTCGAGTTCTGGATCCAACTCGCCCATGGATGGATCTATGAAATATATTTCTTTCCCCACAATAACGTTTCCAGCATTCAGATCCCCATGACTGACCCCATTTTCGTGCATTTTGGCGACCCTCTTCCCTACTTCCTGGAGGGTTTTGTTGAATCCGCTATCAGAAATACATTGGTTAAGTCCTTTTCCTCGTACCCTGGTCAGCGTGAGCGAAGAGTCGTCCAATTCCACGTAAAGAACGTCGGGAGAGTCAATTCCTATAGTCTTGAATGAATGAAGGAGTTTGACCTCTCGTTTAATTCTTGAGCTGTTTATGTTGTGGTTCAATTCTGGATTTCGGTACTCTCCGCCTCGTCTCTTCTTCACTAAGGCGTCTATTCCTTGGAATTTGGATAGCTCTACTACGCTCTCTCCACCTACCATCGCCCTTGGTTTCAGCCGTCTTTTACCTATCCACCTGCTTTCTCTAGAATCGACCCTTTCTGTCTGTTCGAATCTGACGTTTTCTGAAGCCTTTATGTTACTCATAAATCCCGCAAGAGCTATCATAGCCCCATTATCGGACAGATATTCATCATCTGGGAAGTAGAAGCGATACCCTCTCATTCTAGCCATCCCTGCAAGCAGCTCTCTAAGTCTCCTGTTCCGTGCCACTCCTCCAGTTATACTGAATTCATTTAAACCGAAATGCGCCATCCCTCGTTCCACTATCTCCGCCAATGCGGTAAAGGCGTACTCCTGTGCGTTGAATGCAATGTCCTCTCTCTTTTCAGTCCTGATCCTGTTTTTCAGATAGGTGTAAAGACCTGAGTATGAGACGTCCATTCCCTTGACAGTATATGGACAATCCATTACTTTCTCACCTTTTTTGGCTAGATTTTCAAGTACCGGTGCACCAGGAAACGGTATCCCTAAGTCTCTGGCCAACTTGTCAAGGAAATTTCCGACTCCGATGTCAAGGGTTTCTCCCAGGACTGAGTACTTATGATCGCCTATTGTGATCAGCTGGGTATTCCCACCAGAGACGTACAGGAAAAGGGGATTTTTGAAGCCTGACATTTTTCGGGAAATTTCGAGATGTCCAACTCCGTGATTTACTGGCACCAGATCCTTGGAGTACCTTATGGAGAGGTACCTCGCTAGCTCAACCCCTGTTTTGAGGGAGGGACCGAGTCCCGGCCCCGTACTTACGGCAATCTTATCTATCTCACTGATTTTGACATTCTGCTTCTCCAGTAGATCAGAAAAAAGTTCTGGAAGTACGGTACGATGATGCTCAGCTGCATCTCTCGGATTAATTCCCCCCTTCAATGGTCTGTAGGAGTCTGATTTAAACCCCTTGATGTGACCATCTTTCACTAGTCCAACAGATGCAGTATGCGCAGTACTTTCAATACCGATTACGAGCATTATTGTCTACTGAAGGGAGTTTTATCTGGAATAAAATAGTTCCAGCCACTTCACTCTCAGCCCTAAGAATACTATCCAATCTCAAACGATCTGTGAATCACTTCTGAGATATTCTTACTACGTTACTCCCTCTCAGGATCACGGTGCCTAACTTTCTTTTGTTCGTCTCCGTTACCTCTTCCGTGTTGGAAATCACTATGTTCATATAGTCATCGTAGCTTTCTAGCACGCCCTCAAGGACTGTATTGTCCTTTAGCAAGAGAGAGATTGGTTTTTGCATCATATTCTGCATAACTGCCATCGGTACTGCCATCTTAATTCACCTAGGTGTATTCGTAGTAATCGTCTTCTTCTTCGTTCTCCATTACTACTTGGAGAAGCCCCCTCAAAATAACCTTCATATTCTCGACTTCCTTTCTGAGATGTCTTACTTCAACATCCAGCTTTTCTACGCTTGCGTTATTTTCTCTGCTGTCTATCTGCATTTTTTATCAACCCTTCGGAGATTTCTCCATATTTATTCGAGACTTTTCTCGTCTCGTTTTTCTGACAATACGTACAGTAAAGACCGCTATTAATCCTTTGCAGAGGCTTCCTGCACTTGGAGCAAAAAGCGTAGAGGACTCCTTCGTCAGGAGGCTCAAGTGTCAGATCAATCTTCCCCCTCGTCGAAACGACTTTCCCTCTTACTACATCTCTCGCTTTTAAAACCTTTGAACACTGATCGAGGTAGTGCCCGGTGATTCTGCTTGCGTGTACCAGAGCCCTCGTTTTAATAACGTACACTTTTCCAGTTTTTATCAGATACTCTCCAGCAACTATTACGAGAGGCTCATTTATTTCAGTGATGACTCCTATTATCTCGTCGCCAGGTTGTACAACTACGCTCTCCTCTTTTCCCTTGACTCTGATTCTATAATCAGATCCGACTTCTACATCACCCACGTTCGAAGAATAGACTCTACCGTCCTCTTCGTACGTTCCAGTCCCAGCTATGAACTCTTCTTCGGTGCCTAAGTATTCTCCCGGTAATACTAACCTACCTACCATGTTTTCACCTTTGCCATTCTAGATTCTATCATCTTGATCTCTTTCCTGTGGAAATCATAAGAATGAGTCAGTGGAATTTCGACCTTTTCCTCCCACGAAATCTCTCCTCTCCCCTCTATGATCCTTTCCAAGAAATCGCCAGCTTTGTAATTAAGCAGAATATAAAAATCTTTAGAGAGCTCGAGTGCCTTCTCAATGAACGGGACGTCAGCATCTCTTCTCTGACTTCCAAATGGAGGGTTCATTAAGACCGTATCCACTTGGGTATTGAACTCTCTTATGTCGTATACCATAAATTCGACTTCTTTTCCCGCACTTATGGAATTCTTTCTTGCTATTTTTACTGCGTTAGGGTCGTTGTCTATTGCATAGACCTTTCTCGCCCCAAGCAGGGCTGCGCCTATTGCAAAAATACCATTGCCACATCCGAAATCGGCTATTACTTTGTCAGCTATGCATCCATCACTTAGTGCTCTATACAGCATTCTAGCAGCTAGCGAAGGCGAAGTGGGGTACTGCTCCAGATGTACTTTCGGGGTTTCGATCTTCTTGAGCTTCGACAATTCTATCTCTAGTGAAACTTGTTTCATAAACTCCTCATTGGAGAAACCCATAACTGGACAGGAAATGTTCTCGACGGTCACCGCGTACCACTCTCCCTAATATTGCTAGCGTTGTCAATCCAGCTGGGTATGGCAATCGTCGATAAAAATGAAGTGGACGGTCTCTGACCTACAATTGGACAAGTCTGGGTCATCCAGTGTCTGGTCAATATTTTCTATTCTAGCACAGTTTTGACCAAATCTCTAGCGTCTCTTTCTGCTTCTTCCTTTGACTCTCCCTTTAATTTAAGGAGGGCAGTTATGTACTTCTCTGCGCGTGAGAGCTTCCAGGTGCTTCTTTCGTGTACTATCTTCACTATGACCTCTGCTATATCGCTGTCGACCTCAAGTCCGAATTTTTCCTTTATTCTTATCTGCCAAAGCTTAATTAGAAAGCGGGGGACGTAGTCTCCCTCTCTCTTTAATTTCTGGTAGATTCCACTGCTCATTGTATTTCAATCTGCTCATTATTTAAATAGCTTATGGAACAATTTTCTAACGGCCTTCATTTATGGTTCTATCGTATCACTTTTTTGAGTATGATTTTCTCTGCGTGGAGCCTATTCTCAGCTTCCTCGAAGATTACGCTGTTCTTCGAGTCCGCGACACGATTAGTCACTTCAAGCCCGCGGTGTGCTGGCAAGCAGTGCATGAAAATGTAATCCTTCTTAGCCAGGGATACCATCTTCTCGTTTATCTGGTAGCTCTTGAACGCCTTCTCCTTTTTTTCCTTCTCTTTCTCTTCCCCCATCGAAACCCAGACGTCCGTGTAGACCACATCTGCATTTCTAACAGCTTCTCTGTAATCGTTCGTCACTTCCATCTCCGACTTGTGCTTCCTAGCAAGAGATTTTGAATCTCTTATGAACCGTTCAGATGGTTCATACCCTTCAGGAGTAGCGATCCAGAAATCTGCTCCGACGAGGCCCGCTCCGAGCATAAGAGAGTTGGCGGTATTGTTTCCATCGCCCACGTAAGCGATCTTCAGACCACTAAAGTGCCCTTTCCTCTCTTTTATGGTCATGAAATCAGCAACGATTTGGGTAGGGTGTTCGAGATCGTCTAACCCGTTTATAACCGGAATAGATGAATTCTCGGCCAATTCCACGACGTTCTTGTGCTCGAAAGCTCTGTATAGAATAGCATCGACCATGCCTGATAATACCCTGGCTGTGTCTGCTACCGTTTCACCGCGTCCCATTTGCATGTCACGGGGCGAAAGGTAAATTGCGTGGCCCCCTAGCTGAGTCATTGCGGTCTCAAAACTAACTCTTGTTCTCGTGGACGCTTTTTCGAAGATCATTCCGAGGGTCTTCCTGTCCATTGAAGAATCCTTCCTGCCTTGCTTGAAATTCCTCTTCAATTTTATTCCATCGTCTATGAATTCTCCGAAGTCATTCTTCATATCCAGAACGGAAATTATGTCCCTTTTCATTGCAGCAGCTCCTTTAAAAGAATAGGAATTTCATATGGATAAGATGCGACTCTTACACCTGCGTCTTCTAGCGCCTTCACCTTTGATTCGGCGGTGCCCTTTCCCCTCGAGATTATTGCCCCGGCATGTCCCATTCTTTTCCCAGGAGGAGCACTCCTTCCGGTAATGTAGCTCGCAACTGGCTTATTGAATTTTGATTTAATGTACTCTGCTGCCTCTTCTTCGGCAGTTCCCCCTATCTCGCCCACCATAGCTACCGCCTCCGTTTGCTCGTCTTTCTTGAATTCTTCCAGGGCGTCTATGTAGTTCATACCCGTCACTGGATCTCCACCCAGACCCACCACGGTACTTTCTCCTAGTCCGTTAGTAGTAATCTGGTTCACGATCTCATAAGTAAGAGTTCCACTCCTAGAGATTACCCCTATGTTACCTTTCTTGAATATCTGGTTAGGCATTATTCCCAGCTTACAGGTGAAAGGCGAAGTGACCCCGGGACCGTTGGGGCCAATGACCTTCTTTCCTAGCTTATTTGCAAGACTGACGATTCTCATAGTGTCTTGATAGGGAACCTTCTCCGTCAAGATGTAGATTAGATCTATCCCGTTGTACATTGCTTCCTTTGCAGCGTCCAGCACGTAGGGTGCTGCAACAGATATGAATGTTGCGTTCGGTTCTTCTTTCATAGCATCAAGAACGGTGTTGTAGACTTTAATACCGTTCACTTCTGTACCGCCCTTTCCGGGCGATGTTCCGGCAACGACTCTTGATCCAAACTTCTGCATTTGGATTGCGTTGAAAGATCCCTGGTGACCAGTAATTCCCTGGACCAGAATCCTGGTGTCTTCATCAACAAGAATGCTCATTTCTAATTCACCACCTTCACAGTTTCCTTTATAGCATCCATCATGTCCGAATAAGCCTCTATGCCATTCTCCTTCAGAATTTTTCTTCCAAGGTCCTCGTTCACACCAGACAACCTCACAACTATCGGGACGTCTATCCCCACTCTCTTCTTTGCCTCTGCTATTCCATTTGCAACGGTATCACAGTGAGTGACTCCGCCAAAAATATTGATCAATATCCCTCTGATCTTTGCTTCCTTCAGTATCTGGAAGGCACCAACTACTTTCTCTATATCGTCGCTTCCACCCAGATCAAGGAAGTTCTTTGGTTTTAATCCTTTAAGAGTAAGACCATCCAGAGTAGCCATTGTCAGACCTGCGCCGTTCGCAATGACTCCTATATCTCCGCCCAGTTCCACGAGGGCGTACCCTCTCTTGTACGCGAGTTCCTCCAGTTCCGTCCTCTCCGCCGGATTTTCAGATAAATCCTTGTGCCTGAAGAGTGAGTCTGAATCGACTATGACCTTGGCGTCGCCCGCAATTATTTTTCCATCCTTCAACACAACGAGTGGATTTATCTCCACTAGCTCGCAGTCGTAGCCTTCGTAAAGTGCATAGATCTTTGACAGGATGTCCTGAAATTGCTTAGATTCTTCCGGAGAAAGGCCTAGTTTGAATGATACCTCCCTCCCGATGAATTGGGAATAACTCAGAGTCGGGTCTATCCAGTACTTGACTATCTTCGAGTCTGGTACATCTTCAATTTCCACTCCACCAGAGGTAGATGCAATCACGATGGGTCTCTTCGTGCTTCTGTCTAGTGTAATGGAAAGATAGTACTCCTTCTCGATGTTCAGCTTCTCCTCCAGAAGAAGGCTCCTCACTTTCAATCCCTTAATACTCATCGCAAGAATCTCCTCTCCCTTCTCTAGGAGTTCTTTAGAATCATTCGCAAATTTGATCCCGCCTGCTTTTCCTCTCCCACCAGTGAGCACCTGTGCCTTTATTACTACTGGGAATTTGTCCCATTGAAGATCTGCCTTGCTAACGACGTGTCTCCCCGAAGGAATCGGTACGCCGTATTTCTTGAAAAGTTCCTTTGCCTGATATTCGTATAGGTTCATTAATTATCGGAACGAGATAGACGAATATTATAAATCAGTTATCGTTTGCTGTCCTCTGGACCAGTTTTTCGTTTATCTGTAATCTCTCTAGTCCATTCTTGATCGCTCTTGCAGCTTCGGGCACCTTTTCTTTACTCAGGAATTCATCGACGATGTTCCTGTTTCCTATACCGCCTACTGCAATGAGCTCCTCAATATATCGAGACACAGTACTGCTCCCCACAAAGATTTCCCTCACGCCATCTAAATTAGCAGAGGTCCACCTCCAGAGCTCCTTTCTGTAAGCCTTGTTGGATATCGCGCTGAACATCGAGTAGATGAAATTGCCCCGGTACACCGGTATTGATCTTACGTAGTCAAGGAACTGAGAAACTTCTTCGTTTTTCGGGGAGTGAGTCAGTGCGTTCATGACTCTGATCGATTCCATATCGTTTTCAGGGGCCTTGAGCATGTTCCAAAGGATTTCCTTGTTGAATTGATCCATGGATGCTGATAATAGAACAGCAGTCCTTTCTTCAGGTGGCACCTTCGAGTAGTCGTTTATCTTTAGTTTTTCACTCGACCTGAACTCTTTGTCGTTGAAGGCAAGTTCAGTCAATATCCTTTCCAGTATCACTTTAGAATTCTCTTCTTGTGTATCTTTGAAAACAACCAGTTTCTCTCTCAGGTAATTTACTACAATCTCGTTCAGGGATGTTGATTCTAGGATATTAGTCAGCTCGGCAAATATTTCCGCTAACCTCAGAACTATGCTATATTCGTTTCTCTTCTTCACCTTGTCAGCGATAGAGAGAAATTGTTGCAAATCAATGGTTCCAGACAGCAGGAAGGCGTAATAATCGTCTATCAGTTTCATCACAAATTCGGATGACGGACTTTCCGAAAGCATTCTGTCGGTCAGGTTTCCCTCGAACAATACTCTGTAGTATCCCTCTCCATTTGGGTTGATAGACAGACCTCCCGCATTCTTGATCTTCTTCTCTTTTTTCTTTAAAAGTATCTTTCCCCTTTTTCCGGATCTTTCTAGGAAGACCGGGACCTGCCATAGATATGGGTCCTCGTTTGTCAGATAAGAGAATTTCTGCTGGTTTAGGACAAGATCGCCATTTTCCTCCCTGACCCTCAGCAGAGGCAATCCACCCTTTTCGAGCCACGATTTCATGAGACTGCTTACGTCTATCTTACTAGCCTCGGACAAAGATGTCCAGAGATCCTCCCCAGATGCGTTTGAATACTCGTGATTCTTGAGATATTGGTATATTCCCTCTCTGTATTTCCTCTCCCCAATAAACTGTTCAGTCATTCTTAATATAGATGCACCTTTTCCGTAGCTGATATCATCGAATATTTCGGATATTTCATCTGGGTCTTTGACTTCAACTCTTATCGGGTGTGTGGTCAGTAATCCGTCCTTCCGCATCGACGATAACGTTTCTTCCCTCTGAAAGTCTTCCCACAGGTTCCAGTCCTTGTGCACTTTCGATAGAATTTTGAAACCGACGAAGGTAGCAAACGATTCGTTAAGCCACAAGTCATCCCACCACTTCATGGTTACTAAGTCGCCGAACCACTGGTGAGCGAACTCGTGCGATACCACATAGGCTATCTCCTTTTTGCTCCTGAAACTCACGGAATTATTGACCAGAAGGGCGATTTCTCTGAACGTTATCGCCCCCCAGTTCTCCATTGCTCCTGCACCAAATTGAGGAAGGGCGACAAGGTGCATCTTTGGAAGGGGAAACTTGATCTTGTAATATGCCTCGTACTTAGTAAATAGCTTGCTCAGTAGATTAAGTGAGAATTTACCTTCCTTGGCCTTCCCTGGAGAGGTCGCAACGTACAGAACCCTGTCCTTGCTTTTTTTGGATATCACATCGAACTTTCCTATTCCTATGTAGATAAGATAAGTTGACATTGCGGGAGTTTCTTCGAAGACAAAGTGGGCTCTTCCATTCCCCACTTCCCTCAGTACTGGGCGAGTGTTAAAGATCGCCTCTACCTCGTCGTCAACACTTATCTCAACTTTAAATTTGGCCTTAGCGGCGGGTTCGTCAATACATGGAAAGACGGACCTGGCTCCGGTGGGCTCCATCTGGGTGGTAATGATGTGTCCTGTTTCGTACTTGGCATCGTGAATGCCCATAAGCGAAGTCTCCGAAACAGTACCGGAAAAATTAATGGTTATCTCGCTTCCGTCGACTGGTCCAATCAGTAATTTTTTTTCGTTCACGCTGAACGACGAATTCCTGCCATCTACACTTATCGAATTCACTTTAAGATTATCAGCGTTAAATTCTACAGTTCCAGAAAACTTTCCCTTCACGATTTCTATGCATTCATACTTGAGTTCCTTAAATTTAAAACTAAATTTCAGATCATAAGATCCTATGCTGTACATGAGGTATCGATTATGACAGTAAGTATAATTGCTTTTCTGTACGAAGAAATCTAAAAATTGCAGTACATACAAAAGAGACTAAAAAATAAAAAATTGAAAATTTTGGAGATTACTTCTTCCTTGCACTTTGCCTCATTAGAACGGCTGCAATTCCGATTGCAACTACTGCTACGATTCCAACGACGATCAGAACGTTATTTCCTGAAATCAAAGTTGGTGATGCAGCTGCGTTTGACACCGACAACACATTTGCAGAGGTTGGAATCGCATTCCCGTTCGTAGTTATAGCAGCGCTGGGATCAGTCTTCAGTTTGATTGTATAGTTTGCTCCATTCATGTTCATTGTCGAGTTTAGCGAATAACTCGAGCTAATGTTGTAGAAGAAGGTCGTGCTGTTCGTAGAGCTATCGTAGACCCGAGTCCACTTCTCTAGCGGTACCGAAAATACCCCGAAGTTTATGGTCTGGTAGTTCATCACATTGGTACCGAATCCATCTCCCTGGAACAGAGAGCCCAGTTGGAAGAAACCCATTCCCTGATTGTCTTCACCAAAGCTTCCAGAGTCTCCTAACTGATTAACGTCCATGTTCGTGTTGACGTCAGTCTGAATGCTCTGCCCCATCGCGGGATCTTGGTACATCAGTTTGCCCTTAAAGCTACTCATTAGCTGCCCTTGGACCCCAAACGCTCTCCAAGACATGTCAATGATCGTTGTGTTGTTTCCGACTTTCTTTGTGATGTTAGACACCTTAAGGGTGATTGTCAGGTTTCTATAGACCGTTAGATTGGTCGCGTTGGCAAATGCGTGAAGTTGGTACCTCAAAGTGGCGTTCACGACGTGTACCGCTGGCAAATTGGTGGTGTTTGTCGTTGAGTTGAACGTGGTGTTCGTAGAATTATCAGATGTTGAGTTCGAACCATCAGTCGAGTTTGTTGAATTGGTTTCGTCGCTCATTGCAACGATGCTCTCGGACTGGTTCTGATATCCCTGATGATTGTTCATGTCTTCGCCTAGCATCTGTTTCCCGCTAGAATTGAGGTAAGACGTTGCGTTAAGCCATACTACAGTTCCATTCAATTGATTCGATGTGGAGCTGTTGTTTGGGTAGGTATAGTACAGTACATAGTTGCTCGTCGCATTAACATAACCCTCATTAGTCTTGGTGTTTATTGTTGCGTGAATCACCGTTGCAGAGGTTAAGGGTACTGCTAATAGAACAGCAACTAGCACTAGAGTCAGTATTATTGCACTCCTCATACTACTAAGACTAATGCTTATATTAACTAATTATTGGTACAACATTCTAAAAGTAGTACAATTTTCAAACGTCAGGGATACCTCTCGACAGACTTGATTTCCAGCTGTGATTCTTGAAATTCATCGTCCTTTATTTTCCCTATAGATTTGAAAAACGAATCCAGACTACTCTTCTCGAAAATCATCGTCACTTTGGATTTCTCTCCCGATATTTCGACGTCATAATTGAACGGCAAGTCCACATCGGACATCTTGTATGGGTCGATCAGGATTCCTTGCTCGGGAACAATGGCGTGGTACACCTTTGATCCAGATTCGGTCTTGTGGATCAACTTGAATTCCTTTGTTTGTTTTTGGAGAAGGCTCTCCCACTCGGGGAATTCGTTGTCCATTTCGTAGAATACGTCGAGGAACCCAGACTTGTCTACACTTCTTACGGAAATCTTTGCCTTGAAATTCTTGTCGGACTTAGCGTACTTTAGGGTGAAGGAATTGGTCGGTATTACGTAGAAAACGAGCTTCTTCATTTCCCATCCTTTCTCATTTTCTAGTAGCCAGTTCTTATCGTTACGTACTGGTCCCAAATAGTCTATGCTGAAAAAGTCTCTTTTTTCTGAGTCCTTGAAGACGATTCTCTGAAGGTCAGACGAAGACTTGAAGAACTTAATCCTAAGAATTACATCCCCTTCTGTGACAAAGATAGGAACATCAATCAACGCATTGTTCACCTTCAAGAGTGAGTCTATCATATCGCAGACATAACATTCCTCTCCGACCTCGATAGAGACTCCGGCCTTCCTATCCACGAACTCAAATCCCCTTGACCTGATGGCTTTTCTGAGTTCGTCCATCGCTTTCCCCTCTCTGAGATAAGTCACAACGGCCTCGGTCTTCTTTCCCCTCTTATAAAAGTTCAGATAACCATTGAAACCATAAACCCTTGAAAAGTAGCTAATAGGCGACCTCATGTCCTGAAATCTAACAACCATTTCACTATCAAATTCTACCATATAGGGTGTCAGAGTTTCTTTAATTTAAAATTTTCTGGTTCAAGTCATTGTCATCTTTCGGTCGATTCATTAAACTTGCAAATTTATGTTCCCGGCGACGATTATTGCCTCGACCCAGAATCTGAATAGAGGTTACCCTTAGAGTGATCTCAGAAGCTACCGCCAGACGTCGTCTAATAGATTTAACCACAAATTTCATAAATATATAAATGGTATTATGATGTATAAAACTGGCTATCCACCTAATTACGCTGTGAAAAATCCAAAGTAAAATTATGACTTCTAAACTTGAATGACTAAGTTTATAAGCTTTTTTGTACTTACATGAAAGTCAAGTGACGCAGTATGACGCTGGTAGAACAATCATTTACTGTTGGACCTATTACCGTTGATCTAATGGCAAAGGCAATCTCAAATGGGATGAGTAGGCGAAGCAAAAGGATGAGCGAACAAGAAGCTTATGATATCGCTTTTCACGTCCTCAATTTCTTTGGTTATAGCAGGTATGTTATAGACAACATGCTGGAGCCAGAAGACAGAGATGCGTTCTACATGCTAGAGGATCTTGGAATCCTGGACACGGAAAGAGAAGAAACGACTCTATTCGATGGCAGGGAATGGAGGATCCATTACTGGTTGATAAGGCCAGAAAATGTCAGAAGGCTCGCTTACAACAACGACATCAAGACTGAGGACGTAGTCTCGAGCGAGTCATTGATTTATGACGGGCTTCCAGATGACGTCTGGAAAATGAAGCTTTAGATCCAGATGCACGTAGCAGTTATTGACTTTGATAAGTGTCACTTTAAAAAATGTCGGCAAGAATGCCAATTTTACTGTCCTCCGGTAAGAAACGAAATCATGGCCGTAGATTTCACGGAATCGGGTTATCCCCAGATACACGAAGACCTCTGTATAGGTTGCGGAATCTGCGCTCACCGATGCCCTTACGAAGCAATAAAGATAATTGGGGTACCAGAGAGGGAAAGCGGAAAAGAAGTCCACCGCTATGGAACAAATGGGTTCGTCTTGTATGGTCTTCCCTCTCTCGAAATGAAGGGTGTCGTCGGGATCCTAGGACAGAATGGGATGGGTAAGTCTACTATATTGAACATCTTAAATGGAACTCTGACCCCCAATTTCGCAAAATCCGAGGGGAACAAAGAGGAGGTTCTGGAAAATTATAAAGGAACCTACCTCGGCGAATACCTTAGTAAGGTCTATGCAGATAAGATTCGAATATCCCTAAAACCACAATACGTTGATTCAATTTCAAGACATTTTACTGGCCAAGTAAGTGATCTCCTGAAGCAGTACGGTGACGGAGCTAAAAGTAAGCTTGAGGAAATGGGAATCGGAGGGATCTTCCACAAGGATGTGAGATATCTTTCCGGAGGAGAGTTACAGCAACTTGCCATATGCGCTGCACTGTTGAAGGCTGCAGACCTATACTTCTTTGACGAACCTTCTTCTTACCTCGACATTTCTCAGAGGTTGAAGATAGCTGGAATCCTGCGTAAACTCTCGGAAACAAAGAAGGTAGTCGTGGTGGAACACGATCTTGCCATTCTGGACTTTATGACAGATTATATCTATTTGACGTACGGAGAGGCAAGAGGCTACGGGATTGTGAGCAACTCGTACTCCACTAGACAAGCCATAAATACGTACCTGGGCGGGTACATAAAACAGGAGAATATGAAATTTAGAGACTACGAAATAAAGTTCTCTAAGAAACCCCCCGAACTAGATAAAAGTCTGGTCTCTTTCGTCAACTGGAGCACCTTGACGAAGGGCTTTGATAATTTTAATCTTAGTACAGAGCCTGGAGAACTGAGGCACGGACAGGTCGTTGGAGTCATAGGTCCCAACTCGACAGGCAAATCCACGTTCGTAAAGATGGTTGCTGGGGAGCTAACTCCTGACAGCGGTTCTATTACGAATTCTGTCAAGACCTCTTTCAAGCCACAGAGTCCGGAGTCCGATTACCAGATTCCGGTGTTGGAATTTCTCGAAAAGAGTCTGGGAGACAGGGTTGCTGAAAACCAATTCAAGAATGACGTCATGCGTCCACTCAATCTAGAGAGCCTAGGCGATACACTAGTTTCGGAGCTCTCTGGGGGAGATCTTCAGAAGGTATACATAGCCAAAACTCTCGGAAAGGAGGCTGACGTCTACATACTTGATGAACCATCCGCCTATCTAGATGCAGACCAGAGAATGATTGTGGCCAGAATGATAAAGAGATTTGCAGAAAACAACAAAAATGCGGTAATGGTAGTCGACCACGACATATATTTTATCGATCTCATTTCCACATCCTTGATAGTATTCGCGGGAGAGGGAGGGAAGTACGGAAAGTCATACGGACCGCTGAATTTGAAAGACGGAATGAATCTCTTTCTTAAGAACCTAAACATAACTTTTAGAAGGGACGAAAATACTCAAAGACCCAGGATCAACAAACCCGACTCAAGACTTGATAAGGAACAAAGAAAGATCGGGGAATACTATTATTACTAGACTCAGGAAATGCCGTAGAGGTGTAATTATTCGCAGGATGGTAGTCTTGTCTGTAGAATTACTCTAATTTGTAACACTATTTTCTCAGATTTCTAAAGTTCCTTTTCACTCTAAACTCTGTTCAACAGATAGTCGTGAGACTTAAAAAAATTATAATAACAATCAGGGTCTAACCAAGAGGTGATTGATTGGCAAGAAAAGTAGCAGCAGTGGCTGGAGGACTGACGTATTTTTCAAAAGCGAGAAGGGATAAAACTCAGGAAGAACTTGCTGCTGAGGCGGCGAGGATGGCGTTGTTTGATAATGACATCGACTTAGGAAAAGACGAAATTGACGGTACCATAGTTTCTTATTTTTCAGACCATTTTGAGAACCAATTACTGTTTGGTTCTATCATTCAAGATTATCTAGGCTTCAACCCAAAGCCCTCGGTTAGAATAGAGGGTGGAGGCGCTACTGGTGGACTGGCAGTAAGAGATGCATATGCGCACGTCGCATCAGGTCTGCTAGATGTCGCGATGGTGATTGGTTTTGAGAAGATGTCAGAAGTAAATACAGCGAAGGGAAATGAGTTCATAGCGCTCGCTTCAGATACCGACTGGGACTTTCCTATCGGCGGCTTTTATAGCGGATATTATGCATTGATGGCAAGAAGACACATGGAAGAATTTGGAACGACAGAAGAACAGATGGCCATGGTAGCAGTCAAGAACAGGAACAACGCTCAGCACAACAAATTTGCCCAAACAAATCCCAAGATGAATCCATTCGGGATGAAAGACGGTGGGAAGATAACGGTTGATGACGTTCTTAAGTCTCCCTATGTTGCTTTCCCGCTAAAGAGACTAGATATATGTCTCATGAGCGACGGGGCTGCCGTTCTGATCTTAGCATCTGAAGAGAAAGCTAAAAAGATTACGGATACGCCCATCTGGATAACTGGAACGGGTGCTGGAACAGACGCAATGAGGGCTGGTGATAGACCTAGGACACTGGCTGGTGTGCCTATCCTACCCCACGAAAATAAGCAATGGTATAAGAAACTGGAATACCCCGGAGTTCACTCGTTCAGAGCTGGAAGGGAATCCGCAAGGCAGGCTTACAAGATGGCAGGGATTACCAACCCTCTAAAACAGTTAGACGCAATAGAACTTCACGATGCCTATACCAGTAGTGAGATCCAGACCTACGAAGACCTTGGACTTGCCAAATACGGTGAAGGCGGAAAGCTCGTAGAAGATGGTGTGACTGCAATTAACGGAGATCTACCAGTAAATCCTTCTGGCGGTCTGATAGGTACGATGCACGCCGTAGGAGCAACGGGAGTAATGCAGGCAGTGGAGATGTTCTGGCAGTTGCAGGGAGTCGCAGGAAAATTCCACGGATCAGATAAGACCCAGGTGAAGAATGCAGAGAGGGGCCTGATACACTCTCACGCAGGAACAGGTACCTACGTAACTGCATCAATAATGGAGAGGTGATAAAAATGACAGAAGTTTATTCGATGGACCCTTTGATAATCAAGACACCGTACGAAATGTCCTACAAACACTCTTACGGGAAGACAAGCAAGTTCTTTACCTCGCTTTCTGCAGGTAAGTTAATGGCTACTAGATGCGATCACTGCAAGTTCACATTCCTACCACCCAGGGCAGACTGTCCCTACTGTTTGGCAGAGACGAAATGGGTAGAGATTTCTGGGAAGGGGATTGTGCACACTTTTTCCACACTGTACTTCTCAGGAGAGAAGTTTCTTAAGGATTTGCCATTCCAACTTGTCTATGTTGAACTGGAAGGAGTGGACACTCTCTTCCTCACAAGGCTAAAGATCAAAGACAAGAACAGCACAAAGATCGGAATGAAGATAAAGATGAAGATCTCCCGAGAACCAGAGTGGAGGTCATCGGACGTCTGGGCAGAGCCGGAAGATTGAATAGGAGGTTTTTAAGAACCTCTCTCTTATTTTTTTAACAGTCTAGAGTGCGACGTCCGAAAGGTGAGATTCTGTTCCTATCGTTTTGAGATGAGGGTTCTCTGGACTATCGTCTTCACTGGACGCATGGAGCTTTGAACCTGACTCCTTTTTTGATAAGATCGATAGACCTTTCGTAACCCGCATCGGCGTGCCTAAGCACTCCCATTCCGGGATCTGCGTTGAGAACTCTCTTGATCCTATCTTCAGCTCTGGATGTACCATCGGCCACTATCACGAAGCCAGAGTGAATAGAGTTGCCGATCCCAGTCCCGCCACCATGATGAATAGAGACCCAGCTCGCCCCCGATATCGCATTGAGCATCGCATTTAGTATTGGCCAGTCTGCGATCGCATCGCTTCCGTCTTTCATTTTTTCCGTCTCTCTGTATGGAGACGCGACACTCCCTGTGTCGTGATGGTCCCTCCCGATTGCAACTGGTGCAGTCAGAATTCCTTCTTTGACCATCCTGTTGATCATCAGGCCTATCTCTTCCCTCTGTCCGTATTTGGCATAGCATATGCGTGCCGGGAGCCCCTGGAAATGAATCCTCTCCTTGGCTAGTTTTATCCACTTTATCAGGTGGGAGTCTTCCTTAAAATTCTTGATTATCTCGTCGTCTATCCTGAATATGTCATTTGGGTCCCCAGACAACGCAAGCCATCTGAATGGCCCAGAACCTATTTCGAAGAGTTCCCTGATATAAGCGGGTACGTACCCAGGTATGTCGAATGCATTCTTCAGTCCTCCCTCTACCGCACGCCCCCTCAGATTGTTTCCATAATCGAATGTGCTTGAGCCATGATCCTTGAACCACAGTATGGCCTTCGTTTCCTTCACTATCGATTTATAGACGGCGCTCTTGTATGCCTCTGGATCCTCTTTCCTAAACTTCTCTGCGGTTTGGACATCATATCCCTCGGGAATGTAACCGACGTTCAGGTCGTGTGCTGCCGTTTGATCAGAAACTATGTCAGGTACGATTTTCCTGTTCACGAGCTCGTCATAGATTGTCGCTGCATTTCCGAGTAGACCTATTGAAAGACTTTTGCCAGTTGCGAGAGCCTCGTCCTTCATCTTGACGGCTTCGTCCAGAGACTCGGTAAAGGTGTTGAGATACTTATCTCTCAGCCTCCTGTTGATCTTCTCTTTATCCACTTCTACTATTATTCCCACACCTTCATTCATAGTTATTGCGAGCGGTTGTGCCCCACCCATTTCACCTAGCCCGGAGGATAAGAACCACTTGTTTTTAAGAGTGTCCTTTTTGAACTCTTTTCTTGCGAGTGCTGAAAGGGTTTCGTAAGTTCCCTGCAACACTCCCTGTGTACCAATATATATCCAAGAACCGGCAGTCATTTGACCAAACATCGTCAGGCCCTTTCTTTCCAGTTCCCAGAATACATCATCTGTTGCCCATTTGGGCACTATTTGCGCGTTCACTATCAGAACTCTCGGACTCGTCTCTGTAGTCTTAAAGACACCGACCGGTTTTCCAGACTGTATCAGCAGAGTTTCGTTGTTCTCGAGCAGTTTAAGATTCTGCACGATTTTATCATAAGCTTCCCAGTTTCTTGCTGCTTTACCTTTTCCACCATAGACAATAAGATTCGCTGGGTCTTTAGCGACCATTGGATCTAGATTATTCATGAGTAGTCTAAGTGCGGCCTCTTGCTCCCATCCTTTCGTGTTGAGGCTTGACCCCCTAGGTGCGTGAATTTCCTTGATCATAGTTCCGTATAGTCTGTTTAATTATTAAGAATGTCGAATGCAATAGTCGCGGTTAAACTGCGTACTACAGGCGATCGGACTATTGAAATTATTTTGCCAGGGGCATTGATTTGGCTACTCTCCCTGTTCCCCTTCTAGTACTTGTAAAAACCCTCTCCACTCTTTCTACCCAGCTTTCCTGCTTCCACCATTTTCCTTAAAATGGGAGCTGCTCTGAATTTGGGATCCTTGTAAGAGTTGTACATGATGTCCATTATGTTTACGACAGTATCCCAGCCAATGAGATCCCCTAGCGTAAGTGGTCCCATTGGGAAGTTTCCACCAAGCTTGAGCGCCTTGTCTATGTCCTCTTTAGACGCCAGTCCTTCTGAATATTCAAACGCCCCCTCGTTGACGAGCATTGCAATCACTCTCGTGGTTACGAAACCCGGCGAATCATTAACCACGACGAATTCTTTTCCTACGCTCTTCGCAAATTCAATTGCCCGATCAACTGCCTGTTGAGAAGTCTTAACTCCCTTTATGAGTTCTATCAGGTTCATCAGGGCGACCGGATTGAAAAAATGGATTCCCAGAAATCTCGATGGATCTTTGAGGCTGGCGCCAAGAGCAGTTATGCTTATCGAAGATGTGTTGGAAGAGATTATTGAATCTGGCGAAACGATCGATTCAATCTTCTTGAAGAATTCGATTTTCTCCTTTTGGTTCTCCACCACTGCTTCTATGACGATATCGCAACCGGAAAACTCCTTCAAATCGTCTGCGTAAACTATCCTCGATAAGATCTTTCCTTTATCCTGGTTTATCACTTTCTTTTCAATCAGTTTGTCCAGACTTTTTCCCATTGAGACAACTGCCCTGTCGTAAAATGCCTTACTTACGTCAGTCACAATTACGTCGTGTCCGGATGTTGCTGAGAGTTGTGCAATACCAGACCCCATTATGCCCAATCCAATTACACCTATTTTCATTTAAATCGCCTCTATCGCCATTGAATAAGCTCCTCCGCCACCATGGCAAATGGTCGCAAGTCCTCTTCCCATCCGGAGATCTTCTAATTCTCTAAGCAGCGTAAGAACTATTCTGGCTCCTGATGCTCCAAGAGGGTGCCCCAGAGCTATTGCCCCTCCTCTAATGTTGAACTTATTCCAATCTAGCCCAAGACCATCTCTCACTGCAAGAGAAGCAACTGAGAAGGCCTCGTTGTGCTCGACCAGGTCAAAGTCGCCAATTTTCATACCGATCCTCTTGAGTAGGTTGTTCACGGAAGGAACTGGTGCGTAAGGAAAATCGGAAGGATCCATTGACGTAGTATCAAATCCAATAATTTTGATTTTCTTTT
This sequence comes from Thermoplasmata archaeon, assembly GCA_021792255.1. Taxonomy (GTDB): domain Archaea; phylum Thermoplasmatota; class Thermoplasmata; order Thermoplasmatales. The sequence continues at coordinate 220,148 of JAJYUZ010000001.1, forward strand.
CCAAGGAATTTTGGTGGATGAAATCTTCGTTCGCCAGTACTAGAGCAGTCGCTCCATCTGTAAGCTGAGAAGAGTTTCCTGCGGTCAGTACCCCGTCTGGGGTAAATGCCGGCTTAAGACCAGTCATGATCTCCTGGTTCGTTTCTCTTATTCCCTCGTCTATGTCAAAACCCTTCACTGGAACAATTTCTTTTCTAAAATAACCATTCTTCGTCGATTCGGAAGCTCTTCTGTAACTTTCAAGTGCATACTCGTCTGCCATCTCTCTCGTTATGTTATGGCTCCTCGCCCAGTCATCGGATATAGCTCCCATGTGCTTGTTGTACTTGAAGTCCCACAGGCCATCTTTTATCATGGAATCCATTACAGGCCTCGACGCGTTTACTCCTTTGTTCTCTCTCCGGAAACTGGAATCGAGAAGAAATGGTGCATTGCTCATGCTTTCCATTCCCCCTACGACCATAACGTCCCTTTGTCCCATCTTGATCTGATAATATGCATTTGCTATAGCGAGCATACCAGAGGCGCATACCATGTTTACCGTCGATCCTGAAACTTCAACAGGAATTCCGGCCGCTATGGCAGCCTGCCTAGCTGGGTCCTGCCCAAGACCCGCTTCTATGACATTGCCCATCACGACCTCTTGTATCTTTGAAGGTTCAATGCCTGCATCTTGGATAGAAGCTCGTATGGCGACAGCACCAAGATCTATGGCACTATATCCAGCCAGGGCCTTTCCATACTTGCCTAATGGAGTTCTCTTTCCACCAATAATGAAAACGTCTACCATATTAGATCCCTCTACAAGATTCAGTAATGACTTTCATTTGTTTGATAAATCGAGAGTTGTCAACAAGATCAGCATAGAGCTTCAACTGAATCTATTCCTGATTTTTTACTGAAATAAAAGCATTTAGCGGTCTATCGCAGATGTTCATTAATTGTCAAGGCATTTGGTCGACCGGTTCGTCCAGTCTGTAGACAATCTTGATCCCGAATTCTTCTTGATTTAAGTTGGTTTTAAGAAGGAATGCGACAACAGCCACTGTGCTCATGATTTTTTTAAGGTCCTTAAAGTCCGATGCTGTATTTCCAAGCCGATAAAGGGTATCTTATAAACTGTAAGATGCATCCTGACGGAACAAGAACGTCAGCGATATTTATTAGCAGTTATCATATCTATAATCGTGAGATTCCTAGAACTTGCGGAAACACTTGATAATATCGAAAGAACCACCAAAAGATTGGAAATGGTCGATTTGATTTCCGGGCTCCTTAGGGTGGCGGAGGATGACATCAAGGAGACCGTCTTTCTTCTTCAGGGCAAGGTTGCACCGGACTATGTGGGTCTCGAACTAGGGATCGCAGAAAAAATTGCGATAAGAGCTCTCTCTTCTCTGTCAGGACTCCGTGAAGAGGCGATTGAATTCGAGCTAATTGAGAAAGGCGATTTGGGAAAGATCGGAGAAGAACTACTCAAGAAAAAAAAGCAAGCATCATTATTCTCAGAGAGTCTGACCGTAAGAAAGGTATATGAGTCGCTGTTAAGGATTTCCAAAGCGGGGGGAGAGGGATCTCAGACTCGTAAGCTTCAGATACTCTTGGATTTGTTGCAGAACGCAGAACCTGTTGAAGTTAGATACCTTCTAAGGATCGTTACTGGAAAGATGAGGATTGGCGTCGCAGACATGACGATAGTCGATGCGATAGCAGTAGCATTTGGTTCAAAGGAGAACAGCGACCTTGTGGAGCACTCTTACAACATCATGCCTGACTTGCCAGAGCTCGCATACAGAGCAATGGCAGGAGGAATAGATTCTCTCTCTACCATAAGGATAACTCCGGGTATTCCCATAAGGTCCATGCTTGCGGAGAGACTCCCCTCACTTAACGAAATCCTGACGAGAATGGAAGGGAGATTTGCAATCGAGTACAAGTATGATGGCCTCAGAACCCAGGTTCATAAGATTGGTAGCAAGATAGAGCTATTCTCCAGGCGAATGGAAAACATTACTTCACAGTTCCCGGATATTGTAAAAGAGATCAGAGAAAACGTGAAGGTGGAAAATGCGATACTCGACGGAGAAGCAGTACCCTTCAACCTGGAGACAAACGAGATGCTTCCGTTCCAGGAAATTTCGAGAAGAAGGGGCAGGAAGTACGATTTAAGCGAAACGATTGAAAGGATTCCGGTCGTACTCTTTCTGTTTGACGCTATGATGCTCAATGGAAAGAGTCTTATGGATATGCCATACGCTCAGAGAAGGGTGAAACTCACAAACACAATCAAGGAGAGCACCAAAATAAAGATCGCAAAGAGCAGAGTGGTGACCGACGTGGAATCGGCGGACAAATTTTTTAACGAAGCACTCGAAGCAGGGTGTGAAGGAATAATGGCGAAGAGCATTGAGGAGAAGTCCATCTACAAACCCGGGGCTAGGGAGTTCCTCTGGATTAAATACAAAAGAGAATACCAACTCGAGATGGAGGATACTGCTGATTTGGTCGTCGTTGGAGCTTTTGGTGGACAGGGGAAGAGGAGTGGAGGTTACGGCGCTTTGCTCATGGCGGTATATTCTAAAGAAGAGGACAAATTCAAGACCATTTGCAAACTCGGTTCCGGATTTACGGACGAGCAGCTAGAAAATTTGCCCCGAATGTTGAGAACTTTCGCAATCAAAAAGAAGGATCCAAGGGTGGAAAGCTCGATAGAGGCGGATTTCTGGTTTACTCCCTCTCTGGTGCTGGAAGTGAAGGGTGCAGAGATCACTCTCTCCCCCACCCATACGTGCTGTCAGGATGTAGTTAAAAAGGGGGCAGGTCTCGCGATAAGATTTCCCAGATTCGTTGGAAGGTGGAGGACTGACAAGAAGGTAGACGAGGCAACCGACGAACAGGAAATATTAGAAATGTATCACTCACAGAGGAAGAAAATTCTAGCCGACAATGCCTAAATTTTTATCTGACACCGACATCTGCTTCGATGGCTTCGATAACGACGAGTGTGGGCAGTTTTTCGCTCGAAAATCCCGTTATCCTTGCCAGCGGTATCCTTGACGAAACTTCAGGTTCAATCCTACGCTCCTTGAGATCCGGAGCGGGGGCAGTTGTCACAAAATCGATTGGAATTTCCGAAAGGAAAGGCTACTCGACTCCTGTGATATCGGAGGTAGGTACTGGGTTGCTCAATGCAGTTGGTCTTTCAAACCCGGGCATAGACAATTTCGTAGAAGAGTACAAGAGCTTTCCGGAAAAGAAGAAAACCATTGTATCAATTTTTGGTGGAAATGTTGAAGAATTCGTGACACTTGCGGGAAGGATTGAAGAGATAGGATTCGACAAGGTGGAACTCAATCTCTCCTGTCCGCACGTAAAGGGAGTAGGTTCAGAAGTCGGACAAGACTTGGATATGGTGGAAGAAATTGTTTCCGAAATAAAGAACAGGACAAAACTCCAGGTGTGGGCAAAACTCACTCCAAACGTCACGGACTTGATCGCCCTCGCAAAGGCATCTGAGAAAGCCGATGCGTACACACTTATCAACACCCTGAGAGCTACTGGCGTAGAGATTTATTCTAGAAAATTTGTTCTTTCGAACACTATAGGAGGCTATTCCGGACCAGGCATAAAACCGGTTGCGCTAAGAGCGGTCTACGATGTGTACAAGGAAACTGGTAAGAGTATAGTTGGAGTAGGTGGAATAACAACGTGGCAGGACGCGATAGAGTTCTTCCTGCTTGGGGCAAGAGCAATCCAGATAGGCACTGCGCTGCTCTATGAGGATTATTCAGTTTATTCTAAGGTCAATCAGGGCATCAAGAAGTATCTAGACGATGAAGGATTTTCAAAGCTTGAAGACATAATAGGGGCGATGGTCGCGAGATGAATCACGCTCGGGTAATCGATATCGTCAAAGAGAACAAGGACGTGTTCACTCTCAGTTTCGATTTCAGCATCGTCGCAAAGCCTGGTCAGTTTCTTATGGTCTGGGTGCCTGGTGGAAAAGAGATTCCGATGTCTCTTTCTCATATCACGAGCCCACCTTCAATCACTTTCAGGGTCTTTGGAGAAACGACAAAATTCTTATCAGGTCTGAGGAAGGGGGATAGGATGTACTTTAGGGGACCGTACGGGAACTCTTACCCAGAACCTTCTGGCAGAATAGCGTACATAGCAGGTGGCACCGGTCTCGCCTCTGTCTACTCTATGCTGTCAAAGTACATTGGAGATGTGTTTGTCGGAGCAAGAACAAAGGACGACCTGTTCCTCCTGAAGAAAGGGTTCAAAATTGCAACCGATGACGGTTCTGCCGGATTTAAAGGAACGGTTATCGATCTCTTCGTTCCGCACGTTGACGATTATGACTACGTCTTCGTGTGCGGGCCAGAACCAATGGCAAAGTCCTTGTTGGATAAAATCGACAGGAAAACCAAAACCAAGATATACTTCTCCCTGGAAAGGTTAATGAAGTGCGGAGTAGGGATCTGTGACAGCTGCAGTGTCAATGGTATCAGGATCTGCAAAGATGGCACAATCTTCAGCATAGAAGAAGTGTTGAAGATGAACGAGTTCGGTGTGTTTAAGAGAAGTGAATCAGGGAAAATAGAATTCTTCGCAAAAAACAAACGGTGATTCTGGATGTTCCAATCGGATTATCCGTACATTCCGTTGGTCCTACTCGTTGCACTCTTCTACGCAGCTTATGAAGATATAGCGAAGAGAAGGATAGCGACGATTTCGTTTCTTGCAATCGATATTGTTCTCTTTTTTTATTACGTTATTACAGCCTTCTGGGTCTCTTTTTTTCTGATTCCTATAATTGCCGAATTTTTCTTCAAGAGATTTTCTCTTCTTTTTTACATCATCATGATTGTTCCGCTCGTCTTCGATACTTCCGTGATCTCTATATCTCTCTCGTACTCAATACTACTAATCAGGTTGTTTGGGCTGTTTATTCACAACTTTGGAAAAGGCGATGTAAAGGTCCTCCAAACTGTGGCACTTACAGTCCCTTTCTATCCGCATCTTTTGTTGCTTGACTCGTTATTTCCCCCGGTCCTGAGCGTGATTATGGTCGCAAGCATCTTGGGCACGATCTCTTCGGCTATCGTGTCCTCGCGAAAAGTTCAAAGCGGTTCAATTAGGAATTTTTCGCCTTCACCGCCCTCATTGGTTGAAGAAAACAACAAGTTCTGGATAGACGGATCAAAGTTGACTTACAAGATCCCGTTCGTCACTTTTATCGCCGCTGGATACACTCTCTTATTTATCCTTTCATTACTCCGATTGGTCTAAGTCTAGCAACGAGTTTTGATAATCCAGCGCACTCCACCGACTTTACGACCTGATCGACGTCCTTGTAGGCCTTAGGCGCTTCTTCCTGCAAGACGTACTTTGTTGCTGCCTTCACGTAAATTCCCTGACCTTCCAAATCGCTCTTGACAGCCTGAGTTGAGTATTGCTTCACTGCTCTGCTGCGACTCATTACCCTTCCAGATCCATGGCAAGTAGATCCAAAGGTTTCATCCAATGCTTTCTGCGTTCCGACCAGTACATACGATGCAGTTCCCATAGTACCTGGAATTATGACTGGATGTCCATAGTCTCTGTACAGATTTGATATCTCCGTCCTTCCGGCGGGAAAAGCTCTGGTTGCTCCCTTCCTGTGGACGACTACCTTTCTTCTTGTTCCCTCGATCGTGTGTTCTTCTACTTTTGCAATGTTGTGGCAGACGTCATACACTATGTCCATTTCTAGGCTCTCTGGATCCTGGTTCAACACCGAACCGAAACTTTCTCTAATCCGGTGGGTGACGATCTGTCTATTGGAGAACCCGAAATTCGCAGCTCCCCCCATGGCGGCGAAGTAATCTTGGCCCTCATCCGATTTGAAAGGAACCGAGGCGAGCTGTTTATCGGGGACAGAAATGTTGTATTTCTTCATGGCATCTTGCATGACTTCCAGATAATCCGTGGCAACCTGGTGGCCAAATCCCCTCGATCCCGTGTGAACCATTATAGTAATTTGTCCCTCAAAGTTCAGCCCGAATTTCCTGGCAAGGGCTACATCGTATATCTTGTCCACCAGCTGAACCTCCAGGAAGTGGTTGCCGGCACCAAGGGTACCGAGCTGGTTGAATCCTCGTGATCTCGCCTTCTGAGATATTTTACTTCTGTCAGAAAATTTCAGTACTCCCGCCTCTTCGATTCTCTCAAGGTCACGCTGCCAACCATAGCCTTCGCTTATGGCGAACTTTACTCCTTCCGTTATGAAATTCTCCATTCTCCCGACGTTCAAATTAAGCTTGCTTTCTCTACCGACTCCAGAAGGGACCTTTTCGAACATTTCGTTGACCAGTTCCTTTATCCGGGGTCGAACATCCCTTTCGCTAAGATTCGTCTTAATCAGTCTGACCCCACAGTTTACATCGAAGCCCACTCCTCCGGGACTTATTACTCCCTCCTCCAAATCAAATGCCGCGACTCCGCCAATGGGAAAGCCGTATCCCAGATGAATGTCGGGCATGGCAAGAGATGCCTCAAGTATGCCAGGCAATCTTGCAACGTTGGTCACTTGATTGAGAGCCTCGTCCATCTGAATACCCTTAATCAGTTCGTCGTTCGCATAAATAATTCCTGGTACCCTTGTAGGTTCGTTCTGTTTCGGAGATATTTGGAACTTGCAGTCTCCGATTTTTTCAAGATCAAACATTACCAATCTGAATCGTACGTCTTAGTATAACTGTTGCGTCACACTTGAATGCCTATGATAATTATTCTGGAGGGCCCGGTCATTCCTAATCAGATAAGCCCTAGAGTTCTGTTAATTCCCCTTTGAAAACCCTATTTTAATTTCAGGTTTCATTGACAGCACGATTTAAAAGCTAAAATTGGCCTTCTTAAGCGTCTTAAAATTAAATAATCAGTTAATGTTGCCCATAGGATGCAAAACCGAGTTATAGTTGCAGTTTTGGTAATCGTTCTGGTTGTCGGATTGAGCGCTGGCATCACGACAGGATATTATCTAGGTCATGCGTCTAGCAGTAAAACTGAGACGCTCGCAGTCTTTGCCGCAGGTTCTACAACCTCCGTACTAGGCAACAGTTTTTATCCTCAATTTACGAACCTGACAGGTATAAAGGTGGATCCTACTTTTGCTGGCTCAGTCTCTGGAGCGAGCGAAATTGACTCGGGAATCCCATTCGATGTGTTCATTTCGGCCGCTGCAGGAGTTATACCACAGTATATGTTCCCGAACAAAACAGCTAATTGGATGGTCATTTTCGCCTCAAATGAAATGGCAATAACTTGGCTGAACAGCAGTTTCAGCATCACTAATCCTTACTGGTTTGAAAACCTGACTGCTGCGGGAATCAAGGTGGGGGTTTCGAACGCCAGTCTAGATCCGAGCGGCTTCCAGGCAATTGAAATGGTAAAGTTGGCTGGAATCCTGTATACGAATTGGACAAATCCTTACGTCAAGTATGCTTTCAATAACGATACAAAACTCTTCAATACTTACAATGAGGCCTGGAATTCCTGGTTCGGTCCAAATGGAAACTTGGTCAGAGACGGGCTTGGAACCGGATATCCGCTGAATTACTCAATGGCACTCTACTATCAATTGTTCAACTATTCGTACAGGCATGGAAATCTCATACCAACGACTGAGGAATTTGGGCTCAAGGATTATCTCAAGTCGGGATCCGTGGACTATGCACTCACCTACAAGTCTCAGGCATTAAATCAGAAGTTGGAATATTATCAAAAAGGGAACGGAATTAATGGTCTGTCGTCCTGGATTAATCTAGGAAACATCAGCAAGTCGGAGGTGACCTTCTATAGTGAGGTAACGACCGCTGGTCCAGCTTACAGCAACATAGGAGACTTTCCTGGTGGTCCTATACTTTATTCCGCGACTATTCCCACTTCATCAAAGAACGCTCAGGTTGCCCAGCAACTAATTTACTACCTCATCACCAGCCTTGGAAGTTCTATGCTGAGGTCGTCGGATTTTAATCCTATCAGCGATCCCTTTATCTATTCACCAAGCTCATTGGCCCCGTCCTTCCTCAACGGAATCACTCAGCAGGTGCCGAACTATCTCCCAACTTCCTCCTACGAAGAAGTATGAGGAAGTGGAATTCACTCTATTTTTTATTTCTCCCTTTTTTTGCCGTTTACCTACTGTTTATAATTACGCCCATTTTCAGGACGCTTACCTTCGAAAGTTTAAGCTATATCTTGCGAGATAGTTCGTCTGGAATATTACCGAGTTTGGGGTATACGTACCTCCTTGCGCTCTTGGTGGCACTGCTTTCGATCGGATTCTCGATCCCTTACGTCTATTTTGTCTCTAGGAACAGACACATAGTTCTAAAGTCCCTCGATAGTCTAGTCGAGTTACCTATTATGATTCCACACACTGTGGTGGGATTGATGATGCTAATTACCTTCGAACCCACCATGCCGATTGGAAGGCTGATATCCAGAATCTACCCGGGGTACCAATTCCTGGATACCTTTCTCGCAGTGATTCTGACGCTGTTCTTTTTGTCCTCAGCGTACAGCATCAGGACTGTTCAGATATCATATTCGAGAGATGTTATGAAGTATGAGAATGTTGGGAGAACTCTAGGAATGACTCCTTTTGCAAGCTATTTCATCATCGGCCTGCCAATGATGGGAAAAGCACTATTAAGGGGTCTAATCCTTTCCTGGGCAAGATCCGTCTCAGAGGTAGGAAGCCTCTTGATAGTCGCCTTTTCGATCATTCCAAGTGGGATCCATCTTGCTGGAGTTTTTATCTACTATCAGTTCCTGGCAGGCAATCTGTCTTATGCAATAGCATCATCTGCCATTCTGATAATCACCGGTCTAATAGCACTCCTTCTGGTTAAACTACTGGAGCGTGAAAGATGATTCACATAGAGAATTATGTGGTAGAAAGAGGAGGATTTCGAATGGAGATTCCGGACCTTACCTTTGAGGGGAGGAAGAATTTCATCATTGGGAAGAATGGGTCTGGAAAAACCACTCTGCTCCAGTCCCTTGCAGGACTGGTGGATAGCTCTGGAGTATTCGAAGTTGGTGGTGAGAATCGTGGGGAATACCCTCCGGAGCAGAGGGGAATTGGTTACATTCCTCAAGACCTCCTTCTTTTTGGGAAAATGACCGTGAGGGCTAACCTGATGTCTCCAGTAAGGTATGGTAAGGGTGACGTGTCGATCTATTCTGAGCTCGTGGACAGAATGGGACTAGTCAGTCTTCTTTCGAAGAAGGCAAACGAGATTTCGATGGGAGAGACACAGAAAGTGGCCATAGCTCGTGCCATAATATCCAAACCTTCCGTTCTTCTCATGGATGAACCATTCTCATTCCAGGATGAAATAGCTAGACTTGGCATGATCAGTTTGATTGACGAGCTCTCAGAGAAATATGGTTTTGACTACATCTATGCAACACACAACTCAAGAGACCTTGAATTGGGCTTCTCGAATCTCGTTTCAATTGATCGAGGCAGGGTAATCGAGGCTGTGGATTCATTGTCAAAGGTAGAGCACTTCAGGACGATGTCGCTTCTGGATTACAAGAACCTTGCAATCGTCGATGGAAAGTACTATTTTCTGAACGAGGACTCTCTAAAATTTAGCGATCAGACAGGAGATGAGTACGAGATTGTTGGGAACGAGCCAGAAAAATATGTGCGACTCAAGATCGGTGGCAATTATTTCTTTGTTTCCATATCAAAGGAAACAAGTGGAAAGTACGTGAAATTGGATTTGAACAATGCTACGGAAATTGACTACTAGTAAACGTTTTAGAGATTGTCTCTATCATACTTCATGGAGTTGAAATCGTTCATCAGTCTGGATGAAGCGATTAAGAAGAGTCTGAAATATAAACCTAAAGCTGGCTCGAAGAATGTAACCGCTATGGATGCTGTAGGTCAATATTCTCTGGAGGAAGTCGTTTCCCCAACTTACTATCCTCAATTTGACAGAAGTGCAGTAGATGGTTACGCCGTGGATTCAAAAGAAACCATTTCTTCTAATAAAACAAACCCCGCTAAATTTGAGCTGATAGGAAACCTTTATCCATCCTCGAGGGAAAAATTGAGAATTGGTAAAGGAAAGGCGGTAAAAGTCATGACGGGTTCTAGAATCCCAATTGGTGCCGATTCGGTTGTAATGCTTGAGGACTCTTTCGAAGATGGAACCAATCTGAGTGTCTTTGTGCCTGTAAGAAAGTTTCAAAATATAAGCAGAAAAGGAGAGGATTTGAAGAAGGGTTTTCCTATACTAAAAAAAGGAAAGAGAGTGGACCCTCCACACGTTTCAGCTCTCGTAGAATGCGGTATAGAAAAGGTCAAGGTTCTTTCCCTTTCAATTGGAATCGTTTCCACTGGGGATGAACTTGTCTCCGGAAGCATACGTAATTCAACCCTTCCACTTGTCCAATCCTTTTTTCAGCGCAAGGGATTCAGGGTCGTCGGTCACGGTGCAGTCGAGGACAACGAACTGTCTATCGAGCGTGTTCTGGGCACGATGAAGGAGGACATCATAATCGTAACCGGTGGGACTGGTCCCGGTGAAAAGGACCTGCTTCCAGCTATAATAGAGAGGAATGGTAGCTTCGTCTTCAGGGGCCTTAGAATTAGGCCAGGAAGAACGACTTCTTTTGGAATCTTTAGAGGAAAGATAGCATTCTTGATCTCGGGTCTTCCCGTCGCAGCACTGATCGCCTCTGAGAATGTCATCCTCAGACTTATCCATGAGTGGTATGGGTTAATTGTGGAAGAAAAGGAGCAAAGAAATGGCATCATGGGAAGGAGCGTCGTCAACACTCTCGGTTTTAGGAGTTTTGTACGCGTGAAGGTCAAAAATGAACGAGGGGTTACGAAGGTCTACCCTTCTAGGGTGACAGGGTCCGGAGTGATATACTCTGTGATAGACGCCGATGGAATGTTGGTAATAGACGAGAATTCGGAAGGAATTGAAGAGGGGGAAAGTGTGACCTTCGAGGTCCTCAGGTGGTGAAAATGGCCAAGATATTTCACATTTTGGTGTCTCCGGATGATGCAAGGTCGGTTTTAGCGTCTCAACTCAGAAGAGTCGTACATCAAGAGTCGAGAGACATTTCTGAGGCGTCTGGTTACATCTCGGCGGAAGACATCTATTCTACAGAAGATGTTCCACCGTTTGATAGATCAGAAGTGGACGGGTACGCAGTTGACCACGGGTCATTATCGGGAGCTGAGGAGGATTCCCCTAGAGAACTCGAGATCGTTGGCGAAATAGAGATCGGAAAGAAACCGGAAATTGAAATTAAGAATGGAAAGACTGCATACATTTCTACTGGTTCCATGGTGCCGAGGGGAGCAGACTCCATTGTTATGGTTGAATATACTTCAAAGCGAGGCAATAGAGTCAGAGTATTTAGGTCTGTGTCTCCAGGGGAGAATATTGCCCATGCAGGATCGGACTTCTTTATGAGCGAACCTATATTAAGGAGAGGGAGCCTGATAACCCCAGAGAGTGTCTCCCTTCTTGCATCCTCTGGAATTGACAAGATCCTAGTCTATAAAAAATTGAGGGTCGGAATCTTATCAACTGGAAACGAACTGGTCAACCCCGGACAACATCTAAAAGTGGGTGAAATCTTCGACAGCAACTCTTACTATTTCAAGGCATCACTGGAAGAGACAGGCTTTGCCGCCTGTTCCTTGCTCGGGACACTACCTGATGATGAAACACGTATGGAGAAATTTATAAAGAGCAATATAGATAGATATGAAGCGCTCGTATCTTCGGGTTCAACGTCTGCAGGCTTTCACGATTTATTGTACCGAATCATTGAAGACCTGGGCGGGAAGATGTTGTTTCACGGAATCTCAGTCAAGCCTGGAAAGCCGACCTTCGCTGCATCCTTCGGGAAAAGCGTCTTCTTGGGCATGCCTGGATTCCCTCTTTCTGCTGGCTCCGTACTGAAGTACATAGTGATTCCGTCCCTCAGAGGTGCCTACAATGCCAATCAGGAACCGAAAATTCTAATTTCCCTTCCGTTCAGAATAAACTCAGAAAAGGGAAAGGATCTGATTCTACCTGCGATAATCAGCAGGAGCGGAAGGGCGTACCCCATATTTGGAGAATCCGGCTCGATCAGCAGGCTCTCGTACGCAGATGGATTTATTGCTATCGATAATACCAAGAATTACTACGATCGGGACGATAAGGTTCCTTTCTTTCCGTTTAACAACAAGAAGAGAGACGTCCTGTTCATCGGATCCAACGATCCTCTTTTCGAAAGGGTATTATTCGATGCTTCAAATTCTCCTACTGTTATCAATGCTGGTTCTTGGGGAGGGGTTGAAGCGATCAAACTTGGAGAAGCAGATGTGACCGGGGTTCATTTGTTGAAGGGTAAACAATACAACACGTTCTTGCTTCAGGAACGGGGTAGCGATGAATGGGTCCTAGTTAGGGGATTCTCAAGAACGCAAGGAATGATTTCGAGAGATGGAATCAAATCTTTCTCCCAAGTTGTCAGCAAGGATATGATTTTCGTGAATAGAAACAAGGGTTCTGGAACCAGAGACCTTATAGAGAGCGAAATAGAGAGGGAATTAGGCTCTAGGTTTGCGAAGGAGAAAATTAGAGGCTATTTTTGGGAAGCCAAGAGTCACGCAGCGGTCGCAAAGGCAATTCATCAGGGAAGGGGAGACGTGGGGGTATCCATAGAGTTTTATGCGACAATTCTAGACTTGAAGTTCCACAAGATTCGGGATGAGAACTATGACTTAATCATGCAGAAGGACTTCTATAGCTCGTCGCAGGGAAGGAAGCTAATATCAAAACTAAAGGAGTCGACCAGGTATTCAAAGGAATTTCCCGGCTACAGATTCCCAAAGAATATCGGGGAAATTTTATCGTGAGAAAACTGTGACCAGCTATTCTTTATGCAGTTCGTGGTAGATATGACCCATCATAAAACTTATTGTTGAATACGCAGTCTTGGTCGCATCTGGAGACCCGGGTACGCAAAAGAGTTGTTTTTTGTCCTTAATGAATAGGGAGGAATTGGAAAGATATGCCAATCTTTCGTGGGACTCTGACCTAAATAATTCCCCAAATCCAATCATTTCCTTTTCAGAAATCTTCCTTAGGCTCTGAACAGTGACGTCTTTACTGCTGGGTCCGGTTCCCCCGACATATATGAACACATCATTGTCCCTGTTTGAGTAGTACGCATTCACTATCTGCTCTTCGTCATCTTTGCAGATCAGCTTGCTCACAGTGTGAGAATCCTTGATGAACTCTCTTTTCAGGCTCTCTCCAGAAGAATCCGTTTCTTCTGTCCTGGAAGTTGAGACAGTGAGTATGAGAATCTTTAGCTTCTTGTCGAACCCTTCTTTGTGAACCATTTCTACACCATTCATCCCTTTAATTTGCGGAGAACCCTGACACCCGAGATTTCTGTACCCCTGTACTGGCCCTTGTCATCCTTTTCTAGATACTTTACCATATCCCACACAGTTAAAAGCATAGAGTTGACGCACATTAGAGATTCCATTTCTACACCTGTCTTGTAACGTGCCTTGACCGTGCAAGTGACCCTAACTCCGTCCTCTTCAACCTTCATAGACGGTTCCACAGACTCCAAGGGTATTGGATGGCAGTGAGGGATCGCATTGGGGGTCAACTTCGCCCCGAGTATGCCTGCTACCTTTGATGCCTCGTCCACACCCCCTTTCTTGATATCGTTGTCTCTGATATTTCTGAGGGTAGATTCTTTAAGTCTAATGAACCCCTCTGCCTTGGCTTCTCTTTTTATTGCTTTCTTATTTCCAATGTCAATCATAAAGAACTGTCATTTGAAAATGAGATTTCTTATCTTAACGTTTTGGTAAGTTCAAGATTTAACTCAAGAGGGTCCACAACACTACTGTCTCCGGAGAGCAGGTCGGCTATCGACTCAACGATATCTCACACCACCATTAAGCTCTTGAAATCTGATTTCCTCTTGCAAATTAGAGCTGGTGTTTTTAAATCCCGAGCGATAATCTTAGGAATAGTTAAATAATAGTAGTTTCATAATCTTCGTTGAGGTGTTCTTTTGACAACAGATAAGACATCAGGAAATGTCACCAAAGCGGCAGTCGAAGAAACTGCGGTCAAATCTGACAAGAAACTTAAACGTGCCTTGTCAACCTGGGACCTATTGTTCCTAAGTCTTGGAGGAATAATTGGTTCTGGCTGGCTATTTGCCGCTTCTGGTGCAGCTGTTTTAGCGGGTCCAGGTGCAATTTTTGCTTGGATCATAGGAGGACTGATTGTTCTCGTGGTTGCGATCGTTTATGCAGAGTTAGGGGGAATGATCCCTAGGTCCGGAGCAATAGTAAGGTACGGACAGTATTCACATGGTTCTTTTGCAGGGTATCTTTTTGGATGGGCATATTTCCTTTCGGCCGTGTCGGTTCCTGCCATAGAAGCCGAAGCCGTCATAACTTATGCTGGAACTTACATAAAGGGGCTGGTAGCTCCGAATGCAGTCCTGTCTGGACTAGGCATTCTACTTGCTGCCCTCCTAATGATATTCTTCTTCTTCCTGAACTACTTGGGAGTTAAAGTGATGGGAAAGACGAATACAGGGATGACATGGTGGAAACTTATAATCCCGGTCGGAACGGTTCTGCTCTTGCTCGTTGTGCATTTCAACATAGGGAATTTCGCACTACATAACGGATTGGTGCCGTACGGTTGGGCGAACGTGTTTTCAGCAATCTCACTTTCAGGAATAGTATTCTCGTACTTGGGATTCAGACAGGCACTTGACTACGGAGGAGAAGCAAAGACACCACAAAGATCTATACCGTTAGCGACAGTGGGTTCAGTGCTGATAGGAATAGCACTCTACACGATGCTTCAGGTCGTTTTCATTGGACAGGTTAACTGGGCCTCAATGGGAATAGTTGCCGGATCTTGGAGTTCACTTTCGGGAGGGGTCGTAACTGCTCCATTTGCCACACTTGCGTCGTCTGCAGGACTTGTAGCTTTGACGTACCTCCTATTCGCAGATGCTTACGTTTCTCCATCCGGAACTCTTAACGTTTACCTTGGAACTTCACAGAGAACGCTGTACGGGCTCGGAACTCTTGGATTCTTCCCAAAAGGCATGATCAAAATCCACGAAAAACACAGAATACCAGTTCTACCACTGCTCATCTCACTCGTCATAGGGTTCGTTTTCTTCGCGCCATTCCCAAGCTGGTACAAGATGGTCGGTTTCATAAGTTCCTCAACAGTCTTCACGTACATTGTCGGCGGGAGTGCCCTAATGACATTCAGAAAACATGCTGCAGACTTCAAGAGACCATTCAAGCTTGGAGGAGCTTCGATTCTGTCCCCAATAGCCTTTATCGGTGCTTCTGAAATTGTTTACTGGAGTGGATGGCCCCTGGTGGGTTACCTAGCTGTAGCAATTGGTATCGGGCTGGTCGTTTGGGCGGTTATGGTCTACGGATTCAAAGCACCAGGCAAGTTCTCCGCCAAAGATCTGAAGGCAGGAGCGTGGGTACCAGTCTATATGATCGTACTTGTCATTCTCTCTTACATAGGCGGAACTACGTTTGGTGGGATAGGAATACTTTCATTCCCTCTTGACCTGATAGTAGTCGCAGTTGTGGGCCTCATATTCTACTTCTGGTCCCTTGCAAGTGGCTACAGAACCGAGGACATTGAAGAAATAGCGACCCTGGGCACGCAGTATGTTTCCCAGGAGGAATGAGCCAACTAAGAGAGAGTTGAAGAAAACAATCAGCAACTCCTTTTTTCTTTTTTTTACTATCTTTTCCCCTAATGAATGTTTTCAGTTGCTCTTGCAATAACCCTTTAAGCTGGCTTAATTTTTTACTTCAAGTGCATTGGCGTACGATAATTTAATTATTATATGTCGTAATCCATTGACAGATGGAAGAAGCTGTTAGGAAACAGAAACTGTTTATCAGAAAAGTGGTTTCCCTATCTGCTGCGGGGGTCTTTTTGGACGGATATGATCTCTTCATCATTTCTGTAGTTCTTATTTATGTTAAATCCCAGAACTGGATAGCGACCGGGGACTCAGGTGCTCTTCAGCAGGGGCTTCTGACGTCCAGTGCGCTGATAGGCATGTTTGTCGGAGCACTCTTCCTAGGAGGGTATGCCGACAGGGTCGGAAGAAGAACGCTTTATGTGATTGATCTGATATTCTTCGTCTTCTTTGGGTTCCTTACTGCACTTTCTTCAAACGTCACTGAGCTCATTATTTTCCGCTTTTTGCTCGGTATTGGGATAGGGGCAGACTACCCGATCTCCTCCACGTATGTTGCAGAATTCTCACCGAGGCAGCAGAGAGGCAAGCTCATAACGACAACCTTCATGTTTTGGGGAATAGGTTCGTTGATAGCTGCCGTTATAGGATTCACCTTTGGGCGATTCGAATTTGTAAATCTTTTTGGAACACAAGTAGCCACTTGGAGAATTATGCTGGCATCTGGAGTAGTACCTGCCGTCGTCGTTCTCTTCCTGAGACATTCAATGCCTGAGTCACCGAGATGGTTACTGGCAAACAACAAAGTTGAAAAGGCAAAGAAGGTAATAGAAGAGATTAAAGCAAAATACTACCTGGACTACAGCAAGGATCTTTCCCAGGTAGAGCCAGAACGAAAAGGCAGGATATCGGAACTGTTGAACAGTGCCTACAGGAAAAGAACCCTGTTTTCTTGGGTCCCCTGGTTCTTCATGGATATCGGCGTATACGGAGTAGGTATCTCGATTCCACTGATCCTCGTTTCTATTGGTTTTAAGGGCAGCACCATTCTGGATAAGGTTCATGCAATTCTAGGAACGATAATTATAGATGTATTCGTACTAGTGGGTTTCGTCGTTGCGGTTTTCATTATTGAAAGGATAGGCAGGCTTAGGCTGCAGGAGATCGGATTTCTAGGCATGGCGTTTGCCTCCCTCGCCTTCTCTATTTACTACGGGTACGGTATCTATCTGATGATGGCAATTCTCATACTGTTCGAATTCTTTGAAAACATGGGGCCCAACGTAACGACGTGGATCGTTCCGACTGAGATATTTCCTACACGTCTCAGGGCCACTGCACAGGGTACTTCTTCTGCGTTCAGTCGACTAGGTGCCATCTTCGGTACCTTTACGTTCCCTCTATTCGTTCTCTATTACGGTTGGCACACCACTTTCCTCATCATATTCTTCTTTATGATACTGGGCGCTCTGTCTACGTGGATACTCGGGATGGAGCCAAAGGGGTTATCACTGGAAGAGTCCTCCCTAGTGTTTCTGGAATTCTCAAAATATCTTGAGAGGCTGGGTGAAAAGGTCGAGAAAGCTTCGCAAGAACTCTTTGAAATGATAGTAAAGTACGATAACCTTCCGGCGAGGGCGGAATCGATAAAATCCTTGGAGCACGAAGCCGACGAAATCGTTCACCAAATTTATGATAGAGTAAATCACATGCCAAAGCCTCTCGAATCCGTGGATGTGGGCAGCTTGGCAACCAAGTACGACGATATCCTCGACTTTATGGATGGTGTTTCGAAAAGATTGTCTCTCTTTAAGGTCAGAAAGACAGGGGAGATGGAGGACTTTGCAAAGGTCATACTGGCATCGGTTGCTGAGGTCACAACGGCTTTCAGGCTCTTCGGAAATTTTACCGAGAGCGATTCGTCTGAGATCAGGAGGGAAATCGTCAAGATAAATGAGCTCGAAAACAAAGCGGATGATATTCTCGAGAACTCTTACAGCACTCTGTTTGACTCCAAAGATCCTATAGAAGTCGTAAAGTTAAAGGAAATATATGAGCATATGGAAACGGTCACCGATAAATGCGAAGACGTGTCTGATATATTCAATGACCTGATCATAAAGTACACCTGATTGTCAAGTTTATCTATCAAGATTATATCCGTAAACATGGTAGAACTTAGGATCACAGTAACTCTCAAGAAGACGGTAGAAGATTCGGAGGGAGGTTCGGTCCTAAAAGCGCTCAAATTACTTGGGTATGACAACGTAAAAGACGTAAGAGCGGGAAAGGTCTACTTCATTACCTTGAGTAAAGGCAATAGACAAACCGGCAGAGAATTCTGTGAGAAATTGCTCGCAAATCCAGTGATCAATGAGTGTGTGGTTGATGAATGAGGAGAGGGCAAGGGAAGAGGTTCCTATTCTTGGTAAGTCTGTAGCAGAGCTCTCTAAAATTTCTAAACAAATGCACCTCGGCCTCTCGACTGATGAGATGTCAAGAATCGGGTCGTATTTTGAAAAAGAGGGGAGAGAGCCTACCGATGTTGAAATACAGGCCATAGCTCAGGCCTGGAGTGAGCACTGCAGTTACAAGAGCTCTAAGGTTCATCTAAAAAAGTACATTTTTGGAATTGGGAGGGAAAAGATAGTGGCAGAGGGAGATGCTGGGTTGGTGTCCCTGGACGACGATACCGCTATTTCGTTCAAGATCGAAAGCCACAACCATCCCTCTGCAATTGAACCATATGGGGGGGCTGCAACAGGGGTAGGAGGGATTCTAAGAGACGTACTCAGCATGGGTGCGCAGCCGATAGCTGTGACCGATGTTTTATATTTTGGAACCAAGAGCGTCAAGGGCTTTCCGTCTCCTAAATTTATAGAAAGCGGAGTAATTTCTGGAATCAGGGACTACGGAAACCGGGTTGGAATCCCGACGGTCTCGGGAGGAATCGTCTATTCAGATTTCTTTTCACCCAATGTACTGGTGAATGTTGGATGCGTAGGAGTTGTTGATAAGCGAAAGATCATATCATCGGCCATATCTAAACCCGGCATCAAGCTAATAATTGCTGGAGGCAAGACGGGTAGAGATGGGATCCATGGTGTGAACATGGCTTCGGCCGTTATGGAAATTGGGGAAGAAGATGTGACCACAGTTCAGTTAGGTAGTCCTATCACCAAGGAACCCCTCATTCACGCCGTGCTTGAGGCAAACGACAGGGGATTGATTTATGCACTAAAGGACCTCGGAGGTGGAGGCCTCAGCAGCGTCGTTGGGGAGATGCTTCAATCAGGCGGTGTTGGAGGGAAAGTATTCCTGGAAAAGGTGCTCTTGAAAGAAAAGAGCATGAGACCATGGGAAATATGGATCTCGGAAAGTCAAGAGAGGATGCTTCTCGCAGTAAGAGAGGATCAGGTCAACTCCGTTCTGGAAATTATGGACAGCTGGGATGTGACATCTGCCGTAATTGGTGAAAGCGAGGCGGGAAAGAGGCTAAGGATCTTTTTCGAGGGAAAGAGCGTACTTGATCTCGATACAAATTTCATGACTTCTCCAATGCTATACGAGAGACCGTCGTTGGTAAAGGAAAAACAAGTGATCCAGTGGCTTCCCAAGTACCCAACGGATTTTAGAAGAATTCTCAGGAATATGCTCTCCGATAAGAACGTCAGAACGAAGGAGTATGCAGTCAGGCAATACGATCACACTGTCAGGGGGAGTACCGTGATAGGACCGTTCACAGGAATAGTGGGAAGAGAAGGGCCATCTGATGCATCGGTAATTAGACCCAACTGGAGTAAAGAGACAGGGGTCGCAATCTCTCACGGATCTAATCCATTCTACTCTTATATCGACCCCTATTTAGGCGGAAGGGCTGCAGTTGATGAAACGGTAAGAAACTTAATATCCGTAGGATCGGAACCTCTCGGATTTTCGGACTGCCTCAATTCAGGAAATCCAGAAAATCCAGAAATAATGGGAGAATTTATTGATATGGTCAGGGGACTTCACGATTCGGCCTATGCCCTAAATTTACCATTCGTCTCAGGGAATGTCTCCTTTTACAATGAGGCTGGTAGGAGACGGATTCCAACGTTCCCGACCATTCTCGGGGTGGGTAAAGTGGAGAATATAGAACGCTCAGTCACTCCCGATTTAAAGGGAATAGGGAATGCAGTTTATTTGGTCGGAGTCCCGACCACCGATATGGGAGGCTCGTTGTACTACAGACACCTAAAATTGGACGGAGGAAGGGTACCATATTCTGATCCTGTGACACTTAAGAGAAGAGGCTGGAACCTGTTAAAAGCGATTCGGTCGTCTTGCATTAAATCGGTACACGACGTTTCAGATGGGGGGATCGCGGTAGCGATTTCTGAAATGACCGTCGGGTCCGGAATAGGTGCTACTATAGATGTTGCTCCTCTTGGCCTCAGAAATGATTTTGCGATATTTTCAGAGCCTCAATCAAGCTGGGTCGTAGAAGTTGGAGAGGATAGGGAAGAAGAATTTGTCAAGATTCTTGGGGATGACACGATATATATTGGAAGGACACAGGATGCTAGATTTACCGTTGCCAGAGGAGAGGAGAGCGTGCTCGATGTAGATTTAGAATCTATTCTAAAGAACTGGAAGAAGGGTTACAGATGAACAGAGAGATCAATGTCGCAATATTAACAATGGAAGGCACCAACAACGAGGAGGAAGCATATCTCTCTTTCAGATTCTCTGGAACGTCCCCTGAAATAGTGCACTTGAAAAAGTTGGAAAATAGAGATAAGAAACTGAGCAACTACGACATTCTTTTTTTTCCAGGCGGGTTTTCTGCCGGGGACTATGTCAGGGCGGGAGCTGTGATGGCTGCGAGATTAAAATCTAGCCTGATGAAGGATCTGGAGGAATTCGTGGAGAGCGGAAAACCAGTAATGGGATCCTGCAACGGGTTTCAAGTCTTAGTAGAGTTGGGCCTGATCCCCAACGTAAATGGAGATTATGCCCTAGAAGCCGCTCTCGCACCGAACATTTCGAACAGATTTGAGGCGAGAACAGTTTATCTGAAAGTAGACAAGGGAAATTGTCTTTTTTTGAGGGAATTTGAAGATAACGAAATTATAAAACTGCCTATCGCTCACTCTGAGGGAAGGTTTGTTCCAAAGGACAAAGAGATTCTCGATAAGATAATAAAGAGCAGAATGAACGTTATTTCCTACGTAGACAGCAGAGGAAGGCAAGCTAAATACCCCTGGAATCCCAATGGGTCTGAGCGAAACATAGCAGGCGTCTGTAACAAACGGGGAAACGTTCTGGGAGTAATGCCACACCCAGAGAGGGTGTTTTACCGGTACACGGAATCAGACTGGACGCGAGAAAACAGCAAAACTGGAATGGGAAACCCTTTCTTCAGAGGCGCAGTTCAATTTTTAAGAGAAAAATATTAATTGATTTAGTCATACCGTTTCCAGTGAACCGACGCCTGTTTGTTGCAGTCATCGTTGTACTTTTAGCATGCGTTATCGTAGTCAATAGCCAAGCGTATGCACAGACAACAGTCACTTATCCTACCATAAATTACCGCACGTACCAGGGTTATAACATAACAATAACGAACTCGATGTGGAATGATACAGTATATCCGGTGATATACAGCGAGAACTTTTCCAACTACAACTGGAAAGATAGCCCATCCAAAAACTACATTCTTTTTGATTACGGGCTCACGGGATTAAATCCGTATGGAGCTGAATTCATCGAGGCAATGGAATCCACCGGTAATCTGACCACACATAACGTGACTATCGCCTTCGAAAAAATAGCCCCATTGGATGCAACCGGCACAGGTTACACTAATCAACAGAAATTGGATTCTGGTGCTTTGCCGGGATTTTCAAATTCTACACCGACCAGTTTCAATAATCCAAGCGTCAGGTCCCTGTATGGATATATATTTGCTGGAGGAGTCGTAGTTTCCATAGTAGCACTCTACTTCATATTCAACAGGAAGAAAGATGAATGAGCTCTCTGGAAGAATCGTTCAAGAGCTTTTTAAGAAATATTACGAAGATTTAGACTCATTCGGAATCAAACAAATTGAAAAGAGGGAGCTTGCATTTTCCAGTTTCGGAAAGCAGGGAATGGTCAGACACACTTCATTTCCAAGCATGTCGAGCTTGATGGATTACGTCAGAATTAACACCCCTCTTCACTTCTACTACTCCAGTGCCTACTACGACAATCCAGAAGCTACGATGGACAATAAGGGATGGAAAGGAGCGGATCTAGTCTTTGATATCGATGGTGACCACATTGAGGGTGCTGACAAAATGAGATATGCAGAAATGCTCTCCGTTGTCAAACAAGAACTTAAGAAACTTCTCGACCTTCTTACGGACGATCTAAGCGTTGGTAAACAGAACCTAGAAGTAGTATTTTCAGGAAGCAGAGGGTACCACGTCCATGTCTATTCGATTTTTGCTGCGCTGGAGTCACAAGAGAGAAGGGAGATAGTGGATTATATCTCTGGCAGGTGCATATCTTCGGAGTTTAGATCCACTACAAGGACCAAGTGGGACGAGAAGATTGAGTCTACAAGAGAAGGCTTATACCAGATTCTTGACTCGCCAGACAAGAAATGGAAACAAGAACTCGAAGAAGAGACGGGAGAATTAATAGGAGATTTTGGAAAGAGGGAGATAAGAAAGGGAGGTTATATCGATAGAAATGCGAAAAAGTTAGCCGTGAAGAGGTACGCATCAAAGATCGATGAGCCCGTCACAATAGACGTCCATAGGTTGATTCGTACTCCCGGAAGTCTTCACGGGAAATCTGGGTTAGTTGTAAAGATTCTGCCGTACGAACAGGTCGATAATTTCGATCCTCTAACAGATGCGATACCTCGAGTATTCAGGGACGAGATCGAAGTCAATATTACCAAGAAAGTCTCGTTGGATTTCTTGGGAGCCAAACAGGAAGTCCAAGAGGGAAGGACTGTCCTGCCCACCTATGCCGTACTGTATTCCGTTCTCAAAGGCGCGGCAGAGTTCGTCGAACCAACCAAATGAAATATTTAATTAGTTTGTGAACATATCCAGAGCAATGGGAGCCATTAGGCCAACGCTGGTCAAAACGGTTGCAAGGCAAGTATACGACGAGTACGAGCAATATTTGGGGAAGGACTTTACTCACAATAAAGAGATAGTTGACAAAGTCATACCAGACGCATCGAAGAAACTCAGGAACCTGGTGGCTGGCTACGTCACAACATACTGGAAAACAAAGAAGATACCAAGAAAGAGAAAGGAAGTTGAAACCGAAGATTTTTCTATTTAAATTTCGGGTAATCCCAGTTTTTCCCTCAGAGTAAAGATCAGATGAACTGACTTATCATTTTTGATCACATCGTGCATCACGTACCTTTTCTTTTCAAGAGAAAGGATGGCGTTCCTCAGAGAGAATCTCCATTTCCTGGCCAAATCTATGTCATCGCTGCCAAGATTTGAGAGTAGTTCCAACGCGAGTGAGTCTCCTCCGACATCAATCCCCTTCCAGGGACTGGGATATTCTGTTATCCTTGCTACAACGTCATAGTTTTTGACTGGGACTTTCTTCCTGTCCAAAAACTTGTGCGCCTCAATTCTGTCTGATTCCACCCCCGCGTTCTCTTTAGACTCCATTACACCATAATAATTGAGTTTATAATCGAAAGCGTAGGCTCCAAGCTTATGGACGTTGAAAAAGGAATTCCTAGCTTTCATAGGATCAAATGTCCAGCGCACTTCTGAGTAACCCATTGACTTGGCCACTTCAAACTGGTGCATCTTTATTTCATATCCTACATTCTTGTCTCGGTACTCTTTGAGAACTCCTGCCATGTGCGAATAGAGGTATCTATAATTCCCGTCCGCCCCGGGGAAAGCAAGGCTAAAACCAATTACTTTTTCATCCTCTTTTGCGACCTCTACTAGTCCACCATTGTTGTTGATAGCCGTAAGCAGAGTTACGGGAGCAGGAGATTCTCCGACCATACCCCATATCACTCTTTGGATACTTTCGACAGTCTTGTAATCTTCGACCGTAGTGGCCCTTCTGATCTCCATTTTGATGAGAATGCACCCTTACTTAAATTTTTAACTAGGGTCACTCGACTTCAAGCGGTTCTTGACCGCTATGCCTCTCTGAAACTCAATCATTTCGTCTCTGTTCAGGACCGCCCTTCCGTAAGATAGTAAATTGTCATCTCTATCAACCACAATGACCTCATCGTGCGGTCTGATCGATGCATCGGCGTCGTCTACAAATTTTGCAAAAATATTCTTACCTTCCTTGACAAAATCGACGACCTCAGAGTCTATTACTACTCTGTGTGAAGGGTAGTCAAAATTAGAATGAATGAGTAAAGCCCCATCGTAATTCAAACTGAAAAGTCCATCAGATGCTCTGAGCGCAAGTATCGGTTTGCTTTCATAGAGAATATTCCTTATTTTGCCGGTGTTCTTGCTCCTTTGGAGGGTTATCCTCTCCCTGTCAAGGAATGAATAAAGCTCCCTGCCAAATTGATACTTGAAGATGTAATTAACTTTGCTGATAAGATACTCTTTCCATTCAGGTCTTTCAAATTTTGTAATGTCCTTTGAAGTATCATAATACTCACCCGGAAATAGAGACTGAGCGACTGGATATGTTTCATCCATAAACATGGAAACGGTCCCGAATTGACTTTGCACGAATTCCGTTGGTTTCTCGACATAGTAGGAAAAAGGCTTCTTGCTAATCGTGACCCCGGTCTGCTCAAGAGTGGCTTCTGACTTGAATCTCCGTATATCAGGGCGATTTAGAGTCTCTTCCCCCGAAAAAAAGACTGGTGACTTTCTAGAATGCGGCTCAAATTTCTCAAGGTACTCGTAAAATTCTTGTATTTTTCTGTAAGCTTCCAATAATAGAGGGTGGGCATGGGCACGATACTCGGCGAAGTTCCACATGTTTTCCGTTTTTATCTGCTGTCTTATGTTATCGAGTTCCTTCACGGAGACATATAGATTGTGCATTCCGATTATACTGATCCTTTCCTCCTCTCCAACCTTTGCCAGTTCTTTGGCCGTATATCTATCGAAATAAGGCGAAGCTGGTAATTCGTCCGCAAAGGAATCTAGTTCCACAGTACCTGTTTCCGTCAGAATTCTATTATCTCTTGCGTACTTGATATATGCAGATGAGTCAATAACGTCCACTCCCATCAAGAATAGAATCGGAAAAAACATTGGATGGCCAGCTCCAAATGCGTGAATCACACTGTTACTCTTTAGATTCATTTTGGAGTTCAAAATTGATTCCGCAACTTTGGAATACATGTATCTCTCCATAAGAGGAACTATCCCCCCGATGGGAAAATATTGACTCTCAAGCGACCCCATCATCCTCGCACTTGCCCGTCTTAAATCCGGATACATGCCTCCCTGAATGGGCAAGGCCACACATTTTCTTGTTTCAGATATTGCTTCTCTTCCTCTTCTGAAATTCTCTTCAATATCTCCCTCTATCTTTTCCCTTGAGTGATCCATCTCGGAGAAAATATCTCTAATTGTGATAATGTCTGAATTTATGTTTTCCTGGTATTTCACCATCTCGAGATTTCCTGCTTTCAGTTCTCCATACATGTGTTCCTGGAATGTCCCAGAGTCAGTCATTATCAACCCGGGAAAATCCAACAGATCGTGAACGTCTTTGCCTCCTTCGTAGCCTCCTTTCTTTAGGATATATGAGTTAGTAATTACGCCATTAAGCTTCATCTGCTTTGCTACGGAAATCCAAGGTTCAGACTTAAAGGGATGAATTACGGGAAGAAGAGCTGGCGTTACAATTTTTTTCCCGTCAATTTCCAGTTCTCCAACCCTAGCTAAACCATCTCTGTGAAGAATCTGGAACATCTATCAATTCAAATTAAAAAATCAATGGTAGGTGGTGTACACCTACTTCTTTAGGATAATTTCTATCGAGGAAACGTTGCTTTCTCCGTCTTCTCTCTGGACCTTTTCTGTTGCGATCTTTATATCCTGATACTTTACTTGGGTCTTCATCATTGATTCCATTCTGTTCCTCACAATTTCAGCAACATCTACCGCCCTCTTAATTGCCATTCCTCTGGCCTTTATTGAGACTTCGTTTGCTCCGTTTGTAAAGAGCATTATTGTACTAAAAACGTAGTTTTCCGTTGGTTTTTTCCCGATGAAAATAGTGTTATTATCAGCCACGCGTATCACCAGGATTGTCCAAGTATCAAATAATATTTAAGACTTTCCGTACAACCGAGTGTGGGACAATATTCTAGGTTCTTCCAATCTGGAATAGGTTGTGCCACACTCCCATACTAGAGAGAGCACAATCTATTCTGTCGTTCCTCTTCTGTGAGACGCTCCATCCCAGCATCTTCTTGTCAGCAGAGAATGCCGATTCCGAATTGCTCCTCTTGTGATATTCCTCCATATAGGAAGGAGTGTTTAGAATGAACTCCTTCATGGTCTCCCTCCACTTTAGTGGACCGTTCAGTGTAGCATTCTTTTTGGGGATTATGTATACGTCTGTGCCCTTGAACTCTTCAACGTACGATGGATAGGAGTAATAGCGATCCAATCTTATGCTGTTCAGATGTACGTCTATGGACTTGAGCATCGTTATGGCCTTCAGATAGGCATCCTTTTCTGATCTTGTGGATGAACCATACGCAATGTACATCTTGGTCCCTAGATCCATGAGGCGGAAAGTGAATGCGAAGCACTTCATCTTCCTTCCGTCGCTGGACTGTTCCTTGGCCTTCTCCCTCCTCTCCTTTGCGAATGAGTTGTACTGTTTCGTTATTGTGAGGGAATAGCCAGTCCCGTCGCCAGTCGCATCCGATTGCTCTAATCCCTTCCGTCTCAGCATAATGGTGTGGAGGTTTAATAGCGCAATCATCACCCTCTCGTCTGAGTACAGTCTCTCTATACTTTTGTAGCTCACCCTCACTCCGGAGAGCATGGAAAATATCGCTAACATGTTGGAGAACATCCTGTTGGACCCTCCAACAAGCTGCTTTATCAGGAGTAGCTTCACTTTCTGCTCAAGGGCCAATGTGCCAGGTTTCCCTGGTCCCTTTGCTATCTTGATGGAGGATACAGCTTCCCTTATCAGGGGATCGAGTGACGTTATTGCCTTCTATATCCTGTAGGAGAACTCCTGTTAGTAAGTCCTCCAGTCCCTATCCTTGACTGGATGTTCTATCTTATACCTCTTCCTTAGAACTGATTCAAGCTCCTCTAGCTTGTATTTGATGTAAACATCAAATACCCTGAGCACAACAGTCAATATAACAAAGGGTTAAATAGTTATCTATAGATATCCATGTAACAATGGTGAGAATGCTGGAGCTCAACAAGGGTAAACTGGTTCTGAGTGAGGATGAGGTAGAGGGTTTTCTTGAGAGAACTGTCACTCCCATAGGGATGTCAGGCAAGGCTGACGTTCCAAGACGCTACATAGGGAGGAGGGTCTACGTAATAATCACGAAGAACGTCGGCACTTTGCAGGGTAGAGGTAAAACATAATATTGTCCCACACTCCGTACAACCAATTAAGATTGATGAATATAGTGTCCAGACAGCTACTCATAGCGCATCAAGGAAACAAAAAGGTGGCACTGATCCAGCTGACAAGCAAAAAATGAACTAACCCAAATTTAATTCTCGAATGTTCTAAAAGCTTCGAAATTTCAGCTAGAAAATTTAATTCAGTAATTTTGTAAGCATATTCAGGATAACGTCATTAAGTATTATGCGTATATAAAGAAAGTAATTAAGGTAAATTATAAGTATGAGCTTATCCTAGCCGCTTATGGCGACGGATAAGAAGTATACGACCGTTTCTTTGCCTACTCCGCTATTCGAAAAAATTCAAGAAAAAATAAAGGGAACCGGCTTTACATCGGTCAGCGATTATGTTACTTTTGTGCTTAGAGAAATTCTTACTCACGGGAGCGATCAGGAAGCCTTCAATGCAGAAGACGAGAAGAAGGTAAAGGACAGGTTAAGATCCCTTGGATATCTGGACTAGGTGGGTTAGATGAAAGTAGCAGTAATTGGACTAGACTGTGCCGCTCCAGATATAATTTTCAATAAGCTCAAGGCAGATCTACCGAACCTTGCTAAAATGATAAATAATGGAGTTTCGGGTAAACTGCGAAGTTGCGATCCTCCGATCACAGTCCCAGCATGGATGGTTATGGCGACTGGAAGATCTCCCGGAGAGCTGGGTCTCTACGGTTTTAGGTCAAGAATGTCAAACTCTTACAATGGAATAAAGATACCAACTTCACAAGACATCAAGTTTGATAAAGTGTGGGACATACTTGGCAAGAGGAACAAAAAAAGCATTATTGTCGCTGTTCCACCATCTTATCCTCCACGACCCTTACCGGGCTTGATGGTTTCAGATTTTCTGACCCCTGATAAAGACAAGGAGTTCACCTACCCTCCTGGGTTGAAGAACGAGATTCTTAGAGACTTCCCGGATTACCAATTTGATGTAAAATTCAGGAAACCAGAGAAGAAAAAGATCATCGATGAAATATATAAGATGACAGACACGAGATTTAGGATGACAGAGAAGATGTTGAAGGAAAAAGAATGGGACTTCTTCTTCATGGTCGAAATAGGAATAGACAGAATCCATCACTCTTTTTGGAGATACATTGATGAAGGGAGCCACCTCTACGAAAATGACAAAGAAATGAAGGACAAGTTCATTTCTTACTTCAAGATGGTCGATTCCCATATCGGCAAGATGCTGGAAGAATTTGATGATGACACAGTAGTGCTGGTTGTTTCTGATCACGGCGCAAAGCGCATGAAAGGGGCGTTTGCAATAAATCAGTGGCTCATCAAAGAAGGATATCTCAAGCTCAAAGGTGGTACAATAAGTCAGGGAGCTTCCCTAGAAGACTTGGAGGTTGACTGGGCACACTCTAAGGCATGGGCCTGGGGAGGTTATTATGCGAGAGTCTTCCTGAACATAAAAGGAAGGGAGCCCGAAGGGGTAATCGAGAAAGAAAATGTGAGGAAAGAATTGGATCTTTTAAAGGAAAAACTGGGATCTATACGGGGGCCAAATGGAGAAGAATGGAAGACGATAGTTTTTGAACCTGAGGAAAGATATGACGTCGTAAACGGAGACAGATCAGACCTTTTTGTTTACCTTGACGACCTAAGCTGGAGGGCAGCCGGTACTCTCGGGTACGGTACAGACTTCCTGCTTGAAAACGATACCGGACCAGATGACGCAGTCCACGACTACGACGGAATTTACATAATGTATAGGAAGAACAGGAAGATTGGCAAGGTCATAGACTCTAGCATTTTTCAGATTGCTCCAACGATTCTGGAAATATATAGAGTCAGGAAAACTTACGGAATAAAGGGCAAACCTTTGGAAGGTGTGGAATATGTCGAGTGAAAAAGGATTCGTACTATGGTTCACTGGCCTGCCTGGAGCAGGCAAGACCACATTAGCAGAAAGAATTAAAACGATCTTCACGGAGAAAGGGATGAAGGTCGAAATTCTGGACGGGGATGAAATAAGAAAGGGCCTGTCACGTGATCTTGGCTTCTCAAAAGAGGACAGGGAAAAACACAACGAAAGAGTGATTTTTGTTGCAAAGCTGCTCTCTAGAAATGGAGTTGTGACTCTGGTACCACTTATATCTCCATACAGAGAAGTCAGGGCTGAGGCCAGGAAGGAGATTTCGGATTTCGTGGAGGTATATGTTCGCTGTCCACTTGACGTTCTGATCAAGAGAGATCCAAAGGGACTTTACAAAAAAGCACTCGCTGGAGAAATAAACAATCTTACTGGATTGCAGGACCCATATGAGGAACCTATCTCACCCGAAATGATAATAGATTCCAATACTGAGACTGTCGAGGAGAGTGTAAGTTCGATAATGAGTTACCTAAAATCCAGGGGTCTGACCAATCACTAGACCAATTATGATTTATCTGAGCGGCCAGAATTCAAGTTTTATTCAATAGACACCATAATAAGTCTTCGATATATTGGTGTGGCAAGGGGCATAAGCTGTTCTTAATAAATCAAGGTTCAAGACGATCCCTCCTCACTCAAGTGATTTTAGTAGACCTTCTTCGGCCCCAATAGTATAAGCCTATGAGAAAAATGTCTTTTAATGCTCGATAATCACGAAAAAAATTCCAGGAATTCAGCAACTATATAGACAATATTCATTAACTTATAATTTATTATACAATGTAATGTCATGAAAACCGGAAGAGAGACTGAATGGGTAAGGGTAACAGTCGTGATACTCATCATAATGATCGCAGCACTTTTCTCAGGCTTGGCGTACTCAAACTCAAGAACATACAGTCTGACTCTTGTTGTAGCCCCGGTTGCATCAGGAGGTTACGCGGGTAATCAATTCGCTTTTTATGTTCTCGTCAACGGTAAATTAAGCAACTCTTCAGACATCGTTCTACCTTCGAATACGCTCATCAAGATTACCATATTCGAACACGCCACGGACCTCTCGCCACCATTTGTAGATTCTGCACACGACGTTTTGGGTACACAGTTCAACAGAATGATGCTCTTCAGTAACGTCATAGGACCAACTTCGCTAAATAAAGTACCAGATCTTTCAAGCGGTAGATATGTGATGCAGGTGAGTCCTAATGACCTTTCCGATACGTTCTCGATAAGCAATGGAGTCAACATCCCGGTCCCACCGTCATCAGTCGTAATAGCTTACATAACGTTCAATTCGCCGGGAACTTATAGCTGGGGAGACATGTGTAACTGCGGACCATCGATGGACGTTCAAGGAGAAATGTACGGAAATCTGACTGTCGTATAAAATCGAGGAAATGATCAGGATCATTGATGATGGACTAGTGGATATTATGAAGACTCTCCGGAAAACATCCTCCCGTGTAAACTTGAGGCTCACTATAGCTATGAACGTATGGCTTGTACTGTGACCGACAATGGGAAACAGAATGTGTGTGAAGAAAAGAAAATTCCATTCAATTTTAAATTACTTCTAAACTTACTCCCTTTTCTCGTTATTTTGTAACTTTCTTCCACCCGTTGCCTTAATTATTCTATTCATTATTGCCAGTCCGATTCCTTTCTCTTCAAAACCTTCAATGACTCCCCTCGAATACCTACTTTTATCAAGCTTCCTGAATGAAGGGAAGAGATTTTTGGCTACTTCGTAGAGGTCTTTCCTTGAACCCAGAACTATGGACTCAGAATTGATTTTTTTGGCCGTCTCTGCGCTTCCTATAAAGAGGGCATCGCCTCGCTTGCACTCTTCAAGAATTGTCTCTTCACTTATTCCAAGATAGAGCTCCTTTTCCGGGGCATAGTGTCTGTATTTCATACCGGGAGAAATCGGAGTATCGGATGAAACTCCTGAAATCTTGACCTTCATTTTGAATATTTCCTTAAGGTCCTCAGCTGAGAATGCCCCTGGCCGAAGGATCATTATCTCACCGTCCTTGAATATTACGACTGTGGATTCGACTCCAAAATATGCAGGCCCTCCATCTAGAATCAGACTCACCTTCGTCCCCAGGTCCTCAAAAACTTCGGATGCGAAGACTGGACTAGGTCGTCCCGACTTGTTGGCACTGGGGGCAGCTATGGGTCTTCCGCTCTCCCTGATAAGCTCTTGAGGAATCCGGTGGGCCGGCATCCTGACCGCAATGGTGTCCAGTCCTGCGGTCGGAACGATCCCTACGTTTTTCTTTTCAAGGACCACTGTGAGTGGGCCAGGCCATACCCGCTCGAATCCCTCCCTAATCTTGCCACGAAGCCCCTGAGCTACCGACTCCAGCTGTTCAAAATCATTTATATGGACTATTATGGGATTGTCTTGTTGCCTCCCTTTGATTGAGAATATTTTCTTGCACGCTTCATCATCTAGAGCATTTGCGCCGAGCCCGTAAACCGTTTCCGTAGGAAATGCAACAGTTCCACCCCTCCTGATTATTTCTGCAGCTTCTCTTATTCTTTCTCGGTCTGGGGAAATGGGATCAATCCTACGGATATTTTCCACTTTAGCCTCATGGCCTGCGTGAGTATAAGGATAGAGTCAGAAGTGGTCCTCTTTCTTGAGAAATAAGTTAAGAGAAAAGTAAGAAACTATGATATCGAGGATTATGGTAAGCGCGTACCCTTTCACATAATAAGAAATATTGAAGGCTATTACGTACCTTGCAGACGCAAAGACAAGAGCGTTAATTATAATGATTGGAAGCCCTATGGCAAAACTCTTCAGGAATATCCATCTGCCCCCGATTCCCTCCTGCGAAAGGGAGTAAACTTCTTTCGGAATTGCGTGGATCAGATACGCGCCACCAGCGAATAAGACCGCCGTCAGAATGATCGCAAAGTATGGATAATTCAATAGCAGGTACGAAACTAGGGTTCTGTTTGCGAATGATATGATCACGATCAGTATGCCGTAGTAAATCATCCCTATACTGAGTACGCTTAACACTTTTGAAAAGAAGTACTGACGTCTGGAGATGGGGAGCGCGGAGAGATGCCACGCAGCTTTCCCCTCGAGTCCGATAAGCAGGATCAAATCAATAAGGAATACCAGAGAGACATAGGGAATGTAGAAAAATGACTGTAGAGAGCTAGAAGAAGTCGAAAGCAATTCGGGGATGATCGGCAGGATAAAGGTGATGGGGATCACCATTATCATAATGGCCCCTCTCCTTCTAAACATTATTTTTAAATCCTTGTCGACAAGGGATGTGACTGGTCTTTTTAGCTTGAGTGTCGGACTTTTTTTGTGATTTCGCGACACATCTGCGAACGTTTCCATCCTCTCTGAGAAACTCCTCCTGTGAAGGTACAAGTACGACGGATATACAATAGCAAACGTCCCTACGAAGGCTCCAAAAGGATAGACAGAAAGAGTCGAAATGTACTGCGATGTAACAGGAATGAAGTAATACAGGAACTGAGGAATCCTGATAAAAGTCTGAAAGGACGGGTTTGTTCCGACTTCAATTGCAAGTATGAAAACGACAAATATCAGAACCTGAAATACTTGACCAAGGTACAGCCTCTTAGTTTTCCTGTTGGTGTTCGTCTTGACAAATGTGACTCCAACAAGGAGTGAGATAAGCCTTGCAAAGTAGATGAATAGGACCGTGTACATTGTGAATATGACTATAGGAAGTGGATTCCTGGTCTCCACAGAAATGATTATCCCCGCAGGAATAGTAACGAAGGGGAGGTAGAACTCGTTGTACAAAAACAGTGAAATTGGGACCACTCTTCTTTCCACTTTCAGCGGAAGCTGCTTAAGGGGTGTCAGAAGTTTCATATCCCACACTCCTCTGTAAAATTGAGTATCACTCATTATGGCAAGAATCAAGAGCAACAAAAACAGAATGAAACTGTCGCTGGACATTCCGGATTTTGTGGATATGCTCCCAATCCCAAACGACACTGAGATTATTCCATAAATGAATGTATTAACGTAAAGAGAGGAACGTACATTGTTGGTAAGATATCTCTTCGCATGAGTCACAGACTGCTTGTCATTCTTCTGAAATCTGGGGGTGTTCTTGAGGAATTGATACTTGAGCTCCGTGTTTAGGACCTTTGCAAGAAATAAATCACTTCGCAGAGTCATCTAGTACCTCGCTAAGCACTCTTCTCTTCCTTCTACTAAGCTCTAGTACGGTCGAATCTATTCTTGCAGTACCAGAGTCTTCGTTGAATTTCTTTAATTTCAGTATCTCTTTACCATCAGGGTCCACCACCCTACTGCCTCCCCAAAATACCTGGTTTCGTTGGAGGCCGGCAATGTTCACATAAACTAGATACGATTGATACCCGACTGCCTTGGCTGGGAAGACCTTCTCAAAAAACGGATAGGAAGTAAAGGGAGAAGCAGATATGTTGATTAGTGCATCAATACCCTTTTCTGTCGAATCTTCGAAGAACAGATCGTAACAGATTTCAATTCCTAACTTGAATCCATTGAATTCGACGGTAAGGGGTCTGTCTCCCCTCCTAAAATATCTCATCTCCTCGAATGGTCCAAAGTTTGGTAAGTGTTTCTTTTTGTAATAGTCGACGGAATCCTTCACGACTACAACAGCAGAGTTGTAAAGGAATCTGTCTCTGAGAGGAGCACCGAAAATAACCATTCTTTCTCCGATTCTGTCCTGAACGTCTTGAACGAACTCTCGACTCAAGGAGAATAAGTTCACATTGTCTCTGATAAGATATCCCGAATAGAACATCTCTGGAAATATCACAAGGTCAAAATCTTCATTTAGAGTCTGCTTAATGAGCCTTTCATTTGTCTCTTTGCCCTTGACTGGATTTAACTGCTTGAGAAGGACATCCAAAATCGCCATTTTAGATTGTAATGAGTTCTGTTGATATGTATTTTCCTTTTGCTAGTTTCCAGAAAATCCAGAGCGAACGATATGAGAAGAGTAAAAATAAAAATAATTATAGAGGTCTTGAGACCTCTGTTTCCACTGGATCGACTTCAATATTTATAGTGAGAACCTGTTCTGTTAGCTCTTCAGCAAGAGTCTCCTCTACAATCCTGTTGAAGTAGTCATTGTACTTGCCATATAGGGTGTCGTAGAGCTTTAGTTGACTCACTATGATCGCCT
The DNA here is from genome assembly GCA_021792255.1 of Thermoplasmata archaeon. Lineage (GTDB taxonomy): Archaea > Thermoplasmatota > Thermoplasmata > Thermoplasmatales. The sequence continues at coordinate 254,650 of JAJYUZ010000001.1, forward strand.
CCATGTCTTCCTTGATTCTCATGTTTATTTCTCCTATCGATTCGAATTCGTTGTTGTCATAAACCTCAACGTGATCCGTCTCTTTCCTTATCTGAGCAAGCGCCCTGTCCGCGACTTCCTTTCTGTTGTCTTCAAATTCAAAAGGTCTCACTGCAAATACCTTGAATGGGGTATTTTCACGCTTTAACAGTTTCACCATTTCGACTGCGCCTCCCGATCCTGTACCGCCTCCAAGAGTCGTGACTACGAGTACCAAGTCAGTCCTTCGGAGAACCTGAACATCGATGAATGCGGAGTCTTCTTTGAAAGCTTTCTTTGCGACCTCCACATAACCACCAGAATCTCTGTTGTCCAGGACATATTCTGTCCCGATATTCATCGAGATGACATCGCTTCTCTTCGCGTTTGAAAGTGCGTCAGTATTAAGGCAGAACAAATTTACTTCCTTTCTCTTCTTGTTGAGCTCGGAAACTATATTGCAGCCCCCACCACCTATGCCTATGCATACGACGGAAGGTTCTAGGAATTTTTTACCACTTTTAAGACCGTTCGTCACTTTGTTTATTAAGTTAGCCCTATTCTTATCTATCACTTTTTTCACCCCTCTGTCTCTCTTCTCTCTTCTCTTCGAAGGGAAGATCCTCAAAATTCAAAAGGTTCCTATCGTCAAGATACCCCCTGACTAGTTTGTTTAGCCACATTGGCAAAAAGTGTTCTTCATTGACTTTCCTTATGATGAACTCTATTGCATCGTACCTGTCGGTGAAGAGACCCTTCATTACCATTTGATCCAGAGTATTCTGAGTTGCTTTGGAAAGCCTCACTTCAGTGTCTTCGACCGAGCGTTGCGTTTGAGGATGCTGTATGTAAGCATAGACGGCTGCACGTATGAGTTCCGATTTTGTCTTGAATCTGAGTGAAGTGCTAAGAAAGTCGTTTATTTCGTCGTCTTCTTGTGGCGTAAGACGAAGTGCAATTCTCCGGGTACTATTAGAATCCACTTGGAACCAATCCTCTTGAAATAGTTATAGAGTTAACCCTATATAAATATTTCTAATCATGGCATACAGTTAATTTAGTAGTTACCTAAAATAAATATTTTTAAAAATTAATCTTTTTGACGTTGTCTACACAATATTTTGGACATTTGTCATGAAAACATGTCTGCAGTTGTTCGACGCGCTCTCTATGATTTGTCATACATTCTCGTCATAATCGAATGACAAAGTTCGCCGTTTGTCAAAAGTTGTTACCCGTTTGGCTTATGAAATTTATTCTTGTAAAAATTCTTAAAGCAGGTCTCCATTTCTCAACGTGGATGAACAGAGCTATTCAGAGCTTCTAAGGAAGGTTAAATCTTCAGTCCAGAAGAGGGAAGAAAAGAAAAGATTTCAGAGCCCTAAACCAGAGATAATTACTGAGGGTAAGCTCACGATCATAAAGAATTTCAAGGACATAGTAGACGTAATCAATAGGGACGAATCTCACGTATTCAAGTATCTAATCAAGCAATTTGGATTATCGGGTGATGTCGCCGATGGACGACTAATTTTCAAGGGCAAGCCACCTGAGGGGAGCATAGAGAAGGCGATCCAAGAGTACCTCAGGATCTACGTTCAGTGTTATGAGTGTGGGAACTATGACACCGAAATGATTAGAGAGAATAGAAATGAAGTTATAAGGTGCAAAGCCTGCGGAGCTGAAAGACCTCTTTATGCTCACAAAGAAATAAGGTATTCTGAAGAAAAAATAGAGGAAGGCAAGACGTACGAGCTTGAGGTCACTGATTTGAACAGGGATGGCGATGGAATTTCAAAAAAAGGAGATATCACCGTAATTATCCCAGGTGCCAAGAAGGGGCAAAAAGCAAATATCAGAATAGATAGAATTCGTAAGAATTACGCTCTTGGCATCTTGGTGAAAAAGAGTTGATTATCCTAGATACAAACGTCCTAATTTACGCAATCAAAACGAAAATAGATCTGACCAAATTTATTGACGAGGAAATCGCAGTACCAACGTCCGCGATCAAAGAACTCGAGAAGTTATCCAAGAAAAATGCAGATGCAAAGTTGGCTTTGAAACTTGCCGAAAAATATAGGACAATCAAGGTCGAGTCTATAGGTGATGATGGAATAATAGAAGCTGCCGTAAAGTACGGTGGAAATGTCCTAACCAACGACAGGATACTCCAGAAGAGTCTGAAGGGAAAGAATATTAGAGTCACTGCAGTGACAAAGGGAATGGTCAGAAAATTATGAAGCCCGTGCTTCTAGACTTCCTCAAGAGCATAGCGCTCAATCATAAGGGGGGTAAGATGATTCTAAACACCTCGGAACTAGCCAAGGATCTCAATATTTCACAGCAATCCGTCTCGAGATATCTGATTTTGCTGGAGAAGGATGGTTACCTAGTAAGAAGAAGAATTGGAACTGGCGAAGAAGTCACAATGACCCAAAAGACATACGATGAACTTAAGGGTCAGATGAACACGATCCAATATATTCTTGGCTCATCGAAGGACGTATTCGTCGAGGGAACGCTTTTCACAGGATTGGGAGAAGGTTCTTACTATATTTCGCGCGATGGCTATGTAAACAAGATAAAAGAATTCCTCAAATTCGTGCCATTTCCTGGCACCATGAATTTGAGGCTCACAGACGACTATTCTAGCTTCAATTCGATCATCAACAAGATTTCTGGATTTGACGTCGAACCGTTTGAGCAGGATGGAAGAAAATTCGGCGCGATACGACTCCTTAAAGCCACGATGTTTGGGAACAAAGTGGGTATCGTACTTCCCGAGAGGACGCACTATGAAAGGGTCCTTGAAATTATTTCACCCGACAATCTGAGAGACAAGTTTGGACTTAAGGACGGAGACAAAGTTAGCCTGACCATCCATAAAGAGTGACGGAATAATACAGACCTACAGAATGCTGTCGCTTATTTCGTCCGTTTCCATCTCTCTCTCGCAGTAGTGGCATTTAAATGATAATGGATTCTTGGAAATGAGCGTGAAGGAAGGTTTTACGCTCCCCTCCATGTTGGAGATGCATCTGCCGTTACTGCACTTGAGTATTCCCGTAATAATGTCGGGAAGTTTGACCGTAAATTTCTTGATTGCTTCGTAGTCCTCTACGATCGTTATCGTAGCCCCTTCTGCGATTAGTGCTATTTTGTTTAATTCTGAAGAGTCCAGGATCCTTTCCTCGATCTTGATCACGTCCTTGAGTCCCATTTTTTTGCTCTTTACGTGAATGGCTATACTTACTGTGATCCCGGGATCGCTGGAAATCTTTAGTATCTTCAGAACCTGGAAAGCTCTTCCCACCGGAATGTGATCTATGACCGTCCCTCTCCTTATCTTTTCTACCTTCAACATTTTTTCTTCTGTCATCTAATCACCCCTTAATATCAGGTCCAGAATAGCCATTCTTACAGGTACTCCGTAGGATGCTTGCTTGAAGTATTTGGCCTGTGGAAGGTTGTCGACTTCTGACGGAATCTCGTCGACCCTTGGCAGGGGATGCATAACGATCAGATTCTTCCTTCCCCTCGATAGGAGAGAAGGCCTTATGACATAGATTCCGGCAACTTTCTTGTATTCTTCCAGATCCGGGAATCTCTCCTTTTGGATTCTCGTAACGTAAAGAACGTCTATGTCTTCAATCACCTCATCTAGGTTCTTTGTTTCCTTGACTGGTACCCTCTTCTCAATATCCTTCTTGATGTGTTTAGGAATTTTCAGTTCTTCCGGGGAGATAAAGTAGAGAGAGATATCGAACAAGGAGAGGGCTTTGCTGAGAGAGTGAACAGTTCTTCCATATTTTAAGTCGCCAACAAAACCAATACCCTTGCCGCTTACGGGTCCCGATTCTTTCCATATTGTAAAAATATCCAAGATAGTCTGTGTTGGATGCTGCCCAGCACCATCTCCGGCATTTATCACCGGCACGTCCGCAAACTCTGAGGCCAATCTTGCAGCCCCCTCAGAAGGGTGGCGAAGGACTATTGCATCTGAATAACCATTGACTATCCTGATTGTGTCCGAGAGCGTTTCACCCTTAGAGACAGAAGTACCCTCAAGAGCGCCAAATCCTAGAACTCTTGCCCCGAGTCTCATCGCAGCTGCTTCGAAGCTCAGTCTAGTCCTGGTACTCGGTTCGTAGAATAGGGTGGCAACGATTTTGTCCGAAAGCGGTTTCTCGGGATGGCCTGAGCTTGAGTATGGCAACATCTTATTCGCTCTGTCAATGACCTCCATAATCTCTTCAACATTTAGATCGCTAATAGAAACGATGTCTCGGTTAAGCCACATCAATTATTGAACAACGCGCGTAATAAATATTTATCCTTGATGCATTCAGGCCCATGCGACAAATTATACTTCATGGAGGAGTCGGAAGTAGTAGCGATCTAAGTGCGCTTCTCGATAAATACGCATCATATTCTATCAACTATGAGGATCCATTGGACGCGGTCGTGGCGGCAGTAAAGTACATGGAAGACGACCTAAATTTTAATGCAGGAACGGGATCAACAATGAGGTTGGACGGGAGTATTCAGATGGATGCTGCGGTCATGATCGATGGCAATTTCGGGTCCGTCATAAACATTGAATACGTTAAGAATCCGGTGCAGGTTGCAAGAGAGGTCATGGAGGGTACACCTCACGTTATTCTTTGTAGCGATGGAGCTACCAAATTTGCAAGAGAGAAAGGTCACCCACAATATGATCCTTCGACGGATAAAGCTAAGAAAAGGTTGGAAGACGCAAGAAAGGTTGCGACTAAGGATCCCAGATTTTTCTATTCGAGTCCACTGTCTGTAGACACGGTGGGAGCAGTAGCAAACTTTGAAGGAAAGATAGCGGCAGCACTATCTACCGGAGGATCTAGTCCGATGATGAGAGGGAGGGTTGGCGACACACCAATTCCGGGTTCGGGCATATTCGTGAAGGATGGATTTGGAATCGTCGCGACGGGAATCGGAGAGGAAATAATCAGGAGACAACTTTCATTTGCTCTATACTGTAAGAAAGAGAGGTTGGAAGACGAATGGAAGATCGTCGCTGCAAATTCTGAATTCTCATTAGGAGTTGTGGGGTTCAATGGTCAAAAACCATTCGTCCTTGCAAATAGATCAATGGCCCACGGCTTTGCGACGGTGGAGTAGCGCTACGGGAGAGAGTCGGTGATTACCGAAGCCATTTGTCGTCAAGTTACCAGGATTAGACCATAACAAGTGTGGCCTCTGTCCATTCTAGATCTGGAAATTACCTCTCGCCCCAGACTTGTCTTCTCCAATTTGGAGAAGTAAATTCTTTTTTAATCCCATAGATTGCTTCGGCAATTTGAACTATATCTTTGCACAAGAAAGAACTCATCAGGGCAACTTCCGATGACAGCCGACATGCATCAAGGAGTAAAAATCACTACCACACAACAGGGGAATGCGGCAAAATCGTCTGGGAAGTGGGAATATCTAAATATCGAAATAATTTGTCAAATTGGTAGTTAGCATGCCAGATGATGAAACTTATCAAGATACGGATGCTGAGTTAATAGAAGTTCTAAAGGGCTTGAAGACGAGCATTAAGATTTTTGGCTGCGGCGGATCAGGATCAAATACAATTACCCGAATTATGGAAGAAGGTATACAGGGGGCAGATGTAATTGCGGCAAACACTGATGCCCAGCATCTTCTCTTGACCCAAGCCTCAAGGAAGATTCTGCTTGGGAGGAGGACTACCAGAGGGTTAGGTGCAGGTGCCCTTCCACAGATAGGAGAAATGTCAGCAAGAGAGGCTGAAATAGACATCAACGAGGTCGTAGAGGGTTCGGACATAGTTTTTGTGACTGCTGGAATGGGAGGAGGGACAGGAACTGGATCAGCTCCCGTCGTTGCTGAATTGGCCAAGAACGCTGGTGCACTCGTTGTTTCGGTTGTGACCACGCCTTTCAAATCGGAAGGTGCGATGAGAAAGGAGAATGCGCTGTGGGGTCTGGAGAAACTGAAAGAGAAATCAGACACGATAGTGATCATTCCAAACGACAAACTCCTGGAAATAGTTCCTAGATTGCCTCTAAACGAAGCGTTCAGATTCGCAGACGAAATTTTGATGAAATCCATAAAGGGACTGACTGAACTCGTCACGAAACCCGGACTCGTAAATCTGGATTTTAACGACTTGAAGACCGTCATGAAAGATGGCGGAACAGCAATGATAGGAATGGGACAGTCGGGTTCTCAGGATAGGGCACTTGAGGCGGCCAAGAAAGCGCTGACTTCTCCGCTCCTAGACCTAGAAGTCTCCACTGCTACTTCTGCCATAGTTTCGGTCACTGGAAGTTCAAATATGTCGGTAGAGGAAGCTCACACAATCCTGGATGAGATCAAGAAGAAGATAAACCCGAATGCGAGGATAATATGGGGAGCCAGAATAGACGAGACTATGAAAAATGATATAAAGGTATTAGCCATACTGGTGGGAGCCAAAAACAAGTACGTTTAGAGGTAGCCCCATATGGTTGACATGGATGATAGGATTGAAGGCATAGAGGACTCTATTACTGATCGAGTCAAGAGAATCGGGAGAGGAAAGTATTCAAGAATACTTAAAATGGCCAAGAAACCTACGAGAGATGAGTTCGGAAGGTCGTCACTGATTACCGGTGTCGGAATCATCATTATAGGTGGAGCTGGCTTCATAATATATCTTCTGATGAACGTTATATTCAAGGTGCCGTGAAATGGTAAAATGGACTATTGACGGCAAAGATTCTGAAGTGGGAACAAACAAGAAGGTCCTCTTCAATCTTGTCATTGAAAATGACGAATCAAGCGAAAAAGAGGGAGTCTTTGAACTGACTCTGGATATTCACGAGCAAAAGGAAGAAATTGAGTGGTTTCTGATCGAGGAGCAAAAGAGAGGTAAACAGATCGCAATATCTCCCAAGAACCAGGATGTGTTGAAGGTACAATACAAGCTTAAACCCAAGGCATCCACAATTCATCCGCTATCGGTGGAAACCCCGAAGGGTGGAGAGATAGGAGATTATGTCACAGTAGTTCTGAAATCGGATGGAGTTCCCAGCAATTTATTTTCAATCAAGGTAAAACAGACTATCATAGTAGTCAAGACCACCATCGGTCAAGAGGTAAAGATTGCACGGGACATAGGAATGAAAGCGAAGATCGAAAACCAGGACTATCTATTTTCTATTCTAGTTCCTCCGGAGGTCAAGGGATACATTTTCATAGAGACTCTGTACCCTGACAGGACGATGGGCCTGCTCAGAACAGTAAGAGGTGCAAGGAACATGATAGCAGGTGAAGTTCAGCTTTCAGAAATACAGGATTATTTGGTCTCAAAACCAGCAGTCGATTCACTGGGAGTTGGGAATTTTGTGGAAGTCACTGAAGGTCCATTCAAGGGTGAAAAGGCCAGGATTACCCACGTTGATGCTCAAAAAGACGAGATCACGCTCGAACTACAGAACGCGATCGTACCCATACCGCTGACCGTCAAGGCGGATTCAGTCAAATTATTGGAAAAAGAGGTCTAAAATATGCCGCAGGAAATATCAATTATGGTTGAAGGAGGAAAGGCAACAGCTGGACCTCCTCTTGGACCAGCCCTTGGACCGATGGGAATAAACATCGGCCTCGTGCTGAAGGAAATAAACGACAAGACGAAATTGTTCTCTGGAATGCAGGTTCCCGTCAAGGTCACCGTTGATTCAGAGACGAAAAAATTCGAAATTTCGGTGGGCAAGCCACCCGTTTCCGCTCTACTCAAGAAGGAACTCGGAATAGAGACGGCCACCGGAGCTTCCAAAACGAAGCTGTCCGGAGACCTGAAGTTGAGTCAGATAAAGAAAGTGGCGGAGATGAAAATTGACAACATGAACGCCGCTTCGATCAAATCGGCTATAATGGAAGTACTTGGCACTTGCGTGTCAATGGGAATAACCGTGGATGGTAAGGACCCCAGGGAAACACAAAAACTTATTAAAGATGGGTCCATCGCTGTCTAGAGTAGAAGAGCAAACTTGCTCGCATCACTACTCTGGTGAATCCAATGGATAGCGAAACTTTGAAGAAGAGCTTGGAAGAGGCAATAAGCAAGTCTCCCAAGAGAAATTTTGGTGAGTCTGTCGACCTTGCGGTTAACCTCAAGGACGTCGATTTATCAAACCCGAAAAACAGAATAAACGAAGAAATTATACTGCCGAATGGAAGAGGAAAGAAAGTCAAGATCGGCCTCATATCTGGTAACGAAATGGCTTCTAAGGCCAAAGGTGCGGCTGACAAGTTCATTTCTGCGGAAGAACTTGACAAGATGTCGGATGACAAAAGGGCAACGAAGAAAATGGTCAACGACGTTGACTTCTTCATCGCCGAAGTAGCCCTTATGCCAAGAGTCGGTAAGATACTCGGTGGAATCATGGGACCAAGAGGGAAAATGCCAAGGCCTCTTCCGTCCAACGTTGATCCCGTTCCAGTAATCAACAATTTAAGAAAGACTGTAAAGGCAAGGAGCAAGGAAAAACCAGTAGTTCACATTGCAATAGGTACCAAGGATATGGAAATAGAAAAGATAACTCAGAATGGACTCGAAGTACTCAAAAGAATCGAATCCAAACTCGAGAAGGGAGAGGACAGTATCAGGACAGTCTACGTCAAGACATCGATGGGGCCAGCAGTAAAGGTAGAGGTGAAGTAGATGAAGGAAAACAGGTTTTCCGAACCAAAGGACGTGGCAATAAAGTCGCTCTCCGAGGACATCAAGAATTCAAAATCAATCGCCCTCGTCGGTATAGATAGGGTTCCGGGAAAACAGTTCCAGGAGATAAGAAAGTCCCTGAGGGGGAAGGCAAAGATAAAGGTAGTAAAGAAGACGCTCCTCAAGAGGGCATTTGATGGAATGAACAATGAAACGATCAGAGGTATGGAGAATTACATGGATGGCCCTGTGGCTGCGATATTCTCGAAGGAGAATCCTTTCCGACTCTTCAAGGAGATAGAAGCGAGCAGGACTAAAGCACCAGCCAAGGGAGGAGAGATTGCACCAGAAGACATTATCCTTGAGGCTAAACCAACAAATCTGAAACCTGGACCGGTGGTCGGTGAGCTTCAAAAGGCTGGAATACCGGCATCAATTGACCAGGGAAGAGTAGTCATTCGAAAGGAGACCGTTCTCGTCAAAAAAGGGGACAAGATATCCAAGGAAAAGGCAATCGCCCTCTCGAAACTCGAGATTCTCCCACTGGAGATAGGTCTCGATTTCAGGGCAGCCTATGAGGATGGAATCGTCTTTGACAAGAGTATTTTGGGTTCCTCGACACAGAATTTCCTGAACAAGCTGTCTTCCGGACATTCGAGGGCTATAGCGCTTTCGATTCATTTAAACTACTACAACGGGGAAACCACTCCCATCTTCCTGTCGAATGCGTACAGACATGCGATCGCACTCAGCGTGGCAGCATCCTATCCAACTAAAGATAGCATCCGACTGCTATTAGCCAGAGGAAACTCTATTGCAGTCTCACTTGAAGGCAAAGTTTCGAAGGAGGCATAGAAAATGTTTAAGACACTTAGTTTATTATGTGGGAGTAATTAGGGGTGAAAAGTATGGAATACATATACAGCGCACTGATATTGAACTCAGTTGGAAAACCCGTCACTGAAGATGGCATAACAGAGATACTTAAGGCGGCTGGAGTTACACCTGACCCAGCCAGAGTGAAGAGTCTCGTGTCTTCACTAGAAGGAGTAAACATAGAAGAAGCAATTAAGTCATCTATGGTAGCTGCTCAGCCGGCAGCACAAGCGGAACCTCAGAAGAAGGAAGAGAAGAAGGAAGAGAAAAAAGAGGAAAAGAAAGAAGATAAAAGCGAGGAAGAAGCTGTCGCTGGACTCGGTGCCCTGTTCGGGTAGATTGATCGATGAGTCCGCGATCAATAATTTTATTTCTTCTATTTTACATATTACCCCTAGGTATTTTTGGGTACGGACTATATTCCAAAATTCTAATGCTTGACCTTATTGGATTAGTCTGGTTGATATCTGCATTCTTTATCAACTCGATGAAAGAATAAATGGAACTTCCCTTAATTTAGATCGTGGAGTTAGTTGAATCGCCCGCTTTGTTCTTACCCTTTAACGTCAGAAAGACCAGGATCGCAATACCCGCAGGGAGAACTGCTAGACCCCAGATTTCGTACGGAATCTGAAGATATGAAAGCAGGAATGACCCATAACTCGGACCCATTCCTCTACCTACGGAGTTGAAGAAGTTATAGACCCCCATGTGCGTTCCGATTCTTTTTCCAGACGAAATTTCCGCCACCATTGCATTTCCGGTGGGCGTCACGGCGTTCTCTCCCATGGTCACAATGAACATTGAAAGCATGAACTGCCACAGCACGTGATCAAACGCTATTGAAAAATAGCCTATCATGTACAGAACTGTCCCTATTATCAACCCGTTCCACAGACCTATTCTTCTGACGATCCTATAGATGGGAAGCTGGAAAGCTGCAACGGCGATTCCGTTTACGAAATAGATTAAACCGATTGCAGCGGTAGATAGGCCCTCGAAGTGGTTTGCGTATATCGATAGCGTCACAGAGAACTGGGAGACTACTACGAACAGGAAAGCTGTCGCTATTCCAAACGAATAGAGACGTTTTTCAAGATTTCTAAACGAGAATTTTTCTTCCTCTCTTGCTTGCCCCTTCTTGTCTCTCAGGAATAGGAACAGGGGGAGTGAGATCACGGCACTCAAGGCTGCCGTGAAATAGATATATGGATAACCAAACGAGGATGCAACGATTCCTGCCACTGCGGGACCGAATGCCCAACCGAGATTGGAAGCGACCCTCATGTAGGAGAAACCGGCAAGCGGCACATCGCTGCTCAGTGAAAGCAGCGCATTTAAGGACGGCATAAACAAGGAACCGACAGACTGATTGAGGATGAATAGGAGGATAAAGATTAGAGGTACCGGGAAGAGAATTGAAGATAGGAACAGCATTAGGAGGGTCCCGACGTACGCCGTAGCAAATGTGATAATGATTCTTCTATAACCGTACCTGTCTCCCAGATGGCCAGCGTAAATCTGGATGACCCCTCCAAATATGGCATTAATCGCAAAAATTAGACCAATCAGGAGGAGGGAAATTTTCAGCATATTGTTCATGAAGAGGGGTGTGAATCCCCACACTCCTCCAGTTCCAAAGGTCCTTATCGCTGAGCCGATCGAAATGATAAAGACATTTCTTCTATCCGTAAGCAAGTCCCTCTATCAGATCAGGGGTTTTCCATCCATGTCAGGAGGAATTTCACAGTTGAAAATCTTAAGAATGGTCGGAGCCAGATCATAAATCGATGCCGTGATCGGCTTAGGTGAAATTCCAGGACCGATCAACCCGAAAATTCCCTTTATTCTGTGGTGTGCAACCTGTCTAGTTCTATAGGCCATTTTCTTCTCAGGGATGTCCGTCGCCCAGAGATGTCCAGACAGCTGGAACCGCTGATGGTAAATTTCATTGGTTATTGCGACTACGTCTGGTGCTTCTGATAAGTATTGCCCCCAGTAGACCTCTTCCCCCCGCATGACTTGCTTAAAGACTTGCTTGTTCGTCTTAGATTTCAGGGACTTGAGTCTTTTGGTGAGATCTTCAACTATCTGGTCCTTCTCTTCGATGAACATCGGATTGACATAGAACAGTCCCTCGTCAAGAGCGAGGACTTTAGACTCTTTCCAGTCGATGAGCCTCTCAATCTCAAACTCCATGCTGCTATCGAGGTCCTTAATTCTTTTGACTATTCGCACTTGCATTCCGTCAGGAAGACTCCTTGCTACTTTGTACAGACCAGTCTTTTTGCCAAAATTGACCACGGATTCTCTAGAAAGCATAGGATTCTTTGCTTCCTTCTTTGCGAGGAGCCCTTCCTTCGCGAGGTACTCATTCGCGTAGAATTCATCCTCAATGGGCCCGTTGCCGTGGTCACTCATCAAGAGGGTGTATCCGTCCTTGTTCTTTGAAAGGATGCGGGAAATACCTTCATCGTTTACCTTAAAGTTTCTTTTCATTATGTTTTCATTATCCCACATAAAATGGGAGACGTGGTCGTTCATAGTTATAGATAGGTGGATGAGATCGTTGTTCCACAAACTTTCAGCCATCTCGAATCTTGACTGGACTTCCTTTTCGATGCCATCCATCGTTTGTTCCGGATTTTCGTTCCTATTGAAGAGATGTATTTGTTCCTTGACATAACTCGTTGGAATGTTCTTTTCAAATTCTTCCGGGTAAACCCACGTTCCTTCTCCGTGAGGAATTCCACTCAACATGACACCGTTGACCTTCTTGGGAGGAAAGGTAGATGGCATGTCTATGATTGCGACACGCTTACCACTATCCGAGAGAATATCCCAGTAGTCTTTCCCGTGAAATCCCAGTGAGTTGATGTTCTTTATCTTCATATTCTTCCAGTCTATTTTAGACCAGAAGTATACTCCCATCTTTCCTGGATTCCTTCCCATAGAGTAGGACTTCCACCCAGGTTGAGTAATATAGGGTATCGTGGAAAGTAGAGGACCATGAAGTCCTTCGTTCAAGAACTTTGCAAAACCGGGATACATTCCTTGTTGGATGTACGGGAGTATGGGATCCCAACTTGCCCCGTCTATCCCTACAACCACAACTTTCATTCAGGTCGAATGAACTACTGATATAAAAGAAATTTCAATTTCTAAGGAGCGCATCCGCCAGTGCTATCGGCTTCAAAAGAGTCTCTACCAAGTAGAATGGGTGATCAATCTTTCCGCCTCTTGAACTTCTGACGCCATACGAAAGAGCGTTATTCTTAATGTACGTCTTCGCTGTCGCTCTGAGATAGGAATACCTTTTCCTGGCGAGCCTCCAATAAGAATCGAATTCTGAATGGTCATGGTAGACGTAAGCGTCTTTCACAAATAGCCCTCGGTAGCCTATCTTTGTTGCTTTAAGATTTATGTCGTAATCCTCGGCCCCACCTGCGATCGAAAGATCAAATCCACCTAGCTTTTCGAAAATTTCCCGCTTCCACGCAGAGTTGCCCATTGGTAGATAGACGATACTCTGAGGAACAAGGTAGTCGTAGACGTAATCCTCTAGTTCATTCACATATCTCTCCGGACCCGACCTTGGATTCCCATGTTTTGCTGGGCCTCCGGTGAAATCAGCCCGTGATTCTTCGATTGGTTTGACGAGGTTGTCTAACCACGATTCCGACGCAATCTCATCGGTATCAATATAGGCGATGATGTCACTCTTGACTAGGCTGAGTGACTGATTTCTCGTTTCCACAACATTTCCTGGCAATAGCTCAAATCTTGCACCAAATTCCTTACAGACTTGCTCTATGTCCCATTTGGTACCGCCATCAGCAACGAAAATCTCGTCAGGTTTCCTGTTCTGTTTCATTAACGAGTTTAGAGTAGAAGAAATTCTTCTGTCGTTGAATGAAGTTATAAGAACGGTGATCGTAGACAAAGGGTACCCCCGCCATGCAATCTTATTTCACTATTAATCTTTGATATGAGATCAGTTTAGATTTTTAACCAGATCTTTGAACTTATTTAGCATCGGCTCCTATCCAAATTATTACGTGCCTTATTTTTAGTCCATTTGGATGTTAAAGGATATTTTATACAAAGACCTCATAACTAAGAAGTGCTGACCATCGTTTATCCGAAAATCAAGGTCGCAAGTGGGACAAAGTCCTACGTCGACACTGTCCTAGGTGGCATAAGCGAGGCGCATTATCCCTTTTCCTCAATTGGAATAAGAAAGATTGAATTTTCCGTAACTGGAAAGCCATTGGGAGGAATTGTCTCTCAGAGGATGGGTTTACTCTTGCACAGAAATCTCAGTCACCCGATTCACGCATTGGTCCCAGAAGTAAGTCCGGAAGGAGTAGACGTGGTAACAATACACGATATCATCCCCTTCCTAAAATCATCGGAATTTATCAAGAATGCGTACGACAGATCGGCTTACAACATGATGTATGAGCGCGCTCTTAAAGCTAAGATATTGATAGTTTCGACCGAGACCGTCAAGAAGGAGCTGGTGACTTCCCTCAACATAGCAGAAGAGAGAGTTAGGGTCATCTACCAGGCAATCGATTCTTCAAAATTCGCCCACAGCGAAAACAGCCCGTATCCTGAAAACGGAAAGGTACACCTCGTGACGGTAGGGGATTTCAACCCAAGAAAGAGGTTTGATTTGCTGTATGAAATGGTAGCTAGAAACAAAGATATGGAACTGTACCACCTTGGCCCTGTAAACTCTTGGAAGGATCGTGCTTCCAGGTTGAGCGATCTTGCCAAAAAAAGTGGAAACATTTTTCTAAAAGGGGAAGTAAACGAAGAGACCCTCATTAGATATCTTTCAAACGCTGATCTTTTTGTCTTAATCTCAGAAGCCGAAGGATTTGGAATACCCCCCATAGAAGCCATGTCCTGTGGAACCAATGTCGTCCTGAATGATCTTCCTATCTTCAAAGAGACTATAGGAGAGTTCGGATTTCTTAGCAGCACCGATAGATTCGAGGAAACAATCTTGTATGCTTTAAAGAATAAGAAGAAGAGCGAAGTGCTAAGAAATCACTCCTTAAAGTATTCTATCAAAAAAGAGATCGCAGATCTGCTATCAATTTATCAGGAGATTGGAGAGAGCTAGCCGTCCCAGAATAGCATGAATTTAGCTCGGTCTGACAGTCGGAGAGTACATATCGTAACGGCTAGTGACAACAGAAATGTGGTTCGACATCTATTGTTATTCTTAATTTTGGATGATTGACCAGATTCTATCAATCGGTAAATTAATAGGAAAAGCTTTTATTCTAAGTATATATTGTCTGACTAATGTCACACATACTACTAAAAGGGTGGCATAGGTATAAGGAAAGAGGCAAATATTCCTGGAGATCGTCTCTGGTAATAGCATTCGTAGCCACGATTCTGCTTTGGTGGCTCCCTATTTTTGGACCAATGCTTTCTGGGTACGTTTCGGGTAGAGCTTCCGGATCAAAATATAAGGGTGTCATTATCACCGCACTAGTCGCAGGCATTATCGGAGTTGCATCGTTCGTATTAACTTACATCTTTTCGGTCCCAACTTACGTCACTTATTATCTGTCATCGGTAATCATATACCATCTTCAAACAATCTCTCCATACTCTGCATGGCTGCTCTCTTCTACCAGCCAAATGTTTACAAATTTCCCTTACTATCTATCTTTCTTTCCCCCCAACTGGGCAGTACTGGTAGCATTCGGATTCATTGGGGGAGGAATGTCAGAACTCCTGATAAGGGATACAGAAAGGAAGAGCGTTCTGTCTGCAAGACATCCAATCCACAATGATGCAAAGGCGCTGACTCCCAAACAAGTCGAATATGCACCACCAGCAGATCCTCACCCACTGCTAAAGAAGATAATAAGAGACAAAGATATACAAGAATCCTCTGAAGATTATATCTGATGCCATGGTCGAAAGACCAGGACTGCAAAAAAAAGCAATTTTTATTCTTTTAATTTTTTCCTAAATTCCGCAACCTCTTCTTGTAATGCCTTGTTGAGTGGATTTTTTCTGGCTTTCTCTTCTAGTTCTTTGAGTTTATTCTCCAAATTCTTCTTTTTCCTATCAAGGTCCCTCTTTCCGAGTGCCATGAATCTTCAAGAAATTACTACATTATCTACTTTCTGATTCTGTATACCGGGGCGATTTAGTATGAATAAGTTATCCCTGTCACCTTTAAGGCATTTCTTAGTCTAGTCTTTGAAATGATTACAACATCCTTGTGTCTAACGATCGAATCGAAGATAGGTTGAGAAGCAAATACCTTGAGATTGGAATCATCGTACAAGATGGAGTACGAGTTCGAGTGCTTTACTAAGGATATCTCGACGTGAGGAATCATCTTGCACAAGTTGTCGGCACAAGGTCCCTTCGTGTACTTTAATTCAAGATAGATCTCCTTTATGCCATTGGTTACAACGATCTGTCTCGCACCTTCGGTAAGAGTTATCATGGTTTAAACCTCTTCAGCAGCAGAGAATTCAAGACGACTGTCGTCGAGCTAAAAGCCATCGCAAAAGCTGCAAGAAAAGGCAGTGAGTTATATATCCCTGCTCCAAACAGCGGTATCAATGCTCCCGCCGCGATTGGAATCAGTATTATATTGTAGAAGAAAGCCCACATAAGATTCTGCTTAATCTTACTGATCGTCATTTTACCGAGCTTGAGACTTACGTAGACGCCGTAGAGCTTGTCCTTCATTAGCACTATTCCTCCAGTCTCCTTTGCAACATCTGTACCGCTACCGATCGCAATTCCCAGATCCGCCTTTGCCAGCGAGGGAGCGTCGTTTATTCCATCTCCGACCATCGCGACTATCTTTCCGGTTCTCTGAAGGTCCTCAATTTTTTCCAATTTCTGATTTGGTTTGACGCTAGCAACTATGTTGGTTATTCCAACTTTGCTTGCTATCGCCTTTGCGGTTGTCTCATTGTCTCCACTTATCATCCACGTCTCTACGCCAATTCTGTTTAGCGCCTGAATTGCTCTTATACTATCATCCTTTATCGTATCTGCGAGGGCAATTAATCCTGCAATTTTCGATTCTATAGAAACAATCAGTACAGTTTTCCCTTCTCCTTCGAGCTTTTTTATGTCGCTCTCCGCATTGGTCGTAGTTATGCCGTTATCAGAAAACAGGTCTCTGTTTCCAACCAGTACCGTCTTTTCTAACTTACACGATACTCCCTTCCCAGGAATGTAGTTAAAGTCTTTGGGAAATTGGATTTCAGTGTTTTCTTCTCTTGCTTTTTTCACCACAGCCTTTCCAACAGGGTGCTCAGAATTTGCTTCAGCCGCAGCTGCAAATTTTAGAATTTCCTGTTTGCTATAAGTCGAAAGTTCTATGATGTCGGTAACCTCCAGTTGACCTTCAGTTATAGTCCCGGTCTTGTCGAATGCTACCGTATTTACCTTGCTCGCAATCTCAATGGATTCCCCCCCTTTGACCAGTATTCCATTTTCAGCGGCTTTCCCTGATGAAACCATCAGAGCTGCAGGCGTAGCAATACCGAGAGCGCATGGGCAGGCTATTATGATAACGGACACGAAGACCAGTAGTGAAAAAGTCAACCCTATATGCCCCAGATAGAGCCAGTAAAGGAAGGACAGAATTCCAATCAAGACTACAGTTGGAACAAAATAAGAGGAAACTCTATCAGCCAATTTTTGAATAGGAACCTTCGCCGAGTTTGCGTTCCTCACAGTTTCAATTATTTCCGAGAGAGCAGTATCTTCCCCCACTTTCTCAGCCATTATTTTAATTGCGCCTGAGAGATTGATCGTCCCTCCAATTACCTTGTTTCCAGCTTTCTTGTCCACCGGCAAACTTTCTCCGGTTATCATTGATTCGTCAACCGATGAGAACCCTTCTACCACCCTGGAGTCTGTAGGAATTCCCTCACCAGGTTTCACTAGGAGCAAGTCTGAAACCTTTATCTCTTCTGCTTTCACCCCTACTATCTCTCCGTTCTTGATCAGGTGGGCTGTTTTAGGAATGAGTGAAACGAGCTTGCTGAGAGCTTCAGACGCCCTTGCTTTGGTCAGGTGCTCCATCAACGTACCGGTCAGAATAAGGGAAATTATCGCTGTTGAGGTGTCGAAGTATATTCCTGCCGATGGAAATAATGAAGGGAACAGGACGACTACAGCGCTGTATGTCCAAGCAGCAGAGGTACTGATCGCTATGAGGGTGTCCATGTTCCCGGCTCTGTTCTTGAAAGCATCTATCGTACCTCTATAGAACTTCGATCCGGGATAAAACTGCACAACAGATGCCATTATCAAAGTGACAAATACCCAATATCCAAAATGAATAATATAAGTGAATAAGATAACAGGAATGGTAAGGACCCAGGAGACCGTAAGCATTATCTTTAATTTCTTCAGTTCCTTCTCAGGTTCTTCGAACTGATCTTTGCACGCTTCGCTGCAAAAGTAATAGTTCTTGCCGTACTTGAAACTTTTAATTGTAGCAGTGGTTTGATCTACATACATTCCGCAGATTGGGTCCCTCGCCATTCGGTTCTCTCCTTTGACTACTGATTTATCAGCAGCATCCGCCCTTGTGTGAATGCCCCGACGATTCGTGAGCGTATTTGTCAGGGTGTGCGTCGAACTGTTTCTTACAGTCGTTGCTACAAAAATAGAAAGTCCTCCCCCCGTGTTCTTCACTTATTGCCGTATTTGCATCAACGGTCATACCGCACACTACATCTTTCTCATTCTTTCCTTTATGAAACATCATATCACCGGTCGGAAATTGTACCCTGATATTAAAGCGTGTTTTGTGCATGATGCATAATTTATGAGATTCAGGTAAGCCAAACTGATCGACGATTGACTTCAAAACTGGAAGGGACTATTTTTTGGATGAGATAGCCTCAGTTGGTACTACTTCTCCGATCTCGTCAGCTTCTTGTTTAGATCACCTTTGCAATTTTCACAACAGACATAGTATTCGTGGTTCTTGTGCTTCAATGTTAGGATCCCTTCATTTATTTCCTTTCCGCAATAGTCACAGTACACTCTGACGTTCGTAGCAATGTTATCAAAGTTCTGTCGTTTTTTAACGATATTGACATTACTGTATTTGATGCTCTTTTTGAGTAGGTTCAAATCGGATAAAACGACGTACTTTCCATTGGCTAGTTCGAGGACTTCTATCCTATCTTCCTCTGGTACCTGTTCGAGATTATCGATTTCTAGAAGAACCATTTTCTCGTCTTCTGGAGGAGATATATTGACCGTGAAGCGGGTAATGACTCCATTAGTAATGAGGGACTTAATAGCAGTACGAACAGTGTTCCTGTTTAGATTTGTAACTCTTGCTATTTCATTTACATTTTGCCTAGAATCTTCAAACAATGTCCTAAGAACTCTTGACTCAGTTTGAGACAAATTGATTTTTGTCATAACGAATTCTATCCTCAATAGTATCCATTTCCCCTGTAAGAATTTTATGCAAATCGATTATATTTGGATCATTAAATTATTCAGAATGATTATTTTTATCACGTCAATATATTTCCCCCTTGTCTGAGACTATTTGACGTTCTACAGAGAGCCTACCTCACTTTTATAATATCAATAGAACATGTCAAATTATATGTTCAGAAGAGATCTGTTAAAGGATAAAGTCGTCCTGGTAACTGGTGGTGGAACCGGAATCGGGAGAAATATGGTTGATAAGTTCGGTTCCTTAGGAGCAAAAATAGCAATCTTGGGAAGGAGAGAAGAAGTTCTTGAAGAAGCGAGAAAAGACCTCAATTCAAAGGGAATACGTTCGATATCGCATAAATGTGATGTCCGATCTCCGGACCAGATTAAGGAAGCGATAGATTACTTTGAAAGTGAATTCGATCACATTGACGTACTAGTGAATAACGCTGCAGGGAATTTCGCATATCCTACTGAAAAGTTGTCTGCCCACGCGGTCGATTCAATCTTGAACATCGTGCTTCATGGGACAATTTACACGACGCTAGAAGTTGGAAAAAGATGGATTAATTCAGGTCGAAAAGGAGTCGTTCTCGATATGGTGACTCCGTATTCTTGGACTGGATCAGCATATGTGGTTCCTTCTGCAGCTGCTAAGGCAGGGGTATTGGCAGTCGTGAGATCTCTGGCAGTAGAATGGGCAAAGTACGGCATTAGGCACGTTGCTATTGCACCCGGGATATTTCCGACAGCGGCTACTCAAAAGAATTTGTTTCCCTTACCTGGAATGGAAGATCGACTGAAGGAAAGGGTTCCCCTTGGTAGAACTGGTAAGATGGAAGAAATTGCTAACTTAGCATCGTACCTGATATCGGACGAAGCCGCATTCATAAATGGCGAAGTGGTTACCATCGATGGCGGAGAATGGTTAAAAGGAGCGGGTGAGTTCAGTGATCTTTCCGTTCTCACTGATGAACAGTGGGAACTGATGAGAAAAATCTCTACGGGAAAGTGAAACGTCCAAATATAGTCAAGAGAAAACAGAGAGTAAAGCCCTAAATAAAACTGAAATCGTCTCAGCAAGTTCTGTGTCGACCCAATATGATTTCTTCAAAGTGGCAAATTTTAGAAATTCACCTTACATATATAATTAATAATATTGAAATTTGATAATGAATTATTCTGTAATGTATATACCGTAACTTAAGATACTATATAGCTGATAATCTTTAACTAATAATTTTTAGACATTTTTTTTTACTATTTTGATTCTCATGTTAAGTTTCTAAGATAATAGATGAGATCACTGGAGATTTACATAATCAAAAGTTAATCCCGACAATTAAGTCGTACTGGTCACACACTAGCCAGCTAGTTGCTATAGTAAGGAAGATTGGGACCATCGACATTGTCTGGTGTTGGTTCCGGACAAGATTTACTAATAAATTATTTTGTACCCCACACTCTTCTCCATATTTGGAATGCTCTGTCATTAAAACTACATTTATCAGACTCGACTTAAGGTGATTCTCCATCTCAATGCTCTTCTCTTCAAAATCTTATTTTTAAATGTCATCATTATAATTATAAGTTGGAGAGAGCATTGGAATTCATTTCTAAAGGATATTCTAACACTAATCCGTGCAATCGAACTAACGTTGCAGTTATCTTGCGAGATCCCAATAATACTGACTGGAAGACTTCGTTTCACATTCAATGGCTGGTCGTCGAACTCGTTTCAGGGATTGTATTGATGTATAACTACGGTTATACGTCATGTTTCAAGAATAAACGTAGAGGTATTGGAAGTTTATTTAATCAATAATGGAAATATCGTTACTCGAGTAATTTAGTGATGAAATCTCTATTACTACTAACTCATAACCGTTCCCGCATTTTGAGAGCACGATTAAACCGTATCTCTTTCCTCTGAGAGTTTGTTGGGTGAAGTTAGCACGGCAACTTCGAAACCGCGTCTCAAAAATACTGACTTAACTATTGCCTCTGAAAATTTGTTGGTGCGGAATGAGGCCATTTCCAGTTATACATCCTAACGTCACTTCCTCCACTTTAATGAATCTCTTTCATGTTGGAACTTCTCAGCAAGGTTGTACGCTGTAGCCCTTCCTCAGATCCGATAGTTCACCAAGTCGTCTTCTTGTTCTATGAAATTTTCCTCTTCCGTCTTATCTAGCATGTGCCCTCCCTTTTTCTTTTTAGTCTCCAGGTAAAACGAGTTGTGCTCGTTAGGCGGAATAATCAGAGGTATCCTGCCCGTTATCTTTACCCCGTGGAATTTTAGATCTTCTATTTTAAGTGGATTATTCGACATAAGTCTGATTGACTTGACGTGCAGTGACTTTAGCATATGGGCGGCTATTGCGTAATCTCGTTCATCCTCCTTAAACCCCAGAACTTTGTTTGCTTCAAATGTGTCAAATCCACCGTCCTGAAGCTGGTATGCCCTGATCTTGTTTGCAAACCCAATTCCTCTTCCTTCCTGTCTCAAGTAGAGCAGCACTCCGAATTTCATCTCACCTATCATCTTCATTGACGCTTCTAGTTGGTCCCTGCAATCACAGCGGAGTGATCCAAGGGCATCGCCAGTTAGACATTCTGAATGAATCCTTACTGGAACATCCTCTTTCTCATACACATCTCCGTGGACTAACGCTGCGTGATCTTTTCTATCGAAATCATTCTGAAAAGCCACGACCTGAAAACCTCCAAATCTGGATGGAAGATCCGCTATAGCAGTAATTTTAACGCACGTCTTTATTGCACCCGGACATGAATGGTTCAGGTTCTCATTTATCAAATGACTAATCTCTTCTTTGTCTATAGACATTAAATTCACCAAATTGTTTGCCGCTTATCCACTCTAAGGATAAAAATGACTCCTAAAGGGTCGGATTTCTACTAATTAAGGAATATTAGTTACTATATAACCCATATAATGTAAATTGGCATATCGAATTGTCAAAAATCCTTTACTCTTAGAAATGGATAATTTTCACCGCTCAAGCTCCAAAAATGGGAATTTCTGCAGGCTAGAAAATGAAAAGATTGTTGTCCTGGCCTTGAGATTTTATATTAAACCAATTTTAAACGCATTTCGTTGGTTTGCTTAAATCCGAGATTCTCGTACAAAGTTCTACCCTGATTAGAGGCATGCAGAGAAATCCTGTCGTACCCGTTATCTTTACTCCACTTTATTGCTTCAGTTACTATTAAGGAAGCCACACCCATTTTCCTGTATTCTGGCAGAGTGTACATCGAGAGAAGATAAGGATACTCCAATTTATTCATATCCGGCCTTGGTTGATCTTCCTGAATTAAAATACAGCCTGAACCAGCAACTTCTCCGCTTAGTGTCTTCACCATAAGAGGTATCAACTTCTTTTCTAGCAATTTTTCTTGTATCCAATTTTGAGTCAAATTACGATGATCCTCGAGAGACTTTGAGAGGTCAGGATAGATGTCTCTCCACATTAACATCCTGTGTTCTATTAATAAACTGAGGTCATCAAGAGCACCTAAATAGGCTACAAATTCCTTCATAAATTCGCCCTCCCTTGCTATATGAAGCTCCGTTATTTGATTCTTTATTTATAACCTGATCCCTTTTCTATGAAGGACCGAAATTTCACTGATGAAGTAACGCATGTTCATTGACATCCAATAATATGTAAAGAATATGTCTAATTACATACTAATCATTAAATATAAATGAAAAATACTGCTTTTTCTGTGTCTGAAATGCACATTGAATTTGCGAGACGATCCCCGCTTCGTGGATCCGGCTTGTCAAAACATCTCCCAGATTTCAGGCTTGTAATCCATCGAAAGAGTAAGACCTATAGAGATTTTTAGTCTGCTATAAAATGCAAAAGCCTCAGAAATGTGCTTCATTGCACGGCTCTTCTCTAGGAAAGTTACCACCCTTAGATCATTTCCCACCTTTCTGTAAAATATATTGTATCTCTTGATCCCCTCAGAATCGAATAGGTTGAGGAGTACGTTAAGGGTTCCTACATCCAAGGGAACCTCGTAAATATTTGATTTTACAGCAATTGGTTTCAATCCCGATTTTGAACCCTTTTTTCCATAGATTAACATTCGATGCTCTTTACTGTCTGAAAGGTCACTTACAACCTCCGCAATTGCTCCATTTTCGAACTCAGATTTTACGTCCTTATTCTTCAGTAATGAGAATGGAATTGCGTATTCCAGAACGTGCACCGGGAACTCTTTGTTTTTTAAGTCCAAATGTTCAATAAATCCAGTTGAGGGGAATAAGTCAAGCTCTTTCACTAGATGTTTCAAAATGTCATACTGAGTCAAGACCTCAGATATTTGAGGGATAACATTGTGATGAAACCGAAAACGAACCGTCAGCCGTCCCGTTTCAATTGTAATATTGAATGAAGTGGTGGAATCAACTTTGTTCAAGCTAGAAAGAAGATCAAAAATAGACTTCTCTATTTGCAGGGTTGCAACAAGAAATCCTTCATTTTCAGCAGTTTGTGTTAAAAAATTAATCGACTTATTGTCTAATTCAGTGTCCAGTTTTGGAATAAATACCGACAAAATTCTTTCGCCACCTTTGGAATCAATGGATCCTTGGAAAGTATGACCCGTGGCTTTAGAAAGACTGAATGCACGATCATCTTTGTTAAAAACGATTCTGCACTCCATATCTAGAATTTTGTCGATGTCCTTTAACAACATCTAAAGTTAATCACGTCTGAAATTAATACTTATCTGAATGGGGCCCTTCTGCAGACTGGAGAATACTTATTAAATTGGACTTAATACAGCTCATAATGATTTATGACATAAACAAAAGGCTCGACATGACATTTAGTCTATCTACTCCCCTGAACAGTTATGTACTTTCTACTATTGTCAAAGACAATCAAGTTCCAATCAACGTTTTTACAAACGGAAACGACATGTACTTTAGCTTCTTTTTAAGCCGGGTATCTCCAACCGATCGGGCTCTTTTAGAAACTTTTAACCCAGTACTGTTGGGCGACATCGTGGAAATTACCGAAAAGGTCGACAATCCGGTGATAAGGGCTGTCAGTGAAAACACTAACCTAGCTTCGACTCTGGCCAACGGTGAATTGTTCACAAAAGGTAGAGGGGTTTATACCAGTTTTAGATTTCACTCGTCTCAACTGAAAGAGGTTGGCAATCTTCTTAAAGCGGTCATCTCCTTATACGAAAATATCGATGAAATAAGGATGGTCCATTCTGAGGGCATTATCAAAGTACTAGACGAAATTAATACAAGAATACCGCTATCGGCAGTTACCTTTGCCTTTACCAAATCGAGTAGTAAGAAGTTTGCCTTAGAATGGAGGAACATTCTAAAGGACCCCTTTGGCGGAATTCTGTATGATCTAGAGAAAGATGGAAAGGTTGAAAATTATGACATGCTAAAGGAGCCGACGTCCAAATTCCTTAGGGCCCTGGACAAAGATCACATCCCGCTAGCTTCGCACTTGGAATTCCACGGTTCTGATACCGTCAAATCAATCACGCACGTCCCTAGCTTCCTTCTGAAACCCTTTTTGGTAAGACTCTATGAAAATACAGATTCCCTTGAGGGTTTTAAAATACTCAGTATTGAAAATTATTTAGAGGAAAGGGAAAGACTTAACGTAATTCAGTGAGACCAGCTATATAGATTTCCTTAAGAATTATTTAGTTCCTATACTCAACTACCATACCCTGCTTAATTTTTCTTGCACAAGCGCGACTTTTTACCTAAAAAAGGTCCTTGTCTTCCCTCCGAATTACTTAGCGTCAGAGAAATATATAAATGGGTCATAGCCATTATTGGAATGTAATGACGGGTGAATCCATTAACGTAGCAAGAGTGGCTGAAGAATTCGAGCTAGACAACGAATTCACTTGGGGAAGCGATGTCAAAATAACGGGAAGGTCTGGGGCAGTACATAAGTTCGACCTAGTGGTTACATCAAAGAAAGATGAGAGTATCAAGATCGCTGTCCTAAATGGTATTTCGGATGACCTTGTCAGCGACATAATGAAATTCAACGCCATTTCCAGTGATTGTGGAATATCTCTAAAGGCGTTAGTGGTCTCGAAAGACCTTGATGATACGGAGATTAACCTTACCCAGATGTACAGTATTATTACAATAGATCAAAGGAAGGGCCGAAGGGTAAAATCTGACGTTTTTGGGGTTAAAGATCTAGATGAGTCCCTCGGAGGGGCTATGAAACGGGGGAACGTCTATATGGTTTCTGGGAAGACTGGAGTAGGAAAGACAACTACGTGCACCCAGTTCCTCGTTCAGGGTGCAAGGATGGGAGAGAAAGGGGCCATCATACTTACTGATACGAGGGGAGCCGAGTATGTCGCCAATGCCAAGACATTCACATTCGGATTCGAAGAGTATTATAAAGAAGGGACCATAGAAGTAATAGAGCTCTCAGACAGAATTAGAGAGCTGAAAGAAGAAGTCCTTGAAAGCTTAAAGAACAGATCAAAGTACATCAACAAGTTGACAGGCGAAATAAACAAGATAATCTTGGAAGCAAATATCTCGCGGTTGGCAATAGACCCTATTACGCCAATGATCGTCGAAAATGACGATTTTGTCAATCAGTTCATGATGGCCTTGGCAATACCACACACCTTCATACTGATCACGAGCCCGGTGATGAAGAGCGATGTCAGTATGTATGGAATTGAGGAATACTTTGTCTCGGGTATTATCAAACTGGAAATGGATGATCCGGCTGCGGGAATCAGGAAAGCGTCCATTGTCAAGATGAGAGGTGGTACCTA
This sequence comes from Thermoplasmata archaeon, assembly GCA_021792255.1. GTDB lineage: Archaea > Thermoplasmatota > Thermoplasmata > Thermoplasmatales. The sequence goes on from JAJYUZ010000001.1 coordinate 280,553, forward strand.
CAATCCTTATCCATTCTACTACAAGATTACCCCCAAAGGAATAATCTCATCTCAATCTGAGAGGGATTCAAAGTCTGGTTCTATTTTCAAGAGAGTGGAGTCATAGCTTTTTCGAAGATAACACACATAATGGTATTTCTGAGCCTCAGATCACGTCAAGGATTAATCATTTCTTGTACCTGAGGTACTTTCCGTCTCTGATGTACTTGCCATCCCTGACAAAAAAACTCCTTTTTTCGTGTCTGATCATGAACGCTAATGCAATTGCCAAAAGACTTACTGCAACTGCTCCCGCGATTCCAATGAGCGCAAAATTTGGAGGAACAAGCGTCACCACAACTGCTGCAGAATTCCCACTGATTACGACTTTTCCCGTGACGTGACTTCCCGTATATCCAAATGGTGCGTTGAGGGTGTAATTGTAGGAGCCATTAGGTTCACGGAATACTAAGAAGCTCTTTGTCGTGTTTTGAGTAGCGACGATGGAAATACCATTGAATGTTTTTCCCTCAAGGGTCACAGACCATTTTTTCCCCACAGATAGTCCAGATTGAGTTACGTTAAGCTCATAGGTGACCATTGCCCAACTAATTTGCCGAACGAGAGAACTCCCGTTAACTGTCACGTTTCCTGCGTATTCGACGGCTGAAAAACCAGCCAGGGGCTGAATCGAGTACTCAAAGCTTCCGTTACTCAACTTGAAAACTATGCTTCCATTAGTGGATATCCTGGTGTTGTTATTTACCGTTATTTCCCAAAAAGTGCCATTTGTGAGGCCAGTCTCGGCGAACATCACTTGATATGTAACCAAAATGAATGTTTCGGTCAGTTCAATTGAGTCCCCGACTATTGAGAACGACCCACGATATGGGTCGGGACGATAAAGTTTGTACCCTGTCGAAACTGTAAAGTTATATGAGCCGTTTATTTCTGTGAATGAAATCGAGCTCAAATTGGAAGAAAAGGAAGGGCCATTAGTGACGTTGATGTACCACTGGTATTCAGGGGGCAGGTTTTGTTTACTGATTGTGACATTGAACAATTTATAGAACGTCAAGGGAGAGCTTGACGGATAAGGTGATACTGGTCCGCCGTTGACTGTGAAATTTCTTGAGGTCTCGAACGGAAGAAGTGTGTACCACTCACTATTGACAGAGACGTTGTAAGTATACGTACCGTTTGGTTCCATAAATGAAATTGTGTTGGTCTTTGAGTTGTAGTATTGGGGGTCAGTGATGTTCAGGTACCAGGTCAGGTTTCCAGGTTGACTTAGGGGCAGGCCTGTTTCATAGAACGACACTTCATAGATCCTTAAGAAAAGTAGGGCAATGGAGACCGGTAGACCAGAGACTTTGAATGTGCCGTTAGAAGGGAATGGACCATACGTGGAGATTCCGCTCCTCACAGTGTAGAGATACGTACCATTGGGGAGCGTAAGGGAAATGGTCTGGGTCGTTGATGAAACCTGCGTAGAATTTGAATTGTTAACAGTCACGGACCAACTTGACCCTGAGGGTAACCCCGTTTCGGTAAATTCTATTTCGTAGGTTAATAGGTTAAAAGCGATAGGTACGGAGATAGATTTACCGTTGACCAAAAATGAACTTAATAACAACGGGGTGGGATAATAATCCTTATCAGCGGTCGAAATCGTAAACGTGTAACTCCCGTTCGAAAGATTTGCAATTATTATCGAGGAGTCGGATGAGAGAGACGGTTCTCCAGTTATATTTACGTACCAATATGTACCAGCCGGAAGTTTTGAGTTGTTTAGCTGTACAAAGCTTACTTGGTAGAGTTTGGGATAGAAATTTATTGCAACAGAATAACTGCCACCACTGATCACGAACAGTCCAGAGTTGGGATTAGGGTAGTAATTCCTATCGCCAGATGCTATTGTGTAGTGATACGTACCATTCGGCTCGTAGAACAGATTAATACTGCCGACAATGGGAAAACTCTGACCATTTGTAAGATTAACATACCATTTGTTTCCAGATGGAAGTCCAGTCTCTTGAAAAATGACTTGATACTTCACCAGAACTGCCGTAATCTGAGCTGTATTGGATTGGTTAGTAATAGTTGTTGGTGAGCCGTTTGAAGTCCCCATATCACTGACATCTACCCAGAAGAAGTAAGTGGCATTTCCGGTCGGAGTGAAAGTGTAAGAGGACGTCGTTACGTTGGTTTTCGTCCCGTTTAGATACCAACGATAGGTAAAATTTCCGGTACCGCCAGTGACCGTCGATTGAAGCGTTAATGTCTGCCCCACGTTGATCGTTTTGCTTGAAGGCGAAATGCTCACAGAAGGAGCTGAATCGACTGTGACACTTGCATTACTTGAAATCGCTGACTTGCCCTCACTCGTTACATTGACATAAATGATGTAACCTCCTGGAGAGGGGGGAGTAAACAAATATTTGGAAGAAGTCGTACCAACGACGGGTTTACCACCCAAGTACCAGGTGTACGTGTAACTCAGAGATTGATTAGAAGTGGTCGCGGTAATCGTTACGGATTGACCAATATCTAGTATTGAACTCAGGGGAGAAATTGATACTGTAAAGCTTGTAAGCATGTGCTGTGCTAGTTGAGATGGACTGGATAATGGGCGACCATTGTCACTGTGGGCTGCAGTTGGAAAAATCTGATTCGGTGTTGTCGAGATGAAAGCATTAGTAAAACTTGACATCAAAATGAATGTTACAACTGCGATCGTAAGAACCACAAGCTTCCGTTCCGCACTTACATTCATTTTCATGATAACATTTATCTACAAATTATATCGAAGTATTTAATAATTATTTTCGTCGTATTGCCGTCCACAATGCATCTTGTGAAATCATCACTACATAGTTTGGTCAACTTAGATACAAAGTCGTTCATTATTAAAGATGGAGTGTGGAAAAAAGAGGGCAGGTTCATTTCAAGCTCTTCATTTATTACCCTTAACCTTCTTAATCTTGAGGGGACTTCCCTCCCTCTTGAACAGACTCTTTCTACTGACCATAATATAGAAGACCAGGACAGCCACGATCACGGCAATTGCTGCTATTATAATCGATATCAGAAGATAGTTAGGCAGCGGAGTCACCTTCAAACTGGTTGTAACAGCATCCCCGACGACAGTGATGCTCCCCCTGACTGGAGTTCCCTGATAGCCCTGTGGGAGTGTGACTACATAAGAATACGAACCATTGGTCACGTAAAAGGTAATGGAATCTGTGGTGGAGTTTATAGTCTGAACATTCTCCTGTCCACTTTGAGTGATCGTAGTCACAGTAACGGACCACGTTGCACCGGCTGCTAGACCGGTTTCGATTACCGTCACGGGATAAGTCACCGCAGTCCACGTTATCGTATTCTTGAAATTACTTCCGTTCACTACCACAGTTATCTGATAATCCTGTGTTTTGTATCCCGCCAATCCACCTATAGTGAAATTATAGGTACCGTTGACCTCGTTGAAAAAGATCGAGCCAGTAGAAGATCTAGTTACATTACCACTCGTGCTGACGAGCGTAACGTTCCATTTCATTCCAGAAGGCAGACCAGTTTCGGGGAACGATATGTTGTAGAGAAATGGCGAAAATGTGATCCGTTCAAAGGTAGGGGCTCCACTCACGGTGAACGTCCCACCATAGGAGAAGTATATCTTGTTCGAAGTCTCAATAATATAAGAATATGTTCCATTTGGTTGGACGAATTCCAAACTACCCCCAGTGGAATTGTAAGTCTGACCACTCGATAGGTTGACAAACCACATCGTACCGAGGGGAAGTCCTGATTGACTGAAAGAAACGTTATAGCTCAGTAAAGAAAACTGAACGGAATCCGATGTCGGACTACCAGCTACGGTAAATAATGATGAGAACACAACGGGTTTGTACTGTTTGTTGGCTGTGGCTAACGTGTAGGAAAATGTTCCATTGGACAGCGTAAAGGTAATCACGCTGAAAGTTGAGGAATAAGACTGTCCGTTGGAAAGGTTCACAAACCATTCCGTTCCTGTTCTCAGCCCAGATTCAGAGAAGGTCACCCAGTAAACGACCGGCAAGAAGACGAGAGATTGGGAGACCGTGCTACCGCTGACAGTGAACGAGAATGAGCTCACAGACTGCGATGACAACTTGTATGTCTTGTTTCCTGTCGAAATCGAATAAGAATATGTGCCGTTGGGTTCGAGGAAATTTATGTTATTAGAGACCGAGGAATACGTATTCCCGTTAGTGATGTTGACAAACCACTTCGTACCGAGGGGAAGACCAGTTTCGGAGAAAGTGACACCGTAGATAAGTTTGGTCAGAACTGTGACGCTGATTATGTTTGAGTGTACATACGCAGGGTCAGTGTTTATGTCCGTCACGTTAACATAGAACAGGTAGATGCCCGGCAGGGTAGCCGAAGAGGTAACAAACCTGTACGTCGAATTTACTGCACCGGCTACGACCTGGAACGAAGTAGTGCCCGGCAATTGCACGTACCATTGATACGAGAACGCTCCAGATCCTCCACTTATTGAGACGTTAAGAAGGGACGAGTTTCCCCTGTCTATCACGGAAGACAACGGATTGGTCAGAGAAAGGGATCCAGACAGTTGACTGTTTACTACAAAGGTGACAGTGACTGATGCTGTTGCACCGTCTGCATCGGTGGCAATAAATTCTACGGTATAGTTCCCCCTGGCGCTGAAAGTAATAGCGGTCCCTGAAATGGTATAATCACCAGCGGCAGAACCACCAGATGGATACATGCCCACTAGCCAGGAATAGCGGTACGGAGGGGTTCCTCCGACAACGTTGCCATTTATGGATTGACCGACATCAGTCTGAATAGTTCCCGTGACTCCAAAGGAAGCCTTGGGGAGTGGATTTACGATTATGGTTAACGGAGAGGCTTTAGCAGACGAGTTGCCCTCAGTAACGTTAAACCAAATTTTGTAAAGGCCCGGAGTAGAGACGTTTAGGGAATAGGTGCTGGAATTTCCTACAATACCAGACACACCTCCTATCCCCCACGAGTACGAATATGAACCGGTACCTCCCAGCACTGTTGCCTGGAAAACCTGGGCGTGGTTTACGTCTATTGCGGTTACGCCGGCAGACGGGTACGAGGAAATAGAGGCAGTCAGGCTGATGATTGCTGAGACAGCTACATTGTAACTAGTCGATGTAGCGGAAGAATACGAATCACTAACCGCTACCTTGACGATGTAGTTGCCTGACTTGCTGAACGTCACTTGATTTCCCGAGGTGTTATAGTCTCCCGTCGCTGATCCCCCATTTGAAAGAGTCACTGTCCAGGAATAACTGAAAGGAGGAGTCCCATACCCTGATTCTACTGACGCGACAACAGGGCTCCCGACACTCGTCGTTGCAGGGCTGATAGATATCGAAGACTGAGCAATATCGCCGTTTACCTTGACCTCCTGGTAAACGTCTCCCGTGTCTCCGACTATAGTATCCTTGACGTAGAGAAATACATAAAAAGTGCCCGACGTGCTTGAGGTAAAGGTATAGGATTGAGGAGAAGCCCCGGATGTGTACCCTGTATTGGGTGCGGAGGGTGTCGACGAATTCTGCAACACCCATTGATATTCATAGGAACCACTACCTCCACCAAAACTCCCAGTGATGGATTGGCTCTGTCCTGCGTCGATGGTCGGAACCGACGACGGAGAGGTGATCCTCACTATTACTAGACTGCTGGAATATATTTTGACCGTAGTATTGTTGTACGCAACCCTGCCGTCCGAGTCCCTAAGTTTTAGGCTCAACGTGTAATTCCCGGATTGACTCAATCCGATCTGGTGACCGTAATATGTCACAGGAGAGGAAGATCCATTTTCTGGCGCGACAGTCCATGTGTAGTTGAAAGGAGCAGTACCATAGCCGGGTTTTACGGTAGCATTTATCAGTCCATCAATTACGGTAGAAGTTGGAGATATTACTATGGAGGATGTTGTGGGTAGTCTGTTAACGGTGACGAGAAGAAGAGTCGAGTTACTCGCGGGGGAATAAGCGCTATCGGTAATCACGAGATAGTATGTGTAATTGCCTGGGACCGTCGGAGTCTGTAGCAAAGATAGAGTACTGTTGTTAAACCGTCCTGATGCATTTGTTCCGCTTATCTTATCGCCACTCGAAGTTCCGTTCCTGTACCACTGATACGAGTAGGATGGAGTCCCTCCCTTTATCTTCAGAGTCGAGCTCAGACTAGTGGAGTTTCCTACGTCAAGGGAGGATGCAGTTGCCTGGATGGTGAAGTTGACAACGAGAGGCGAACTCACGTCTATACCCACAGTCTCAGTGGATGTAGCCCCGTACTTGTCTTCCACCTTTATGAAGACAAAGTAATTCCCTGTCCCCGTAAATGTCAGGACGTTGTCAACGTAATTGGAATTGCTGCTTCCCAGAGTATAATCCTTCGCAGGCGTATTGTTGCTTGAGTAATTAACTATCCAAGAGAACGTAAAAGGGGGGGTTCCTGTACCGGACTGAACAGTGACAACCCATGGAGTACCTTGATCCAGGGTTATTGTTGGGTCACTGCTTCCACCAAATGTTTTTTTTTGCTCTTGTATGAGGGGTTGCAACCCCGAACCGTACTGGGAAGAATTTGTCGCGGACTGCACACCGCTCGAACTGCCCGGTTGGAGGACGATGATCGGGGATGGATTGACCGTTATTAGAGCGGATGATGAAGCCACGACTCCCACCGAATCGACCACGGTCAGCGTGATCGTGAAATTACCAGTATCGGCGAAGGTGAAGGTGTTGCCTGCCTGCGTAATGCCCTGTCCAGAAGGATAGGACCAGATGTAAGTGTATGGCTGGGTCCCGTTCACGGTTGTGTTCGTGAAGGTCACACTGTTACCGGTGTCGATGGTGGTCGAGGAAGGCGAGATACTGACAGTGGGTAGTGCGTTGACTGTCACGGTTATTGAATTCGTTGACGTGACCGTATCTCCCAGCGAATCGGTAACTACTGAGCTGACGTCATACTGTCCTGCAAGAGAGAAGGTGATAGTGTTCCCGCTAATGGAATATGCTCCGAACTTGATCCCTCCACCGAGAGAAGACACAGAATAGCCTACTGTGTAGGTACCAGTCCCACCGGACACCGAGTTCGAAAAAGTGACAGTCTGTCCATTGTCCACCGTGGTGGGTGTCACAGCAGATATGGTGATCGAGAGCGGGGCATTGACCGTAATGATAGCGGAAATAGACGCGCTAAGTCCGTCTTCGTCCACTACTTTGACCGTCACAGAATAGGCCCCTCCCGTATTGAAAGTTATCTGATTGCCTGAAGACGTATAATCCCCAGAAGCGGAGCCTCCTCCCGACAGCGTAACGGTCCATAAATATACGAAGGGGAGAGTCCCATAACCAGACTGAACGGAGACCGAGACGGGACTGCCTATGTCCGGGTTGGTGGGCGAAATGGAGAGTGCAGAGGAAGTTAGAGCGTTAACTACATTGACCGTAATCGGTGAAGAGGTGCCGGTAATGCCAGTATTGTCGACCTCAGTCGCAACGACTACGAAATGCCACTCCCCTATTGTAGTAAGGCTACCCGTTCCGACCTTCTCTGGGAAGGTACTGAATTGAGTCGTTGTAGCTATAACAGAGAATGTCGTTGATCCCGGAGCCTCAGCCTTTAGCTGCGCGGTGTAGGGTCCTGTTCCAGTTATGCTAGTGATGCTAATGTTGGTAGAAGTACCGCTATCCATAGTAGCCGCTGCCGAGATCGTGACGTTCAAGGAAGAATAGACTATGATAGGTTGAGAGTTCACAGAAATAGTGGCGACAGCGAAACCGCTGGCCCCCAATGAATCATTTACGTACAGTTTGATTGTGAAGTTCCCGGTGTTCGTGAAATTGAACAGATTCCCGACGTGTGTTATTCCAGAACCACTAGGATACCCCCATCCGTATGTCGTGGGAGCAGTCCCACCAGTACTCGAGTTGCTGAATGTCACGGAAGCACCTACGTCGATAGTGGCGGATGAGGGGGTGATCGTAACGGAAGGCAAGGTGTTTACGGTGATCGTCTTGGTAATGCTCGCCGTTTCACCTGCGGAGTCTTTTACCGTGGCGGTTACCGAGTAAATGCCGGCCTTTGTGAACGTGACCTTGTTCCCGGAAGTTGAGTAATATCCGGAAGCTGAGCCAGAAGGGTAGAGAGTGACTGTCCAGCTGTACGAGTATGGAGGTACTCCGGCTCCAGAGGAGACAGTGACAGAGATCGCGAAGCCAACATCGGTCGTGGCTGGAGTAACAGTCAGTGACGAAGACGTCAGACTGCTTACGACCGTAACGGTGACCGAGGTTGTGGAACTGACGGTTCCGGTCGAGTCGACCACCGTCACATAATATGTTGTGGTAGACGTCAGAGCGGGAGTCTTAAAAGGATTACCGCTGTAGAGAAGATTGGTCAACGCCGAATTGGAATACCACTTGAAGGCGTAACCCACTCCCGTTCCTCCAGAGGCTGTGGCAGTAAGAGTCGCTGAAGATCCGCTGCCAACGGTCGTAGAGAGCACAGTCACCTTTGGATCAGAGTTTACGACGACCGAGGCCGAATTAGATTTCGCGGTGGAGAGTGGAGATGCACCAGAAGTTACTCCAGCATCGGTGAACACGAAGTAGTATGAGCCGTTGGATTGAGGATTGAAGGCATACGAAGCCACCTTGCCGGTACCTGACGTGACCAGGGAATTCGAAGAAGTATAGAGGGACCACGAGAAAGTTCCCGTACCTCCGTTCACAGTAGACGAAAGGGTCACTGACTGGCCTGCATCAACAATCGTTGATGTAGGTTGGACAGACACGGATAAGGAAGGATCTACGACCACGGACACAGTCGTGGAAAAGACGTACTGAGTGCTGTTGTCTGTCACATTGAGATATATCTTATATGCTCTAGCGGAGCTCCCCGCAAAGGAATAACTTTTCTCCTTTCCGACGATCGCCGAGCTCCCTCCAATCGACCAGGAATAGGAGAAGGAGCCTGAGCCCCCACTGATGGAAGAGGTCAGGGATATGGTCTGACCAACATCTATCTGTGAGGAAGACGGTGTGATAGTAACGGTGGGTTGAGTGTTTACAGTTATGGTTGCCTGATTGGAAGTAGCGGTCGCAGCAGGAGTAGCACCCAAGGTTACTCCCGTGTCTGTGAAGACGAAGTAGTAGGATGTTGTAGTGGTGGGGGAGAGTTGGTAGGATGCTGTTGCCCCTGCCCCTGAAGCTACCACAGAATTCGAGGATGTGAAGAGAGACCATGAGAACGTCCCAGTTCCACCAGAGACTGTGGATGTAAGGGTGACGGATTGACCGGAGTCAATAGTCGAGGAAGTCGGCTGCACAGAGATCGCAGGAGCAGCATATACCGTGACTCTCGCTGTCGTAGAGAACACAAACGCTGAATAAGTCCCAGTATCGGTCACGTTCAACCAGACCACATAGGTACCGGATGTGGCTTCCGAGAAAGAGACGGAGGTGGCGGTATTTACTATATTCATTGGATTGCCATTTACAGACCACGAATAAATGAACTGAGCGGTTCCGCCAGAAACTGAAGAAGTAAGTGTAATAGATTGGCCAGAATCTATACTTGATATCGAAGGAGAAATGGTGACTGTCGGAACAGAATCTACCGTGATTGATACCTCTGCCGGGGAAAGCTGATAATTTGGCGTTGTGCCAACATCTGTGACGTTGAGCCATACCACGAACGGACCCGCGGTAGTGCCATAGAATTTGTATGTGCTTCCGGTCCCGACTACCTTCGAGCTTCCGCCTATGCTCCAGAAGTATGAGAATTGTCCCGTTCCACCAGACGTAGAAGACGCCAGAGTTACGGACTGACCAGTGTCTAGCACAGCTGAAGATGGAGATACCGAGACCGTTGGGGCTAAAGTCACGGTGATGGTCGCAGAAGTAGAAGTTGCTGAAGCAACGGGAAAAGCCCCTGATGAAACACCGGTATCAATGAAGACGAAGTAGTAGGATGTTGTAGTGGCGGGGGAGAGTTGGTAGGACGCTGTTGCGCCAGTCCCTGAAGCTACCACGGAATTCGAGGATGTGAAGAGAGACCATGAGAACGTCCCAGTCCCACCAGAGACGGTGGATGTAAGGGTAACGGATTGACCGGAATTTATTGACGTCGACTTGGGTTGAACGGAAATAGTGATCGCGGAATCGAGTGTCACTGACGCTTTAGAAGAGGTTGCAGTTAGGGACGGAGAGGCCCCTGAGGTCGTTCCAGTATCCGTGAACACTACATAGACTCCAGTATCCGCAGAAGAGAACGTCTGGGAAGCCGTAAGACCAGTGCCGGATGCTCCAGATATCTTACCAGAAGAATCGTACCACTGCCACGAAAACGAGCCAGTACCACCAACTGCTGTTGAGGTTATCGTGATGGACTGACCGGAGTCAATGGTCACAGAGGATGGCTGAGAGGAGATAGAGGGAGCGGCGAAGACCGTGACGGTTATTGCCCCTGTCGTCGATGATTGTCCATCGCTTGAAGTGATTTGCAAGTAAAATAGATAGGTTCCCTTTCCGACCGGAGCGAAGAAGTGACTAATAGCAGTTCCCGAAGTGGCAGGACCGGATAGGCCAATCTTCGAACCGCCAGATGTACCGTTAAGGTACCATTGATAAGAATACGGAAGTACCCCACCGCTTATGGTCGGGGTAACACTGAGGGATAAGCTCTGTCCAACGTCGAGAGATCCACTTCCAGAAGATGGGGTGTTTGTGACGAAAGTGACGCTCAGAGTCCCTGGATTTACCTGTACCGTCACGCTGACGGAAAGGGTGTATGGAGGCGTGGTGCCGACATCGGTGACGTTTAGCCAGATTTTGTACGATCCAGTGGAAGACTCTGAAAAGGTGTAGGCGTTGGTCGTACTTACGACCGTTGTACTTCCACTTATCGTCCACGCATAAGTGTATTTACCACTACCGCCCGAAGTAGTCGAAGTGAAGGTCTGTGACTGCCCCAGAGTAAGGGTTGCTGAAGAGGGGCTCACGCTTGGCGACAATGGGGGATTGACGGAAACAGGTGCATTGCTTGAGGACAAGGTCGAAACGGGAGTCGCTCCAGAAGTGACTCCTGTGTCGGTGAAGACGAAGTAGTAGGATGTTGTAGTGGTGGGAGATAGCAAATATGATGCCTTTGATCCTGTCCCGGAAGCTACCAAAAAGTTTGAAGAGGTGTAGAGGGACCAGGAGTATGTTCCTGTTCCTCCAGTAACGGTGGATGTAAGAGTTATGGACTGACCCGAATCTATCGTTCCGGAAAGAGGCTGCACCGATATTGAAAGAGCAGAGTCCAGTGTTACTGTCACCACCGAGGATTTTACCATTGAAGAAGGTGTCGCAACTGAACTGGTTCCGGTATCTGTGAACACAACGTATATGCCGGTGTCTCCACTGCTAAACGTCGCAGTTGCGACCGACCCAGTTCCAGAGTCTCCCGTTATCGGCCCGCTAGAGTCGTACCACTGCCACGAATATTTCCCAGTTCCACCAGAGACTGTGGAGGTCGGAGAAATGGATTGTCCGCTGTCTATTGTCGCAGAGGTTGGCTGACTGGAAATTGAAAGTGCCGATTCGACCGTTATCGTTACAGAAACTGGTGAGAAAGCGTAGTTGGGCGTCGTTCCAGTATCCGTGACGTTGAGCCACACTTTGTAAGTGTCCGGGGTCGCTAGCGAGAATGTGTATGAGGGACTCTGACCTACTACCGTCGAACTGCCGTTGATGCTCCAAGAATAAGCGAAGGATCCAGATCCTCCTGAGACCGTCGAAACCAATGCTACAGACTGGCCCGCATCTATTACTGCGGAAGACGGCGTCACGGTAACTGTTGGAGCACTGTTGACTGTAACTGTCGCGGAGTTTGACTTAGCAGTCGCAATCGGAGTCGCGCCAGATGAAACCCCTGTGTCGGTGAATACGAAGTAGTAGGATGTTGTAGTGGCGGGGGAGAGTTGGTAGGACGCTGTTGCGCCAGTCCCTGACGCGACTCGGGTGTTTAGAGACGTGTAGAGGGACCACGAGAAAGTTCCCGTTCCACCAGAGACGGTGGATGTAAGGGTAACTGACTGACCGGAGTTGATAGTAAATGACGAAGGCTGCGTAGAAACAGTCAGGGAATTGTCGACTGTGACGGCCACATTTGAAGAACTCGCCGTTGCTGCGGGAGAGGCCCCTGAGGTCGTTCCAGTATCCGTGAACACTACATAGACTCCAGTATCCGCAGAAGAGAACGTCTGGGAAGCTGTAAGACCAGTGCCGGATGCTCCAGATATCTTACCAGAAGAATCGTACCACTGCCACGAAAACGAGCCAGTACCACCAACTGCTGTTGAGGTTATCGTGATGGACTGACCGGAGTCAATGGTCACAGAGGATGGCTGAGAGGAGATAGAGGGAGAGACATAGACGGTGAGGGATGCGGTAGAAGAGAAGGTATATGACGTAATGCTATCTGTAACCGTTAGAACCACTCTGTAGGTTCCACTCGTGGTTTGTGTAAACGAATAGGAAGACTTGGTTCCCAGAACGGTAGAACTACTTCCGATAGTCCAGGAATATGAGAATGAACCAGACCCCCCGTTTACTGATGATGTCAAGAGCAAGGATTGTGAGGTATCAACAATCGCTGATGATGGAGAGACAGTAACCGTCGGGACGGTGTATACTGTTATGGTTGCCTGATTGGAAGTAGCGGTCGCAGCAGGAGTAGCACCCAAGGTTACTCCCGTGTCTGTGAAGACGAAGTAGTAGGATGTTGTAGTGGTGGGGGAGAATTGATAGGATGCTGTAGCTCCTGTACCTGAATTAATAAGGGAGTTCGAAGAGGTATAGAGAGACCATGAGAAAGTTCCGGTCCCACCAGAGACGGTGGAAGTGAGCGTGATTGTCTGGCCCGCATCTATAGACCCCGAAGAAGGTTGAACAGAAATTGACAGCGATCCGTCGACCACAACGGAGACCGTGGAAGAGGCGACTGTAGCAGTCGGAGAGGCTCCCGAGGTGGTTCCAGTATCCGTGAACACTACATAGACTCCAGTATCCGCAGAAGAGAACGTCTGGGAAGCCGTAAGACCAGTGCCGGATGCTCCAGATATCTTACCAGAAGAATCGTACCACTGCCACGAAAATGGACCTGTCCCATCGACAGCTGTAGATGTGATCGTTATAGATTCACCCGAATCGATTGTAGCGGACTTAGGTTGAACAGACACGGACGGATAGACATTCACAGCGATCGGAACTTTTGCCGAAACGACAAGAGGCGAATAGGTACCGGTATCGGTGACGTTGAGCCACACCGTATAAGTTCTGGCGGAAGATTCTGTGAAGGAGAAAGTGGATGAAGTTCCGACTACGCTGGGACTTCCTCCGATGGTCCAGGAGTATGAATAGAGACCAGAACCTCCATTCACGGTCGCTGTTAGAAGCAAGCTCTGGGACAAGTCTATGGTGGCAGAAGCCGGAGAAACGCTGACGGTTGGAGAAGAGTCCACAGTTATTGTAATAGAAACCGGCGAAAGCGAATAATCAGGTGATGTGCCGGTGTCTGTGACGTTGAGCCACACTTTGTAGGTTCCAGCTGTATCTTCGGTGAATGATAAGGTCGTTGCAGTCCCGACCACTACCTGACTACCACCGATCGTCCATGAATACGAAAATGAGCCAGATCCACCACTAACAGAAGACGACAGAACCAGCGACTGGGATGTATCGATCGTTGGAGAACTGGGTAAGAGCGAAACGATTGGTAATTGGTTTTCCTTTACTACAGCTCCATTCGTGGTGACACTTTGGCCAGATGAATCTTTGAAAACAACATAGTAAGTACCGTTTTGAGTGGGGGTGTAAGTCGAAGTTGCACCACTACCAGAACTACCGGAGATTGCAACTCCGCTCCCCGGTGACCCAGAGTACCATTGCCAAGTGTACGATCCGCTTCCGTACTCGACAGTTGTTGTTAGAGTTATGAATACCTGGCCGGGATCTATAGAATATGACTGGGGTTGAACTTGAACTGTAAGGGGTGACACGACCGTTACCGTTAAAGAAGAACTGACTATGGAGCTAGCTGCGTCCTCAACGCTCAGTGTCACTATATAATTGCCTGTTGATGTAAAGGTAAAGGTGTTGCCTGGGTTGCTGGATTGTGTCCATCCCGTGGATGGGGAAACCGAATAAGAGTATGTGTAAGGCTCAGTTCCTCCCTGAGTAATGTTTGTAAACGTTATGGAACTACCCGCGCCTACCTGAGTACCAACAGGAGAGGACAGCGAAACGGAGAGTTCAGGATTTACAGTAATTGTCACAGGAGCCGAGGTGGCGACCTTGGAAGTGCTGTCCGTGATCTCAAACTCAAATGCCCACGTTCCGGTAGTTGTGAGAATCCCCGTCGATACCGATGCCGCCGAAAGATCGGTGGGGCTGATATAGAATTGATTGGTTAAGTTCAAAAATGAAGACGCTAAAGGAGGTTCTTCCAGCCATTGACCTTTGTAGGGCGTTATTCCTCCTCCAACTGAAGTCAGAATGAGAGTGGCGGACTGTCCGCTGTCTAGGGTAGTCAGTCCCGACACGGATATCGTCGCACTGAGCAGGGAATTGATAGTGACAGTCTCCGTCAGGGATGCTGTCACTCCGTTTGCATCAGTTACGGTAACTGTGACTGTGTAGGTACCTGGCGTGTTGAAAACTATCTGGTTCCCTGTTGTGCTGTAATCCCCAGGAGCGGGTTGGCCAGAAGAAGTCGTCACTGCCCATGAATAACTGAATGGCGCAACTCCATATCCCGACTCGACGGTCGCATTAATCGGACTTCCGACTGTCGTGATCGTAGGAGAGATCGAAATTGCGGATGAAGTTAGTGGCTGTGACGGGTGAAGGACTATTATCTCAGCCGTCGCAACTATGGCAAGACCATCGTCGCCATCCTCATCGTTGTTTGGGGGGGTATTCCCAACGTGATTATTTACAAAGAGGTAAAGATAATAAATGCCGTAACTCGATGGAATGTAGGTGAAACTTGCACTTGGCTGCGAAGTAGAATTCACGCTGTTAAATGACCTGAATCCTTGCTGCCAGTGAGGGAAATTTGTCGTGACGTACCACACGTAGGTATACGGCGAAATTCCTCCAGTCCAGTTTGCATTAAAGTTCAAGATTTCACCGATGTTCGAGTCCACTGTAGTCGGGGTCAGGGTTACCTGACTCACGGTGGGTTCCGGGTTCTTCTTAGAATCCACCTGTGAGACTGCCATCACATAGGCCGCAGAACTAGTACTGTCGACAAACAAATAAACGTAATATCTACCATTATCGGAAGGAACAAAACTGAAAGTCGCAGAGTTCTTGCTCGTGTAATTGTATGAGTTAAATTGCAAAATGTATGGAGTCTGAATAGTGTCCTTATGTGTGACCATCCAAACATAGGAGTAGGGTGCTGTTCCCCCCGTCCAGTTGCCAGTGAAGATTATCGGGACTCCCGCTTCCGAGTTAGCGTTGACCGAACTTGGCGATATCGTAAGAGATGAGACTCCTGGTGTTCCCGGCATTAGTACTATCTGAGCGTACGCAACAAGTGAATCCTGCTGGTAGCTGGAGCCGGGGCCCGTCGACGGGGTGACATAGAGATATAGGTAGAATATTCCGTACGATCCATACTGGGGATTGAAAGTGAAACTCGTGGAAGTATCTGTAGTGACGTTGTAGTTGTCAATCTGGTTTTTGTCACCCTTGTAATATAACTTCCACTGATTCTGGTCGGTAGTCACGACCCACGCATAATTATAAACATTAGAGCTTCCCGTCCAGTTCCCGACAAACGTTATTGGGCGGCCTAGATACATTACGGTAGTCGAAGGGGCTAGTGTCACGTTTTGTAGAGAGTACTGATTGTTCTTGTCTTTGTGACTCTGAGGTTGTTGTTGGACTGAAATGACCGCGCCAGCGCTGAGCCCACTGCCAGAGGTAGATCCATTAACGGTTAGGCTTATGAGGTATGTATTAGGATGGTCAGGAGTAAAGTTGAAGTCTGCCGAGTTTAAAGAGCTAGAGTTGTTATAATAACTGGCGTACACTCTATCGGAAGAGGTCTGAGTCACATTCCAAACATAACTGTAGGGAGATTGTCCACCAGACCAGACCGCCTTGAGTTCGAGCGTTTGACCTACATATAAGTTGGAAGATGTGGGAGAGAGAGTGATAGAAGTAAGAGAGTAACTCTGAGTTACGTTAAACGTACTCCCTGAGCCGTGCGTGTCCATCGAGGTGGAATAATTTCTACCAACGGTAGCAGCAGAAAAACTAGAGAACTTCTCCAAAAGCGTGTTCGTCTGAGAAGATAAATTTCTTGATCCTAGAGAGGCACCGGAGGATTGACCTGCACCGGAAGAAGAACTGCTCAAATAACTTCCTGAGGCAGTTGCTGGGGCAGGCCAAGTCTTTACTACCTTCCCATTTTGTACATCCTCGAAATAACTAGAATTCTGACCTCCCACTGTCGTGGTAACGAGATAAATGTGACCGCCGCTCGAGCCTGACGAAGCTGCAGTGTTAGATGAGTAAAAGGCACTCGAAAATGACGTTGAAAGCATCAAGAAAACTACTGCTACGGCTATCCCTACCATGAATCCTTTTGCGAACTTTCTGGTTATCAATCGCTTGCATAGTTCAAGAAGGTATAAAAACATTTATATTGAATAAGGGAGATGTAAGTGTACTTAAATTTGTGTTTGAGCTCGTATTAGACGGGCTCTCTGGAATGAAGTGAATTATGCTTATTTAATAGCATTATTGACAAACTGAAATTCCGTTCTAACTATCAAACTTTTTTTGGAAAAAATCAAATCGATTAGTGGAGCTTATTCGACAAAAGATGTACTGCAAGTAAAACTATTGTCAGTAATTGCTGTGCGCGGTGGACCGCTTCCTATCAGATTTGTAGACTCTGGAGAGAGTATATCTGCCAACCGGTTCTAACGTCTCTTGGCCAAACTTAAATATTATACATGCTATCTACGAGCGTGAAATCTAGAAAATTCACAATAGCCACACTAGTACTAATCATTTTGACATCTCTAATTCTAAGTTCGTCCTCGAACGTCATAGGATCCGCAAATGAAGGAGGAGTGACCCGTCAGGCGCCTATTTCCTCTTCATCGATGGCAACTGGTCCTTATGCCGGTCAGTCGGTAATTTCTAACGCCACTTCTATATACAAGGAAAGCACCTCTAATGCTAAAAACTACCTTCCCTCTTTTAATTCTTCGGGAGTACCGATTGGCTCCTTTAACGTACGGAACAGTTCTGCGACGCTTTATTCAGTCAGCTTCGAGGTCACTAACAAGGCAAGTGGAGTGGACTGGAGCGTCTACGTCTACACCAATCTTTCGCTAGCCAT
This sequence comes from Thermoplasmata archaeon, assembly GCA_021792255.1. GTDB lineage: Archaea > Thermoplasmatota > Thermoplasmata > Thermoplasmatales. The sequence continues at coordinate 298,001 of JAJYUZ010000001.1, forward strand.
ACCGGATCTTCCTCTCTACAATTCACTGAATCACGAAAGTTATGGCTTGGTATTCTCGGGCTCTAGCTCTTCTTCCACCATCACCGGATCAATATCTTCCGGAACTTACTATTACTATACTGGTCCCACTTCCACCCTTACTGGTCCTTATGAAATGACAGTATCTGGAACGCAATTGGTGACTGTTACCTTCCCTGCGTTTTATACGGCCTCTTTCACCGAGACCGGATTAAATGTCGGTACATCGTGGAGCGTGTACGGAACTGCAACCCTTCCGAACGACAGGATGACTATTCTTTCGGAGACAGCTGCAACCTCGACGATCTCCGTGTCGGTCCCAAATGGGTATTACAGTTTTGCATATGGAGTAAGTTCTACTGTAATAGAGTCTTATCCGTTTCTTATTTCAGGATCCAACATCACTAGACAGATTTCCATGCCATCATTTTATGAAATAACATTCCGGGAATCTGGATTGACTGCAGGAATTCAATGGCAGATATCTGGGCAGTCCCTGACACCCAATCAGTATTCCCTCAACGACTTCTTCACCGTCACCTCGACCTCAAATTCCACTACAGCCCAAGTACCGAATGGTGTGTACTTCTACGAACCATCTACGGGACAGACCACAATGTCAACCTCATCTTCCATTTACGTCGAAGGAGGTAGCCAGACAATCTCGGTAGTCTTTCCTGCAATGTACGCCGTTGTCTTTAATGGTATAGGCTATAGGTCGGGTATTGACTGGCAGGTTTCAGCATATTCTACGGACGGTAAGTTTTCATCCACGAATTATAGCACCTCTCCGACTTTGAAGCTCGAGCTACCGAATGGCGATTACACTTATACGGCAGGAGAAGGGGGATCCAACCTCCTCAGTGGCACATTTAATGTGTCCTCGTCCAACTATTCATCTAAAATCACTTTCCCTCAAACGTACCTGTTGAATTTCTCGGAGACTAATCTAGCTAGTGGAATGGGCTGGGGAGTGACTGTCTACGGGGCCAATCACACAACCGTCTTCTCAAACACCACGCTAGGCACCCACATTTCCATTTATCTCCCGACTGGAAAATACGACTATTCAGTTTCGGAAAGTCCTTTTGCTACTGTCCTGTACCAACAGGACCAGTCGGTATATTCATCGTCCTCTTTTTCGATTGGAAACTACCAGCTGAATCTCTCAGTAGCATTCCCTAGACTCGTATCTGTCACGTTTACAGAATCCAACTTAAGAACTGGAATTGCCTGGGGACTGGGTGTATACTCATCCGCCTCCCCCACAAAATTCTCAGAGATCTTTTACAACACATCTTCTGTCTATGACAGCGTGGACCTATACCTCATCAACGGGACATTTCATTATTCTGTTGAAGAGGCGGGTGCTTACATCTATCCTTCGACATCCACATTCAACGTTTCTGGATCTCAACTGTCCGAGGTATATCACTTCCCGTCCCTCTTTTTAACGTCATTTTCTATAACTGGGCTGAAGGCCTCTACCACCTGGTCTTTAATAGTAGACGAGTCGAATTATTCTGTCATTTACTTTAATTCTTCAGCGTCTTCATTCATGCAAGCATATCTCCCAAATGGGTCCTATAACTACTCTGTCACTACTACGTCCCATCTTTCGACCAGTTCATCATTCTCAGTTTCCGGTACCGGACTTACCGTTCCTGTGACTATTACCTCAACTTACTCAATCACATTTACCGAAACTGGACTACCGTCAGGCACTCTCTGGTACTTGTCTGTAAATGGAGTCTACAGCTTCTCCTCAAACGACACGATCCAAATAGTCGAACCAAACGGAACGTACAAATATTCCATCATCAGTTCAAGTTACACCGCATCACCCAGCAATGGAACCCTCGTAATTGCAGGAAAGGCTATCTCGATTACCATCACGTTCAACCAGACCGAAGCCACGTACTCCGTCACTTTTTCAGAAACGGGACTCGCAAATGGAACTGTCTGGTCCGTGACAATTTCGAATTCAACGGAGAGTTCGGTACATAGCTCAATAACGTTACAAGAACCAAATGGGACATATACGTACGAAATAAACGCAAGTGGATTTACTCCTTCCCCCTCTGCCGGTCTGATCTCGGTTAATGGAGCTGGCCAGACCATTTCGGTAGCGTTCGCACCCACTAAACCTGTCCCCAAGTACAACGTTACCTTCTCAGAGACAGGACTGTCCATCAATACTTTGTGGACTGTCTCACTGACAAATTCGACCAATGCAGGGAAGGTCATTGACGTGATTAGCACTGTTAAGGGAAATATCGATGTGTACGGAATAACCTATGATAGTTCCAACAGGTACCTGTATGTCTCGGGTGTTGCACAGAATTCTACTTCCGCTTCCAATTATCCTGGGGTGGTCCTAGTGATAAGCCCCATCACCAACACCGTGATCAATACGATTTCCGTGGGCTCACTTCCAGAATCCAGCGTGTACGATCCATACAACGGTTACTTGTACGTTGCAAACGCACTATCCAATAACGTATCTGTGATTAACACGGTGACTCAATCTGTAATCGCAACTACACCGGTAGGCAATCAGCCAGTCGGAATTGCGTACTCGTCCATGAACCACGACGTTTACGTCGCAAATGGGGCTTCGGGCACTGTCTCAGTGATAAGCAGCGCGTCTAATGTGGTCCTTTCGACGATTGTCCTTGGTTCATCCGGACAGACACTTGCTGGAGCAGTGTTTGATCCTTCAAACGGGAACCTGTACATAGGTGGATTTAACAATGTCTCGAAGACAGATAGCGTCTTCGTGATAAACACCCTCACAAACGTTGTGGTGTCGGAAATAAATGGTGCCGCCTACTTTGGTACTTACGATTCCTTTAACGGGTACATATATTTCACCGACAATTCCCTTAATTCTGTTCTTGTAGTCGACGGCTCGACCAACCAGGTTGTTACTACTATAGATCTCCCGTCCCATTCATCACCCATAGGGCTGACGTACGATTCCTTCGATCACAACATTTACGTCGCTGAACAAAACTCGAGCTCGCTGGCAGTCATAAGTTCACTTACCAATACGGTGATTGCGAACCTGGATGTCACGGGATCTCCGCTCTTTCCTACGTACGTTCCCTCAAATCACGACATTTACGTTTCGAACCATTTGGTGGGCGGAATTCAAGAAGTCTCTTCTTATGGTGGACAAAGCTCAGTACAGTCATCGACGCTCGACACAGTACAGTTTTCAGAGCCAAATGGCACCTACTCTTTCAGCATCGGGAGCATCAACGGCTATACCGTGAATCCCCAGTCTGGATTCCTGACCATTAAGGGCTCCGCGGTCGATGAAAGTGTTGCATTTTCCGTGGTAATCGGGTACGAGGTAACTTTCTCTCAGATCGGACTCCGAGCTGGTGTATCGTGGTCCGTGACCCTGGGTGCGAGTACTCAAAAATCCACCTCGCCTAGCGTGACTTTCACTGAAACAAACGGTACCTATTCGTTCGAGATAGCCAACGTTTCTGGCTACGTAGTTTCCCCAACTGCCGGGGTAATAACCGTGAGCGGCTCCTCGATCACAAAGACCATTACCTTTTCTGAAGTGTTCACGGTAAACTTCATTGAGTCTAATCTGCCCGTTGGAGCAACGTGGACCGTGACTCTAGCTGGAGTAGCCAAGTCCTCTGGAACAAACACGATAACCTTTGGGGAACTCAACGGATCGTATACTTACTCGGTAAACTCTTCAAATAACTATACGGCGTCTCCCTCGTCGGGTACTATTATCGTCAATGGTGCCACGTTGAACCAGACTGTTCAATTCTCTCCCGTCCAGATCCCGCTGTTCCTCACAGGCACCATCAGCCCGGCCAATGCCACCCTGTACATCAACGGTCAACGGGTTTCCACAATAAATGGAACGTTCAACGTCTCGATTAATCCCGGGAGCTATGATATAAAGGTCGTTTTAAGTGGATACGTTACATACTATCGCAACGTTACCGTGACTTCTAATCAGACCAATGTATCTGCCCTTACCATCACTCTTACCAAGGTAACTCCGCCATCCCCACTGTCAACCACCGAAATCGTCATCATAGCCGTCGTGGCAATAGCGATAGTTGCAGCCGTCTCGATGTCAATAGTCAGGTCACGTAAGAGAACTGAATCGAAGCGCAAAGAGTGAGGACCAAAACCTTTTTCCTTTCATTTTTCTTTTTTCCTCGACTTCTCTTGCGGTCGGTATCTCCAGTCTATAGCATCATTAGTTCTAGAGTTAGGGGAGTACCTGTAATTGTTTATATCGTTGTCCGACTTACGTCTTTGTGACTATTAAAGTTCTCCGATACGTAGAGATTCCCGTGAGAGATGCCACGATCCTCACTGGGGACTTGTACCTCCCAGAATCGGATCCTCCCTATCCTTCAATCGTCTTCAGGACACCTTATGGACGAGACGACAAGGCATACAGAAAGTACGCAAGTTTCTTTGCTTCAAATGGCTTTGCTTATCTTAATTCTGACGTGAGGGGGAGAGGCGATTCTGAGGGGAAATTCGAGCCGTACTTCAATGAAGGGAGAGATGGCAAAGATGTCATAGACTGGGTTGCTAAACAGCCCTGGTCGAACGGAAAGATCGGGACGTTTGGTGCTTCATATTCGGCAAGGATACAATGGTTAACTGCCCTTGAAAAACCCGCGAATCTTTTGGCGATGATCTCTAAGGTATCTCCCTCTGATCCCTTCGTGGAGAGTCCAACAGGCGTTTACGACCCGATGCACATTTCATGGAGATACCTCGTGAGCGGAAGGACCCTAAAGAATACGGACGATATTGACTGGGATAGCGTGTACAGAACTCTACCCATAAAGGACATGCCGAAGGCGCTCGGCATAGGCTTCCCAGATTGGGAAGAGAACTTATCTCACCAGACTTTCGATTCATTCTGGGACAAAATGAGCTACCAGACCAAGTTCGACAAGATAGACGTCCCGACGATGCACATTTCTGGATGGTACGACGACGAACAGGTTGGTACTTTTATCAACTACATGGGGATGCGAACTGGGTCTGCTTCACCCCGATCTCGAGAAAATCAGGCTATTGTCATTGGCCCCTGGGGGCACAACGTAAACTCCACCTCCAAACTGGGAGACGTGGATTTTGGACCTGGTGCAATCATAGATCTAGACACGTTGCAGCTAAACTGGTTCAGGAAGTGGTTGGTCGACGAGAGTGCCTCAGTCGGAAAGAGAGCAAAGATATTCCTAATGGGGGAAAACAAATGGATCGACTTTGAAGACTGGCCACCTTCGAATTCAAGGCCATCTAGGCTATATATCACCAGCAATGGTCGAGCGAACAGTAGATATGGGGACGGGAGGCTCGTCTGGAGAGAAGAAGAAATCTCAGGTGGAAAAGACGAGTACAGGTACGATCCTTCCGATCCGACTCCTTACGTAACAGAAATAACGGCCTCTCAGATCGGCGGACCCGACAACTATTCCTCAGTCCAAAGGAGAGATGACGTTTTGGTCTATACCACTCCGCCACTGGAAAGAGGCATCACTTTTCTCGGAGCAGTAGGTGCAGAAATCTTTATGGAGACTGATGTCCCCGATACGGACATAATGGCTATGCTCCTGGATGTGTGGCCTAATGGATATTCACAAAGGCTGTGCGATGGAATGACTAGGGCCCGCTACAGGAAAGGCATGGACCAGATAGAACTTCTCGAGAAGGGAAAAGTCTACGATATCAAGGTTGACCTTTGGAACACCGGTCACAGATTCGCAAAGGGGCATAGGATTAGGTTCAGCATTTCTTCTGCGGCCTTTCCGAAATATTCGAGAAATCTTAACACGGGACTCGATCTTGCCACGGACTCCACCATGAACGTTGCCAACATCAGGATATTGCACTCAGCAAAGTATCCATCCAGCTTTCAGTTCTTCGTTTATGACTGATCCTCTCTACAACTCTAGGAATGCCAGGGTGCAAGTGATAAGCGGAAAAGGACAGAAAGTCATAATTTTCAAGGAGAATCCCCTTTTCGATTATTTTTCCAGCGATGAAAGGGCAGAGTCCGTTCTTCTGCACGACGGTCAGATATCGCTCATAGGAGATGCGGAAGTAGACAAGAATTTTTGTAGCCTTGACGGACACGACTACTGCGTAGCACCTCCGTACTTCGAGTTCAGGAAGGGAAAGTTGTGTTCAACGGAGACTAATGAATGGTTTGAATATCCGCTCCAAGAGGAACTTAGGTATGTACTGAAACACAAGAAAAAGATAGGAGAACTGATAGAGTCAGTAACTTCCGAAATGAGAACGGACGACACCGAAAAGACCATATCGGAATTGATTAGAAATCGGCTCTGCAGTTCAGGCTATTCCTTGTATTATGGCCCCGTCGTGGCGTTCGACCAGAATACGCTTAGTGTCTGGAACAAACCCGGGGACAGCTCTCTGAAGAAGATAATGTACATAGAAGTCGCTTCAAAGAAGAGGGGACTGACAATACTCTACTCGAATTCGTTTCTTGCAACCAGCGAAGAAGCGTACGTCGACAAGTACAAGCAAAGCATCGAGGCGTTAGAGCTTCTCAAGAAGAAGTTCGTCGAAGGGAACACGACGGCAGAGATCTCATCAGAGTTTGAGATGTTCAGAAACGATAAGCTGTATCTCACCACTCCACTCTTTCCCTTCAGCTACCACCCCGTTCCCGGAACGAACACGACAATCAAGACGGGAGATACGGCAGTATTCGACTTCTGGGTCTCCACGCAAGAATTTAGTTTCAGACGAAAGGCGATAGCGATTGCAGGGAGTTATCGAGGCTCCGTAATCTAGACCTTATCAACCGTGAAAGATGCATAGCCTACCCCCGTTTCCCCTCCAGTCATTTCGATTGAATTTGAAAGTTTCAGGAGATCTACCTTTCCAGAATAAGTGGAGAGAAGGGTCACGATAGGGCCAAATCCACAGGCGCTGACTTCTCCAGAATACTCGTACCTATATAGCGCCTTGAAGTCCCTGTGAAGCACTGCAGTGGAAAAATATCCGTCCAGCTGTTTTAATCTTCTCAAGGCAAGGTAGTGATTGAGATCAGAGCTGGCAATGACGGTGAAATTTCCGCTCAGCTTTTTAAGTCTCAAAGCAAGGTGTTCTGCAGCTTCTAGGCTCTGGTCCATCATGACTATGGGGACAATTTCCACTTCTCCATAAATGAACTGTAGGAACGGAATTTCCACTTCCACGGAATGCTCTTGCAGATGGGCGAGATTGTCCACCACGATCAGATCATCCTGGAGTTCTTCTATCGCTTCCTTTTTGATTTTAGCTCGTCCTAGCGGGGTCAGGTAATCTTCGTCTCCAATCGAAATCGGAGCGCCAAGACCCGTATGATTGGGACCCACCACGACGTAGTAATCGTACTTTCCTGAATTAGCGAGCGAACCGAACGAAAATGCCGCAACAGGTGCACTGTAATCGTAACCTGCGTGAGGGACCACCACACCCTTTTCTGGATCGATACGTTTTATTTCCGGAATATAACCAGGTCCATTCCAGTGAGTGAAAGCCCATTCTATCTTTTCCTTTAGAGCTTCGGGATCAGAAGGATAAAAATAACCTGCAACATAAGGCGTCCTCATGGCTTCCTCAGACATGTAAACTGGAAGAATTATTGAGTTTTTCGCAAGTATGTGATATATTATTAGGATACATATGGCACTTTTAGGTCAATATCGTTCAATTGACAGACCATCAATTCCGGCAAAATGTTTAACATTTCTGGTCAGCAGGAAGTCATCTCTGGACTTGCATATTCCAGCTATCATCGCATCTTCTGTCTGGATTGGCTTTCCAAGTTTCTTTTTATGAGTGTAGATCATTCCCGCTTCTCTACTGGAAATTTCATCCAACGGATGAATGGGAAGCCCTTCTATAATGTCGAGAATCTTAGCTACCTCATCTTCTCGCTTATTCATAGCTCCGACTCCAACTTAAAGTTCGAAGATTGATACTGAGGTAACCGATATGGGCGAATTCTCAGGCTGCAATAGTTTGGCCTTCTGTATTGCGTCGTGATCACCATTCATTACGTCTATTATGAATGAAGTATCTGCGATCATTTTTTCTCACTCTTTCTGTTATTTCATTCATTCTATTTTCGCTCTCTTTTCGCAGATTAGCTATCGCAGATTTTACTTCATTTGTCTCTCTCTTAGACAACACTCCCGCCAAGTCAAGGATATTAGTCCTCTTCGTGAGTCTGTTTATGACATCTGTGAAACTTTCTTTCTTGCCTTTGAGCTTGTAGAGCTACATGTATGCTTCGTCGGAGATACTTATGTTTCTATTTCCCATATGTATACATATGTGTGTGTAGCATATACCTTTACCCTCCAGGCACTGCAGCAACAACTCTGCGTAGCATTAGGTTACGGCAATCGAGGAAAACTTAAAAAATGGTAAATCTGAGTAAACATCCTAGTTTACCCGAAATTAGAAGAAAAGAAGGGAAAAGGGTAAATTTAAAAGAAAATCTAAAGATCGGCTAAGAATTCCTCTTGCTTTAGTTGCGATGCGTCTTTTCCGTTTTGCGCCATGACTCCCTTCGTCAGTAGGTAGTATATCAGGGCAAGACTCTCTCTCCCCTTGTTATTTCCCGGTATGACAAAATCGACGAAGGATGTGCTGTTGTTTGTGTGGCACAGTGCTACTACAGGTATGCCGTTTATGACTGCTTCCTTCTGCGCCTGATTGTCAGTGGCTGGATCGTTAATAATCACCACATCGGGTTCTATGTAACCATTCAGTGAGGGATTCGTGAACGAACCCGGTATGAATCTGTCAGTTATGAATCTTGCACCTAGGGCAGCAGCTGAGGCCTTTACTGGTTTTTTGGCATATTCTCTTGAAGCTACGAATACTACTCCATTCGGGTCGAATCTGGACAAGAACTTGGCCGCGATCTTAATCCGCTCATCGATTTTCTTAATGTCGAGGATGTTCAGTCCCTCTTTGTTGACGTAGGCAGTAAACTTCTTCATGTCTGCACTTCTTATCTTTGTACCTATGTGTATAGCTGAATTCCTGTACGTGTCTTCTGATGCTAGTAGATCACTCATTCTTGTCCACCCATTTCTTCCTGAATTCTTACGAGTTCATTTAATTTTGCTATCCTCTCTCCACCTACAGTTCCGGTCTTCAGATAGTCAGCGCCTATTGCGACGGCGAGGTGGGATATGAAATAATCTGTCGTCTCTCCAGACCTGTGGGAGACCACGACACTCATTCCGTTGTCTTTAGCTAGTCTCCAAGTCTTGAGCAGTCTTGAAAGCGTGCCGACTTGGTTTGGCTTGAGCAGAATTGCATTGCTAGATTTCTTCTTGATCCCTTCCTGAAGCCTCTGGTAACTGGACGTGTAGATATCGTCACCGATAATGATAGCCCTGTCTCCGACCCTCTTCGTCAGCTCCGCAAAACTCTCAAAGTCGTTCTCATCGAAAGGGTCCTCTATGATTGTATACCCTCTGTCCTTTACTATTCCCTCGACAAAATCCACTTGCTCCTCTCTCGTCAGCTTACCGTTTCTGTAAATGTAGTGACCCTTTTCGTAGAAGTTGGATGCAGCGAGGTCCATTCCATTTTCAATAGTGAGGCCAGTCTTGTCCGAAATTTCGTCCGCGACTTCTTTCACCATTGTAATGACTTTTTCGTCATCAAACGGCAGAACCCACGCCTTTTCGTCACCCATTCCTACCGGAATGTCGAGTTCCTTAGATGCTCTCTCTTTGATCCTTTTATGGACCAGTGAATTGGTCCTGATGGCATCATAAACGTGATTAGAATGAGATGCTATGAGGAATTCCTGGATCGTTGTTCCATTGACTGCGTGTTTTCCCCCACCAACTACATTTCCTAGAGGAACCGTCATCTTCGAATTGAGTCCCCCGAGATATCTGAATATGGGAATCCCCAGTTCATCAGAGGATGCAAAGGCATTAGCGAGCGAAATGGCAACGGCCAGATTGCCGCCTATCGAAGAAAAATTGTCCGTGCCATCAATGTCTTCCAGAAATCTGTCAAATGATTCCTGCTCACCTGATTCCAGACCGATAATTTTCCTGGAGATTTCTGATCTGAAGATCTTTACCGCCTGATCTACCCCTCCTTCTGGATAGTCCTTCACTTCGTTTGCTCCCTTAGAAGCTCCACTGGGTGCGGCAGAGATCCCGTGACCATACTCAGTGAATATTTCGACTTCCACCGTTTCGTTACCTCTGGAGTCGAGAATCTTTCGAATCTTGGAATCCACTATCCCGGACATTTAATCCGCCCCTTTACTCAAGGTGTTGGCCTGTGCTGCAGCCAGGATCGCTATGGGCACTCTATAGGGTGAGGCCGACACATACTTAAGCCCAATCTTGTGACAGAACTTTACGGAATCAGGATCCCCACCGTGCTCTCCACATATTCCTACTTCAATATCCGGTCTTGACTTCACTCCCCGCTCAAAACAAATCTTCATCAGTTCTCCGACTCCGTTCTTGTCTAGTGACTCGAACGGATTCGACTTGAAAATTCCGTATTCAAGATATTTTGGAAGGAAAGTCGCTTCCACGTCATCCCTCGAAAATCCAAAGGTCATCTGCGTAAGATCATTGGTTCCGAAGCTGAAAAATTCAGCGACTTCTGCGATCTCTCCTGCAGTCAGCGCGCCTCTTGGGGTCTCAATCATCGTCCCGAACTTGTACTTCAGATTCTTCCCTTTCAGTTCCTCATCTATTACTTTCTGGAGCCTTTCGTGAACTAGCTTTAGTTCCTTCACTTCTATCGTAAGGGGAATCATTATCTCCGGAATGACCGTCTTTCCTTCCTCTTTGACTTTTAGTGCCGCCCTTATGATTGCCCTTGTTTGCATTTCATATATCTCTGGATAAACTATACCGACTCTTATTCCTCTGAACCCGATCATTGGGTTGAACTCGCTCAGAGAGTTGACCCTCCTCAGTAATTCTTCCTCCTCTTTCAGTTTCTTTTCATTTTCTGCACTCTTCCTCTCGTGTTTTATTTCTGCTATATCCACCATTAGCTCTTCCTTTTTCGGGAGGAATTCGTGGAGGGGAGGATCCAGAAGTCTTATTATGACCGGATACCCATCCATTGTCCTGAAGAATTCGACAAAATCGTTGTATTGGAGGGGAAGAAGTTTGTCGAGGAGTGCAACCCTCTCTTCCAAGCTGTCACTCATGATCATCTCACGCATTATCGGAATCCTTTCCGCACCTAGGAACATCCTTTCTGTCCTTGCCAATCCAATCCCTTCAGCCCCATTCTTCCTCGCGAGGATCGCTTCCTCGGGAGTGTTTGCATTAGCGAGCACCCCTAGTCTCTTTACCTTCCTGCACAGGTCCATGAATTCTTGAAACTCTCTTCCCATCTCAGGAATAGTCAGAGGCACCGTTCCCTTGAACACCAATCCCGTCGTACCGTCGACAGTCACCTCTTGGTGTTCCCACATCAGTTCTTGCTTAAAATTCACAGCCCTCTTGTCCAAGTCTATTTTGAGATCATCGGAACCAACTATTGCTGGCTTGCCCATCGCTCGTGCAACGACCGCAGCGTGAGAAGTCATTCCTCCTCTCGCAGTCAGTACCGCTTCAGATACCGCAATCCCGTGCACATCGTCTGCGAGAGTCTCGTTCCTGACCAACACGACTTTTTCTCCTTTCTCGTTCATCTTGACCGCTTCGTCTGGATCAAGCACGATCTTCCCTGCACCCGCTCCAGGACTAGCGGCGAGCCCCTTCGCTATGGGGGACCCCGCTCTCTTGGAATCCACTTGAGGGTGAAGCAGCTGATTCAGTTGCTCCGGTTGGACCATGTTGACCGCCTCCGTGTCCGTCACTTTCCCTTCTTTCCTAAGATCCAATGCAATCCTGATGGCCGCCATAGCACTCCTCTTTGCAGCCCTCGTTTGAAGGAGGTAAAAAGTTCCGTCCTGAATCGTAAATTCGATGTCCTGCACATCCTTGTAGTGTTCTTCGAGTATGTCGGCAGACTTCTTGAGTTCGACATAAGCGTGAGGGATTTCGTTTCTCAGTTTGTCGACCGAGGAGGGAGTTCTTATTCCTGCAACCACGTCTTCCCCCTGAGCGTTTATGAGGTACTCTCCATAGAGCTTCTTTTCTCCCGTGTTCGGATCTCTGGTGAATGCGACCCCAGTCGCCGAGTTGGGTCCGAGGTTCCCATAAATCATCGCTACTACGGAAACCGCAGTTCCTAAGGAATCTGGAATGTTGTTGATCTTTCTGTAGACGATCGCCCTCTCGTTTTTCCACGAATCGAAAACGGCGTTGACTGCAAGCTCGAGTTGCTTGTATGGATCGCTGGGCAACTCCTTTCCAGACGACTTGATTATCTGCTTGAAATCTCCGACAATCTCCTTCCAGTCCTTCTCCCCTAGTTCGAAGTCGTTTTGAACGTTGAGACTACTCTTCTTTCGTTCAATGACTTCATCGAACTTCCTTCCGTTAAGTCCCAGCACTATCCTTCCGAACATCTGGATGAATCTTCTGTAAGAATCCCAGGCAAACCTTGGATTGTTGGTTTCTTTGGAAAACAACTCGACGTTCTGGTCATTCAGTCCCAAATTCAGGACCGTATCCAGCATTCCTGGCATGCTTACTGGGGCACCAGACCTTACTGACACGAGCATGATCTTTGGAGCACCCCCGAAGATCCTACCCGTTTTGGCTTCGAGATTTTTCACCGATTGAACCACTCTCTCCCACAGTCCGGCTGGGAGCTTGTTGTTCTTGAAGTAGTAATTGCATACCTCAGTAGTGATAGTGAATCCGGGAGGAGTTCTTAACCCAATTCTGGTCATTTCGGCCAGACCAGCTCCCTTTCCGCCAAGAAGATTTTTCATGTCCTTTGAGCCTTCTTCGAAACTGTAAATGTACTTGGGTTCAGTAGACATATTCCAGTATACGAGTTCCAATTTTAATATTTACGTTGAGAATCGCTCTAAGTAAAGGGCATCTGAATGCATCCAATTAAAATTTCGTAAAAAAGACGATATTCCAGCGGCAACCATCAACTGTATCTCAGTATTGCACCGATACCGCCAAACGAATTTAAGAACAATGCACCCTCGTCCGATTCGTCACCTACAAGTTCAATCTTTGAATCGCTGCTCTGTCCCTTTTCGATGTACTCCTCTATCAGGTCTGTCTGAGCAATCATCACCATTGGTTTCCCGCACTTGGGGCAAAGATGTTCCTTTTCCTCCTGTGAGATCTCTGACAACTCTGTTCCGTCGTCCTCGCACCTGTACGTAAACTTCATTTTCCTGAGTCCCTTGGATATGATCAGAGTGTCGACCCTTCCTTGGTTCAGAACGTTTGAGACTTCCTTGTCCCCATACGCCGCCAGTCCTGTCCCTTTCTTTATTTCAACGAGCAACCTTTCTATTATCTTCTTCTCCTTCGCAATCTCGAGGCTGTTGAGAGTTTGGGACGCCTTGTCTACTAGTTCCTTCAGGCCGTATTCATTAGTGTAACCCACGTCATAAAGATCTACAACCTTCTCTTGAATCTGGTACTGAAGATAGCTGTGTTTGTAAAAGAAATCCTTGGTCGAACCAGGGCCCCCGATCAAGACTCCTTTTAATCCCTGCTCTCTAAGAAAGGCTGTTGAGGCCAACTCGCCTATTTTGGTGAAAAATTCGTGAGCTGCAAGCTCTATTAACCTCTCGTACCTTCTCGAGCTCTGACCACCCTGGTGATGCTTGCTAGGAACCTGAGAATCCTTGTTTTCTATTACCTCGATTCTTGAACCCCTGAGAACCCCTACCGTAGCCTCCGCTCTATCAATGACTATCAGTCCATAGACCTCCTTCTTCTCCAGCATAGGAAGGATCGGATCGAGATAGAATTTTGAATCGCACCTGTAGAGGAAACTTGTTACGGATTGAGGGGGCTCTATGAAGTAAGAGACCATGTCGCTCTTATCGCCTCTTGTAGGTACGTATCCTACGAAAATTGCTAGTCCATGCTCTGGAGGCTTTCTGTAGTACTTGAGCTTGCTCATTATGCTTTCAATAGCAGTTGTTACGTTCTTTCTGGTCGTCTTACTTTTGATATTGCTAGAAGTGGAGTACTCATCCCTGAGATAAGCAACGACGTCACTGATCTGCCTCTCCGGGGGAACGTAAACGGATATAAGCTCAGTGCCTCTTCCTTCTAATTTTTTGATCTGATCTACGTACTTTTTAAACTGATATTCCTTTAAAGACTTTTCAATATCTCTCTTGTTCTGTTCAAGTTCAGACATCTTTCTCCGTCAGCTGGTCGCATTAGCCTGTTGTGTCTGTTCCACCTTCTTCTCTTCTTCCTTCTTTTCTTCAGCTCTCTTTTCGAAAATTTCTTTGAAAATGACGGTTTTATTGGCAACGTACTCTCTTATCGCACCGACTATTGCAAATTTCGCTAGTGGCCACGAATCGTCTATCTTGGCTGAATCTGGAATTGTTATCGTTATCTGATCTCCCGTCTCGATGTTGAATTTGTCGTTGTCTTTCGTAAAATTGATTTCGATTATCGCTGCTATCTTTTTCTCTTCCCCATCAATTTTCTCCAGGACCTTATAACTGTACTTTATCGTTTTACCAGCGAGTGGATGATTAAAATCTACTACTACCCTTCCAGCCGTTACGGTAAGTATCTTTCCATATTTGTCCCCGATTCTTACCATCTTTCCTGGTTCGGCAAAAACGTCTTTTCCGCTCCTTCCTGCTCTTTTCTCTTCTTCGATAAGAGACCTTTCCACCTCTCGGTAAGAGCTGACTCGGACGTTGTTTGTATCTCTTACGCCGAATGCCTTTTCCGGGGAGAGCGATATCTCTTTTTCCTCTCCGACGTTCGCCTTTTCAATATCATCTTCTAGGTCTTTCAACAGTCTGCCAGATCCTAATATTGTAACGATTGGTTTATAGGAGGAGTGTTCGTCATAGATTCCATTATCTTTTGCTTTCTTTTCATCCGTGGTTTCAACTAACTTGCTATCATCAGTGTAGGTATCGAATTGCAATTTTATGATGTCCCCTTTTTCCATTTATCCCACTCTTTCATCCATAACAATCAAAACTATAAAAAGGCTAGGAACGTCTACAAACTCAAATTCTTCCACGACTTTCCTCTTTTGAGGTAACTTTTGCAGCAAATTCAATTCATTTAGTACCAGTAGAATAAATGGAGTGATTAGGAGGGCATAATAAGCACCGGATTTAGTTAACCTCTTGACAATAGGAAGAAAACTTCTGGAGTGGCCTATTTTTATTTACTACCTCGCAATTACTCTCATTAGCCCCGTGGTGTAGTGGCCAAGCATAGCGGGCTCTGGACCCGTTGACAGCAGTTCGAATCTGCTCGGGGCTACTTGTTCAGCCGAAATGGATTGTTTCTGATATCTTCGGACCTTTTTAGAAACAGTTTAGATTGAGATTTTTGAATTCCTTCTCATTTTGTCCGAGAGCTTGAGAAACACCACAAATCATGTTGGATATAAGATGTCCCATGAATTGTTCCAAGTCTCCTGAGAATAACCGTAAACGTTCGTATCGTAAGTTCCGAGTTGCATAACGTAAGAAGAATCAACGTTATTATTCTCATAAGGATCTTCAACCATATCATAGACATTGTACCAGGTAAGATTGTGAAGAGTAGTAAGATATACAGTTTGATAAGAGCCGCCAGGACCTGCACTGTATATAGTTCCTCCCTCAAAACTTATGGAGGTATTAAATTCGGGAATTTGTTGTGTGAGAATAAGACTATCATCACTGTAAACAAAATTTCCAGCTTGAACTATTGTTGCGGTATAATAACCATGCTTGAAGAGATATTGCCATAATAGGCGTGACAATTGTTGTAGTCATATATTGTGGTATACCACGTTCCGCTTATCTTCTGTATGTTCAAGGAAAGTATGTTTCCGAACTGTATTGGGTAAGTTTGCTGCCCTTGATAAAAGTCCATTGCACTGGGATAGTGCTCATTCCATAAGAAAAGATGGTGAGGAAAAACTGTACTATTATTGTCTGTCCATCCATATCCTGCTTGAATCATTTGATCTCCTCCTGCAGATTGGTCTTCAAGTCCGATTCAGGTTATTCCAAATCGATAGTAATTTTGATAAACACCATCAGAATCATAGACATGATTTATCCTTTGGTTTGAAGGAGGTTCCGTAAAGTGAACCACGTTAACGTTGGCTGAGGCCGCACTTATTGAATCCGCTATTCCAGTGTAAACATCATAGTATTCATAGTCTGCAGCTGTTTCAGAGTCTCCACCATACGTACTCAGTTTTTTGACTTGTTCTGAGCTGTGGCTAGAGCTAGCATCGTATAGAGGGCCACTATAATATATGGGGTACTCAGTAAGTTCAGGCCCCACTACTTGGTTAGAAGTAGTATTCAGCGCCCATGTATAAGTCGATAGGGTTGTAGCGGTAGCTGAACTAAGCGAAAAATAAGCAAGAATAGAAATGGCTCCCACAAACTGGGCCCCCAAATCTACTTGTAATGTCGAATTTCCGAAGAGAGATTCAATATCAGCAACCGAAGTCGAATTAACAAGAGATTTATATTCTCCTACCATTTGAGATAAAACATCAGTTTCATTTTCCGAATGCTATTGTGAATGCTGTGCGAAACTGCGGTACAGTGAAGCTGAGTGAGGACCGGTGATGGTCTTTGTCTGTAACTGAGCTAGAACACAAATAAACTATTTGTGAATCGGTAATAAGTCAAATTGTGTTATCAACCCAAAATCAACAACTATGCCTGTACATCCAATAGTTAACAGAACTTAACGTTGATCAAGATCCAACATTGAAATTGGTCTAAAAATCGAAGTTTTTGCTGGTTCTGAATTCTGTAGCATCATTTACGATCAACTACCCTTGAGTATGCGTTTGGCCTCCGCAGTTAATTTTCGGGGTATGTCCTCCCTTATTGCTTTAATCGAGCCAAGAGTTTTCTCAATTTCTTCCAGCTTTACATCTTCTAGAGCAATATAACTGTCCGGAGGATATTCTCCAATTTGTTCTCCCCGTCGCAATTTGGTCCCGACAGTTCTGTAAGCGTCTTTCCATTTTAAGCCGCTTACGAAAAGGGAATAAGCCTCCATTGTAGAGTTCGTTGAATTCTCGATTGCCTGATGCGCCTTTATCTCATCAATCTTGATGCCAGCAAAGAACTCTTTCATTGCCTCAAGTATTTTAGCCACCGTCAGAGTCATTTCTATGGTCTCGTCTTTGGAAAGCTGAAATTCCCTGTGATACCCTGTACCTTTGTTCATATTTATTGAGATTGCCGTGACAAGTTTACCCAAGGCGTCGGATGCAAATCCCTGAATCATTTCCAAAAAATCTGGATTTTTCTTATTCGGCATCAGCGAACTTCCGGTAGTGAAACCCTTCGGAAACTCAACGAATCCATTTTCACCGGAACTGAATCCGATCAAATCCTGGGCGAACCGTGAAAGAGCAGAAAGAATGCGTGCCACAATAAATGCTACTTCAGTGTCGTCAGCGGATCTATAAAATGAGCCATGTACAGGATTATCATATGCCTTTTCGAATCCGAGTTTCCTGGCTATTTTATCCAGATCAACGTGTAGGGGAGAGCCATAGCCGGAACCGTATCCCAAAGGGGAGTGTTCCTTAAATTTGAGATAGAGTGTCAACGAGTCCTGAGAGAAATCAACAAGAACCAGACCGACATAGTCAAAATATGTCGCGAAAGCAACCGGCATGGCCTGCCTATAATGAGTATGTCCTGCCATGTATCCATTAGTTCCTGCGAGATTTTCTCTGATAACTCTGACATTTTCTAAAAGGAGGCTGGCAATTTCCAACAGCTTATCGAGATAGAAGGATCTGATATCGAAATGGCTCTGGTCGTTCCTGGAGAGGAATATCCTCAGGTTTTTTCCTGCTTCAGTCCTTTCATTAGCCAAGGTATCCACAAACGAATGAATATCTTCGAACTCTTCCTTCAATGCAGGTTTCTCCTTCAGCAGATCAAGAAGGGTCTGGATTATTTCTTTAGAGTCCTCTTTCGGGATGACGTGTTTTTTGAACAGCTCGATGTGATACGCAAGAAGTCCGTACAGTTCATAGTTCAGCATAAAAGAGTCTATCTTGTTATCCTCTGCAGTCATCAAGGCTGACAGATCAGGCCCTCCAGAGTCCGAGGCACCTCCAGACCAGATTCGGTTTCCCGATTTCATGCCTTCAATTCAACCTCAACACCGATTCCATTTCTTGCTTTCCTTGTCAGGATGGTTTCGTTGCCATATACGTAAATAAATCCTGGGGATTTGCTTTGATCGAACGTCTGTCCTTTGCCATAGCTAGAAAACTCGATATTGTAAATTGAATTCTTGCTCTCTATACCAATCGGAATAATATTCCCCTTATACAGCTTGAGACTGACACTACCGTTGTAAGCGTGGTTTATACTCTTCTCAATATTGTTTATGTGGTCCATTACGGGATCAAACCATAGTCCCGAGTAGACAAAATCTGAGAAGTGGTTATCAATGGTTTTCTTTAGATCGAGTTCCTTCTTGTTAAGAACGGCATTTCCAAGATATTTGTGCGCCGTGATGAGAGTCACTGCTGCTGGGCACTCATAAAATTCGTGACTCTTTATCCCTACAACCCTGTCCTCTATGAGCTGAATACCTCCAACGCCATTGTCCCCTGAAAGTTTGTCTAACTCAATAATCAAACTTTTCAGATCCATCTTCTTATTGTTCAGTGCAACGGGTATTCCATACTCAAAGTCAATCGACACTATGTCTGGATCGTCCTTTGCTTTTTCTGCAGGCTTCACCCACTGGTAAGCATCATCGGGAATACCCTGAGCAATGTCTTCAATAGAAGACCCTTCCACAGACCTCCCCCAGAGATTTTCATCCACCGAATATTTCCCTCCATAGGGGATTTCGATACCATTCTTTATTGCATATTCGATTTCGTCATCCCGGTTCATGTTCATGTCTCTTACTGGTGCTATTACCTTGAGAGAATCATCGAGCGCCCTTATGGATACCTCGAAACGGACCTGATCGTTCCCTTTACCAGTGCTTCCATGTACAATTGTATCACAGTCAAGATCGTGGGCTATTTCTACTGCCTCCTTCGCCATCAATGGCCTGGCAAGACTAGTAGAGAGAGGATAAACCCCCTCATAAAGTGCGTCACTCATTATTCCCTTCGCTACATATTGGTTTGCAAATGTCTCAGTTACATCGCGAGTAATTGTCTCTCTCGCTCCAAGCCGCTTGGCTTTCTTTGCTATTTCTATAAGATTATTTTTCTCCTGACCGACATCAAGTGTCAAGGTTGAAACTTCGTATCCAAGTTTCTCTTGCAACCATTTTATCATGACCGAAGTGTCAAGCCCTCCGGAATATAACAGCAGTGCTTTTCCTTGCATGTTCATCTTGAATTAATAATGCGATATAAATCTCGTTATCAAGAACGATATTTCTGACATTAAATTTCACAATTATCATAAGGAAATGTTAATTTATACAATCAACATATGTACGAGATGAATAGAAATATGGGGAAAAATCTGAGCGTAGAAGACGTCGTTCTCATTTACCTGAAGGAGAACCCCGAAATTTCTGTTGCGCTGGACCAGGGGATAATTAATGTCAGTCGGCTAGCCAAAACAATTACCAAGTCGAGGACAGGACTTAACCCGATTTCTGTTAGGGCAGCCTTGAACAGGGCAAAGGAAAGGGGAATAGGTCCGGGACAAAAGGAAAAAGCAGACAACTTACTGAGGCGCAGCAAGATATCACTTCAGGATAAGATAAGCGTCCTGAAATCTTCTGGGCCGTTGCAATTAAAATACATTTCAGCAACATTCCTCGAGAACAGCGTGGTATACATCATTGATGAAATGATACAGAAACTTCCCCCTTCTTCCGATGGGGTTTTGGTAGATAGTCACGTGAGTATGGTTCACATACTTTCGCCCAAAGAGATTGAAGTGACGCCTGGATTCGTCATGCGTATTACTCATAAGTTGTTTGCGCGTGGTATCAATATCCTTCAGCTTATTTCCTGCTATAATGAAACCATACTCATAATAGAAAAGGAGAAGGGGATTTCTGCGTATGAAATTCTGAGTACTGCGTGACTGTTCAATTGGTAAAGTTCAGAGCTAGATATCGAGGATTATGCATTGAAACATCAAAATTGAAATATTTACCGATTTACGAGAATATTTAGGTTCACCAGTACAACTCTTCCTGCATTCCAGACTTCCTTCCCGTCCAAAATGAAGCAACAGCAAATTGTCGAAAATCTAAAACTAATATTCCAACCGGCGATTTACACACTGAATGAGGTGTCGTTTTTAGAAAAACGGAGGCAACAATTTTTAACTCTAGAACTCATCGCTAAAGGTGTCGCCTCGACTTATCATTCTACAAGGTGGCGAAGATGTCAAGAGGAGAACGAATAGCGCAATGTTCGAGAAGATCGTTCGAATCTCAGAGAACGGGACGATACTCGTAGTACCCTGGACATCCAATTCAATGACCAAGGAAACTGAATATAGGGCCTTGTTAGGGAAATATTTTATTGACGTTGGATTCGAAGACGTTGTTTTCCTAGAAAGAAATGATTCGGAATCGGAAATTTCATCCAAATTCGCGAGAGCAGGGGCATTGTATCTCCCGGGAGGAGATCCCGTGATTCTAAAAGAGGAGATGCAATTGAAGGGCATTCATGAAAAGATACGTGATTATTCTGGAATAGTCATTGGAAATTCGGCTGGAGCAATTGTGCTATCGAATGGAGCATATGTTGCTGGGAAGTTCTTGAAAGGGTTCGGTTTCGTGGAAAAGACGATTAAAGTACATTTCGAATTAGAGAGACAAGATCGTGTACCGAATGTTGAGGGTCCAGTGGTAGGAATCCCTGAGAATATGTGGATATCGATTTCAACGAGCCTCCAAACAGAGGTAGGAGAAAGAAAGGCGTAGAGAGATTCTTAGAGAGACAACCACTGATGTCGTCTTATAGAATAGAGAATGCAACTCCCGGCGCGAGGATTTGGATTCACAAGAAGTTTGATGTGTGAAAAAGCCTCAGTAGGAATGGTTCGATCTAATATGCTTCTAAGAATTCGAGTCTCTTTCTTGCATATCAATGAAACTCCTGGTACTATTAACTATCCTAAAGGAACGATTTTTATACCGTGATTTGCTTTATACTTATTATGCTCGATAGCGATGCATCCACTGCGAAGACACTTACATTAGTCGCCATAATATTACAAACCATCTTCTTTGCAATAGGAGCATTTGCCACATTGATCTTATCATTATTTTTCGCTGCGTCAAGAACAATTACATATAATGGAACCGTCACTAGGACTGTCGTCAGCACGGGCGGCGTTACAATTGTGGGATTGATTTTCTCAATATTTTTCGTAATAGCAATAGTATGGATCCTCCTCGATTATTTCTTGATCTATAAGAAACTCGCAGACGGAAAAGTGCAAGAGGCAGAAACACCGTCACTGGTGCTGGGCTTGATTCAGTTAATACTAGGGGGAGTCATTACCGGGATTTTGCTGATACTTGCTTATGTGAAGATCAGAGATTCCTTACAGAAGAACCCGCCCCAGACAATCAATATGCCCCAGCAATGATGCCGGAAACTGATACAATGCAAACGCGAATTTCTTTTTAGCGCAAGCGATGATAGTTACTCCATATTAGAAACAATAGAAATTAACTGAATTATTTTACTTCATTCTCGTACATTTCAGAGATAAGATCTGAGATGGCGGGAGATGCCGTCAAGCCTGGCGATTCTATTCCAATAAGATTTATGAGTCCTGGCAGTCCATTCCCTTCCTCATTCATTATCACGAAATCCTTGAATGAATCGTTCGGTCCTTGAATCTTGGGTCTTATCCCAGAAGAATCTTCGTTTATCTGGGCGTTATCAATAGAAGGTAGATAGCCCCTTACGTCCTTACGGAACTCTTCTTCCCTGGTCTCAACCCTGTAATCTATTTTGTCGACGTAATACGAGTTTGGTCCCATTTTGATCGAGCCAGAAATGTCTGGAGTAAGGTGTATTCCGAGTCCCGCCCCTGCAGGAACTGGATACACTAAACGCCTTACCAGAGGAGTGCCGGTTATTCTAAAGTAGTCGCCTTTGCAATAATGGAGGCGGTATCCAAGTCTGTCCACGTCCAGTCCCGCCATCTCTGCAACTCTATCAGCGTATAAGCCCGCAGAATTAATGACAGTATTCGCCACGATTACGAATTCGTCGTTTGAGCTCCTCGCAGTAATCTCATATCCTGAATTTCCTTTCCTTATCGACTTGACAACAGTATTTGTCGAAATAATTGCGCCGTTTATGCCGATCTTAGCTTGATAGTAATTCATGAGTTCATCGGGTTCTACTATGCCGGAAGAAGGAGAATATAAGGCCCGGTCTGCTGCGACATTCGGTTCCATCTTTTTGATCTGATCACTGTCAAGGAGCTCCAAGTCCAGTATCCCATTTTCTTCCCCCTGCCTCTTGAGTTTTTCTATCTCCTTTATCTCTCTTTCTCCTCTCGCTACCGTCAGCTTACCCAGTCTCTTGTAAGGAATTCTATTCCTCCCACAAAGGTCGTACATTTTCCTATTTCCTTTGACGCACAGTTCTGCCTTCAGGGAATCCCTGGGATAGTGAATTCCGGAATGGATGACGCCGCTATTGTGGCTACTCACTTCCTGGCCAACTCTCTTGTTCTTTTCAAATATGAAAACGTCTTTGTTAAGCTCGGAAAGTTTGGCAGCGATTGCGAGCCCTACCACGCCCCCTCCGATTATCACTATATTTGCTCTTTCCATGGATTACAGGAATGAAATCTGTTTTAATGGAAGTTCTTTTTGGTGTTTTCGACCTGACTGCTAACATATCGCTATAAATGTCAGATCGGAGGACTTAGTACGAATGACCCTTAACTCATTCTGCCTTGCCCGAAAATGTATTTAAGCTTCTCCTGTAGAGCTCCGTGAAAATACCCTCCTCCTTTGATAGATAGTCTAGGGTACCCTCCTGGACAACCATGCCTTTTTCCAAAACGATAATCCTGTCTGCAAGAGTGATGAGAGAGAATCTGTGGGAGATTAGAATCAGGGTCCCGTTCTTAGTATAATTTCTCATTGCAGTGATTATGCTCTTTTCAGACTTCGAATCTATCTGGGCGGTAGCCTCGTCCATGATTATGATATCGGGATTTCGGACAAACGCCCTCATTATTGAGACTGCCTGTCTCTGTCCCTCAGAAAGATTCCTGCCCATTTCTCCTACAGGAGAGTCTAAACCCTTTGGAAGCGAGTGGAAGATTTCATTCATTCCGTATCTTTTGATGAGCGACAGAACCTCCTCTCTTGTAATTCCTCTCTTAGAGTATTCGATGTTCTCAAAGATCGAACCATTGAATAGGAAGGGCTCCTGTAGAACGGGGATTATGAGCTTTCTGTACTCTCTCGTCTCGACACTCCAGAGATTTTTCATGTCTATCGTTATTTCCCCTTCCTCTGGGGATTTAAACTTCAATATGACGTTCGTGAGGGTCGTCTTGCCAGCTCCGGTCCTTCCAACTATCGCAACGCACTCACCTTTCTTTATTTCGATCGAGATGTTTGACAATGCAACACTGCTTTCGTAGGTCGCCTTAATCTTGTCCGTAATTATGGAATCCGAGAATGCCGGGATCGGATCTTTCCCGAAATCACTATCAGGGTTGCTATCTATGATGCTGTAAATTCTCGAAGCTCCTACGACAGAATTCTGGTAAGTATTGTAGAGTTGTGATAGCTGTACGATAGGATTGAAAAACTGCTGAACGTACGCAATGAATGCAACGACGATTCCTAGACTGATCTGACCATTTAGCAGAGAAATCGATCCCTCGTAGATTACGAGGACCATTCCCACTGCCTCTATTACCCTTATAATCGAACTATAAAATGATGACAACCGAGTAGCGACCATGTTTGCTCTGAAATTATCGGAATTGAGTGATTCGAATTTGCTCTCCGTGTGTGACTCGATATTGAATGCTTTTACGGTCCTGATCGCTGCAATCGTTTCTGCCAGATTCCCGGTTATGGCTGCTATCGCCCTCCTCGTCCTGAGATAATTTGATCTAACTCTCGTTTGCAATGTGATCGTAAAAATTCCAAGTATGGGCATGACGATAAGACTGTAGAGGGCAAGTCTCGTATCAAGATGAAACATTATTCCTGCAGCAATGATTATGGTCGTGACCCCTGAAATCACTTGAGGAAGCTGGTAAGTGAGAAAGTCGGAAATTGACTCAGAATCGTTCGAAATTCTGCTTATCAGATACCCGACCTTAACCTTGCTGAAGAACTCGAGGGGAACTCTCTGCAATTTCTCGAATGACCTGTCCCTCATTCTCTTGATCACTCCCTGAGCGACCTTGGTTGAGCTGAGCGCCATCCACCTGTTGCTGAAAAACTGAACGAAATATAGCAGGAAGAAGAGGGTCGCATACACCAGGAGTAAGTGTGCATTCCTAGACAGAATAGAATTTACGGCAAATCCTAGAGCTAGAGGATAAAGCACCCCGGCGATAGCCGTGACCACTACCGAGATGACAAACTGCGCAGATTCCTTCTTCCAGTAAAAGATGTCCTTGACCATTCTGAGCATTGTTCTTTTCCCTTTCTCCGGTTTTAGGAACTTGTCCTCTAAAGCATCATATCCTGTCGACATACCGACCCTCCTCCCCATAAGTTTCTTCCTTGAGCTCCCCTTCTTCTATCACAAGCACCTTGTTGGCAAATGATAATGCAGAGGCTCTAAGACTGATCATCAGAATTATCGTGTCCTTGAGCGATGCCTTCAGATTGTCAAATATGCTGATCTCTGTGTCAGGATCCACGCTGGACGTGGCATCATCGAGGATCAGTATCAAAGGATTCCTGAGAACTGCCCTAGCTATCGCAATCCGCTGTCTTTGCCCACCAGAAAGAGTGATTCCCCTCTCGCCTATGACCGTATCATATTTCAGAGGAAGGGACTCTATAAATTCCGAGATCGATGCAAGTGCGGATGCTCTCTTTACCTCGGCGTCGGAGGCCTGAATTCCAAACAGAATGTTTTCCTTGATGGTACCGGACAACAGAATTATCTCTTGTGGTACTATTGATATTCTGCTCCTAAGCAGACTAATAGGAATGTCCTTGATGTTTCTCGATCCTATAGAAATGACTCCGGAGTCAGAATCATAATATCTAGTTATCAAGTTTACCATCGAGGTCTTGCCTGCACCCGTCTTTCCCGTAATTCCAATGAACTCTCCCGGAAGGGCTCTGAAGGTCACGTCTTTCAGAATAACGATATCACCTCTGGTGAACCTTACGTGATCGAAACCTAGCATACCCGGGAGAAGACTTTCGCCGGAGCTAGCAACATCCTCCTCTCCGCCGGAAGCTGTTATCTCCTGTATCCTTCCGATTGCTGCCCTGGAATTTTCAGAAAACACTATCATTCTGCCTAGGAATGATACCGGGCTCGTCAGCATGGCGAATATTGTCACCGCCGCCACCAGACCACCAACACTAGTCCTGTTGACCAGATCTAAATACCCTCCAAAACCGATAACAGAGCTAGATACCACGGCAACCGCCAAAGGCATGAGATTGTTGAAGGTGTTCCTCGATTTTACTACCCTATAGTTTTCATCGTAGTACTCCTTGGTCATTGCAGAGTACTTATCCACTTCCTGGTTCTCGGCTGCCAAGCCTCTTACGACCCTTTGACCGACTACGTTCTCTTGAAGGGTCTCTCCAAGCTTTCCGTAAGTCGTCCTTATCTCCTTCCATATTGGTCTCTGTCTCCTAGACGAAAGCATGCCCAGGATGATCAAGACCGGAACTATCAGAGCGAGAAGGAGGGAGAACAAGGGAGATACAAGAAAGAGAAGAACGAAAGCTTCGATGATTAGGAATATTGTAGGAAACAAGTTTGTGAACATGGATAGATTGAAATTCCGTGTTGCCTCGATGTCCATGGTCCCTCTCGAAAGCAAGTCTCCGGAAGTTTGTGTTTCAAAGAACAAAAACCGCTTCCTTACAAGATGGGCGACGAGATCCTTTCTCAGATTGAACGCGAACGTCTGGCTTATGTACTGCCCCCCATAGTTGACTATGAAACTCACCATGCCCGAAATGGAGTAGGCTATGACGATCAGAATGCTTATGTGAAGTATTGATGAATAATCTCCAGCTTCGAGTGCTGAAACAGCATCTCCTATGTAGATTGGGACGAGAAGGAGAGTAAAATTTGAGACCATTCCAGCTACTATGACCAACGTGAAAATTCCCCGCCTGTTCTTCAGATAGGGTCTGGCAAAAAGTACTGGTTCGAACACTTTCAAGAATGATCCTAATCTCACCTTTAGTTGCACTCGGTCAACAGACATTGT
This sequence comes from Thermoplasmata archaeon, assembly GCA_021792255.1. Taxonomy (GTDB): domain Archaea; phylum Thermoplasmatota; class Thermoplasmata; order Thermoplasmatales. The sequence goes on from JAJYUZ010000001.1 coordinate 324,567, forward strand.
TTGGTTTTTCTCCCTGACTTATGATTTCCGAGATGATGGCTGTAGATATTATTTTTTGGATTAGGGCAATAAATTTTCTATTGAATTTTTGGGAGTTTTGAATCTGTAATTGGCATCGATCCTAGAGAGCGGTGAAAGAAATTCTAGACTATCTCTTCATTTTTACATTCACCTTTTTGCTACGCTAATGATTAAATAGAGTGTCCGTCATGTCAAAACATGACGCGGAAATTACTCGTCTTTTTGGTGCTTGTGATTTCAGTCGTAATGCTCGTGCCTGGCATTTCGATGCTCCAAAATTCTCACGCACCTACGGCCATAAAAACGCCTTCTATCACGTCGGTCAGTCCCGCCGGTCTCGGAACAAACATCGTAAGCAGCCCACCAACCACGTATAAGCACTATTTCCCACCGAACTTCAATGCAAGGACTAAGGAAGTTAATGGTGTTGTGACGCCTCTGTACTCGACAAGCCCTGCTCCAATGGGAGTTGGTTCATGGGGAATCACCAACAATTCTGGTGCGATTACTGGATATGTTCTCAACACATCAAGTTTTGAGGGGACTGCGGTTCTAAACAATCTTACGACGGTAGACTTGACGAACGACGGACCTGATCAGTACACGATGCAGCTCAATACGATATTAAGAAACGTTACGCTCTTTGGGAATTCGAGCTTCGTCTTCTGGAATCAGAATGTAGTTCTCTACACGGCACACAATCACACTCTGACTTTCGAAGACAATATTTGGAATTTCACTAGCTCTTCTTTCCTTATGAATAATAACACCTTTTACAGCTATGATGGCAACCTTATTGCTCCATACTATTACTACGCAGTCGGACCCTCCCTGTCAGTGAGTTACCCATTCACCGTTCACCTTTTCCTCAATTCTACCATGATAAACAACAGAGATGCAGTTTTCTTCAATTACTCAGTAATTTCTTCTAACGGGACATACACAGGTTCCTATGACAGAGTCATTTTCAACAGCACCTACGGAATGCCTTCGACTTTCAGTACTCCTACTGCATACTACCAGATAAACGGATTCCAAGTCACCCCTAACGGGTTTTTGCCATATGACGCAGAACTCATGATAGGAGGACCTGGAGGAGGAAGTACGACAAACGTATTCTCCATAAACGGTACTATGACCTTATCATACCTTCCATCCGGATCAACGACCAGCCAGTACATTTCTGTGCCTTCCGCATATGACTTTGGAACGGACACTGGTGAGACAGCATCCGGCATTGCAGAATGGTGGACTGGAAATACCGTTCACTTAGGTACGGGACCTTCCTTACTCTATCCAATGTGGAATATATCTTCGAATTCGGGGTACCAGACCTTGTCCGGTACTGTGACTCCGTCCAATTCGTTTATCTTCATGAGCAATGGGACGTTCAGTGATCCTTATGCAGCTTGGGCTCCGGTCAACAATGATGGATCGTTCAATTATCAGCTTGCTCCTGGAATTTACTCTGGAAGGGTTCTGATGAGCGACTATGTTCCTCAGAATTTCTCATTCACTTCATCCGCATCCGTGAGCATATCTCTTGTGAAGAACACTGCAAAGGGCATCTACACACCTCTGGTCGCTATGAACAACCAGCAACTCCAGTATATCTCTTCGAGCGGAAATGGTACCCAGGGCAACCCTTACGTGATTGAAAACAACCAGTACTTTGCCATAGATCCTCTGTTCTGGGAATGGAATGACTATCTCTTCCCTGTGTTCTCCGGTATATTGCTTGTGGACACCAGCGCATATGTGCTGATATCGCATGCAGCGCCATTCCTGATATACTATCCATCCTTCACGTACCCGGTTTTGGACTATTACGGCCTTCCAACCTATAACTTCATGCCAACGGAACTCTACGGCACTTCGCACGTTTCTATAATGAACAGTCAGTATACGGGATGGTTCCCTTCGGCTTTCCAGTCAACCTACGGTTATCCGGTGATAGGAAATGTAATCACTTGGAATGCCTCTTCTACTCTGATAGCAAACAATGACTTCCTCGATATGGGCGCCTCAGTTACTGTATATGGAGGATCAGGCAACCTGATCTGGGGGAACTATTTTGAGCAGAGTGAGCCGATCGCACCAGCTGGTTTACTTGCGTTCGGACCCGATCCGATTGGACTGACAATATATTCTTCGGACAACACGATATTCAACAACAATTTCTACGTTCTTATCACGACCTTGTCTCCTGCGTACAACATATACAACGGAGCAACAACGCTCTATAACAACACCTGGAATGTCACGGCTGAGCCTTCTACAACCGCCACAGCGTTCAACGGTCAGTCTCTATCAGGCAGCGTAGTGGACAATGGTTACGTCTCTGGAAACGTCTACTGGGATGAAATCCCAGGACAGCCTTACAACGATTCTGGATTCGTCGCCAGCGGCTATGATTATTCACCGGTCGTTCCGAATGTGTACAACGTCACAGTAACGTTAAACAACCTCAAACCCGGAATGACGGCAAACGTATATCTCGTCCAGGATAGTCAGTACCAATATCTTTTCGAGAACTCGGGTACCTCCACTGTGACAGTTCCGACTTTCAACGGAACTTACTTCATTGTAGTCGTTGCCCAGGGACAGTTCTACTTCGATTACAAACAGACAGTAACAGTCAACGGAAACTCAGTAGCAGTCACAATAAACCTTTGATCACTTTTCTTTCTCCTTTTTTTTCTTTTTCTTTTTAAAACCAAGATTATTTATGCCATTTTTATGATTGATATCCCGTATGGATTATGGTTACACCAGCATCATAGGCAAGACCAGGGAAAAAGATGAAGACTCGTTATTGATCCTCTCGGCACTGTCTTCGTCGAATCAGACTAGCGAGGAGAGGATCCTGGCAGTGGTTGCTGATGGCATGGGTGGAGGGGAATCGGGAGAGATCGCTAGCAAGATAGCAGTGGATGCATTCAAGAGCTCCCTTGGTCCTCTAATTCTCAGAGACAAATATCGGAGCATGGAGATTAGGGATATGATGAAGGAAAGCTTTGTTAGGGCAAATTCCGATATATTGCAGTATGCGAGGGTACAAAACTTCTACTTGATGGGCACAACCGCGACAACCGTGTTCCTCTCTGGGGATCACTTGGCTGTCGGAAACATAGGAGACTCTAGAACGTACATTTTTGACTCAAATGGACACACCAAATTCAGAACCAGAGATCACACTTATGTCCAAGGGCTTGTAGATTCAAAAGAGATTTCCGCGGAAGATGCGCGAAGTGATCCCCGCAGAAACGAACTCACTAGGGCGCTGGGAATAGAAGCAGTTGCTTCACCCGATTACTACAGAATAAAAATTAGAAGCGGGGACTCTATCCTGCTCTGCTGTGATGGATTATGGGAAGCTTACAGCGATGAGGAAATCGGAATGTCTGTCGCTTCTCAAGCTCCCGCTCAAGAAATTGCGAATAGCCTTACGGCATCTGCGAACGAGAAAGACGGGAGTGACAACATCTCCATGATACTTATCAGAACATAGCCAATCAAACGTGGAGCGCTGTAAATATGCTCTAATTTTTTTAATATATGTAAGAAAGATTTATTAGACTTAACTTCTATCGGTCTATATTGAAAATCGACAAGAAAGCGAGGGCAGCGATCATAATATTCGCTGAGGGCGTCATTGTCTATTTTATCACCTCCTATTTCATAATAGGTCCTCTTTTCCGAGAGTTCTACGTCAGCCAGCCCGTGGTCGGTCAGCTTCCGTATATTACTGCTTACATTTCGGTGGGAATTGCAGCCGCGTTCACTAGCATAGCCCTGGTCGTCTACCCTGCATTGAAGTTTAGAGAGTCTGGTGAGGAAGTTGGACAATAAGACTAAAGTGGAACTGATCTGGATTGTTGCGGTCATTGCAATCCTGGGCTGGGCAGCAGTTTCGAACGCTTCCTACCTCCACACAAATTCGGTCAATATTGCAAACCCGGTCGGAAGTAGTCCAGAGGGAGTCGTTATCAACGTAACTGGCTATCAATGGGCTTGGGCCTTCCAGTATCCCAACGGAACTATTAGCACTGATGTTTTGTATCTAAACAATAACACAACCTATACTCTTATGGTCTCAAGCAAGGACGTCATCCACGATCTTTACATCCCCCAGTTCGGAGTGAATGTCTACGCGGTGAATGGACATCCTAACCAGATAACGTTCAAGCCTACGAAGGCTGGGACTTACATATTTGAATGTGTGGAGTACTGTGGCGAATACCACTACGAGATGAGGGGGACGGTGGTGGTCACTTAATGGGCTTTTCTTTTGAGCTTGCAGTATTTGGTTCCACCATCGCAATATTGATCATAATGGGATTCCTCCTGTACTATTTTGCAGTCGATTATAGAAGGAACCTTCTCGGTAACGGAAATTCGGAACTTCCGAAGAAGGAATCCAATGCCATTCTCTCAAAAATGAGTAGGGAACTGAGCTTCACTGCATTCATAATGGACGACAGCAAGTCGATCGGTATCAGGTACATAATTACGAGTCTTGCGTTGTTCTTTATAGCGGGACTTGCGGGGATAGGAATGAGATTATCACTCTGGTTTCCAAACCCCAGTTTCCTTACGCCAGTTCAGTACAACATCCTTCTCACTGCTCACGGAACGCTTATGTTATACGGGTGGGCAGTCGGAGGTATCCTGGGCCTAAGCTATTATTTGCTTCCTACTTCGATTCGGCTCAGGAAAGATTCGCTTGGGGTTGTAAGCTCAATAATGTACTGGATGTTCTTGGTTGGCTCACTATTCATTATCTTTTCTAGGAGTACTGCTACTTGGTACTTTTACTACCCACTGGTCGACCAACTCACCGCATCGGGTGGAGGGACACTTTCCTTCGGTAGTCTCATAGGAGTCATGCTCATACTCGTAGCAACTGTCGTGTCGAGCATCATATTCCTGAAGATGATCTTCCTTGATAGGGATGAGTCGATCAGGCTGTCAAACCTTCCCCTATTCGCTTGGTCAATTGTATCGACTGCATTCTTGATAATCGCTTCCGCTCCAGTATCTATTATCGCAGATGGATTCCTAATATACGACCTCATAAACCCGATATTCTTTCAAGCAGCGAACGGCACTGCTCTTGCATATGCAATCCTCTTCTGGTTCTGGGGGCATCCTATAGTCTATGTTGCGGTCATACCTGCATTTGGACTCATTTATGAACTTCTTCCGAGATTTACTGGAACGAAGATATACAGCTACAAGGCGGGAGTTCTTTCCCTGCTGTTGCTCATGGTTCTCAGTGGCACCGTCTGGGGGCACCACCTGTTCAACAGTGGTCTTGGAACCGTCTGGGACCTTATCTTTTCGACCACCTCTTTCATCGTTGCAGTACCATCAGCTATGTCCGTTTTTAACTGGATAGCGACTATGTGGGTCGGAAGGATTAGAATTACCGTTCCCACTTTGTTCATAATCAATGCAATTATCGATTTCATCATTGGTGGAGTTTCTGGAGTGATGGCTGCTGATGTCGGAGTAAATCAGCTCATTCACGGGACTTACGCCATAACCGCACACTTTCACTTCATACTTCTGGGCCTAACGACTGGGATGGCCTTCGCTGCAATCTACGTGTTGTTTCCTACCCTTACCGGGGGAAGAAATTACAACATTCCAATGGCAAAGGTACACTTCTATCTGACCTCGATTGGTACCTGGGTGATGTCTGGATTTTGGCTCGTAGGTGGTTTTGCGGGAATGCCGAGAAGAGTCGCAGGTTATTTCGGTATCTTTCAGACTTATCAGGACGCAGCAGCCATAGGAGGAGTCATACTGGGACTGGGGTATCTGATATTCTTGATAAACTTCCTTTACTCGGGGAGTAGACCAGTTGAGACAGGAACGGGAAACATCCTGGAAGAGGAGGTATCAGCGTGAGAAAGACGACTCCGCTAGCAATTTTTGTGATAGTGTTGCTTGCTGCCGGCGGATCATTTGTCTGGTTTGTGGAGCAATCCGGGGGTAGCTCGGCGACAACAATAGCTCCCTACAATTCGACGCAGGTCATAGTTCTCTATGCCAACTATCAGGGATGGAACTACAATTCCTCCATTCCGAACCCCACTCTCTATGAAAAGACTCACGTTCTCCTGGAATTCAAGGTGATAGAACAGGACAATCTACCTCATACTCTTACTATCAATCCTGGTTCCAACGAAAGCGCCTCTAATTACATAGTGAGCGTGAATATCCCTGCAGTTACAGGCACTATTGTCTGGGTAAACTGGTCCTTTGCAAATCCGGGGATCTACACATATTGGTGCGAGGTTCATCCAGAGACAATGGTGGGAAAACTGGTTCTGAATTCCACAACGAGCAATACCACAAATGCGTCCGTCGCATCGCCCCTACCCCCTGAAATAGCTGATATCGTTGGTTATTCAAGTTCGATACACAGCCCATACGCTCTAAGGGATGCGAATGAAGAAGTTTGGTAAACTATTTGGTTTGACTAAACCCGGAATCGCAGTTCTCCTTGACCTGGTAGCCGTCACAACTTTTGTGCTTGGACTCCGGAGTTTGAGCGACCTTTGGAAGATAGTGCCGCTTCTCGTTTCGGGAACACTCGCATCGTTTTCTTCCTCACTGGCTAACAACTTCATCGATAGAGACATCGACTCAAGAATGCGCAGAACCGAGTGGCGGTCTTCAATAGGAAGCAGAATAGGGTATTTCGTGTCGATCCCCTTATTACTGGGAATTTCTCTCTCGGTTGCGTACCTGTTTCTCAATTCCACGACTGCATTGTGGATTTTCGGAGGTTTCCTAAGCTATTCGTTTCTCTATACCGTGGTCCTAAAGAGACGGACGTCTTGGAACATAGTTATTGGTGGAATTGCTGGTTCATTCCCTGCTCTTGCAGGGTGGTCAGCGGTAAATTCACCATACTCTTTGGTGTCGATATTTGTCGCATCGATCGTGTTCCTCTGGACACCAACCCACTTTTGGACCCTAGCACTCAAGTACAAGGATGATTACAGAGATGCAAATATCCCCATGCTACCGGCAGTCAGAGATGAGAATTTTACTATTAATGCGATTATTGTGAACACCATAATCTTGATCGCGTTCTCATTCCTTCCTTTAGCCATAAATATGGGTTTCCCGATACTTTACGACGTGCTGGTGGTCCCGATTTCGGCCTATTTCCTTGTGAGAGTTTTACTGTTGAAATTCAAGAAGGGAAGTGCCTTGTTGAAGTCATCGCTTGGGGCTTTTCTCGCGAGCAACTATTATCTTACGGCATTTCTAGTCATCGTGATTGTTGGCACTGCAATAAGATTGGTGTGAGAAGATGCAAAAAAAACTTCTAAACGCTCTGCCATTGGTTGCTATCTACATTTTTTGGAATGCCCCCTTTCTGCTCAAGGGGTTTACCGTCCAGAGCGGTGTTCTCGGAGAGTTCATCCTCCTCGAGGTGGGGGTGCTTGCTTTTTTCACTGTGGCTGCTCTGTACACCGGTAGATTGGGCAGGTTGTACTTCGCTCTGTCTCTGTGGTCGATCATTTTCGGAGTGACGTTTGGAAGCGTGAGCGAAGCTAGGTTCAGTCCATTCTTCTTTGTCGCTTTTGTGATAGCGATCCGATTCTTCTTATCGAACAGGGAGAAAGGCGATCTGTCTGTCGGTTCAGCATCTGTCGCATTATTTTTCATACTCCTCTTACTCTCGACGAGTCTAAGATTCGTTCACTTGAACTCTGTTACACCTAGTTCCGGCTATCTCTTTTCCATATACGACAACACATCACATTTGGGCGTTCCAATCACCTACGTTTATGGACTGGTTTTCGCAATAGGTCAAGTCAGCCTTACCCTGTCTCCCATAACGGCGCTTCTATTCCCTCTGATTGCTTATTTGACTGCAGACAATACTTTCCTGATAGTCCGTTCATTCAGGTCCATTGGAGGATCTTCTATAACTGCAGCTATCGTAACAGCAATTGCATGCCAGTGTGAGAATACTATAGGACTGATATCTGGTACGGTATCTTCGCTGGCGCTTTCAATTCTCCCCTACTTCATCTTCTTGGCTGCTGGAATGTTGATTCTCACTAATTTTTATCTGCACCGACCAAGGAAATTGTTGGTCCCCCGGATAAACAGACTTTCTGCCCTTCTATTTTTCATTTTGACGCTCGCAGTAGAATTCGCTATAGTCTATACAGGTGCGATCTACAATCTAGCGGTGTTCGGATTCAATTCATTTCTCTCGCTCTTTTCTGGATTTCTGTTGGGTCAGGTCACTGGAGTCAAGTGGAGGATGCCCGTCCATTATGTTGCGTTTGCATTTGCGCTGCAGACTGTTCTGTTCATTCCGTCGCTCATAAGGTACGCTCTAGTTTCACCACCATTCTTTGAATTGTACAGCGTTGCTGGAATGGCGGCGGGATTCATCATCTCTTTATCGTTTAGAAACAGAGACAATCTCTCAAGGATAGGCATATTCGAATTCGTGTTCTCGATGGAGGCTATGATCGCATCTGTGTTGTTGTACCTGACACTGTTCTCTGTTTCATTCTTTTCAGGCTATTCAGAGATAGCTGTGATAGACTTCTCGGTTTTCATCCTCTTGGTCAGTCTCCCGGCAATGTGGTTTTCTAACATTTACCTACTTAGTGTCAGGGCTTTTGGAAGCTAGTCCAACCTTTATCACATTTCTAATGTCGTAGAAATGTATGTTATCGTACGGACAGGCAAGGATGCAAGATCCGGAACCGACGCACTTCGAACTCTTGAAGTATCCGTTCTTTATGAATTGAGCAGGCAGATCCCCCAGTCCCACTTCGCACGCGGTCACACAATCCTTGGTGGGGCACTTTGCGCATACGTTAGAATCTATCGCCTTGATTCTGAAAAAACCAAGTCTGCTGAAGAACCCTACGAAAACTCCAGTTGTGCACCACCCGTATCTCCTGCAGGGGCTCATTCCAACGAAAGGGATTGAGATGAAGAAGAGGTACCACAGCAAATTCCAAATTAGGTACGAATAAAGGATGGCGGGATCGAAAGGAAGTTTGATGAGTTCTACTGATATTGCAAAGCTAGCAACGGCAGAAGCGAGCATGAACATCCAGCTACCCCCTGCAATTTTCTTTACAAAAGGCGAATATCTGCTGCCTATGTTCTTTTTGCTTATTTTCGATTTGTAGTTCAACTCGATCATTTCTTGACCGAGAGTACCGCCGTACATTACTGCAGAAGGGCACAGTGTGCTGCAGTAAGAGCGTCGTCCGAACAGCAGGGCCAGCACGGCGTAGACCGCATACGAGAGGACCATCGGTAAAATCAGGTCTCCTCTTACCGGCCCCAGTGCACCAACGTTTGCCCAGAGAGGGATTCTCGACCAACCGGCGACATAACTGGGACCATAGAGAGTGTAGGTGAAGTAAGCGAGCAGAGCGAAGGAGAGGCTGATCCTCTTTTCTAACCACTTGATCTTCTTCATTCTGAACAATACGAGTGCTCCCATCTCCAGACCCATCAAAAAGAGAAACACGGGAGAGGCCGCAGTGACCGCAATGAAAGGAATAATGGAGAGGTAAACGTTGCTCACGAGTGCAGGTCTCACTGCCTCAGTTATGAGATATGATAACGAACTCAAACCAGATCCACGGAGCGTGTACAATCCGGCAAGTATGTCGAGAGGAATGCTCATGATCAATTCAGCGACAAATGTTCCAGATAGCAGGAAAAATAACCACATCTTTTTGACGATCCAGCCATCCACTGTCCGCACATCCCTTCCCGTAAATACGAAAAAGAAGTAGAGCCCCATTCCAACTAGCACTGATATAGCATAAAATGACCAACTTACCAGATTATCTGAGCCCAGAGAATATGACAAGAAAAAACCTATCGAATTGAGTAGATAGACGAAAAGAGATATGTCTATTATTCTCTTCTTTTCAGAAATGATTTTGCTCTTTGAATTGGATGCCTCTTCTAGGAGGATTATCATCCCCGCAACCATGATGAGCGCATTTGCGGCTAGCAACTCGAGATGAAACGAGGAAAACAAAGCGGGGGAAGCTATATCCATTCCCGCCAGTGCAATCAGAAGATACCTTACCGTCCCCTTTATTCTGAAGAACAATATGGATGCCACCATTTCGACTTCCATAGGTAGCACAAAATACAGAGAATTGATGGTCTGAGGGATATCAATAAGCGTGTTGCTACTGAACTTGAAACCCAGGACTATTAGGACAAATACCGTCATCAGGACTTCGTTCAGGACGAAAGTCGCCGGCAAGAAGATCCTGTCGGTCTTCAACCCTCCCTTCCATTCCATAGAGTAGAAGAAGAATAGAAGGACCAGGAAAGAGACCATTGGAACCATTATTATGTTTATTGCAACGACAGAATTCAGGAACCCCTTAGGTTCCACCAGATACCAGCTCAGGCCGACAAACATGCTGGCCATCATCACGAGGATGTAGTACAAAGCGTACTTCATCTTCTTGGATACGTTCATTCTGGAGAATGTGAATTCAGCGTACAGAATGAAGAATACCATGAAGGATATTATTCCCAGGGCGATCATTTCTCCAGAAGACACTATTTTCAAGATTTAACCTCAATTAAAAAAACTTTCTTAGTCGCCAAGCTATCAAACTTGAGCTGATTTTCCCTATAAAAAGACGAGAAGAGATTTTGTGGCATTGACCACGATCTTCGCGGAGGGGGAACGACCTCAGAAGGACGTTCTTGGCTTGAACTTCCGGATAACTCGTCTCATATCCTATCAAGGAAATCTCAGGTCGGAATCAGAGTTGAGGCGAGGCCCGGATAGTGTACGAGAATTGGAAAGAGGGACCAGATGATAAAATGCACGGTTGAAGAGAGAAGGCAATTTTTTGTAAATTTTGCCAAAAGCCCATAGAAAATCCCCATACCGAAAACAGACGATAGCATCAGAAGATTGTACGGGTATGGATAGCCTGCTCCGTTGTCTGCAATCACGTACTTTGAATAGTATAAGACGTAGACGAGTGCCTGGACGATGAGAGATAGGTAGGGAGAGATCGACCTTAGAAACAACCGCTGAAGCAGATATCTAAAATTAAATTCCTCGATGAGGATGGGTGCGATGAGAATACTGGGAAGCACTACCGCCCAACTAGGGTCCGTAATAGAGAAGTAGAATACTGTAATCACGAAACTCAAAAGGAGCATCGAGAAAGGGACGATGGAAGACTTAAAATCTAGACTAATTTCAGTCCTGAAAAGATAGACAGAAAGGGGAATGGTGATAATCCCCGTTACAATGTTCAGGAAGAAGAATATACGACTGTTCATTAAGATAAAGAGAAAGCTAGTCGCGATAAATATCAGAAAAATAGCAACCAAAAAGTACTTCTTATTCAATTCAGTTCGGTGCTTAATTATCCTTAAAATTAATAAGTTTACTAAAAAGATTAAAATACTTTCCATCAATTTGACTTTGAATGAATGAGGGGATCGATGAAACAAAGCGAAATTTTCTCAAGTTAATGGTTACTGCATCTGTCGTTGCCGGTGCCGGTCTATCTCTTGGAGTCGTCGTTAAATCCCTTTCTCCACCGCAGGCAGGGATAAACAGTTTCCCAACTCTAAAGCTGGTAGACTCTTCTGGTAATCCAGTGCTAACATCGAGCCTTCCCACGAATGATCCCTCTGCGATGCAATTCAGTTATCCTCTCCAGAGCACTCCTAATTTCTTATTGAGTATAGGAGATTCAAATGGAACGCCAGTCAACATTGGCGCAACACAGGTTTCTATACCCGCCACAGGTGCCACTTACCAGTCATATTCGGGAGTCGGTAAGAATGGATCTGTAGTTGCGTACAGTGCAATTTGCCAGCATCTGGGTTGTATATTTCCAGAACTCAGGTTTTACCCGGCCGGCGTAGAATCTATTACTCTTGGTGGGAAGACTTACACGGGCGTCCTCCACTGTCTCTGTCACGGGAGCACTTACGATCCTGAGAAGGGTTGTTCAGTGCTGACCGGACCGACAACCCATCCTCTTCCAATGATCAAGTTGGTCTGGGATTCTTCTACGGACGAGCTGTACGTATCGAACATGGTAGGTCCTACCATCTACGGAAGGGCATCAGACTTGACCGGAGAGACCCCAATATCCGGTACCACCACAGAGGTGACCAACTTGGGGAATCCATTTACTGCGTGAGGAGCAAAGATGTCATCAATAAAAGAGAGAGTGAAAAAAGCCAGAGATTTTGGAACTGGTGCATGGAATTGGTTCATGAACCGGTCTCATCTTGACAGACTTCCATTAAGAAAGACTCCAGATTACATGCGTCAGTGGGGAGGAAAATGGTACTGGACAGGAGCTCTAATAACTATAGCATTTACTTATGAGGTCCTTACCGGAGTAATCCTCCTGCTCTATTACAACCCAGCCAGTCCCTATCCTTCTACTCAGTACATCCTGAACTCGGTTCCGTTTGGAAAACTCTTACTCGCAACTCACCTTTACGGAGCCTACGCCATGATAGTGCTGGTCTACATCCACATGTTCAGGAACTATTTCGTCGGTGCATACAAGAAACCGAGAGAGCTTCAGTGGATCATTGGAGTTCTTTTGCTCGCACTCACGATAGGTGCAGGATACTTTGGCTATTCTCTCAGCGGAGACGTACTTTCCTATGATGCTCAAGACGTCGGCAGAGGTATCGCGAGTTTAATTCCAGTGCTTGGCCAATGGCTAGTATCAGTCGGTTTTGGAAATGGCACTACAACTAGCCTCTTTACAAAGTTCTTGGGCTATCACATCATAATGGTAGGACTGATCGCACTGCTCTTTGGGTATCATTTCTATCTCGCAGAGGCAAACACGATGCTTCCGTCCTCGAAGATCAGCAAGTACAGGGCGCCTGCTAGCACTCCTGAAACAGAAAACATGAAACCCTGGTACCCCTCCAACCTCCTGTATCTTGTAGAGTTAGGCTTGCTGACAATAGGGTTCATAGTATTTATTCCTAGCTTTGTCGGGCTTTTCCCCAATACTCCCATACTGATCTCCCCGTTCCCTGGACCATTACCGACGAGTGCAGCCGCTGCTCTGATACCGCCATATCCTCCGTGGTTCCTATTGTTCGTGTACAAGGCCGTCGATTTCGGCATGTTTACGAATTATATGGGACCGCTCAATGCCTCAATAGTCTTCGGCCTGTTACCTCTAATCTACTTCTTGGTAATCCCTTTCTTGGACCGTGGTAACTCACTTCATCCCCTCGATAGGCCAATTACGACGTCACTAGGAATTATCAGTATCGTTTACCTCATAATACTCAGTGTATGGGGGGCGTTCACTCCGGGCTTGATTATACCCTCCACCCAGGTCGCCTTGGTCCTCTTACCTCCAGCAATAATTACGTTTGCAGCAATCTTTGGAATTTCGAAGATGTGGAAGAAGGGGAAGTTAAAGATCGGAAACAAATCCACCACTTCTTCCTTTTTTATTTTCATATCGGGCCTTGTCGTGGCTGTAATTCTTACTGGCTACTCATTCTCCTACTTCGTGGGCCACGCATCCATTTTGTCCCTGGGTAAGCTTGTCTTATCTGGCGGAGCCATGGGATTCCTCGCCATTGGGACTGCTAAGACTTCTGACCAGTTACCAGATCAGAAGTTCAAAAAGATACCTACAGGAGCCTATGTTGCAATCGCTCTATTGACCTTTATGTGTTGGGTGCTTCTCGGTCTTTCGTTAAAGCTAGACCCGATCAGCCAAGCAATGACAGTCGGAATGGCACTCGGAACCGTCCTTATCTTTTCAGGAATAGCACTCGCAATATACAGACGAATAATCTATGGTGAGTGAGAAGAAAGCAAGATTATCTGGTTTTTTATTTTCACATAGACGTAATTTCGGAAATCTTTAGTTAGTTTCATCCATGCAGGTAAATGGATTATTTTGCCAGTTTTTTTGGTGGAAAAGTCGGAATCGTATCAGGAGCTGGAATGGGACAGGGAAAAGCAGTAGTGAAACTCCTACTAGAAAATGGTGCTAACGTCGTGGCTTTTTCTAGGAGTGGAAACAAACCGGACCTCAACCACAAGAACCTGAGAGTCATGAAGGGTGATTCTTCAGATCTTGCATCGCTTCAGAACGTACGAGACTTTGTGGAAAAGGAATATGGAACTCTGAACTTTTTGTACAACAATCATGGGTTTTTTGCTCCTCACAGCACGAAATTCAGCGGAGACACTGCTACGGAATTCTTCAACCGAAATGTGGTTTCTTCTATCAACACGATCGAAACATTACACTCATTGATGAGACAAGGTGGGAGTATTGTAAGCGTTGGCGCTTCGCCTGCCATTTACCACCTAAGCTCGCTCGAATACGCAGTATCGAAGAGAGCAGTGGAAGAGATGACAAGAAAAATGGCTTCGATCTTAAAGGCGAAGAACATCAGAGTCAACGCCATAATGCCCGGAAGCGTGGATGCTTCCAAGGAGATAGAGGAGATCTCTCCCTTTGGATTCAAATCACTGGAGGGAAAAAAAGATGTGTCGACCCTTGAGGTCGCATATACTGCCCTATTCCTTCTAAGCGATCTATCATACGGAATAAACGGACAATCCATTAATGTCGACGCAGGAATGCGTCTGTAGGTAGATCTCAAGATATCGATAGGAGAAGCATTCTTTTAAGGAACGTATCGAGTCTCTGATGATGATTTTCGTTTCGGATTTTTAAAAACAGTAATTAAATAATTGTATTGACTGAGAGAGAAGATGTCTGAAAATGTCATCAAAGTATCTAATCTGGTTAAGAGCTATTCTGATGTACGTGCGGTAGATGGCATTTCCTTCTCGATCGAAAGGGGTGAAGTCTTTAGCATCCTAGGGCCTAATGGCGCTGGAAAAACCACCACCGTTGAAATACTTGAGGGAGTAAGGAACAGAACATCTGGCGATGTTCAAGTGCTGGGACAGGACCCAGAAAAAAGTAGATCCTTGGTCTTTAAAGTCGGCATATTACCGCAGGATTTTTCATTCGTCTACAATAGCACTCCAAAGGAGGCCCTTGATTTCTATAAGGGAACTCTAAGGGCATCTAGCGATCTACACGAGATTCTTGAAATGGTTGAATTGGAAGACAAGTCGTCAACGCCATTCCAAAAACTTTCTGGCGGGCAGAAGCAAAAATTAGGCCTCGCACTTTCCCTGGTAAATAATCCAGAAATACTTTTCTTGGATGAACCAACTTCAGGACTGGACCCCCGTGCGAGGCGTAACATTTGGAAAGTCATAAAGGGCCTGAAAGATGCGGGGAAGAGTATCCTCCTTACGACGCACTATTTGGAAGAAGCAGAACTGCTGGCAGACAGAGTCGCTATAATGAACAAGGGGAAAATAATCGACTCGGGTCGACCAATGGAGATAGTCGAAAGGCACCACGAGGACGACAATCTCATCATAAGAGGAGATGGCGAAGTGGAGAGACTTCTGACAGCTGGTGGATTTCTATTTCATAGAGAGGGTGCCTACTTAAAGATAAATCTCAAGAGTATAAAAGACGCAACCGAGATAATCAATTACCTTTACGAACGAAAGGCAGCATTTGAAGACTTCACGCTAAAGAGAGAGAGTTTGGAAGACGTGTTCGTGAGAATGATAGGAGCGATCGAAGAAGATGAATCTGAATAGAACAAGCGCCTACTTCGTTCTTCACGCAAAATCCTATATGAGGTCTAGATCCGCTCTGTTCTTTCAATTAGCGTTCCCAATCATTCTCATACTCCTTTTTGGAGCTATATTCTCGGGATCTTCTTACTCTCCTTCTACTTTGATAGTCCAGAACGAAAGTCCATCGGTTGCTTCCTGGGGGGTTGTAAATGCTATCAACGAATCGGGATTATTTAAGGTCCACGTGATTCCTGAGAACGAGAACTTGACAAAATATATCACAAACAACTCGGTGGAAGCAGCTCTTCTGATTCCATCTAATTTTACAACAAATATTTACAGCGGAGGTAAGGGATACATAATGCTGGAGGGACACTCGAACCCAACAGTGGCAAGCGTAGACTATCAGACACTAAATGGAATTTTCACAGAGATAAATTTCAGATCCAGTAACACTACCCAAAAACTCGTTCTTTCTTCTCAGATTGCGATTGGCAATACGGGAAAGACAATCAACTATTATGTCCCTGGCTTGATCGGCTTCACCGTTCTGAGTACGATGTTCAACATGGTCTATACTGTTCCTAACTATAGACGAGAAAAACTGTTCAGACAGCTGTCTTTCAGTGGATTGACGAAATCAGAGTGGATAACTGCAAATATGATGTTCTCGTTCCTGATGTTGATCCTTTCGGACGTCATTCTTGTAGCCATTGGAATTTATGTTTTCGGAGCTTCACTAGTCCTGAACATCCAGACAATTTTGACTTCTGCGCTAATCATCTTTGGAGGACTCTTCTTCTTTACGAGCGTAGGAATCCTAGCGGGGCTAGTATCTGACAACGAAGAAACGGTATCCGTAGTTGGTAATTTGGTCATGTTCCCGATGATGTTCCTCTCAGGAGTCTTCTTTCCGCTGACGTTTGCGCCAGCCTATTTAGTGACTATTTCAAAGTTTCTTCCATTGACCTATTTCATCAATTCCTTGATCTCGGTTTTAGATTACGGAAACATATCGTCTGTCGCCCTTCAGATTCTATGGCTTCTTTTGGGTTCTGCAATCCTATTCATAATAGCGGTGACATTATTCAGCTGGAAACAGAAATGAGTGCTTAACTTCTTATACTAATTTTTTATTTTTAAAGTATATGGGAAAATTGACAGCGGTACTTTCGGGGATCGCAATTTTGCTCATTTTTTCATACTACCTCTTGTCTGTGTCCTTTAACCCGCTCATAAACTGGATAGGGCCGATTATTGGATTTAGACTGAATCTTATTCTGGGGTTGTTGTGGCTTGATCAGGGCACCCCACTCCAGTACGTATCCATATTTGCGATCTGGGCTATTGTTGGACTGATTGTCGGACTCTCTTCGAAGAAATTCGGGGGCGTCTTTGGCACTGCAATCACTATCTGGGTAGTCGTGGGTTTGATAATGACGATCTCAATAGGTGCAATTGCCATTGGATTTTTAAATGGGTCTAATCTAAACAATCTATTTAATTCACTACCTAACCTAAGCAATGTCCCACCTGGTTCTGACATATATTCGATCCTTCACGAACCAGTAATTTCAAGGTGGTTCGACCTGTTGCTACCCTTGATCTCGGGAGGAACGTTGACCACGCTGCTCAGCACGTGGTCTAAGTTAAGCACTGTTTCCAAAGTATCGGAAATTTTCGGTATCGTATTCCCATTCATTCTAGGGCCGTTAGAGGCCTTCATCATCCTCGTAGTTTTCGGCGTGATTGGACTTTACATAAAGAGACTGTTCTTTGGTTCTTCCAAAGGGCCCAAGAGAGGATGGAAACTGAAGAAGAGCAAGGTCGCATCGATCTTATTTGTTTTAATCCTGATTGGTTCTTCAAGTGCAATTGTCCTAGACCACGGTACTAATGTGGGATTTAGTACAACGACCACAATGGAAAAAACAGCAATGGCAGAGCTAGGATCAGTTTCAATGATTCTTCCTTCGGTAGCCCCAAACGGTATAGGATCTTCAACCGCAACTGCCCTCCAATCGGTGAATAATCTGATCAGTGGTACAGGAAATATTCAAGCTTACTCTAACTCACCATACGGATATCCGCCATCTTCAGTAGTATCGGGACTATCTAATGGATCAATAAGAGGGGACCTCGCCATCTCCCTGTTGGAAAAGCAAGGGAGCCTCTTAAACGTATATGCAGCGCTGAATTTTTCCAACAAGACTAATGGTTTTCTTACACACCCGGCCTTCGAGAACAGCGAGTTCAGCTTTTTGATTTTACAATCGAACTTGACCCAACTCGTCCAGTCATTTGAAAATTCGACCAATTCGTCTAGTGGATCGCGGTCCAATTCCAGTTCCTACAATCTGTCTGGTACGTCCCTTTCGGGCCTTACCGGGTATGTGAATCTTGTCCCGGGATATATTTTTGTCATCGCCTACAATGGGTCGATAGCGGCTACAAAGGATTACGCTGACAGTGCAGCTTCTTATGTGACCTCGAGCCTAGGAATGCCTAGTTATCAGAGTCTAATCGCAATTAACTCGGCGAGCATCAATAATCTGACAAAACTGGGATCGAGTTCGGGAGGAAGCAATTCGAGCAATGGAATAAGTGTATACGTTTATGCGGCTACACCCAATTTCAAAGATGTGGCTCAGAATTTTTCTAAAAATCTGCTGGGTCAGATCGATAGTGGCCCAGTTGGCACCTTGCTCGGAAACTCTATAGATTCAGGGTACCTCGTACCTGGATCAAATTCCTTGAGTTCAAGCTCGAGTTTAATCGTACTCGGTGATCTCAATTCGGGATTATTTTCTGGCCTTCTTAACAACACCGCTGCGAGTGCCTATTCTGCTTTCACGAGTGGGGGATCTTTCGTCCTTGAGCTCTCGGAGTGGCAGCACAGGTTTTACTCCTCTGATTCCAACTCTGTCACCGGCGGAACCCTATTTAATTACAACGGACCCCTGAACTTTTCCAGTAACGAGATGACTGTGCTTGGATTCGGTAGTGAACTTTCGATGTCATTTACCAATATGACTTCAGTGCTGTCTGGTCTCAGTGCGAACTTGTTCACAAACAATGCTACTTTGGCCAAAGGACTCAGCGCATACACCAACAACTCTTCCAAAATCAAAACCATTATGATTGCCAATGGACCCTTCTATCTTTCCCAACACGGGTACAACGTAAGCAGTCCGTTCCCTGCGAACCTATCATTCAGTCTAAGCGACAGGTATATTGCCTATGGAGAAGTGGCCCTCAATATTTCTGTGACAAACAACGACAATCAGCCTCTAAACAACTTGAATATCTCACTCCAGAAGTTCTTCTCCGATTATGGAAGCACTATAGGGAATCCAAACGGCAACCCAACGACCATTTACATTGGCACAATTGCCCCGGGTCAGACTGCATCTTTCGTGTACAATATTACCCTTAAGGGGACAGGACTCTACTATCTGCCTCCCCCAACAGCAAGCTATAATTACGGAGGCACTTCCTTTTCGACCCAGTATGGATCTGGGTATTTCATCTCTACGCAGAAGCCCTCGGTGGCTTATGCAGTCACTTCCTCAGTGCTGGTTCTGATGAACCTGTATGGACCTCTGCGACCTTTGACCCAATTCCATTTGGGACCGTTGAACATCGTCGAGCTGATCATCCTTCTGATAATAGTTCTTGACGTCTTCCTGGAATACAGGTCATTCGTCAAGTGGAGAACAGAGAAAAAGAGGATTAAGGAAGGACCCAGTGACGGAAACAAAGATGCGATTGCGGGAGAACCTCCCAAATAATCTGAACTCTGATGTTGCTTTATTTCAGGACGCCCTGTTCATTCGGACTAGTTGTAAGCACGGCTGCACTCGTAGCGTACCTACTAGAAATTACCGTGAAACTGATGGAACCTGCCAGTATGCTAAATATGACGACGTAAAAGACTGTGTTTCCAAAAGTGCTGAAGAGGGCCGGGTTGGTCGATAGAACTATTCCTAATAGTACTATAACCGTGGGCCCTCTGTGGACAAAGGAAGAGACCAAGAGGCTGTCTCGACCAAACCACTTTGTGATTCCATTCACAGAAAATACTTCAAAGAAGCGCATTGCTATTATAGCCGCAGTTAAAATAGCAGCCACTATAAGCGCCTGAAAGTCGAATATGTTTACCAGAATTCCAGTGTAGACATAGAAAATGGTGAGCACTATGAACGTTATTTCTTGGTTGAAAAAGTCCAGCTGGGTGATGTCGACCGTGCCGGACACCTTCAGTATCTTGGATAAAGCATGAGAATTCGCTATGAGTATAGAGAATATGAAAACCGCTAGGATAGCTGAGGCCCCAATGTAATCGGCGACTCCCCAGATCACAAACAGAACTGCGATAGTTGCTATGTAATAGTGAGGCGCTGAAGCCTGTTTTAGAACGATGAGCCAGAGTATTCCCATGACTCCTCCAAGAACTATTGCTTCTGAAAAACTACTGAAGAGGTAAGTGGTGATACTCACTATCGTAGACGGCTGGTCTATTAGACTGAGAATGAGCAAAGCGCCTATGACGTTCAAGACAGAATTGAAAATGGTTTCGACTTCAATCGTGTGCTTGGTGGCTTCATCAAGCTTTATTCTTGCTAAGAGTGGAATGATGAAAGGAGCAGCCGTCTCGCTTAGTATTGTAGAAATCAATAACGAAACGAGGAGAGGCATCTTGAAGACGAAATAGAGGATAGGGGTCAACAGTCCAATGACAAACGCTAGGTCAGCGATGGCTGTTCCGATCCCTTTGGATAAAGAGTGGCCAAACTTTTGCAAATCGAGCTTCAAGAGTCCCCCAAAAACGATGAGAATCAAAGCAACGATCCCAACAAAACTCAGCAGAGATCTTAGAATAGATATATAAACGGAAGGAATGATTCCAGAATAGTGGATGAGTATCCCGATGAGCAGGAGGAGAAGCATATCGGGAATTCGCTTCTTTCGGAACGCTATCTCCCCAACGAAACCAAGAAGCATGATCCCTGACAGCAACAATAGTAGTTCATCGGTCGTTATCAATGCCTCAAAACTCTCTTCTCGCTAATAACATTTTTTGTCGTCAAAACATACATACTTGAACTTTTTGATTACTGCCTGAAAGAAATTTTAGACGACAGGGAAATGAAATATTGAGAATTAACTCCGAATGCAAGGATTGAGTTTCACTCTTTTGTGAACTTCGTCATGTTTTTCAATAAGAAGGTCACGTTCATCGTCACGATAGCAAACCCTACAACGTTTAACGAACCGAATGAAGGTATAAGCAACGTCAGTTTCTCGATAGAGGGAATGTAAATTCCCAGCATGGAGAATACCAGCATTAGAAACAAAATCGTCGGTAGAACGTTGTTTTTAACTAGTTGATCATTGGACCCTGATTGTCTTTTGGAGAGAAAAAATGAAGCAAAAAGTATTGCAACTGGGAGATAGAACAGGAAAGCCAGTACGACCAGTAGGAATGGAAGCCCGAAACTGTTCAAGACTCTGAAATTGAAGGTGAGAAACAGAACAATTGAAGGCACTATAATCAGTAGATCTACGAGAGTGATTATCGATATTGCGTCCTTCGGATTCTTGATGGATAACCTCTGTCTTATAACATTATTGTTCAATCCGTCAGACAACACATTTCCCATTGCAATTAATTACATAGTATCCAGGTATAAATAATTGTCTGCTTAATGTCATACAATTGTCAGAGTTATACGTCGATGACAGGGAATAATCCATAGAAGGTGTGTGAGCAAGTCGATAAGAATGAAGGTTTGCGGTGCAAGGGAAGAAAGGTGTTTCCACTTTCGTTAGGACTTTGCACAACTTTTATTTTGAATCACACGATACTTGTAAATGGAATTCTTGAAGTATTCAGAGAATTATTCCAAAGGAGTCAACGCACTGATAGTACCCGTTTTTGAAGATTTCATTCCTGTCGATACAAGAAAGATAGAAAACGAGACTCATGTTCTTACAATCGCAAAGAAGTCTGAATTTTCTGGAAAGAAAGGCGAATCATTTGACACTTTTGATTCTAAATTGGGTAAGAGAATACTTCTTATCGGACTTGGAAAGAAGAAAGAAATGGAAAACGAGTCCCTGAGAAGATCTTACTCTGCAGCCTTTAATTCGGTCAAATCGATCCCAAAAGGGGTTGTGCAAGTTCTCCTTCCCGGAGTTTCTCCAGAGGAGCCAAAGGAAGTCACGTTTGCAATCGCGGTTGCAGCTTATGATTTTGATAAATATAGGAAAGAAAAGAGCAAAATCAAAATCAAGAGCATTTTACTGACCTCCAAATATGATGAAGCCTCAATCAAGGAAGGTAAGGCTATAGCAGACGCCGTGAACTTTACAAGAGACATAGCAAATCTTCCTCCATCGATTGGCACTCCGTCATATTTCGAAGAGGTTGCGAAGAAGATCTCTGGAGTGAAGGTCAAGTCGTTCGCCAGAGAAGACTTTCTGAGACTCAAAATGGGAGGGTTAGAAGGAGTATCTAGGGCAGCAAAGGAAGCAGCAAAGTTGCTCATCATGGAGTACGGACCCAAAGACAAGAAACCGGTTCTCTTAGTTGGAAAAGGTATAACCTTTGACAGCGGAGGGATATCGATAAAGCCTTCCGAAGGGATGGATGAAATGAAGTTCGATAAGTGTGGAGCTTCGGCTGTCGTTGGAACAATGAAACTGATTGCTGAACTGAAATTAAAGAGACACGTGATAGGAATGGCCCCTCTCACCGAAAACTTGCCTGGTGGGAACGCGTACAAACCTGGGGACATACTGACTCATTACAATGGTGTGACGTCAGAAGTACTATCGACGGACGCAGAAGGAAGACTGGTGCTTGCGGATGCACTCAGCTATGGGACCTCGAATTTTAAGCCATCAGAAGTAATAGATTTAGCCACTCTGACGGGTGCTTGCATTGTCGCTCTGGGAAACAACTATGCGGGTATGATGGGAAACAACGATTCATTAAAGAACAAGATCATGAAGGCATCAAAGAAGTCCTGGGAGAAAGTGTGGGAATTACCCTTGGACAGTGATTTTCAGGACCAGATAAAGAGCAAAGTTGCGGACATAAAGAATACTGGCGGAAGGGAGGGAGGAGCTGAGACGGCTGGCGCTTTTCTAAGCAGATTCGTCGGAGAGACCCCTTGGGTCCACCTCGATATTGCAGGTACGGCATGGACCCAGAAGAATAACTCCCACAGAGCTTATCTACCACCTGGAGCGACGGGTTTTGGCGTGCGACTATTGTACGAGTACCTAAAAGGAGAATGACGTTAGTCTACAGCCGGTAGATAATAGAGGTCTAAGAATTACTCAGTTAAGTGGAGGGAATAGCTTTCAGACCGCACTTTATAGATCTATGTATTCAGCCGACTTATTGAAATTCGGCGGCAATTTTTCACAACAATGCCTCTTAAATGTCATCCGTCAGATGCCTGAATATTGCCATGGTTTTTGCCATAAAAATGATTATATAAAGGAAAAACAATGATTTGCGATGAAAAAGAGAGCTGTAATCGCCCCGATAATAGGCGTTTTCATTATCGTGGTTGTTCTAATATTGGGTTCGTTCACTCCGTTGATCTCAATTCTTAATCCTACTACGGGTGTAATTCAGAACTCCAGAGATCTCGTGGTTGGTAACAGTTCAATCAATCTGCCTGGCATATCCAGCAAAGTTGTCGTCGTACAGGACAAGTACGGCGTCTATCACTTCTATGCATCAAACACGAAGGATCTGTTCTATTCGCTCGGCTTTATGCAGGCAAAAGAACGACTTGAAGAAATTGAAGTTTTTGGACTTGAGGGAATGGGTCAAATGCACACGTTGTTTGGGAGCTCGTATTTGAATTATGATAGGTTCCAAACTCTTACGGGAGCACCCATTACGGCTGAGAAGGACTGGAACAGCGTTCTCAATAATTCCTCCTCCAACTCCACCGATCTTCTGACAAAGAATGCGATGATCTCATACGCCAGCGGAATAAATGCCTATATTAACTATTCAGAATCTCATAATACCGTACCTCTTCTTTTTAAGCTCTTGGGAGTCAAACCGTATTACTGGTCGCCAGTATATTCATATGCCGTGCAAGAACTAATGGCACAGCAGCTGGAATTTGGGGATGACAGTCTGCAGTTTGCGGTCCTCTACAGTCTGCTTGGTAACCTCACCTACGATCTGCTCCCGACTTTCTCCTCGGTCCAGACCTATTACTACGGTGGGTATTATGGACTCCCCAATCAAGGGGTTTTGCATATGTCTCACAACACATATCCAATGAATTCTACCGTGCTCTCTTTGACCAAGACTCTACTCTATCGGTTTAAGTATGACCCTCCAACCTACTTCAATTTCAGTACAAGCGATCACAGCAATGAGCTAGTAGTCGCTGGGAATAGAACGACAACCGGGTATCCCATCCTGATGGGAGGCCCTGTTCTGGGTTTCTCACTTCCAGCAATCTGGTTCCAAGTTCAACTAGTAGCACCAGGACTGGATGTCTATGGAGTCGTTCTTCCGGGGGCTCCCGCCGTCGTTATCGGGTTCAACAATAACATCGCTTGGACGCTCACCGACACCCAAGCCATATCTTCGGGCACTTTCTTCTTTTCCCAACAGGTGATAGGAGACTCGTACATCTGGAATGGCACAGCGTATCCACTTCAGACTTACAAGATAAATGGATTTGAAGTGAACTGGACTAACCTTGGACCCGTTATGGCTCAGCAGGGAAGTACTGCCCTGGTTATGGACTGGATGGGCAACATCGTAAGCAATGAGATTGGTACCCTCATCGAACTCAATTCTGCGTCTAACTGGTCGCAGTTTAGAAGCGATTTATCTACCTGGATCGCACCGTATCAAAATTTCGCATTTGCCAACAGGACTACAATAGCCGATATTTCACCTTCCTATTATCCTATTTTTGGTGGTGCTACCTACAACCCAGCATCAATAATGCCGGGGAACGGAAGCGAATACATATCAGGTTCGATTCCATACAATCGAGTCCCACAAGTCGTAAATCCCTCGCAGGGTTTCATCGTGAGTTCTAACCAGAGACAGGTTGGCCCGAGTTATCCTTACTGGTTCGGAATCTCGAACAGTTTCTCCTCCGGATACAGAGCACAGATGGAGGTTAACTATCTTTCGAGTCATTCCACTGTCTCTCCAAACAATATCGTGAGCTTCCAGGGAACCAACTATACCGATTATGAAGCTCAAGTTGCCGTCCCGTACATCCTGAGCTATCTCAAAGGAAACACTAACGCTTCCGTCGAAAAAGCATACTCCCTTCTTTCGGGTTGGAACTTTAACATGACCACTGAATCAGATGCGGCCTCGGTCTGGTTCTTCACGTATATGTATCTTTTCAACGATACGTTCTTCCCCTTCTTAGAAGACCACGGAGTGATGCCGGAGTACAATACGACCCTGGGAGTACCATCTGGAATGGGAGGAAGCTACCCGAATACCACCGGTTCTGCTTCGATGGATATTGTCTTGCTGAACGCATTAGTGACTGGATCGGCAAGTCCGTTCTCCAACCAGAGCATGGAGAACCTTGTGACAGAGTCGGTCGTGCAAGCGATGAATTTCCTGAATGAGAAGTACCCTTCTGGAAACTATACCTGGGGAAAATTCTATGGATTCCTTTTCCCTAACCTTTTCGGATTTGGTGAGTTTAATGCCGGTCCGATCTCCAAGGGAGGGGATTTCAATAGTCCAAACGATGCATCCGGTGTTGGACCAAATAATTATCCGACGGGAGGGCAGAGCTGGGAAATGGTCGTAAATATGTCCAACGTTTCTCATTCATACGGCGTATATCCCGGCGGTCAGAGCGAAAATCCGGCGAGTCCCCTGTACTCCAATTACGTGAATGATTGGATAAACGATACCTATCTGCCCCTCCTCTTCTATCCGGCGTACTCTTCGTTCCCCACTCAAGAAGTGATGGATACTATCTCTCTGGTTCCGGAGGGATCTCAGTGAAAATTAATGGCGCTCTCGGATTCATACTCTCTACGCTGATCGTCATAGTACTGGGAGTCGCACTCCTATTCACAAGCATATGGTACACAGTTCTATTTTCAGGACTCGTTGCTTCTATTGTTATCAGAAGGGGTTATCTTATCTCCATTCTGTCGAGCTTCGCCGGAGGAGTGTTGGGTATTCTAATCATCTTCCTTATGCTTCCCACAGGATACTTGGGACCGGTGATGAATGAAGTCGGTGCGATTGCTGGAATTCCCTCAGTGGCGCTGTTCGCGCTTATCTTTCTTATTAACGGAGGCCTATGCGTCTCAGGAGCACTGATAGGGACTTTTGTCGCTAGATTTATTCAAAAGAGTCGGTGAGGAAAATACAGAATACGCCCATCTGAAGTTGGAGCATGCTGAGCACTGAAAAATTCCACCTTATCAGGTATCTAGCCTAGCATTACTTCTCTTCATCTTAATAGACGCCAGTAATTGACTGTACTTTAAGCACACATTATTTCCTTTATTAATTAGAGAACCTCCAACGAAGTGAGAATCTATGCAGCAGTGAAGAGGCTCATTGATGGCATGAGCCGTTGGGATATCTCGAGGAATATGGGCACAGGGATAAGCCTGTCCTGTGTCAGGAGCACAGTATCAGAGCTCATAGACGGAGGAGATGATGATCATTGCACACGGTTCAAGAGGGAAGTGACTGGAAAGCGTCGATGCCATTTGAACATGACCATGTTTTAGCGCCACAGGAGGATTCATAAAATTGAAATATATCTTCGTCGTTGGGTTATTTTGATGAAGAGACAGGATTTACGTCCTGAAAATATATTTTTTTACGGGAACCAACAAAAAAGGTGAAAAAAAGATGCCTACATACGTTTTGGATTCTAAATGCAAAGGAAATGGCAAATGTGAAGAAATCTGCCCCAGTGACATCATGCGGCTGGATCGTGAGACAAACAAGGCCTACAACGTAGAGCCTGATATGTGCTGGGAATGTTTCTCCTGCGTAAAAGCATGCCCTGAGAACGCTATAAGCGTGCGTCCGTATGCAGATTATGGGCCACTGGGCTCGGAAATATCTGTCAAGAGGGACGAGGAAAGAAACGACATTAAATGGGATATCGTCTACCGGGATCAAAGGAAGAAGCATTTTGAGTTTGCAATCAGAACTACTACATGGGGTTCTATAAATATTGAGGAAAAGGAAGTTAGAGATCTTGATGGTGAAGAGCTTGCCGGCGAGCCACAGATGCTTTTCACTGGAAAGCCTCTACCGGTTATTGAAAGGAAATGAGGGGAGGTGATCTAAATGTTGATAAAAAGGGTGGATTCTGATATCCTGATTATAGGTGGTGGAATGGCAGGCTGCGGTGCTGCATACGAAGCAAGAAAATGGGGAAAGAATCTCAAGATTATAATAGTGGAGAAAGCAAACATCGATAGGAGTGGCGCTGTTGCAATGGGGCTTTCGGCAATAAATACCTATCTCGGAATGCGATGGAACGAGAACACTCCAGAAGATTACGTAAGCTACGTTAGAGGAGACCTGATGGGCATAATAAGAGAGGATCTTGTATATGATATTGGAAGGCACGTGGATTCCAGCGTCCACCTCTTTGAAGAGTGGGGCCTCCCCATCGTAAAATCTGAGGAGACAGGCAGATACACCCGGGAAGGCAGATGGCAGGTTCTGATTCATGGAGAGAGCTATAAGCCTATAGTGGCAGAGGCTGCTAAGAAAGCAGCTACCGAAGTAATCAACAGAGTGATGGTCACACGCCTCCTAAAGGATCCGAATGATCCAAACAGGATATCAGGAGCCGTAGGTTTTGATGTCAGAGATGGATCTATGTATGTTTTCAGGAGTAAGGCTGTGATCCTTGCTGCTGGAGGAGCCACACACATATTCAGGCCACGCTCTGTCGGTGAAGGCTGGGGTAGAACGTGGTACTCTCCATGGAGCAGTGGATCTGCCTATGGATTGGCCATTGAGGCTGGGGCCAAGATGGTTCAGATGGAAATAAGACTCGTTCCGACAAGATTCAAGGATGGTTATGGGCCAGTCGGTGCCTGGTTTCTTTACATAAAGTCAAAAGCAACTAACGCGCTCGGAGAGAGCTACGATACAAACAGGGAAAAGCTTAGAAAGAAATACGGAAAATACGCTGATGTAAAACCCATTCCTACCTGCCTCAGGAACGACCTTATGCTCGATGAGATCAGGCAGGGAAAATCGCCGATTCTTATGCATACGGAAGACGCTCTTGACTCAAGAGATAAGGAGGAGGCTGGATGGGAGGACTTCTTGGATATGACTGTTAGTCAGGCACTGGTGTGGGCATCACAAAATATCGATCCCAAGGAGAAGCCCTCAGAACTTGTTGTAACTGAACCTTATATAATGGGATCCCACGCGGTAAATGCAGGTACCTGGGTCAGTGGTCCGCCAGGAATCGCACCAAAAGAATATTCTTGGGGGTACAACAGGATGACCGTGATTATAGGGCTTTTTGCCGCGGGAGATGCTGCAGGCGGTGCTGCACACAAGTTTTCCTCTGGGTCCTTTGCAGAGGGAAGAATAGCAGGCAAGAATGCTGTTAGATACCTGAGAGATAATAATCCCAAGCTTTCGGAGATGGATGATGAAGCTATAGAATCCTTCAAGTCTGAAATCTTTGCACCGTTTGAAAATTATAATCTTGGCCGCAGTTTTATCACTAAGAAGGGAGTGGTATCACCATATTACCTGCTTCCATCCCAGGGGCTTAAACGTCTTGAGAAGATCATGGATGAATATTCGGCAGGAGTATCATCGGACTACACGACAAATGCCGTTGCAATGAGAAGAGGTCTGGAATTGCTTGATATGCTTCAGGAGGATCTGCCACTTCTAGGAGCTGAAGATATTCACCAACTGCAGCGCGCCTGGGAATTGCACCATAGGGTTATGACAGCCCAGGCTGTAATGAGGCACACGCTCTTCAGGGAAGAAACGAGATGGCCTGGGTATTATTACAGATCAGACTTTCCGCAGATTGACGATATGAACTGGCACGTATTTGTAGTCTCAAAATATGACAGCAAATCCAATAAATGGGAGTTTGAGAAGATCCCAGTCATACATATTATAGGGGACAGCTAAGTACATAGCCTACAGGTGACACGGTGGTGCTGAGATCATTGAAAGCGTTGACGTAGCAGACAGGTTCATGGAGGCAGGGCGGCCCTCGTAAATGTTCCTGCACCTCCTGTTTCTGGATATCCTGAGAGATGTGCACGTTTATCATTTATTAATCTATAATTCTTTCAATTCTGCATAATATGTAGGTCTAATTCCTCCATTATCTTCCTTGATTTCTTTAATTCCTTTTAGGCAAAAATTAGGGATTCAATTACGTTTCACAAGCGGGCCCGCGGGGATTTGAACCCCGGATCATTGGCTTAGAAGGCCAATGCCTTATCCAGACTAGGCCACGGGCCCCGATGTTGATTCCAATGGCAATTGCGATACCATTATTATTTTTTCCTCGTGATCCTTGGTTGAATTCAATCCCCTCTTTGTATTATATCCATCGCTTGGTTTTTTAAGGTCCACCTCATACCGACATAATGAAACCAGGCCTCCTTATTGCAGTAGCGAGACACGGTCAAACGGACTCCAATGTCAAAGGATTGTGGGTAGGCAATGGAGACGACCCACTCAACGAGACGGGAAAAGAACAAGCCCGAAGGCTTGCCAAATCACTCACTAGTTACAATTTTGATTTCATCGTCTCGAGTGACAAGAGAAGATCCATACAGACCGCTGAAATAGTCTCAGGGGCGATCGGCGTCCCATTCTATGGACAGCGTAAGGATCTTAGAGACAGAGATTACGGAGCAATGGAGGGACTGACGACCGATCAGATCAGAGAAAGGTATGGAGTGGAGATGAAATCTCTCTCTAGGGAAATAGACGACCTGGGCGCTTCTGAAACTGTTGCCTCGGTCTTAAAGAGAGTAAAAGAGTTCGCCGATATTGTAAGAAATAATTTCGATGGCAAAAAAATAATCGTGATAACACATGGGGCATTTATCAGGTCTTTTTACGAAATGTACGTTCATGAGTCCGATAATCTAAGATTCACGAACTGTTCTCACTTTATAGTTCGACTGCTGGAGGGCGAGACTGAACTCGTCGAGGACTTGCAGACAATCTGATTTTCTGTTTTAAATTCTCCAGTGAATGATAAATACTGAGACAAGATTGAGAACTGGTAGTCCCAGGATGGCCGTCGCCAGATATGGTGAGGAAAGTCCTCCCTCCGGGTAGCAATCTGGATAAAACCCTGGTCGAGAGACCAGCTCTTCCTCAAAAGAAATGACACAGTTTCGGTCAAGGGTGAACCTTTAGAAGGGGACGTTCCCGAAAACTTGATGAGACAGAGGGGGTGAGATAGGAGCAAGCTCAAGCAGTTCTCATGACAGCTATCAGAGGAACAGGTAGAGCGCAATAGTCAAATGCCATCAACCCGAAAGGGCTAACAGAAGGAGGCTTACTCGGGACAACCTCTACTTTCAATGCTCCAAACTTGAAATTTATCAAAATCAGACGTAAGTTTTATAATTCCTCATATCATAAATGGGCAATGGAAGACGAAGTCTCAAACAGAACAGAAGCGCTCCTGATTGCCACAGTGACCGCCTTGGCCAAAAATGAAATCGCGGCTGCTCTATCCATCGACCCTAAGGTGGTCTCAAAGTCCCTTGGGATTCTGAAAAAGAGATACGAAAACACGTCGCTTGAATTGAAGATGATTGGAAGAAAGTACAAAGTGGGAGTGAGGGACAAGTACAGCGACCTGGCATTCAAGTATTCTGAGAGTGAAATTAGCAAAGGTGAACTGGAGATCATCGGCCTGCTATTCAGGAAGGGGAAGACGTACATTTCTCACGTGGAGAGACTTCGCGGAAAGAAGACTGAAGAAGAACTGGATCATCTTGGCAAGCTTGGACTGGTGGAGATAATTCCAAGAGGAAGAAGAAGACTGGTCAAGCTCACGAGAACTTTCTTCCAGAAGTATGGCAAGGAGCTGAAAGAGAGAGTAAAGCAGGAAGAAAAGGTGCCTAGTTGAGAGCTCTCCTGATTGGTGGAGGGGGAAGAGAGCACGCGATTGGGCTTTCTATTGTAAAATCGGGTGCTGAACTCGTCGTGATATCGGTCAATAAGAATCCAGGTCTCCAGAGAATTTCTAGGAAGATTGTCGTCGGCGACGAAAATGACAGCGAGTGGGTATTGAAAAATGCATTAAAATTGAAACCAGACTACGTCTTCATCGGTCCAGAGGCACCACTGGCCCACGGCGTATCTGACATTCTTTTGGAGAATGGGTTCAATGTTTTTGCCCCATCTTCGACTGCCGCCAAACTCGAAACTTCCAAGGTTTATTGTCGAAAGTTCTTGTCGGAGAATAAGATAGGAGGGAATATAGAGAGCACCTCTTTCTCTGACCCAGACAGAGCTGCTGATTTCATTGACGGATTAGAGTACGATTTTGTCATAAAACCAGACGGACTCACGGGAGGGAAGGGAGTCGTGGTTCAGGGAGTTCACTTCAGTTCGAAGGAAGATGGTGCGAAGATCGCCCGAGATTATCTTAGCTCGGGTAAGAGTGCCCTGTTGATTGAAAAAAAGATGGTGGGAGAGGAGTTCAGCCTGCAGGCGTTCGTAAAGGGAAAGAAAATTTACTTCCTTCCAATAGTTCAGGACTACAAGAGGGCTTATGAAAATGACACGGGTCCGAACACTGGAGGAATGGGATCTATATGTTATTCCGAGAGGGGTCTCCCCTTCATAGATTTTGAAACCGTTGTCAAGGCAAAGGGCATAATGGAAGAGCTGGTAGCTAAATTTGCAGAAAAAATAGTCGATTATGTTGGTCCGATATACGGAGGTTTCATTTCGACCTCAGATGGTCCGAAACTCCTAGAAATAAATGCGAGGCTTGGGGACCCAGAGGCTATGAACGTCTTATCCCTCATGGAGAACTCTATGATGGACGTTGCCATAATGATGCTACACGACAGAGAAATAAATCCCGAATTCAGGAACAGAATCAATGTGCTGAGATATCTTGTACCAAAGGGATATGGAAGCAAACCTGAGCCTTCCGCAATTCAGATGGACGAAGAGGAAATTCTTCTAAAGGATTTGAAGATTTATTATGCTTCTGTACACCTAAAGGGGAAACATCTGGAGCAAACAAATTCTCGTTCCATTGCTCTGGTCTCCGAAGGTAATGACTTGAGAGAAATTTCAAGAAGATTTGATGGGCTTTCGCCTCTATTGAGGGGAAGCTATTACATGAGAAATGACATAGGAACCGAAAAGATGATTGAAGACAAGAAGAATTTTATGAGCAGAGTCATGGCTGGAATAGCCTGAAGTGGATGAGTTCCAGCACCCCAGGAACCGTAATTTCCCTTTCGTGAATTGAGAATTTCCTCAGACTTCCCATATTTGACACGAAATCACCATTAGGGAACCCACCAATTATGAGGTTGGACTGATCGGTGATGACGAGACCGGGATTTCCCCTTGGATGAAGGACTGCAGCGCTTCCAATAATTCCCTTGCTTTCTAGATAATCCATAAGACTCGTTCTCTTTTCACGCTCGATCAGTATTCTTTCCACACGCTCCACAAACTCTGGATATCCGGCACCAAAATTTCCAAAGTCTGATTTTTCTATGATTGTGTTATTTTTTGTGTGGATGGCATACTCCAGATCGATAGAGTCGTTGAGTGGCGATTCTTCATTTATCCTGACGAACTCATAAGCGATGTCTGGAAAACCTATTCTGCGCACTTCATTTGGGAAGTGTCTCTTGATAGAATCCCTCATAAGATAATTATCGAGAATCGCCGTCTCCTTACCCATTCTCTTCAGCAAATCCCTGACTTCTTTGTCATCACGCATCCGTTCCGGAACGAGCTCTAGTTCTGCATCTGCCAAAACGATGAACATTATCCAAAAATAGAACCAAAGCTATCGTTTACGCTCTGTCTTTCCTTCTCGATCAACTCTTCCACTTTCTTTGCCTTTTCCTTATCTATCTTCTCCGATATCTTGTTCAGCTCCTCTCTTGCGACTTTCAGTCGCTCTTCTAACCCTTCTAGTATGAGGTACTGGAAACCCTCCTCTCCAAACATTGAAGAGTCTTTAATTGTGATTGAAAGCCTGAATACTTGGTCCATGGCCAGAATCTTTTCCATATCGGCTTTCTTAGCTAGTGGAATCTTGTAAACGTCCATACTACCTCAGGAGTAATCCCTAATTATCCTTTTTCCAGCCGTTTCACCCAGTTCTTTCTAGACAGGACTATTAAGGAAATCGTCACCGCGACCAGCGCAGTTAGAGAAATTACCAGGGCTATAAGGGGGTTTTGACTTGTGCCCCTCTGGTAGGGGACAATTGATAGAGACAGGGACTGAGTACCATTCCCGCTGGTCCCAAACGAGATTATAGTTTCGTTGGCGGTACGGGTGACAGTATAGTTAGTGTCCTTCTCTACCACTCCATTGAGTGAGAACTTAGAAACTGTAAAGTTTCCCTGAATTACAACGACGATTTTTTGGGTCCCATTCTGGGTGAACTGAAACATCAAGTTCCCGTGATCGAACGAAAGGTTCTGGTATGTGACGTTCGGAGAAAATGGAATGAAGTACGCCTGGTTATCGATAAATATCTCGGTCGAAGCGTTTCCAAGCACATTATTGCTCTGACTTGGTCCACTGGTCGTCTGGACCGAAGGCAAGAACCTGACCACCACGAAACTGATTGGAGAATTCACGACTAGGGTGGAGTTATTGAGTGAGGCTCCGCCATAGACGTCCACATATCCGAGAATTCTGAACCCATTTTGAATTTTGAATATGTGTTCTTCACTCATTGAAATTGGCCAGTGGGACGATGGATCCTCACTCGAGCCCCCGTTTCCGGATTGGCCGTCTTCCCTGTATCCGAAATGGAAGCCTTCTGCCAGTTTGATATCGATTGAAGTGTTAAACCCGTCGAGATAGATCAACGGGAAAAGACCATCCGAGACGAACATTCCCACATTTCCTTTGGTTGTCAGGCTCTGCGTGTTGAAAGAAAGGGAGGCGCTGCCTGAGCTAGAGATCTTCGATATGACTGACACCGCAGATTGTCTGTTTATGAGCGAATAATTATTGATCTGACCGGCGGAATAGTAAAAACTCGAATAATTTCCATAATAATTATCTCCACTTGATTGGAAACTGTTCTCGATATAGTTGTAGTCTGATAATGGGCAGTTTATGTACGAAATTGACAGTTCGCCCATATTAGCAGAACTATTGATCACTATGAGATTTCCTGATTCAGAAATTTGACCATTTGTGACTAACATTCCGAGATAATTTGTTTGATAAAAATACACATATTCCATTTGGGAGAATGCATAATCGAAAGCGCCTATTCCGGAGTACGATAGCGCGGGTACAATGGTGACCGTTCCGGTCCCCTGCCAGAAGAGAGGCATCATTTTGTCTTCACTAACGTAAGGCATATCCATAGAAAGGGAGAATCCAGAAACGTTGAAGTAGTTGAATACCTCAATGGTCTGACTGTTTACTTGTACGGAAAAATCTGAAATACCATTGGATGTCGTGTTGAAAGTATCGTATGCGCTTGCTGTACCATCAACGGAACCGCTGGCCTGTACTACACCAGTCAAGCCCGATAACAGCATCAGTGAGATGAGAAATACGACGGCAAACAGGTATTTCATTTATTTTGTAGTATAAGTCTATATTAAAGGAATTTGATACAAATTTCGAAATCGATTAAGAAGAGTTATTATTTGTTGCTCAAATTAAGGAGAAGGTGAGATTGTGCCTGGAACTATCAAGGTTAATGAACCAACCCCTAAATCCCCAGTAGATTTTAAACTCAGTACCGAAGATGAGAGTGTCAAAAATATAGGTAATGTAATAGTTGTAATGAGCGGGAAAGGAGGCGTGGGTAAATCAACTGTTTCGGCAAATCTAGCAGTTGAATTGTCGACGAGAGGTTATCAAGTAGGTCTGGTAGACGCAGACATGCACGGACCTGATATACCACAGATGCTGGGACTGGTAGATGACAAACCAGTAATGGATGAAAACAAGAAGATAATTCCAGTCAGTTACAGCAACAATTTGAAAGTGATTTCGATAGAATACTTCCTGCCGTCGAGGGATACTCCGGTGATCTGGAGAGGAGCACTTAAGCACAAGATGATTCAACAATTCGTAAAGGACATGGCCTGGGGAAAACTCGACTTTCTGATTTTCGACCTTCCTCCAGGAACGGGAGATGAACCCCTGTCAATTGTCCAGATAATTCCAAAGATAACGGGATTTGTGATTGTTGGAACACCACAAGAAGTGGCGATGATTGACGTCAAGAAAGCTATCAATTTCGCCAAACAACTTAACACGCCGGTGATTGGTCTAATAGAAAACATGAGTGGATTTATTTGCCCTCACTGTGGAAAAACCACGTACATTTTTAAAGAGGGGACCGGAGAGAAAGTCTCTAAGGAGTTCGGAATAAACTTCCTCGGCTCAATACCCCTGGAAGCGTCCGTAGTGGAAGACGGGGACGACGGAACTCCGATGATACTTTCGCACCCCGAAAGCGACAGTTCAAAGAGCTTCAAGACCGTTGTCGATAACGTTCTGAAGTACGCCGGAATCCCCAAGAAACTTTAACAGGCATAGTCCCATAAAATAAACAAGAAGGCTCCAGATGAAAATTAGGACGGAGAGTCTTTCAAAGACTTACGACAAGAAAAACCAAGCACTAAGAGAGCTGTCTTTGGATCTAAATCTTAACGGGATATTCTCGATCATAGGTAGGAATGGTGCTGGAAAGACTACACTCATTAGGATATTATCAACTGAGCTGATGCCCACCTCTGGTAAGGGGTTCATAAACGATTTGGACGTAGTAGAAAAGGCAGAGGTCGTGAGACAGGAAATTGCAATAGTCCCGCAGGAGGCACGTCCACTACCATGGCTAACGCCGTTACAAACCGTAAGTTCGTACCTAATGTGGAGGGGGTATTCGTACAGAGAAGCCAAAGAAAAAGGGAAAGAGGCCCTGCGGGAGCTTGGATTGGAAGGAAAGGAAGGAGAAAAGAGCAGGAAACTCTCCGGCGGACAGAAAAGGAAACTGATGGTAGCGACCGTAATCTCGAGCGAAGCTCCAGTTGTATTCCTTGACGAACCGACGACCGGACTCGACTATCTGTCGAGGAAAGAACTCTGGCAGCTGCTATCTAAGATGAAGAAAGATAGGTCGATCATACTGACAACCCACTACCTAGAGGAGGCGGAGATATTGGGTGACCAAATAATGATACTGGATCAAGGTAAACTCGTCGATATCGGAGGCATAGATCATCTCAGATCGAAAGTTAAATTGCCTTACGTGCTCAAGGTACATTCTGGAAATTTTAAGATAGAGGATGATGAAGTTCAAGTTCAACCTGTGTCTGAGAAAGAAACGTTCGTTTATGGCTCCGCTTCAAAGATCTATGGGCTCGTTCCGTATTTGTTGACAAACAAGATGAAATTCACGGTTGAAGAGGCCTCTCTAAGTGATATATTTGAACAATACCTTGGCAACGAGGAGGAGGGTGGAAACGATGAAAAGGAGGATTGGTAGCCAGATAATGGCTTCCATCTTGGTGAATTCAATTTATGCTATGATAAATTATCCCGTAATTCTGATCAACACACTCCTTGCGCCCCTTGCTATACTCGCAGTAGTGACATTCGCAAGCAGAGGTACATTGCTTCCCGTCGCTGCTGTCGGTGCATTAATAATGAACATGGTTTCGAGCGGTACTTCCCTGCAGCAAGACCTATCGCACCTTAAGAACGATATGAGGCTGCAGGACATGATCGTCAGTTCCCCTACAAGTTCACTTGTCTATGTCGTTGGCATGGCGATATCTGAGATCGTATATTCCATACCCACACTTGCATTCCTCATAATTTTGAACGTCTTGTTTGTAAAGACCACCGCACTCGGCGCATTTATTATTTTCTTAGATATGGCGACTATATTCACATTCTCCATATCCCTTGGATTTTTTCTCTCGACCTTCACTTCTGACATCATACAGTCCTGGGGATTTTCGGGCATACTTTCACCGCTGCTGACGACCATACCTCCGGTGTACTATCCAATTAGCTACATCCCATTACCATATAGGTACCTTGCATATCTCTCCCCCACGACTTATGCATCCGAGATTGCCCAGAGCCAAACGGGATTCTATAGCCCTGGTGCCATTGGTTTTGCGGTTTCGTGGATTGTGCTTCTGTCTGTCACAATCGTGCTGACCTATCTCGCACTGAAGAGATCGAGATGGAGGGAAAATTAGTCTGAAGCAACCAGAAAATGCATTCAAGCTTAAATAGCAATGATAATTTAGATTCTCATATCAATGAAGGAAGATAAAAGAGGTAGGACGTTCAAGGGAATTATTTCGTTAATAATTCTAAAGTCCCTATGGAACGCACCTGGCTATGGATATCAACTAGAGAGGGAAGTCAACAAGGGTCTAAACCAGAAATTGAGCAATGGAGAGATTTATTCCATTCTAAGGAACATGGAGATCCGTGGGTTAATAAAGAACAGAAATGACTCCCAGCCTGGAAGGAACAGGAAGTACTATGAAATAAGCGGCGATGGAAAAAAGTACCTGTTGAATCAGGCGCTGAACATGGACCTAGCCATAAATACGATGCAGGAAATTATCAAATTTGTCCATTCTGTCTCTGAAAAGGAAAAGTACTGACAGCTTGATCAGATATTCGAGTGGATTGGCCAGTTCGACCGAAAGGATCCCAGACGACTCCCACATCTTTTGTCCAAAGAACAATATGTGAATTACCTATCAACGGAGGGAAGACAGAGAAACCCAGTCTTGAACTCAGAATTTTGTCACTTTAGCTCAGACTCCTAACATTATTTATAAAAGCAGTGAATTCTTAACACGTGAATCAGACAATCCTGTTTTATGGAGATGAGGAGATTCTGAAGAGTCTCTCTAAGAGGGGCTCAGAAACCGATATAAGATATTACAACACCAGGATTTCGGGAAACGAAATGACTTTCCTCTACCCCTTCAAATTCCCCGAGAGGATCCAAACGCTCTTGAACGCTGCATCGGTATCCAACAAGGCAATTTTGGCTGTTAACGAACTTGATAAGAGCGTAGGAGAGTTTTTGCTAACGCTGGATTACCACCAGATTAGGAATTTGGGTGTAATATCTGATCCCAATTTAACCGAACAAATTCAGAAGATTGCCACAGGCATGGGAATAAAGGTACACGCGCTTAACCCGAAGTACGAAGACATTGAAAAATTTTCACAGGTACCGCTGGAGGACCCAAAAGCTGAAAACTTGGTGGTACTGGATCAGAGCTTTCAAGTCAAAGGTGTAGGTACGGTTAGTCTCGGATTCGTGCTTGGCGGTGAGATAAAGAAACACATGGTATTGAAAGCTTATCCATCAGGTAAATCTGTCGACATAAAGAGCATACAAATTATGGATGTGGACATGGAAACTGCAACCCCTTTTTCTAGAGTAGGACTGGCATATAGGAACGCTGAAGTCGATGATGTTCCAAAAGGTACTTTGCTCTATTCCAGAGAGGGAATAGAATTTACTGATAGCATAACACTTGAAGTCAGGACTAATCCGACCGTTAAGGTGGTTCCTTCGGTAGGAGACAAGATACAAATTAACTTCCTTTTCAACAACATTAATGCGGAAATCTCTGACATCTCGGAGGGGCGATACCTAATTGATGCGGACAAGAAAGTCCCAATTATGGACTCAATCTTCTCAATATCCTCTCTCAACTCTAGCCCAAGGGTGGTAGGAGCTGGGAAACCTGGAAATTGAAACCAAACTGAAGGTTAAAGGAAAAGAAGCAGAAATCATCATTCGAGCGGTACTTGAGGATCACAAGAAGTATATGAATTGCAGGAAGACAAAGGAGGGATACCTCTGCACCATTAGGGGTCAAACCAATGATGTCCGGAAGACGCTCAATGAATTTCTAGAATCCATCTTATACCTGGAGAGAGTGTCAGAAAGCCTCGAAGCCCGAGTGGGGTAGTTTGGATTATCCTAGAGGCCTGCGGAGCCTCAGACCTGGGTTCGAATCCCAGCTCGGGCGTCTTTCTAGAGCGGTCTGACGGGTCGGTTTACGACAAAAACTAAAATACAATTTACAGATAGCATTGAGCAAGATGTCTTTGAGTACAGGGCACGATAAGGTCGCGACAAGATTTTCCTTTTCTGGAAGACTTAAAAGAAATGCTTCTTTCAAGGTCGGAGTTGTCATAATTGGAATCTATCTGGTCATTTCTTTGTTAGACGTCGCTTACCCGAAATACATTAACGTGAGCAATGCATTTAATTTGTTTGCCTTTACTAACCCTGGACTTAAATCCGTTGTGCTGACACAACCATCTCCCCCAACACTCAACCATGGCTGGATGTACATATTTGGAACCACAGCTTATGAGATTCCCATACTTCCCGCTATCCTTGCGTCGATACCGATCGACCTCGGGTATGCTGTACTGATAGCTGGAGTGAGCGCGGTCATAGGCACGCTGATCGGAGTAACTGGCGCATTCTTTTCAAGGGAATCAGAATGGCTGATATCGGTCATTTCAAACGCATTTATCAGTTTTCCACTCATCATCTCAGTCGTGATTTTCGGCTTTTTGTTTCACTTCACAATACTCTCAATTTTTGCAGGAATAGTAGTGGTACTGTGGGCATATTATGCTCAAATAACTCGGATGCTCACGCTCAATGTGAAGGCGAAGCAATTTATCGAGGCAGCACGGGCCTCAGGAGCGTCTGACTTGCGCATAGTCTACTCGCACATCGTTCCGAACATAACTACGCCAATTCTCATAAGGCTCTCTCTCGACATGGCTACTGTGGTCTTGATCTTCTCGGCTGCAAACTTCATGTTCTGGGCGCAGTTTTTGCCTCTCGCAACGATACCAGAACTGGGCAGCCTCATCAATGGATTCCCAGAATTTGGATATCAATTTGGGTATCCAATAGGAGGACCAGTAATGGGGGGGGGCCATTACATTCCTGCCACTGCTGCCGTATTTCTATATCTGGGATACTGGTGGACCGTCTTGTTTCCCATCTTGTTCTTGTTGGTCCTAGTCATAGGTCTAATAGCACTTTCGGATGGCCTTAGAAAAGCTATGGATCCAAGAACCACATAGTGCGATGCTGTATATCCCAGAACAATGTCAAGTCCGTACGAGCGGATTCTTCGCATAATGGATTGTGTCTATTGTGATTGCACCGAAGATCAAGATTAGCCCAAGGAGAAATATTGTGACTGCCGTTGGGTAGTACTGACCGTGAGCCATGGTCGTGATGAGAAACAGTCCTATCCCAGGATAATCGAACACGTACTCCATCATGACTATGTTGCTGAGTAGAAAGGCTACCATGATGGTCGCAGAAGCCATCACAGGCATTACAGCGTTGGGCCTGACGTGCTTTATTTCGATTTGTCTCTCTGGTACGCCGCGACTTCTCGCGCTCCTCACATATTCCGTGCCCATGTTGTCGGTGTAACCGGCTTCCAAGAGGGAAGTGACGATCGCGGTAATACCAATTACTAACGTTGTGACTGGAAGTACGAGGTGCATAAATGCATTGGCTGCAAGGGTATAATCGCCGTGTATAAGAGAATCGAACAGGAGCATGTGCGTAGGGCTGGATATCAGCACTCCATTACTCTCCAACCATGCTGGTTTTGGTACTCCTGACGGAAGTGCGATCGGATTAAACGCGCCAGTAATAGGAAAGACCGCAAGCGGGTTTCCGCTTATCACTCCCTTTCCCAACAGAACCTGGAGAAGCAGACCTACCACGTAAGCGGGAGTTAGGTAGCCTACGATGACTGCTGACCTTCCGAACTTTGCGAGTCTGTAAGTATGATGTGTGCCGAGGTACCTTCCCAACGGGAACGAGATTATCAATGCAATCGGAGCTGCGATGATCACTACTTCAAGAGTAGAAAAGAGATAAATGTCTATAAGCATCGTAAGTGGGCCGCTGTAAGTAGCTTCGGTTCCTGCTGTGAGATAGCCCCAGTGTCCAATCAAGATATCTACTACGAATATTCCGAAAGCAGTTAGATAAGAAGTAATTGAGTCCGAAAAGGCTGGAAAACCTGACGAAATAGGACTACCATTTCCTATAAACGAAAACACTACAAATATGAAATAGAGGATGATCAAGATTGTCGGTGGAACCGATGCAAGTCTTTTGAGAAAGTACGACCACATGCTCATCTTAGACTGTACGACCAAGGTAGAATCGCATAAAGATTTTTTGCCCAGGCAGAAGCAGTACAGACATTGTCATTTCCATGATGACTCAGGCCGTCATTGTCAAGATTTCATCGTGGACTAATGCGCTTGGATTCGAAATAGCGATGTGATAGACGTCCATAGCGAACGCGAACTGCCCCGAGTATCCTGCCACGATAAGCACCATCGAACCAGCACCAGAATTGTTACCAAAAGTACCACCCAATACGATGGCAGTGTACCGGAAATTATTAAATGATTCGTTCGTCACGGCAACGGAGAACCCTACTCCTTGCTGGTAACCCTGCAGATCTATCATTGCATTTTCGTAGATCTGCGCTACGAACGAAGATGCAGAGGACTGCGATAAGAATTCGAATGAACCCATTATGAGTTCGCCGTAACCTGATGACCTAACGAAGGATGCAGCTATTGCTTTGATGGGTTTCTCCGAAGACTGACTGGAAAAGATACTGCTCGTTGCGGGTATCTCGTTTAACCCTACTCCAGATGTATTGTTGACTTGTGAATCGCTGACTATCCCGATGTGGAGAGTAGATAAAGGATGTAGTGAACCGTTATGACTTTCGATAATTTCAAAGGGAACGAATATTAAAACAGCAACTACTATCACGACTGCGACTCCGGTCACTACGGCACGGATTTGTCCGTCAGCATTCATAGGTTTATGAAATTAACAAAGAGTAAAAAGATTTCGCAGAGCTTGTTCGCTGGACGAATTCTTGCCATGTTCCAATTTTGCCTGTAATCCATTAAGATCTAACAAGCAAGTCTGAGGCCCATAATTGTAAGAAATCCATCTAGAGAAATCTAGAGGATTCAGATAGGCACCCTACCCCGAATTAGAGTCCACTAAAGAGTAACAAGATAGCATTTAATTAGTCTCAGTTTACGGTCAGGTTGAAAGAAAGGAGAATTACCAAACGATTGGCACAAAGAATAGGCATCTATACTCACGAAAAACTGGGGTATTGTTGACCGCCGCGGTACTTGGATAAAGTCCTTCGAAATTTACTCAACCTTTGAAACGAGAAGTATTTTTTCATCGGCTATGTGATATCACTATAGTATCTCCCCTCAACGCATTTTCAAACTCGGTCTCGAAGATAATGTGCCCTGGATCGTTTCCCGTCCTCTTGATGATCACTGGCTCGATTTCCCTAAACCCATCTGACA
This sequence comes from Thermoplasmata archaeon, assembly GCA_021792255.1. Taxonomy (GTDB): domain Archaea; phylum Thermoplasmatota; class Thermoplasmata; order Thermoplasmatales. The sequence continues at coordinate 366,935 of JAJYUZ010000001.1, forward strand.
ATCTCTTCTTGATTTTGACATCTTCCCCCTTTTCGAATTCACAGTTTATTCTCAGAAGATCTACGTCCGAAGGAATCACAATTTGAATTGGCCTGTTCGGAAAATTATATCTATAATTCAAGAACAAGTATCTCTCTTCTGATTTACGCATCGGCCTGTTAAGTGTAATAGAAATACCTGTTCTATCTGACCCGGAATACAAAACGTTTTCCTCATGTAGTGTGATTTTCTTAGTTTCGTCGAATGCAGATAAGTTTATCTGATTAAGCGAGTTCAAATCTCCCATAGGTAGAGAAATATTATATCCTGCAATTATGCCTAGACCGAAATTCTTAATGTGAACGAACATTGTAACAAATGTCTCATCATGCGTGAAGTCAAATCCGATTGACATACTTGTCGTCTTAATTTCTTGTCCCGATGGACTCCCTGTTTTCTTACCATACAGTACAGTTCCATTCACTGTCCTTTTGCTCATCAAGTCAAGTTTAAGTAATTTTTTGATATTCCTATAGACGGTAGCTGTTACAACAGGTCTTCCGTATGAATTTTCAAGTAGCGACTTGATTTCACCAAATCTCAATTCTTTTTCGCGCAACCGTAAGGAGACAATCTCTTCTAGGGCGTTAAATAATGATCCCTTTGGGGCTTGAGTAATAGAGCTTCGACTAACTCCATCGCCAGGTTGTCTACAGTAGTGCACTATTCCATTTGCGTGGACGAATTTCAAATAGTGGTATTTTTTTCCTTTAGAGCTAGACGTATAGTTGATCTTTCTCGCTTGACCACCACAAGCTTGACAGACTTCTAGCACCGCTTTCCTTCCCATTTAATTGTCAATTACCTTCTTCAATATTCAAATTTCCGTTTTCCTAGACTGAAAGTGATTCTCAGGAGTGCTTCCATTTGAATTGCAGGACAGAAAATGGCTCGACGTCGGAGATTCTGATACCACTGATGTGTTTCCACATGGGAGAAGAAGCTTCCATACTGTTATTCGATAACTCTCTGGTTTCATTCCTAGATGCCAGGGTCAAGGATGCACTGAGCTTAATGTCATTATCCCCAGAAATTGAAAATTGAAAATTGTCCATCCTGGTCGCAGCGGAAAAAACGAATGACATTTTTGGTTCCGGCCACTTATATTCTACCTTAATGTCTCTTAGTTCTCCGGGGAGGAGCGGGATAGGCATTTTCAAAAGTACTCTCTTGTCCGTGGGAGAATCTTCAATCAGCAGTACTTTAAAATCTTTGGAATTGGAAGGATCTGTAGCGTGCAATTCTATATCTTCGAACCTCATATCCACATCTCCTACGTATCTGAATGGAACGTAATAAAGTGGCCAAGAGTGGTCATTTTTGATTATGTAAGTGAATACGTGTTTCTTGAATGTATAGTCTTTATCAATGTCCACCAGTCCGATTTTCAGTGAGTTGATTACGAAACTCAAACGATCTTTTGATACCGTGTTTATGTAATAGAGACTCCTTCCTCTCTTATGCTTTTCAATCATTCCAATTTTTGCTAGTCTTTCCAAACTGACCTTGATTGAACCAAACCCGATATCGGAGAAGTTTTTGACAAGTAGTTTTTTGATATCCTTGTTCCTAAACGTGCCAAGTTTGAAATCTTGAGAGTTAATAGTCTCTATAAGGACCCTCTCAAGTTCTCCTTTCTTTATGTACTTCTGACCTTTTTGATCCTGGTTTGAATAATGAATGGCTCCTTCGTGATGATAAATGAAGTAATCATAACGCTTGCCATATTTGTTCATCACCCATTTACGGGTTACCCTCGCTCGCTCACCGCATACAGGGCAAACCTCCTGACGCTCGCCAAAGGTCATCGACAAACAATAGTATATAGTATAAAAAAGTTAGAAAAACTAATCCATTGAAAAGCTGCTTTACGCTCCGCCCACGTAGGCTCCACCTAGTGGTCTTACGATTGCGAAGTACGTACTAACCACAAGAGCGAGCACCGCTACAATTAGCTCAAACATTTGAATCCCCCATTGTTCTATAATATACTGGTATTTCGATACTACTGCAAAGTTAGAAAAGTTTTCTAACTTTATAATACTATTGAATAGTCTCATTAAGTTATACAGTTGAAGAGTGATGGAATCTAAAGCGTTAGGTACTGTCAGGGTGATGCGAATTAGCTCTGTACGGCACCGATCAGAATCGCGAGACGGACAGATTGAGTCAAAAGACGGAGAAATAAGACTGCGGCAGAGTAGCGGGCGCCCTTCGAGGAACCAATCCCCCTCCTCGTGTGTGGAGCTAGTTCTCACCGACAGCCTTTATTCTCCTAGCTTTCTAGACGTAACAGACGAATTAGAACTTCTAGAGATCGTACGCTCGGAAGGTATGTACACTCTCGGTTTAGCCGATAAAAAGTGGATAAAATCTAAACCTAACTCTGCGGTCGCTTATAATTCAATGCGTAGAGCAAAGTTCATTTTAAATCTTGACCCCTCAATTTGGTTCAGTTACGGGACCTTTTCGATTGGAACTGATGTGGAGGATGCCTGAATTGTCTCTAGGCGAGCTGGATTTTGAGAATGGTAGTGTCCTTAGAGAACAGAAAGATATCAAAGAGAGAGTAAAGGATGACACAAAGCTTCTGGTCTCTTTGCATGATATTGAATTTTCAAAAGAGAAAGAGGGATATTTAGAGGTAGCTACCGACATTTTCTTCTCGAGACTCCTTCATCTCCTTTATGTACGCAACGTAGAAGCTGGAAAGGATTTCGAAACAGCGAAAGAGAAAGCAAAGACAGTCCTCATCTCTCAGTTGGAGAAAAAGAAACAAACCCTCCTGACAAAGTCAGTATTTCAGAATGACAGCGCTAAAGATTATGGCATGAGAGGGAAGAGATTGTTTCTGCTGAACAAAGCCATCTCGATACTTGAGGCTTACAACGGTGAACCGCCATATTTCAATTACTGAGTATGTTTTACTTAAGCTAGGGAAAAACCGATTTTATACTTAGTTCTCACCTTGACAGTGGCAGAGAAACAGGCTTTTTATTTTTCCAATCCTTAAGCTCTGTCCCTACTATATACTTTGGAAGATGCCATTTCGAAAAATACTAACCTTTCCTAGATAATCAGCACGGGACTTCCAGTTGATTCCCGCGCTTCTCTTTGATTTCGATTTATCAGTCATCGGGATTTAAGTTGCGTCTCTATCTTACTTATTTTCCTCAAAACTTCTGTAACAAGGGCTTTCGAGCTTTCGAGTTTTTCAGACTTAGCGGATACTTCCACCTCGATTTCGGATTCTTCTCCTCCCTTTAACATCGGGTGCGATTTAATGTAAATCTTGCCGTTATATTCCTCCATCAATTCTGTAATATATGGAGCGAGTGAGGCTTCATAGATCCCAGTCACCAGCACTGAATCTTCGAAATAAAAGCTATTACTCAGTTTAATCCTATTTTCTATGTGTTTCAACATTGACCTCATTTCGCTTGGCACTCCAGGAAGGATGAAAATTTTAGTAGATTGCAGATGGTATTCGATCCCGGGAGCAGTCCCTTCAACGTTCCTTATAACGGTCGATCCTTTTGGTACCAGTGCCATTTTTTCCCTCTCCTTAGTCATCTCAACCCCCCGCTTTTCGATCCTGGCTTTAATTGTTTTATATATCTCTGCGTCTACGACAATTGGAATTTTGAATTCATCAGCAAATGAGGATACTGTTATGTCGTCAAACGTTGGCCCTAGTCCCCCAGAAGAAACAATCACGTCACAGAGCCCAACAAGAGATCTGAAAGCATTCCCTATTTCCTCTTTGATATCGGGCACCGATATGCCTCTATGGACGTCATAACCTGCGAAGTAAAGCATTCTACCGATCTCGGCTGCGTTGGTATTCACCGTCTTTCCTTTGAGAATTTCATTCCCTATCGTTATGACGCAAGCCTTCATATTGAGGTTAGTGTAGACGCAGTCTTATTGGTTTCTATGTTTGAACTTTTTATTCCTAATTCAAGACTAAATATTATTTTGGTGCGCTAAAATGTTTCAGTGATAAAACTTTTATTAGCAAAATAACTCACCGGTAAATGGAATACAAATGGACGGTCTTGGTAAACACTACTTTGGGCGGGCTAATGGGATCAATCAACATGACCATTGTCCTCATTTCACTACCTACGATTTTTAGGGGTCTTAACATTGACCCTACTGCCCCGGGAGAGTTCATAATGTTGCTCTGGGTAATGTTGGGTTACAGCATTATTCTTGCCACTCTGCTGGTGACATTTGGGAGGCTTTCCGACGTTTATGGTAGGACGCGGCTTTACACTTTGGGTTTTATCATCTTTACAGTTGGGTCTATCTTAAGCTCCATAATTCCGGATGGATCTGGTAACAGAGGAGCAGAGATGCTCATTGGATTTAGGATGGTGCAGGCAATTGGTGGAGGGCTACTGATGGTAAACAGTACTGCACTCATCACCGATGCTTTTGACTCCAGTGAAAGGGGACGAGCACTCGGAATTAATCAGATTTCTTTCATATCAGGATCGTTGATCGGACTAATAGCTGGCGGTCTGCTTGCGTCAAGTAACTGGCACTTGGTATTCATAGTGAACATTCCCTTTGCTGTTGCTGGTTCTCTTTGGTCCGTATTCAAGCTGAAACAGACTACGAAGAGAGTAAAGGTTCCAATGGACATAGCTGGAAACATTGCACTTGGAGGGGGGTTAGTCTTGATAAGCCTTGGATTCACTTACGCACTCGTACCATATGGTACCTCCTCCATGGGTTGGGGAAGCCCTTGGGTCTTGATCTCTTTTGCAGTGGGCTCAGTCTTGTTGATACTATTCGCGTTCATCGAACTGAGGGTAAAGTATCCATTATTCAATTTGCACCTTTTTAAAATAAGAGCCTTCAACTACGGCAACCTTGCAAACTTCATGTCTGCCCTCGGAAGAGGGGCTATTATGTTCCTCGTAGTCATATGGCTACAGGGCATTTATCTTCCACTGCACGGATTCTCTTATTCATCGACACCATTCTGGGCTGGCATATACATGCTGCCAATGATGGTCGGTTTCATTGCTCTTGGCCCAATCGGAGGTATGCTGACTGACAAGTATGGTGCACGTATTTTCGCTACAGTGGGTATGGTAATAATTGCATTATCCTTGTATCTGCTGACCTTACTTCCATACAATTTCAACGTATGGCAATTCGAAATAATTCTACTAATGAACGGTATCGGTAGCGGATTATTTGCAGCACCCAATACAACCGCTGTCATGAACTCTTTACCCCCCGAAAGCAGGGGAGCTGGTAGCGGAATGAGAACGACATTCAATAACATCGGTCAGACTATCAGTATGGCAATATTCTTTTCAATAGCAATCACTGTATTTTCACAGAAACTTCCGTCTTCACTTTTGCAGACATCCCAGTCGATCGGACTCCCGACACAGATCGCAGTAGCGATCTCCCAAATTCCGCCTTCTGGCGCCCTGTTCGCGGCCTTCCTTGGAATAAATCCTGCCGCCAGTTTTCCTTCTTCAATGCTGAGTCTGGTTTCACCTACCGCGTTAAAGTCATTGATGTCCCTTACTTTCTTTCCTAACGCAATCGGACCGTCCTTCATGATAGGTCTCAAGTACTCACTGTACGTCGCAATCGTGATAACCCTTATTGGAGCAGTACTCTCTGCACTCAGTGGAGGGAGGTATGTACACGGAGAAGGGTACACAGACGGAAAGAGATCAAGGAGTTCTGAAGATAAAAAAGCCAGCGATGTCCCTACCACCGAACCGAGTACTGGACACGGGGGCCAAAAATGAAAAATGAATATGCTATGCTATTGGACCAATTGACCTCGATAAGGAAACTGAGAAAAAAAATACTCAGTGAAATTAATGCCAACCTGAAAGACTTCAATTCCAGTGATTTCCAGGTTTTACACAGGATATGCAGGGGAATAAAAGAACCCATGATGAGCGACCTTTCAAAATCGACCGGATTGTCTCACGCTTTGATAACTTCATCTGTTGATAGCCTGGAAGAACTGGATCTTGTAAAGAGGAAGAGAGGACCTGACAGAAGAAGCTACGTCATAAAACTGACAAGTAAGGGGGTCGAGAAGTGTCAAGAAATGGAAGAACTGAAGAACAGGAGTATAGATTCATTGTTCAGGAGCATGTCTAAGGAGGATCTTTCAGAGCTGAAAGAGACCCTTAAAAAATTGAACGATCTCATGGGAAAATATGCATGACAAATGACACTGAATGATCTACCAGTGAGATCACCCGTTTCGACCGATCCATAAGCTGAATCTTTTACGTTCTTTTCCTGGATTAGAGTTTCCCTATCAGCAAGGTTCCTTTTAGGAATCAGAAACCAAGCCCTTGCTATTGGTAACAGACTTCTTCAAATCAAAAAGAGCCCTTATCTCCAACGGAGAAAGATTTTACTACCTTCAAATCTGTAAACATTTTTTTTCTTGTCTTCTGTAATAAGTTGGCATCATAGAAGCATTAGATTATCAGCGTTTCCTGATCCACTTTTCTCTTTGAGAGTCCGAGGTCAGCTACATTTATTTCTAAACCACCATAAAGTCTTGTCGACTGTTTTCCTGAGAATAGTGCAGCTGCGACCATTCCTGCTGCGTCGGCTTTCATTATCCCGCTTCCACTACTCCCATTTACTACTGAAAGGTTCATGTGTCTTTCGAAAACGTAGGTGCCATCCATGTTATTCATGGAATAGAAGCCCGCCCAGCTCGACCGTATGCGGGAATTAGAAAAAGCCGGAACGTACTCTCTAAGGACTGTGTAAAGATTGTTTGAGTAATAATCCTCATCAGCAGTCGGATTCTCTTCTAGTGAAAATCCTCTCCCGATTCCCTCAACGTAGGATACCCAGAACATCTTTGATTTTGGATCTGGCCTCAGGTCAATTGTGGGACTAGGGAGAATTGTAAACGGAAAGAGGTCCTCCTCCCCCGTCACTTTTCTTGTCATCATTTTAGAGATTTCCTCGCTCTGGACCTGAAACACCTGAACCTTCTTTGGTTGAGTGAATGCGTCAATTCCGAGTGGCCTCAACAAATCGTTTGTCCATACGTCAGTCGCAAGCAAAAACTGGTCCGCAAAAACATCTCCTTTGCTTGTTTCGACCGACTCTATTACCTTATCTTGCCAGATGAACGGTTCTCCAGGAAAATTTAGCTTGTTGCGAGGTGCTATGCTCAGTCTTTCCACGTTGGTGTTGAATCTAAACTCTACACCCATATTCTCCAATTTTGTGACATAAAACGATGCAAGTAGGTCGGGTTCCATGATGCCACAATTTTCACCTACTAAACCTCCTTCGATATTCCTCAGGTTCATAATACTGGCAGCATCCGGGTCAGGATTCGTCCTTATTCCAAGTTCTGAAATTTCTTCCCTGCTTATTATTTTAGATTTGACCTTATTAAGAAGTTTCCGGACTGCCGGAGAGTTCAGATTGTCCTTATCCATCAGGAACAGGTAGCCGTTGAAGTGCATTCCCAAGTTGAACCCTTTCCTTTGAACGTCCTTGTAAAAAGAGATGGAAGAGGACGCTAACTTGTAATTTGTCTCCGAAGTAAAGACATCTCGAAAAGCGGCAGCACTTTTGGCCGTGTTTCCTTGAGCATACGTACTCCCCTTGTCTAAAACGCAAATATTCAGATCTGGATTTTCTGACTTGATGTGGTAAGCCGAAGAGAGACCTGAAATACCGGCTCCAACGATTAATAGATCGTACTTTTGCATTCGCCTGAAGGATAGCGAACCGTTATTTAATATATCATTTCAAATCCCACTAGACAGATAAAGATCGCTACCTAGATCAAATTCATCTTCTTCAGTAGGTAGCGTGCGGAGACGATATCCTCTAACCCAATCCCCATGGTCTTGAATATCGTTTTCTTGAAACCCCTGTACTTCTCCGTTTCTCCGATTACATTCTTAAATTCCGTCGGTCTCCCCCCGCCGTTCACAAAATCTACGATCTCAGAAGACTCCTTGAGTGCCTGCTCCAGGTGTTCAACCACTACGAGATCAGCGCCATCTATTACTTTTCTTGAAACCTCTTTTCTGGAGAGAACATTGGAGCCTGAAATGTTAAGATGATATTCATCTAAAAAGGATAGATCATTGATTATCGGTTCTCGAGAAGAAGTAATGCTTGTGATGACATCTGCATTTTCCAGACCGGATCTTAAGTCATCATAATACGTTATTTCCTTCCCAAACTTTCTGTTCATTCTCTCTGCAAAATCTGTGCCGTGTGCTGGCGTGCGGGAGTACACCCTTATTTCGCGAGGATCTGAGACCGCGAGTAGTCCTTCAAGTTGAGTTTCTGCTTGAAATCCAGATCCTATCAAGGTAAAAACAGAGCACTTACCGTGCAAAGCAGAGGTTGCAAGTGCTGTCACTGCGCCTGTTCTTACTTGCCCCAACTTGTTGGCTTCTACTACAGCAATAAGCTCACTCGAAATTGTATCAAACAGCAGAACCACGAACTTGGCTCCTTCTTTTGTTGCTACGTACGTTTTGAGGCCTGTTATGTTGTACCTATTCATGAAAGCAGGCATTGTGCTGAGGACTGACATACTCGAAAAGGTTCTGATGCGAGAATCAGCTCCTGCTTCACCTCTGAAGTATTCTCCAAAGGCATCGCGCATTGCTTCAATGGCCATTTTCATGTCAAAATTCTCTACAACATCTTCCTCTGTTATCACGTACATGTGAAACTTCAACCTGAGGGAAGCTAAATACTCTTTTAAAGAAATTTATCGCTAGATCAAAATTCTAAGGAAATAGGCGCATTACAAATTTACTTTCTTGAGAATACTTTACCGAAAATCAGGTCAGCGAGGCCACAATTGAACCAGTCGTACCTGAATAATTAATTACTACTTTAAAGTCCGATAATACTATTGCTTTTCCGGTCGAATGGAAAACTATGAAAATTATGGCCCCAGATTCTATGGAAGATGCGCCATTAAGTGGGACAGCTCCATTAGCCGTCCACACATCACCGCTGCTCGTAAAAGTGTTCATGTAAAGTGCTGATCCGTCTGGATTTGTGATTGTCGCATTCTCAATCGTCCAGCCGACCCCTGTTGAGGTCGTGTTCAAAATTTGCAGATGAAAATTGGATGGATCCTTAAGAGATGTCGGAGAAGCAAGCGTCAACAGTAGTGTAGTCGAATTTGGTCCAGAAGGTTCTTCCGTCAGGCTTCCCACTAGTGGTCCAGGCCCGGGAGTATAGTATGAAACCAGCAGATATACAGCAGCAGCTAAAACTACTGTGACTGCCACCATCAGGATAGTTGCTATTACTGGAGATACCGCCTCGTCTTTTTCAACGTGAAGTGACCAAATCTTCCTGCGAGTTCTCCTAATGACTTCTTTCATCTCTTCCCCCTGGTGAACCAAGAGCGAAAAGAAATGCCTAAACCCAATATATATTTTGAGGTTCTCTCTATTCCTGAATTAGTTGAATTTATGGATTAAATCGTGCTGCCAAATACTCTGCCGGCTATGATAAACATATCTTGACCTTTCCATATTGATATCTATTTTTGATCTTCCTTATAAAAATGACTTTCTGTTTTCTAGTGGTGGTAAGAAAGCGCACCAAACTCGTAAGAGGGAAGGAAATCAAATACTTTTTATATATCTTGAGGAGCCCGTAGAATCCTCTATCGTATAAAGGCCTTGATCTCATTAAATTCTAATAGCGAACTATGCTTTTCCTCACGATTTACTTGACTCCGAGATTGACATCAACTTTTTCTTGCTCATGCTAAAACTGATTTTGAAAACTATGTCAGATCACCCGAGGTATACAAAGATATTTTACTAATAGTTCTCAAACCTTTGCCTGCTTTCGGAAGAATGGAATTGACTATAAAATTAGTGTAATCAACATTTCTCAGACATGTTTTCTTTTTTATATTTTTAAAATGACGAAAATGTAACTTAGATCATTTCTCTTTTAAATCGGACATTTTTTGTTTTAAATAGTTTCAGTCCTCCGGTCATTATTTTCATTATGGAAATTCAGCTAGACCGGATCGTGTTGAAGAGCGCTTGACTCTTATTCTCGGTAAATCCTCACAACTTCCACTCAAGAAAAAAGAGGAAGTCCTACTAGAACTTCCTCTTAACTGGCCCCTCCTCGTGATTGATGATACTGCAGTGTGGGAAGCGTCACGTTGGTTACACGAATCCACTTCGTGCATTATTCAATATTTCATAAATTTGAGGTCCCTATTTAATACCACCAGAAAGTTAGAAATGTTAGCTAACTTCCTGTTAGTATAAAAATACGAGAATAAGTTGATTTTTTGAGGGATACGAAATGTTCGTAATATTTGCCTTCGTGATTGGCCTGGCTATAACCGTGTACTACACTTTAATTAACCCACAGGGCAATGGCGGAATAGCGGCGGGTGGCGGATAGAAATAATTCTATCTTTCAATTTTCTAACTATTAATATAAGCTGAATCTTACTGAGAAATGTCAAATTTAAAAGAAGAAGGAGTTTGTCCATACTGTAAGAAAAAATCTTACATTACAAGAAAATGGGTTCTAAACAAGTACAAGAAAAGATACAATTATGCTATATATCATCACGACGGAACCTTGCATTACTTGAATGAATCTAAAGATAATTCAAAAACCTTCAGGAAGGGAGAAATTGAGAAATTATTGATTGAAACGATAAACTCTGAAAGATTCAAAGATGGTTTGTTTCTAACTGAAGACATAAAGAAGTTACTTGAGAAGGAATATCCTGAAATTCAATCAGATACTATCAGAGCAAACCTCTATCAATTGACGAAAATAGGAATGCTTGAAACTATGAAAAAGGGGAGACAGGTCTTCTTCCTTAACGTGGTTTTCAGGGAAAGACTGGGCTATATTTTCGATTCAGTCAAGATATTACTCGGAGATATTGAGGGCGATACTTTCTTCAGAAATCACGTTGCCCTTTATCAAATCAGAAATGACAAAACGTGGCCACTTTACTTCCTTCCTTATCGAGTTTTCGGAGATGCTGACGCCGAGTTTAGAACGATGCAATTTCGGGCGTTTGATATATCAAATAACGAGCGATTGAGAGTACTCTTATTAGAAGACAATCCCAGGGAAAAGAGAGTACTGCTTCGATTGAGTAATCCTCTGTTCCCAAACGAAATATTGAAAGTCAGATTTGAGTACGATTGGCAGGAGCCTAAACAAGCTTTTGTCTTCACTGCTGCAACTCAATTAAAGAGCTTCGAGATTTATCTCTCTGGCAACAATCAACTTAAGATACAGGCGATTCAGACCGTATCGACCACCAATGAAATTAAAGATCTCACCAATGACGTTTCAAAAAGTAGGAACAAAGAATGGGACTTCGTGTATTCGATAAAGTTGAAATCGATCAAACCCTTTTCAGTAATACAATTAAAGTGGAAACGCATTTAAAAGGAGTTAGCGTTGCACATTCGCAAACTTGAATATTGTTTGCTTTATATCCGCGCTGAATGCCTAGGAAACCGTTGCAGGCAATGTGTAAAATTTGTGGAGCAAACGCAACACTTGTGCATCACCAGGCCACTGGAGCTAACGGAATAATTTATTTTTATGAGAAGTACGTCCACCGAAATGGCAAGACTCATTATTTTCGACAAGACAGAAAAGCACAAAGTGAAGAAGCTTCCGTTTCTTTTGAAGACTTGATTGATACGAAGATGAACAATGGCAAGTACAGGTTCAAAGAAATCAAACTCCTAATTGAATCTGTCAATCGGAGAAACGTTAGCAACACTATGGTCTACAGGAGTATTGAAAAGGCAATACGGGCCAATTCAATAGAGAAGAATATTGAGGAAGGCATAATCTATTATTCGAAAAGAATCAACCAAGATTCATCAGGACAACTGAAAATAAAGGAAGCGTTTGTAACTTATGTTCTATCAGACTCTACCGTGAATATGACAATACTGTTACTGTTCGAGAATCTTAGCGGTTTGCTTATGAACAGAATACCAATCACCCTCCCTACAGGGACTGTAGATTCTCAAAAAGAGCTGCACCTTCAAGTATTCGATCAGATGGGACCAATTCCGGAAAAGAATGTAGAAATGGCATATTCATTCTCTAGTCAGACCGGAATTGCGATAAACTTTAACAAACCCCTAAAACCGAATGAGTTCAATTTCGTCTTTATGAGCACTCAATTCAAGACAAGAGAGCGAATGTTGAAATTTGCTTTGCCACTGTACACCAATTCTCTGAAACTGTACGTCACATTAGATCACGGCAAACCAGTTCACATAATAAAACGCCTGCTCGATGGAGTCAAGGAGACAAATCCGGATTTGGCCAGAAAGGGGACATTGAATAACGGTCAGACTTACAAGGAAGTGGAGTTCAATAATGCGTCCTGGGGAGAGGCGATAATAGTCTCTTGGTGATATTCAATTTCTAATTTGAGGTAGCTTCCTCTCGAATCTATTTGAGTCAAAAAGAGTAGCGATGGCAAGAAAGTGCAGCTGATACCTCGGCAGGGTCAATCATTGTATTTGAACCCCAGATTATTCTCCAATGTCGGTAAGAACTATTTTGAGAACCATTTGAGACAGAAATTGGAGATTTCAAAAATGTACCAAACAATTAATGTATTAGATTTGGAAGTCGTAATTGTATAAAAAAGAGGAGAAGATGAGAAATGGTAATTGAGTGGACCACCATAATGGATTTCGTCCTTACGTTCGTGGCAGGATTGCTCTTCGGTCTAGCTATCAAGAAGGGAGTTGTCGCGTTTGTGCTAGCAATAGTAGGCTTCGTGATAGCGGGATATGTAGGGTTGACGTTTGTTCCCAAGATTTCATTAAGCTACGAGATAAGTAAATTCATTGCTCTTGCACTGGCATACTTCAAGGACGCGCAAATTGGAACGCTTGCCGTTTCTCTCACAGTTATTCTGTTCCTTATCGGACTTGTCATAGGACTGTGGAAAGGATAATCTTAAAACGACCTGTAGGTGCAGATTCTTGACTATTGATTTTTTCTATCTTTCCTATTGAGTCATCGGACCGTTTTATCAGCAGCATCTGAAGAAGCGTAAAGGTTGATAAGGCCGAAATATATGCTTTTTAGATTGAGTAAGATAAAGAACGAAGAGGCCGTTTCGGAAGTCGTCGGGACTATCCTTATACTAGCTATAACGGTAGTGCTATTTGCAACAGTATTTGTCTATGTACAACAAGTTCCACTGGCTACGGCCCCTGAACAAGTCACTATCTACCAAGAGATATCCTACGACGCAAATTCTCACGTCCTCTATGAGAATCTTTCTGATAAAGGAGGGAGCATTCTTCTTAGAAGCGAGACCTATCTGATCGTACTCGTTAACAATGTAGAATATTCGAGCGTTCTGACTTCACTTCAAGTAAGCGATCCCTATGGAAATGCTTCAAAATATTTTGAACCGGGCGATTCTATTCTCTGGAACAGTTCTTCCATTGGAGCCAAAGTATCGAATGGCTCAAAAATCAACTCCATTTTGTTCTATAAATCCACAAACCAAGTACTGTGGCAATCCGAGAACGACCTGCCGGTACAATATTTGCTGACGGACCTTTTCGCTCTTCAGGGTTCCCAAGGAACTGGAAACGAGACAATATTCCACCATTTACTTTCTGCAAAACACTGGCAGATGTGACAGCTTTTTTGGAGGAGTCGATGTGACTCCGTACTATTTCCTGACAATATTTTGTTCATCCAGACACGTTCCTGGACGTTCAAACTCTTATCCTCGTTTTGAAGTTTTCTAACTTTCTGTTTTGCTCTAGAATGTCGGATGGAAGCCTATTAACAACATTTCTTTATCACAGCCCCTCTGACAAACATCTATATAATTCGAAGAGATTATAATTCGTGATAGCCGAGCTTGAAATCTTAGGGATTATCGGAACAGTTTATGTTCTCGGTGTTTTTGTGCTGTCTGTTTTGAACTTCTCCAACATAGTGAGAAGACAGTTCTTAAAAGCCTCGGCCCTATTCTTTATATTCTCTCTGATATCGATGATACTAGTCATCGTGGTAAGTTACAACACTGCATTCTTTCTTCCTCTCGTGACAGCAGAGTTTCTGCTCATGATGACTCTGTTCTATAGCTATCTGAAGTCGAACGTCTATTTTTTGTCTGCACTTGCATTAGCACCGAGCCCTTGGACGAGACTGAACCCGTATTTTGAAGACGTTGTTGTCATTCTCTCCATCTACTTCTCTCTCTACATTACTGGATCGATTCTGCAGGCTAAATCTCAAGAAAGAAAGGGGAGCACTCTAGTGATGGGATCATTCATAATGATGGATATATCTCTGGTTGTAGAAGCGTTTTACATTCTGAGTTTCAACAGTTCTTTCATGCAGATCGGTGTTTCGCTGTTCGTCATCTCCATTGTGTTGTTTCTCCTTCCATTTCTGATTGGGGGCCTATCAAAGAATGCGTAAGGGAGGGGAACCAAGGATGAGAAAGAATAGAAACGAGGCTCAGATAATCTTCGAACTTCTTGAAAGCATAAACAGCGGTAACACACAAATCTCATCCCTGTTGAGAAAGGTGAACATCCCCTTCAACAAATATCAAGATCTTATTCAACAGTTGAAAGAGAGGGATATGATCAAAACCACACAAGAGGAGAACAAGAATTCCCTGGAATTGACCCCCAAAGGTAAAGAGTTTCTGGAGCAGTACAGGAAATTCAGCAAGCTGATGGTTAGTAGTTATGGTCTGAACCTTTAGAATCCATTAAATTCCTGACAATATTTTGTTAGACAGCGAAAGGCAAAAGTATTTCATGATTCTGGTTATATAGTTCTCGATTATTATGGTGAGCGAAGGGAGAATCGTGGAAAGTGCGACGGGACCTGTTGTAACCGCGATGGTTCATTTAAAGGCTGATACGGGTAAAATAGAGTCCATAAGCGCCAGTCTTTCGGAACTCAACTTTGTCGAAGACATTTATCTGGTGACGGGGAACTGGGATATGATATTGAAAGTCAGATTCCCTGACGTAAATCAGATGAGAAATTTCCTGGTAAAAGAACTCAGAAAGATTGATGGAATAAAGGATTCGTACACTTCGATGGTTATAAGCATATTCAAAGACAGGGGGGTCAAATTCCAGTGAGTGATTTATATGGACGAAATGACACAGATTTTGATGGATAGCACAAAAATGCTTGACGACTTGATCTCGGACTACTCTATACCGAGAAACATTAGAAAGAACATACAGATTGCGAAGATGAAGCTGATTCAGAATAAGGGCAACCTCGATGTAAGAGCAGCTACCTCTATTTCAACACTGGATGAGATAGTCAATGACCCTAATACCCCAGGTCATGCGAGAACCCTCATCTACACAATAATGGGCAAATTGGAGATTCTCCAGAAGAAGGCGTCGTCACTTCACTGATCCATCTTCCACTTTTTCTTCGCGACCTTCCTTACGTGTTCGATTACCTGCTCCAAGGGAGTTCCAGGACCGAAATTCCCAGTTATGCCAAGTTTCTCCAGCCTCTTTCTGTCTGCGGGTGGTATGATCCCTCCACCGACGACCTGAATGTCACTGGCTCCGAGTTTCTTGAGCCACTTTTTCACTTCGGGGAACGCACTGAGATGCGCACTGTTGTGGAGACTCAAGGCCACAACGTCAACGTCTTCATCAACGGCAATCTTTGCTACCTTTTCTGGCGTAGGTAGCAGTCCAGCGTACAGCACCTCCATTCCAGCATCCCTGAACGCCTTGGCCAACACCAACACCCCCCTGTCGTGGCCGTCAAGCGCAGGCTTAGCCACTAGAATTCTAATTCTTCTCTTCAGAGTATCGTTGGTTCCTTCCATCCGCCGAACACCTCCCTTCCGACATTTGTGATCTCTTCTAGAGTTGCATAATTCTTGACTGCCTCGATAATGCTCTCCATAGAATTTTCATCTCCACTGTACACCTCTTTGAGTTTTTCTAGACTCTTTTGAACCCTGTTCGAGTTCCTTTTTGCCTTCAATTCCTCCAACCTCTTCCTCTGGATTCTCTCAGCCTTGAGATCTATTTTTAGGACGTTGATAGGCTCCTCATTCTTGTTTGCAAAAGCATTTACTCCTACTATCTTTGCCTCTCCACTTTCCACTTTCCTTTGCTGTGCATACGCAGTAGCAGCAATCTCTCTCTGAAGGTACCCATTCTTGATAGCCTTCACGACACCTCCCATTCCATTGATCGTATGGAAGTACTTGTAAGCCTCTTCTTCCATCTTGTCAGTCAGGTTTTCAATATAGTAGGAACCACCGAGGGGGTCAATTACGTCAGGAATCCCGGTTTCATAGGCCAGAATCTGCTGGGTCCTGAGTGCTACCTCCACTGCCTGTTCTGAAGGGAGAGCCCACGCTTCATCGTACGAATTCGTGTGGAGGCTCTGGGTCCCTCCCATAATCGCAGCCATCCCTTCCACCGTGGTTCTCACGATATTGTTAAGCGGCTGCTGCCACGTGAGAGAGTATCCTGAAGTCTGGCTGTGAAATCTTAGCTTCATGGACCTGTCGTTCTTTGCTCCATACGTTTCCTTCATTTCTCTAGCCCATATCCTCCTTGCTGCACGGAATTTGGCTATCTCCTCGAAGAAATTTATAGAACTGTTGAAGAAAAAACTCAGTCTGGGTGTAAAAGAGTCTACATCCAGCCCATTTTCTATCCCAAGTTTCACGTATTCAAAACCGTCCGCTAAGGTGAAGGCTAGTTCCTGGACCGCAGAAGCTCCCGCTTCTCTTATGTGGTACCCGGAAATTGATATGTAATTCCACTTTGGCATGCTGTTGGTGCAGTAGACCATCATGTCCCTTATTATTCTCATGTGAGCTTCTGGGGGATAGAGCCATTCTTTTTGGGCGATATACTCTTTTAAAATATCTGCCTGGACGGTTCCAGCGAGATCTCGCTTCTTGACTCTGCCCTTCTCGCCTACCACTGCGTACATGGCAGTCAAAATGTTCGCGGGAGCATTGATCGTCATTGAAGTCGAAACCCTGTCAAGTGGGATTCCCTTGAAGATTACCTCCATGTCTTTTAGAGATGAAACGTTGACCCCGCACTTTCCTACTTCTCCGTGTGCCCTTTCGGAGTTAGCATCGAGCCCGTAAAGGGTAGGCATGTCGAACGCGACGCTCAGTCCGGTCTCTCCCTGAGAAAGGAGCAGTTTTAGTCTCCCATTCGTGTCTTCAGGAGTGCCGAATCCCGAGAACATCCTCATCGTCCACAACTTTCCCCTGTACATGTCCTTGTGAATTCCACGGGTGTACGGGTACTCCCCTGGGGAGGCTAGTTTCGAATCATAATTTTCCTTGAAATCTTTTGGGCCATAGAAGTCTTTTAGCTTAAATTCAGAACTGTTGGTTCTCTCTACCGCAGAAGCATTTCCTATTTCTTGTCTATATGCCCACTTGCCTTTGTTTTTTTGAGGCATCGATTACCTCATTAGTATTTATTAAAAAATTCTTTCCTCTTTTGTCCTAAACGGTATGTCAGATTGTCAGTTACGCAATAATTAATAATTCTCCTTCAATCAGTCGCAGATGAGCTCAAAAATCAACATCGAAGGGAAGGAATTCGCCTATTTCCCTCTCAAGGACCTTGAAGCGAAGGGGTACAAAGTAGACAGTTTGCCGTACTCAACCAAAGTGCTTCTCGAAAATCTACTCAGAAAAATGGACGGAAGGGTCGTTAAGGAGGAGCATTTGATGAAGGTAATTGAAAGGAAAAGAGAAGAAATTCCGTTCTTTCCCTCCCGAGTCATACTTCAAGACTATACAGGAGTCCCCCTGATCGTCGACCTCATAGCGATGAGGAATGCAGCGTCAAAGATGGGAAAGGATCCCCAGAAGATCAATCCTGTGATACCGGTTCAGCTTGTAGCGGACCATTCAGTCCAAGTCGATAAGTTCGGCACGAAGTACGCTATGCTGCAAAACCTATCTCTAGAATACAAGAGGAATGGAGAAAGGTATGCTGCCCTGAAGTGGGCACAAAATAACTTCAGGAACCTCAAAATAGTTCCTCCGGGAAATGGAATAGTTCATCAGGTAAATGTAGAATTTCTTTCTGAAGTGGTTGCCGAAAGAGAAGGAACGCTGGTCTTGGACACCCTCATAGGAACCGACTCCCATACAACCATGGTCAACGGCATATCCGTACTGGGGTGGGGAGTTGGGGGACTGGAGGCTGAGGCGGTGATGGTCGGTGAGCCGTCCTACATTTTAGTTCCTGAAGTCGTCGGAGTTAAACTGAAGGGCCAACCGAAGGAAGGCGTTACCGCTACCGACATCGTATTGTCGTTGACGGAATTCCTGAGAAAGGCAAACGTGGTAGGAAAATTCGTTGAATTTTACGGAGATGGAATAAGATATCTGAGCACACAAGACAAGACTACGATATCAAACATGTCTCCAGAGTACGGTGCTACTGTGGGATATTTTCCGTACTCCAGGAACACTTCGAGGTACCTGTCTTTGACTGGAAGAAGCCCTGAACACATCAAGATTGTCGAGAGTTACCTAAGGGAGCAGGGACTATATTATGACGGAAAGAAGAAAGACTACGATCAGTACTTGGATTTTGATCTTTCGAGTGTCGTGCCTTCAATTGCCGGTCCATCCAATCCGGAGGACAGAATTTCTCTTTCAAGTGTTCAGACTATCAAAAAGATAATAGAAGACAACCTGTCGAAGAATCTTAACATCAAGGAGGAAAGAAGCTTCGTTTTAAAGGTCGCTGGGAAGGAGACACAACTCAAGGATGGTAGCGTAGTAATTGCAGCCATAACGAGTTGTACTAACACATCCAATCCGGAAGTACTGATTGGAGCGGGTCTCATAGCAAAGAGGGCAGTGGAGTTGGGACTTTCGAGGAGACCATATGTGAAAACGAGTTTCGCTCCTGGGAGTCCCGTAGTGGAAGAATATCTAAAGAAGGCAAATCTTCAGCCTTACCTAGACGCATTGGGATTCCACATCGTCGGATACGGATGTACTACGTGCATAGGAAATTCAGGACCACTGATCTCAGAAGTGGACGAAGCCATAAAACAAAACAAGATTTACACGGTCGCCGTATTGAGCGGAAACAGAAATTTTGAAGGAAGAATAAACCCTTCCGTCTCTGGTGCTTTTTTGGCCTCACCAATGCTGGTGGTAGCGTATTCTATTGCGGGCAGAATTGATATCGATTTCACCAATGAATCACTAGCTATCGATCCAAACGGAAATCCCGTGTTCCTCAAAGATCTATGGCCAGAAGACGATTTGATAAAGCAATACGAGGATGAATTTCTTAGCAAGAAACACTATGCAGAGAGGAAGGAAAAAATATTTGAAGGGGTCGAAGAATGGAAAAATCTTGAGATCCCTGCGGGTGCGGAGTACGCCTTCGACACAAATTCGACTTACGTGAGAGAGCCGCCGTGGTTTAACGTCTCGTCTACGCTTGTTCCAATAAATAATGCAAGAATCCTCGCCATTTTCGGAGACAGAATCACGACCGACCACATTTCTCCAGCCGGAAGCATAGTCCAAGACATGGAAAAGTACAGGAAGATGTGGGAAGACCTCCAGAGAGGAGACACCTCCTCACTGAACCATGCGGAATCACCTGCTGCCAGATACCTGATGACAAATGGGGTATCCCCAGACGATTTTAACTCGTTTGGCGCAAGAAGAGGAAACCATGAGGTCATGATGCGAGGAGGTTTTTCAAATCCCAAAATAAAAAATAAGATGATCGAGAGTGCTGGAGGATTCACGATCCATTATCCTGGAGGAGAGAAGATGTCTTTCTTCGATGCAGCAGAGCTCTACAAGAAGGAGAGCGTTCCTCTGGTTATTTTTGCAGGAAAGATGTATGGAGTAGGAAGCAGCAGAGACTGGGCAGCGAAAGCAACATATCTCCTGAACGTAAAAGCAGTCGTAGCTGAAAGTTTCGAGAGAATTCACCGCTCTAATCTTACCAACATGGGTGTCATTCCGATCGAAGCAGACACGTCCCAGCTGACCCTAAAGGGAAATGAAACCATTTCCGTGGATCTCAGCAGCGTGAAGGAAGGAGGCAGCGTCACGATACTTATCAAAGGGGAAGGAGAAAAGACAGTGATCGGAAAAGTCAGGTTGGATACTGAGGCTGAAATCGAGTACTGTAAGAACGGAAACATACTCAATTACACACTCTCGAAAATTTAAGAATCGAGCTTCTAGTAGTAGAGTAGATAAGAGTTTCGACTCTGACCTTCATTTCGGTCGCAGTGATTGAGCTGACAGTATTTCCACCGCTGTCATCTTTTTCATCATTGGAATGCTGCTAGGAGAAGAGATTCACATTTTAAGTACCAGGAAACGAAATTTACAATAGGATAACGATACCGCAGTGGACTTGCCGATGGAAATTGAAGCTATCTCAGTCCATAAAAATCGTTATAAAAGTCCATCGAATGCTCTATCTTTTCCTTGTCAATGCCTTCTTGGATAAGCATTGCCACTCTCTTTGGGACTGAATCCGGTGGTAGGACAAAATTGGGGTTGCTTTCGTCTCCCGCAAAATCGGTCTCGAAGAAGAATCCAGCTTTTCCCCAGGGAGCCATTCTCACATTTTTTCTACCGGCAGGAACTGAAGGTATTATATCACAATTTTCAGAGAATATGGGTGCACTAAAGTGCTTCACGACGAGAGAGTTTTTTCCGTTCTTTTTTGCCATTCTCATAATATCGCACATACCGTTTGAATCGAGTGATTCCGTGTGAAGTATGACGGGGATGTCCTTTCCAGCTGTGCACTGGAATATGTACTCCATTATAATGTTACTTTCCACTATTATTTCGTTGGCAGTCTCAAAATGAGGTCTTCCGACTTCACCAATCGCGTCCGCCTTTCCGTCTTCTATCAAGCTTATTGCCAGATCTATTGATTTCCTGTAGACTTCAACCGCCTTCTCTCGCCCAAACCTCTCTCTCATTTCGATATAATTTACTGGATAGGGTCCGATAGTGACCACTACCTCCAAGCCCTCTTGTCTCAGTCCTCTAGATATTGAAATCGTTTCGTCGTATTTTTCTGCAAATTCTTCGAACGAACGGCAGTTCTCGGTCAAATTGACCAAATTAATGGAAGTTCCTCCCGCTTTTTTGAAAGTTTTTAAAAAGAAGTCCTTTGATAAAGGATTCAAGTGAACGTGGTTGTCAAATATGCTCACTCTCGTAAATTGAGTAACTGTTTAAAATTGTATCTAAGAAAGCTCACTGATAAGATCTGAAAAGCGTTTACAATTTTGTGATCAAGATCCGACTCTCTGCAAGCTTGATATAATCGATAGGCATACGCTATAAATGCTTGAGAGTAGGTTTGGTACTCTCGGAAATTTCATTAAAAAAAGATACAAAATCATAATCGTAATTTGGATCGTTGCCCTTGTGGCACTCCTTCCTTTTACCGCGCAATCCACTAGCGTCACCAATTATAACGTAGAGTTTGGTGGTTCAAGCAAACAATCAATGTCCAACGAAGCTCAGTCGTTGATGAACAGTCAGTTCAACAGCTCGAACAATAGTTCTTCGAATGGTACCGTTGTGGTCCTGTACATAGACTCTCCATTCTACTCCAGCACATCTTATAGCATATGGAATTCTCTTAACTCTTCGTACAAGAATGAACTCAGCAGCATTGGCGTGACCGGTATAATATCTCCGTACACAGTGGCCAATACTGTCGTAAATTCAGTCTCTAATTCCACCCTTACCATCACAATAATATCCTCAAAGCCTCAAACGGAACTATCTCTGGCTACGACACCTTTAACAGTTCAGTCTTGAGTGTTAAGAATTTCACCTTCCAGCTAAAAACCATAGACATCTATTACAACTCGACTTATCAGAACGTATCGTTCGCGGTACAGAGCTACTCAAGCATTCTTACAAGCTATAAAAGTTTGATAAGTGGCGTCGCCAATCTGACGTATGGTATTCCCATCGGATACTTCAACGTTTACGAACAAATTCCCTCGTCACTTTCTGTCCCTCAAAGAGACGTTGCTGCTAAGAATCAATTTCTCAATGTGACAGGCAATCTTAGCAACAACCGGACTTCACAAAAATACTTCAATTCATTTTATACATCTTGGAACAATTCCGCCTACTTCAACTCCACAAATTCTACTTATCTAAGACTGAACTTATCAATCGATCAAGCGTTCAGTCAGTTCAATGCTACCCTGAATCAGACTCAAAGACAGCTGTTTGATACTATTTTTTCCGGTTTTAACGTTACCTCTTACTCCAACAGTTCGACAAGGGAAAGTACGACACTTCAACTCGATTATGCACTGACGGCTCCCTATGGTGCGGGGGAGATGCAGATATTCAATGCGACTTATCAGAATTTTGTGATGAACGGGAATGGTACCCTGCTATCGGAAAATTTGACAGGATCGCTTCTGAATTCGAGGGATCCACAGATCTCTGAATTTACGACTGCCAGCTTCAATATGACCCCTGAGGAATTTTCCGGATATTTTGTTTCATTGAAATCTATCAATAATTCGTTCGTTGAAATGCAGATCAACCGATCTCTTCTTTCATCCTCCGTAACGGAGCTCTACCAGTCCATCAATATTCCGGGTTCAGTTTTCTTTTCAGATCTATTTAACAACAATACTATTGCATTCAGACAGTATTTTATTAATTTCACTGCATCAAGCATTGATGCGCTTGCGACCCCTCTGGATCAGAACTCTTCCCAGATGGTCTCCCGATTCCTTTCTACCGGTTCCAAAAACTCCTCCCTCTATTACTCCACTAATTTCCTCAACGATCACTTCGCCGGATACCCCTATTTTTCTTTCACAAATGCTCCTAAATTTGTCAACATGTCCATCTCTTCGAAGGGAAATGTATCTTCCATTGTCAATGGAGACTATAACGAGTCTGGAATATCTCTAAGCCCTTCCCTATTCCAATCCCTAGTTCCGTCAGATTTTTCCGGTTACATAGTAGTGTTGCAGTTCTCCGAGTCGAGCCTGAATGGCACTCAACTGGAGACGCTGAATTCATATATTGCGAGCGTTCAGAAGAACGTCGATCCCGTGAAAATATATTTCACCAGCGGGGACGAGATCTCTCATGGAATAGAAAGCACAGCATATTCGGGACTAATGTATTCTCTGATAATTGGTATAATAGTTTCCATATTCATAGTAGGAATTTACTTCCGATCTGTGCTACTTGCCTTCGTCCCATTGATGTTCTTCGGCGTAAGTTTCAGCATCACCCTGGGTTTGGTCTACCTAATATTTGGAGTCATAGAAAAGAGCTCTCTGTCATTCATAATTACAACACTGAGTTCCATACTGATTCTGGGTCTGAGCACAGATTACTCGGTCTACATGCTAAACAGATACATGAAAGAGAGTTCGGAAGACAAGCTCGGGACGACTGTGAAATGGGCAGGGCATGCAGTGTTCACCTCTGGAGTCACCGTCATAATATCATACATAGTTCTCGCTCTTTTCAACATACCGATCATTGGAGACGGAGGTTTTGTAAACGCTATGGGCATCGCTGTTTCACTCGGAGTCGCGTTGACTTTACTTCCGTCGTTTATGGTCCTGTTCAAGAAGAGAATAAAGCCGAAGAAGAGGGTCGTGAATTTTGAGAAAGTAGCAAACATTAGTAGGAGACACAAGAAGGTCCTGGTAGTTATCCTTGCACTAATTTTTGTTTCGACCATCGTTGTCTACGAAACTACTCCTACTTCCTTTGATCTCTTCTCACTCATCCCAAACAATGCAGGCAAGACGGGTTACTATGAAATGACTGCGGCATTTGGCGGCGACAGCCTTTCTCCTAACTACGTGCTCTTGACGTTTCCAAACCAGATATATTCTGGCGGTCATTTCAACGAAGCTGACATAGGTATACTGAACAATGTCTCATCCGCACTGCTCAGGTACTCTGAAGTTTCTATGATAGGAACGGTGACTTATCCATTCGGCAAATTGGTCAACGTTTCGAACATCAGTGGTAGCACACTGTCCGTCAGCACCATCTTAAATCAATCTCTATCGTACGTTGGAAAGGATGGACATACTGTCTTGATAAACGTCACTACAAAGTCAGTCTCTTATACCCAAAACGGAATAAACGAGATAGCCCACATAGACGCCCTAATGAAACAGGTAGTCCCATCTGGAGTTACGTACCTGGTCGGAGGATCTGCCCAGGGGCTCCTGGACAGCTCGAACAGCATCGATCTCTCGACATACAGAATCGTAGAAATACTCTCCATCATAGTATTCTTTGTCCTTGCGTTCCAGCTGACATCCCTCTTCACCCCGCTGCGACTCCTTTTCAACGTAGGAACATCAGCACTCCTCGCAGTATCCCTGTTCTACATAGTCTTCCATTACATCATGAACCTCCCGATCATCGTATTCGGGCCACTGTTCGTCATAGTAACGCTATTCGGAGTAGGACTCGACTATGATATCTTCTTGGTAACGAGAACCAGAGAAGCTGTGATGAAAGGGAAGAACGACGAAGAAGCCATCGCGGAAGCAATAAAAGAAAATGCGAGCGTAGTGCTTGTCTTGGGATTCATACTTTCAGGAGTGTTTGGGTCACTGATTTTTAGCCCAATAGGGATAATTAGTGAGATAGGGTTTTCAGTCACCATAGGTGTGCTGATAGACACCATTGTGTCTTGGCTTTTCCTGATACCTGCACTAATGCTGGTCCTCAAGAAATACAACTGGTGGCCTTCTCACATAAGACGAGACCAATAAAATTTGAATCAAATTCTGTCGGCCTGGAACTGCAACTTGACTGAGCCAAAAGTATTTTAGGTAATGGGACATAATTTGCACATGACTTCTATAGATTTGTTGAAAGATGTGGTAAAATCTCTGGATGGACTGCCTGATCTAAAGAAGGAAATAGTTTCAATCAACAAGACTTTTCAATTCAACGTCTCTGACGGTAGCCCGTTTTATGTCCACGCGGGCGATGGTGAGGTGGCGGTCAATGAGGGGACAAAAACGCCATCCGCAGCGACCATAATAGCTTCTGAACAAGTTCTTACAGACCTTTTCACCGGAAAGCTCGATGGAGTCCAGGCTTTTATGCAAGGCAAACTCAAAATTAGCGGAGATATTTTCTCAGTCCAAAAACTGTCTTCTAGTATTCTTAAAGCTAGGAAGTGAAAAATTGAGAGTCACGGTCATCGGTTCGGGAGAGATGGGTAGAGGGATTGCTTTGGTTTTTGCTCAGTACGGAAATGATGTGATTTTGGAAGACTCAATACCAGCCGCATTGGAAAGAGGATCCAAGTACATTAAGGAAAACCTCGAGAAGATGGTAGAAAAGAGCATAATCAAGCAGGAAGAGAAGGAGAAGATACTGGGAAAGATAGCATATTCCTCGAACTTTGAAGATAGTGCCAAGAGTGCCGATCTTGTGGTTGAGGCAGTTCCAGAAGTTGTGGAGCTCAAACAAGAGATATTTTCAAAACTGGACAAGATATGCAAACCAGACTCGATTCTTGCAACCAACACATCTAACATCAAGATATCCGAAATCACCAAGAATCTGTCCAGAAAGGAGAGAGTGCTTGGAATGCACTTTTTCAATCCTGCGAACAGGATGAAGCTCGTGGAGATCATAAGATCCGAAGCTACGAGCGATGCAAATTTCGAAAAGGCGGTCAAGATAGGCGAAAGCATTGGGAAAGTCCCAGTAAGGGTTCTTAAGGATTCTCCGGGATTCATCGTGAACAGAATAAACGCGCCCGACATGCTGTTCTTCTGTTCGGTGATAGACAAAGGAATAGAAAAACCGGAGGAACTGGACTCATATGCAAAGGGCCAAGGTTTACCAATGGGTCCCTACGAACTGATGGACTTTGTGGGCCTTGATACCGTGGTGCACTCCCTTGATTATTACGCGGTCACAATATCCCCCGAATACAACAAGTGTACGTCTCTTCGTACCCTGGTGAAGGAAGGCAAGCTGGGAAAGAAGTCTGGAAAAGGTTTCTACGACTGGTCGTCCGGAAAGGCGTCCATTCCGAAGACAGAACCGTCCGAAAAGGTCACGATAATGGACATTTTTGCTATCGAAATTAACGAGGCGGTAAAGCTCATTGAGGAGGAAGTGGCACTTCCAGACGAAATTGAGAATGCAGTTAAGCTTGGTCTGAACAGACCATTCGGCCCCATTTCGGTCGCAAAGAGTATGACCAATGCAGAAGTAAAGAAGATGCTTGAAAAATTGAGCGAGTCTTACAACATTGAAGTCTTCAAACCTGCTGCATCCATTGTGAATGGTAAGTTAAAGGAAGTACTTTCAACCAAGGCATTTGCTCTGAAGGAAGGAGCCAAACCCATTGCCAGAACTGATGAAAAGAAGGAAAAAATAGAGACAAGTTATTCCACGCTGATAGTCGAAAAGAGGGACAAGCACGTCGCAAGAATTCTGCTCAACAGACCTAGACACAACCTCATCAACTCTGACCTACTGAATGATCTGGAAAACGCCATCAAGGAGGTATGGAGTGACAACGAAATTCGAGTGTTGTTAATCACAGGGAAAGGCGAAACCTTTTCGGCTGGTGCAGAACTTTCACAATTCATACCAGGAGCGTTTGATTTTGTCGAATATTCTAGGAAGGGAGAAAGAATATTCAAGCTGCTTCAGGAAATTCCTAAGGTCGTGATAGCGGAGATCAAGGGATATGCCCTGGGTGGTGGTTTTGAAATGTCGCTCTCTGCGGACATACGTGTATCCACACCGGATGCACAGATGGGACTGCCGGAGGTTACGTTAGGCCTAATACCTGCGTGGTCCGGGAGCCAAAGACTGGCCAGACTGATCGGAAATTCAAGGGCACAGTACATGATACTTACGGGCAAGAGAATAACAGGTGAAGAAGCCAAAAACTTTGGGATCGTCTCGGAAATATTCCCGAAGGAGAGCATCGACGAAGGCGCGTTGGAAATGGCGGAAACGATTTCAATGAGCACCTCTCCAATAGCAGCCAGTCTTGCAAAGAGACTCATCAATAGGGGAGCAGATGTGGCTTATGATTCTGGACTGGAGATGGAGGCTATGGCCGCAGGTATACTGTACGGAACTGAGGATATGAAAGAAGGCATCTCTGCCCTTCTTCAGAAGAGGAAACCGAGTTACCAGGGAAAGTGAAATATATCCTCAAACGACCAGCGGTGAATTCCATTCTATAACGAATAGTGGATATAATGTCTAGACTGCGTCTGCTCTGAGTCTTCAAAACGAGTACTCTAACGATAGAAGAAAGATAATATATATTATATGCCAATATAGAAGCGAATTATGTACCTATTTTCTATCCTACTTCTGGTCGGTATATTGATTTCTGGCGGACTTTTTCTCTTCCAGGTATCCAGACTCCTCTGGAATATGGCAAGGGTTTCAACTAAAAAAACTGCAATAGGCAAGAACGTCCTTTACAGAGTCTTTCTTGGTCTTAGGAATGTGATTTTTCAGGGCAAGCTATTCAAGGACTTCGGAGGGGGAATCATGCATGCCTTGATGTTCTGGGGATTCCTTGCATTTGCTTTTTATTCCATCGACGTTTTCCTTACTGGATTAAATCCATCGTCGACATTCTTCCTTACTGGCTGGCCTGAGTATGCCATCTTTTTCACAGTCGATGTCTTCGCCATAATCGTAGTCGCAGACGTGGTCTATGCTGTGGTCAGGAGGTGGGTAGTGAGAGTGAAAAGGTATCAGGGGTACAACGGCTTTGAGGCCTCATTCATCCTCTTTCTGATAGCAAGTCTGATGGTCAGTTATTTGATTCTCTCCGCTCTTAGAATCGACGGATACACGCATGGAATACCTGGAGAAGTCATGGGAAATCTTCCCGCTTCGGTCACCCCGATCAGTGCCATTGTAGCCTCTATAATTCCATCCATTTCGCTTTCATCAGCGGTCGATCTCTACTGGTCAATCTGGTCATTCCACGTAATCATTTTCCTAGTATTTCTAGCGTACATTCCTTCGTCTAAGCATCTCCACCTTGTGGCAGCCCCGTTCAACGTCCTGCTTACAGATGAAAAGCCAAGGGGCCAGCTTTCCTACATAGATTTTGAAAAGGAGACAAAGTTTGGGGCGACGGACATAAGGGACTTTAGCTGGAAGGACTACCTCGACTTTTATTCCTGTACCGAGTGCGGACGATGCACCGCAGCCTGTCCTGCAAACCTTACCGGAAAGACGCTCTCTCCGAGAGACATAATCTGGGATCTGAGGATGGCCCTTTTGGATCAGGGAAACGAAATAAGGCGCCACGACAAGAGTAAGCCAGACGAGGTCTTCAAGACTGTACTGAACAACGTCATCAAAGAGGAGGATCTGTGGTCCTGTACCACCTGCAGCGCGTGCGTTGAAGAATGTCCGGTTATGATAAACCACGTCGACAAGATCGTCGATATGAGAAGGTCCCTGGTTCTCAATCAGGGCAGCGCTCCAAAGGGTATTACGGACATGTACGCCAACATGGAATCCTACCAGAGTCCTTGGACGAATGACCCATCGACGAGAGCGGACTGGGCAAAGGGTCTAAACGTACCCGACTTATCAAAGAATCCTGGTCAGAAATTCGAGTACCTCTTCTGGGTGGGCTGCTCTGGCAGCTACGACCCAAGAAACCAAGAGATTTCCAAAGCTCTCGTAAAAGTATTCGAGAAAGCTGGCGTCTCATATGCCATCCTGGGAACGGAAGAGAAATGCACGGGCGATCCGGCTAGGAGATCCGGAAATGAATACCAATTCCAATCTCTGCAGACACAAAATGTCGAGACCTTCCAGAAGTACGGTGTGAAGAAGGTAGTGACGATGTGCCCTCACTGTTTCAACACTTTCAAGAACGAATACAATACGAAAGTGAATTTGGAAGTGGTACACCACACAGAATTCATCGATTCCCTACTCAAAGAAGGAAAAATTTCTTTGAAGGAGAAAACGGAGACTGAGAAATTCACCTATCACGACTCTTGCTATCTCGGAAGATACAACAGAGTTTTTGACGCCCCTAGAAACATCATCGGAAGGGTGACCTCAAACTACCAAGAGATGGAGATGAACAAGACAAAGGGTCTCTGTTGCGGAGCAGGAGGTGCGAGAATGTGGATGGAAGAGAATGTAGGAACGAAGATATCGCACAAAAGGATCGAGCAAGCCGATAAGATAAATGCGTCTGTAGTAGTGACAGCCTGCCCTTACTGCATGTCTATGCTAGACGATGCAAGGAAAGTGACTAACAAAGAAGAGAAAATGAAAGTCAAGGATATTGCAGAGCTGGTCGCAGAAAACCTGTCATAGGTGTGACATAATTTTCGGAACCACTTGATAGAGGTCTCCTACGATACCGTAGTCGGCTTCTTGGAAGATGGGTGCGTTCTTGTCTTTGTTGACTGCTACTACCACCTTTGAGCCTCTCATTCCAGCTATGTGCTGTATTTGCCCAGAAATCCCGAGGGCTACGTAGACCTTTGGCTTGACCGTTCTACCAGAGTACCCAACCTGTCTGTCTTCTGACAACCAGTGGTAATCTAGGCATACCGGTCTTGATCCCGCAAATTCTCCTTTCACTGCTTTGACGAATGGATCTATCTGTTGGATTCCCTCCTTCTTTCCTAACCCTCTACCAACGGCGACTATTATATTCGCCTTCTCCAGATTGACTTCCTTTTCTTTTTTCATTTCGATTTCAAGGATCTTGACCGCCCCTTCTGGAATACTCCTCGTCTCTTTGGGAGAAACCCCGTCACCCGGAACGTCTTCGGAGATCCCGGTGAGAAAAGTGAAAACTTTGGATTTGGATTCCTCCTCCAAAACTGCCTTCCCACCGAGTCCGTACCTTTTCGTTATGACCGTGGTTTCGTTGAATTTTAGGTCAAATATTTCTGGAGTGACTTCGAGTGACTTCTGACCGGAAAATAGTGATGCTATATCCCTTCCAAGCACAGTAGATGCTATCAAAATATAGTCATAACCTCCGTTCGAAAATTCATCAGAAAGAATTGAAGCGATTCCCTTAGGATCTGGTTTCCCTTCTAGGAGGAGGACTTTTTGTGCACCATACTTTGAAATGGACTCATTCCTCTCGGTTGATGAGAGAACGAAATCTCCTTTTCCTCTCAGGAAGGTCATTACCTGTTTCGCGCTATCTTCGCTGTCAGAGAATATCAAGAATTTCATCACATGGCCTCCTTTAACACTTTAGCTACTTCTTGTGCTCCCTTGTCAACGTCCTCGAACGTCAATCTCTTTCTGTCGCTCTTTGGGGCTTTCCTGGAAATCGTCCTGAAGGTACTATCTAACTTGATGGAAGATTGTTCAGTGTTTATGGCCTTCTTTCCAGCCTTGATAATTTGCAGCACTGGTGGAAATCTAGGCTCGTTCGTTTCTTGGGTTACGGAGATGACTACTGGCATTGAAGTTTCTAATTTGATTACCTCTTTTTCAGTAGCTGTGCTCGCCTTCACAATCTTTTCTGCAGTATCAATGGAGATTACGTTAGGCAATAACGGAACGTTCAACTCGGTCGCTACTAATCCAGGCAATAAGCCGCTCATAGAGTCAGCCGACTGATTTCCAAGCACCACGAGATCGTAGTGCAGTTGCTTTATCTTTTGGGCTAGCACCTTTGCAGTTAGAGTTGGATTGTTCCCAGTGTATCCGGTTATGAGGTATCCATCGTCCACCCCCATGGCATACGCCTCTTTCATTACCTGGGTTCCCCTCTCATTCCCAAAAAGTATGGCCGATACCTTCCCCCCATTCTTCTCCTTGATCCTAACAGCAGCCTCCACAGAATTCTTGCTTAGGTTCTCTAGCTTGAAAGGCACTCCTTCGGTTATAGGTTCTCCCGTCGTTTGATCCACTTTTACAAGTTCTAAATCAGGGATTTGTTTAATAAGCACGATGATGTCGTATGGCATCACAAACCACCGTTTCTGTTATGCGCTCTTACAATATTATCCTTGCTTTCAGCCAGAAGATTTAGAATTCACTTTTGAAGCGTGCTTCAGACTCGCCGAACAATTCGCCTTCTGAATCGACAGCAAACAGACTTAACTCAAGATAGGACATCGCTACCCGATTGGTGACTTTTAAAGCGTCCTGTTGTTTGACAGTGGTCATGAGAAGTCGGATCAATCCGCCAATAAGGATGCCTAAAATATTTAGTCGATGCTCAACGGCGTGGCACAGACGTTAAAGGATTATATATTCGTCTTGATTCTTTAAGTGTAATACTTATGCAAAATAATGAAGTCTATTTGGTCTATTACAAAAGAACCCCATTTTCAAAGTCCAAACCTAGCGATCCTACGAAGGATGTTTTTAATAGTATCCGTATGGACGAAGCTCTTGCAGAACTAATGAAAGATTCTGTAAAGACGACCGGTGTGAAATCGACCGAAATAAATGACGTCATCCTAGGCTCCGCATTACAAGTTGGGGAGAACTGGATGTACGGCGGAAGACAGCCGGTCTTGCTCGCGGGGTTTCCTGTGGAAGTTCCCGCAATGGCAATGGACAGGGCGTGCTCATCATCGCTGAATGCAATTACCATTGGTGCAATGGAAATAATGACCGGCAACTCTGAAATTGTCCTCGCCGGCGGGATGGAACATATGACACACGTTCCGCTCAGTGACAACCAGATGGTCAGCCCTAACCTCAAGTTGCTCCTCAGACCGGAGTACATGAAATACGACATGAAGACCGCTTTCAGCATGGGATTGACCGCCGAAAAACTGGCAAAAATGAAAGGAATTCC
This sequence comes from Thermoplasmata archaeon, assembly GCA_021792255.1. Taxonomy (GTDB): domain Archaea; phylum Thermoplasmatota; class Thermoplasmata; order Thermoplasmatales. The sequence goes on from JAJYUZ010000001.1 coordinate 398,866, forward strand.
CAGAGAAGAGATGGATCAGTTTTCATATGAAAGTCACAAACTGGCTTCTCAGGCACAAGATAGTGGTTACTTCAAGGACGAAATACTACCGACCGAGGTTGAGTTCGAAGGGGAAACCAAAATTATTGATAAAGATCAGAGCATAAGAAAAGATATCTCGATTGAGACGGTGAAAAAACTTCCTCCCGCTTTCAAGGAAGGAGGAGTTATCACTGCTGGAAATTCATCTCCACTAAACGCAGGTGCTTCTCTTGTAATGTTGGTGTCTGGAAAAAAGGTCAAAGAGTACGGCCTAAAACCTCTTTCAAAAGTGAGCACATTTGGCTGGGCAGCCGTCGATCCATCGATAATGGGAGAGGGTCCTGTACCTGCATCAAAAAAACTTCTAGCAAAAGCGGGACTGACTTCAGACGATATAGACCTATGGGAAATAAATGAGGCGTTTGCAGTCGTAGTGCTGAATGCAATGAAAGAGCTGAACATCTCTAGGAACAAGGTCAACGTTAAAGGAGGAGCGATAGCAATAGGGCACCCGCTTGGAGCTTCCGGAGCGAGACTTGCTGGGACACTGTCACGACTCCTGAACACGAACGGAAAGGAGAAAGGTATTGCTACCCTTTGCGTAGGTGGAGGACAAGGATATTCTGTACTTTTAGAGAAGGTGTAAAAATGGATTTTGAATTAAGTGATGATGTAAAAGGGGCCATCGCAAGGGCCAAGGATTTTGCTGACAAATATTTCACCGAAGAGATTGCTGAAAGGGCGGATTCGGAGGAGCAATTTCCATCCGATATTGTAGCGATTTCTAAAAAAGAGAAGATACTCGATTTCTCAAACCCGTGGCAAGTTCTTGTTACAATAGAGGAACTAGTCAGAAGAGACCCAGGACTGGGAATATCTGTAACCATTTCGGCTTTTGGTGCTGAGATCTTCATGTTCTTTGGAAACGATGCTCAAAAGGAGAAGTACATGAATCCAGTCTTTGCCGGGAAAAAGTCTCTCGGTCTCGGCGTAACAGAGGCTAGTGGTGGTTCAGATGTTGCGAGCATCACGACTGAAGCCAAACTTGACGGGGATTCCTATATTCTGAATGGCGGAAAGATGTTCATAAGCAATGGGCAGATCGCAGACAACTTCCTCGTACTTGCAAGGACCAGTCCTGCGCCATCTCCAGAAAAGAAACACAGAGGACTGAGCGTTTTCGTGGTCGATGCAAAATCGCCTGGATTTGGTATAAACAAGCTTCACGGAAAGCTTGGTGTAAGAGCCACTAATACTGCAGAACTCATCTTCGATAATGTGAGGGTACCAAAAGAAAATATGGTCGGAGAGGAAGGGAAGGGATTCTACTACATTATGACCTTTTTCAATATAAGCAGAATATACGTTGCTGCACAGGGCCTTGGTATTGCCCACGGAGCTCTGGATCGACTTATCGAGTACTCAAAGAAGTACGCTGATCACTCCGAAACGGGGGAACTGAAAGAGGACATGCAACTAGCTATTGCGGAAATAGCGACAAGAGTAGAAGCAACTCGAAACATCACCTATAAGGCAGCCTCTTACCTATTCAAATTCACACCAAATCCGATCGTGACTAGCATGGCAAAGTTCTATGCTGCAGAATCCGCAGTGTTCTCAACCCAGAAGGCCATGGAACTGATGTCGCTACACGGACTGACGAGTGATCTGGAGAGATTCTTCAGAGACGCCAAAATTCTCGACATTTGGGAAGGTACCACTGAGGTAGAGAAACTTATAATCACGAGGATGATGCTGAAGGAAGGAGGAGCGTGACCTAGATGGAAGAAGAGTACGAAATTCTAGAAAATACTGTTAAAGATTTCAATACCAAGTATGTGGACAACAATTCGATGAAACTCGAAAACGATGAGATGGGAAAGGAGTTTGTCAAGATGCTGGCTGATCAGGGGTTCCTTTCAATGACTTATCAGCCGGGAGCAGGCAAGAATACAGACATCAAAGCGTTCTCAATTGTTCTTGAAAATCTTGCCAAGTCAGCTCCGGCAATATCTCTGAAGACCCTGCTTACAAATTCGTTCTTGAGCATAGTGAATGAACAAAGCATTCTTGATGAAGTCGCAAAAGGTGAGAAGTCGGGGACCGTCACCTTTTCTGATCTCCTGGTTGGTAAGGGTCAAAATGGTAAGCTTTTGATCGAAAATAACAGAGTCAAAGGAGAAAAACAATTCGTGCTTGGAAGCGATTCCGATTTCATCGTGACAACTTTAGATACTGGAGAACTGGTCTTACTCAGATCCGGATTTAAGGTAGGAAAGAAACACAAGAGGTTGGGATTCAGGAGTGTAGGATTCGCTAGCATTGTTGTAGACTCTGACGATTTCAAGGTAATAGATAAGGATGGAACAAGGATGCTCCAAAAATTGTACGAAGATCTTTCCGTTCCTGTCGCAGCGATGTCCCTGGGAATGAGCGAAGGAGTGTCTCAAAAAGCTCTTGATTATGCAAAGGTCAGAACTGCTTTCGGGCATTACCTGAAAGACTTCCAACCGCTAGCCTTTGAGTTGACTTCTCAGATCGCGGAAATGGAGATCCTGAAGAAGTATTTCCACGACATTGTTTCCTCCACCGTCAATCAGAAGGAGGCGATGTTTCTGAAGGTCAAGGCCCTAGCTCTTGCAAAGGACATCAGCAAAACGTCGCTCCAGATTCATGGAGGCTATGGTTATCTTGAAGACTTTGGAGTCGAGAAATTCTACAGAGATTCAATGGCACTATCGGTCCTGTTCCACCACGAAGAAAAGGACATGGAGAAGCTCTCGGGAATGGTCTTTGAATCAAGGGCGGGGTTCGTCTAAGGTACTGGTTTACGATTTGAAACTGAATCACTTCGTGATGGTCGTCATGAAGTGATTTACTCTTTTTTGTAAATATTCAGTAACGGGAATTAGCCACAGCTCGAGCGTTCAATTGAAGGAATACGCCAATTTGTTCAACTCTGCAGCGTCACTGTGACCTGAGTTCTCTCCTCAATATTTTTCCTACCAGTGTCTTGGGCAAATCCTTTCTGAATTCCACGTATCTCGGTATCTTGAACTTGGCTATTTTTCCCTGGAAGAAATCCTTGATTTCTTGTTCGGTTGAGGTTTCTCCATCCTTAAGGACAACAAACGCCTTCACTACTTCGCCGTGGGCAGCTTCTTTTACTCCGATGGCCGCAGCTTCCTTCACCTTTGGATTTTGGTACAGTATTTCTTCCACTTCTCGTGGATACACATTGAATCCTCCAACGATAATCACGTCCTTCTTCCTATCCACTATGTAGAAATAGCCTTCCTCATCCATCTTTGCTATGTCTCCCGTATACAGCCAGCCGTCCTTTAGAACTCCCGCCGTTTCTTCCGATTCCTTGTAGTACCCTTCCATGACCTGAGGACCCTTTATTATTAGTTCACCTTCAGCGTTGATCGGCATTTCTTTGTCCCCGTTTTCTGCATCTACTATCCTCGCATAGGTCGAAGGAACGGGAAGTCCTATAGAACCGGGCTTTATCTTGCCGAATAGTGGATTTACGTGAGTGACCGGTGAAGCTTCAGTAAGCCCATAGCCTTCCACCAGATGTCCTCCCGTGATCTTGTCCCATTTTTCGATTATCTCTACCGGGAGCGAGGCAGAACCGGAAATGCAGTACTGTACTGACTTCATGTCCACCTTTTGAAGATCCTTGTGCAAGAGAATACTCGAGTAGAGAGTCGGAACACCGGGGAAAAATGTCGGGTGGTATTTTTTGATTAGCTTGAGTATGCCGTCCACTTCGGGTTTTGGTTGAAGAATCATCGTCGCTCCTATCTTGATCGGGAAGTTCATGGCTATGGTCATCCCAAAAACGTGAAAGAATGGAATGACGCTCAACATAGAATCCTTGCCGAACTTCTGATCGGGTATCGTGGCAATCGATTGAATTGTGTTGGACACAAGATTTCTGTTCGTAAGCATTGCGCCTTTCGGCGTTCCTGTCGTTCCTCCAGTGTACTGGAGAACCGCGAGAGAGCTGGGATCGTTGTTTTCTTCTGAATCCCCCTTGAATTTCTGATGCTCGTTGAACTTCTTGAACCTATCTGGGATCTTGACGAATTTCTTACCCAGTCTTCGCTGAAGCCCATAAAGGAAGTTGAGCGGGAAGGCGAGATAATCTTCAATTCTCGTCGCGACCACGACCAGGTCAGGGAATTTCTTCAGTGTTTCTTCTATCCTGGGTAAGAGGTCGTCAAAGATAATAAGCACTTTAGCGCCTGAGTTCCCGATTATCCGGTCTATTTCTACCTCAAAATATGTGGGCGAGATCTGAGTTACAACTGCCCCGATCTTGTTTATTGCAAAGAATGCAATTATGTATTGAGGGCAATTTGGAAGGTCCACTGCTACTTTGTCGCCTTTATTGATACCCAGTGACTTCAGGTATGCTGAAAACGAATCGACCCTCTCTTTCAACTCGCCATATTTGATCTTGTAATTGAAAAACACTACTGCCATTCGGTCTGGAATGCTGGTCGCACTATATTTAAGGAAATCGTACGGCTTCGAATCTTTGCATTCAATGTCTGCAGGGACTCCTTTATCATATGATTTCAACCAAATTCGGTCGCTCTCTGAAGATTGTCGCACAATACAAAAAGTTGTCCGATAATTAAAGGTATCGATGAGATTCGCTAATTAACCTTAAGAAATTTTGGCATACTATACTTGAATATTTTGAGTTCTTTACCATAAGCTGTTAGGTACTTTGGAAAAGTGGTGTACTATCGCTTATTCCAAAAAAAAGGATGAGGAATTATTGACACTATTTTTATGGTACTTCTAAATTGCATTACGCTAGATAATCGAAACTCTGGTTGGTGAAAAAATGGAAGATTTTCTGCTTAATGAAAAGGAAAGAAGAACAAAATATGACGTGAGGAAAACGGTCAAATCGGTTCCCCACGAATTGATAAGAAGAATAGAGAAGGAAGAAATAGTCTTTCCAAAGGAGTTCATAGATTTGATCACTGGGGCGGGAATAGTTGGCCTGAGATTCCCAGAAATCTATGGCGGCAGGGAAAGTACTTGGACGGGAGAGGTGGCGGCGGTAGAAGAGATGGGTTACCTTGGATTCACGCTGAGTTGCATGTATTCTCTTGGAACGATCGTAGGTGAGCCAATCTTCAGGTTCGGGACAAAACAACAAAAGGAAACTTACTTGAGAGGCATAACGAAGGGCAACAAGTACGGAGCTGAGGCAATCACCGAACCCTCAGGAGGTTCAGACCTTTTTGGAATGATGCACTCGGCCGCCGATAAGAGAGGAAACAAGTTTATTCTGAATGGACAGAAACGCTTCATAGTCGGAGGTAAAGGGGCGGATTTCTTTGTCACTTACGCAATAACGGACAAGAATGCCAAATCGAGGACCAGAGGGATTAGCGCCTTCATCGTAGACAGAGATACTCCTGGACTAAAGGTAGAGACAATGTATGGTCTTATGGGTAACAAGGGAGGAGGAACGGCGAGAATAGTTTTCAAAGATGCAGAGGTTCCAGAAGAGAACCTGATAGGAGAATTGAACGGAGGCTATGACATTTTCAACAGGATGATGGTTCCAGAAAGGTTGACGACAGCCGCTGGCTCGATCGGAGTAAGCATGGCAGCACTTGAGGTCGCAACTGCTTACACGCTAAAGAGAGAATCTTTCGGAAAGAAATTGATTGAGCACGAAGGAATCAGCTTTAAACTCGCCGAGAGCCTGGCATTAGTCCAGAGTGCTTCCTCGATGGTTTATGTTGCTAGCAGGGCAGCAGACCTGCTGGAAGAAGGAAAGACGACGCTTCCGTATGTCAGAAAACTGGTATCCATTGCTAAACTTCAATCTACCGAGGCAATGTGGAAAATAGTGAACGATTCGATGCAAATGCTAGGCGGCATTGGATACACGACCGTCTATCCTGTCGAAAGACTCCTGAGGGATTCGAGACTGGGCTTAATCTGGACTGGGAGCAGTGAAGTCATGAAGATGATCATACAGCACGAATTTCTGAAAGAGTATACGGACAAGAATTATGCGGTTACGAAGAGGGATATAGAAAAGGACGCACTAGATTTCAAGCTGGAAGAGGAAAAGGTCTATAACTGACTGCTGCCCTTCCACTTTTTTTCTTTCAAAGAAAAAATGGTATTTTTGACTGTGCAACTGGAGGGATCATGTCTCCCTTGCGCGATAGAAAAATATCTAATTTCGCTTTCTTCCTGGCAAGAATACAAGAAGTATGGCTGATGCTAGGGCAAACACAATCATAATGATGAACGATTGGTACATGCTCTTGAACACAAGAAGACCGTCAAATAGCAACAATCCTGCGCTTCCTCCGATTGTGCTTCCGACTCCCCATACCAAGGAGTTTGCTCTCGTAAAATGCTCCTTTGGAACCATCTGAGAAACATAACCGAGCAGCACCGGGAAACCAGTATAAGTGAAGAGAGCAAAGAAAGTGAAACTTATCAAGATGGACCAAAAAGATCTCGATAGGAACAAGAACAGTAGGAAGAATACTATCAGACCTATCGACGTCAATGAAATCGTAAATTTCCCACCGTACCTCGATGTTAAATACCCGAAGAATGGCTGTCCGATCACTGCTGAAAGGAAAGCTATTCCCAGGATCACTCCCATGATCGTTTTTGAGGCAAAAACGCTATCGAGATATGTAGGAATGTAAGTGGTGCTGACCGAAATGAACATTGATCGCAAAAACACTATGACCACTAGGATCAAGATGAAGAAAGAAGCTGACGTGCCATTTTCAGCCCGATCGGCAACTCTTGAGTCACGCTGGAAGTTCGATTGAAAATTTTTCCTCTTGAAGAATCCGAGTCCGTAATATACTAAAACCGAAACTATTAGAAAATATATCACAAAATAATCGAGACCCAGTGTTATTCCCACTGCAGTTGCAATAAATACGAAGATAATGGGGAAGACACTCCTTCCAAGGCTTCCGAATGAACCGTTTATTCCAAGATAAGATGCCGATTCTTTCGGACCGAAAGTGTACGAAATAACCGTTGCCCCTATAGGGTGATATATGGACTGACCTATTCCCAGAATGACTGAACCCAAAATCATGATTAGATATGCTTGAGATTTAAAAACGAATGGAAATGAGAAGATAAGAATGGCAACTGCGTTAAGAAATATGCCAAAACTCAGGATTACCCTATCATTATCAGCCCTGTCGGCATATGATCCTACGAAGATGCTCAAGAATCCTGAGATGAGATTGTAGAGAACAGGCATCAACCCTATCACGAGTATGGAAAGTCCTGGAATCTCAACATAGTATGTGATAAGTACTGGGAACAAAAGGAAGTTGCCATCCACTGAAAAATGGCTGAGGGAAGTGAACAGCAGCGATCTTAATTTTGAATTCATGACCGTTGTACCTTATGGTTTTAAACACTTAAAGTTAGTATCTCGGAAGACTGGTGGTCGGATCCAAAATTCACCCCCATTTACCTGGACCCGCAATCATCGCGAAAGAAGGCTAGCTTGCTCTTTACGCATGACTTATTAGTCAGCTTCTAATAATGCCCGTTGACGAATTCAAGAGGTGCAAGGAATAGGAATGATGCGGAAGAAAGGAGCCCGAGGGAGAGTGAGTCGACAATTGCGAGGGCTATGCTTCCTCCGGATGCGAACCCCGCAGGCAACGTATTTGGAGGTACCATCTTGAAAATGATAGACGAGATTGCGGGTATAGTAGCCACGAAACACTGCAGGCGGAATTGTGTAACCGCCAATATCGAACACATCGATTTTATCTATCCTGTTCACATCGGCGATCTGCTGGAACTAAAAGGAAGACTGAATTTTGTCGGGAAATCTTCCATGGAAGTAGGGGTGGAAGTCTTCGCGGAAAACCTAGAAGAGGGAGACATCAACTTTGCAGGCAGAGCCACCGTCACGATGGTTGCACTCGATGAGAGTGCTAGGCCCATCCAGGTGCCACGACTCAAACTGCAAACTGAAGAAGATAAGAACATGTTCAAGGCAGGTCTAACAAGGTACAATGAAAGAGTCAAGAGACTTAAGATGCTCAAGAGGACTAAAAAACGAGGATCGAACTGAAATAATTTCTTTGATGATTTCTGAAATATCCACTCTCTGACTAGCTGATTATTATATAATGGAAGCTGATAAACCAACCATGAACATTGGAAACAAGGCACCAGATTTTGAACTGGTAGACACGGAATTGAAGAGTGTCAAGCTTTCTGGCTTGATGGGCCACCCTACTGTTTTGGTATTTTTTCCCGGAGCATTTACCTCGGTTTGCACTGCAGAGCTTTGTACCTTCAGGGATTCTATGGCACGCTTCAACAAGATAAATGCTTCAGTTATAGGGATAAGCGTGGACCAGCCCTTTTCTCTGGCACAGTTCAAGAAGGAGAACAACTTGAATTTTCCATTGCTGAGCGACTTCACGGAAACGGTGAGCAGAAGCTACGGTGGAGTTCACGAGAATTTCGTAAACGTGAAGGGGCTAAACGTTTCAAAGAGGGCAGTCTTTGTATTGGACAAGAACGGAACAGTTGCGTATAAGTGGGTGAGTGAGGATCCGAAAAAAGAACCCAACTACAAGGAAGTAGAGGAAGCGGTCGCGAAATTAGGGTGAATCTTTGCTTTTCTTTATTAATTTCAAAGCGTACAAAGAATCTACGGGATCAAATGCGGTTACCCTTATAAGGGGCATTGAAAAGCAGTTCGGAGACCATCCTTCGATAATAGCGGTGTTAAATCCACTGGATTCTTTGATAGATACAAAATTGACCAAATTTGCACAAACTGCGGACCCGCTGAATCCGGGAGCATACACTGGCCATATTCCCGTCGGATTGCTAGGGGGATATCGCTATTCTGGAGTCATGATAAATCACTCCGAATGTAAACTGACCCTAGAGAAGATAAGGGATATCGTGCAAATGGCATCAGAACAGGGTTTCAGGACTTTGGTGTGTGCTGCAGACCTGAAGGAGGTCAAAGAGATAGTTGCATTCTCTCCAGATTACATTGCCTACGAACCCCCGGAACTGATAGGAGGAGAGATATCCGTTTCAACTGCGAAACCAGAAATCATACAAGAAGCTGTCAAGTTGTTACAAGGCACCGGGTCAAAATTGGTGGTTGGAGCTGGAATAAAGAACAGAAATGACGTGCGAGTCAGCAAGGAGCTCGGAGCGGAGGGCATACTTGTATCTTCAGGAGTTGTTAAATCCCCGGAGCCAATCGGGGTAATCATAGAAATGATGAAGGAGGTAGTTTAGGTGGAAACGTTTGACAGAGGGAGGTACGTAGCAGCAGACGTCGCTAGAGGAAAGATGATGCTAGCATCGTTCTTCATCGCTGCATTCCTAGGATTCCTCTCAGGACTGTTACCGTCTGCAGAAGGTTTTGTTGGGATAATCCTGCTTTTGGTTGCGCTAATTATAGCGGTATACCTGATACACAGATCGGGCCACGAAACAAAGAAGAACACAGACTATGCGATAGCTTTCTTCATATCATTCCTGACATTTTTAGGATTCTGGATAATCTCACTCAATATTCCTTGATTCAGTTTCGATCCATTTCCCCAGAGAGGGGAATAGAAATCTTTTCTTTATTTCAGTCGGAATAGAGTCGAGGTCGGAACCAGAAATGACCAGCATTTTTTCTGATTTGAAATCCTTTGATAGTCGTACCTTGGGGAGAATTTCGGCGATTGCTCCAACTATACTTTTTTCTTCTCTCTCTCTCAGAACGCACACTCTGTCCCCGATCATAAATGGCATGCCGAATTTTGTTCCGCCCCCCCACTTTTGAAGGAACGATGTTACGTTAGGACTCGTGACCGGAGGCCCGATGTGCAAGGCCGCTTCTCCCAGTGCCTCTGCCTCCGGGATAATGACGATGTACCCTCCTCTATTGACGAAAACTGAACTGTACAAGATTCTAAATCCAAGGTTCTCTAGTTCTCCCTTTATGATGGAACTGATCCTTTTCAGATTTGGCAACAGGACTTCCTCGTTGCATTTCCCGCAGGGTATAAATACGGCTACTGCTTCTTTCGGCAGAGAGAAATTGCCTATCTTGGGAAACAAAAAGTCTTTCCATTTTTCTTTGGAAAAGAGGCTTGAAGCAAGGATGAAGGTAGCTAGATTTTCTAACGAGACATTCGCAGCCGCGTTTCTGTTATAGTCGACAGGGTCCGGGATGACCAAGTTCGCTCCGTCGAAATCTTTTGCACCTCTATCGAGAACACAGGGAATCTTCCAGTCCTTAGCTTTGGATATGACCTCCTCGAATGTCTTGTAACGATATATTAGAAGCTCCGCGACGTAACCGGAGAATCCCTGGATCGAAGACTCGGCTCCATAGCTTCCAATACCCTTGAGAAACTGTTTAAGAATTCTCACTTCATTTTTCATTTCTTCGGTAAAATTCTCGGTCACGAATTTTACGTGGAATGGAGTCCTGTCTACAGCCGTCTTAAGATCTCTTCCCGTAGACGCTTTGTAGCCTGGCACTATATCGATAGTAAAAGACTCTTGCGGCAGGGTGAGATAAGGATGGTCCGAATATTCCTCTTTACCCTCTGGGAATTCCCTCTTCAGAATCTTGATGACCTCTAGGGGAGCGAACTCTTCCGGGAACAGCATAAAAATGTCAGCGTCTGACCCTTTGATGTCAGTTCCCTTTGCAAATGACCCTCCGAGAAAGATTTCGAAATCCAGCTTTTCTTTCTTCCTTAGACTTTTGAGCCGTTTTTCTATCTCTTCGATCATTTCCAGTCTTCTCTTTCTTACGGACTTTTTTTCAACTATGCTGTCCAACACCCTGTCCTTTTCAAAGGGAGTTTCGTTCGTCATTTACCCGTCATCAGCGCTATTATGGCTTCAGCCGGCTTGTAGCCATTCTTTCTCAGAGCTTCAACCGCCTTCGCCCTTTCTACGCCCGTTTTCTGAATCACGAGGTTGATATCCTCTTCATTTATGTCAGAATCCATTGATTTCGAAGTCTCCGCCCCACCTACAACTTCTTCTCCCCCGACAACTTGATAAGTCCTGGTACCTTGAACATCCAAAATTGTGACTTGTGGATTCCTAACAGTAATTTTCTTATCACTAAAGATAAAATCCACCTGAATTACTCCGTCCATCTCGCTTGACTTGATTCCGGCCTGCTGCATCATCCGCCGAATCTGCCTTTCATTCATTCTTCCGCCCATCATAGCGATTATAATAGCATATTGCGATAATATCTTTGCTCATTCGATCTCCTTAAAATTCACTTATATAAATATTGAAAAAGAGATTAATTTAAAGGTTAAATATATAGAAAATGATGTATGTCAGACAGAAAGTCAGGAGAAGGATGTTAAATGTCTGATCTACCAGACCAGTCTCGAATTACAGTGCGTCTATCACTGGGCTCAGTGACCAAGATCAACGAGCTGATAGAGGAAGGTAAGTTCAAGAATATTTCGGAGTTCATCAGAGAAGCAATAGAGTCCCATCTTGACGAGCTTACCAGTTCAGGTCCTTCTAAGAAAATGACCCTAAGACTTCCAAGGAACGAAGTCGAAAACATCGACGTCATTGTGAACAAGGGAATGGCGGTAGATGGGGAAGACCTGATTAGGACAGCTGTCAGGGATTACATCAGGGACAAAATCAGGGAAATGGAAAGAGAACAGCTGGGCAGAGCTGCGAATAATGGCTGAAACTAAACTCGGAAACGTAAGGGTGTTAGGGGTCGGACACCTTGGAGTTGCGGTGGCCTCGTACTTTAACGGGGATACACTTACCTCTGGGTTAGATTACGATCCCGAGAGCATAAGGGACTGCAGAGTAGACAATGTGCTTCAGCTCAAGGAATTCGATGGGGGATTTGGACCAAAGATTGTTGAGGTACTTACTAGCGAGAGAAACACAATACTTGACAACTTTTCCGGGAACCTTATATTCTTGGTCGCTCAAGTAGAAGGGAGATTCCAGGAAGCAATCATTCCACCGCTCCTCAAGATATTAAGATCGACCGGCGCATTCATTGGATTTTTCCCTATTATTCCGATAGGGGCAGACAGAAAAAGGGAGCTAGAAAAGGTTCAGAGAGTGAAGGCAGACTTGGACATGCTCGAATTAATTGACTCCGAATACATCTTATCTGGTTCGAGCAATCAAAGGGTTCTGGACATAAACAATCGTTATTACAAATACATCTGGGAGAAGGTTGTGAGCATTGCGAGAGTCGTAGACAATTCGACTGCACTTGGGATATCGCTTCACGACATCAAGATGCTGACGACACTTTATGGACCAGTTCAGGTATCTAGTTTCACTTATCCGTTCGTGAATTTCAGCATCGCGGAAAGGGATCTGTTTGAGGAAGTCAACAAAATGCCGCGAGAGAAGATAAAGAGAATTTACATGGTGCTGGAGATAGGGAGCGAAGTTGACTCCAACGACGTGATAATGTTCGTAAAGAAGATAAAAAACAGGCTAGGGAACATTGACTTTAGACAGGGCTTCATCCATACCCAAGGTAATTTCGGGCTGATACTGCTGAGCTTCGGCTCATTCTGAAAAGAGTGACGAGTTCCAATTGTGGTAAAAGCAGAAGTTTATTTAGCCTCAAAGTTTCTCCATTATAGGCCGAAATGAGATATCTCGCTAGACGATATGGAGAGTTCTTCGGGTTCAAGATTCCCAGCGTACTTAGCATAGACCAATTTCCGTTCGACCATCAAACTCTGGAGACTCGCAAGGACCTAATATTTCAAACCGGGAACATAGTATTCTTGAACCGGATAAACAAGCTCAATGCGAGGGAATTTATCAGAACCGTAATGGAGGTAAGAACGCGCTATCCGAACAAGTTGATCTATCTACCCGCATTTGGACTTCCAAACGACTATCCTATTTTGTTCTACGCAGGCATAGACCTGCTAGATGACTCGTCGATAAGATTGCTGGGAGACAACAACTGTCTGAGTGAATTCGGCGTCTATAGAGGAAGTGACTGTCTTACCAAGAATGAAGAGCAGAAGGTGAGAGTGCTAGACCTCATCAATCTCTCCCTAGAAAATGGAAAGTTTAGGGAAATCGTCGAAACGCACAGTTTCTCAAACTTCTCAAAAGAGGCTCTAAGAATACTTGACATGGAATTCTATCAGTACATCGATGGGTTTATGGACTATCGACCAAAGAAGATCGTAGCTGCAAATGTTGAAGGAATCTACAGGCCAGAGATAGTCAACTACAGAGAGAGAATTAAGGGCTTGAGGCAGACTGCAGAAAATCTACTTCTTATTCCTTGTTCGGCAATCAAGCCCTATTCACAGTCAAAGACCCACAGGATTCTTCATTCCTTCGTTCACTCTTCGCAAGGAGGAATTCAGGAGGTCATAGTCACCAGCCCTCTGGGACTCGTACCTAGGGAGCTAGAGTCATTCTTTCCCCCAATGTACTACGACATACCAGTAACCGGTTACTGGTTTGAGGAAGAGAGAAAGGTACTGTACGATTTGTCGAAGGAATACTTCCTGCGGAAAAAGTATGCAAATGTCTTCTATTTACTCCCACAGCAAGAGGGTGATATTCTGGGACTCTTCGAGAATACGGAAGGAGTGACTGGTAGCATAAATTTTGAAAACTCCGAGAAATTATCCAAGATTATTGATTCCCACAAAATTCAGGGTGACAAGCGAAAGAAAGAATCGATCGAGATCGCGAACGTATTGAAATTCATGTTCGATATCGATCTAGAACCTGAGCACCTCAAGCAAAGAAAAGAAGGCAACAGGAGAATCATTCTCTTGAACGACTTGCCTATCTTGAGGAGAACAATGTCTGGTATCAAAATGATGAAAGGACTCGGCGATGTACTACTGTCGAAAGGAATGAGGGTCGTCGAAACAGAAGGGATCTTCAAGGGCGACAATCTCTTCATCCCAGGGATAAAAGGAGTTTCTGAGGACGTGAAGCCCGGGATGGAGGTCGCCTTGGTCAAAGATGGTTCGGTGATAGGGAGGGGTATGTCGCAAGTTTCTGGTCTCGATCTGCTGATGGAAAAGAGAGGAATCGGTGTCAACGACGTGACATATTTCAACCACGAAGATTAGAGATCACAGAACGAAGAGTTTGTAGAGTTTTTCCAGCTGTTTGGGGTCTTTGATCCTCTCTCTCAGGTCGTTCTTTAGATTAGACCGGTCATAAGAGAATCTCTTCAACTCGAAGGACTCTTTCTCTGTATCAAATACAGCATAAGCAGGTTTGGGGTTCCCATCTCTCGGTTGCCCTGAAGATCCTGGATTCACTATCAAGTTTCCGCTATAGTTTACTAAGAACTGATAGTGCGTATGCCCCACCAAATAATTCCCTTGTTCCTGAGTAAAGCTCATGGGATCCCTTAATAGGTCATTGGAGATTTTCCACGGATAAAGGTATCCATAAAGAGAATCGGCAGGAGCACCGTGCACCAGATGAAAAGCGACCCCGTCCAGTTCTACATCCAGAGATGTCGGTAATGACCTTAGGAAGTCTATCTCCTTCTTGCCTAGATCCTTCATCGTAATATTTTCTCTTGTGTAAACAGACAGCTCGTGATTCTCCTGAGAACAGAGACAGTCCTTGTTAAAAGCGGCTGCATAGTCGTGGTTCCCCGATACTATATGCTTTGCCGTCCTTCTGACTTCTTCCACCACCTCAGTTGGGCTGGTTCCATAATCGACTATGTCCCCAAGAAAAACGGCCTCGTCAAAATTCTCATTATTTAGTAAAGTGCTCAGTGCGTATTTGTTTGCGTGAATGTCGCTGAATATTAAGATCCTCATAGAGAGCCCAATACGTCTCATTCTAAACTTTTTGTGTTCTCTCCAACCTGTCTCAATTTGACCTCAAACAGATTGCAATTTTGAGGACCAAAATATAGAAATATTATGGGAAATTTAGTTCATGGAGCTATGTTTCCATTTATAGTTTTCTTGAGGAAACTTAGGCAGAAACTCAAAGACATATTCTATGGAACCATAATATCGACCGTCGTCGTAATATTTTATGGAACGTTCTCGGAGTATTATATCGAGAATCCTATCCCCAACTCCGGAATACATTCTCTGTTCGAAAGTTTTTGGTGGGTGATCCAGACTATCACCACAGTTGGATATGGAGACGTTCCTATCGTAAGCTTCTGGGGAAAACTAAATGCCATCGTCGTGATGTTGGTTGGTATAGGGGCTCTAGGGGCATTTACGGCTTCACTTGCAGCAAACATGGTCGATGCAAACATAGCTGCAAGACTTGGTGAGAGGAGAGTAAATATGAAAGACCACGTAATTGTGTGCAGCGCAGACGAAGGAATAGCCGATGTAGTCAGCGAGTTTAATGAAAATGCTCTTGAAGTTGTGCTACTCGATACTGAAGACCCGAAACCCGCGAAGGGGTCTTATACCTTTGTCAGAGGGAAGTGTTCTGCCGAAGATGACCTCAAAAACGCGGGGATAGGTAGGGCATCCAAGATACTGATATTCCCTGAGAGAGGGACTTCAGATGCATCTTCTGCAGATGCTAAGTCCATCCTAACGGCCATGGTAATCAAGAAACTCAAAAACGACTCTTATATCGTTCTTGAGCTCTTAAAGGAGGAGAACAGAGCACACGCAGTTTTGGCTGGGGCTGACGAAGTGGTGGTCAAAGGCTCTATATCGACGCTTCTGATGACAAGTGCAGTTACTTCACCGGGAGTCAGCAAGCTGTTTTATGAACTTCTAAGGGGAAAAGATGGTTACAGAATCAAGGAGTACCCAATCGAGGACGGATTCAAGGGCAAGACCTGCAGTGAAATGTACAAGGAAATGGATATCGAAGGTAGGGTGGTCCTAGGGTTCAGGTCCGAAGATGTTATAAAAATTAGGCCGGCGGGTCAGTCTGTAGTGACGTGGGAGTCCGTGATCGTAATGGAACCCAATTCCGGTTAATTTGCCTCAATTTTTGATTTTATTCAATATGACGAGAAAAAATTAATTAATGGCCCCGGAATCCCTTGCACAATAAGAGGTAGATAAATTGGCTAAGTATGTGTTGATGTCGGATAACACATTAATGTATGGATATAGGGACTTCCCTCTTCTAGATTTCCTTCCATGCGCTCCCGTTTCGAAGGTTCCCGCTCCTGTCTTCAATTTTCTCAAGGGTCCACCATATCCGGCAATGAGCGATGGACAACCAATCCACACAGCATATGCCGTCAGGAAAATGGAAGCTTCACTTCTTAGAAGGAATAAGAGAGAAGATATTTATGTCGCTCAGAACGATAGTATCGAGAGTGCCATAAAGGACGATACAGAAGTCATTGGCGTAAGCACCATGGACCCTCTGGGACTCGGTCCGACCACAATGTCCTACTACGTCCTTTTCGGAGGGGACCCATACGCTTGGGTGAGGAAAGAGTGGGAGACACTGATTGCAAAGATAAATGCGGCTAGGAAGGGAAAGAAAGCCAAGCTCTTGATTGGAGGACCCGGCGTCCTGGAATTCTTCCAGATGAGGGAGGAACTAGACAAAGAAGGAATCGATTTTGCGTTCTCCGGCGAAGCCGACGACATAATGCCGGACTTATTCGAACAAGTGGCAGCAGATAACATAGATTCAAAGATGTTTTACAAGGGATATACGGAATACGACGAAAAGTTCAGCAGGAAGTACAAGCAGGACGAAAAGATAATTTCGAGAGCCCAGACTGGTAAACTTTATCCTAGGTTGGAGGAGATCCCGACCATCGTCAATCCCTCTGTCAAAGGTATGGTCGAGGTGATGAGAGGCTGCGGGATAGGATGCGACTTCTGTGAAGTCACTCTGAGACCCTTAAGGTATTACACCCCAGAAATGATCAGGACGGAAGTCGAAGTAAACCTAAAGAAGGGCGGAAATTCTCACGTTTGGCTTCACTCCGACGACATTTGGGGATATAAGCACGACAATTTCTTTAGACCAAATGAAGAGGAACTCGTAGACATGTTCAAG
Source organism: Thermoplasmata archaeon (assembly GCA_021792255.1). Classification (GTDB taxonomy): domain Archaea; phylum Thermoplasmatota; class Thermoplasmata; order Thermoplasmatales. The sequence continues at coordinate 415,939 of JAJYUZ010000001.1, forward strand.
GTGGTAATGGATACCCCCGGCATATCGGGAATGAATCCGACCCACGGAAGAATCTCAATTCCTTCTGGATTTCCAGAGCTAATGGAGAAAATTCAAAAGATACTGAAGGCAGGACCGAACAACTGGATCGGAGTCCAAACGGGACTGGAGACTGGAAGCGAAACGCTGGCAAAGAAGCACATGCCGAACAAGACTATGCCTCTCAAGATAGGACCGGATGGAAGCTGGGAGGAGATTGTCTGGCAGGGCGTGTACAACGAAACTAAGTACTACTGGAGATCAGCATTCACACTGCAGGTTGGACAGCCTGGTGAGACCGAGGAAGATCTGTGGGAAACGGTCGCTATGATTAACAGATTGAGCAATTCTACCCTAACGGATGGTAGACCCTTCGAGTTCACAATCACTCCACTGCAAAATGTTCCAATGGGAAGAATTACTTCAAAGAAATTTGACAGCGACCTGCTTAACGAAGCTGAGCTAGGAGTTTACTATGCTTCCTATCGGCACCTCGCTAAAATGGCATCCAGAAGAAGATCAGAGGGAGAAGGTAACATGATCGTCAGAGCAGGAACGGGGGCGATCGTGTCAGTAGGCGGATACCTCATGATGAAGGTAGTAGAAGATGTAGCAAGAAAGAAGGGAGTCGACATTTCAAAGGTCAAGAGATATGGTCTGGAACAGAGAAGGGAGTTTTCTTCTCAGAGTTCACTTGCACATGCGTGATGCAGAATATTGTCCTCAGTGGTCAAAGAGCTTCACGATCAGGAATAAGAATTATTCGCTCTTCGACAACGGATAGACCCTTCCTCTCCAGACCACCTTCTTGCTGAACTTTCCTGACATCAAGTTCCAGACGTACACGAAAGGTAAAATGAATGTTAAAGAAAGAAAATACCATACTCTTACCGGGACCTTCCTTTGACTATTAAAGGAGTTGAAGAAATAGACGAAGAGGAAAACCGCGAACAGATCGTTCACCAACACTGAGAAGACGATTGCCGATAGGAGAAGATAAATTGAGGCCAAGTAGTAAACCATACCGAACAAGAAAGTCTTATTACTGGAATAAATCGAAAATGCAGTCTGTCGATTGGACCATTCGAGGAACGTTCGAAAGTCGTCGGTGGAATATATCTTTGGTCTTGACTCGGGAACATAAGAAATTTTGAGTCCCTTTGCCTCAGCAATTCTCAAGATTGCTATGTCGTCGGAAATCGATTGAGAAAATGATTTTAAAGACTCCTCGTCTAACAATTCTTTCCTGAAAGCCATTGAACCACCCCAGACGAATTTTGTCAAGTTCGATTCCATCATAGACTGTCCTGCAAGACCCCAGAACATCTTTAACTTGCTCCAGAAGCCTCCTGCGGGATAGAATATGGGGAACGAAGTGGAGACACCTACCTTTGGGTCAGAGAGGGGACCAACCAGATTTGCAAGCCACGACCGTTCAGCCCTGATATCGGAATCTGCAACGACATAGGAATCGTATTCAGGGTATCTCAAAATTGCAGAATATATCGCCCTCACTTTTCCACTACATTTGGTGCAGCTAGCTGTCGATTCTATGTACTCGATTCCTTCCTTCTTCAAGTAAGGTACTGACAGATCCTCGACACTGTCTACTACGGCCATCAGATCGAACGAGCTAAAGTCCTGGTTCTTCAGAGAGGCCAGGTTTTCGTCTAGTTCAAAGTCGACTCCTCTCGTAGGAACGATTACCAAAACTCTTGACTGAGGTGAGGTAGATATCTGTGAAAGGAAGCTATCCCTCTTATGATCGTTTCTGCTGAGGTACGTTAGCATGATCCCCGCAGAAAGCAAAATATTTAACGAAAATATGACCCACAAGTACAGGTACATTTTTGCGGGAAGTCGAGCCAGACAAATAAAGTTTCTCTGATTTTAGAAACGAATTTATCGTGCTCCACGGACCTGTAGATGGGACAATTGAATGCGATAATGGAAATGTAGAAGTAAGATCAGGTTTTAACAGTAATATGGTAAATACACCGTATGGTGGGAAACTAAAGGTATCCTTGGACCTAAAGAATCAGGAGAAACACATTGAAGGACTAAAGGGTATGACTCAAGTCGAACCATTTACCGATTTCTTTTATGATTCCCTGAAATTGGGTGACGGTGCATACAGCCCTTTGGAGGGATTCATGAGCGAAGAAGAAGCCAACAGCGTCATGAAAAAGAAAAGTCTGCTCAACGGTCTCCCCTGGACTATACCGATTATTTTCACAATTAATGCCGATATGAGCGACGGACTCAGACCAGGAGATCAGATAGCACTTCTTGATCCGACTCACAGACCATACGGTGAGATGGAGGTTGAGACGAAATTCAAGCTAGACAAGAAGGAGATTGCAGAGTCGATCTACGGCACCAAAGAAATGAAACATCCAAACGTTCAGGACTTGTTTGAAAAATACGGCGATAAAGCTATATCTGGTAGAGTCAAAATATACAGAGATCCGGAATTACCTGGGGGAGCCTACGAAAGACATCCCTCGGAAGTGAGGGAAGAATTTACCAAAAAAGGCTGGAAAAATGTCGTTGCCTATCAGGCCAGGAATCCACCACACGTTGCCCACGAGTACCTTCAGAAAGTGTCGCTCGAGTTCCCTGGAATAGACGGTCTGTTCGTACACCTAGTCGTCGGAAGATTGAAGAAGGGGGACTACAAAGCAAACGTCATTCTTGACTCCTACGATGCCCTCATCAGGAATTATTACAGGATGGAGAAAACGATGATGGGTTCGCTTTCAATCACGATGAGGTACGCTGGACCGAGGGCTTCGATTTTCTTGGCGATAATCAGAAGGAATTATGGGGCGACTCATTACATTATTGGGAGAGACCAGGCGGGCGTTGGTAATTACTACGACCCGTACGCTGCTCAAAGAATATTTGACGAACTTGACGTGGGGATGATTCCGCTAAAATTCAAGGACACTTTCTATTGTAAGAGGTGCATGGGAATCACTTCTGAAAGCGTTTGTCCGCACGCCATTGGGGACAGGATGATTATAAGCCAGACAAATATAAGAGAGATGCTGAGAACTGGCCAAGAAATCCCTACCGAAATTCTGAGGCCAGAGATTGCGAGAATACTCAAGAAAGGGGACGTCATCAACGAAGGGTAGGAAATAAGGCGGCCAGGAAGTGTGAAATAATTCCTGCATTCATTCCTGGTTGAGTTTCTTGAATGAGAGTCGGAAATGTTTATGTTTTGAAAGAAATAACCATTGCTGGGCCCGTAGCTTAGACAGGTAGAGCGACCGGCTCTTAACCAGTAGGTCAGGGGTTCAAATCCCCTCGGGCCCGTGTTTCATTTCGTGGTTCCCCTTTCCCCTGCCTCAGTCTTGCAAAAACTGACTTCCTCACACGAATAAATTCCGTGGGGTTCCCGATTCAAAGAGTTGCAACTCGTAAGGATAGTACATATCTTCCAACACCCGCGTTCCTGCCCCCTTGTTGCTACTCAGCCAATCCTTAGCATCTATGAAATAGACTCTTCTTGCGTTCATCTAGAATTTTAATAATTAAATTTTTACAATCGTCACTCACTTATCGAACTTCTTGTCCTGAGCACTTTTTGTCACAATGAGTTGGTTCTTAATATCTGGTGCACTAGGTCTACATACCGTGGATTGATAAAATAATAACTAAATTTCCACTCCTCTCGCCTCTTTAGTAGGCCTACCTCGTACATCTTTAGAAGGTGAGCTGTAACGGTTGGTTGGGGCAGCCCGAGGGCCGGTTGGAGTTCACACGAACAAACGCTATTGTATTTTGAGATAATCTCTAGTATGGCTATCCTGCCTTTGTTTCCCAACACCCCTAATATCTTTGAAAAATCCTCATATTTCTCTGAGTCGACTTCATCTATCTTTCTTATACTGCAGTACTCTGCCTCATCTTTCATTTACTTATCTCCATTGAACTTAACTTCTTCACCGTATTTATTCTCTGTTCCCTCCCGAGCTGAACCCATACTAGGAAGAGCATCAAGGGAATCTCCAGTAGGGGCCCAATGGCGGTGGTTATTGCAACGTAGGGATAGATCGCAAATGCCGCTATCGCAATAGCAATGCTCACCTCAAAGTCTCTGGCAGATACTGTAAACCCTACCGCAGTCGAGTCGGGATAATTATGCCCAAGCTTCCTTGAAGCGAGATAACCTGTCTGAAAGAGTAAAAAATAGAAGATGAGCATCACTATGCCCACCATCCAGACTAACGATGGTGTATCAATTATTCCGTAGCCCTCTCCCCAGAATATGACTAGTATTGTGAACAGCAGCGCTAATGTCTGCACTGATCCCAATTTGTTTAGCACCCGAGAGAAATAGGCTTTTCGGCGCAGCAATCTTCTGGTTGTTATTCCCGCAATCAAGGGTAAGACGAGGTATAGTAGTACACTCTCCAGAATTAGTGCAGGACTTACAATTACCGATGTGCGTGCAAGGAGGTATACCAAGAAAGGGGTAGTTATGACCTGAATTATTGAGTTCCACGCAACAAAAGACACTCCCAGTGGAAGATTACCGTGAGCAAGATCAGTCCAAACCATTACCATCGCAATACAAGGAGCCACCCCAAGCAGAATTATTCCAACAAGCATCTGAGATGCAATGTTAGAACTTATTAGATTCAAAGGCCTGTAGACTTCATAGACGAAAAAGTAAGCAATACCCGCCACCAGAAACGGAGCTATAGCATAATTGAGCATGACCATAAGTCCCACTGTTTTAACGTTCCTGAGACTCTTTCCCAGCTCATTCAACCGGACCTTGGTCATTGCTGGATATATCATGAAGAAAAGACCAACTGGAATCCCGTATGTGGCCACAATTGAGCCGCCCGCTTTAATCTTTAGTCCTAGAGCGAGCCCTGCGACAATGGCGATAACAACGAAGACGGGAAACAATATGGTTTTGATACCAATTTTCCTACGAATGTTATTAACTGCCATGGAAGTCAATTAGACTTGATTACTTTTATAAATTCTGGCATAAATTCACTCAGGTCAAAGTGCGTTCTCGCAGTGATGATAGTTTCGGATGACCTTATCACTGGCGAATCTACGAATATCGCACCTGCATTTTCAACCTCCGATCTAATGGTAGGATGACCTGTAACCCTCATCCCTTTTAGGAGTCCCGCCTCGGCCAAAAGGAGAGGAGAGTGACATATTGTTGCAAAAAAAGTACCCTCATCTGACATCTTCCTGACAATATCTACGGTTCTATGATTCCGCAGCAGGTTCTCAGGGGATTTAGCACCCGGGAAAAACACGAAATCGTACCTTAATGGAATATCTGAAAGCAGTCGTGTTGGGGTTATCTGATCGATTCCAAATTGCCCTTTGTATGGTCTATTTTGCCATGCGAGAATGTCGAAATCAATTTTCTCCTCTCGCAACCTGTAATAGGGAACCCAAAGTTCTAGATCATGGAAGCCTTCATCGAGCATTATTGCGACCTTTTTCATGGCTTCGAATTATAATATCGTATTAAAACATTATGATATGATAAATATGAAATATACCACCCAGAAAACAAGTTATCTCTGTGTTTGCGTGGTTATCGGCTATGTACTTATGAACAACTGCGATCTCAAACTGCCCCAGTTATCAGGAGCGTCAGACTTACATTGACCCGGATGTTTTGACGAATGATTGTCTATGAGATGTCATCTTCTTTTTACTCTTGCAGTTTCTTCTATGCTCCGACCTCGTATTAGAGCTCTTCGTACAGTCCTCGAGGTGTTGTCGGTATTCCTTTATAAATCTCCTTAGTCCTCAAGTCCTTCTCTGTCAGCTTTGATACTCCGATTTTGAACCGTTTTTCGTATTGCCCTGTCGAGCGCTCTTTGTTTAGAAGATTCTGAAAGAAAGGTTTAAGCTCCTCATATTTTGGAGCGTACTTTATTGGTGTAAGAATCGATCCGACTTCATCGTTTATTCTCCTTTCTATACACTTTAACTGCACTGCCTGTCTACTTTGTCGTTAATGAAGGTCCCAGTTCTGATATTATACCGATTTATATCTAAACTGGAGGATAATACTACTGTCAATAATAAAATTCAAAAGCTCAGAGTCATTACAATTCAATGGTTAGAAGGAAGGGAACAGCGAAGTTCAATCTGTTTAAAGACATATTCGGATTAGAGATTGCCAACGAGTCACTTTCTTTTACCCTACGTAGAGACAAGTTAGAGAGTAAGTATTCGAATAAGAGTCAGCCTTCAAGTGTAGCACAGAGACTAAGATTAAATGGACTTACAATTGATTCCAACAGAGTGATTTTTGACTTTGGCCCTAGCACGCTTGAGTTTGCTTCAGTCTCAGACAGGTTGTTCCATTTTACTTGGTTAAGTAAAGGAACGACGCTTCCAAAATTCAGAGAAGACCTGACTCAAGTCAGAGATGGGAAGCTAGAAGATTTCAATTTGTCGTATAAGAATGACGTAGTTTCTATTGAAATGGGGAATGTAAATATTAGCGTCGATAGAAAAGGATCGATAGAGTACAGGTACAGGGGAGATGTCTTAAGGAACGATTTACCTCCATTGATCTCGTCTAGAGTCGTGCACAAGTCGAAGGTTCGAACCAAGAGCAAGTTTTTTGGGACTGGGGAGAGAGCTCTTCCATTCGATCTGAGGGGAAACAAAGTGATCCTCTGGAATCACGACGCTAACGGAAGCTATGGTCCTGGAGTTGATCCTCTTTATATTTCCATCCCTACGATCGTTGACATAGATTCCACGGTTGGTTACGGCATAGAATACATGAATCCTAGCAGAGGTGCAATAGATCTTTGCAAATCCAAGAAGGATCTCTTGGTCGCTGAGTTTGATTCTGCGGGACTGGAGTATTATGTTGCATTTGGAAATATGGAGGAAATACTGGAAGAATTTGCAAAAGTCACGGGATTTCCGATGCTTCCTCCTAGATGGTCCTTAGGGTTCCATCAATCCAAGTACAGCTACATGAGTCAACAGCAAGTAGAGGAGATCGCTGATAATTTCCAGAAGCTACACCTTCCTCTGTCTGCCATACATATGGATATTGACTATATGGACGGATTCAGAGTGTTTACTCTAAACAAGAACACATTTCCTGACCTTAAGAGACTTTCTCATAGTTTTAAGACAAGAGGAATAAACTTGGTACCAATACTTGATCCAGCAGTAAAGTGGGATGAAAAATACTCAGTTTTCAATGAGATGATATCGAACCGAAACTACGTAAAAGACCCGGAAGGAAAGGCGATAGGAGCTCCGGTCTGGGCAGGAAAATCTGTCTTTCCAGACTTTTCATCCGATAACACACAGAAGTGGTGGTCTTCTCTTTACTCTTTCTTTGCGACATATGAGATCAATGGGGTCTGGCATGACATGAACGAACCAGCGGTTTTCTCTCTTTGGGGGGATAACAGTCTTCCGCAACACGCAATTCACGAAAAGGGAACCCACACCGAAATTCACAACATATATGCCCTGTACATGGCCAAGGCCGGATATGAGGGAATGACAAATAGTGTTAATGAACAAAGACCATTCTTTCTGTCGAGATCTGGATGGGCAGGCATTCAAAGATACTCGTTTGTATGGACGGGGGACACTGAGAGCACCTGGGCGGAACTCAGACAAACTGTTCCCACTATACTTAACCTCAGCCTATCGGGAATTCCCTACACTGGGGTAGACATTGGTGGGTTTAGTGGCACTCCTTCCAGAAGTCTTTTCATAAGGTGGTTCCAACTCGGTTCATTCTTGCCACTTTTTAGAACTCATTCAGCTAGGGGAAACGGAGAAAGAGAGCCCTGGGCGTACGGAGAGGATGTGCTAGAGATAATCAGAAAATTTCTCGAGATTAGGTACTCACTCCTACCGTACTGGTTTTCTGTGGCGTACGAAAGTCACAAAACAGGACATCCGATTATAAGACCCGTCTCTTATCTCTATCCAGAGATTTTTGACGAACACTCGTTTATGGTTGGAGATTCGGTCTTGGTGTACCCAGTGCTTGAAGAATCTGTTGCCAAAATGACGCTAAATCTTCCTCCCGGAAGGTGGTACTCCCTTTGGGATTCTAGCGTAAGTGAGGGAGAAGTCACACTGCTGACGGATGAAAAGTCCTTTCCCGTTTTTATAAGGGAGGGAAGTGTGATTCCGAGGGAGGATGGAAAGCTACACTTTGACATCTATCCCGCTGGTAACCTCAAGTTTACTTTCTATGAGGACGATGACAGATTGCGCCCCAACTTCAAGATTATCAAATTTACTGGGAAAACAGAGGGGAACATTTTCGTGCTCGAATACGCAACTGAGGGTGACCTCCAGAACAGTGAAGAGATATCCCTCGAATTGAAAAATATGGACTACGTCTTCAAGGAGACAAAAAGCAGCAGACTAACTGTATCAAGACGGAGAGGAACCGTCGAAATCGTCCCAAAGAAATGAGGGAGCAAATTCATAGAGGATTCACAGTTTTTGTCTCCATTTCTGAACAAATCTAGTGAGTGACTTTAATTTAGAAACTCGATCAACTGTTTGTCTTTTGGGCAACCTTCTTTAGGGCCGAAGGAGAGGCAGACTGTTTATTCTTCACTTTCTTTCTTTTTTGCACCCTCTTTGTATCTATCTCCAGGATAAGTTCTGACATTCTTACGTCTTCAAGCCTCGCCGTCTTACCTCCGACCGAGTAGGTCCTCCCTCTGGAATTGATGAAGAACGTGTGTCTCAGACCCATCACTATTTCAGCGGCAGGGATTTCTCCCTTTAACACTACCTCTTTATCTCTCAGCATTCCCTTAACCTCTCCCCTGAAACTGTGTTCTATTTTGTTGATAGAATTAATCGCTTCACAGGCAAACCACGCGGATGAAAAGACCCATTTCTTCCTTGATTCGAAGTCCGCGACATACTCTCCCGGCAACCATATCGTATGGTAATAATAGTAGCTGAGAACGTGAATCATCTCGTCCTCACCGAAGTAGAGTGCGTAATGATTATCGATTCCTATCCCGTCGACGTTAAGAACTCCAGTTGATCTATCTACTATCAGGACCTCAGACGCAGATCCAGGACGCCTCCGAATGATCATTTCTGTCCTAAGTGATTCAAGTGATTCATCGTCTGTATCTGGATAAACCACTAGACCGATCGTAATCCCCCTTCTCGCTGCTTCGATTAGGTATTTTTTTACATATCTGAAAGTGGGGTTAGTCACAGAAATTAAAATTTCAGTTTTAGCTCCGTTGATCATTGACTTCACGCTTTCATTTATGTATTGTTTCTTGTTCATTAGCCAAAGGGCGGGTATTGCACTCTTCCCGCTCACCTTTCGGGCCTTGACGAAATCAGAGATCTCTTTCTTGAAGACCTGTAGGCTTTCTATGTTTCGGTCCAAGACTGTTTCAACAGGAAGGGCTCTGTAAGTCCGTTTTTGAGCCATGCTTCCCTCTATGTAACCTTTGTCTGTTAGTGTCTGGAACACGTCATATACCCTAGGTTGAGGAACCCCAGAAATCTTGGCTGCTTCTGTCGAAGTGAGCGGACCATTGATGACCAGACTTCTATATATTTTGATTTCGTACTGTGAGAGGCCAAGTTTTTCTAAACCGGCAAAAATTTCCTCTTCCTGCGGCATGAATTTATCCTCATTTGCCGAAGAATATCCTACCTCATCAATATTCCCCTCCCTTTCCCAAAATAATGTTTTTTTACCCGGAGATATAGTATGGTAAATCGATTTGATACTTTTGGCAGTAGTAGAGTTGTAGAAGGTCTGCAAAGTATAATATCTGTCAAATCTATACTTGGTGTATGCCGGCGCTGTCCATACAGAACGTTCGGAAAAAGTTTGGCAATAAGGTAACTGCTCTGGACGATGTTTCTCTTGATGTCGATTCGGGGGAGTTCTTTGTTCTTCTTGGGCCGTCAGGAAGCGGGAAGACAACACTGATAAGATGTGTTGCTGGACTTGAAACGGTTGATTCTGGAAAGATAATCATCGGTGATAGGGTTGTTACTGATTTTCCCCCCGGTGAAAGAAATGTTGCGATGGTCTTTCAGAATTATGCTCTCTACCCATTCCTTTCTGTTTATGATAATCTCTCTTTCCCCCTCCGAGCACGGGGACGACTTTCAAAGCTGCTGAAGGCCCAGTCCTCAGTGGGAACAGCGCAGAGTACGAGCAAACTGAGTTCCATGCTCGGATATGGTCCTGTCAACCGCCAGACGTTGAAGAAGGATATAGACGATAGAGTCCACACCGTTGCAAAGATGCTGCAGATAAACGATCTTCTAGACAGGAAACCTGGTGAAATCTCAGGTGGACAACGTCAGAGGGTAGCTCTTGGGAGAGCACTAATACGTGACGCAAGCGTCTATTTGATGGATGAGCCTCTGAGCAATCTTGATGCCAAACTAAGATCTTCGACGCGTGTCGAACTAAAGAATCTGCAAAAAACATTGGGGATAACAATTGTGTATGTAACTCACGATCAGATCGAAGCTATGACGATGGGTGATCGCATCGGAGTGATAAACAAAGGCAAGCTCATTCAGATGGGCGAACCTCACGACGTTTACAATCTTCCGGAAGACCTATTCGTTGCCAGCTTCCTAGGAGATCCACCAATCAACATTATAGAAGCAAAAGTGTCACAAGATGATGCGTCCTCAATAGAATTTGGAGGGTACAAGTTGACCATCCCCGGTAAACCCTCTTTCACATCCTTTAGAGGAAGTAAACTGAAGATGGGAGTAAGACCAGAAGATGTCTTAATATCGGACGTAGGCGCAAGTGCAGTGGTAAGACTTGTCAGATCAATAGGGCGCACAAACTACGTGTCCATGGCACTCACTGAAACGCAGGAATCCGTCACCAAGGTGACCACTGAGGAAGTAAATCTGAAGGACGGCCAGACAGTGAAAGTGCTTCCTAACATTTCCGCTCTTGATATATTCGAAAGTGAAACGCAGAAGCTCGTCTGGTCAAGCAAGAAAAAAAGTCATTCTGCCAGGAACTAAAGTCCCATAACGGTTGGCTTGAACTCTCACTTGTACATCGTTATTGAGAATCCTGCAATGAGATATTTCTGGAATACCAGGAATATTATGAATATTGGCAGTCCCATTATAACAGCGAAAGCAGAAAACATGCCGTAATTTATGGCGTGCGAAGATATCTGGGTCGTAGCGTACATACCCAGAGCCAGATTCCAAAGACTATTTTTTGTCACCATGATGTTGATGTAAGCATAATCGGTATACGGCCCCAAAAAGGATAGCAAGAGTGCCAATATTAGCACAGGTTTTGTCATGGGTATCAATATTCTGAACAACGCCTGCGTCCTCGAATAACCGTCGATTTGAGCGGCTTCCTCGAAATCCTTTGGAATCGAGTCTATGTAGTTCTTGCTAAGCCAAGCAGCAAATATGACTGCACCTGCCGAGTAAGTGATTATCAGACCCCAATATGTATTCGTGAGGTGTAAGGACGAAAACATGTCGTAGTAAGGTATTATCATTATGACGAAGGGGAATGTGGACAGAATCAGAAGCATGTAGAGTATTGCCTTCTTTCCAGGTATGTTAAAACGCGCTAGTCCAATCCCTGATGTTATCGATAGGACCAATCCCAGTACAGTTGCCGTTCCGGCATAAATAAGGGTATTCGGGAACCAGAATCGTAAGAGGGAGTCGTTCTGGTATGCAAAGAGTGCAAAGTAATTGTCGAATGACAGCTTCGTGATAGTTGGAAGCATGGAAGTAACAGAAACTGAAGCAAGAGATGCTAATGGACTTAGAGAATTGACCACGATGTAGTATATTGGAAAGACTGCGAAAACTCCCACCAAGATTAGAACGATGTGTGTCAATACCCGCTTTGTCTTCCTAATCCTTCTGTAATAATTATTCCTGGCTTCACTAACCGATTTCTGTTGTATTTCATTTCCGGGGGTATTTTCGTTATTTATCATATTTCACCTCAGTAGAGCACGCTCATCATCTTCGTGTACTTGTTAATGACAATGACAAACACGAGTAGAAAGAGAACGCTTACAATTGCATACGCGGATGCTACTCCAAACTGCAGCAGGGATTGCTGTTCGTAGTACGTGTAAGTCACCAATATGTAAGTTGATGTTCCTGGCCCTCCATTAGTAAGTAGATATGGAATGTAGAAGTTGTTCCAAGTAAAAATGAAACCAAACACCGTTATGAACGCGATCTGCCTCTTCAAAAGGGGGAGAGTTATTCTCCCGAGCACACCAAACGTTCCATATCCATCCATTCTTGCGGCATCGTAAAGCTCATTCGGAACGCTCTGGAGGGAGGCAGTGTAGACGATCGTGTAGTAAGGAAAGGACAGCCAGAGATTCACCATTATCATGGAAAACATGGCAAGTGCTGGAGAACCAAGCCAGAATATCTTGTGTATGCCAAAGAGAGCGAGGAATTTGTTCACGAATCCCAATTGGTAATCCAGTAGTCCCCTCCACACGAGAATCGTTATGAATGCTGGATAGGCCCAGGGAACCAGATACGCTGTCCGGTAAATTTTGCGGCCCCTAAGGCCCGGTTGATTCATCAGTAGCGCGAGAATGAATCCCATAGACGCCATGAGCACTATGCTCCCACCACTCCAGACAGCCGTCTGTCCGAGTATCTTTAGGAGCGTCCCCGAGGATATAATGACGACATAATTACGCAAACCAACTATCTGATAATAAAAGAGGTGCGCGATGCTCCGATTTGTAAGTGAAGAGAAAATACCAATACCTAAAGGATAGAAGTCTAGAAACCAGAGAACGGCAAGCACAGGTAGAATGTAAATTATTCCTTTCCACTCGTATCTCTTTTTAATCGAGTTCGAATTTCCTGCCGACCTAAACATACTCATCCTCAGAATAAAAAATAAATTAAGAAAAAATAAGGAATTTACTCTGGCAACATAGAGTGATTCACTTATCTATATTCTGTTGGTCACTCCAGCTTGTAATATAAGGGTAAAGACTTGCGCTGTTGAATTCTCTAGAACCATCGTTAGAGGCACTCCATTAGTTTGCAAGCCAGAAATTATTGCTGCTTCAATCTGATTCATCGTGGAAGCTGGTGTTATTGCAGAGTTGCCCGTAGCATTCTGTTCAAGATTTGATGCGCCCTGCCCAAAGGGAGTCCAGTAATATGCCATCTGCGGGATGTTGGGGAATTTCTGTGTGTGACTCTCCTGCGCCACCCATCCAGCTACCAGTGGATCCGATCCGGGGTTTGCACTGATGTAAGTTCCCACTGACTTAAGAGCTGGTAGGTCGCCCGCTTGGGTATAAAGATTTAGCTGAGCAGTGTAGTTCGTCATTTCTTCAACAAATTGGACAGAAGCCCATATCTGAGCTGCGGTTGCCCCACTTGCCTTGTTGTTCGCTACTAGGTATCCGATTGATCCCCAGAGAGGTTGTGGCCAAAATCCAGTCGCATTGTTGAACGGCATCGGAGCTACTCCTAGGTTATTGCCAAGCGCTTTCAGGTAAGTAGATTGATCCCAAGGCCCGTCAAACATGAATGCGGAGTGGTTAGACTCAAAGTATGCCTGCTCATCGCTCATTCCGCTCAGTCCCGGCTGGTCTATATGATACTTAACTGTCCAGTTCCAGACATAGCTCATCGCGGCTACGTCCGGAGTGCTGTTCAGCATTGGGTAGCCCGTAGAATTAAATATCTCGCCTCCAAATGCAGGATACCAAGCTGCGAATCTGTATCCTGAAGTTGCTCCTATGTCATATGGTAATCCAAGATATGATGAACCCATGTTCGTCACGTTGACCGCGTCCTGAACCATCTGATACAGAGTGGACGGTGGTTGCCCATTGGGTAGCAAAGCCTTGTTGTAATACATTGCAATTCCATTTGTATTTACTGGCAGACCATAGATTGCTCCATTAAGTGTCCAATCGCTTATAGTACCTGAGGTGTAGTTGGAAAACACGCTTGAAGGCAAATACTGACTTAGATTTACCAGGAGACCTCCACTGTAGAGGCTCCCACCATTATCGCTTGAATCCCTGTAGACATTAGGTGCCGTACCAGAAGTAGCATCGGTAACAAAATTTGTTGACCCGACTGAAACCCCATAAGTTATATCGACGGTAACATTAGAATGTGCTGCTTCGAAAAGTGCCAAAGACTGATTGAATGCTGCTGATTCACCACCAGATGCACTTGTATCCCAGATTGTAATAGTCACCTTTGCAGCGGGTGGTGTGCTTTTGTGAGGCAGTGAAACCGCAACAGCGACGGCAGCAATTATCACCACAACAACTATTGCCACAATTAAAACGTTCCTCCGGCTTTTGGGAGGACTACCACTATCAGTAGTACTCATAGGATAATATATGAAACTCCTTACCTTAAATGTTTGCTTTGGGCTACTGGACCAAACTAATATAGCCCAACGGGGTTCATTACATTACATGCCACAAATTGTGAGCTCTGATGGATTCTTTAGTAAAGTTAGATTCCAAATGAGCAAATTTGATGGAATCAAAACTGCATATCTATCCGGTGACTTAAACTGCTGGGGAGAGGGAAGCATTGTTCTCAGTGGCGAGGATTCGTTGTCGGTAGATGTAACTCTCCCACCTGGACATTATAATTACACAATACTCATCAACCAGTACCAACGTTATCTAGAAAGTGGTAGACCGAGCAAAAAAAGATCGAGCATAGAGTTAGGTCTAGGGAAGGTGTATCATAACCCTGATCTGTCACAATTCTCCTGCATCTCTCAGGGGCTGATGGAACTGAGAGTAGCCGTTCCAAAAGCGACCAAGAAGATCGAACTTTTGTGTAAGGGAAACACGATCAAAGAAAAGAGGGTGAAACTTGACAAATATGATCTGGGAGTTTTCTTTGTTAACAATCCAGGTGATTACGCTTTTGTGGTAGACGACAAAAGATACCCGGCACAAGGGAATTTTTCCCCGAAGAATGAAACTCGAAAATTGTACGATTCCAGTGGAATAATTTATCACATCTTTCCGGACAGATTCAATAGATCGGAACAGAGCGATGGCAGAGTGTTCGAGAAATGGGGGGCGGCACCCAAGTACAACAATTTCTTTGGCGGGAACATTAAGGGCATAACCGAGAAACTGGGATACCTGCAGTCTATAGGAGCCGAGTTTCTTTACATAAATCCAATTTTCAAGGCCAATTCTAATCACAGATACGATGTCTCAGATTACTATGAAGTAGACCCTATTTTGGGGGATATGCAATCATTAAAGGAATTGGTTCAAGAGGCCCACAGGAAAGGTATGAAGATAATTCTTGATATGGTCTTTAACCACTCATCCACAACATTCGCGCCTTTTCTAGATGTCATTAAAAATGGAACAAATTCGAAGTTCTTCGATTGGTACTTGTTCCACTCAAACGACTTTAGAGTTTACAGAGGGAGATACAAACCCACCGATAAAAATAATGAACCTTCTTACGAGACATTTATGGGTCATGGCCTCTTGCCGAAGCTGAATCATTTGAACAAGGAAGTCAGGAACTATTTTAGAGGAGTGATCCGGTACTATGCAGAAGAGATTCGAGTTGATGGATTTAGATTCGATGTTGCCCATTCCATGTTCCTCGATTTCTTCCGAGAGCTGAATGAAGATTTTGATCGGAGGAAGGAAAGGAAGATTACGATAGGAGAAGCTTGGTGCCTGTCTCCACTATTCTTTAGAGAGAAATATTGGAACAGCGTGACCAACTATTACCTCAGAGACGCAATAATATCCTACGTAAACGGTTCAATAGATATTTCTGAATTCGATACAAGGCTTGAAAAATATATTATCACCACTGGAAGGACGGAAATAGAGGGAGTGATGAACATTCTCGATTCTCACGACACGATAAGGATATTAAACAAATTCAAAGGGAGTTTGAACAGAGTAAAACTAGCATTCGCAATACTCTATTTGCTAAATGGATTGCCTACTATATATTATGGCGACGAAGTCGGCCTCCATGGAGGGAGAGATCCGGACGATAGAAGATGTTTTCCGTGGGAAAAAATAGACAGTGAACTGCTTGTCTTTTTCAAAAATCTGGCCGATTTTAGAATGAGGCACGACATTGGATATGGGGGGGCTATTTCTTGTCTCTCGAATTCATCGTGGGACGCCCTCATTCGCTATAGAAAGAAGGATCAGATCAGACTCTACGTGCCAAAGAAACTGACTAAACTCCCTGAAAATACAAAGGATTCGCTTGTCGTCAAGCGATATAACACAGCTAGTAACTACGTGAGCGCGGGTGACTTTTTCTTTACAATAACTTCTCGCTGAGAAATTTCAGTATTATTTCTCTGAAGACTGATATTGCTGAGCTTTATTCCTTGAGTTTAAACCTGCCGATTTTTTCCATGATCTCAAGCAATTCCTTAGAGTACGGAGATGAATCGAATAGATCCGTTTCTGTCACTCGAGAGTAATGACCATTTGCGTGGATGATCCTTCCTTTCCCCTGGTGGAAAGCAACGTGACCCTCGAAAAATACCAAATCCCCAGGAAGTGCGGACTCGAAGTCTGGTACAGTTTCTGATGCCTTACTTTGCTGATCAGAATTTCTGGGAATCTCCGTCCCAGAAAAACGAAAGAGTCTTTGAGTATATCCGGAACAGTCAAATCCGAAATCGGATGTCCCTCCCCAAAGGTAAGGGATACCGACGAACCTCCTTGTCAAATTGACTGGGATGAAGGTTTCCTCGATCGGGCGGAGATATCTCTTAGGTAACTTGAAAACGCTGACGTCACGCTTGCTCACATACGATCCAAAGGGAAAAGACAACTTTTCACTTCGAACTTGATGTGACAATTTATAGTGTCTTTCACTCCATTCTCCTAAGAGAGCAGTTTTCACGTATCCTATCACTCCATCTACGCTCTTCACCTTAGAAAAAGTTCCCAAGTTCTCTAGTAATTCGACAGACTCTCCGAAGATTACCTGTGAATCTCTTTCAGATTCCGTGGAAGGTTTAGTCCAGATATCTGCAACACTGGTAACGATCATCTGCATTAGATTTCGAATGAGTGCAGTTAGAAAAATGTTTTGCCAAAATTCCTTTCTAGGCGTTAATTCTCGTTCAGAAGACTGGTCAATAAATTTGGAAGTTCTATTACTTCCTCGCTCTTGTTCAAGTTTGCAAAACAGATCGGACAGGCGGTAACTATCTTTTGCGCATTCACGCTCTTCAGTTGTAGAAACCGATTTTGGGACACCTTCTCTGCTATCTCTCCATAGAGCAATTCGTCCGGACCACCACAGCAGGAAGTGTTTTCACCGCTCATCTTTGGAAGTTCTAGATTCGTAAGATTTGACAGAAGTCTTGAAGGAGAATTGTTGATCTTTCCTCCTCTGGTCAGCAAGCACGGCTCGTGGAGTGTCGTCGAAGCATCAGACTTTTTGAATTTCTTAGTGTCCAGAATGTCTAAGTAGTATAGAACTTCTAAATCGAAGCCCCTTACATATTTTGGATACTTTGAAGTCAGGAGGTCGTAGGTGTGGGGATCTGCGACAATCAATCTTTCTATTCCTTTTGCCTTTAGCAGCGAATAAACTCTGTTTGCATATTCTGAGAACTCTTTCTCGTACCCAAGATCGTACAAGAATGTTCCTGGATAAGGTTCATCCTTTCCGAGATAAGAAAACGATATTCCTGAACTTTCTAGCAGGGTGACAATGTTCCTGAGTTCAGTTTCCATATATGATTTCATTTTCTTATCTAAGCTCAGCCCTGCGACTTTTATAAGCGATGGATGCTTGGAAATGAATCCGGCGAACCGTTGGGAGAGTTTCTTTCCTAACAATTTTTTCATCCTTCCAAGCGACGTGCTATATGGCATTAACTGGAACATATTCCCGGTGTAAAATAAAGTCCTAGAGCCATCTTCAAAATGCAGATCTTGGGCCCACTTAGAGCACTTCTCTCTGACGCCCAAGGGATTCATGTACTTCATCGTCACACTTACAATCATCTTGGCAATCTGTTGCTCGTTCTGTTCATTAAAATAATCTAGGTTCGCAATGACCGTCCTCGACAATTCACTGACTCTACCTGCATTGACTCCAGCAGGGCACACTTGGAGACACGCATTACAGCTTAGGCAACTGTAAAATGAATCAGAGAATCTCAGCTCGATTTTCCCCTTTTCAGAAATTTCCCTGAGAAGATAATTTCCTAAATCGACCCTTCCTCTAGCTCCGTATATTGAATTAAATCCCACGGCTGGAAAAGTTGGACAAACCGACTCACAAAAACCGCAGTTTATGCACTTACCTGCTTCATCAGATATCAGCTGAAGTATCGGATCCTCAAACGTCAAAGATCTTTCCCCTGTTCAGCAGATTTTTTGGATCTATGGTAGTCTTAATGGACTTCATTAGTTCCATCGTTCCTGGTGAATTTTTGAGTCTAAATTCTTCCTTGAGCAAGTCCTTTTTTTCCATTCCGATACCGTGTTCCGCGGATACACTTCCCGCGTGCTTTAGTGAAATCATCCCCAACTCCTTTTGGAAACGTTCTACGCTCTCCACCTTTTCCTTGCTTGAAAGATCCACAAAGATGTTTGCGTGTATATTTCCGTCCCCTATGTGACCGAAAATTGCGGCTCTGATTGCAAACGATTCCATGGATTCCTTTACTTCTTTCAGGGTAGCGGGCAGTTCTGAAGTTGGTACCACTATGTCGCTCAAAACGACACGCTCTGAAGTCGATTTCCGTTGCGAAAGTATCGAAGAGTATAGCCCTTTTCTTGCCTCGTACATTTTCTGCATTTCACTTTCGTCAGTGGTTACCTTGACCGAAATTGGATGAAATTCTGATAGCATCGTTGCAACCTCTTTGAGTTGTCTTTCGAGAGATTCTTTTGTAGATGCGATGTCTAATAGAAGCATATAGTTGGTTTTCTCGGGGAATTCTATCTCCTTTGTTAGCCTTATAGATTCGAGCGATATTCTGTCCATGAATTCTGCCACTTGTGGATTTATTCCCTTTCCCTTGATTGATGCAACCGCCTTTCCTGCGCTTTCTATGTCTTCAAAATAGGAGAGGACTCTTCCTACCTTTTCTGGCTTAGGCCAAATCTTTAAAATGGCCTTGGTCATAATTCCGAGAGTCCCCTCGCTTCCAATCAGTAGGGCCGTGAGATCGTACCCAGCGCTTCTCTTGAGAGTCATTCCGCCCATCTGCACGATCTCTCCATTGGGCAGTACGGCCTCTATCCCAAGCACCCAGTCCTTGGTGACCCCATACATTGCTCCCCTGAGTCCTCCAGCGTTTGTTGACAGAGACCCGCCAACAGTGCATACTCTAGAGCTCGCAGGGTCTGGTGGATAGAAATGGTCATATTTTGACAAAAACTCGTTCAAGTCGTCTAACCTGACTCCCGACTCCACGAGTGCGTATCTGTCCTCAACCTTGACTTCCAAAATCTTGTTGAACTTCGAAAGACTGATTATTACTCCGTTGCCATTGAGAACTGATGACCCTGTCAGGGAAGAGCCACCGCCCCTTGCCGTCATCTGCACATCGTTTTCATAGCAGTACTTCATTATTTGAGACAGTTCTTGGACGCTTTCTGGGATGACAACAGCTAGAGGGAAGTCACCTTGGTGCTCTGATGCATCTCTCGTGTAAGGAATCATTTCCTCTTTGGAAAAAAGAACGTTATTTCCTGAAATTCTCCTCAATCCTGAAGAAATATCCATTCTCATCTGGAATTAAGATTAATTCAATAAGTTTACGATTATGAGTACCTCTGCGTTATTTATTTGACCCCATTAGATGGAAGAGGACTGAAATGGTCCACTCATCCTCGAATTTTAGAATTGTTCAGATCTGACGTCGACATGAATTTGTTCTATGGCTCCGGAGGAATCAGGTTGATCTGACCGGTGGGCTAAGTATATTATTCAGGTCATCATATTTGCTTATGAAGAAGATACCGGCGTTGCTAGTGACAGTTATATTGATTGTGTTGACCCTTTCCATAACAAATTTTGTTGCCCCTACGTATTCTTCTTTAGGTCACAGCGACAATGGAAATTATCCGGCCGTCTCTCAGGCATCTTACTATAATGGCACAAAGGCGGTGGACTATGGGCTTATGGTTCACACCGATTACATTCACAAAGCGTACTATCCAGCAGGAATTAATCAGTCGATTCTTCAGAAGAACTTGGATTACTTTAATTCAGAGGACTGTGCCCATTTTGTCTCGGAATCTCTAATCGCGGGAGGACTCACAGTGTTGGCAAGCAATCCACCGGGGGACAATTTGACCAGCTACGATCAAGGATACTTTGGGAACGGGAGCTATGGAATTGTAGGAGTATACAGACTCGCTGATTGGCTTGCGGGATACGACCTGCCAATCTTCCCTAACAATGCTACGGACGAGCAAACTATCGGATATTATCCAATCCCAGCGTCCTACGCTGGCAGCCCACAAGCGACCATGTTCTATGTTTTCAACTATACGATGTTCCCATCATATTTCCTTTCACCGGGTGACGTGGTCATGGATGGAGGCGCGGGAGGCGGTCACGCAATGCTATACATCGGAAACGGACAGGTTGTCCAAACGGACCCCGCTGCGATATGGAATTATTCCCCTGCCGTGGACAATAATATCACTTTTTATGGTATATTGAGCTACTTTGGAAAGAATGTTTCTTCGCTGTACGTTCATATTCCTACTTTTGGTGAAAAGAGCGTAAGAATATCGGTACTGAACGACAATACGAACATAACAGGAAACCTCTCTGCAGTCAAGGCTGGAGAAAAACTGACGTTTATTGGCTCTTTCCCGAACGGAGTTGGTGAAGGGAATTACACCTATCAATGGATCGTTAACGGAAAATCAATGTCCAATAGTCAGTTCTTTAACCTCACTCCATCATCGGGAACGTACAACATTGAAGTCGTATCCACCGGTTCAACTGGATCTGTAAATACGTCTATGTCATTTACGATTGGTGGTAGTTCAACAACGACAACCATTCTGGTTGTTGGATTGGTAATTGTGGTAGCAGCTGTCTCTGCAATATTCCTCTTCAAAAGGAGAAAATGAGTTGGCGATTGGTGAAAGAGAACTTCGCGCGCATAATACCTCTCGAATGAGGAAGGACAAGCTTACTCTAGATACGGTGAAGTATGAAGACTAGCGAAACGTATGCATTCTCTACGATATATACCGGACAAGGGATAGTCCACAGGGGATTCCTGAAGATAATCGACGGATCGATTGAGGAATTAGGTGAGGCTCCTCAGAATTCCATTGACCTCACGGATAGGATTGCAGTCCCCGGATTCATAGATATACACACTCATGGAATTAATGGAATCGACTCCTTCAACCTGACGAAGACAGAGCTCCTAGAGTGGAGCCAATTGTTACTAGAAAGGGGGACACTGGGATTTGTGCCGACTATCGTTTCTGCTCCTATTGAGAAGATAAAGGGTTTCTTGGGAGTCTTAAAGAGTTCTGAAGGATCTGAAAACGGAGCCGAAATAATTGGAGGAAGAATGGAAGGGCCCTTCATAAGTCATGTCAGGAAGGGAGCACACGATCCGTCTTTACTCAGAGTTCCTGCGAATACCAATTTTCAAGCAATCTTGTCGCAATTCAAAGGAATTCTTAAGATTGTAGACATTGCACCCGAACTGGACGGAGCTGGAGAGCTAATTTCAGAACTGGTCAGAGAAGACGTGGTGGTATCAATCGGTCACACGGATTGCGATTCCGTCACCGCGAAACGCGCATTTGCCTTGGGAGCGACGCTGGTGACGCACCTGTACAATGCGATGCGACCATTTCATCATCGATTCCCCGGGGCAATTGACTTCGCATTGTTAGAGAAGAATGTTATGGCAGAGATTATCTGTGATCTCGTTCACGTATCTCCTGAAGCAATCAAACTCGCCATCAGTAATAAAGGAGCAAAAAGAATTGTGCTTATTACTGACTCGACGCCAGCAACTGGCAGGCCCGATGGAAAATACAAACTAGGTCGACTTGATGTTCTAAAACAGGGAGATAAGTGCACGATAAGTGGGACAGAGACGCTGGCAGGAAGTGTACTCACCATGGATAGAGCAGTCAAGAATCTAGTAGACTTAAAATATGATCTGGATGAGGTGGTCAAGATGTCTTCAAAAAATCCTGCTACCTTACTCGGAAGGAAAGACTTGGGCAGTATAAAGAAAGGGAAAAAGGCCAATATTACAATTCTGGACAAATCCCTAAGAGTAAGAGGTGTCGTTTCCAGGGGTGCGCTGATAGAGTTCTAGTAATGTCTAATATTATGTTGGCTATGCGATAATCATGCCTGAAAGGGAAAGATTGCCAGACACCGAAAAGTCAAATCCTAGAACAACGAACATCCCTGAACTTTCAACCTATGAAATCGTCAATCTGATTCATTCGGAGGACATCAGTGCATTTAGAGCCATTGACGGCACAACAAGACCCATTTCTAAAGTCATAGATTCTTGTTTCAAAAAACTAATGATGGGTGGAAGGGTTGTGTATGTTGGATCTGGCACCAGTGGCAGAATCGGAGCACAAGACGCGATTGAAATGTGGCCAACGTATGGACTGGGTAAGGAGACATTTGATTATGTGATAGCAGGAGGTGAACGAGCCCTGACCAGGTCAATCGAAGGTGCAGAAGACTCAAGAGAAAGTGCGGTAGAAATGATCGAGAAGAAAAACATTACTGCTAACGACTGTGTAATAGGTATTACCGCATCTGGCCGAACGCCATTCGTGTTCGGAGCTTTGGAGAGCGCATCTAAAAAGGGAGCCTATACCGCTGCGATAGTGAATTCGAGAAATTCTCCATTGAAGGAAGTATCGAGAAATGTCATATTCCTGAACACGGGAGAAGAAGTCATCCAGGGATCAACGAGAATGAAAGCTGCGACCGCTCAAAAGATGGTTCTGAACATAATCAGCACATCTCTTGCAATCAAACTGGGACGAACTTACGGAAATCAAATGATTCATATGAAGGCGTCTTACAATGCAAAGCTAAGAAACAGGGCAGTCAGAATTCTAGCACAAAGGTTCGATATTTCTGTGATCGAAGCAGAGAAGAGACTCAAATCGCACAAGTACAACTTGAGCGAAACAGTAAAAGAGCTGGAACAGGTCAAGAGAGATTGAGGAATACCGTGTTGTGAAAGAGCCTCCTCAATCTTAAATTCTTAATATTCTCCCTCGTAGGATATACCCTGTTCGTCAGGAGAATACACGCCAACTTCATGTCAGAATTAATGCATATAGAGGTCCCCGTAAAACCAGTATGGCCGAAAGTACCGTATGGAGAAAATTCTCCCATGAAACCGTTGAAATCAAATGACTCGCTCTTTACTTCCGGCACTGGCACCTTCGTCATCCAACCCAGTCCAAACATTCCACCAAGATGTGCATTCTTATTCCTCGTTGCCAGTTCCCAAACACTCCTCTGTAGAAGCTCTCCATTCGCGAGAGAATGAATTATCCTGTTTATCTCTGAAGCGGTCGAAAATAGGCCCGCGTGTCCAGCGACCCCTCCGAGATAGTAAGACTTTTCATCGTGCACTTTCCCCCACACCAAACCTCTTTCTTCTGTAACTTCGGTAGGAGCTATTCTTTCCTTGCTCTGATGGGGGTTAAATCCCGAGTTCTTGAGTCCGAGTTTTTCCGCTACTTCGTGTTTCCAAATCGTGTCAAGGGGCTTGTTGTGCAGTTCTTCCAGTACGAACCCGAGAAGTATGTAATTCAGGTCGCTGTAAAGCTCCTTCTTGTTCACAGTCGCCTTTTCTGCTTCTACTTCGATTCCAGAAAGATATGCCCTTCTGTCTCTTCCCGCGGTGTAGAGAGGTTTGTCTGGTATGAGCCCTGAAGTATGAGTCATCAGATTTTCTATGGTAAATTTCCCCAGATTCGGGAATTCTCCAAACAACCCGATATCAGCTATCGAATCCTTTAAGGATATCTTCCCTTTTGCGAGAAGCCTGCACATCAGCAGGGACGTCACCAGGGGTTTCGTTAGCGATGCTAGATCGAATATCGTGTCTTTGTTGTAGCTGAACCCCAGTTCGTCGATTTGTCCAAATGCGTTTTGATAAAGGACCTTTCCATCGAGAGAAACGAGGGCGCTCAAACCCCTTGTGGAGGAAGGTACATTGTCGTGCAGCACCGAGTCGATTTCAGTGGAAAGCTTCTCTTCATCAATGGTACTCATATTCAACTATCTTCTATTGGTATTATAATCATTCTGATTTCAGCTCCTTCGAATCACCTTGGTTTTAATAGATCCTTTTTCATTATTGTGAATCTTCTGGTCACCTTGAAACCAAATCTTGAATAGAGGTGAGTGGCCCGTTCGCTTGTCCACAAAAAGTAAGCGTGCTTCAGACCCAGCCCCTTCATGTTGTTCAACAATTGGGCTAGGATCAGTGCCCCTATCCCCTTTGATCTCTCTTTGTCCTCGACGCCGAATGGACCAAACCTTTCCCCCGGGGAGTACCACATGTCGCCCCTTCCAGCAGAAAACATTCCATAGCCAACTATTCTCCTTCCGATTCTTGCAATCACAACTTGATCCTTGATTCCCATTTCAGCGACTCCCTTTGCACGATAGTAACAGTCGGAATTGAAGTTCTTTTCCACGAACGAAAGGAACTTGGCCTCTTCACCTTGTCTGAGGGAGGAAACTTCAAACTCACTCGGCTCTATTTCTAAGTGCTGCATCTTTCCAATTTCTGCTTCCATGGAAATAGCCTCTTCGTGTGGGACGAAACCCAGCCTACCCAGTTCCCTTGCCAGCGAACGATACCTAACGGCGTCCACTCCTGGCATCAAGTAATTTGGTACCACATTAGAGTAGTATACCGTTTTCACTTTTCTATTGAGGAATTCTTCAAATTGCAAGTCCATTAATTTTCCAAAATTCTTCCTATCCTTGAATCCGCTCCCGAAGAACCACCCCTTGTCGCTCTCGGAGGATTCGTAGTAGAATTTCTTCTTCCTAGTTACAGCGAGCGAGAATGCATCTTCCAGTGTAATCGGTAAAATGGGGTTCAAGTATTCGTCCTGAAGAAAGCTTCTTCGGATTTCCCGAGTCGTCACCGGATCGAGGCTATAAAATGAATTCCACTTTTTTTGAATTTCTTCTGCAGAATCATTCTTACTCATAGAGATAGCACGCCACTAGGTGGTCTTTTTCAACTTCTCTGAACTTAGGCCTCTCCTTCCTGCAGTTGTCCATTACGAATGGACACTTGTTCGCGTAACTGCATTCATTTTTCCCCTCGTTGACGTATTCAGATATCTGTCCCTTTGACTCGTCCAAATTCCACTTCTTCTTGGGATCGGGGACAGGTATTGAATCTATCAGGGACTTAGTGTATGGATGCATGGGGTTGTTTATGATCCTGTCAGATTTGGCGACTTCCACCAGCTGACCGAGATGCATGACCGCAATTCTATCCGAGACATATTGAGTGACTGCAATGTCGTGTGAGATGAACATCATTGATTTGCCAAACTTGCGTTTCAGATCCAGAAGAATATTTAGGATGTCGGCTCTCAGTGAAACATCAAGCATAGAAACTGGCTCATCGGCGATGATGAAGTCCGGATTGTTGATTACCGCCCTGGCTATACCTATTCTTTGCCTTTGACCGCCACTCAGTTGGTTCGGGAATTTATTCAGGAACTGTTCCGCTGGTGTCAGGCCAACCATTTCTATGGTCTCGATCGCCTTATTCAGAACTTCTTCCTCTTTCAGTTCCTTGTGAAACACTCTGAGAGGCGTAACTATTGATTTATAGACTGAGATCACCGGGTTTAGAGAACTGTATGGGTCCTGGAAAATCATCTGTGTCTTTTCCCTGAAACCGAACAGCTGGCGCCCTGTGTATTTCATTATATTGTTACCATTGAAAATTATTTGTCCGGAATCGACGTCCATTAACTTCAACAGCGCAAGTCCTAGAGTCGTCTTTCCACTGCCGCTCTCCCCTATGAGTCCGAAAATTTCGTGCTCTTTGATCTGCAGTTTGACCTGGTCCAGGGCTCGTGTTGTCCTGCTCTCTCTCCTTATGATCCCTCTCTTGTTGATGAAATCCTTCGTGAGTTCATTAGTTTCGATCGTACTACTTTCCATCAGATCACCTTCCATAGAGATGACACGCGGCATAGTGTCCCTGTGAAACCATTTTCAATTCTGGCACCTCGTTCTTACACCTGTCGAATACGCTGTCGCACCTGTCCTTGAATGGGCATCCTTTAATTTCCTCTGAAAGATCTGGTGGAGTTCCTCTGATTCCCTTGACGGACTTCTCTTGTTCGAGAGATGGAATCGAGGCCAGTAGGGCCTTTGTATATGGATGCTGAGGACTGTCGAAGATTTCGTTAGATGGTCCACTTTCTGCAATCTTACCCGCGTACATCACATTGACTTTGTCTGCTATGTTAGCCACCAGAGAAATATCGTGCGTAATGAAGATCAGTGAAATTGAAAGGTCATCCTTTAACTTGAGTAGCCTCGTCAGTATCTGTCTCTGAACCACTACGTCAAGGGCAGTCGTGGCCTCATCTGCTATTAGAATCTTAGGATCACAAGACAATGCCAGTGCTATGTTGACTCTTTGTTTCATCCCACCGCTCAACTCGTGAGGGAAAGATTTTCTAACGTTCTTGGTGAGCCCCGCAAGTTGAAGCATATAGTCGATCCTCTCGTCCACCTCATCTTCCTTGTACCCGTGTTCAACCATAACGTCCCCCATCTGATCCTCAATTCTCATTACTGGATTTAGTGAGTTCATAGCACTCTGGAATATCATAGAGACTTCTTTCCATCTGTACTTTCTGAGCGCGGATGGTTTCATCTTTAAAACATCAGACTTCCCCTCACTCCCGTAGTACACAACTTTTCCACCCTTGATTTTCCCCGGATATTCGAGGAGTTTAAGGAAGGTCATTGCCAGTGTGGATTTACCAGATCCGCTTTCACCCACTATCCCAATCACTTCTCCCTTGTTGACATCAAGACTGACGTGTGAAACGGCTTTTATTGTCCTATCAGGAAGTACGTAGTCTACGGAGAGATCGACCACTTCCATAATCGTTGAAGTCGTCATTTCCCATTCCCCTTTGAAGCTTTTGAAATTTCGTATATCGCATTCGATAGGAAATTAGCGCCAATTCCCAATATCACGATCCCCAATCCCGGGGGAAGTAGCCACCACCATGCTCTGTAAACGATTCCATCTTCGGCCTGGAAGAAATATAGCATGGTCCCCCAGTTCACAGACCTTAGGTCTCCAAGACCAAAAAAGGCAAGACCAGCTTGAGCTACTACTCCACCGACTGCCAAGAATATCGCATTGATGAAGATTATAGGAAGGAGGTTCGGAAGGATATCTCTGATAATAATCTGCATTCCATTCAGCCCCGAGAGCTTTGAAGCCATGATGTATGGTCTTTCTTTGAGAGACAGTGTTTGCGATCTTACTACCCTAGCAAGAAAAGGCCAACTCAAGATCGAGAGGACAAAAATCGTAGTTTCCAGAGTCGGTGGGAGAAATGCGGAAAGTATGACGAGCAAAGGAAATCCCGGGATCACCAGCAGAACGTCTACTGCCCTCATCAGTACGTCGTCGACCTGTCTTCCAAAGTATCCTGCCACCACTCCAACTAGAACTCCTATGAAAGCAGAAAGGAGCGCGATGCTTAATCCCACGACCAGAGATGTTCCAGTACCGATGAGGAACCAAGAGAATATGTCAGCCCCTTCGTAATCGGTACCTAGCAGGTGTTGATAACTCGGTGGTTGGAAGGCTAGAGAGTTAGTGTTATAGGGCGAATACGGAGCAAAAAAGTATCCGAATATCGCAAGAAGACCCAATGCCGTCAGAATTATGAGACCCGCCCGTCCTTTTTTGTGCGACCATACTCCCTTCATGAAGCTCCTGAACCTGTTCATCGGGCTATTGCTTGCCAACGCCCTTTGTATTTCTTCCGCTCTTGCTTCGGACATCATTTTAAAACCACCCTTGGATCCAAATACGCATACAGCAAATCGACTATAAAATTGGCAATAATGGTAGTAAATGTAATCATGACGAAAATTCCCTCGATCAGAGGATAATCAGAGACCGTCACGGCATTGTATAGAACATATCCAATCCCGGGGTAAGAGAATACGACTTCGACCAGAAACGCACCTCCAACGATTGATGCAAACGCTAGTGCGACGCTGGTCGCAACAGGTAACCTGGCGTTCTTGTTCACATACTGTTTCCTTATCGTATTGTCACTAAGTCCTTTGGCCTTGGCAAGGAGAACATAGTCCTCGTCTAGCACAGTCACTACCGTATTTCTCATCAGAAGTGCAAATCCCGTGAAAGACGTGATAACAAGAGTTATAATCGGGAGCGCAGAATGTCTGAGTACCGATAGGACGAATGGAAGATTAGTTCCAGGGGTTACCGTTATTCCATATCCCTGAGCCACAGGGAATATATGAAAACCATTGATCACAATCAGAACTGCAAAAACGAGTTGGAATATTAGAGCCAGCCAGAAGTATGGTACTGAAGTGAGAGATATAGAAAAGCCCTGCAAGAATGAATCGCTTGCGCCTCTCTTCCATCCTGAATAGGAGCCAATGAATATTCCTAACACGATTGAAATCATCAAAGAGGTACCTAGGAGAAACAGGGTCCAAGGGAGATGTGTCATAATCAATTGCGAGACGGGCTCTGGATAATAATAGAACGAAGGTCCAAAGTTTCCATGAATAAGGGACCCCCAAAATCCGACATATTGTTGCCACAGGGTACCTCCAAGATGGAGTTCGCTCTCGATTATCTTGAGCTGGTATGGATTTATGCGCCCTGCATATTTTGTAAGCAAAACATCCATAACTGGATTTCCCGGTACAGCCCTAGGAAGAAGAAAGACAAGGGTCAAAGCAATGAAAAGAGTGATCGCCATATATATGGTTCTGCGTATAAGATACCGAAGCGTTATCATTTCAATGTTATTAGCTCATGTGATATAGTCCTTTTTGAACCTGAACTTACCCTCCCCTCACTTCAATCTCATAGTCGTATACTTTGGTGACGAACCTAAAAATTAAGATCGGAGGTGCTCGTCTATCTAAGATAATTCTAATTGCGAGTTTTCATAATTTAAATTTTAATTGAAATGCGTTCTTAACGACCCACTTTTTTAACTGTTTTAAGTGGGGTTTAAGTAGTTTATCTCTTAAAAGACCAGAAATCTATAAATTCAGGATGTATTATAAAGTCTATGACGTCTGAAAATTCTGGAAACAAAGGAACTAAGGTACGGAGTAAAATCTTGACAATAGCAATTGTTACCTTCGTTCTGACTATGTCTTTCGCAGTTCTTTTTGCGAATGGAAACGCAGCAACGCAACCCAGCGGAACGTATATCTGGGGTACTCCGGTAAGTACTCCGGTCACGGACCTTAACCCGCTTGTGGCAACCAATCTTGCAGGCGAAGCGACAGCAATAATGTATCCAACAAGTCTTCTGTATCCTCTGTCAGATGGCAGTTTGATACCCTGGCTAGCAGAAAACTACACGATAAGTTCAAACGGCTTGGTCTATACATTTAATTTAGTCCACAACGCAACGTGGATGAATGGAACGAGTGTCGCTGGTCCAATAACTGCTCAGGATGTTGCATTTACATTCAATGTCCTTAAAGCAAATTCGACGCTCGATTCGTATGGAGTAGATCCCTATCTCAAGTCTGTCACCGCTGTGAACAACTATACGGTCCAATTCGTGCTTAACTCATCTTCAATAATGATGTTGACGTATCTTGCAACACAAACGGTAATACCCGCCGCGTGGGGATCCCTAGTGAATGGCAATCTTTCGGCGGTAGGAGGCTACAACAATCTTGACACACCTCACCAACTGCAGGCAGGGCCTTTTATCCTACAGTCTGCAAGTGAAACCTCATTAAACTTCGTTGCAAATACTCATTTCTGGATGGGTACACCTCACGTACTGAATTTGATCGTTGAGCCGTTTAAGTCTACCTCCGCAATGACTCTCTCATTCCAAAGTGGAGCTATTGACGCAGAGTATCCGGCCATCAGCGACTATGCTGCACTAAGCACAACCTCTAATGTAGTCAACAATATTTACAAGGAACCCTGGTCATACTACCTGTGGGACAACACACAAGTAGCACCATACAACAACACGAGTTTCAGACAGGGGCTTGCTTATGCAATTAACAAGACTCAAATCATGCAGAAGGCAGAAGATGGCATAGGCGGAAGCGGATCGTATGGAGGAGAACCTTGGACGAATACTTCTTGGTGGGCAGCAGGTTTGCCCGAGTATAAGTACAACACCACACTCGCTACGCAGTCATTCGAAGCCGCTGGTCTTACTATGAAGGGAGGTTTCTGGACATATCCAAACGGGACTGCAGTGCAGATCAAGATCGTGGATCCACCAGTTTCTGATTGGACTACGGCTGCCTCTTTCATTGCCAATGACTTGGGCCAGGCAGGATTCCAGGTAACGGAGTCTATAGTGCCTTTCAGTACATGGGCAACCGACATGTTCCACAGCAAAGTGTCCCAAGCAACTAATGTCATCAGCTACTTTGGTGCAACGCCATCATACTCCAACGCTTGGTATGTGTTACAGGACCTTTATTCCTACAACAGCTTCTGGGATGGCTATATAACTCACTGGAACAATGCAACGGTCAACAACATATTCAATCAGACAGCGACCTTGGTCAATAACAACACATTACTGCTCCAAAAACTTGCAGTAGCACAGAGAATAATTGCACAGCAGGTACCAATGGTTCTGATAGGAGATGTTGGCAATTACTATGCGTATAACGATCAGAAGATAACCGGATTTGTTGCAAACGAGCCACCAGATGGAACCTACAATCTGATAAGAATATCAGTACCATCCTCGGTAACGACTACCCCAACTTCGACGATACCTTCCTACGTGTATGCACTGATAGTAGTGATTGTTCTGATAGTTGTCATAGTGCCTATAGTCTACATAATGTCCAAGAGAGGAAAGGCGAAGAAAACGGAAGAAGCCCCCTCGACACAACCGCAGGAACCTGAAAAGAAAACATAGTATTTGACCATCTTTTTTTTATTTTTCTTTATTTTCTTTCAATTTTAAATCACAGCTAACCTCTTTTGAATCGCTAGGATTTGTGACCACATTTTAATTATACGAACCTGAATTCTCTCCAGTCACCGGTAGATTAGGAATTCTTCTCTATTCTCGATAAACAACGACTCATCAGATTTCAGTTTCTCTTCAAGCGCTTCCATTTCACCGTTTTGGAGGTAGTTTCTTATCAGAGAAGTGCCAGCAACTCGGTCAAAATAGTCGTTGTGAAACTGGAATTCTTCTGGATAGTCGTGAATTAATAAGTCCAGTAGCCTGGCACTGAATATGAATGGCCTAAATTTGTTCCTGTCTCTTATGTGAACCTCAATGCCCTGACATTTCATACCCTGGAACTTTGAGAACGTCGGTGTGAACCTGATCTCGCTTACTGCCACACCGGGCATATTAAGATCGTTGATTTCGTGGGCGAATTTGTGACCATCTATCCACGGTGCACCGATTATCTCAAACGGTTTTGTAGTTCCCCTTCCTTCAGAGACGTTTGTTCCCTCGAACATTACCTGTCCGGGATAAACGGTGGCCGTGTCAATTGAGGGCATGTTGGGAGACGGAAGTGTCCATGGCCATCCCGTTTCATCAAACCACATTTTTCTATTCCAAGAAGCCATCCTTGAGATTCTTAAATCGACCCTGTTCTCGAACAAATTTGCATTGGTCATCGAGGCAAGCTCCCCTAACGTCATTCCGTGCCTCATCGTAATGGCATAGGCACCAATATAAGATCTGTACTTGGGATAATCAAGAATTGGCCCTTCCACGCTCGCTCCGTTTATCGGATTTGGTCGGTCCAAGACTGTCAGCTCGATCCCCCTATTGGCACAAGTTTCCATTGCATTGACCATCGAAGCTACGTGCGTATAAACCCTTGTTCCCACGTCTTGAATATCGAAAATCACCGCATCCAGCTCCGATGCTATCTCTTCTGGAATATACTTTCCAGTATCTTTTGTATCGAACGATCTCATCTTGCCGTCCGTGCTCGGGATTCTCTGCTCTTTTTTACCTTGTCTGTATATGCTATAGACCATGACGCCTAGTTCTTTGTCAAAATAGGAAGGTACAGACTCGCCTGCCTGTTCGTTGATATGAAATCCGTGCTCGGGTGAGAACAGAGCAGAGATTTTAATTCCGAATTTATTTAGTAGGTAGTCTGCTGTATATCCCAGATCAAAAGAGATTCCAGTCCTATTAGTTATTAGACCAATTCTCTTTTTTTGCAATTGCTGAGCGAATTCTTTCCCAACCGTTTCTAGGCCAACTTTGACGCGCACCACCTCGTAGATTTCTCCAACTCTTAAGTGTTGCTAAATTATATACTGCTCCAGTAATCTGTCAGCGACCAGTCTAATAGGCTCAATTTCAGAATGCCGATAATAATTTCATTCTCTGGTTATGCAAAGAATTTTAGACCCAGTGGAATTGAGTTGGGTGAATATTGTATCAGTAGACGGCGGGGCAACGAAAACTATAGCCGTTGTCTACAACGAAGAAAAAAAATTGCTGGGAGCAGGAGTTTCTGGTCCATCGAACTACAGAAACGTCGGTGTTCGGATGTTTAAGATCAACCTTTTGAGCGCAATCGAAAAGGCAGTAGCTTCATCTGGAGCATCCGATATAGGGGAGTACACTTTTGCGCTAGCTGGAATGAAGGATTCCAAGAAGTCCTCAGATAAGATCATGGGGATTCTTAACGCGATCATTCCTAGCTCTAATATTTCGTTCTTCAATGATGGGGAGGCGGGTTTCTTCTCAAGGTTCCCTGAAGGGAGAGGAATTGTAGTGGCTCCAGGTACCGGAATGGTATCATACGGACGCATTGGAGAAAAGATCGAAAGATCGTCGGGTTGGGGTTGGTTTCTGGACGACGAAGGAAGTGCCTTTTCGATCGGTAAGCGGGCACTCCAGGAGGCAGTAAAATTAATGGACAAGAGGGACGAAAGAGTGTCGATTCTGCCTGATTTTGTGAGACAATATTACGGACTATCTGCGGATAGAGACATAATCAACATAATACACAGAAGAGTGTTCGATGTCAGGGGGATAGCTCTACTGTCTCGATACGTTTCAAAATTTGCAGTGGAGGGGGATCCCGTCTCTTTGGGAATAATGAAAGAAGCAGCGGAGGAGACATCACGAGCTGCAGTTTCACTCTACAAGAGACTGGGAGAGCCCAAAGATATCGCGATTAGTGGGTATGGCGGGGTTCTGAGAGCAGGCGAGTGGTACTGGGACACGATCAAGAAGAACATCGAAAACAAAATAGGAAAATCTCAGTTCAGACCTCCAATTTCTGGATACGAAGCGGTTCTAGGTTCCATAGTACTGAAATACAAAATCCTTGGAGTGAACGTCGACGAGGCTATGGTTACTGACTTTAGGAAGCAATTATCGGTACTGATTGATAGAATGAGCGTTGAGGACAAGAAAGAGTTTCTTCTGCTTTGAATGATGACAATTATTCTGAACTCGGACAGAAATCTAGAGGTTTGCTCCCTCTATTTCCCCTGGATCATAAAATCCGAGTATCGAGTATAAAGAAGCCAGAACACTTTCGAGCTTTTCGCTCATCGCACTGATGTAACCAACCTGTTCGTTAAGAAGACTGGAATCTACTGGTATTCCTGTCGAAACAAAACAGCATTTATTGCTATTCGAAAGTTCGTTTATCATCTTCCATGTTTCACTCAAATGAAGATTCTTTCCTATGAAGATCACATTTGCGTTTTCTAACTTCAGTTCGTCGTTGAGATAGCGTATCTCGTTCTCTATCTTCAGATCGTTAAGCTTCTTGCCTAATTGTTGATACATAGTAAAGGGCCAGGAGCTTTCGTCCCCCCTATTCCGGAGGGGCACGATAAAGACGCGTTTCTCCAGATCAAGTTTCTTCTTCCTGATCCACTTTATTGCATTAACTGATATCCAATTCATAACTTCAGGTGGAGAGGATGTGTGACCGGACGGATGGATGTTCATTCTCAGGAGCCTTTCCTCTTTTTGTTTCGTGTCCACCTCGGCTCTCTTTTCAAGATGTTCAAATATTTCTAGTGCCAGATCAGGGTCTGCGCATTCGAGAACGTCTGCGCCTCCGGAAAAAGACGATTTGGTGAACTCTGCAACTGAAAAATTTGCAGATATTGCTTTCATATCCAGAGAATCCGTAATTATCAGATTTTGGAATCCCAGATCCTTCCTGAGATACGACATTATTTTATTAGACATCGATGCTGGGAAATCTGGGTCTAGGGCTTCGTATTTGATGTGGGACATCATTATACTTTTCACATCTTTCTTTATTGCACTCTTGAATGGAGTGATGCTGTTCATTATTGAATCTGCCCCTCTTCCGTCAACTGGCAGTTTTAGATGTGAATCCTCACGCACGTAACCGTGTCCTGGAAAATGTTTCGCAGTAGCAGCAACTCCAGCAGCCTGTATTCCTTCTATATAGCCCTCGCCCAACCTAGAAACTACTTCTGGGTTTGCCCCGAACGACCTCTCCATCACTATTGGGTTGTCTGAATTGGAAAATGTGTCGAGGACAGGGGCTAGGTTCCAATATATTCCGACCTCCCTAAGCTGATGTCCGGTGATGTTTCCAGCGTACCTCGCAAAGACCTGGCTTCCAAGGACCCCGAGAGCATAATTGCTTGGTAGGTAATCTAGGTCCCTTATTCTGACAACATTCCCTCCTTCTTGATCTATGGCGATTATCGGTCTTTGAATTTTTAACTCCTTGTCGTAGAAAGAGAAGATAGTTCTAATCAAATTTCTCAAAGAGTCAATACCGTTGAAATCCCTTCCCAGGAGCACAATTGATCCTGGCTTTATCGTATTCAGAACCTTCTTCGTTTTCTCCATGTTGGTTCCGTCGATGCCGGGCTGAAGGAATAGTCCTGATCTCATCGCTAATTATCCATTTCCTGTATATAATTTGATGGAGAGCTTTGAGTATCTTTGGTTAATGCCTTTCCCAGTGTCCTATCGATAGTTCACTTCCTTCCCTGAAAGACTGGGTTTAATTATTTGTAAGGCATGCTTTGCCATGATATCTTCAGTCGAGTTCAAGAGAATCGAAATTGCAATGAAGAAGCCTTTTGTTATAGCAATCGGAAGCACTTCAGTCTATGAAGGATTCATCGTGAAGGTGAAGACTGACGACGGATACGAGGGAATAGGAGAGGCTGTGCCGACGCCACATATCATGGGCGATACCATGGGTTCGGTCGAGAACGAGCTTGGAATATTCCAAAAGAATATAGTTGGAATGGAGACCAGCCCGGAAAGGATCAATGAGAAGATGTTCTCTCTCGCAAGAAATTCAAAGGCGAGCAGAGCGGCAGTAGATATGGCCATTTGGGACATTATAGGAAAAAAAGCGAAACTTCCAGTTCATTCCATCCTTGGAAATTACAGGAGCGAATTTGAGACAAGTTACACGGTCGATCTAGTAGAGCCAGAAGTTGCAGGAAGGGAAGCCGCAGAACTGCTGAGGGATGGAGTCGTTGTTTTCAAGATTAAGCTCGGATCTGGATTGGAAAAGGACTATGCTAGGGTAGAAAGGGTTAGGAAAATAGTGGGTGATGATAAGGAGGTATATGTGGACTTCAATCAGTCATACTCTGCAAAGAAAGCAATAGCACTATCAGAAAAGATTTCAAAATTCAACATAGAGTTTCTTGAACAACCCGTGCCCGCAAACGATGTGAGAGCGCTGAGGTTTGTCAGGGAGCACACGTCTATCCCCGTGATGGCAGATGAGGCTGTCATGTCACCTCAGGATGCTGCCACAATCATACAAAACGAAGCAGCCGATATGATAAACCTGAAGCTCATGAAGTCAGGGGGCATCACAGATGGGTTGACCATCATCAAGACTTCACAATCGTTCAGAATTCCTGTGATGATTGGTTGCATGGTGGAGACCAGACTGGCAAATACTGCGGGCTTGCACCTGGCTCTTTCTCAACCAGCCGTCAAATATACCGATTTAGATGGGTTCTCTAGCTTAAAGGAAGATATAGTCAACGGCGGAATCTCCTTCAAGAATGGAAAGAATTCGTTGGGAGATGGACCGGGATTGGGAGTCAATCTCAAAAAAGGTTATTGAAGGAATTTTTCTGGATTGATATCCATTATGATACGTTCCGAGTTCACTCTAGACTGTAGAAAGACCTTGGATCATTCGTTCAAATCGCCCCATAGCTTTATCGCTAAGTCGGATGCTGCGAAGAAAGATTTGATGAAAAGAAATATTAAAGCTCCTTGGATTTGACTGAGAATGAACGAATCTTTATCATTTATCTTTAGGGACAAGAAGGGAAGAGACATCCATTCCCAATCTTCAAAACTGCCAATGATACCTGCCTCAAACATGAAGATAGTGACTGGACTCATCAGTTCTTTTTTGCTTGGAGAAAATTTTGAAATCTTGACTGAATTCAGAATCTCGGGAGACAAACTCATAGTTTCAGGAGGCCCCTCTCCGTTACTGCGGACACCAGAGGTAGAAACGATACGAGAGCAACTTGGGAAATATAATGTGACTAGGGTAATGTTCAACGGAAGCTTTGACTGGAATGAATACGCTCCGAAATGGGCCCCTGAAGACCAAAATGAATGTTATCAGTCGAGAATTTCGTCCTTCTCGCTCAATGAAAATTGTATTCCTAGAACGAAAAAAATTCGTGTGACGAAGACATATGACCCGCATTCGGAAAGAGGGGTCTCAGACATCCGACCATATGACACTCTTTCGAAGAAATTGCTTCGCGATTCGGCTGATAATATTTTCCCTTCTTTTGAATTTACAACCTTCTCCAAAGGAAAACTCGTTTATGTTCACAAAGAAAAGATAGGAGACATACTCGAACATCTGGAACCTATTAGCTGCAACTTTTCGGCCGATAGCTTATACAAGTTCATTCACCATTTCCGAACCGGACTGCCAGGAAGCTGGAAGGGAGGTTCTGAAACCATAATGGAAGAGATTGGAAAGCTAGGTCTGTCAGAGCCGGATCTATTTGTCGTGGATGGATCGGGTCTTTCATCTCTCAACAAACTTACTCCCTCCTTTTTGTCCAGACTGATGAGATTTGCTGTTGAACACAATGGTGGCAAATTCTTGGAATATCTGCCATCTCCAGGAACTGGAACTTTAGAGAAGAGACTCGAGGAATTCAGGGACTATGGAATCAAGGCGAAGACCGGATCTCTTACCGGAGTGGCGACCCTCAGTGGATACATAAAGAAACTCGACATCACTTTTAGTATCATGTTGAACAACACAGGCAAGAAAGGCAAGGCTGCCAGCGACGTTGTAGATGAAACTCTCGGGGAAGGGATCGATAGGATAGAGAAATTACGGAAATGAGCACCGAAAGAAACATTGCTTTGGAAGAGCACTATGCTTCCTCCTAGCGGGACTTGAACGTTCAAAAGTTGTCTCCTTTAAAAAATCGACATCCTTTATTGACCAAGTGGAAGGGCGAAAGTGTTGAGCATATCATCGAGGCTCTCTTTCCTTTTGATGATAATCTCTTCGGACCCATCTAGTAGGAGTTCAACGGGTCTCTTCAAGAGGTTGTAATTAGACGCCATCGAGGATACGTAAGCGCCACAATTGAGAAAGGCAATCGTGTCTCCTTCTTCAATCTCTGGGAGCGACACTCCTTTGAACAATATATCAGTGTTCTCGCATACCTGCCCTCCAATATTACACTTCACAATATGAGGATCTGTGGCCTTATTCGCAACCAGAATGGGATGAGTCGCTCCGTACAGAGGTGCCCTTATCAGCGAATTCATACCGACATCTGTTCCAATGTACAGTCCGTCATAGCTCTTCACATTCGCGACCCTGCCCAAGAGAACTCCTGTGTTTGCAATTATATAGCGACCAGGCTCTATAACGAGTCTACAATTCTTGAAGAAACCTCTCGATCGACTGTCCTCGAAGTTCTCTAAGATGTATTTGGCTACGGATCTTATATCAAGTTCCTCCTCATCTTTCTTGTACGGAACACCCAAGCCACCTCCAATATCCAAAAATTCGAATTCTATGTCATTATCTTGGGCGATCCTTTCTGCAATGGAGAAGAACATTCTGGACGATTGCCTGAAGAACGACGGGTCAAGAACGTTCGATCCAGTCATCATGTGTATGCCAAATCTCTTACATCCGTGTGCCTTTGCGGTCTTGTAAGCATTATTAGCGGCCTCTGGGGGCATACCGAACTTGCTGCCTTTGCCGCCCGTGGTTATTCCTTTAAACTCTCCCTTGCCTATTCCTGGATTCACTCTGAAAGACACCACGTTTGGAAGATTGTCCTTTATCAGTTCCATTTGGCCGACATCGTCAAAATTTAATATCACACCTTCAGCCGATATTTTCGCTAACTCATCCTTCGATAGGTTATTGGGGGTAGCAATTATCCTATCTGCGCTGGCTCCGACCCTTAGTGCCAACAGTACTTCGTTCAGGTTCGCTGCGTCAAAACCAACTCCCATTTCTCTCAAGATTGAGAGAAGGGCTGGATTGAAATTCGACTTGATGGAAAAAATGACAGACAGGTAGTCTGCATTGAAAGCATCTGAGAGTTTCTTTACATTTTCCTGAATCTTTCTCTTAGAATACACAATGAGTGGGGTACCATACTTCCTACTCAGTTCTACCAGATTCCTGTCGTCAAGAAATAGATTATTGTTCTTTACATCAAAGTACCTTAGATAATCCACGTCCTTCTATAATTTATGGATATTTTAGCTCTTTGACTGTCATTGGATCCTCTCAGAAGATTTCACGCTTCGAACTCTGATAAACACAGAAACGTTTCTTCTGCTAGCAAACGTGATTGCATAGGGAGCAAGCAATATTCCATCAACGTTTCTTCCAACCGTGACTGAGGATTTGCCAATCTCCAGATTCCACGTTCTCAAGAAATCCTTTGGTCCACGAATATTCTGGGTGTAGGGAAAGAAAAAGAGAACTGTCGAATCTGTCAGAACACGGTTTCCCCCACTTAACTTGAGACTCTCCCCTAAGTGCACCTTCCCCTGAGACTATCTTACCATCTATTGATCCTACTGGATAAAATGGTCCCTTCTTGTCAAACGCGTCGAGATTGGGTTCGATCTCTCTGTGGCCACAGATAGAGTTCTTACCAGGATTCATTTTTTGCAGGAAGTGGTCGTGGTGATCTGAAAGTATTTTCTTGTAGTCGAGAGTATCTTTTCTTCCATTCCTCAACAGTTCTTCTAGTCGATACAACCTGCTGTTGTCGGAGTTGATCGAACCGTCGTAAGATATGCTAGATTCTTTTCTCACTTCTTCAAATTGGACATAGTTACTGGAGGGAAAAAAGCCGTTGTTTTTCTTCAAGAACACGTGGTTGTAAGTGGCGATCTCAAGCAATCCTATCTCCTTATTCTTGCCATCTCCGATAAGGTAGTCGTTCGCGTATCCTCCGGTGTTCCCATCAATGATGTACTTAGCAAATTCGTCTATGGAATTGGAATTCTGAATAGCTAACCTGAGTCTCTGAAATATCGGAGTTCCCTTTACGTTATAGGTATCTATCCCGTCCAGGGTCGTCTCGCTTGCCATGATGCCCTTTTCGTTGTAGTAAAAGTCTGTCCCGCTGAAAACCAGACCGGGAGCAGTCTGCATTACGAAACCTAGCCCTTCATCTGGAGTTATCTTCAGCATCAGATTGAAATTGACGCCAGTGAAGTACCTCCACCACGTCGTGTGAGCGAGCATCACATCACTGTCTGTAGTGTAGTCTCCTGTTGCCACGAAGGAAGTGCACGATCCGTGGTTTCTAGCCTTACCGACCGACAGGAAACTTTCTGCATCAAAGGTGACATTTAACGCGAAAATGTCATCAAAATTTATTTGGTCGGGTGCGACCGAGTTGTACCCTTTAACTATTCCTTCCATTTCCTCCTTAATGTCTCCATCCAGGGAGGAGAGAAAATTGTCTTTCGAGAACTCTACAAGCCACTGCCAGCTCTTAGAAAAATCGTGCGTGAAGATAAAGCTGAAGGTATCGATCGTCCTTCTAATTTCTTTGCTAAAATTCTGGCCTATTTCCCTGCCTATTTCAGCTGGTGTACCTGCTACCTCTTTGAAAATGAACCTATCTCGTTCCATTCACTAACCCACTCTTTAGAAACAATTTTTCGATTTTGATAAGGATTTCGGTTGAAACAGAGATGCTTTTAACTGGTATATTCGAAATTGACTCGTGCTGTCCGTTCCCGAATTGGACGATGAATATCTTTTTGGGAGAAATCCTCTTAGAGCGTGAACGGTGAGACGTCCTCTCCGTGACTTTGCTGGAGTTCCTTTAACCGAGCAATCTCCTTGTCAAGCTCCGTCAGGACTTGCTTTGGAGTCGTGGTTAAGCCTCTGTATACTTCCCTTATCCTAAGATCCTTCTCGATCAATTTGGATGTCCTGATCCTGAACTGAGCATCGTACTGATCCTTTGTGTATTCTTTCTGAAGGACTGTCTTGAATAATGGTCTCAAGTCCTCGTATTTGGGAATGTATCCGATCGGAGTTAATGTCGCTTCACCTTCTCCGTGAACTCTCTCTTCCATCCACTTCAACCATACTGCCTTGTCCACTTTCTCGTTGAGGAATGCGCCGTTCTCCTTCAGGAAATAATTGACTGCAAAGATCAAGGGCTTCTTCTTCAGCTTGACCCCGAACTTGAGATAGTTTTCCAGATATTTCCCAAGATCTACAGAAAGGAATTCCATTATTGACATTGCGTTGAATGTCCTCACTCCTGTCTTTCCGATCGAGGCTGCCGTGGTTTCTGATTCGATGCTCGCTCCTTTGTTTATCACTCCGTGATTCCAATCTAGAGATTCACAGACTGGAGGCCATGTATCACTATCCCTGCCACCAAAAATAATACCTTCCACCGGGACTCCCTCCTTGCTATCGAGAGCCGCCTTGTCTAGGCCCGAAAACGAGCTCAGTTTGACTGTGAATCTGGCATTCTTGTGAGAAGCAGGTATGTCCTTCCCTTCGGAGTCCTTGTTTCCTTTCTTCCACACTGCGCTGTGATTTTCTCCGGTTTCCGGTATCGAAACCCCCATTCCGTTCCAGTAAGGTTCTCCGTTGTTTATCAGTACATTCGAGAAAATTGTTTCATCGTTGCCGTACAGGACATCCCATATCGTACCATCGTCCTCCTCGTTCACACCGTCTATTATTCCAAATACCCCATATTCCAAGTTTATGGCACGTGCAATTCCATCCTTCTCCTTGATGAATACTAGGTCATCTCCAACGATCCTTTCTGACGGAACCATGCAGGTAGAAGTCTTTCCACAAGCTGACGGAAATGCTCCCGTGAAATATGTCACCCTGTTTCCCTTTCCATTGACGCCCATGAGGAACATGTGTTCCGACAACCAACCTTCCTCTAGTGCCTTCTTTATCGTGAGTCTAAATGCCAGTTTCTTGAGTCCCACGGTGTTACCTGCGTACTGAGTGTTTACAGAGAGACTCGCGTTTCCCTCCAGATCGAAGAACACTCTCCTGCCCTTGATGTTCTTGGTAGTCTTTCTTGAATCGACCTCTCCCTGACTGTGGATAAATTTTAGAAAATTTGTCTCAGGATTGCGTATAAAATATTCGTAATCGGACCTGTAGAGGATCATTTCGCTGTGCATCACATAATATGAATCCGTAATCTGTACTGCTTTTAACGAAAGAGGGGAATTCTTCGGACCAAGAGAAAAGAAGCCTATGAGCATGGTTCTTCCCTTCATTATGCCCTTCATCAGGCTTTCTATCTCGTTTATTCCCGCGGTCCTTTCCATCGTGTTTATGAATGGAAGCTTTTCCCTTTTTTCTGTCAGAACCTTAGTATTCTCCTTATCCCTGGCCTGATCGAGGTAGTTATCAAAATGATATGTGTGAGAGGTCTTCTTCAAAAGTTTCTCCTCGCCATATTCTAGTGACTTTCTTCTTATGAATTCATAATCCTCATCTGAATCGGTCACCAGGAATACGGAAGAGGGTTCCATTAGGTCAATGTAGTGTGATATGAATTTCTGAAGATCCTGGTTCTCTATAAATTCGATTTTTTTTGTTTCGGAGGGAGGGAAAATAGGTCGATTAGATATGTTAGAACTTTTCATATATTTCATGAGAGAATATCTTGTAATAACTTTATCTATAATATTCAATTAAACCAAGTCTAATCACAGTTATTTATCATAGAACAAAACTCATCTTTCCCGCGTCTAGCAACAGTTTCTGTTGAAAAAATACAGGATTTGTCCACATTGTACCGGGATGACTTTACCGATCCTGAACTGCTACTTTTAGAATAAAAA
The DNA here is from genome assembly GCA_021792255.1 of Thermoplasmata archaeon. Classification (GTDB taxonomy): domain Archaea; phylum Thermoplasmatota; class Thermoplasmata; order Thermoplasmatales. The sequence goes on from JAJYUZ010000001.1 coordinate 458,604, forward strand.
GAAATAAAATTATTAATTATGAGAACGCGTTGGTCTTCGGCAGTGGTTTATTTTTCGTCTTTCTTCTTTATTCCTTTCATTATGCCTTTCCCAAAGCCTTTTACGACGTCCGCTCCCTTCTTGGCCGCGTTTCCCACAACTTCTCCTGATTTTTCCACTGCTCCTTCCTTCTTTTTCTCTTCTTCCATTTTTTGACCTCCTCTAGAGTAATTTCACTTCACGTATAAATTATCTTCCCTGAATAGTGTGATATTGCTTAAACAGGGTGAATTGCTTCTTAAAGCTGCTCTGATGAATACGATTTTTCGATTGAGAGTGAATTCTCTCTGTTATGGGCTTTTGGAGACCGATCTAACGTGACCGCCAAAAGACCCGGTTTGAACTTTTTTAAGTCTTTTGCACTCTATGTTCCCTCACCTGGAATGAATATACTACTATTCCGGAAAGAATCATCAAACTGCCGAGATATAGTGCCTGGGAGCCAAGAGTTAACATTATCACTGCAGACAGAAAAACCGAAATTATCGGCAGGTAAGGAAAGAGGGGAGTATTGAAATCACCCTGTAGTTTTCTCCTCCTGACTATTATTACGGCTACTCCCGTCAGCGAGTATGAGAAGATCACTCCGAAATTTGATGCTAATGCTACATATTGCAGATTCCCAAGAAAGAGAGATAATATTGCTAGAGTTCCGATAATTATCACTGCTCTTTTTGGTGAGTCGCCTCCCTTTCCTTCTATCCATTTTGGGAAGAGACCATCCTCGCTCATTTGGAGGAGCGTTCTGGAGCCTGCAACTATGAGCGAAAGAGTTACAGTAACAGTCGCAATAAGTGCGATAATACTTACCGTAAACGAGACAAAAAATGGAGCACCTGAATAACTGAGCGCACTTACTAGAGGATCGGCCGATACGCCATAGAGTTTCCAGGGCATCATCGCCAGCATCCCTAGAACGACAAGAATGTAAAGAACGGTGCTCACGACGAGCGATATCATTATCGCCTTAGGCACATTTTTCCTTCCATTCTCCACCTCTGGTGTGAGCGTCGCTATGGTGTTGAATCCAGAATAAGCAAAGAATGCCAGGGAAGCAGCTTCTATAATGCTCAAGGGCCCGTGTGGCAAAATAGGGGTAAAGTTAGAAGGGGACCATTTACCATAGAAGAATGATATTATAATAAACAGTACCAGTCCCGCGCTGGTTACAAAGACCAGAATCTGTTCAATTTTGGCTACTACCTTAATGCCTGCATAATCGACCGCAGTTATGGCGATCAGGAAGATTATCGAGATAGCGAGGATGATGAATTCTGACTGAGAATGAAAGAAGGATAGCAAGTACGATGAAAAACCCAGTGTCACTGCTGCCCCAGCTATTGCATAAGATATCCCCCTCAGCCATCCCACTAGGAAACCTAGAGAATCGCCCATTGTGACCCTGATAAATGAGTAGAGACCTCCGTGAGAGACTATTTTTGAGGACAGCTCTGCACTGCTGAAAGCGACAGTCATCGCTAGGAAAGCGGTGAATGCAAAGGCAATAACTGCGCCTGGACCGGACTCTTTGATGACGACTCCTGCGAGCACAAATATCCCTGCGCCGATGATATTACCCAGGCCGATGGCGGCTGCCTGCCCCATCGTTATCCTTGAATCGCTCACTCCTTGTCATGAGAAGCGATATTAATACGTTGTCCGAGTATCTCTGGAAAATCTCAGAAATACGCCCAGAAGTTATCCTGCCAGAGATCATACTCTTCCTCCACTTCTCTGGCAAATTGCCTCTTAAATGTTTTCTTTTTCTCTTCTTCGCGATACAAGCTCAGGATTTCTTCCTTGCTTGTCTTTGATAGCGTATCAAATCTTTGTCTCACTTGTTTCTCCAAGATCGGGTGCAGTCTGGACATCTTCGATCCAGTAAAACAGACTTTGAAGAATCTTTCGTTCCCCATTTTGACGTGAAAGATCCTCCAATCTATGTCTATCTTATTCGTGAATTCGTTTCCAACGAGATTGGCAAGAGCCTCGGTAATCTGTTTTTGGTCCACATCTGAGACTTTAAAAGTTATCTCAAGTCCTTTTTCCACTCAGCTTCCCTAAATATTGATCAAAGTTCCATTTTTAAATCTATCCTTATCTAAAATGACGACTATGGGATGAATTAATAACAAAAGAAGCAGGCACTCCTAATCTCATTCATTTTTCAAGAGAATAAGATTCTCACTGGCTCCAATTGATGTAAGAAAACTTCCTCATCCTATCTTTGGTTTCCTTTTCAATCCTAGTGGAAATTGTTTCTATGACAAGTAATACCAATTAGTAATAAACATATCACCATTCGAGAAAACCATTATCTTCGCGCTACAAACACACAGGAATGCCCCTCTCCAATGGGACGTTGCCTGAAAACAAATGTCTGCAATGCCCACGAAGGACAAAGTCCTCGTGCAAAGTCAGAACATATTTTGAGAGCCTATCTTGCTGTTTCGACTTATAAAACGCCTTTTCGTATGCGGAGGGAGGGATTTGAACCCTCGGATCCCTACGGAGCCAGACCCTCAATCTGGCACCTTTGACCTAGCTCGGCAACCTCCGCCCAGCAGAAAAGTTATTCATTTTATTTATTCTTTGGCAAATAATCGGTCGTTCTATACCATATTTCTCGAGTCGTTCGTAATTCGCATGAGCATAAATCGTTTAGATTTTAGATGGTGCAATATTTTGAGTCACCACTTTTGTCCCGTAATCCTCTCATATAGACTTCTATATAAGGAAGAAGTTTCAGACAGCATGTTCTCTGGAAGTGGTGGAATGGACGGTTCCTCCAATTTCTTGCTTCTCGCATCTAAGAGCTTCTCGTAATATCCAGTTCTTCGGTAGTACTGCCTCACGAATTCCTTGCTTCTCTCCACGAGGGTGCCGTTTCTCTCATATTCATCCTTCTCCCAGAATCTGTCCTCATCGGCAGTGCCGAAGGTGTCAACCAGGACTGGTTCTCTCTCGTCGTCCAGTGCAAACTCTTTCTTTCCATCCGCGTGTATGAGGCCTCTGTTGAGGGACTCGCTGTTGATCTTTTTGTCCATCTTCAGGATAGTCTCCTTTATCTTCTCTACGTCTTCACTGCTCAGCCCTCCAATCTGTTTTGCTTCTGAGACATCCAACGGCCTGTCTGTCTTTTCGAATTTTGTCGTCATTTCAAAAAGCGGTTCTGGTATCTTTTCTCCATGCTTTGGAATATTCTTGAATCCCAGATCCTGGAATCTCGTTTTCCCCTTTTCGAATCTGTCTAAGAGTGAGCCGGCTACGTAGTACCGCACAATGAATTCAAGCGGAACCAAGTAGTTCTTCATGCTTTCAGAGGCTCTGCCCTCGATGATCTCAAATTTCTTTACAATCATTTCTTTCTTGTTTCTGAACTCGAGAAGATGATTCGGAATTTGCAATTTCGATGCTTGTTCAAACCAGTACGCTGAGGTCCTTGCCAGGGACTCTCCCTTGTCCGGGACGAGTGAAGGGATGATCTTGTCAAAAACGGATATTTGATCTGTGAAAACAAATAAGAGGTTTTCCCCGATGTCGTAGACCTCTTTTACCTTGCCCTTTCTTAAAAGCTTCACATTTCATTATCTCGAGGTAAACATTAATTTTTCGTCGTTTTTCAATGAATGAATCCTGATAGAAGTTAATTACGGCCCCAGGAAAAAAGAACCAAACATTACAGGCTGCTTTCGGACATTTATTCGATAGTCCTCCGGTTAGATTGGAAATGTATATTTTGAAGATTGTAATGCATCCTATATGGCGACAGAAATCAAGGTCAAATATGGAACTGATCTATTAAAGAAGGGATTTGCCAAGATGACAAAAGGAGGGGTCATTATGGATGTTACAAATGCAGATCAAGCCAAGATAGCAGAGGGAGCCGGAGCCATTTCGGTTATGGCGCTAGAGAGAGTTCCAGCGGACATAAGGGCAGAGGGGGGAGTGGCTAGAATGGCGGACCCGCTCAAGATTAAGGAAATAGTGGAGGCGGTCACAATCCCGGTCATGGCCAAGGTCAGGATAGGTCACCTTGCTGAGGCCAAAGCTTTAGAGGAACTCGGAATAGATATGATAGACGAATCCGAAGTTCTTACCCCAGCGGACCCATTTTTTCACGTAAACAAGAAAGAGATCACCATTCCATTCGTGTGCGGTGCAAGAAACCTCGGAGAGGCTGTCAGAAGAATCTGGGAAGGAGCCGCTATGATTAGAACGAAGGGTGAAGCAGGCACTGGAGATATAATAGAAGCGGTCAGACACGTTAGAATGGTCAACCAGGGAGTCCAGGAAGTCGTGCTGGCCGACGAAGACGAGCTCTGGGAAATGACGGCTAGCATCTCGAAGAGTTACGAGAGCCTTATTAGAGAGGTGAGAGGGGGGCTCTACGGGAGGGAGATTGTGACAGACAAGGATGTAATATTTGGCAACTACACATATGGAGAAATTAAATCTGGAATTCACGAAGTCTTGAAGGAGATTAAGAAGGCAAGGAGACTCCCAGTAGTGAATTTTGCTGCGGGAGGAATTGCATCTCCGGCTGACGCGGTACTGATGATGGAACACGGCGTCGATGGAGTTTTCGTCGGAAGCGGAATATTCAAGAGTACCAATCCGGACAGGATGGCGTCTTCGATAGTGCAGGCAACCGCAGCGTGGGACGACCCTTCGATCCTGGTGGAAACGAGCAAGGGGTTACCGGGGATGAAAGGAAGGGACGTAGGAAAGATGGAGGCATCTGACAAGATCCAAGGCCGAGGATGGTAAATTTACATAATGAATTTCCTAACAGTCGTCGGTCACATCAACGTAGACATAGTACTTGATATTGAGCAGATTCCGTCTTTTGGAAGCGAGGAGATTAGGGCCATAGACACAAGACTGGGTGGCACTGGTGCTAATATCGCAAAATTTGCTGCAGCCCTTGGCACACCGGTCAATCTGATATCGAGAATCTCCAGAAAGTTTCCAGAAGACCTCCTGTATTCCCTCAAGCGAGACAACCTCAGGCTGTCGCTCGAAATCGGCGACGAAGACGGACCCATTTGCTACATTGCAGATGCCAAGGATAATCAAATTGCTTACATGTATCAGGGGCCTATGAACAATCCTGGAAAGGAGTACGAGATCGACAGCAAATACTGCCACTTTGCGACATCCAACCCGGATTGGATCCTCAAACTGATGCGCAAGAGCAAAAGTATAAAGGTCCTGGACCCGGGACAGGAAATAAAGTACAGATGGAAAAAGGAAAAACTCAATGAGGCTCTAAGGATGGCAGATTTAGTGATGCTGAATGAGCAGGAGTTCAACTACCTGTCATCGTTCACCAAGATCGATCCGGAGAAAACTATAGTGACTCTCAGCGGAAAGGGAGCAATATTCAGGGACGAACTCATTCCTACTGAGCACGTTCCGAAAGCGTCATCTCTTGGTGCAGGTGATATGTTCAGGGCTGGATTCTACTCCGCACTATATCGTGGAAAGGGAACGAGAGATTCCATCGCCTGCGCGAATAAAGTCACAAGCTTCTATCTGAGTAATGGAATGAATACGTCTATCGGGTACGAATGGAATAAGAGTTGCTAGTCCTTCGTTAGTGGTCAAGTCCCGTTTAAGAGGAAGGACCGAGATGCCATTTTCTTCCTTCTAGAACTGAGCTTTAAATAGATATAATCGCAAGAAATAACCTCTAAATGAGCACATCTTCAGGGAAGGACAGATGGTTTCTGTCCTACTTCCCAATGAACACTTCTTCAGGCATCATTAGCCCATTAGCTCCACTTTTCATCACAGAACTTCTCGCGGGCGGAATCGTAGATTATTCGGTATACGTCATTGCTTCATCGATCGCGACCATTTTGGGCCTATTCGTTTGGGGCAGCCTTTCCGATAAGTTGGGAAAGAGACGAATCTTCGTGCTCATAGCATTTGTCTCGTTAGCCGTGACTTCCGTTATGCTAGCTATTTCGTTCAACACAGAGTACTTCATCTCCGTATCATTCTTATCAGGATTTTTTGGTAGCGCAGCGACCCCTGTCTCGTCCATCCTAATAATGGAACTTACGGAGAGAAGGGACTGGGCGATGAAGATATCAAAATTCTCCCAGTACAACAGCTATGGAAACATAGCTGGAGTAATCTTTGCTTCAGTTTTCACCGGGGCATTCCCGAAGGCATTTCTGTTGAGATATCTGTACCTGTTCGCCTTTGCATTTTACGTAATATCAGCAGTACTTGGTTACATGTACATCCCAGAGAGCTCGACGAGGATCAACAGGGACGAAGTCCCGATCAGGACGTTTAGAGTGATTGAAAGGGTCAGATACATTCCTTCGCAGATAATCCACTTCAATTTCCATTTCAGGGAGCTTGCCAGTGATCTGAAATTCATTATCATAGGGTTCATGATAATGATGACCGGATTTCAGCTATTTTTCGTTGCATTCCCCATAATGTTGAGATCACTCGATGTGACGTCATCGGTATATTTCCTCATCTATCTCGGAAATTACCTCTTTGGTGCAATATCGTTCGGATTTTCTGGACAGACTTGCCTAAGATACGGAAACAGGAAAGTCGCTACAATGGCAGTCATCGCGAGGATATTCATCTTCCCCTCAGTGATAGCACTCGTTGCACTCGGTATGACCCATCGTCCACTGCTTTTCGTAGGATTGCTGCTCGTCTATTCGGTGCTGGGGGCACTCTGGTCCTTCATTTCAGTCGGAACCGGTACAATGGTCTCAAATCTGTCCAAGCCCGAGGAGAGAGGAAGAGTTAGTGGGACGTACAACGCTGTCCAAAGCTTTGGAGCGGTCATCGGTTCTGCACTGGCAGGAGTAATTGTTAGCAGTGTAGGCTACTCTCCCGATTATCTCATAGCTTCTGGAATTGTCGTTGCTGGTCTCCTGATATTTCTGCGAGAACGGTCAAAGTGATTGTTCCATTTTCACTATTTTTCCGTTAGTGAAAATGGGGATCACTTCGGTTGTGTCCTGTTGCAGACAAAAATCAAGATCTGCATCGAATTTGTGTTTCTTTAGAAGAGCCGCCCCGTTTCCAATTCTAGCCCTGTTGATATTGACATCGATGTTAGAGCCTGGTTCGAAAATTTTCTTGGTAAGAGCGTAGGCAAACTCGTTGTCTTCTGTAGAGACTCCGTTCCTCAGGTTCGCCGGAAAGATGTGAACTTCCTTGTTCCTTAGGTGCCTCGATAGAGAGGTAATGTTTAGAAATGATCCGATAAGAGTTCCTTCTCCAGCCCTCAGAATTGCGCCGGATCCATTAGTTGTCTTAAGGACTATCCTTGCGCCTTCAAGGTCCAGTTCAGAGGTCTGAGTAGGGGAATTGCCGTACTCGAACCCATCGATCGGCAAAAGATCGTTTTCACCAAAGAGAAGATATCCCTCCTTCTTTAGCGAGTAAGCCGTGTTTACTTCACTGACAGGTACGATTTCTTTCGCTCCCTTCTTGATCATCGTTACGATATTTGAGGTAGCCCTGAAGATGTCTGCAACTACCGGTGTCCCATAGACGTTCCGAATATACCTGCCATCCGTAATTCTAATCATTGAACCATTTCCAGTTTTATTTCGATGCCCTCGTTATTGAAGGCTCTCCAGGAATACAGGTTGAATGGATATCCCACGATGATGTGAACGTTCCCGAATTTTGAATAAAGGCTTCTATCATCGTTGCTCGGATGTATGACCCCCGACGGGTGCGAATGAATTGTTCCTACGTACCCGAGATCTATTGGCCTGTTCCAAAGCTGCATTATAGCACTTCTGTCGCCTGAGATCGTTCCCGGTAGGAGGGCGATTTCATATATTATATCCTTCTTCGCCTTGAGGATGGCTGCGAATTCGTTTGGAAGAGAGTCTTTGCTGCTCTCCATAACGAGCTCGATGACCCCCCTCCGTATCTTCATGACATTTTCTCCCTGGTATTCTTGTAAAAGTCTGAATTGAATCTTATGAATCTTGCAGGATATTCGCTTTCTGTGAACGAAATCTCATCGTGGAACCCGACTTCTATTCCCTCCTGCCCATCGAGAGTGAGCATTATGTTTCTTCCTTTGTCAAGGGCTACCGCCCTGATTGTGGACTGAGATGGGACCACCATGCTTCGCGCACTGAGGCTGAAAGGGGCCATGTATGAGATTATGAATGCCTTTACCTTCGGGTCCAGGATCGGTCCCCCGACGCTAAGCGAATATGAAGTGGAACCAGTTGGGGAGGCAATGATTATACCATCCGCCCTGATGTTGTGAATGAAGTCGTCGTCGAGATAGATTCCAAACCATCTGATCTTGGAAATGATCATCGTCTTTAACACTGCCTCGTTCAGCGAGTCTGGCAATCTCTTCGAGTTCACCGTGGTCTTTATTCTCGCCCGCTCTTCAATCTTGTAATCTCCTCTCAGGAACTTGTTCAAGCACTCTAGGGCCGTCCTGGAATCGGCCTCAGCAAGGAATGCAAGACTGCTAACATTTACCGGTAGGACCGGAAGTTTCGTCTTCTGAATGGTCCAGAGGGCAGTACCATCCCCTCCGACCGTGACTATTGCATCTGCTTTTATCTTTTCTATCCTTTCCCCGTCCATTTTCAAATCCTTCGACGTTCCCAATTCAACTACAAAATCGTGGCCATTCTCTGTCAGAAAATTGGAAAGGAATCTGATGACCTCAGCGCATTTGGGGCACTCCGGCTTTGAAACGAACCCTATCTTCATGCCTAGTGCACCTCCTTTGGCAGAAAAGCAGACGCAAGGATGCTATTCATTATCGGGTAGGAATCATTACCAAATATATAAAAAATACAGAAAGAAGGATACATCGAGAACTGCACCATAAAATAGAAATTTCCGTAACATCTGGAGAAATTGCATGAAATTAGGGAGGCGGGATACCGCTATTATCATCTCCATAATCGTAGCCGGGGTAGCGATAAGACTCTTCCCTAACGTTCTTAATTACGCCTGGGGGAACGACTACGGCATCTACTACTATCTCAGTCAGGCATTCCTAAGCGGCAGGGCCCTTGCCTATCCGCCAAATTCTCCTTGGGGCACAGATGGCTACCAGTATTTTCCAGTTACTTACATAATCGTCGATATAGTCCACTACGTGACACACGTCCCGATTGCGGTAGCTCTTGACTACTCCATCCCCTTCCTTGGGGGACTGACACCATTCCTAATCTACATGATATCGAGGGAGATCGGCTTTGACAGGAACATCTCTGCTTTGGCCGGATTTCTGCTGGTCGTAAGTCCTGTTCAGCTGTACCAGACTTCTCAACCCAACTACCTGACGACGGGCCATTTCTTTCTCCTGCTCTCCATCTACTTCTTTCTGGCATACCACCGGAAGAGAATATTTGCAGTACCCATGGCAATCTCTGTGGTCCTCCTGGTGCTGTCACATCAACTTTCGACCTACTTTTTCCTGATCGCAATCATTGGAATGGTCTTCTCCGTAAATCTTCTCAGCACCAAATGGAAACCCAGACTGATTGCGGATATGCTGACCATAGAACTCTCTGGTACGCTCATGATTTCGTACCTTCTCCTGAGAGTACCGAACATGGTGTCATTCTTTTCGAAGGCCGTGCACGGTCTGGGGTATGGTGCAGTCATAACGCTCTTTTACGCTCTAGTCCTTGGGATGTACTTCATCCTAAGGAAGATCAACTCTACGAACGTCAGAGAGAGGACGATCAAGATCATAGAGAAAATGAAACTGGAAATTGCACCTAGAAGGGATGTGACTCTCGTTTTTGTGGCCTCGTTGACGCTTATAGGGATTTTTTTTATCCTGAGTCTCATTGGTTTCATTCCAAAGTACATAACGTACGAGGTTTTGCTGATCTCTCTCCCGTTCATAATATTCATCTCCATTTCCGTGGTCGGAGTCAAGTATTTCCTCGTTGAAAACAACATTTCCGAGGTCTTTGGATGGACCATGGCGATCATATTCTCGATGGTCTACAGTTTCCTCTCAAAAAATACCGTCCTGATACCAGCTAGATCCATTGAATACCTTTCGGAACCCTTCTGTATTGTTGCCGGTTATGTCTTGATAAAGTGGTATCAGTACTTCCGGTCCCATAAGAAAATAAGGGCAGTCAGAGTCGGGCAGGTATACGGAGGTGCAGCAACAGTCTCCTCACCCATTGCGATAAACACTCCAGCGGGAATCAACGTGATAACTATGCCGAGGACGAGAACTGTGAACACCATAAAGCATTACACCTACACGGTCAGGAGACCCGTCGAAAATATCATTGTCATAGCGGCTATTTCCCTGGTTCTCCTGATGGGAGTTGCGAGCTATCCGATGGTCTCAGACTTCGTGCCTTCCCACACGGAGGCGATCACGCTTGAGGACAATTCCACCATTCAGTACCTCGTTCAGACGGGGAACACGAGCCTCTCTGTTGCAACCGATCATCAGATAGGGATACTCCTCTATTCATACGGATACAGCTCACCCTTCAACAACATCTCGGTCCTCTGGAATTCTACGAGCTGGTTTGGTGCCATAGGCGAAATAACCGGAGATAACGGTTCCTATGCTCCGCTTGGTTACGTATTCCTGAACTCATACATGCTGAGGTACGGCGTCTGGGGGTTCAATAGTTCCCAGAATCCTAACGAGGCTGCAATAATGGTGAATGGTTCGGCATTCACGAAGTTCTTCGAACCTCCGTTCGAACTCGTTTATGAAAACAGTTCCACGACTGTCAACAGTACGACCTATCTGTTCGAACTGAACTGGACTTATCTCGGAGACAGGGGATACAACCTCGCGTTCTACGAGGGTCTCTACCAAAGCAAAAGTATCAGGGCCTCTGCTATCCCACTTTCTCCCACTTCTCAAGCTTCTGAACTGACGAAAGAGTACTCCCTCTCTTTATCTCTTCTCTTAACCTATTCTCTCTCTCAGCCACGTCCACGGCTCTATTAGCGATCTCCTGAGCTTGCTCCTCTGGAATCACCACTACGCCGGAATAATCCGCGATTATGTAGTCTCCCGTTCTTATCTTCCTTCCGCTGATTTCTATCTCGCTACCAATTTCACCAAAACCTTTTGGATCTCCGGCATTGGAAGAAACGTATCTGGAAAACGCCGGAAAAGGAATATTTATTATTGTATCCAAGTCCCTTATTGCTCCCCAGATTACGACCCCCCTGACCCTCTTAGTGACTGCACTCCAAGACGCCAGCTCTCCCCATATAGCATCCTCTCCCCCATCGGCGTCAATGACTATTATGTCCCCTTCCTTTGCGTGATCTATCGCCTCTACTGGCTTTGCCCAGTCACCGTTCACCGTCTTGACTGTCAACGCTCTTCCCACTATCTTTGTTCCTGGCTTGATCCTAGGAATTATTCCGTGAATTGCTCCTTCCCTGTGCATAGCATCGGAAACGTTGCACGAAGAAACGGTCGATAGTGCTTCGATGATCTCGTTCTTGGAATATTTCTTGTACATCTCCCCGTGTTCTGCCACTCCAGTTGCCATAACTCTCTTTATCGATGCAGTCTCCTCGGTGACGTTCGGAGCCTTGGTTATCGCTCCACCAACGATTATGATCGAGGCTCCTCTCTTGATAACTTCTGGTATGGATTCCTTGTTCAGTCCCCCCGCCACAGCTACTGGTACTTTAGTCACTGCAACCACTTTCTCGAGAATCTTTAAGGGGTTCTTGCCTATCATCTGCATGTCTATTCCAACGTGTTCGCAAAAATATTTTACTCCCAATTTTTCGAGCTGCCCTACCCTCTCTTCGACGTTTTCCACCTGAAGAAGGTCGATCATTATTTCTGCGCCATACTTCTTTCCGGCCTTTACTGCCTCCGTGATGGTAGGGTCGTCACTTATACCGAGTATGGTAACTACCTGAGCTCCGCTCTTTGCCGCGAGTTCGGTCTCAAATCCTCCGACGTCAGCAGTTTTCATGTCCGCGACGATTATCTTGTTTGGGAAATTTTTCTTTATTTCCCTTATTGCCTGCATCCCCTCGCTCTTTATCAGAGGGGTTCCCACCTCAATCCAGTCTGCTCCACCTTCTACCGCTTCCTTTGCCACCTGTAGCGCTCTGTGAAGATTCTCAAAATCCAAGGCTACCTGAAGAACAGGTTCCATAATATCGCCGTTTAAAATTGAGAATAACTACTTTAAGTTATCATGCAATCGGGACCTAACTTGTAGTTCCGAATCTTTTGTTTTAAAACTACAGAAGAGCATCAAAAGATATGCCCACTTCTGTCACAGATCTGATTGAGAAAAAGTTTGAGCTCCGTATAAGCATTAAGGCTCACATCAATGATTGATTGTAACGCGCACAAGCGTTAGAGGTCTGAAACCCACTCTGATCCTTCCGATATCTGTGGTGCTGATCCAGGAGGATCAATTCTTCGTGTTCTTCCTTATTTCTTCAATTCTCTTCTTAAGTTTTACATCAGATTCCGATGCAATTCCGACAAGATCTGCCCTTGCGGCCTTCACTATCGCATTCGAGTACGCTCTCGATATTCTTCCTGAACTCCCCCTTGGCGCTTTGTATATGTCTGGAATCTCATAAATCAGGCCGTGTTTCGGTGGCGTACCTCGTCCCTTCCTGAACCTGAAGAATGCCTTTTCTGCACCTATTATCTGCACCGTGCTCGCCGAACTAAGTGCCAGATTTCTGATTCCTCTAAATGACTTTAGCAGTCTTGCGGCAACCTTGTAACCAACGACCTTCTTTAGGTTTGGAGCTGCCCTCTCGACGTACTCATCCAGGGACTCTTCCAGCTCTTTGCTAAACCCCCTCACCTCAGTAAGTATCTTTCCAAGCTGATCCGAAAAGTCGCTCTTTACAGAGGTCGCATACTTCATGAAGACGGAAGTTTCTTCGGTTTTCTGCTCCAGAAAGTTCTCGAACTTTTCCATTTCGTCTAGAGTCGTGATTATTTTTTCGATTAACTGATCTTCAGTCAACTTTGTGGAAAGCAGTTTTTTGTTAAGTAGCTCGAGACTTTCCCTTAGAACGGTATAGTCAACACCTTTCTTGTTGAACTTAGAAGAAAGGGAAACCGATTCACCGTTGTAGTCCGCTTTTCCATTTTGGATTATGTCTATATAGATTGTTGCAAACTCTTCCCTTGTCAAAGGATATTCCTTTCCCTCTCCCTTGAGTTTGTCGACCGAAACCAGATAAAGCATTATTCATTGAAAAATGGCAAAGATAAATACTTTCGTGAGTGTTTGTGTGTTTTCATAGATGAGAACGGCGGATTGAGGAACGGATTCTATGGACGGAAAATGAAGACGAGGTTTGGGGAGATAGACGACCTCACCGTTCCCAGTGACAAGGAAGGGATATTCAGATTTGCCGCTTATCCGACGGTCGCGTGGGTTTTTTCACCTGGTACGTCCACAAGGGACTTGGTATCTTTGTTGTGATCAGTGGTACTGATCCGAACACAGGTCTGCCTATCATACTGATTCCTTGGCTTTCCTTTTGATTATTAGGTCAAAAAATCGCGTTCGAAACTATGGCGTCGCTCTCTACGAGAGAAAGGAAAATTTGGAATAAGAAAGAGAATTGGTTGTCACAAAATGGTGCGCTTATTACAGTTTAAATCAGAGAAGACATATGCACTGAAAGATTAGAAACAGATTTGGTTCAATTAAAGAGTTCTTTCTACCGTGTTTCCAAGGTTCTACTCTCTCACAGAGCTTCCGGAGAAAGTATTCCACGAGGCCGTAAAATAAGTAGTTCCTCTTGACCAAAGGGCCCCGAACTGAAGGTGTAACAAAAGTCCCAACCCCGCACAATAATAACGATTGAATACAGGAAGTAGTTCGAGACCACAAAGTCCTGTCCTTATATTCAACTGGTCACATGATGATACAAGACTGTCATTTATAGAGGTATGAATTCTTTACTAAAAGTAAAGATATAATACCACAATTCCATATATTATAAGATGGTAAAGAAAGGGACTATAAGTTCGAAGGGACAGATTACGTTGCCCAAAGTGTTGAGAGAAAAATACCATTTCAATGCTGGGGAGACAGTTGTGATGCTTGATTCTGGAGACGGTATTTTGATAAAGCACCCCCGAGAATCGCTTCGTGGACTTCTGAAAGAAGAAATTGATATTGACAAATTTGAAAAAGAATTAAAGAAACTTCGAAAAGAGTGGACAACATGACGGACTTCCTCATGGATACAGTTGCGCTTGTTCACTATCTTGAAGATAATTTGCCACGCTCGGCTGAGTCTGCAGTTGATCAGGCAGAAAGAGGAAAGGGATCTCTGCTTCTACCTCAAATAGTCTTGGGTGAGTTCATCTATATCACACTAAAAGGTCGATTAAACATCCCAAATCCTATTAGTTCAATCGGACAGATTATAGATCAACTCAGAGGCTCTCCACTATTTTCAATTTCGTCCATGCCCCTGGAAGCATGGGATATCTTTACGCAACTAAAGGTTCCTGAATTACACGATCGCATGATTGCGGCAGAAGCTTTGGCGAGAGATCTTCCCGTAATTTCAAATGATCCGTCATTGGCTTCTGTAAAGGATCTTAAGATAATCTGGAAATAATAGGATTTGGTCATTGCAAGCCATTCAACCACTCTTCTACATAGAAATTGTTTTACTGGGAAAGAGAATGTTTATCCAGAATTTTGGTCGCAGAGTTCCCTTTCAAGTATATATAACAAATGTGAATTAAGAGAAGTGAAAGCACCAGACTTTGATTCGTTGTTCAAAGAATTTGAAAGTGAATTGAAAGTTCAAAAAGAGGATATCGCATTGTTTGTGGTTCGATTCCTTAACACGAAGATCCCGCACTACAACTGGGTTGGAATCTATATGATAGATGGTGAGAACCTTGTGCTGCGAACTTATTCTGGCCCTAAAGAGACAGAGCATACAAGGATAAAAGTGGGCGACGGGATATGCGGACTTGCAGCAAAAGAAGAGCTTACGGTGATAGTACCAGACGTTTCAAAGGATTCGAGATATATCGCTTGCTTCCCGGAGACAAAATCTGAGTTGGTCGCCCCCATCTTTAAGGAAGGGAAAGTGACTGGTGAAGTAGACATAGACAGTGATTTTGTCAATCCATTCACCAATCAAGACAAACATTTCCTTGATAGAATAATAAACTTAATAGGGAGAAGGCTATAACTAAAAAAGGGAGATTTGTGACAGTTTCAAGTATTGTTAAGTATTCCACAGGTGGTATAATGGCGAATAAAAAGTATTCTAAATATGAAAAAGCTAGGATAGTTGGTGCAAGGGCTCTTCAGATTTCCATGGGAGCGCCCATCATCATAGAAATTCCAAAAGATGTCATAGACCCATTAAAGATTGCTCTCGTCGAGTATGACAACGACGCTATACCGATGACCGTAAAAAGGAAAACTCGGGCGAAGTAGATTTTATGAAGAACTGGAGCGGGCACATCATTTTCCCACAAAACTTTGAATGGAAGCAACTCGAGAAAAGCTTCCGGGGAATGATGGAACTCTTCTTCAAGGAAACGAACGAGATGGAAGATGAGCCTGATCACAGGGACGTGATCATAATGCTCAACATGCAGGACATAAAGAACAATAGGAAGCCAGAGGGATATACCAGGGAAGGAAAACTGAGAATGATTTTCCCCCTAGACAAGAAGGAAATTACTATCCTTGCAGGACTGCCAGAAACGTACGTCAGAGACGTATCGGAAGACATAAGCAAGTATCTGCTCACAAAGAAAATCAGGCACATTCTGGAATTTGACCAGATGAAGTATACTGCTTACAGAAAGAAAAGAAAGTGATTAGAACTCTGCGAAGCAATAAATTTTTTGCTGTGGCTCTTTACGCATTTATATGAGCCAATATCATCTGGATCATTCCTGAGGGTTTTACCATTCTTATGGTTTAGAGTATATACTTCTAAGTAATTTATTCAAAATTAAAAGCAAAAGCTGAGCTGACGAAAATACAAGGTGATAAGGAGTTTAGCCTTTTTGTAAAGGAAGTCTCTGGAAAGCCGTCCGTACCTGCTACACAACTAGCTGATCTATATTGAGAAATCCCGTGATTGTTCTCGATGCATCACGACAAGAACTGGACTATTCTCTCTGCACCTTCTTCTAGATCCTTGTCAGCAAGAGCGAAGGATAGTCTGACCCTGTTTTTCCCAGAGGGTCCAAATCCAGAACCCGGGGTGACTAGCACCTTCTTTTGTTCCAGGAGACCGGTCGAAAATTCTTCGCCGGTCATCCCATTTTTAAGTCTAGGAAATGCATAGAAGGCTCCGGCCGGTTTATTGAATTCTATCTTGTCACTCTTTGTAAGGATGGAATGAAGAATGTCTCTTCTTTTCTGGAATATCTTTTTAAGACTTTCTGGAAATGCAGGTTCGTCTATCGCCTTCAAGGCGGCATATTGTGAAACGGACGGAGCGCAGGTGATCGTGTGCTGCTGGTACGCGTCCATGTAGGATGTGAATTCTGGTGGAGAGATCAGATATCCGATCCTCCATCCCGTCATGGCGTGACTCTTTGAGAATCCGTTGATGATGAACGATCTCTCTCCCATCTCTGGATATGAGAGTATGGAAATGTGCTTACCTTCGTAGATTATCTTTTCATAGAGCTCGTCCGATACAACGTATAGATCGTTGTCTGCGGCCACTTCGGCGATACTCTTGATGTCTTGACTGGATGCGACCCAGCCGTGGGGATTGGATGGTGAATTTATAATGATCATCTTCGTCTTGTCGTCTATCTTCTCTTTGAGTCCTTCTATGTCTGGACTACCGTCACTCTTTGACGGAAAATATTTGGGTATTCCCCCAGCTATCTTGATTATCTCCGGATAAGATACAAAACTGGGGTCCTGTATCAGAACGTTGTCCCCAGGTTCTATAACTGCTTGCACGGCCATATTGATTGCAAACTTTGCAGGAGTGACAATCACGTTGCCGCTCTTTATGTCCTTCCCCGTCATTCCGTGATACTTCTGTGCCACCTTGTCCCTTAACTCCTTGATTCCCAGAGAAGATGTGTAATGGGTCTTCCCCTCTCTTGCTTTCTTCGCTGCAAAATCTATAACGTCTTCGGGAGTCGTTGCATCCGGCTCTCCTACGCCGAACGATATTGGGTTCTCTCCCTTTTCCTTGAGTTCTGCGAACTTGTTGTTGAGCGAAACTGTCGGAGAGGGAAGTATTGCTTTAAACCTTGACGATACCATTTCCACTTCATGTTCCTTTCAATATTTAAATTTCTGACCCTTCGGATGCTACTTATCTCATTCCTTCGGTGCTGTCCACCGGGTGCATAGAATGGAAATGTTTGGTTCTTCCTTTATATCTACTGACCTCCTTCCAACAAAGGTACTTGCCCTAATTCCTAGAGTACCTTTTGAGCAAAACAGAAGGGCTTTCCGTTTCGTTCAGAAAAAGTAAATAAATAAATCGGTTTTTAGTAATGTGTCCATCCAGGTCAATTCTCTTAGCAAATTTTACGGGGATAAGCAGGTGCTATCTGATTTCTCTATAGAGATTAAAACCGGAGAAATCCACGGTATCCTGGGACCTAACGGATCCGGCAAGACTACCCTCCTAAAGATAATGGCCGGCATTTCACAATTCGATAAGGGAACGGTCACTGTGGGCGGAGTTGACGCAAAGTCTGATCAAATAGGTGTGAGGAAGATTGTCGGTTATGTTCCGGAGACCCCGTGGCTCTACGAAAGTCTTACACCTTACGAATATTTCAGCTTCATTGGCTCGATTAGAGAGATTCCTAATGATATCGCGGAGCGAAGAGCGAATGATCTTACCAAGGCGTTTGGAATGGAAGAGTACAATGACCAATTCATAGGGAGCCTGTCCTTTGGAACCAAACAAAAAGTCTCGATCATTGCCTCTCTGATACACGCTCCAAAAATACTGATACTAGACGAAAGCATCAATGGGCTTGATCCTCAGTCTGCAAAGATATTCAGAGATCTGCTGAGGAGCCTTGCTCAGGACGGCATGACTGTCGTCTTCTCGACCCACATCCTGGAAATTGCTGAAAACGTGTGCAACGAAATTGCCATAATGAATACGGGTAAAATCGTGGCAGAGGGAAGAACAGAAGAACTTTTAAAAGAAAGAAATCTGGAAGACGTTTTCATTGGCCTCACCTCTACGGAAGATATCAGTTCTGTGGTGAACGCGTTAAGGGGAACTTTACGCTAGCCTTCGACAAAATTATTAGTTGATGAACTTCATGCAATAGCTATGTTATCATACAGCAAGATTTCTATTCCTCTAGTAAAACCATTCAAGACAAGTTTTGGAACTCAACTCACTCGAGATGCCATTTTGTTATTGTATCAAGACGGTGAGACCAGAGCATTCGCCGAGGCAGTCACAGAAAAGGGTCCGTATTACGGTTATGAGGACAATTACACGGTTCTTCACGTAATGAACGACCATCTGAAAGGAATTTTTTCTCCTGATCTGGAACCGCATGAATTCAATGAGAAGGCCAGGAAGATTCGTGGACACAACATGGCAAAGGGTGCCGTGGAAATGTTGCTGTGGGATATTAACGCTAAGCGAGAAAGGAAACCTCTACACGAATTCCTGGGAAAGAGCAAGGGTTACGCAGATGTTGGAATTTCAATTGGAATGTCCACGATCGAAGACGAATTGAGGACCATAGAAGAATCCATAAAGAAGGGATTCAAGAGAATCAAAGTCAAGATTGAGAAGGGTTACAACGTAGAGTTGCTAAAGGCCATTAGAGAAAAATTTGGAGACGTCCCGATCAGCGCAGATGCAAATCAGGGGTTCACTAGGGCGGACTTCAAGCTCCTAAAAAAATTGGATGAATTCAATCTCGTGTACCTCGAACAACCTCTTCCGCTTGAGGACATCAACGGTCACGCCCTTCTGAAGAAGGAAATCAAGACTCCCATCTGCCTGGATGAAAGTATTGAATCCGTAGAATCAGCCATGAATGCGATTGAGAGGGGAGCGGTGGACGTCATAAACATTAAGCCTGGGAGAGTTGGAGGACTGCAGAATTCCCTTGACGTTATGGAAAAAGCCAAAGAGAACGACATAAAGATTTGGATAGGGGGGATGTTAGAGACCGGAATTGGCAGATCATTCAACGTTTCATTGGCCGCTAATTCGTTGGTGAATATGCCTGGCGATACTTCGCCAAATTACAGATACTTTAAGAAGGACATAACGAACGAGACCTTCGAAATGAAGGACGGCAAGATTTCACCGTTTAAGGGAGATGGAATTGGAGTATCCCTCGATTACGAATTCCTGAGTAAGGTGCAGATCGAAGGGGGCAGATTGCTTGATTGATTTGACGGAAGTAGAGAAGATATATCCGCTGATGGTAGAATATAGGAGATACATCCACGAGAATCCAGAGCTCGGAATGGAAACTGTTGAGACAAAAAATTACGTGAAAAAACTTGCCAACGATCTGGGATTTGTGGTAAGAGAGATTGGAAACGGTCTCATCGTTGATTCGGGAAAATCGCCACGAATTGCACTGAGAGCCGATATGGATTCTCTTCCGATAGTGGAGGAGACGGGGCTCGCCTTCTCTTCCAAGAACATGGGAAAGATGCACGCTTGTGGCCACGATTTGCACACGTCGGTGTTGATGGGTGCAATGATCTACTGCAAGAGGATGAGCCTAAAGCCCGTACGATTTATTTTCCAGCCTGGAGAGGAAATCGGACAAGGCGCGTCAATGATGATAGAGGGTGGTTCGCTGGACGGAATATCTCACACCTTCGGACTTCATTCCTGGCCCGCCTTGAACGTGGGAGAATATTCTATTTGCAGAGGAAAGGCTATGGCCGCGGTAGATAGTTTTGAAATAAAAGTGAAAGGAAAGGGTGGACACGGCGCCTACCCTCATCTAGCATACGACACCATCCTGGAATCATCACGCATAATCCAATATCTACTTACCGTGCCTGCTAGAAAAATAGACCCGCTAGATTCTGCGGTCCTGAGTATAGGCTACGTGAACGGGGGAAAGGCGAACAACATAATTCCTGCAGAAGTCAATATTGGAGGGACAGTAAGAACCTACAAGAGCGAGGATTCGGAGATCATTGAGAATGAAATTAACAAACTGAAGGGAGAGCACGTCGAAATCTCTTATCACAGGGAGCTACCTCCTCTGATAAACGAAGAGAAATTTTCCAAACTTGTGGATTCTGTCGCTTCCAAATACGTCAAGCAAGTCGAAGCAAAACCGACAATGGGAGGAGAAGATTTTGCATATTACTGTTCAAAGGTTCCGAGTGCATTTGCGTTTCTCGGAACGGGCAAGATCCAGGGCAGAGAAGTTTCTAAACACTCGAGCGTATTCGATATAAACGAGGAAGCTCTGAAATATGGCCTTCTGCTGCATTTATCTGCCATCTATTCCACCTTGGTTTAGTTAAAATAACATTTATTATTGATGCTGTTATTTGGTAGAGTGGTCGATCCCGCAACGAATTATTTTTCCTGCACCGATAAGGAGAGGGCAATTTTCGAGGCTGGAGTTAAACTAGGTTCAATTTATCATCAATATACAGGAATACCAATCAACGAGAACAACGTCGATTATGTGGAGAGAGCTATTGAAAAGGCAACTGCCGCTCAACCTTTCGTAACCAAAGTGAAGGTGAGCGTCGATAGGAGAAAAGTTGGAAAGGCTAAATCCACATACAGGTACAAGACCCTTCTGGGAGACATGATGGACGTCAGATTGCAGATCAGGTACGGAAATGCGGTCGTAGAAGGAAAGATGGCATGGGTTCCCTCAATGAGATACCCCCTAATGAGATTCAAGGTGCTCAAGGGATGAAGGTAAAAATCTCACTGGCCGGACTTCCTGGAGTTGGAAAGACCCAAACGCTCCTCAAAACGATTGACATTCTTGAAAAAGAGGGAAACGTCATCGGTGGAATCCTGACCGAGAAGGTCATGGACGGAAAGGAGTCAGTCGGCCTTAAGGTGCTGGATTGGCACAGCAAGAATTCGATCATATTCGCGCACAAGAGCATAAACTCGAGGATCAGAATAGGAAAATTTGGGGTAGACCTGAAGGCATTTGATCAGGTCGCGATTCCTGCGATTGAATGGTCGAGAGACAACGCTGACGTAATAGTCGTTGATGAAGTAGGCAAAATCGAGCAAGAGAGCAAGCCATACACAGAGATAGTTAAAGAGGTAATCGAGCTGGACAAGATGATGATTCTTACCCTACACAAGAAAGGTAGAAACCCCCTGCTCCAGGAGGTTAAGAAAAGGGACGACGTCAGGAGTCTGGAGGTTACCCAGATAAACAGAACCCTTCTTCCCTACAAGATCGCACAGCTCCTCAAGGGAGAGGAAGCTTGATTATTCACGAAGGAACAGTAGACATAGAAACTATTTCGACTTTTGAAAAGGGTCCCGGAAGAATTTCCCCTGGCTTCTACAACAGAACGATGGAATTGTCTAGAGATATGAGCGTAGCTCTCCTAAAAGTGCTCAAACCTGGAGTGGCGCTTGACTCGATGGCTGGCACGGGGATCAGGGGACTGAGGATCGCAAAAGAAACAGAATGGACCGTCGTGCTCAACGATAAGGATTCGAGAAACACCGAAATCCAGAAGAAGAACGCCGCGTTGAATTCGCTCGACCTGGAAGTGATGAGAGGGGACTATTTTTGTGCCGTATCGTCGCGAAAGTGGGACTACATTGATGTCGACCCATTCGGGACTCCATCGGGACTGGTGGATGCTGCTATAATGAATCTCAAGAACAACGGAATAGTCGGGGTGACGATGACCGATACGGCTAACCTGGAAGGGAAATCAATTTCAAAAGGCCACAGGATCTATGGCTCAAGATCCATCAAGGGAATCTATTCAAGGGAAATTTCGACCAGGATATTCGCAAAATATGTTATTGAAAGAGGAGCTTCGCTCGGCAGGGCTGGAAGAATCCTACTATCGATAAGGGACGGCCACTTCATAAGGGTGTTTGTCAGATTCAAGAAAGGAAATATGGTAGCCGATGACTCTCTGAAGGACTTGAAAATGGTAAACGTTGGTGGAGAGGAGATCGGACCTGTATATACCGGAAGGTTGTACGATCCCGAGATTCTCGAAAAGATTAATGGCTTCCATCTTTCTGACTATTCCCAAAAAGTGCTCTCCAATTTCAAGAACGAGGATCTGATGTTCCTCTTCTATGAGAACTCGAATGGAGGACGAGAGGTGAAGAAATCTAGGATCATAGAAGAACTACAAAATAGAGGTCATAAGGCGGGTAACACAAATTTCAGCGAAAAAGGAATCAAATCGGATGCAGAAAGCGAAGAGTACAGAAAAATTGTGAGCCTGCTATAAAAAGGCTATATTCAGACAAGCTTATTTAATAGTTGAACCTTCGGTTGTAGGCATGAAAGGATATCTCGCACTGATGAGACCTGTTAACGCGGTTATGGCGTCCTTTGGAACCGTGATCGGTGGAATCATTGCAGTAGAGAGCATCAGGGGACTTCTGTACCCCAAACTGTATTTGGCTATGGCAGTAGTTTTCTTGGTACTGCTAGGCGGAAATATCCTGAACGATTACTTCGATGCTGAAACAGACAGGATCAACCATCCTTCGAGACCCATACCTTCAGGGGAGGTTTCAAGGACGTCTGCAAAGTACCTGGCAATCGCCCTCTTTGTGGCTGGTTTAGTACTGTCAATATTTACGCTTAACATAACGCAATTCCTGATTGCGGGTCTGGCCGTTTTTCTGCTCGTGACCTATGAGTGGAAAACAAAGGCCTGGGGACTTGTGGGAAATATAATCATATCAGCGCTAGTTGGGCTGATTTTCATCTACGGAAGTTTATCGATCAAACTGACCTACGTGGTGATAGTCTTATCCCTGATGGCATTCCTCGCCAATCTTGCGAGGGAGATAGTCAAGGACGTGGAGGATGTCACTGGAGACGTCAACAGGACGACCCTCCCCAAAAAGATAGGTAAGGGGCTCAGTCTGGTCGCAGCAGCGATCCTGATCATCCTGGCCGTTTCTCTGACCCCCATACCCTACGTCTTCTTCAACTGGAGTGGGTTTTACGCTTTCACTGTCGCACTTTCCGACATAATTTTCATAGCCTCCGTTTTCTTCTTCTTTAACAACCAGACCAGAGGACAGAATCTGATTAAGATAGCAATGATCCTCGGTCTGGTGGCTTTCCTGGTTGGTAGCGCTTTATGATTCTTGAAAACATTAAGTATGGAAGAATTAGGCACTTGACATTACTGGATCCAGAAAAGAACGGACCGAAGAACATTGAAAAGGTCATAGATTTCATTGACAGGTCTGGAAGCGATGCAATTATGGTGGGAGGATCCACAGGAACCGGGACAAAATCGGTGGACGATCTGGTAGGTGCCATTAAGGGACTCACCAAGAAACCAGTGATCCTTTTCCCCTCCAGCCCTGAAGCTTTCTCCCCTAGAGCAGATGCTATCTTCTATCTCAGTCTACTGAACTCGTCTTCCCTGAGGTACGTTATGGGATTTCAGGTCCAATCTGCGAGGCTGCTCAAGAGTGCGAGGATGGAGGTCATTTCAGTCGCCTACCTCGTATTCGAACCGGGCATGACTGTCGGAAAAGTCGGCGGCGCTAAATTGATAGGGCGTGAGGACGTTTCGACTGCCCTAGATTACGCCACTGCTGCAGAACTGATCGGTTTCCATGCGATTTACCTGGAAGCGGGCTCAGGAGCTCCACAGAGTATTGATCCTGCCGTGGTAAAGGCCGTCTGCGAAGACATGACAATTCCGGTAATAGTCGGAGGGGGCATCAGAGATCCCGTTACTGCGAAGAAAATGTTAGACGCAGGTGCGGCTGCGATCGTTACAGGCACCATAGCTGAAAACGATCCGGAAATCCTCGGGAAAATTGTCAGCGCAATTAAGGCCTAGATTCCAGACTCGATCTTCTGCAGATTCAGCTTTGCCTTGTTGTTGGATGGATCGAGGGAGAGGGCCTTTTCTAAATCTTCTACTGCCGTCGCATTGTCACCCTTGGACATGTACGCAAGACCCCTGTTGACGAAGTAGTCTGCGTTTTGAGGATTGAGTTTGATCGACTGGTCGTAGTTCTTGATAGCGTTGCCATAATCCTGGAGATAGAAATAAGCGTTCCCGAGATTTACGAATCCTTCGAGATACATCTCATCCCTCTCAATACACTTCTGAAGATTCTCCACTGCATTCCTGTAGTCTCCCCGTTCTAGATAGATGCTTCCGACATTGAAGTAAAGATCCTGATCGTCTCTGCCTTCCTTGATTAGTTCGTCAAAAACTTCCAGTGCCTTTTCGTATTTGCCAGAATGGAAGTATGTCACCGCTAGATTGAATCTCGTTTCATAATCGTCCTTGTTCAGTTCGAGTGCCCTCTGGAAATTCTCGATGGCTTCCTTGTATTTCTTTAGAGAGAGATACCTAGAGCCCCTTTCAAAATAGATCTCCGCACTCACGGTTCTTTCCTCGTCCTTGCCCTCTTCATTGTTTTCCTTTGTGACTCTAAAGTCCATTGTTCACTTGAATTGAAGAAGGAAATAAAATGTTTGTCAGAAAGTTCAGGACATTTCCCGAAGAACCTGTTCCACCTTTTCAGAGAATTGATCTATGTCCTCTTCGTCCAGGATCATTGGAGGCCTGAACCTTATCGTCTTCTCCGCTGCTTTCAGTACTACGACTCCCTTGGAATAGAGGCGATCGGAGAATTCGTCCCTCAACTTTGTTGTGTTGAGATCGATGGCATCCATCACTCCCTTTCCCCTCGGATTGTTCACCAGATCAGGGAACTTGTCATTTATCTCGTTCAGGAACTCCACAATGATCTTTCCCATATTCTCTGCATTCCTAATGAGATTGTATTTCTTCATGATCTCTAACGTCTTGGTAGATCTGACCATATCTGCTAGATTTCCCCCCCAAGTCGAATTGATCCTGCTGGACACCTTGAAAACGTTGTCTTCCACTTCATCTAATTTATCTCCGGCCATCATACCACAGACCTGCGACTTCTTTCCGAATGCGAGCAGATCTGGTTTTATTCCGAAGTGCTGGTGTGCCCACCATTTTCCCGTGATACCCATTCCCGATTGGACTTCATCCACTATGAACAGCGCATCGTTTTCGTGGACTACTTCAAACGCCCTTTCAAAATATTCCTTTCTGAAGTGGTTGTCCCCACCCTCCCCCTGGATTGGCTCCATAATGAAGGCTGCAATATCGTTCCCATATTTCTTGAAGGCGGCTTCCATTTCCTCGATACTCTTGTCCTCTAGCTTTTCTACTTCGTCTGTGGATTTCTTGTTCAGAGGGAATTTTACCTTAGGGTTCACTATTCTTGGCCAGTCAAACTTTGGGAAGTACTTGGTTTTGTTGGGGTCGAAAGTATTGGTAAGGCTGAGCGTGTAACCTGTCCTGCCGTGGAATGCATCCTTCAGGTGAATTATCTTTGATCCCTTCTCTCCTTTGACTCCATTCGACTGATTTTTCCTGACCTTCCAGTCGAATGCTGCCTTCAACGCATTTTCCACTGCAAGCGCACCGCCGTCAATGAAGAAAAAATGTTTCATGTACTCGGGTCCAGTCTCCACCGCAAATGTGTCTACGAACCTCGCCATTTCGGGCGTGTAGATATCGGAATTCGTGACTTTTGTGATGGCAGCCCATTTCAGTTCCTCGAGAAATTCCTTCTCAAACATGTCGGGATGGTTCATCCCTACGGCATTTGAAGCGAAGAAACCAAAGAAATCCAGAAATTCTCTATTGGTCTCGAGATCGTACAACTTCATCCCCTTGCTCCTCTGAAGATCCAGGATGAGAGGAAGACCGTCTGCTAGCATGTGAGACGATATCATTTTTTTAATCTCATTTGCATCCAATAATTGTTCATTAAACATACAACAAAATTAAGATAATCGATAAATACCTTTCTTATTTTTAAAATTATTGTATAATTAAAATAAAACAAATTATTTTAAAATGCCTTTGCAACCATCAATCTTGATGTCTTCGTGGAATACTTTGGAGAGGTTTTGGATGATTAAGTCCAAGAACTTTTTTTCGTCTACTTCTCCCTCTGTTTCTTTGTTCAGAGATGTCATGACACCAGGGTCAAGATCACACGGACTAATGTTGAAGAACTTGCTGAGGTCCGTATTCAGGTTGATAGCCACTCCGTGCATCGTAGAGAAGCCTTTCACTGCGAATCCGATGGAGCATATTTTCCTTCCGTTCACCCAGACACCAGTCTCCTTATACAGCCTTCCTTCTCCCTCGAGTCCGTACATTGAAAGCGTTTCGTTGAGTGCATTCTGGACCTGTTCTATGAGTTCCCTGACATTAATTCCTCGCTCCTTCAGATTGAATATAAAATACAGGACCAATTGGCCCTTTCCGTGATAGGTGAGGTTTCCCCCCCTTTCGACTCTGATGATAGGAACAGAATAGCTTTGCTCATTTTCCCGGTTAAAATGGATCCCTCCCGTGTAAGTGTCGCTGTGCTCCGTCGCTATTATCGTATCCCCTATTTTTCCATCGTTTCTAAGTTCATTCAACTCTCTCTGCAATTCTAGGCATCTACCGTAATCCATTGGAATGCATTTGAGGAGAGAGATCATTTAGCTCCAAAATGCATCTATGAATATATCATTAGTCTTTTACAGATGACTCATTTTTTAGCTTGAGATTCTTCGACAGCTGCGTGAATTCAGCCATTTCTGAATACGAGTAGTAAACGGCTACATTCTATCGCTTCACGACCGTTCTCTTTTATTGAGATTCGTTGCAGATATTCGATTCGTTCTCAGAAACGTCATTTTGGTAAGGTCATCGGACGGTCAATTGTAGTTATCGACCAAGGCAAGGTTGCTGTGACTTTATCGGCATCAATTAAAAGGTTTTATACATTAAACATCTTTAGGTCTTACTCTGCAGTGATCAAATGGCTGAACAGAAAGTAAAGAATGAGAATATAAAATATATTGTTAGACTTGCGAACACAAACCTAGACGGTACGAGACAGGCCGTGTACGCTCTTTCAAATATCAAGGGAATTGGATACAGGACTGCCGAAATCTTGCTCAAGAAGATGAAGATACCCATGAACACCAAGCTGGGAGAAATTGACGATAGTAAGATTGAGGAGATTAAAGAGTTAATAGACAAAAGGTACAACGAGATCTATCCCACTTGGACGCTCAATCACCAGAAGGACATACAGACTGGTGAGAATCTGCTGAAAGTTGGACCGGATCTTGGCGTTGCTCTTCAGGACGACGTTAACAGGATGAAGAGAACGAGAAGTTATAAGGGGACTAGGCACGAGAGAGGTAAGAAGGTAAGGGGACAGAGAACGAGATCGAATGGAAGAAAGGGACTCGCGGTGGGAGTTATAAAGAAGAGAGAGGGACCGGCTGAGGGTGCTCCGGCACCATCTGCGGCACCGGCAGCAGCACCTGCTGAAGAGCCCAAGAAGTGATGATTTATGGGAGATCCTAGAAAAATTAGGAAGAAATACGAGACTCCGAGACATCCTTACGAGGGGGAGCGTATAAAGGCAGAGAACCAGATTGTTGGCGCTTACGGACTGAAGAACAAGAGAGAACTGTGGAAGGCCGAGTCCGAACTCAGGAAATACAGGACGAATGCAAGGGATATTCAGGCGAGCCTGAGACTGGGGGACACACGAGCCGCGGAGCAGGTAAAGAGCATGATCGGCAGACTCTCCAGATACGGAATACTCAGCGAGAACGCGACCGCTGACGACATACTGGCACTCAATGTTCAATCTTTCCTGGAAAGAAGACTTCAAACTCTGGTCATGAGGAAGGGCCTGGCCAGAACTCCCGGGATGGCGAGGCAACTCATAGTGCACGGACACATCTCCGTGGGTGAGAGAAAGGTCACAATCCCTGGATACAAGGTTCTCAAACTAGAGGAAGAATCGGTCGAATATGCACCAAACTCTCCGCTCGCAAACGAATTACATCCGATGAGAGTAGTGGGCGAGAATAAGAGAGGAGAGGCAGCAGAACCAGTCAAGAATGAGGAGGTAAAATAATGGGCAAATTAGGAGTTGTAAATATCTACGCTTCACAGAACAACACGGTTATCACGGTAACGGACATCACCGGGGCCGAGACGCTTGCGAAGGCATCTGGTGGTATGGTCGTAAAGGCAGACAGGGATGAGAGTTCACCCTATGCCGCCATGAAAGAAATAGACCTGATAGTTGAAAAACTGAGGGAGAAGGAGATCACCGACGTTGTTATCAAGATCAGAGCTCCGGGAGGAGCAAAGAGCCACAACCCTGGACCGGGGGCTCAGGCAGCTGTAAGAGCACTAGCCAGAGCAGGCATAAAGATTTCAAGAATAGAGGACTCAACACCCATTCCCCACGACGGAACCAAGAAGAAAGGGGGGAAGAGGGGAAGGAGAGTATGACGGAAAATATCAAGATCCTTGAGGAAGGAGAAACATCTATCAGATTCGAGATCAGCGACATCACCCCAGCCTACGCAAACCTTCTTAGGAGAACGCTCATAAACGATATCCCAAAACTGGCAATCTCGAAAGTGAATTTCCACCACGGAGAAATCAGACAGGAGGGAGAGAAAGTTTATTCTTCGCTCACTTCTCTTTTCGACGAAGTCATTGCATCGAGGCTTGGAATGGTACCTCTGCCGACCGACCTGAAGATGAACGAGAGAGAGAGCTGCACCTGCGGAGGAACCGGGTGTTCACTCTGCACCGTGAATTACAGCATTTTCGTCGTAGGGCCCAAGAAGGTCACGAGCGGCGACTTGGTTGCAATAGGAGATTCGACTATGGCTCCTCCAGACAAAGAGATACCCATTGTAGAGCTCAACGAAAGACAGGCAATGATGCTGGATGCAGAGGCCTACGTCGGAAGGGCGAGGGAACACGCGAGGTTCCAGACGACGAGCGGCGTCTCTTATAGGTATGGAAGAGAGCTTAAGGTCTCGGCCAAGGAACTGGAATTGGAAGAGATCATAAAAAAGTCTCCCAAAAATGTGCTCAAAAAGAATGACAAGGAAGTCGTTTTCATTGCTGATTACCCTTCAAAATACATTGGCAAGCTGTACAGAATGGATTCGTTGGAAGTGAAGGAAGACGAAAGAAGGTTTATATTCTATTTTGAAACTGACGGTAGCCTGAAACCTAGACAGGTTCTCGATTATGCCCTTTCCAGGATAAAGGAAAGGCTGTCGAGCATCGTGGAAAAGGTTCCGGGCGAATAATTAGAGCAGGTGAAAATCTATGGTACTGGATTCACTAGCGAAGAGCCTACGTGATGCCCTGAAGAGGATTAACAGAAGCGCACTTGTCGATGACAGGCTCGTCGAGGAGATTGTGAAGGAAATGCAGAGGGCTCTTCTGATGGCCGACGTGGACGTTGGTCTCACCCTAGAGATGACGAACAATGTGGAGAGGAGAGCAAAGGAAGAACCAGTGCCTAAGAATTCCAACCCGAGAAACCACCTCATCAAGATCATTTACGAAGAACTGCTCAGAATACTTGGCAAACCCAGAGAATTCCATGTTAAGCCGGCGACCCTTATGCTGGTCGGACTGTACGGTCAGGGAAAGACCACCAGCGCGGGCAAACTGGCAAAGTTTTATCTAAAGCACGGGTACAAGGTAGTTCTGATAGCAGCCGACACCCAGAGACTGGGTGCGTACGAACAGCTGGAGCAGGTTTCAAGCTCCGTAGGGGCCAGTTTCTTCGGAATCTACGGTGAAAAGGACAGCAGAAAAGTCGTGAAACAGGCACTCGAAAAATACAACGAGTGGGACGTGAAGATCATAGATACCAGCGGCAGGAACGCGATCGATGCTTCGCTCACAAAGGAGATATCGGACATCAACGAGTTCGTGAAACCGGACGAAGTCGTTCTGGTTCTGGATGCGAGCATAGGTCAACAGGCCGGCAAGCAGGCAAAGGCTTTCAACGATTCGGTGAAGATTACAGGCGTATTCATCTCCAAGCTGGACGGTACTGCAAAGGGGGGAGGCGCTCTGAGTGCGGTGGCTTCGACGGGTGCTCCGATTCTCTTCATTGGGACCGGGGAACACATGGAGGACATGGAATATTTCAATCCTGCCAGGTTCTTGTCAAGACTCCTCGGGATGGGAGATTTTGAGACACTGATGGCTGCTGCAAAGGAATTCCAGAAGGAAATAGACGAGAGTGCTATGGAGAAGATGGCGGGAGGGAAGTTCACTCTGAAGGAGATGTACGATATCTGGGACCAGATGAACAAACCCGGTCTCTTCAAAAAATTGTTCGAATCGATGCCAATGGCAGCAGGAGGAATGAAGAAGGATATGGATGACCAGTTCTTCAATGATTCAGAAGACAAGCTGAAAAGATACAAGGTCATAATGGACTCCATGACTTACTACGAAATGGAGAACCCTGATGAAATAAAGGGCTCCAGAGTGGAGAGGATAGCGGAGGGATCTGGTTACACGACTGCGGACGTGAAGGAGCTTCTGAAAGACTACAAAAGAGTGAAGGACATGGTAAAGAACATAAGGGGCAACAGGAAGATTCTCAGCATGATGAAGAAGCAATTCAAGTCAGGCGGTCTTCCGGAAGATTTTGGAAATATGCCTCAGTGAGAATGTTCCTCAAATTTCCTGGCAAGATGCATTTTAATGAGGTTCTGGTAGGTTTCTCCGTTCTTCCTGGCTGCTTCCCCAATTGATTCGTCACATTTTATGACCTTGGCTGGAGAGCCCACTGCAAGGCAATTTTTTCCTACGACCTTACCGGAAGTGACGATAGATCCTGCCCCTACGATTGCTCCAGGTTCAATTACCGAACCGGATAGCAGGATGCTGCCCATTCCGATGAGGGCATTTGACCCGATTTTTGTTCCGTGGACTATTGCCCCGTGTCCTATCGATACGTTCTCACCGATCTCCGTTTTGTTCTCCTTATCAGCGTGAATCACCACGTTATCCTGAACGTTGGAATTCTTGCCTATGTAAATCGAGTTCTGATCTCCCCTAATGACGGCGCCGAAGAATATTCCTGCATTGTCTTCGATAGTCACATCGCCTATCAAGGTGGCGTTGTGGGCAATGAAAACGTTCTCTCCTATCTTCATGTTTCTTTAGGACTTGAGTATATTTATGAATTGCTTTTCCGGATCAATTTACTCCCCTGCTGTATTACTCAAGACTACCACAATATCGTATTACAATTTTGTAGTAAGCTTAATTAGCAATGATTTCATTCCACCAATATGACGGAAAAAGTCACCGTATCAGCGAAGATAGAAAAGGAGAAATGGAATAAGATCAAAGAGTACGGAATAGACACCTCTGCCACTATAAGAAAGAGTATTGACAATGCCATTAGGGACAAGGAGTTAGAAGACTTCAGGAGATTAATGCAAAGGACCCGCCCGATTTTGAAGAAAATAACAAAGGACGATTGGATGAAGAGCATCAGAGAAGACAGGGAATCCAGATGAGAGTATACGATACCTCGGCGATATATGACCTGATTGACAACGGAAATGTGATTGACTTTGATGATGGTGCAACCATAGAACTCTCGAAATTTGAGGTAGGAAATGTGATTCGGAAGCAGTTTGCCCTGAGGCATAAGATATCAATGGATGATGCGCTGGTTCTAGTCAAAGCTGTAACAATCTTCCTCGGGAATCTTAGGGTGTTAGAACCTGATCCATCTGACACCCTGAAATTTGCAATCAAAGAGAAGATCACTTTCTACGACGCGTCATATATCGTTGCGGCAATGCAGTCTCAATCAATCCTAGTCACAGAAGATAAAGTACAGCAAGAAGTGGCCCGTAAGTACTTGTCAGTAGAAGGAGTAAAAGACTAGAGAGAAACCTGAATCTGTAATAACCAGTTAATTCCTTGGTCCTGTATCGGATTCAACCTTTTGCTCTGAGGGATTTCAAGGTCCTCTTTCTTATTATGTGCATGTCCTCCCCGCAAAAAGGGCAGCGTCCATCAGGGGTGATATCGTATTTCATTATTTGGAACCCAAATCTCTTGATCAGTTCGTTACCGCAATTAGGACAATATGTATTTTCCAACGGGTGCCCCGGTACATTGCCGACGTAAACGAATTTCAGTCCCTCTTCCTTCGCGATCTCATAGTGCCTTTCAAGCGCCTCTACGGCAGTAATCGGAACGTCTCTCATCTTGTAGTCTGGGTGAAATCTAATGAAATGGAGAGGGGTGTCAGGACCAAGATTGTCCCTTATCCATCTAGCGAGGGTTCTTGCATCTTCTGGATTGTCTCCCATACCCTTGACCGGAACGACCAGATCAGTTATCTCTATGTAGATGCCTGCTTGCTTTAGCCTCTTGAGAGTATCAAAAACTGGTGAATAACTCAATATTCCTATGTATTTCCTGCCAAACAGATCGTTTCCATTGCCTTTGAAATCTATGCTCGTTGCGTCGAGGAATTCCTTAAGGTAAGGAATTGCCTCAGCGGATTCATATCCATTGCTGACAAAGGTGTTGAACAGCCCATGCTTCTTCGCTTCTATGCCGATATCGTGGGCGTACTCCGCAAATATGGTTGGTTCGTTGTACGTGTACGAGATACCATCTGACCCGCTCTTTATGGCAAGATTGACAACTTCGTCAGGACTTAGATATTCTCCTCTTATTTCCCTCCTCTGAGAGATATCGTAGTTTTGGCAGAAAGAACACATCCAGTTGCAGCCACTGGTCGATAATGAGAGAACTCTTCCACCTGGAAGATAATGGTACAGAGGCTTCTTCTCTATTGGATCCACGGCTAAAGCTTCTGCTCTGCCGTACGATAACAAGAAGAGTTTTCCGCCAATGTTCTTCCTTATGCCGCAGAAGCCAGTCTGTCCTTCTTTCATAATGCAATATCTGCTGCAGGCGGTACATTTGACTCTACTCCCTGCGGTAGAGTAAAGAAATGCTTCGTTCATTGACGATAAATGAAAAATTAGAACTTATCGTTTTCCTTTGAAAGGATATTACGCTCAATCCCTGAACCTTGCTTGTCTCAAAAATTTCTTCAGAGCGGCCAGAATACCTTCAAAAGTTCTATTACTACCCCGAAGATCACTGCTATATAAAGTACCAATTTTGGATCGAAGATAGGTCCTAGGTCTTCCTCTTCATCAAAGTAACGTATTAAACCAGCTGCTGACTGGAATCCTGACCCTCTTTTCTCGTCTGGCAACTCTTGGTGATTTCAACACTATGTTTAAATCTTTCTGGGTCTTTTCAAGATCCCGTCCTGGTACTAGTTTGAATTAAAACTGTTTAGCTAAGGCTTCTACCTCCTCGAATAATTCGTACGACGGGCATATAAAAAAGCCTAAGTTATTTTAACTCAGATGTCATACGAGAGGAAGGGGGAATTGAATGATACACGACCTAAATCTAATGGTAGCGGGTCCCCAAGGAAGCGGAATAAATTTTACGTCTGACACTTTTGCGAAGGTTATGGCCAGGGAGGGCTATCACGTTTTTACGAATGCTGAGCTATTCTCCACAATAAAAGGAGAACATTCTTACTTCAGGGTAAGAGTGTGTAAGGACATGATCAGGAGCTATTCGGAGAGGATAGACATCCTCATACCCCTGGATGCAAAGAGCGTTCTTCTTCACCTGAAAGAATTGTCGCACGATGGAACAATCATCTACGAGGAAAACCTTGACGACCCCAGACACGCTGCTATACCTTACAAAGACATACTACAGACCGTTGCGACGAGGTTCGGAAAGGCTCTATCAGAACTGAACGTCATGAAGAACACTGTGGCACTCGCTGGAGCCACTAAAATGATCGGGCTCGATAAGGAGAAGCTCAAGAAGGTCATTTCGGAGAATTTCGCTTCCAAACCGAAGATCGCCGAGATGAACAATGCCATAGTCGACGAAGTCTATGCAGAATTCGGTCAGACGAGGACATTCGATCTCGAACCCACGACCTATAAGAAGAGAATGTTCATAAACAGCACTCACGCAGTGGGAATGGGAAAGATTGAGGCTGGGATGAAATTCCAGTCCTATTATCCGATAACACCCGCGAGTGATGAGTCAAATTATCTGGAAAGTATAATGGACAAATACGATTTCGTGGTCGAACAGACTGAGGACGAGATTGCTGCAATAAACATGGCTATAGCTGCAGCAAACACGGGCCTGAGATCTGCCACCAGTACATCCGGTCCAGGATTCTCGTTGATGGTCGAGGCTCTATCGTACGCAGGGATGACAGAAACTCCAGTGGTGATCTTCTATTACCAGAGGGCTGGTCCTGCAACCGGTATGCCTACCAGACACGAACAGGGAGATCTGAAGTACGCTCTTAGTGCTGGACACGGCGAATTTCCCAGAGTTGTAATCGCTCCTGGTGATCACAAGGAGGCATTCTACGATACCATTGAAGCGTTCAACATAGCTGAGAAATTCCAGCTTCCAGTCATTGTACTCCTTGACAAGGCGATGGCCATGAGCAACTACACGGTAGACCCGTTCGATCTGAGCAAGATCACGATAAACAGGGGTAAGTTGATTCTGAGTGAGACCAAAGATTACTTGAGATACAGATTCACGGAAGATGGGGTATCCCCGAGATCAGTACCTGGGATAAAGGGCGGACTGATAACTGTGGCGGGAGACGAACACGACGAGGATGGGCACATATTTACGGAGGATGCAGACAACAGGATAAAGATGATGGACAAGAGGATGCACAAGATGACGTCAGTGCTCAAAGAAGTACCGGCAGATTTGAAAGTAAAATTCTACGGTTCACCCACCAACAAGAAAGTCATCGTTTCGTGGGGATCTGCAAAGGGACCGATACTGGATGCGATGGAGAAGGCAAAGGACGTATCATTCCTGCAGATTAGAATGATGGAACCGTTCCCGGTGGAGGAAGCAATGAGATACCTTAAGGGAAAGACGATAATTGACGTTGAACAGAATTACAGCGGCCAGCTTGCTGACCTGCTGAGAGAGAAGACGGGATTGGAAGCTAGTACGAGGATTTTGAAATTTAATGGAAGGCCCATGGCCTTTGAGGAGATGGTGGAAGTGCTGAGTAAACCCAAGATGGAAGGAAGGGAGGTGCTGACCTATGATTAGTACGGTCAGTCCACCAGCGAAACCCCAGAGTTACAAGACGAACGTGGAGATAGATTGGTGTCCAGGGTGCGGCGACTTCGGAATACTCAATGCCCTGGTGCTTGCACTTCAGGAACTGAAGATACCCAACGAGAATGTGGTACTCACAGGAGGAATTGGGTGCAGTTCCAAGATTCCTCACTACGTTAACGTCAATACACTCCACACTCTGCACGGGAGATCGCTCGTCCAAGCACAGGCAGTAAAGATGGCGAATCCGCGTCTAGAGGTAATATCTGCCTCCGGTGATGGAGACGGGTTAGGAATAGGTTCTGCTCACTTTGTAGCTGCGGGAAGAAGAAATGTGGATCTAACTTACATACTCTTCGACAACGGTGTCTACGGACTCACAAAGGGACAGGCTTCTCCTACTCTTCCGTATGGAGAGATGCCAAAGAGCATAGAGACGGAAAACATAAAATTCCCCGTGAACCCACTCTTCCTCGGACTGGCGTCGGGTTTCACTTTCGTTTCAAGGAGCTACTCCTATAACATAAAGCACCTGAAGGAAACGCTCATCAGAGCGATGAAGCACAGGGGGCTTTCTCTGGTTGACGTCATGCAGCCGTGTGTTACCTACAACAACATCAATACCAAGGAATTCTACGATCCTAGACTCTACGACATAGAGAAGGAAGGATGGAACCCTGTGGCCAATAACGAGAGCGAGTACAAGCAGAAAGTGCCGCAGGCAGTGCTGAAATCACTGGAATGGGGCGATAGGATACCGATGGGAGTATTCATGGACTACCAGACGGAAACTTACGACGAGAAGCTTCAGAGACTGGTGCCCGACTATGGAAAGAAGAACTACGTGATGGATCCAATAGATTCGTCCGGAAAACCGCTGAATGACGTTACGGACCTTATGAATTCGTTCTCTTAGTCCCTTTTTCCTTTTATTTTCATTTACCTCCAGGCTTTATGGATACCAGTTTCCATTACCTGGGCCACATTGCAAATTAGTCAGCTTATTTGCAGTGCAGCAACTGACACATCAAAAAGAAGCTAGTGAGTCACATTTTTATGGACTCATCTATCATTAAAGTTGGTCCAATTCTATTCAGCACTGTCTGTTTTCCTCTGTATTGCATGATTCATATTTTTCGGATGGGTCGCTTGGTAGCTGGTCAGTCGTGAGTGCACGTTAACCTGGACGTTCCTCTCTGCCTCTAATCATTCTGGGAATGTTCCTCCTATGGTAACACGCAGTGACATTACGCTGTTTATTGCACCTGGAAGGATTCGGAAATACGTAGGAGCATCACGCCCTGTTGAGAAGAGGAAGAGCAACTGGACCTGTGGTAAATATTCATCCTTGCCGTTGTGTCCTAGGGTGGCGGAAATGACGCCCTCACTCATGCTCAGAATGTGCGTAAGATCAACGGCGAGATACCGCTCATCCCTCATGAAAGATTTCATGAATCCAGTGATGGAACTCCTGTCCATCCCTATATTGCGTGGCATATCCCCGAGCGAGCCAGGAGAGACGTGAGCATCTCTTATGGCCTCTGAGAGGAATGAAGTCCTTTAATGGAATTCAACGTTCTTCATCGGTGACCTGTGGATGAGCCTCATACAGCTGAAAACGAATATCTCCTTCCATTCGGGGAAGAAATCCTCTAGTGACTGCACTATGTCTCCGGAGACGTGCTGCATCAGGAAGGAGGAACCGTACTCCTTCACCGTAATCTGGTCATAACGCTTCATCACTCTCTTCACCCTTGGTTCAACGATACCTTCGGGTGTGATCTTTCCGAGGTATTCCTCTGTCTTCAGCCTCGTTTTCTTCCTTTCCTTGTCCCACACACTTCTTACCCTATAGAGATAGTAGTTGTCTCCCCTCCTCATTATGAGGGTCCTCTTCCTCTTTTGCTTCAACACCAAGTCGGGGTATGACGTGGTATGTAATTTCGTATCTTACGAAGTAATATACTTTTGCACTTAAACCAGTTGCATCAAGGGAATATCAAAACATATTATGCAAAACAGCCTGAGTTAGAGATTAAATCCTGTATTATCTCAAAACAGTTACCTTGGAGACATCACTGAAGTCGTTGTCGCAAGTCAGAATTTCCATGTCATACATCTCGGCTGTTGCTAGTATCATCGAATCCATTATTCCCCATTTCCTGTTCTCTTTCTTCCGGTTGAAGTTCAACTTCCCTGCAAGAACAGCAATGTCTTCGTCTAAGCCTATGACAGCGCTAAGCTCTTTTACCGCATCAATGATCCTTTCTGTCGCCTGGTTTTCTCTCTGTGCCCAATTGGACAACTCCGCAATGGTCACTATGCTGCTGTAGCACGCTTCGCTGTTGATTCTCTCTCTCACCCTATTTCCCTTCCTGCTTCCCAGCAGGAATTCCACCCATGCAGAAGTGTCTATCAGCATTCAGTACGTCCTGTCCCTCTTGTCTCTTCTGAAGTGTGATGCTCCCTTTGCAATACCAAATGAGCTTGAAATCAGTTCCTTCTTTCTTCTTATTACGGCAATCTCTATTTCTTCCCCCTCCTTGACCGATCTCTCGTCTATCAACTTCTTTGGTATCAAAACACCTAACGATGAGCCTATTCTCCTCACTTTCGTTTTGAATACGCTTTCCATGGTACGATTATAACATATTATAATTTAAGGGTTTTCCTAGCGTAGACTTTGTCGTTAGATTATTAATTACCTGAATTTTAATCGTATTTTATACGCTACTTGAATCATCGGCCATATTTCTAGATCCACATAAATATGCAATGGTATGTGGTGATTACTCATTCACCACGACATTCATAAGGAAGATCAAACAAAATACGGCACTTACCTTGCGGAAGTAAGGAGTGTGAGAGTTGATGGAAATAGGCTCCTGGAAAACCGTCCGGACCGTGAGGGATGAAGACGAAATAAATGCAAAAGAAGGAACCCCACAGAATTTATTCGTGGGAGGATGTCAGGTGATTGACTTCAAATCTAATTTCTGTTCTCCTATCGGTAACCTTAGAAAATATTAATTTGCCGGTATCTTCAAGTTTCGAAACAGACAATCCTGCAGACCTGATCTCTCTTCTGAAGGTATTGACCTTCTCTATGAATGAGTTTGAGTAAAAATCCAGATCCTCTGAAAATCTTTTGCCAGAGTAACATCTCCAGACAGACGTTCAGCCATGTAGTACTGAATCGTTTGAGACATTGTAAATGATCCGGATCAGTTCATCTTGAAGAACAGCCGTTTCCATTTGATGTCGCTTCTCCAGCTGGTTTACCAGTGGAATTTTCATTTATTTGTAATTAACAATAAATATATAAAACTGTACCGTTGGTTAGCTGTTAATATTAGGGAGATCCATATTAATCTATCATTCCCTCACAGATGCACGCTTAACTGACGATCCCGTGTCCCTCCTAAGGAACTATACCACCTATTTTGCGCTTGCTACTGTCCCTGATCGAGCCGGAGTGAGCTCATTCGAGAGCAAATTCAAGCCGGACGGCACAGTATGTACGTTGGAGTTGGGAAGCATCGAACTTTTCAGCAAGAGAGTTCTCTGAGCTTCCTTCAGATTATGGAAC
This sequence comes from Thermoplasmata archaeon, assembly GCA_021792255.1. GTDB lineage: Archaea > Thermoplasmatota > Thermoplasmata > Thermoplasmatales. The sequence continues at coordinate 497,493 of JAJYUZ010000001.1, forward strand.
CTTGCATCTGTGTATTCTTGGAATAAACTTCAGAACGATGTCAATTTTGGCTTCCTTCAACCAGCAGCCACTTCCATAGTGGCAGGAATTGTATCCTCTTCCCATTGACAGTTTCTTCCCCTCTATAATCCCACGTTATCACCAGTAGTTCTTCTGTTTTTAGGTCTTCTGATGCCCTAAGTAGAGATTCAGTCTCTCTCCTTTCAATCCCTTCCGAACTGGAAGCAAGGGTCACCTGAATGAGCTGCTTAACCTCTTTATCTTCCTTCAGAACAAAATCAACTTCCCTTCCCTGGTGGTCCTTCCAGTAGAAAATTTCCTTATTACTTTCTGAATAACTCTTCCGTCTGAGTAATTCAAGGAAAACGATATTTTCAATGATTCTACCCCTGTTCCCTCCTACCTCAAATGCAGTAGCTTTTGTGAGACCTGTGTCGATGGAGTAAACCTTCTTCGGTGCTTTGTATTGTTCCTTTAATTTGAAGGAAAACCTCTCCACCAAGAATATCAGATAGGAATTTTCCACGAAGTTGACGTATTTAGAAACCGTGTGAACATTTTGAAGATCTATAACCGACTTCAGACTATTGTATGTTATCTCCTTTCCCGCGTTGGAAATAAGATACTTGGCTAGATTCCTGA
>JAJYUZ010000009.1 GCA_021792255.1 Thermoplasmata archaeon
ATGCGCCAGTCCTCCAAGCCGTACAATTCTGACCCTCTTCCGCATAAGGAAGTGGATCAGAATTAAACCGGCGATCTGGATCACTTTTATTCCGGCGAAAATGCACAATTTTCAACCGGCGTTTACATATTCCTACTCCCGAAGATCTTAAGAGCAGATACCCGGCATAGTTCTTCATTTTCAGCGATCACTTCAGCAGATCTCCAATCGAAGAATACTTCGGAAAACTGGCGAAAAAGCCCTTCTATAACCCGCGCCTTCATACCCGATGACAGAGTCACCCAAGCATGTTCTTGAAGGAGGCTGCTTTCCGTTAGTCGTTCCACGCTGACCGAGTCTTGCCAGTCTATTTCCTTTCTAAAACCAGCATCCAAAACAATTTGCTTACATCTCTTGTAACCATCGACCAGATTTGATTTTTCTTGAAGTTCGTGTGTTTTTTCTAACCTGAAAACGACAGACTTTTGATTGGGTTCGTTCACTTGAGAATACAACTTTTCATCATAAGTTGCAGCCGTGACTACCTGTCTTGCATCACTTCTCAATCTCTTGTACCTCTTAGCAAACGTTCGAATATAATTCCCTGAGAGATCGCATCGCTTAGTGCATTATGCTTATCCCTATTCTCTACTTGTAACCAGCTTGGCAGTTTGCTTGAAGAAGTCGACCCCCATAACGTATGAGTTGCTCCCATAAAGTACGCCTTGATGTCAAGCGCGTTGATGCCAAATGGATTTTTGCCTGCATACATGTAAAAGTACCAGTTTACAAACTGCCAATCAAATGGCGCATTGAAACCCACAAAAACAGGTGTCTTGCGCACTGAAGTTTCTTCGACCCACTTACCAAAAGATTTCATCGCAGTCTCGGGGTAAATCCCAGTTGTTTTCAAGCCCTGAATAGAAAATCCACTTATTGCAACAGCTTCTGGTACGAATGAGTCATTAATTGGTTTGATCTCGGCATAGAAATTGTTGTTGGTATCTCCCACGACACAAGCCCCGATTGATAACATACTGTATCTAGAAGGGATTGGCCCTGATGCCTCTATGTCCACTGAAATATAAATTTCTAAATCGCTTTCCAACACGTTATCGAATTGTGTCATATTAGATCCTTTGTCCTCACAATTGGCGGTCGATTAATATTTCGTTCGTAGTATTCGCCTAGCCGGGATGTACTGAAGTTTGCATCTTCAGAAGGGTCCCAGAACAAACATTCATACATTTTTGTATCAAAAGGGAGTTTGTAATCTTTCTTGGCAGTCAGAATTATCTTCGAAGGACGTCCGAAAGCATAGCCCAACTCGATGAGACAATTTGGTCTGAGTCCGGTCAGATCAACCACTACAATAGCGGCCCTATGCAAACTTTCAAAAATTTCCACATTCATCCAAGCATCCGACGTTTCTTGGACACCAATTTCCTTGATTGAGAATCCCTTGCCCTTGAAGAATGGACTGACAACATGCCTGAAATAGTACTCCACAGCAGTGTAATCTCTCGCGTCGTTCGCCATGAGCCTAACATAGAAAACGATTGGCGGAACAATATTTCTGATTAGTGCTAATATTCCGTTGGCAACCACGTCAAAGGGGGCCGATCCATTATTGGTTTTGATGCCAAGGAATAATTCTCCGGCCGATGTTGTATTCTCTAGTGTCAAAAAAGGCTTGTAATCGCGTAACATTTTGGAAAATAATCTAGGCGCCCCTCCGCTTCCATCATTCTTGTTTGCTCCGAGATTAAGATCCAAAGGGATAATTGGTTTACTATGCCGATTGTACTCTTCTGCTAAATGCTCTACTCCCTCGCCTCCACTCAAGATTATCAAGAGGTCTCCGTATTCTGACATTCTAATCCTTCTGACAGCACCAGACGACCATCCTTCTTCCAGAAATTCTATTTGTACTGCTTCCCTTTTTCTAAGGCCTTCCCAAAGGTTTCTCCTGTTCTCGGGTATTGAATCCTCGAAATCTTGCTTGACGACTGTTATGATGGGTTTTTCCTTCTTTGAAGTGAAGTCCAATTTATTACTTCTCAAATACTCGTAAATTACAGCCAAGATTGTCCAATCGAAAATTAATGGTATGTGTCTTCCACTCTCAATTTTGGCTGGTTCTTTTCCGACTTGAACTAGGAATTTCCCTCCCTCTCTCAGCAAGTTACGCACCAAACTCTTGATAACGTTATGCCCATAATCGATTAATGAGGATTCAGTCGCATTAGAAGCACTTCCTGCTATGTGACTAATCCTACCGCTTAATTTCATCTTTCCTCACCCCTAGATAACCTTTTCTCAATTTTTTTCGTTTCTTCTTGTTATTCAACCCATTTAAGACTTGTCTATCGTATCCAATTAACTTTGAATGCCTTGCCATATCGCATCGTAAATTGCACTTGAGAGATCTTTGTGAATATGCGCCTGACTTCCAGCTATCATGGTGAGGTTTGTATTGTCATTGCTGCTGACGTATACAACAATACGTTTGTCAACTGCAGTCCCGTATCCGATCTCAAACAGGGTTCCTGGGTCTTTACCGTCCAACAGGGCAATCATAGACTTGGACTTGTTTAGCCCGTCTATATCACCAACTACCACTGCCTCCGAACTTCCGAATCCAACATCGTGCGATGGTGAGAACACTCTTGCACCGAGGTCCTTAAGGGCATTTCTGCACAAGTTAACCAACCATCGTTCTGAAGTGGTGAAAAAGGGTGCAGCGAGGTATACGGTTGATACCTTACCAAAGACTCGCACCTCAGCATTTGGTGCCGTAACTTTCTTATTGCGATTTATTACTTGAAAAGGGCCCCTAAACACCCACTCTGCAGTTGCTTTAGAAGCATTATTGGCTGCTTCTTCAGGGCTGAGACGCAAATCAGCCCAAAAATACGCAAAAACGCCGCTAAAAACGTCGCCTGAACCAATTGGATTCACTTTATTGGTCAAATATGCACCAATATGATATATTGTGCCTGAATCGGAAACTACTGCGCCCAATGCACCGCACTTTATTACGGATACTTCTGCATTGTATTTTGTCCGAATACTTTCTGCAAGGGTATCGGAGTCCAGATCTTCTTCTATGCCTAATAGCTTTATCGTCTCCCGCCTATTTGCAACTATTGCAAGGTGAGATGCAGACCAGGTAATCCTACCTTCAATTTGCGACAGTCCTTGCGGGTCAATTACTAAGCGATCTGCTTTAACCTCTAAATTAGTCTCAACCATAGCGAATGCGAGCATGTTTGTTCCCGAGACGTTGAGTGTTGAGCCCATGTGTCTTGCTCCTTCAATACCGTAGACTCTTGGAGGGCTCACTGGGGTCTCGTATAAGAATGCAATTTCGTTTCGTCTTTCCAGAAGTTCGGTTTTGAACCCATATTTTTCAGACATTATTTCTATTTGATTCCTTAGCCCAGACTCAACTAATCCACTCATACTGAGATTCTGACAGCCCTGAGAAATAGCAATAGCTGCTCGTAAACCAGAACCGTAGAGATTGTCAGTCTTGGGCTCAAGACAGATTTCTCTATATATCCCGCCCACGACCTTCATACTTATCGAATTCCTACTATGAAACATGCAACCAAGTTAGTAACCTTCAAATACCAATGCCCTTGAACCAGTCATCTGATGAGCGGTTATCATTGGCTCTCTTCATTTTATCGCAGATACCTTTCATTTCTCTCGATATAGCCTCCCTTTCAGCACTACCGGCAGAACTCAAATAGTCGTCAACATATTGTGATTGCCCTGACACTTCTCTTATAGGCCTTCTCACTAACTCAGAGGCTTTTGAGAAGAAATATTCGAGCATGGCCTTCTTAGTTCTTTCACCATTGTAATTTTGAAAAATCTCAACGGCCAAGGCTTCGGCGTGGTACCCCTTAACCTTAGGGTTAAGTCCGACATCACTCATTGTCCCTTTTGCAAGTTTTATGACAGGGATTACGTTCCCATTCAAGTTCTGGTTAATGGCAGTAAGCTTCTCAGCGAATTTTTCAGGGCTTACAACTCTCGACCATCCTTCACTATCTCCTGATGGGATACGTACTCCTTTTTCATTCTTAAGTGCAGGCAAAATCTGAAGTTCAGGGCCATCTCCATAGGTTATTCTCACCGAGAGGTCACCTCTCTCTACTGTAGCCTTATCTCCAAGCTGTCTTTTCAGGAGTTGGGTCAACTCGTCAAGCAGTTGTTGTGGGGATTCCCCAGCAAATTTTGTTGAACTCAGTACGAAAAGACAGTCAACATCACTCAAACCATCAACATACGTGTGTTTACTCCATGAGCCTCCTCGACGAATATTTATTGAACTCTCAAGGTAATCCGATAGGAGACCCCCTATTTCTTCTAACCTTTCATTGATAAGTTCAGTATCTTTCTCGTTATAGCTTGTCAGTAGCTCTTTCAACCTATCGTTTACCTCAGCTTCAAATTCAGCTTTTTTGGTGTTCTCTATTGAAATTTCTACGTCGTTCTTGACCCTCTCCTTGGTGATTGGTCCTCTCGAAGACCCACTAGAATATCCTCCAGAACCACCCCCTCCTCCACTCATGTAGCTTTACTCTCCTCCACCAGTATACACGGCTGACTTGAGGGCATAATTTCTTTCGATACAGGATGGACAATTTCCGCAAGGCATGTTGCCTCCTAACTGACAACTAAAAGTTTGTTCTATAGGGACTTCATGCAATTTACAATAAGCGACTATTTCCGTCTTTGTCATTTTAATTAGTGGTAAATCGAGTTGAACGCTGCCGTTTGTATAGCCATCAATAAGGGACTTCATCGACATGATAAAACCTTCATTGCAATCATAATAATCAGATCCTTTGTGTATTCCAGCAGAAATAATGCGAGAATTCGATTGATTAGCCATCAAAACCGATATGATAAGAAAAGCGTTTCTTCCAGTTATTTCCAAACTTTCACCGTAGGCTGCACCTGAAAATTTAAGCACGTTCAGTCTTGTATCGTAGTACTTGCTTATGGTCTCAGCATGCTCAAATTCTACGTTATTCGCAACGTGACCATAATTAACAAAGTAGGTCTCGACTTGATATCCGTTTTCTTTGTAGTAGGATAGGGTCGTTGTAGAATCAATTCCTCCACTCAAGAGAAGACTAACTTTCTTTTCTGCCATCAGCTACTTGCTCCATCACTGTCCAGTTTGTAATTTTCAAGGTTGTACTTATATTTTCACGAGCACACAGATTATATGCGTTCAATATTTGAGAGCATTCAACATGGCACCGGGATAATGTATCTGTTCCACGCGTAGTGTCCATAATGCGTGTAAACTTAAGGATGTCGTTCCCTGAACATGTTCATTATCTGGAAAGGCTTACGTAAACTGAGAAGCGTGAAGTTCATGACTCGATCAATTGGACATCTTCAGCCTTTAAGCCCTTGCTGGACTCTTTCAGAATAAACTCAACATGTTGTCCTTCAGTCAGACTACGAACTCGTAGAGTTCTTACATCGTTAATGTGAACAAACACCTGGTCCGATAGACCCGCGTCAATAAAACCAAACATTCTGAAAGGGCTGTAGTACTTGACTATCCCCCTCATTAATTCTACTTCCGGCAGCTGAGTAATCTGAGAAGTGAATTTCCTTAACCTTGTAATGTCGTATGAGAAGTTGACTGATTCGAGAGCAGCCTCTATGTCCTTTATGGCCTCCCGGAATACTTTCAAAGATTCAGTTTTATCCCAAAGTACATCAATGAGCTTCTTGCAATATCCATCCATTTCTTTGCTGCTAAATAAAGGCATATCTCTCCCCCCTACCTTCAGTCTCAACAACGGCAAGATGTGATGTTTGAACTTCCTATATTTAGGATCAAGCTCATGATTCCTAAAGGAATCTTCCAATAACATTAGCGCATAGCTACTGGTATAATATGGAAAGAATGAGTGATTGTCTCTGAATAACCTATACTGATTTGTTTTCAATATCTCACCATAATATTTATGCGTGCTATGTGGTTCATTCAGAAACATGGAGAGAATAGCTTTGATTTGTGTTGCAAGGGTAACTATCAAGTGACTCTTTACAGGTTGATTCTCGTACTGCTTTGACCGCCTTTCATAATATAATCGTTGACCTTTTTCTTTGTCAAAGGACGCATAAAACTCTTCAAGTTTCTCATGAAATGGGGATAACGATTCGAACGCTTCTTTTTTTACTTCGGTCTGCCAATTGGTTGCCTTGACCCTATCTTTGCCCCAATATAGTACTACAATCTTCTGAATAATGGGTATTTTACTATCTCTGATAACAGAAAGATCCTTATACTATGTAGTGAGATTATCATTACATTGACCTACACCAGAAGGATCATCAGGGGAGACAACGTTTAC
>JAJYUZ010000010.1 GCA_021792255.1 Thermoplasmata archaeon
GTAAACGTTGTCTCCCCTGATGATCCTTCTGGTGTAGGTCAATGTAATGATAATCTCACTACATAGTATAAGGATCTTTCTGTTATCAGAGATAGTAAAATACCCATTATTCAGAAGATTGTAGTACAATATTGGGGCAAAGACAGGTTACAGGGAGATCCATTCAAAATAATATTGTCCCGAAGCCTCCTCGATCGTTCTGTCTAGTTCTTTAGGGGTCCAGTACAATGGTCCTCCAGGGTGATCAACGGCTATTATAAACGCAGGGACCAGATAACGGACACGTTCAGAGAGGGGTATCCTTAAATTTACACAGCTTTCTGGACACTACGTGCCGTTACAAGGTCATTCCGTAATGGAATTGATACCATTGTAATAAACGAAGCTCAGTTCTTGTTCACTTAGGGAAACATCCCATATGGCAGCATAACTGATCCAAACATTCGTCGAAGGATCGATGACAACATACTTACCAGGAGGATAAAGTGTGTAATTAAAATGAAACTCTCCATAGAGATTATTGTTAAGATAAAACTTCATGGAACCATTATTGTATGTCAGAGTTAGCAAATACTCGGTTCCGCTCATAAGGGGATGAGGGGCCCATAGCCTTTGCCACGTGTTATGCGATGAATAGTTCCCCCAACTCGTATATATATCGCCAGCTCCCCAGAAGGTGTCATTTGCCCTTGAGGTCAAGTTTCCCAAATCACTTGATGGCCAAACGCCTAAAGCAAACGTTGGAGTCTGTGTTTGAATTAGGGTAAACGCAGTATTAATGCTTGTATTAGGCATTGAAAAATTAACAGAGACAGAGAGTTGATTGCGTATATTGCCCAAAGATTGAACCAAGAGAACTTCATTCGTGTTAGAATCAAATATATGAAAGAGATTGGAAAGTCGAAGCTGTGATTCTTGCTCTACGGTTAGAGTTGGTGGAGGGATTTCTATGACTTGTATGGCTGGCGTACCGTTTTGCATGAAGACAGTATACAGAACTCTATAGCTGGTGTTTGTCGCGGAAAGGGTTTCTGTATAGCCTATGTCTTGGGATAGGATTACTGTTCCATGCGATCCAAAGGGCGGAAGACTACTGTCCGAGAGAAGTGAGGTTGACGTTATTTGACCATCGGAAAAAGTATAAAGCCAATAGAGTGGAAAATGCTGATGATAATACCAGTAATTCAGATTTGATGTGTTTGTGAAGTTATAAGATCCTCCACTTCCTGGAACATAATATAACTGATAACTAGCAAGCCCATGCGAGTCGATGAAATTGGCTGTTTGTTGCCAACCATAAAATGGATAGTATCCGCCATTTGGGCCTTCCATGTAACCAGGAAGTTCATGATATAGGTCGTATGAAAATGTGGTGACATTTATTGAGGAAAAAATAAAGAGAGAAGCAACAAAAATCTTTTGAACATTATTTTTGGCTATAGTCCCGAACACTATTCTCTTGAACTTATGCAAGTTTTCTCCAATCGATCTTCTAAAGGTTAGTGCCCTGCGACCGAGTCTTTCGTAAGTTTCATAGAGTGCTAATGAAACCATAATAGAAGCAAAGGGCAAAGAGAAGATACCTTCAGAGGGTTCAAAGTAATTGCTCGGATTACTCGTATTGAGAATCGGTTGAAACAATCCAAAGAAGAAAAGCAAAAGAGTCAAAGAAATAGCATTCTTGTTGGCGTTAAGTTCTTTTCTATATAGCGCAAAATATATGAAGGAGCCATAAAAAAAAGGAATTTCAAAAGAAAACATGAAGGGGACAAGTACTGGGGATTGGTAGTATAGCTGAGTTGCAGTGAACTCATCCAACCAAAATAGTTTAAAGAAATTAACAGCAAACCCGAAACGAACAAACAGTAGATAGAGCGCACGTGTCAAGGGCATTAAAAAAATTGGATTTTGGGTGGGCAGTACTTGCTTAATCGTTATTCCATCTATCTTGAAATTCGAGATGTAAAGAAAATATATGACAAACCATACAACTGATATTGTTAACAAGCCAGCAATGACATTCCGAATTATTCCGCTCGCTTCTGTTTTAATTGGGAATGTAAACCTATTGAAAGTTGTGACCAAACTTAGAAAGACTAAGAAGGCCGCCAAAGGGAATCCAACCCAAACTAAAATCGAGTAAGAAAAAAATAACAATGGAACAAGAATCAAACCTGAGAGTAGAAGGTACAGATAATTATGGGATAAATAGAACTCGTATGCAAAGTAAAAGAAAATCAGAAACAAGAACAGCGGAAACAACTCAACTCCATACCCTACGCGGCTCGTCATTACAGCTGAGGGCGAAACAGCCCAAAGGATGGCAGAAGTCAAGGCAATGCTCTTTCTTCTAAAAAAAAGGTTGGCGATAAGGTAAACTGGAAACACTATCACTGATCCATAGAAAGCAGGACTTAATCGTGCTGCGAAATCAGTTGGCCCGAAAACATAAATCGCAGGGACATATCCATCGATAAAATAGAATAAAAGTTCGTTGACATTATATCCCATCGTGGTTATGACCGATGTGTTATGTATTTGAGAAAAAGCTGAAAGCAACAGATACAGTTCGTCATTGTAAAGTCCAGGAGGATTCGATCCAAGATCCCATGTTCTGAGGAGAAAAGCTAACAAGAAAACCGAAAAGAGAGAAAGTGGCATTCTCAACGAGGTGAACCAGTGGGATTGGTGCACTTTCTCACTCTGTCTATCGGTCAACTTCCTTTGCCTCCTTCGTTGTTCATCGATTTAGGGGGCCAAGACATGGCCGACTCAAAAAATCCTATGCTCAATTCAAAAACTCTCCAATCATCTCTCTTAGTTGATGACCGGTATTTGTGAAGTTCATTTCTTGAAAAATGAACTCTCTTGCATTTTTCGCGATCGATTTGCGGAAATCGTCATCTTGTATTAGTTTGGTTATAGCTAGTGCAAGTTCACTTGGGGAGTCAGCGGGGACTACAAGGGCAACAGAACTATTCAAGACCTCTGATACTCCAGAGCCAGTGGTAACTATAACTGGTTTCTCGAAAGCCATCGCTTCCAACGGGGCAAGACCCCAAGTCTGAGGAGACGGTGGCCATATAAAGATATCACAATCTCTGTAATGGTTCATGACCTCGGTCTCGTCCATAAGCACATTCAAAAATCTCACTTCGGACTGAAGAGTTGATGCTTTCTTCTTAATTGTTTCGTAGTAACTCCTGTCCAAAATCTCTCCGCCGATGATGAATTCTAACTTAGACTCCAAATTGCTCTCTATCATTCCGATTGCTTCGAGGACGTCTTCAATTCTTCTTGCGCTTCTGATTGTTGCTTGGAAATAAAGTCTAAATTTTCCAGATAACTTCTTCTTAGAATTCAGGTCCAACTTCAAGAAATTTGGATGTACTCCAATTCGAATGATTCTTACCCTTCTTGCATGTAACTTATCCCTTGCAATTCTTTCCATCCGGCCGTCAAGCACCATCACGGCAGTTATGACTCCAAGTCTAATCAATGACTTGAATAATATTAACAAAAATCTGTCACTAACTCTTTTTGGTGAGATTACGCTTGGGTCATAAACAGTGGCTATTATTCTTGCCTCGTTATTGATAAATATTCTGTACAAGGATGATGAAATGGCAGCGAGTATATCATGGGTATTCAGAATCAGGGCTCCTTTGGATTTATGGGCCTTAAGTCCATACACCAAGTCAGCATATCCATAGAACAACCTCCTCCTTGAACTTGTTACATCTACTTCCCAGCCGTCATTTATAGTTTGAGATGATGAATCATATTCTCTAGTGAAAACGATGCCTGTGCCCCCGAGAGCGAATGTAAATGTTGACACCGCCTTACATATGCCGCAGCTATTACTTAACTCAGAAGTAACGATCCAAAAATCCACTTCTTTGCTCGAGTATTGCACTGGCATAAAACCGATTCTCACTTCTTATAAAATCTGTGAATCGATTCTACTACATAGTCTATGTCTTTGTTTGATAAGTATTGGTGACAACCAATATAAAACCCACCCGCATTTATAAGTTTCGCAGTAGGATAATCATTCTCTGAAATTCCGTATCTTGAAACATAGTACGGTTGATTTATCAAAGGCATTAGGTCTCTTGTCTCAATGCCATTTGTTTCGAGATGATTTATGATATCCCGTTTTTCTCCATTCTTGGTAAGCATCCCAAATAACATGTAAACATTTTCCCTGTCCAGTGGAGTCTTTTGAAATAGAATATACTCTCTAAGGTCTTGTAAGCCCTTTATATATCTGGCCGCTACTTCCTTTCTTCTGCGAACGATCGCATCCTTTCTCTTAAGCTGAGATAGCCCAAGGGCAGCTTCCATTTCGGTGGCTCTATAGCTGTATCCCAACGAAACAAATCTAAATCTCCTGTTTATAATTTCTTTGAATCTTTCAAGGTCGTTGGTTGAATCATCATCTATGCTTATATATATAGAATCTCTTCCATGATTCATAAGACTCCTCAGGGATACAGCAAGATTCGGGTCAGAAGTAGTATTCAGTCCACCAACACCTGTTACTATATAATGAGCAATATATGTAGAAAAACATCCGACATCGCCAAAAGAACCCACAGTTTTCCCCTTGTACCTAGCAAACATTGTTTCGGCCGAGTCTTCTATAACTCGCAAACCATGTCTGTCGGCAATCTGCATTATCGGATCCATGCTCGCTGGAAGCCCAAGCAAATGAACGGGTATGATCGCCCTAGTCCTGTCTGTTATCACAGATTCAATCTTGTTTGGGTCAATATTGAAAGTATCTTCCTCCACATCAACAAACACTGGTTTCATATTGTTTTGTATGACGATATTAGAAGTAGCGACAAATGTTACTGCTGGGACAATCACCTCATCCCCCTCATTCCATTGGTACCTTTCCTTGAGCGCAGCCAAAGCAATCTGTAGTGAACTAGTACCACTGTTAGTAAAAATAGCGAATTTTGAATCATGGAGCTTTGCAAAGGCACTCTCAAATCTCTTACTCACTGGACCATAAGACAGTCTGTTACTATCAAGGACTCTCAAAACTGCTTTCTTGTCAGCTTCTGTTAGTCTCAAGTTTCCTACAGGAATCTCAATCTTAGGCATATTCGGACAGAGTGAAAACCCGTGAATACATAAAATGTTTCACAGACAAGTGCGTGATAAGATGTTTAAGTGGCTGAGATAGTCTCCCCAGAGAATCTTATCGCCCAAATTATTGTGGGATCGCCATTCGGAGATGGTAGTTACACTGTTCATCTCAGTCCTGTACCGGGTCCCTAAAGAAGACATTGTCACAATTTAGTCGATGATTTCGAGAAATCCCCACAGTAAGCGGAATCATGAAATAATGATGGAAATATTCACTTACACGTGGCTAAGGAAGACACCCTGCGCTGAGTTCAGGAGGGTTTCCGCATCGCTTGACGAATATGCTTCAGTGGATTCCGCGCCCGTTTTCGTGGTTAACAACATACCCGCGGTGGACATTGAAGTGAAGGAAAACGATCTCATCAGCTTCACGAATTCCGTGTGCCCGCAATGTCGTTCAAGGTACGCGGTGCGAAACTAGACCTGCCTCAGGGACCCTGGAAGACGTGACAGTATTCGGGTCCAGCTGTAGGTCTTCAGATATTCATTCGTAGCGAGGATACCTTCCGTGCGTCCTGTTATCAGAAACATGAACCGAACCATACATTGCCGCCGTATAACCATTGTTATACGGCGTTAAGCCAAGAATAGGTTAATCGTTTCTCATAGAGAAGTCACTGCAGTAGAGTGTGCTCAATGTTGCCACAATTGTCTTAGAAGTTTATGCATTTCACCCAAGAAGGTTCTGATCTCTTTTCCGTCAATATCGAGATTTGTTACGCTATCTCCACTTAGATTGAAGAGAAAGAGTCATCTCAGCAGCCATTCCCACAGTCGCACA
>JAJYUZ010000002.1 GCA_021792255.1 Thermoplasmata archaeon
AACCTCCCAGCTGTCTTGGGTCGCGAACATCCTTTAGTTTACACTTAACCATAACTTGGGGACCTTAACCTTCGTCTGAATTCTTCTCCTCTCGGGGATCAAGCTTATCCCGATCCCCTAGCACCAGGTTTCTACGGCTCTGGCGGATTCGGAGTTTGTTAAGAGGGCCAACCCTTTCGGGTTAGCTTGCCCTATACATTTCTCTACGCCACCAGACGCCTCCACCCAGGTCTACCTGCGGGTAGTCTCGAAGGGAACCCGCTATTACCGGCCTAGATTAGCCTTTAACCCCTAATCCCAGGTCAACAGAACGATTTGCACATCAGAACCTGCTCGGTCCTCCACCCAGCTTTCGCTAGGCTTCAACCTGCCCAGGATTAGATCGACCGGCTTCGGGTCTCCCACCAGCGACTTCACGCGAGCTCACGTCGCCCCTCCCTTTCGGTGCGGGCTTATTGCTTTCGCTTCGGCTCCTTCCTTATAGGAATTAACCTCGCCACTGATCAGAACTCCCTGGCCCGTTCTTCAACACGGACAGCAACACACTGATCAGTTAATAAAAACTTCATCTCTTTCATGCATTGCCAGTTAATAGCCACTTGGTTTCAGGTCCTTTTCATCACCCTTTCGGGCTACTTTTCAGCTTTCCCTCGCGGTACTAGTTTGCTATCGGACTCGGGACATATTTAGGGTTGGATCTTAGTGAGACCCGTATTCCCGCGCGAAAACCGACGCACGGTACTCTGGAAATTCAAGCTTATAACTCGGATAAATGTGTCCACGGGACTATCACCCTCTAAGGTGTCTCTTTCCAGAAACTTGAACTTATTATCCAGGGCGTTAGCTTGACTCCAAACTCCACATCTTTCCTCTCTTTCGAGAGGCGATTCGGTTTGCCCTTTGCCGCTTTCGGTCGCCCTTACTAACGGCATCCCTATTGGTTTCTTTTCCTCCCGGTACTAAGATGTTTCAATTCCCGGGGTTCCCTTTCTCTTTCGAGAATGTCTCTAACGAGACAGGAATTCCCATTCGACAATCTTCGGATCTAAGGCTCCTTGCGCCTCCCCGAAGCATATCGCAGCTTGGCACGGTCTTCATCGGTGCCCGAGCCGAGCCATCCATCAAGTGGCCTGCGTACTGTAACAATCCATCTCTTTCTAACCCTTTGCTGACCTTCATTAATCCTAAAAAGGATTTCAGTCCTTCCCCTGCGACTATACATTCACAGGGTGCATAATGAGCAAAAGAACCATAGCAACACTGTGTATATATACATTTCTTAATGCTTAATTCTGGCTATTTTCCTAAGTCGCCAGAACTGTCGCTTTTTTCAACTTTCTTACATCAAACGAAAAATAATTTATCTCTCTGGAGAAAAATGTACCTATTTTCACTTAATTTGAAAGTTGGGAACTGGAACTTAGGTCTCTTTGCCTTCTAGAATTTTGCCAAGTCCCTGTCGGATGATGACGTTCGCATATTTTGATGGAAGGGTCACTATATCTTCCTTCCTCAGATTGACTGGTTTGCCCATTATCGAGATACCCTTTATTTCTTCTAGGATGTAGACTACTACCTTCTCGTTCTCTTCGTCTTCCTGAACACCATCTGGCTCCTTCTTCTCTTCAATCTCCTCCGCCTTTTCATTGACCGGCATGATGACCTCTCCTTGTTCCAGTTGCACCGAAAATTCAGCGACCGATTTGGCTATGTTTTCGAAGAAAATCTGTTCTTCCGGGGTCATCTTTCCTTCCAATTCCTCCTTTTCGTTGTTTGCTTTAGCCTTGAGGATCTTAGAGACCCTTAATTCGATTATCTTCTTGAGGAATTTTTCTGAATCCTCAAGTTCATTGGTCAGTTTCCCTATCTGTCTAGAATTCTTCTTGACCGTTTCTGTCTCGATCTTTTCCTTTAGGCTCTCTAGATAATTCCTTGCTTCTTTATAGAATTGAATTGAAACTGGCTCCAAAGAATAATCGTTCTTGACCTCTAAGCGAAGAAGCGCGTTGAGGTAGTTTTCGTTGACCTCTCCCTTCATCTCTTGTCCAATTACTTTATGGATAAATATCATTTCTTTTCAAGCAATGTGGATATGAGTTCACTAGTGACCTTGAATTCAATTGGCAATTCGCAATGCGATATCGGCGATCCGGTGATCTGGAAACACTCATGCCTTCCCTTGAAATCTCCCGTGTTCAGAGATATCCTTCCAACATAATGGACAGTTTGATCTCTTCCCACTTTCTCCTTGAGCAATGAGATTACTTCAGACCGATCGTATCCTTTCAGCGATTGACAAAATTCTTCGAAGATGAAGAATACGCTCCCGCATTCTTTCATTGACGAAATGATCTTATCGATCTCTGATGAAAGATTCCTTGCCTTTTTCTCTGTCAGGAATTCAAAGTTCCTGATATTGAATGTCCTTGGTTGGTTTCGGAATTTAATAGGTTCAACTGTCCCTCTCTCTTGCCCTGATGAATTTCTTATCACAAAGTCGAACGATTCGTGAGGGATATCGACGTCCATTCCAATAAATTCCTTCAACCTTATCTTATCAGTGTCCGTGAGTTTCATAAAGATATAATTTGAAACGTTCGAAAAGAGCAACGATTCCAGGTTATCAGCAATCGCCTTGAACGATGTTGTGAGGAAGAAAACTCTTAACCCAAATTTCCTCCCTGAGCTCAGCATGTCGGCGATCAGTTTGCTCTGATAATCTTGACCTTCTTCGAGGAATAGAAAGTAGCTGCCGTTTCTTACGGACGATATTGCAAACCAGACGTGGAGAGCAAAGATGTTTGAAAGCAGTCTCGAATCTTCATAACCCAGACTGCTTCTTTCCAAGTCTAGAATCAGCAGGTCTTTGTCTCGAATTGCGTTCGATAGGATACCGTCATCTTGTGGATTACATATGAACGATCTTATCATTGGATCATTTACGAGCCTTCCAATTGCTCTCTCGGTGCTGGCTTTTTCTTCTCTCGACATTCCATCAAGTTCCTCTAAAAACTTCCTCAGTTCCTTACTATCAGATGTACTTGCAAGTTCTTCTCTTATCTTGGGTTCTCTTAAGACGTTGTAGAAATCCATTAGAGTCATTCCGCTCGTATGAGCGAGAAAGAATATTCCTCTCGAGATGAGGTCCTCCATTCTAGGCCCCACCATGGCGTCCAAGTACTGAACCTCCCTCGATGATCTTAGAATTGATACGAAGTCCTCTGCAACCTTGTATGATAGCTCGTCTTCTGCTCGTCCTCCAATGACGTTTATGGAATTTGGTGAGTCTGGAGAGATGACAAACTTCTTGAAATCAGACTCTTCCATCTCTTTTGCAGTGTCCCCATGTGGATCAATCAATATCACCTTCCCGAGTCTGTTTTTCAGGATGTGATTCATGACTCCCACTATCATTGAGCTCTTGCCCGCACCCGATGATCCTGCGATTAAAGTGTGGGGATTCTTTCTCGTATCAATGAAGATGTCTCCTCTGCTAACCGTAGAGCCGATCCTTATGTCACCCTTGTCTAGAGAATGAAGGACGGTTGGGATAAACTGATGGACCTCCCACCATGCTATTACAGGGTTCGAGAATCCTAACTTCCCTCTTCTTGCAATTACTTTAGGCGAAGAGAAGAGGTGACAGAGATAATTTCCCAAGTTATCATTTCTAAAGACTATGGATAGTTTCCATCCCTTCTTTTCCTTCGATCTTCTCGCGAACGCCTCATCTTCATTTGAACTTTTCTGTGTCGATCTGGACGGGAAGTAGTGCGGCTTAATTGAAAGGTTCAAGAATCCAGAATCCTCTTCATTGAGAAGTTCCAGAATTTTATCTGCATAATTTTCTTTCCCGAATTTGAGAAAACGCGAATCCCCACTTATAAAAATTTTCCTTCCCCTTTCTCCGAAATTAATGGAATCGGAAAACCTCCAGCCAGCTTTTAGCAGAAGGTCTTCGTTTCTCCTCCCAAAGTAGATGCCCGTTCTTTCTCCTTTTCTTTTTAGAAGCAAGAGCTCAATTTCTTTTCCACTTCCTACCCACGAAAGAAGAAACGGACTGGTTTCCTTTAGGGGGTTGATCGTTTCAACTTTTCGATATTCCATCTATCCGTTCAATCTCCTCTCTGTTGGATTGAAATCTCAAAATGGTCGTAAAACCTGGGCTGAAGAAGAGTGCGGTGGAATATTTTCCATTAAACCCAGCCCCCGTCTTTAGAAAATTTGACAACCCCTCATCAAGCGAGTAGAATTTCATCATCTCTTCCGTTACTATCTGGTGTCTGAATAGGATGTGAATCGAACAGTTTTCCATTATTGCACTTGACGGCCCGTTTTTTAAGAAGTCATTTGCGGACTGTGAAATGAAAATAATAGAGACGTTGCTGTGCCTCGCATGCCTTATGTAGCGCTCCACTGGCGTTACAACGTTTTCTTGCATTAGGTAGTGAGCCTCATCGACCACCAGATTTACTGGGATTTCTTCCTCACTCCTCATTAACAAATCCAGTGACAGAAGCATATAGAAAGAGAGGAGCTTCTTTGGAACATTTTTCAGATTTATTCTAAGGTCTCCTTTAAGAACAGGACTGTTCCCTGTACAAAATTTCTTGAGCGATCCTTCAAAAATTGGAGATATCTTATTGTACGTATCTGACGAATTGGTTTTGACAAAGTTCCTGAGGAACTCTAAGTCCCCTTTAAGTTCGTACATTTTGGTGAGTCCTGTGTCCAGTATTCCACTGTCCTCATTATTCAAATCGAACAGCGTCAGCAGAAGGGCAAGTGCTCGGTCTACGTTCTCTTTTAAACTTAGAAAATCGACTCTTTGAAACATATTCATTTCGTGATTCAGAAGGTCTATGGATTGCATTCCAATTGACCTTGCAACCGTTCCATACTCCCCTAGAGGATCAATGATTTTGAGACTCACATTTCTGGTAATCTTCTCTCTCAGCATGGTCGCCTTTACGAAGAAAGACTTTCCAAACCCAGTCATACCCAATACGAGTTGGTGAGAGGACGGAAATACCGATCTATTAAGGAAGAGTGGGGCTTTAGAAATTTCACACAAGCCATAATACGTTCCTTTTTCATGAAACAAGTAACCGTGAATAATTGGGATTAAATTAGAGACAGAACCTGGATCAAGGTAGACGCCATCTAACTGGCCCTCTATTATCTTGTTTCTGACCTTCGCGTCGCTGTACCTCTTGTTCTCTGCTTTGACACTTATTTTCTTCAAAAGCTTAAGCAACTCTGCCTTGGCTGGAATGATTTTAGAGGTCTCACCACGTAGAAAGTAGGCGCACGAAAATTTCATCAGTTTTGAAGCTCCAGAAGCCACTTCTTCTTTCAAGCTTTGTATGTTTTGCACGGTGAGCTTGTTGGATTCAACGTCCCTGTCATTGATCTTCTCGTTATCCAAGAGCCTGAGACTCCTTCTTCCAAATTCCCTCGTAATAATGTCCCAAGCAATCCTCTCATCGACTTGGTGAATTCTCACTATCTGACCGATATTTTCGTTCTCAGCTACAAATTTGATCTTGAATTTTGAGTCTATTTGGAATGGAAAATCTCTCGCGAATAGGAAAGAATGGGCAGCGTTGTCCCCGATGTAGTACCATTCCTTCTGTATGACAGAACTTCGCTTCTCCTCAGATGAACTCATTTAAAACCTCTACTTCTTCGTCGCTCAATCTTGTGAAGGCAACCCCGTGGTTTCGGAGAGTGTTTTCGAACTCCTCAGTCTTGGTCTTGTTAATCTTTATGAAGTAAGCATCAGCATAGCAGTCCAATTGAGAAAACAATGCATCGTATTCCTTTACCCCCATCTGAAACCTCTGAAGAGGTATCTTGTAAGGATGCCTTAGTATAGTCAAGTCTTCGGAGAATGCACCTACTATAGAGGTCCAAGTACTCAATATGCTACCGTCTTGTCGTTCGGACAGCCCGTAGTTCGTTCCAAAGATTTCATAAGATGCGTCCTTCTTTGTGATTAAAGGAACAAGAGTTGGCACTGTGATTCCTCTTACTTTCTTTATTATGAATTCATCAACGTAATCGTACTGAATTCTTAACAAGAACATTGGCAACAACGCGAGAGAAATAAGGCCATATAGACCAAAGAAGAAGATTGCAAGCAAAATGGCAAACCCGACCAAAATCGACCTGTAAAGAATTGAACCTTCCAACGAGCCGACTCTCAACGAGGAGGTCTGAAATTTGGTCATCCTGACCATCGACTATTTCACCTTGAAGAACAGGGAAGAATTGTTATTGCTACCAGAACTCAATGGACTGAACTGTCTGATAGAGCCTATTTGTGGTGCACTATTTGCTCCTCCTGCCTTACCCGGTATGGAAAAAGACTCGACTATAATTTTGGCCCCTTTCACGTTTTTGCTTAATTGATTTATGGAAGAATTAAAACCTCTGCCCGCCGATTTTCCCAAGAAGTTGGTTGCACTCCTTGAGGACTGACTGATGGCAAGCATAGTGGGTAAAGCATCTGCAAGCGCCAGGAATCCAAGGACAAGGACGCTATCGTTACTGACATACGTTGACAGGATCAGGGGGATCGCAATTAAAATAGGTGCAATTAAAGAATCCAAGAATATGAACCAGATTCTTTCTGCCAATTCTTTCGTCTGGGGGATTATCAAGAGGAGAGTAAAAATTGGTGCAAGTATAGGGAATGTGTAAATGATCGCAACTCTCATTGAAAGGAACAGCAGCAGGTAAAGCATCAAGAAAACGAATATTACTGTGATTAGCAGACTGACAATTGACCCAGATGAACCGCCAATTTCGAGTCCGGCAAGGACGTTTCCTCCAGAGGAAAAATTGTGAGTTGGAATACCATAGTTCCAGAGCTGAGCATAAATTGCCGAACCAATATACAGAAAGTCTTGGAAGAGAAAGAAGGAGATATTTGACATAATAAGTAGGAGCAGAACTTTGATCCAGATGTTCCTAAAATTAAAGCCCAGCTGAAGGCTGCTGTTTAGGAGAATCATTATTCCAAGTACTATGAGTAATATTGTAAGAGCAGGATCGTAGAGGTTGAACATGACAAAGTAGTACAGCGATTTCACTCCTTCTCCTGTGGTTCCGCTTATTATGTTTGGAAAGGCAAATGCTGGAGCAAGGAGATACTTGGAGATGAAGTCGTCGTAAAGCGATACCAATACGGGCTTACCTACAAGTACAATGACCGAAACTATGTAGCTTATCACCTTTAGTATTGCAACTACTATTATCGAAACGAAATTCATGGCGCCTTCTCAGATCAGCCTGCTACGATGTAGTGAATTACCGCATACAATACTCCACTGACAGCCATTACGAAAATTACTGTTCCGATGAGCGCATCTTTAGTCCTCTCTTTGGCATCGGCCTTTCTATCCATATCTTTTGAAAAGTAACCTATCGCAATAGGCACCCAGAGTATGGCTATAATCAATCCCGTCACACCTGCGATTATACCAAATGCTCTTTGCACTATTTCGTTGATTTGGGTTGCGTTGCTTGTCGTTTGCGGCGGTAAGATCTGATTTGTTGGTGCTCCGTGGACAAAAACCATAGGAATCACCGAGACAATGGCTATGGCCATCACAAATACAAATAGTTTCATTTTCCCCTCCCATGCTTGCAACATTAGCGTTTATTAAATGTTTTTCATTATGATAGTTGGTTAGGAAATCTCTTTGCCGCACTTGAAGGGCCTAGCTGGATTCTCCGTTCGTAATGATCTCAATTTAATAGAAGGATACAAATTTGAGCAACAAGAATAATAATTTGTGTATTATTAGATATATATGGAAGAGCAGTGTGACGTGGCAGGTTGTTCAAACCTTAAAGTCAGGACTATAGGTAGGAAATCTGTTGAGAAGATATTCACTTTGAATTCCAAAGGAACGAAAGCCCACCTCTGCAGAGAGCATTACAAACAATATAAGAAAGCAACAAAGAAAGATAGGGAGATAGACAGACTCAATTGGGTCTGAATACCATACTGAGGAGAATTAGCATGCAAGATTTCTATGAATTTAGGGAAAAGGGGAACCTCACTTTTGCCCTAATATTGATCGAACTCTTGAAGGGGAAGAGAAAGCTGAGGGAGATATCAGAAGATCTACAGATAACTCCCCAGGGTGCTTCTATATATCTAAAAAAACTGCAGAAGCATGGATACGTGAACTCTGAGAACAGTCCGACTCCGGAAGGTGTGGCGTTCCTGCAGCAGATATTAGCTACAATTTCATTGTTTGTGGAAGACGCTTATGAGGATACTGGAATTATCTCATCTTGCGAGGCAACAGCGGCAGAGGACTTAAGAAAAGGCGACAGAGTGAGCCTTTCGATGTTCAAGGGATCTCTCTATGCTTCAAAGAAAATGAAAAAGGGCTCTAGCGGTGTGGTCGACATCAAAGCGAAGATGGGAGACCCCGTAAGAATATCAAAGATAGAGGGGATAATAGATCACAAAGTTGGAAAGTTCTACGTTATTTCAATAGACTTCAACGATTTCTCTACCAGAAAATTCGAGAAATTTAAAGGAATTCTGAAGGACAACAAGGTAGAATATGTAGGAGCATACGGTGTCCTTGCTTCTCAAATGTGCAAGCGGGCAAATGTGAGAGCGAGCACTTATGCACCCTTAGAGGGATGCATCGAGGCATCTGCAAAGGGCATCAACAGCCTTCTCATTTATTCTCCAGAAATGGCTCGCTTCTTCTTCCAGAAACTTTCTGCAAACATACATAAGTACAGAACCAATCCCAAATTTGTAGAGATATGACTGAGTTCAAACCTGAAAGAAAGGAAGTCAGCATTTCGGAGTTCTTCGACAAGAACAAGCAGATGCTTGGTTTTGACTCGCCACAGAAGGCTCTGTTTATGACGGTGAAAGAGGCCGTGGATAATTCTCTTGACGCTTGCGCGGACAACGGAATATTGCCTGATATTACCGTCAAAATAGAGGAACTTGGTAAAGAGAAGTACAGGATCGAGATCGTGGACAATGGTCCGGGAATTAAAAGAACAGAGGTAGAGAATTCGTTCGGTAAGATGCTCTATGGTTCAAGATTCTTTGAGGAGAGACAGACTAGAGGTCAACAGGGGCTGGGAATATCCGCCGCGATCTTGTATGCGCAGAAAACTGCCGGATTCCCTACAGAAATAGTTACAAAAACAGAAAAAGATCTCACAGCTTATCATTTCGTCTTGGACATAGATATCAGGAAAAATTCACCGCACACTCTATCAATCACCCCCGAAATCTGGGACGTCAAAAGCGGCCTCAGGATTTCCCTCACTCTGAAAGGGAAGTACATAAGCGGAAAGCAGTCGGTCGAGGAATACGTAAGGGAGACTGCTATTGCTAATCCCCATTCCTCTTTCCACCTGATTCTGCCAGACAAGACCATTGAAATTGCAAGGAGTGTTGAGGATCCTCCCCAAATTCCAATTGCCGTGAAACCGCATCCGCACGGAGTGGAGCTGGGAGAACTGATTTCTATATTCAGGGAGAACGAAGAAGAAACGATTGAAGAAGTTCTGGAAGGCAAGTTCTCCAGAGTGACAAAACATGTGGCAAAGTCGCTCGTTGAAAAGAGCAAGCTCGGTGGGAAAAAAATAAGCAAACTGACAAGGGACGATTTCGAAGAGCTAATGAAAACGATCAAAGAAACAGAGTTCATGGAGCCAAGGAAAGATTGCCTTTCGCCGATAGGTGCCGAGGGCCTATTCAAGAGTGCGATGAATTCCTTTAGGGAATATCACCCCGCTTATTTTTCACAACCGGTTATTCGAGGGCCTTTCGTGTTTTCAGGTCACCCATTTCTCGTGGAAGCCATAGCAATTTATGGCGGGGACCTGCCAAAGGAAGATCCGATCAAAGTTCTGAGATTTGCCAACAGGGTACCGCTATTGTATCAGTCTGGAAGCTGTGCGATCACTCGGGCAATTTCTTCGATAATGTGGAACCAGTATGGATTCTCTCAACCGGTGAAAGATCAAATTCCTGTGGGACCTCTGATTGTAGCCGTGCACTTGGCTTGCACCAAGATTCCGTTCACGTCTGAAGCAAAGGAAGCTATCGCGACGGTTCCAGAAATAATGGATTCACTGGACATTCTGTTGAAGGGAGTCGCAAGGCAGATCAAGACGATGAAAAAGAAGGAAGCCCACAAGAGCCAGGTCGAAGAAAAGTTCGCGCTCATCGAGCAGATCCTTCCTCAGATATCCCTAAAGAGTTCTAAGATACTGAACCTGGAACCTCCGGACATCACTAGAATAATCTCTAAAGTGATGGGCGTGGTCGCGTTCAGGGAAGTCAATGGAGAACTCTTTGCAGAGAACTACACCGAAAAGAACCAGAGTTTCAAGGTCGTGCTTAAAGGAGAGGGGCAGTTTACTGAAAGCGTGAAGAACTTGAAACCCTTTCAGAAAGTCAAACTCAATTTTTCCAAGGAAGTCATAAACTCCACCGAAATATATGTGGATCTGCCAGAGCCAGTCCTCCTTGGAGCTTACTCCCTTCCGAAGGTGTTTAGCGATGAATGAAAAGTTGGAAAATATAGTGAAGCAGATTTACCAAGAAATGAAAGAAGGCAATATTCCTAAGGTGGAACTGAAGTCCAGGAACAAGGAAAATATTATCTTTGATCCCAAGACGTCTGTGTGGAAGTACGGGAACAATACGGTGAAAAGGTATGCCTCAAAGGCCAACTCTGCCAAGGGAATTCTGAAGATGCTCTACATAATCGACTTCGTCGATGAGATGGATGCTGGTGTCAAGACTTCTACCTTGAGAGAGATGTACTACATTTCTGAGGGTTGGAATCTGGGGAAGTTTGAAAGCCAGGACGAATCCGATTTGATGGTTGAGGACCTTGAAGTGATGACCAATTACTTGAGGGAAGAGATGAGACTCAGACCAGAGGAGAGCGGAGCGTCCGTCATTGGAAATCTGACACTCACGGAACTGAACAGAAAGGGAGAAAAGAAGAAGATGAACTGCAGGGATGATGTCGGAGACGCAGGATACACCATTCCATACAACGTGGAAAAAGAGAAGGTTGATCTAGTGTCTAGCGACGTTGATTTCGTGCTTGCCGTTGAAACGGGCGGTATGTTCGATAGACTGGTGGAAAATCGGTTTGACGAAAAGATGAGATCCCTTCTGGTCCACATGAAGGGACAGCCATCGAGATCCACGAAGAGGTTGTTGAACAGGTTGAACAAGGAGCTAGGCCTTCCAATAGTAGTGTTTACGGATGGGGATCCTTGGAGCTTCAGAATATTTGCTTCAGTTGCCTACGGTGCCATCAAGACCGCTCACATCTCTGACATACTCGCGACTCCAACATCCGAATTCATAGGAATTACCGCCAGCGATATCTTGAGGTACGACCTTCCGACCGACAAGCTGACAGACAAAGACGTTGAAGCTCTCCGGTCTGAACTGGACGATCCAAGATTCAATATACCATTCTGGAAAGGAGAGATCGAGACAATGCTCAAGCTTGGAAAGAAAGCCGAACAACAGGCGCTCGCTAAGTATGGCTTGGACTTTGTGACCGACACCTATCTACCGGAGAAGCTCAAAGAAAACGGAATCATATGAACGGAAAGACCTACGTAATAATATTTGGGTCGCTCGCAAGTTTTCTTGCTCTTGGCGACAGATACGTAATGTCGACCCTCTACGACCAGCTCATGATAAATTATTTTCTCAAATCGACCGTCGTGTTTTCGATCCTCTTCTCCTCCTTCTATATTGGTTATACGATATTTCAGCTCCCGGGGGGGAGGATAGCACACAAGTTTGGCCCGTCAAGGATTATAGGTGTTTCCCTCATAACTTGGTCCCTTCTATTCTTCCTTTTGCCTTTCACGAGATCGTTCAGCGGAGCAGTAGGTATAGCGTTTCTGATGGGTCTGGCTCAGGGCCCAATATTTCCATCCGTAATTTTTCTACTAAGATTATTTTACAAGGACAGGCAGTATGCAAGGGCGTCTGGAATCGTCAGCGCAATCGGCGATTTATCCCCTGCAATCATTCCATTTGCGACCCTAGGTCTCTTCTATTCTGGGATGGACATCCACTTACCGTTCGTGGTTTTCGGAATCGTGGGAATTGCCGCTGGAGTCGTACTGCTGTTATTGAAAATCGGTTACACGCGTTCCTCTGAACAAGTCAGGTGGTCCTCGCTTCTGGGGAGGCGGTACGTGATGTTCGGACTCTCGTTCCTCATTTACGATTATTTCTTTTACATAATTTTCACTTGGTACCCGTACTTCCTTAAGGAGAGGTTTTCGATTCAATCCAACAATCTCGTATATGGCCCTCTTCCTTGGATCTTAATGGCAGCTGGTTCACTCTTATTTGGGTTGTACATGGACAGAATAAACAGGGATGCCCTCATCTCCGAAATTTCGTACGGCATAGTAGCAATCTCGTTAGTGGGAATGGCTTTATCCAGAAGCGCTGAAGTGTTTCTAGTCTTCGTGATAATCTCCCTCTTTTTCCTAGGCCCTATACTTCTCGCCTCATGGCGTCTTTCGACTAGGCTCGGCGGAGAGAAAAGTTCATCCTTGGTTGGAGGGTGGATGAATTTCTGGGGTAACATTGGAGGAATTGCCGCCCCCTTCATTTTCGCTACCCTCAACGATCGATTCGGACTCTCTGGAGCATTCTTACTTTCTGTGACTGTACCGATCTTGGGCCTAATTACGTGGACATTCATTTCTAGGTGGGAATCCTCGTGAGAAATGATGCAATAAGCATAGTCTGCAGAAAACTAGGGATCTCGAAAGAGCAGTTCCGTCAGAATTACGAGATAATCGGAAATTCGATGATCATCCGAGAAGATGACGAGTTCGGTACTGATGAAAGAAGTCTTGGACGCGCGATGCTTTCGTCCTTCAAGTTGTGGGGGATCTATAAATATACAGGAATACACGGCTCAAGAAGAATACCGTCCGTAAAAATGATATCTGGAATACACACCGATGTGGTTCAAAGCGAGGACGGAATACTTTACATGCTGGACCCGAAGAAGATAATGTTCTCCAAGGGTAATAAGAAAGAGAGACATCTTTTAACTCAGATGGTAAGTGAAAAGGAAACGATACTTGACATGTTCGCAGGTATAGGATACTTCTCCATTCCGCTCTCATTCAAGGTCAGGAAGGTATATTCATGTGACGTAAATCCGGACTCTTTTCACTACCTGATGATGAATAAGAGACTGAACACTGCGAACAATCTCGTGCCTATGCTGGGAGACTCTTCAATGCTTCCGATGGAAGAGTTCGCAGATAGAATCGTAATGGGACACTTTGATTCTCACAGGTATCTGAACTCAGCGCTAAAGTACCTGAAGAAGAAAGGCAGTATTCACCTTCACCAGCTCGTGAGAAGAGGTGATGAGCTAATTATGGTAAAAAAGTACCGCAGCTACGGGTTCGTCACGAATGCCAAGATTAGGAAAGTGAAGAGTTATTCTCCCTCCCACGACCATGTAGTATTGGACCTTGAGGTGATAAAACACTAATATTTGTTGTGATTTCAAATTATGTCAAGAGTTTCTGAAATAATTTCAAAGCAGGAGAATTTCAGGAGAAGTGTCCTTCCCCTTCAACCCTCCGAAAACACTATTCCTAGACAGGCACTGAAAGCACTTTCTTCGGACTTCGAACAGAGATATTCTCTAGTCATCGATTCAGACTACAGGAATCTGGATGTACACAATGCATATGCTGGAACCAAGCACTCGGAGGCTCTTGTCGAAGAGGTAGAGAGGTTAGCGAGGAAGGCGTTCAAGTCGGAATTCGCGGACGTTCGACCGATAGCAGGTCATTTGGCTGCAATGCAGGTTCTAGGAAGTCTACTTAAGAAGGGAGACAGATTCCTATATGTACCACTTTCCAAAGGGGGTTACGATGGATACACTCCACCTTTTTTGCCGACGCTACTAGGAGTGGACGGTACCGAAATTCCGATGAAAGGATGGAAGATAGATTACGGTAAACTGGAAAGAATGAAGGGGAATTATAGGGCCATCATACTGGGGGCCAGCCTCTTCCTTCATCCGTACGACATGAAGAGGATAAAGGAGTCGTTTCCAAATTCACTTATCTTGTACGATGCTTCCCACGTTCTTGGTCTTTTAGCCACGGGAACCTTCCAGGAAGATTTCAATGTTGCCGATGTGATCTACGGAAGCACCCACAAGAATTTTCCAGGACCTCAGGGGGGGTTGATTGTGGGAAGTAAGGATTTAGAGAAAAAGATAAAGAGCAGTCCGATCTGGAACTACTACGACAATTTCCATCTTTCAAGAATAGCGGCTCTCGGGATCTCGCTTGAATATTTGTCAAGGAGCGGGTATGGAAAGAAGTGTCTCGAGAACCGGAGGCTGCTGGTCGCCTCCCTTAATGACAGAAAGATCAGACTGGCAAATCAGCCAGAAGTATCTGAGAGTGCGATGTTTCTGCTCGATTATGAAAACTCGCCCGAAGTTTCAAGGAAACTTGAGACTGCAAATATCTTGGTTGACAGCGTAGGAAGGGTAGGAACGAACGAAGTGACGATGAGGGGTCTGCTGCCTAAACACATGAATCTCGTCGGAGAGGCCCTAGAGGAAGGCCTGAAATCAAATATATTGAACGCGAAGAAAGTCGTGAAGAACATCATCAGCGAAATGATTTGGCCGTAGGTGCATTTCATTGTTGCCTCCTCATGCTAGATTCCTGTAACGACCAGGCGCATTACTTGAGAACTCGAGTCGGTAAGTTGGAAACAGGACAATCTCACTCGTGACATTTCAAAAGCTATTTACCTGTTAAACCGATTTCGAGATATGTCGATGAATGCGCCGGCCAAGAGAGAATTCTCGAAGATTGCCAATTTGATGAGGCCTTCGGCTATAAGATTACTTCTAAGAGTTGCAAACCAACCAGATATGATCTCGTTCGGAGGAGGATTGCCAAATCCAGAATCATTCCCGCTTGACGACATAAGGAGAATTTTCGATGAACAACTCGCCAAGAATGGAAAGAAGATGCTTCAGTACGGCGCAACAGAGGGATTAGATTCTTTGAACATTGCACTTTCAAAGAGATTGAAAGAGAAAGAGGGGATAGTTTCCGAACCGACCAACATTATTGAGACCACTGGTTCCCAGGAAGCACTATACATGGTAGGGAAAATATTCGCTAATCCGGGAGAATATGTTATAACCGAGGCCCCCACCTACACTGGAACTATTTCCGCATTCAGGGGTTCTGAGGTCAAAATGGTCGGAGTAGAGATGGACCATTACGGAATGAATATGGACGCGCTCAGGCAAACGTTGAAGAATTATCCGAATCCAAAGTTCATCTACGTCATCCCAAATTTTCAGAATCCGTCCGGAATTACAATGAGCTTGGAGAGAAGGAAGGAACTCCTTGAAATCGCTAACGAGAATGGGATAACTATCGTAGAAGATGATCCATACGGCTCCCTGAGATTCGCGGGATCCCACATTCCTTCATTAAAGTCAATGGACAACGACGTTGTCTATCTAGGCACTTTCTCTAAGGTCCTCTCACCGGGCATAAGGTTGGGTTACGTTGTCGCACCTCGGGACGTAATAGACAAACTGAACATCACAAAACAAGCACTGGATCTGGCTACCAGCACTGTGTCAGAATACATTGCATCTGCATACGTAGAAGAAGGATTCATGGATAAACAGATCCCCAAGATCATAGACCTGTACAGACAGAAGAGGGACTTGATGATTGAATCATTTGAGAACTACTTCCCCAAGGATGTCGAATTCACCAGACCTAATGGCGGAATGTTTATCTGGGTGACCAGGAAGGGTGCAAACACGGACAAGATGTTCGAAGAGGCGGTCAGGCAGAAAGTCCTGTACGTGGTTGGCTCAGCGTTCTATCCAGACGAAGACAACCACGAATCCATGAGACTCAATTTCACATATAGTTCCAACGAACAGATAGTTGAAGGAGTAAAGAGGCTAGGCAAACTATTCGAAGTCACAGCAAGATAGGATTGGACCACGAAATAGAAACTATCATGGTGCTCCTTAGATCTTGAAAAGAAAGCTTCTCTAGGATTCGATATATTTCTTGATACTTGAAGCAACTATTTCTGAGACTGTCATCTTGGAGAATGGACCCTCAACGGTATCGGTCGTGGAAATACTGTCAACGAATCCCGCGTATCTGGATGTTCCTGAAACGAATAGTCCGTGCACGCAGTAGACGTTTATCGCCTTTGCTCCGTTTTGCTTCAGCACCTTTGAAGATTCCAGTATGGTTCCACCGGTCGATATCATGTCATCTGCGAGCGCAACTATTTTGTCCTTTACAGTGGCCCCTTCCGGAATGGTGATTTCGACTTTGGTGTCTGAAACACGCTTCTTGTTCAAGTAAATCGACGGCAACCCGGCTATCTTTGATATGTTTTCTCCTTCTTCCCTGAACCCATCGTCTGGGGAAATTACGACGTCGTTTCCGTCTTCCTTGACCTGCTTTGCTATCACTGCTTCTGCCCTGATTTCCAAGCCCTTCTTCCCTAGAAATGCCATACCCTCTGGGGAGTGCATATTCACGACGAATACCTTCTCGAATCTCTCAATGAATAACTCTGACAGTATCTTGGCGCTTACTGCTTCGTACTGCTGGAACATTGCGTCCTGTCGTGCGTAACCAAAATACGGGACCACGAGAATGATCCTTTTTGCTCCTGCGTTGTGAGCAGCATCACTCGTCAGTAGGATGTCTATAATTCCTGAATCTGGGTAAGTGCTTCCGACCACTATTGCTTCGTCAAGCGGTTCCTCTACCCTTACATAGAGCTCTCCATCTGCAAATCTCCTCCTGTTGATCCTCGATAGAGGAATTCCAAGAATAGAGGAAACCTTTGACGAAAGACCCTCGGAATTGCTCGTGGCGACAATCTTCACAAAACTCAATTTCCTCTGACTTAAATAATCTACTGGACGTTCAGATTCAAAAGCTCTTCAATATTTAATTGACACTTCTTCTCTAGGTAAGAATACAGTCTCTTTAGTCTGGGAATTTCAGATGCCAATCCCTTACCTCTGTAGTCCTTTGCAATCTCATCTATCCTGACTACCTTATCTCCCTTTAGTAGAGTATCTGAATTGCAAACTATTTTTTCCTCTGTTGTCCTCGGGATGTAGTCCTGATCCGGAAGTTTCAACTTCCTTGCGGTGCTCTTTAGCAATCCCGCGCCAACGTGAGTGCTGCAGAACCTTGCCAGTGATTCGTCCATCCCCTCCCGTTTCAGGATTTTGTATCCCTCTACTCCGTGGAAAATGCTTTGAGTCACTGTCCTTCCGATGTCGTGGAGAAGTGCCCCGGCTTCCAATAGACGTTCATCGACGTCACATCCTTTTGCAGTCGTAAGGGCGACTCTGCTGCACATTATCAAATGCCTCTTTAGTCTATCATCCGCACCGTATTTTTCTAGAAGGGAAAGACACTCTTTTCTGTCAGGTATCCGAAGCACCTTCTTCCCTCTCTCTTCTGGAATTATCTTCAGATCCCCCCTTAGCACCTTCTCTCTTCCAAGTCTGTCTAGAAATATCGACAGAGCAGAGACTTCTGAGTGAGGTTGGTTTTTTACAGCGATGTTGAAATCCGCCATCTCATACACTATGCGAGGGACTTTTTCAGAGCCGACGATGACCATTATATTCTCGAATTTTTTTATCTCACTTATCCTGTCTTCGAGAGGAATTCCGTACATCGTCAGGTGGACCTTTGCTCCCTTAAATTTCCTGATCTTCTCCATGTAGTTCCCAAATTCAATCTCAAAGTTCCCACCGAACTTCTTGGTGACGTTGTCGATCGTTTTCTTGAGTTTATCATCCACTCTGTCGACAATTATTTTGTCCGCTCCAAACGCCCTTGATACCAGGGCGACGTGGGTGGTGATTCTCTTGTCTCTCTCGGGCCTGTGCCCTATTCTGAGGACCGTAATCAAGCTACTTTCTCCACTTTCATTCCTTTGATCGTTAGGTGTTTGCTCCTCTTGATGATGGCTCTGACGTACGTTGAGGATTGTTTCAGTTTTTCCTGTATCTCTGCGATGTACTGGGTGCCACCGTCTATCATCTTAGTAATCTTGTTACAGTATGCTTCTACTTTGTCGTCGTCTAGAGACGCCACATAAATCACGTCTCCAGCTTCCTCTGTGGGGAGGAGAATGTTAATCTGTATGCTCGTGTAGTAATTGTGAAAGACTTTCTTTGGGCCGCTTGGAGTGTTTGACCATTGAGATTCTACAAATTTTATTTTTTCCATGTACTTCAGGAATTCCACCGCTTTGGCTCCCAGTTTTTGCTTGACCTCATCTTCTGTCATCCAACTCTGGTTTAGTAGTTTCAATAACTCACTCTTCGTCCTGTCGTTGGAAATCGTGAAAATAGTAACCAAATCACCTACATCGTTAACGACCTTAATTTTATTCATAGACCTTCCCTTTATGTTCTCGTCATTTAAATACCTTCATCCTAACTTGTTGAAGAGAAATAACTAGTTCGTAACTTAGGAATCTGTAGACACAAGAGTCGTTCTGAAATCTATAGAATTAACACAATATTCGTGGAAAGAAGAAAGGGGCCTTCGCCTATTTGAAATTCTATTACCTCCATATGTGCTATGAAATCATCTAATCCCTCTTTACCGCCAGTTCGTGGGCCAGTAAGAATGGAACTGCGATCCACAAGACTGCAGATATCACGAGCAGAATCGGAGTTACACCATAAGTCGCGGGATTTATGCTCTGGACTCTTCCGCCTAGACTGCTGAACCCTCCGAGCGTGTGAATAATGTAGAGCTGTAGCAGCGAAGCATACCCCGAAGGACTTGCGTAGTCGAAGGCGACTTGGAACGAGATATAAGTTGACGTCCCTGAAGTTATGCCAAATACGGAAACTAGAACGTCGAATATGACTCCCCAGAATAGGGAAAATACCATGAATACCCCTATCAGGCTTCCGAGCAGGGCTCCCTGCGATTTCAGAATGTGCGAAAAGAAGTACGAGATTGCCAAGAAGGATATCCCCACCGTCGAGTAAGCCCACGAAACCTGCAAGAGGAACGTCATAGGCATGAAAACGTGGTAGTACCTGTAGGATATCAGATCGCTTACGATTATGGCGATTATGATGGATGCTGCAACAACTACTGCATTTGCCAAAAACCTGGACCTGATGGCCTCGCCCTTTGTAATCGGTCTCTTTAGTACCGATTCAAGGACGCCTGTAACTCTATCCTTTCCATAGGTGAAATATGCCATGAACACCGAGAGCAATGGTATGAAAATTATGAGAATGCTGCCTTCGCCCGAAAAGAAAGAGGATTCTATTGTACTCGTTTTGTAAGGGGCGAATACCGATAATGGGCCAAGTACAGTGAAGTAGTTTATCGGAACAGATGTGGAAGAATTACCTTCTATCGATACCCCATACTCCTTCCCAATTGCACTGGCACCAAGATTCGGAAATACCACATTGTAGGTGAAATTCGAATACTGATCTTTTGATACATTGGTGGTGTTGAAGGAAGAGCTACCTTTGGTCGAGTTGATTGATACCAAGGTTACTTTCAGTGGAGGAGCTGTGTGGTCTCCTGTTGCCCCAACATAAAACAGCATATAACCAAGGTTAGAAGAATTGCTTGGATTGAAGATTCCTGGCACAACATCCAGTCCTGAATAGTTAAGCCTCAGAGTATTCACGGTAACGTACGACGACACGCTAGTTCTAAATCCAAATTGTTTGTAACTGTAATTGAGGTCAACCACGGAAGCGGGAGATTGCGTTGTAATCTTGAAATGGAAGATACCGGGCGAAGTTTCGGCACCGGGATAGACTGTTCCGTTTAAAGATGCGTTTACGATTATGTTCGAGGCCGGACTTCCGTGAGCATCGTAGAAATACGATATCAGTGTGAGGTTGTCGCCGACCGCATAGTAACCAGTTACTTCGCTGACCCCCCCTCCACCAATCGACCTTGCGGTTGAAATTGATCCTATCTCGTAAGAGATAAGGGCAGAAAGACCGATTATAACTACAATCATGACTATCGAGAACTTGCCGGTCAAAGATCTCTGAATTTCATAGAATACCGGTTTCATGAGTTCTCACCTATCGTATTAAAGAAGAACTCTTCGAGTGATTCACCAGATGGCTCGAATCTCCTCACCTTGTAACCCATTTGAACTAGGGATTTGACGATCTCGGGATAACTGCTCCTCTCAATTCTCATTGACGTCAAATTTATTCCATTTCTTCCTTCCTTTACGTCTCCGTATTTCGAAAGCAGACCAAGCGCTTTTTCATCATAGTCGTCGATTTCTATTGCAATCTTCTCTCTCCCCAGCTCATTCAGCTGGCCCTTGTCAAGAGTCTTTACGAGTTTTCCATGGTGTATGATTGCAATTCTATCCGACACCATTTCTATCTCGCTAAGTATGTGAGAAGAAAGTAGTATAGCCTTGCCCTTCTTCTTCTGGTCGACTATTAGGTTCCTTACAAACTGAACTCCTTCAGGATCCAGTCCATTGAGCGTCTCATCAAACATTAGATTGTCTGGATCGCCAACCAGAGATTCTGCAAGAGAGAACCTCTTCTTCATCCCTTGAGAATAAGCCCTTAACTTTTTGTCACGGTGGTCCCATAATCCAACCTGTTTTAGAAGATCGTTTACGTGTTCTTTCTCCTGATCTTCTGTAAGACCGTAATAACCCGCAAAGTACCTCATCAGCGGAATCGGTTTGGCATTCATCTCAAAGTTCGGGAGTTCCGGAACCCACCCTATCTGTCTGGATGCAGCAATTTTTTCCTTCGTTATGCTTTTCCCATTCACAAGAACATCTCCAGAAGTTGGCAGAGTCACTCCAGCAGCGATCCTGATTGTGGTCGATTTTCCGGCACCGTTGAGTCCAACGAATCCAAATATCTCTCCATTCTTGATCTCCAGTGAGAATGCATCGACAGCAGGTCCTTCTTTTGCGGAATATATCTTAGTGAGATTTTCTATCGTTATCATTGGGTCCACTCGATTCCTTAACCGTAAGAACAAAAATCCATATAACGATATCGATATCGATAATTAGGGAAACCAAGGAGCAATCAATGTCATACTATTCCACGAACTTTCATATAAATTGAAATCATAATGAGCCATGGACTTCGTTTCTCAATACAAGGGGGAAGTCGATTTAGCACTAGAAGAATTCTTCGTCAAAAAGGAAGCAGGAAAATCCGGAATCGAAAAGGATGCTATTTCCAAATTGAGAGAGTTCACCATGCGGGGAGGAAAGAGGATAAGACCCGTGTTCATGATTCTTGGATACTGGCTTAATTCGGATATTGATAGCAAGATCGTCAGCGCATCAGTGTCTCTGGAACTAATGCAATCTTACCTGCTGATACACGACGACATAATAGATCAGAGCGATGTGAGAAGAGGTGGACCGACCTTCCATAAGATGTTCGGATACGAAGAAAGGATCAACGAAGGAATCTCTATAGTGTGCGCAGATCTATCTGATGCATATTCTCACGAGGCACTTCTTGAGGGAGATTTTGCACCAGATCGTCTTAATAAGGCTATGAAGCTAATGTCCGAAACCGTCGAGTACACGGGAATAGGGCAGCTCATGGACATTACCCTGTCGCTGGGAAATAATATCACGCCGGAAGATGTGACCTCGATCCACAAATACAAAACCGCGCAGTATACTGTCAATGGCCCGATGAAAATGGGAGCGATTCTTGCCGGCTATCACGATCCGGAAAAGATAGACAGTTACGGAATCCCATTGGGAATTGCATTCCAGATAAAAGATGACATACTTGGCATGTTCGGCAACGAGAAGGATCTGGGGAAATCAGTCGTGAGCGATTTCGAGGAAGGAAAGATGACTCACCTGATCCTTTACACCTATGAGATGGCAAAGAAGAGCGAAGTGGAGTTCATAAAGGAAAGAATAGGCAGGAAGGCAGTTTCGGACAATGATTTCTTGAGGGTCAAAGAAATTGTTGAAAACTGCGGAGCTTTGGAAAAGACCAGAGAACTCTCCCGGATGTACTACGACAAGGCGATCTCCTCGATAGATGACTTGACAGACTCTTCGGCTCAGAGGAGTCAGCTGAATATAATGGCTGACCTGATGGTGAGGAGAGTCAAGTAGCCCCCCTCACAAACTTTCTGCCACCGCCAATGGGCATAGTTGCATCCATACCCATTTTGGAAGTCGTATTGTCTTCACCACTGCTCGGGTCAAGGGACGATCCCCTCTCCCTCTTGATTATTATACCTCTGTCCGCCTGAAACCTGGTAGCTAGTGCCCATTCAACGTCTCTATCGTCGTATATGTCTATATCCTCGTCCACCACTATTACTCGCTTCAGGCTCTTGTGGCCCCTGAACGACGCCTCTACCGTTTTACTGAAATCGTCCTCACTAGACTTCCTAATCTTGACAATGGCGTGAAGCCAACTTGCACCGCCCTCGCTTAAACGTACGTCTCTCGCGTCCACTCCCTCCTTACGAACTTCCTTGAAGATCGTCGGTTCCCTTGGAAGCCCCATCAAATTGAAGTGCTCCATCGTCGCAGGTACGAGAGCGTGGTAAATCGGATTTCTGACCGTTTCAACTGAATCGAAGAGGATCTGAGGTTGCCCCTCCTGAATGTCATAGGTTCCCGTGACGTCCTTGAACGGCCCCTCTTCCTTAGTCTTCTCCGTCAATACGGCGTTAATGACGTAGTCCGACTCCGCTGGCACCATCAACCCAAATTTTGATTTTGAAAACAACATATCCTTGCCTTTCGATTTACGATAAAGGGAAGCCCCTACCATGGATTCGTCTCGCTCGAACGGTACCGATGTCGCTGCAGCAAGCAGGTATTCCAGAGGCGAGCCTATGACAATAGATACTTTCAGTTCCTCCCCGTGCGATACGGCATCTTTGTAGATCCTGAGAAGGTCTCTTGGGACCAACCTCACGTAGCCTCCCTTCTCGCTTTCGACAAAGACCCTGTGAATGGAAAGGTTCCTCTTTCCATTCCTTTCGGCAACGAATATGCCTGACGTTATGTAATATCCTGCGTCTCCCGGATAGTTCCAGCAGACGGGGACGTCGCCCATGTCGGTCCTTTCCTTGAAGAGCTTTTCGCCCTCTTTGAGGGCAGTGCTTTCGGTGAGCGAAGACTCATAGTTTGTCAGGAACTGTTCCCTTGTCATTCTTAGCTCCCTGTATATTCTTTCTCTGCTAGCCCAGAGATTCAAAACCCCCCTGCTGTCATCAAGATTCTCAAGCATCACAGGTTTCCCTTCATACTTTTTCGCAATTTCTGTGATCTGTAATTTCCTTGAAACCCTCTCGCTTATTTTCACAAAGTCACCATTTACGTATCTTTCTATCAACTCCCCACCCCCCTGCATTTCAACTGGAGAGTCATGGAGTTACCCTGGTCCTGTCCCTGGGAAAGAGAGTTGTCTCCCGGATATTGGAAATATTGAGTAGAACCATCGTGAGTCGCTCTAGTCCTATTGCCCATCCAGCGTGCGGAGGCATGCCGTACCTGAAAGCATTAACATAGAAAGCGAATGACTCCGGGTTCAGCCCCTTTGCTTTCAGATTATTGACAAGTACCTCGGGAGAATGTACCCTTTGTGCCCCACTGGTAATCTCTAACTCTCCAAATTGTAAATCAAACCCTCTCGAATATTGTTCATCATGTGGCTGGACGTAGAAGGGTTTTAGCGCTCTTGGCCATCTGGTTATAAAGTAAAACTCGTTCATTCCCCCACCTACCGTCTTGAGGACCAGAGTAGAGAGATCCTCCCCGTCCTTCAAGTCGATTCCCTTCTCATTCGCCATCTTGACGTACTCACTGTACGTTATCCTCCTGAACTTGTAATCGATTGTGGGATTGCTTACCCCAAGTATTTCGAGCTCCCTTTGGTTGGAATCTGCCACAGAACGGAATGCAGTTTTTATGACCTCTTCTAGAACATCCATCACGTCATTATCGTCCACGAAGCTCATTTCCATATCCAGTGAGGTAAATTCGTTGATGTGTCTCGGGGTATTGTGTTCTTCAGCCCTGAATGCAGGGGCGACCTCAAACACTTTATCAAATCCTGCAGACATCATTATCTCTTTGTAAAGTTGAGGACTCTGGCTCAGGTACGCATTTCTTTCAAAGTACTTTACTGGAAAGAGCTCCGTTCCTCCCTCAGTTGCAGCCGCAACTATTTTTGGTGAATGAATCTCTATGAATCCTTTTTGAACAAAGTAATTTCTTATGGCGTTTGAGATGGTGCTCTGTATTTTGAAAATGGAAAGGATTTCTGGTCTCCTCAGATCAAGGAATCTGTTCTCGAGTCTGGTCTCGATGTCCGAGTCTATCCTATCAACGACACCAAGCGGTAGCGGTGTTTCGGCCTTGTTGAGTATGTCTAAATGGTTGATTTGAACCTCATAACCTATCTTTGCTTGACTCTTTACCGCCAACCCCTTTATTGACATCACGGTTTCCCTAGGAATTGTCTTGAGGTCGTTGAACAGTTCTTCGTTTCCCTTTCTCAACAATACCCCCTGAACTGTTCCTGATACGTCTCTCAACTCGATGAACAGGACCGAGCTCATGACCCTTATGTTTTGGGCCCAACCTGAGATTTCGACTTCGGAATCCATATGGTCCTTTACTTTTCCAATCAGTATTCTCATCCGAACCGTTGATTATCTTTTTAGATATAATAATAATCTGACGATAAGAAATAGATATTCAGAGTTTATATCCCGTCATGGAAATTGGGGTCCTTGACATACAGGGGGATGTTTCAGAACACATCAGTATACTCGAAACTCTTGGCACTAAAGTCAGAAAGGTGAGAAGGATACCCGATCTTGACGGAATATCGGGAATCATAATTCCAGGCGGGGAGAGCACAGTCATTGGGAGCATAATGAGTCAAAGAGGTATTTCAAAGGTGATTCTGGAAAGAAGAATCCCAGTGATGGGAACTTGTGCTGGGCTGATTCTGATGTCGGGGAATGTGGAGGGGGAAAGAGGTCTCATTCCATTGCTCAGTATTACGATAAAAAGAAATGGATACGGGAGTCAACGAGAAAGCTTCGAAGCTGATCTTGCTGTCAAGGGTATCGGCAAGTTTAGAGGCGTTTTCATCAGAGCCCCCCTAGTGACGAAAGTGGAAAGTGGAGAAGTACTGGCGAGCTACAACGACAAAGCGGTGATGATCTCAGAGGGGAAACACCTGGGGGTCTCATTTCATCCCGAAATTTATGGAGACTCAAGAATACACAGTCTATTCATAGACAGACTGTAGGACAATCCTCTAGTTTGGTTTTGAATGTTGCTAAATCATTCTTGGTTTTTTCAATATTCCTCTTCCTTCTATATTTCTCGTAATAATTGTTATCTCAGATTCAAAGTCAACACTTGGATTGACATATCCCAGACCAATTCCTTTCGAGAGTGATGGGGAGAATGAACCCGAGGTCAGGGAACCTATCACCTCATTTCCCTTCTTGAGTACCGAACCGATACGAGGAACGATTCTGTCTAACGCGACAACTCCTCTGAACCTTTCCTTGATGTTTCCCTTTTTCTCCAGAAGCTTTTTCTTACCAATAAAGTCGTGATCCCAACCAATTATCCAAGAGACTCCAGCTTCTATCGGATTCCTGTCTTCGTTGAAGTCCTGACCAGAAAGGAGGAATCCTTTTTCCATGCGAAGTGTATCCCTGGCCCCCAGGCCAATGGGTTTTACTAGAGGACTCTTCAGGATCTCCCTCCAGAGGCCAACCGAATACTTGTTTGGCACCACAAACTCAAATCCATCTTCTCCAGTGTATCCAGTCCTTCCAATTACTGTGGCCGTCTCCAATCCCCTTTCCGGATATTTATCCGAAGCTCCCAAGAAGGTGAAATGATTCAATTTGTTTGCCTCAGGAAAAATGTCCTTCATGACTTCTGGTGCCAGGGGCCCCTGAAGAGCAAGACAGGACAATCTATCTGAAAGATTTGTTACTTTTACGTCGTACGATTTTCTACTCGCGACTATCCAATTATATACCTTTTCAATGGTCGCAGCGTTTGGCACGACTAGGTATTTGTTTTCCTCTACTTTGTAAATGATTGTATCATCTATCATGTCGGCTTCCTGATTCAGATATGCTGAATATATCGCTTTTCCGACGGGTTCTTTTGAAATATCTGTAGGGAAAAGATAGGTCAGGAATTCCTGAGAGTCTCTCCCTTCTATGGTTATGTCTCCCATATGGGAGACGTCAAACAGTCCAGCCTTCGATCTGACTTGCTTGTGTTCCTCGAGAATTCCAGAGAATTGGATTGGCATGTCCCAGCCGTGAAAATCGACCATCTTTGCATTTAAACTGACCACTTCATTGTAAAGAGAAGTCCTCATCTCCACGTTATGCGAGTTGAAGTATTAACATTGGCGTTCCACTGGAAATTCGGGGGGCCGGGGAGAGTTAAAGTATTTCTAAGAGGTGCTAATCCTCTGGAGTAATCAAGCCGCGATAACTCAGCTGGGAGAGTGCAAGCCTGAAGAGCTTGAAGTCGCCGGTTCGATCCCGGCTCGCGGCATTTCTTCAAAATAATTCTGAAATTAGATAAAGATATCCAGAACTAATTATTTAGAAAAAGAAAAAATCAAAGACGCACCAGGAACAGGGTCGACTGTTTACTCAACTTCTCTGTACACGTCTGGCCCTATATCATCAGTGAGGATTTCCTCCGCCTTGTCGAGTTTAGGTAGAATGTCGTCGAGGTTGTCCTCCTCATAGTGAGCGTACTTTATCCTTCCTACCGACATCCGATATGAACCCGGGCACATCATACCTTCCTTAACTACCACTGCGTCTGGCTGAAGCCTAAGAATAGCGGCCATAGTTATTTCCTTTCCCCCATGGGTTCTTTCGAATCCCGGGTTCTCGTATTGACTTATCTTTTTTTCGCTTGTGTCAACTATGCTTATTAGCTCTCCCAGATCGAGAGGAACCAGGTTGTTCTCTTTGCTATGAACTACTGCAATCTTCATTACCCTGATTTTCAAAGCTCAAATTTAAGTTTAATGTTTGATGGCCGGCTAAATGATGCCCCCAATCCGATTCCGAATCCCTGACCGTATTTCTCACTTTAGATGCACGTCCAGTCAGTGAAGAGAAGACCCTCCTGACGCGTCCAATTTTGTATAATAAGGTCTAGAAAGAACTTCCAATTATCCATAATCTTATCGCACATATATTATAACGAGAGAGAATAGAGCAGTGTGCAAGTTCTCCTAGGAGGAACGTTCAGTATCCTACACAAGGCTCACAAGGAAATGATCCGCCGAGGTCTGAAGGTGGGAGACCTGATAATAGGCCTTACCTCAGACCGATTCAATTTCAACAAGAGGTACGAGGTCCCTCCATACGAAACGAGGAAGAGAAATCTGGAGGATTATCTTAAGAGTATAGGAGTTTCGGCAGTGATAAGAGAGCTCATGGAACCATATGGTTCTACTCTGTCTCCAGAATTCGGGGCCATCGTATCTTCCAATGAGACTTTCGAATTCATTTCAAATGTCAATTTTATGAGGCGGTCCAAAGGCTTACAGCCTCTTCGGGTTGAAAATGTAGGAGAAATTCTTGCAGACGACCTAATGCCCATCAAGTCGGAGAGAATTATCAAGGGTAGAATTGATGAAAACGGAAGGAGAAAGAGTAGCATCGAGATAGTCCTAGCGACAAAGAATCCGGAGAAAATAAAGGGCGCAAGAAGCTTCTTTGACAGGACTTTTAAGATGTATGCCATAGAAACGTTAGAGCCGAAAATTAGGGTTCATTCCCAGCCGGTGAACAACGAAATTTTTGAAGGGGCAAGGGGAAGAGTTGAGGGAATAGATGAAAGCTATGATTACGCAATAGGAATTGAGGCTGGAATTATTTCGTTTCACGGGATAAATTATGATGCGCATGTCGCAGCGGTAAAAGACTCTCTCGGGTCAGTATCTTATGGCATATCTTCTGGTCTTCCCATTAACAATTCCATAATGGAAAGTGTGAAGCACGGCTTTGATCTGGAAGAAATTACAAACGAACTCATAGGCGTTGACAATTCTGGTGATTTCAGGGGTGCATCATACTACTTTTCGGGGGGCCTGAAGGAAAGGAACAAGCTAGTCGAAGAAGCTTTGGAGTCTGCATTCATCCAACGAACAGAAGAGGCAGTGCCTAGAAAAGTCATATGACTTCTGGA
Organism: Thermoplasmata archaeon; assembly: GCA_021792255.1. Taxonomy (GTDB): domain Archaea; phylum Thermoplasmatota; class Thermoplasmata; order Thermoplasmatales. The sequence goes on from JAJYUZ010000002.1 coordinate 28,358, forward strand.
ACTACGTCGTCTGCCTTGTACTCGTTCACCCGTCCATTTCTGAAAACCACCAGGGTCTTGTCTTCGATCTCGAACCACTTACCGCCCATTTCTTCAGTAGAAACGGTGAACCTTTCTTCTTCCATCCTGTAAAACAGAGAGAAATAACCCGGATCCTTTCTGACTTCCCTATAGGCAGCTGCATAATTTCCGTCCGTTATGATGAAGTTGATGCTAGTGAAGTTCATTTCCCGAATTTTGGTTATTGCAGCAGGGAATCCTTTCAGGATTAGCTTGAAATAATGGTAGCTATCGCTCTTACCCTTCTTTCCCAGTCCCTTGATCGTTCCGTTATGCGAGAAAGAAATATTGTCAGCAAGGAACGGTTGGGTGTTGATCAAGGATATTCCAGACGAGCTCTTTTTCCTTGCGTGAGCCACGAGGGTCGTTCCATAAACTCCATCCACCTTCCTGATCGGTTCGATGCTCTTGAAAGCCTTTATCTCGTTCTGGGAGTACAGGACGTATCCAAAACCATCGTGGTGAGGCGAGTGCTTGCCCTCGTTAGCCATGTTGTAAAGGAAATCCATGTATTGAGTCAAATTGGAGTATTTTCCTATGGACAAGAGCATCCTGCACATGGTTTTGAATCAACAACGGGCTAAAAACAATTCTGTTCTGAGAAGAGACGATGTACATAGCTAATGGAGAGTCGAAAAAACGAATCACAGAACTGGTCGTAAAGAGCTCCGAACGAAGCACAAGTTATTGTTTCGCATAACATTTTATAATTTACATTCATAAACGAGACAATGAATAAAGTCGATCCTGGGTTTGCCAAAGAAATAGCGGAGATAAGGGCCTCGGTTAAGAGAAGTGACCGGTTCGACTACGTCACCACTTATACTGAAAGGGAATTTTTCAAAGGCAAAACGACGATCGAACGGGTTCTGATACTCAGGACGAGGGGATGCAGCTGGAGCTATCATTCCGGATGCTCTATGTGTGGATACTGGGACGACACAAACCCCGATATCGGGAAGGAGGAACTGAAAAAGCAGGTAGAATCCTTCCTCAAAGATTTCCCAAACGGAGAAGTTCTGAAGATATTCACATCAGGCTCGTTTTTTGACCCGATAGAAATTGATTCTGCTCTCCAGTTTGAAATCATAGAGATGGTGCTCAGAGGGTATGGTAACATCATAGTCGAAAGTAGACCAGAGTATATCGGTAAGGTGATAGGCGAACTCAAGAGATTCGCAGGAAAACTACAGGTTTCAATAGGCCTGGAAAGCACAAACTCCTCTATACTCAAGAACTCGGTCAACAAGAACTACGATTTTGACGATTTCAAAATGGCGGCCTTAAGGCTCAGAGAAAACGGGATCACAGTGAGGACATACCTTCTCTTAAAACCCCCCTTCATTACGGAAAACGAAGCGATTCTTGACGCCGTCAAGTCCGCTAAAGATCTTGCACCATACAGCGACTTCATTTCAATCAACCCGATGAATATCCAGAGAGGGACCCTGGTAGAGAGAATGTATAAGCAAGGAAGTTACAGGCCACCTTGGTTATGGAGTGTTGTGACCGTTCTTCAGTCCCTGAGGGACGTAGGAGTGCCGGTAGTGTCGCTGGTTACCGCTTCGGGGAAAAAGAGAGGTGCGCACAACGGACACACTTGCGATAGAAATTTCTCAGAAGGTATAAGGAAATTCAGCGAGACCCTCGACTATTCATTTCTGGACGAACTGAAGTGTGAATGCGAAGCAAACTGGAAGAACTTTGTGGGAGTGGAAGAAGAAACCGGAGTGGCTATCAGCGAGGTGATTTTAAACGATTAGCGAGGCAGCTGAACTAGTCACCAATGCCAAGAAACTGAGAATATTTTCACACCATGATGCTGATGGGATCGCATCGGCCGCCATTGCTGTATTTGTGGCAAGAAGACTGGGTCTTAATTATGACGTCACAATAAGAAACCAGCTAACCCCACAAGACGTCCTCGGAGGCCCTGACGTCTACTGGTTTAACGACATGGGCTCGGCTCGGCTAAAAGAAATGATGGGAGTCAAGGGGATAGTCACCGACCATCACAATCCGGTAGTATTTGAAACTCACTACACGGAAAATGGAAACGACATCTACCAGTTCAATCCACATTTAGAAGGGCTCGATGGAAGCATTTCACAGTCGGGGTCTACCACCACTTTCTTGTTTTCGGCAAACATTCTTCCCGAAGTTTCTGCGGTCTCTCACCTGCCAATAGTTGGATCAGTAGGGGATTTGCACGATAAGAAATTTGGACGACTGGTTGACACGGACAGGGAGATTATGCTACTTGCAAAGAATATGGGGATTATCGAAACAAAAGAAGACATAAGGTACTTTGGCAGAAGCTCCAAGTCAGTATCCTACATGCTGAGATTTGGGAACGATCCAAAGATAAGGTCACTCTACGATAACCCTGGATCAGTTGCGGATTTCTTGGTCAACCATGGATTTGATAGGAGAGCCCTTAAAACGATCAGATGGCTCGACTTGGATGATCTGAAAAGGGAAGAATTGATCTCAGATCTCAAAAGTCTGCTAGAAAGAGAGGGACAGGATTCCAGTCGCCTCATCGGAGAAGTCTACGAACTAAAGAGCGAACCAAAGTCTTCCACTGTTAAAGACGTCAGAGACTTTTCGTCCCTTGTAAATGCAACTTCAAGGAAAGGCAAGCCAGACGTTGGAATCAGGCTGTGTCTCTTTGAAAGAGGCGATACCATGACAGAAGCTCTTCAGCTCTATAATGATCACCTCGAATCTCTGCGAAGGGCATCAAAAATTCTGGAAGGAGTAGAAGGGAAATCAGTTGGTAATGTTCTTTACTATGATTTTGGGGGAAATCTAGAAAACAACATCACGGGAACCGTAGCCACCAGAATAATAACACACCAGAAAGTTCCACCTTCATCGGTAATCCTGGTTATGGCAAACCTTGGATCTTCGAAGAAGATATCTGCCAGGATCTCCCTTGCACTTTCGGAAAGAGTCGATCTCTCACTGCTTTTCAGGCAGGCCGCCAACAGCCTTGGCGGTTCTGGCGGAGGACACAGAAATGCGGCTGGAGCAATTGTTCCTATAGGTAAAGAGAGGGAGTTCGTCGAAAAAGTCAACGAACTCATGAAGAATTTGTTATCTACCTGACTATGGTCTGGGCCTGCTCCCTCAAGAACTGCTGAAGGTAATAAAAGGAACCCGTTCCCTTGCCAGAAGTTCCGCTCATTTTCCACCCGACAAACGGCTGTGAAGCGACCATCGCTCCTGTGGATCCGCCTCTCCTCCTATTGGCATAAATAACTCCCACGTCCACGTTGTCGAAATAATACTCTATTTCCTTTTTGTCCTCTGAGAATATTCCGCCCGTGAGCCCGTACTCCATGGTGTTCACAAACTCAATACCCTCCTTTAGGGACTTGATTGGTTTAATCGCTAATATAGGTAGGAAGAGTTCCTCTCTCTCTATTTTTGGGTCCCCGACGTTATCAAGAATGGTATTCTCCACGTAGTATCCATCTCTAGGAATCCTCTTCCCTCCGAGCAATATCTTGTCCTTGGGAATCGTTTCCACTATTCTCTGGAATTTCTCATATGCTTCCTTGTTTATCACCGGTCCAGCAAAAGTCTCTTTCTTTCTGGGGTCGTCTATTGAGAGTCTGGAACTGAACGCAGCCAGCTTCTTCTTGAAGGAGTCGTATAGCTTTTCGTCTATCAGAGCAACGCTGCAGGCAGAGCATTTCTGACCATTGTAGCCGAACGCAGACCTGGCTACTCCTTCCACCGCTTTGTCGATATCACACTTGTCCGTCACGATGACGGTATCCTTACCTCCCATCTCGGTAATTGCAACCTTGGGCCTCTTCTCCTGTGATTCTTTGTAAATTTTTGTTCCAATATCTCGGCTACCGGTAAAGACGACTCCATCGATCCCGTCATCCGTGTAAAGTGTCCTTCCGACCCGCCCTCCAGAACCCGAAAGGTAGATCAGATTAGTCTTAGGAACCCCTGCTCTGTGCATAAGTTCCACGAACTTGAAAGACGAGAGCGGAATATCTGATGACGGTTTCAGTATCACACTGTTCCCCACCAGAAGGGGACCACTGACCATTCCGACGGTTATAGAGAAGAAGTTGAACGGTGCGACAACGAGGAACACTCCGTACGGTTTCATGACGCTCTTGGAGTCCTCTCCGTAGTATGCAGTTCCAGTGAACCTGGCGTATCCCTGATTTTCTATAAGATTCAGTGCATAATATCTCATGAAATCGATAGCTTCGTCCACATCACCCATGGCCTCGTAACGGTTCTTTCCATTCTCATAGCTCAGAATTGCAGAAAAGTCAAATTTCTCCTCCGAGAGTATTTCTGCTGCTTTCAAGAATATCTCCGCTCTTGCGATGTATCCCTTGAAATACCATTCCCTGTAGTGATCCCTTGCGATACCTACTGCCTTCTGGGACGTTTCTTTAGTCGACATCTGGAATTTTCCAACTTGAGTCTTTCCATCTACAGGAGAGATATGTGTAAGTTTCTCCTGTTCTACTATTTCTCCATCCACCAGATTTGGGTACTCCTTATCAAAGAGTTCTGTCACTCTCTCCAGGCTTTCTTCGAACTTCTTATGAAATAGATCCTCTTCTTTCTTTTCGACCATTTTGATATAGGTATTTTCATTGTCAAATGGCATAATCCTAAATAAAACTCGAACTATTAATAATGTTCAACGGGTGCATATTCATGGGCTTTCTTGGCGATGAAGTGTCATCATGGCAGTGTCTTCTTCAATAGCTTGTAAAGTCCTATCCACTCGTAACCTCTGTCGGTCAGTTTGTACTCTATCCCCTCTATACCTTCAGTTTTGAGCAACAAACCAAATTTCTCCAGATCTTTAACGATTCCTTTCCCTCTGTCAACTGGAACATTTCCCGCGGCGCACAATTCTGTTATCTTTCTAGGCTCTATAACGAGCTCTTTCAGCATATCATTGAGGATATCGTGCCGGCACCTATTCATCAACTAACAAGTTGTGAGTCATACTTATAAATATCTACCAGATCAAGTGTCATGCAAGAGATAGAGGAACTCTCAATAGGTGGCTCTCTTAGGCTCACGGGGCCTGTGAAGTTCAAGAGAATAGACCTTTCGGGGTCGCTGAATATTGAGGGAAGCGCCGAAGGGAGGAGCCTTGAGATAAGCGGATCCGGAAAGATAACTGGACAGACAAAAGTGGAATCAATCGAAGTCAGGGGGAGTCTAAAAATTGGCGAGTCATGCGAATGCGAAGATCTCGAGATTAGTGGGGCGGCAGAAGTTGCGGGAACACTCAAATGCGGAAAACTGGAAGTTGCGGGGAAGCTAGAAGCTCAGAGCATAGATGCCAGGAAGATCGGCATAGCTGGGAAAATGAGTGGAAAGGAAATCCGAGCTTTAGAAATTAATGTAGAAAAAGAATCTAGAATCAGAGGAACCATAGTCTGCGGAACTATAAACATCGAAAAGGGAGCAGAGGTCGAGGACGTCTATGCCGACAAGATTGACCTGGAGAAAGATACCGAATGCGGGGTTATCGAATGCAACGAAATCACAGTCGAAAGGTATTCGGACATTAAAGAATTGAGATACGTAAGATCAGCAAATATTTCTCCAAAGGCAAGCGTGGGTAAGATAACCAAGATCGAAAGAATTTCCAGAGAATTACCAAACTGATCTCAACGTGACCGGACTTAATGAATTCAAAAGGTTGAAGGAATGTCGAAGCTAGACGTAATCCCCGGAGACGTCCAGATTAAAAAATCGAAAGGGACTCCTTTAGGCGGGGGATTTGGAAATCTATTCGTCTCAACGACGGTAGCTTCCTTTGGAGGGTCAGTTTCGGCTGTAGCTGTAAGTTGGATTGTCTATTATTTTACCCACAACGCTCTTTACATCTCGTATCTAGGGATGGCTGGAATCGTCCCAGGTATTGTGTTGGGGTTATTTGCCGGAGTCATAGCGGATAGATATGATAAGAAATTATTGATGGTCGCCTCGGACGTAGTCAGGGCAATTTCTATGGCACTCCTTGCACTATTCCTTTACTTTGTAGGATTCTCGTTCCCCCTGATACTTGCAGTAATGGTGATCGTGTATTCATTCACAACCTTTTTTCAGCCCGCAAGCCAAGCCATACTTCCCATGTTGATCAACAAGGAAGGTCTGGAAAATGCTAACGGGAAGCTGCAAGGCTCTTTCAGCGTCTTTCAATCAATTGGATCTGCTGCTGGAGGGTTGATTGTAGCTTATTTTGGCGCAGTCTATGGGCTGGGTATAAACTCAATGACCTACGCAGTTTCTGCAATATTCCTGTTTCAAATTGCAGGAGAGTTCAAGAATAGAACCACAAAAGAGCAATCGAAACAGAGCTCATTTTCCAATGACCTCAGAGATGGAATGCGATTCATGAGGGAGCACCTGTCGATACTCGAGGGCACGCTAGGAGGACTCCCCGCGAACTTCTTCGGAAGTCTCTTCTACCCTTTTTTTGTGGTCTACGCATCCGACAGGTTCGGTGCCAATTCCTCTTCTTATGGGTACCTTGTCGCGGCAATAGGAGGCGGCATGGCTTTTGGGGCTATCCTTGTCGGTCGAATCAATGCTAGCAGGAATGCTGGGCCCCTGATATCACTTGCGATCCTAGTTGCAGGTGCAACGGCTGTTCTCTTTGCTCTGTCAAACTCCCTATATCTCTCTCTGGTACTGGGAGCACTAGTCGGAGTGATGTTCGGCCTAATCAATACAACGTACATTTCAACCGTCCAGGCGATAGTGCCAAGAGAATTGCTTGCAAGGGTGTTGAGCATCGACTCGGTTGGTTCCTTCATTGCGATCCCTGCGGGTTTAGCAGTAGGAGGAGTGCTAATTTCTGTTCATGGGATTGTTTTCGATTACTTAGTGGCAGGAGTCGGCCTGTTGATAAATGGAGTGGTTCTCCTGTCTTTGAAAGAATTCAGGAAATTCAAATACATCCCTTAATGAGTCACTACTAAAAGTTCTTCTTTTCTCTCTTCTCTTTCACCTCTAACTTTTTATTCAGATTCGACATTCGCTAAAGGTCAGTGTGAAGTTAAGCCGGCTATATGTCGACGGGTTAGGTGTGTTTGAGGGGGAATCCATTGGAAAAGACGTCGTTTCTCAGGGAGAGCTTGTTTTCACAACATCACCTTCAGGATATCTCAAATCCATTACAGACCCAAGTTACTCTGGACAGATATTGGTCTTCTCTTTTCCATACATCGGTTCGTACGGAATTGATGAGACAGGAGAAAGTGAAAGACCCCGTGTCAGGGGAGTTGTCATCAATCACGTTCCAGAATTGTTGAAGTCGGAACTGTCAGAATATCTGGAGAAGTGGGGGGTTCCAGGAATCATCACAAAAGAGACGAGGAAGATCATAGATTACATCAGAATCAATGGTAACAAGCTTGGGTCTTTTGGGGTAAACGAATTCTCAGATCCCTACAGGTCGAATCTTGTAAAAGAAACTTTAGAAATGGCGGATACAAGAGAGGGGAATGTTCTCCTCGTCGACCTAGGTTACAAGAGAAATATTCTGACGCAGTTGAATAACTATCAGGTATCCATAGTACCGTACGACAGGTTTCAAATAAAACACATAGCTCGAGTGGATGGAGTCGTCATTTCCAATGGGCCGGGAGATCCTTCATACCCGGGTCTTGCTGAGTTTGTATCGAAATTGAAAGGGACAATCGAAAAGAAACCCACTCTTGGAATTTGCCTTGGACACCAGCTCATATCTCTTTCTCTGGGGATGAAGACCGAGAAGATGAAATTCGGACACAGGAGTATCAACCATCCTGTAACGGATTTAGCAACGGGTAAGATAGGAATTACGACACACAACCACGGGTTCGCGGTCGTCTTTGATGAGTCAAAGGAAGTAAGGGAAAGATATCGTTCTATGAACGACGGCACCAATGAGGGGCTGGAAGGAAAGAACCTCTTGACCTCACAGTTCCATCCTGAAGGGGGGCCCGGACCAATCGACGAGCTTGGAGTCTTTGAGGAGTTCAGGAGGTTGATGTATGAGCGCTGACACAGTCATTACGAAGATTCTAATCATTGGTTCAGGGCCAATAGTGATAGGCCAGTCTGCAGAGTTTGATTACTCCGGGAACCAGGCAATAAAGGCAGTCGTTAACGAAGGAATCCAAGTTGTAGTAGCGAATTCCAACCCAGCCACGATCCAAACCGATCGGAGAGAAGGAATCAAGCCAATGATGGTGCCACTTGACGAAGAAAGTATGATGAGGCTGATAGATGAGGAGAAGCCGGGTGCTATTCTTGGAACATTTGGTGGGCAGACGGGTCTAAATCTTTTGGTGGAACTCTGGAAATCAGGATTCCTAGCCTCCAGAAATGTCAAGGTTTTAGGCACGCAGCCCGAAGTTGTCGAAATCTCCGAAGACAGGTTAAAATTCAAAAAGAAAATGGAGGAAATTGGAGAACCCGTACTAGAATCGTATTACTGTTCAACACTTCAGGATTCAATAAAATATTCCAAGCAGATCGGTTTCCCAATAGTTGTAAGGCCCTCTTTCACACTTGGCGGTAGTGGAGGGGGAATTGCACGAAATGTAGAGGAGCTCAGATCAATAGTCGAGCAAGGATTGTACCTGTCCGAAGTCGGAGCGATTCTTATAGAGAAATCTGTAATTGGCTGGAACGAGCTCGAAGTGGAGGTGGTTCGAGACTCCCTCGGGAATAAGATTGCCGTTTGCACCATGGAGAACGTAGATCCCATGGGAGTCCACACGGGTGACAGCATCGTGGTGACGCCCTTCCTTACGCTCAACGATTACAATTATCAGAAGATCAGGAATTCTGCTCTAAAAATCGCAGAAAGGCTCGGCATCGTAGGGGCGTGTAATGTCCAGTTTGCTTTCAACGATGCTACAGGGGAATATTACGTGATTGAAGTGAACCCAAGGTTGTCGAGATCTTCTGCTCTCGCATCCAAGGCAACAGGGTACCCAATAGCAAGGGTGGCTGCACTGATCTCTCTAGGAAAGAAACTTTCAGAGATTGAGAACACGGTGACTGGTGAGAAGAATGCTGCAAGGGAGCCTGCCATAGATTACGTCGTCGTGAAGTGCCCAGTATGGCCGATTGAAAAATTTCCAGAAGAAGATTTCAAGCTGGGAACTCAGATGAAAAGTACGGGGGAAGCAATGAGCATTGGCAAAACGCTCTCCGAGGCATTCAGGAAATCTCTGAGGTCCACGGGAATGATCAACAGGAAAGTCGTATTCGATGAATCTCTGTTATCGGTACCGAATCCCGAAAGAATTCTTCAAATCTATGAGGCTTATAAGAGAGGTTATGCGATCGAAAAGATATCTTCTCTGACTGGCTGGAAGAAGCTTTTTGTGGGCGAATTGTTAGTTGCGTTCAAAGGGGAAATTGAGGGGACAGGATTTTCCATCGTGGACACATGTGCAGGGGAATTCGATGTGCACACTCCATACTATTATTCATCGAATCCAGGCGAGAAGATTAAGGGAGACGTGATCGTTCTTGGTGGCGGACCAATAACGATAGGACAGGGGATAGAATTTGATTATAGCTGTGTCCACGTTTCCTCGAGGTTTCGAGAGAAGGGAATCAAGGTCATAATGATAAACGATAATCCAGAAACAGTGTCCACAGATTTCGACGAAAGCGACTTCCTCGTCTTCGATCCGGTGGATTTTGAAACTGTGAGAAATGTTATTGAGAATTCTACGGCGACGTCTCTCGTTCCATGGTTTGGTGGACAAAGACCGATTAACATCCTCCAGAAGATAAACGATCATTTCGGGGAGAGAATCAGAATTCTGGGAACGGACGTCAAAACGATTGACATCCTAGAGGATCGTGAAAAATTTGCTTCACTAATGAGGGAAATGAGAATCCCGTATCCAGAGTACTTCTTCACATCGACAGAATCTTTTCTGGACACAGTAAAGAAACTTACCTACCCCGTCATTGTCAGGCCCTCTTACACAATTTCAGGAGCGCACATGGCCGTCCTAAAGTCCACTCAAGAAGCAGATGACTATCTGAAATTCCACGGTAGATTCGTTAAGGAGTTTCTCGTCGAAAAATATCTTGACAATTCGATGGAAGCAGAAATCGATGGTGTTTCAGATGGCGAGAATGTACTGATCCCAGGAATAATAGAACACATAGAAGAAGCTGGGATTCACTCAGGCGACTCAACCAGTATCTTCCCCTCCAAAAACATTCCCAGCCATGTCCTGGAGACGATGAAGGAATACACGAAGTTGATCTGCAGGAAACTCAGAGTGGTTGGGCCGATAAACATCCAGTTTGCAGTCAAGGACAATGTGGTTCACATAATAGAGATAAATCCTAGATCATCTAGGACTTTCCCCTTTGTTTCAAAAATTTCAGGAATCAATCTATCGGAAGCTGCGACGGATGTTCTTCTCGGGGCAAAACTTTCAGAGATCCAATCAACTACAAACCTGACGGGAGTAAAGGTTCCAATATTCCCATTCGAGAAGTTGAAGGGATCTGACGTAATTCTTGGTCCAGAAATGAAGAGCACAGGCGAAGTTATAGGTATTGGTTCAAACTTGAAGCAGGCTCTTGTCAACGGTTACAGGGCCGCAGGCTACAACATCTCAAAGGAAGGGGTCATCATTTCAATTCCAGCAAAAAGGATCAGCGAATTCCTAGGAATAGTAAAGATGATAAACAATTCTGGCAAGGCAATATATTGTACAGAAGGGACTCACGACGTTTTAGAGAATTATGGTATCAACACGGTCAAAATAAAAAAGATTTTCGAGGGCGTCCCCAATACGCTCGATCTCCTCAATCTTGGGAACGTATCTGCCGTCATAAATGTACTATCAGAAAATTACAGGTCAGAGAGTGATGGAAAGATAATGAGGAGAGCTTGTTATGAGAAGAGGGTGCTTTACATAAGTACCAGGACCCAAGCTGCGGCATTTGCCGAAGTGATCACAGTTTCCAGATAAGAATACGGGAAGAGTTCATAAATTCGAGCTAGTTTTCGTCGGTAATGCGTCAGTTAGATGGATTAAATGTTTAAGCTTTCTTAATATTTTATGCATGGCTTAATATATTTCACAATGAGATTATATTCTTGAAAGCGATATCAGAATTGGTGTCGACCTATGGTAAGTAAACTATCTATAATTTTGTTCAGTGGAACGACCGACAAAATACTTTCGGCGGGCGTATTATCGCAAGCCGGCGCGGCAATGGGATCAGAAGTGAGAATATTCGTAACCTTCTGGGGGCTACTAAGTTTTACCAAGGGAGAAAAAAAGATGATGCTCCCTAAGGAATTCGAACAGATGGGCCCGGTGTTCATGCAAGGGATGGCGAGGGAACACGTGAAGTCCTGGTACGAGATGATAATGGAAGCAAAAGAGTTTGGTGCCAAGGTTTACGCATGTTCAATGGCGTGCGGAGTCATGGGCATAAAGAGAGAGGATTTGGATCCAATCGTCGATGACATGGTAGGGGCAGCAGCTTTCCTCCAGCAAGCTGAAGGTGGCCAGACGCTGTACATATAAGGTGATGAAAATGGAAAACTTCAAAATAATCGATTCGAGAGGGTCGGCTTGTCCTGGTCCCATAACAGATTTGGCGAGAGCTTACCGGAACTCTAAGGTGGGAGATTTGCTGGAAATCTGGGCTACCGACAAGGGAGTGAGGGCGGATACCCAGGCCTGGGCAGCCAAAACCGGGAATGAGATCCTCGAAGTGAAGGAAGATCAGGAAAAGATCGTCATCAAGATCAAGATAAACAAAAGATAAACGGAAGATGAAAATGAAGAAAGTTCTCATAATAGGTGGTGGAGGGGGCGGGCTAATCCTTGCTAACCATCTAGATACAAATGAGTATGATGTGACTGTAGTGGACAAGAGTGACTTGCACTTTTATCAACCATGGTTCTTGTACATAGCCTTTAAAGGTTCCAAAAGAAAGATTTCCAGACCAATAGGATCGCTGTTGAAACCCGGAGTGCACTTCGTTCAGGACGAGATAAGTGCCATCAATTTAGACGAGAGAAAAGTCTACGGCACGAGAAAGGGAATATACACTTACGACTATCTAGCCATCGCGACTGGAACTACTCCAGACCCAGACGCGATTCCAGGACTAAGGCAGATCTATGATGAATATGGAGACTACCATACCAATGTCTGGAACTCAGAAAAGTTATGGTCACATATAAGCAAATTCAAGGGAGGGACGATCGCAATTGGCCAATCTTCTGCAACATGCAAGTGCCCACCTTCTCTGTTAGAGGGGGCGTTTCTTCTAGAAGAGCGCCTCAGAAGTATTGGATTGAAAGAAAAAACAAAGATAGTGTTCTTCACTCCGTTTGCCAGAGCCTATTCTGCAGAACCGATGAACAAGGTTGTGGAACCGTTCGTAAAGGAAAGGGGCATAGAAGTAATGCCATTCTTCGACGTAGACACGATAGATGTGGAGCACAAGACAATCGCATCTCTAGAAGGAGACTCGCTAAATTACGACCTTCCAATCATAGTACCTCCCTGCAAAGGAACGAAAATAAAGATCATTCCGGAAACGGTGCAAGACGAAGATAGATTCATAAAGGCGGATAAGAAGTACATGAAAATAAACGGTTACGAGGACGCCTTTGCTATAGGCGACTGCAACACTCTTCCCACATCCAAAACGGGAGTCACTGCACATCTCGAGGCCATGGCAGTTTCAGAAATAATTCAGGGAAGATACGCAGAATTCGACGGAAGGATCAATTGCCCTTTCGACACAGCATACGGAAAGGCGACTTTCGTAATAGCCGACTACAACAATCCAGTGGTTCCTTACCCACCTACAAAAACGAAGCACATGATGAAGATGAGCATGGCACGGATTTACTGGATGACCTTGATGGGCACGGCCGATCCGATCTTTGAACAGTTTTTCAACCACACGAAACCTGAAAAACTCAACAAGAAGTTTGCCGCTACAGAGTAATCTTATACTCCTTTTTTCCTCTTATTTCTACTATTAAGGAAGCGTGGACTCTGACTCGAGGCAAAGTGTCGTTCTTACGGGGAATGCGTAACTAGTAGCCCAGTATTTTCATCGCTGCTTCAACTGGGACGACACAAATCATTTTCATGCTACTCTCCGCTCTAATTGTGTGTGTCACTCCCCCCGGGATAAAGAGGAACATATCCTTCTCGACCGATATCTTTTTGCCCTCCAGTTCCGCCTCTCCTTTGCCGGCAAGAACGAATATCTCGTGTTCGTAGTCGTGGCTATGATTTGGAGTCGATTTACCACCTGGTATGGTTATCAATCTCATCGAAAAATTCTGCGCACCATCTCTGTGAGTGATAAGCCATCTTATCTTTCCACCGCCTTCTAGGTCAAGTTCTTCTATTGTTGAGGAGGCTTCCACGATAAATCTCGCCATGAAGGAATATGGCACCTTTCTATATCAAAATGGCTACTTCTTGATTTTTTCTGGATTGGGCCAGGGAAAGAGCGTTTCCCCGATCTGGTTTCTCTTGTTTGCTACGAGTGCCATCATGAAAATCAATGACGAGAGCCTGTTCAGATATTGCAGAGAGGGAGGACCAACCTTCTGGACTGCATTGAGTTCTACCAATCTTCTTTCGGCTCTTCTAGTTATTGCCCTCGAAAGCTGCAGGCTGGCTGCTTCCTTGGAGCCTCCAGGGATCACAAACAATCTTATTTCTCCAATCTCCTTCAGGTAAACGGCTATCCTATTTTCCAGCCAGGAAACTCCGTCGTCTCTCAGTTTTCGTCCGGTTCCAGAGGTCAGTATTTCTTCTCCTAAATGAAATAAATCCATCTGTACTTGAGAAAGATCCGTGGTCACATCACTCCAGGAGATCTGGACCTTGGAATATCCAATCTGAGCTATCAGCTCGTCGAGAGTTCCTTCCCACTCTATGATTGGATTGTCTTTCTTGATCCTCTTGCCGGATGTACTGTCCGTTTCTCCCGAATCGCCACGCCTAGAGTACACTCATTATTATCATAATCCCGTATATCTTTTTAGTGACCGGATCGACTTCATTCAGAGGCATCGCCAAAGGGAAGGAAAAGAGCTAAGCAAAAGTTTGTAATTATGTGCCAAGACCTGAGGAGCAGTGTGATGAATTTAGCCTTAACTGAGTATGATGAGTGACAGGCGATCTGATCTGCTCCTTTCGTTTTTCAGTCCAAGGTATTCTTGCTCATCGCTTCGAAAAATAAATCAAAATTGCCGTTCTCAAATGCCTCTCTGATCATCTTGAAAAATAGGGACGTATCGGTATCAGGAAGGAGGCCATTTATCGCAAGCAGAACCCTCTGCTTTGTAGTGATAAGCTCTTTCAGATTTCCTTCGAGGAGTCTTATCTTATTGTCATTGTCTTTGAGCTGTGCAATCAGTTCCTGCAGGTTTCCTTCCAGTAACTCTGTCTCCTCTTCCTCCTTTCCAAAGACAGAGATGCTCTCTATGAACTGCAAGAGAGAAAGGAGGGGGTGATTTGCTTTGTAGAGGATCCTCGGCGGACCCTCATCGGATTCTATCTTTCCCACCTTGTAGACCATTCCACTGTCCTCCAGAAGCTTGATGTGTTTCGCGATTAGTTGCTGCGAACTCCCAATAGATCTAGCAAGTTCAAAAGTGTACGAAGGTCTTATGGAAAGGATACTCAGGATCTTTCTCCTGATGTCGTTGTCTATTAAGTCCAACAGATCTGTTGACATGCTTAATCTACTGGAATTCTCTTCCCTTCTTTCTTTTTTATCAGAGGCTTCTTCACTATGATGTCTAAGACGCCATTGGAGTATGATGCCTTAACGTTCTCCGGAAGAATGCTGTCAACGAGTTCCACTTCCTTGTAGTATTTTCTACCATCGTTGTCTACCTTTATGATCAGAGTGTTGTCACTTGTTTCAATCGATATGTCCTTCTTGGTTACTCCCGGGATTTCCAAGGTTATATCCGTTTCTTGTTCCCTGTTCTGTACATCGGTTATGGGCTCTCTGTATTCCAAACTCGGGACCTCGGAATCTTCTTGGTAGGCTCTGGGTATGTTGCCAAATTCTTTGAACTCTGGCTTACCATCTGCCCCCAACCTGTAAGTAAATCCATACACGTATGTACCCGGCTGGTCCTGCTCTTTTATGTTCTCGATCTCGTCGAAAGTATCAAACCATCTCTCGAGGAACTTCTTGTACTCCCTATCGCTGTTTTCCAGAAAATCATGGATATCATTCCAGAAGTCATCATCTCTTTTTCTAATCTTTCTATTGACCATGTTTACCACCTTTGGTTAACAACTCCTTGTTGAGTAGTAATTAATATCGCATTATTAAACCTTACTCAGGGGAATCTTCCTCTTCATTGGGTGTATCCAGAATCCTTAAAATTGGGATATAATATTATTATGTGTTGGTAGAATATATCTCTTACCGAAGTGCTTGAATGTAGGGTAAGATTCATTTCTGTTTCTTGACACTCCTGTTGTATTCCATGATAGTTGCGATGAGTGAAAGATGACTGAACGCTTGGGGGTAGTTTCCAAGGTACCTGTGGGTTTTAAATTCAATTTCTTCTGGGAGGAGAGATACTTCGTTGAGGAGGTCCAGGATCATCATTAAGCCGTCGTGCGCGGACTGTAACTGTCCATTTTGGATCAAGTTTCTGATGTACCAAAAAGACACCATTAGGAAAGCGTTATCCTCTCCTTTTAGCCCGTCGTCCAGAGTGTACCTCTTGAACAAATATTTCTCAGGCATCAGTTTTTCTTCGATGACGCTGAGAGTGTTCTTGTAGACATTGTCGGCTATAGTGCAGAAACCGAAGAGGGGTAGTCTGAGAAGGGCGGAATCCACGTCATCCGTTTCATAACTCTGTTTGAAGTAGCCTTTTGATGAGATTCCCTTTCTATAGATTTCTTCTCTCAATGCTCTTGCTTCGTTCAAAACCGCTGAAGCGTTTGAATCATCTCCCATCCTTGAATAGAGCCAGGACAGGTCAGAAAGAGCCTTCCAAGCTAGAGCCTTTGAATAGACGTAGTTCCTCTTGTCTCCGCGTATTTCCCATATTGATGAATCTGGCTCTCTCCAAATATTGATCAGAGAATTGCCGATTAAGAAGACCTTCTCCATCGTATGAATGCTCAGAAATCCAGAATTTTCTAAGAGCATCCTCAGTGAAATTATTAGAGACGCGTACTGATCTATTTGAAGCTGACTCCGTGCGCCATTGCCAATCCTCACAGGGGAGGAATTCATGTATCCGGCAAGATCTAAGGAGGACTCTTCTATATTGGAGTCTTCGCTCACTTTGTAAATGGAGGACAATTTGCCATCCTTTTCAAATCTGTCTATAATAGAGAGGTAGAATTTTGTGGCTTCTTCTATGTATCCCAGTTGGACCAATCCTTCTATTACGTAGGAAGTATCCCTGACCCACATGAACCTATAATCCCAGTTCCTTTCTCCTCCAATTGATTCAGGAAGAGAAGTGGTCGGTGAGGCTACCATGAAATTGTTGGGGTCAAAAAACAGTCCTTTCAGGGTAAGGAGGGATCTGTTTACAACGTCGTAAAAGATACCTTGATACTTCGACTTCATTAGCCACTCTTTCCAGAACCTCCGGGTCTGCCACAATCTGTCTTCGCTTGCGAACAGAGTCGGTGGATAAGCTTTCTTTAGGTTGTGCGCCGTGACGAGCCATCTCACCGCAGTTGCCGGCAGCGTAACAGTTCCAGTGACGGAGTTTTCCTCCACTTTCAAATCTAGGTCCGTCGACAAGAACTGGCTCGAGTTCTCTGAAAAGACATTGTAGCCTTTACTGTCGACTTTCTGGACCGATTTTCTCCTCTTTAAGAAAAAAGGATTGAAATCTATTTCAATGTTCACGTCCGCGAACGTCTCTATTCTCCTGTGAATCTCAGAAAAGTAGACGGAATGCTCGAAACTCATAGGAAGGAAGTCCATTATTGAGAGTACTTTGCTCTTCTTGTCCGAGAACAGAGTAAAGAGTATGTTGGTATCGGGCTCATAGTACTGCCTAGATTCTAGATTCCTGTTGACTGGTCGAATGCTGAAGTACCCTCCTTTTTTTCTATCTAATATCGAAGAAAAGACCATTTCAGAATCGAAATTTGGGAAACAGGCAAAGTCGACCTCACCAAACTTCGAAACCAGAGCAGCGGTTCTGTTATTCAAAAGAACACCGTGATCTTCAATGCGTGGATATTCTGGATCGTTAGGCACAATTCATGAGCTTTATTTCCTTTTAAATTTTTCCAGTCGAGTCAACCGAATGCTGAAAGCACAGTTCATTTGATCGCATGTGGCATTACGTATTCTGACCTACGAAAGTACATTGATTCAACAGTGACCCCATCGAGAATGAAGAAAATGACAGAAGGATAATATTGGTAAACAATCACAGTTCGATAGAACAGGTTAGGAATGGATGAACCAGAGTATCCAGAAGAGATTAGGAACAGAGTCAAAAAAAGAAACAATAAACTTGAGGTACAGACAGAACAATCACTTGTCAAACCCAGTGGACGCATTTTAAAGGCAACTCAGGAGCGCGTATTTTACTATATTTAGTAATTAGTTATCGATATCGATATCGTTATATATACTATTGAACTATCATTTATGGAGGCCGGCGAAGATAGATGGAGCAGAGGAATTATCTTCTTCATCATCATAACAATGGCACGAGATGGTCCGATATACGGGAACCAAGTAGCAAATCTTATCAATGAAAAAACCAACGGTGCATGGAAACCAAGCGCTGGCTCTATTTACCCTGCTCTAAACAGGCTTACTCGCAGAGGGCTTATTGAAAGGTACGATGAAAACGGCAAAGCCATGTATAAGTTGACTGAAAAAGGCTCGGGCCTGGTCAAAAAGATTGGGGAGAGACACTTCGACAGCTCACCCATGGCGAAGTTCATGGGGAAAATATGGATGGAAGCGATGAATCCAGAAAACAAAGCCAGATTCATGTTGAGTTCAATGCAGAATTTAGGCTCGTCACTCGAAGATAATCTGAAGAGTATACGGACGGCGTTCAAGAACGAGAAGGAGTACGAAGTTTTTCTAATGAATTTGGAACTTGAAATAGAAAAGGCTCACAAAATTCTATTGGATGCTAAGAAAGAATTGATGGAAACCAGAGGAATGAAATAATGAATGGAACAATTATAGAAACGAAAAATCTAACGAAGATATATAATGGAAAAATAAAGGCAGTTTCTGATCTTAACTTGGAGATCAAGGAAGGAGAAATTTATGGTCTCGCAGGTCCGAATGGTGCGGGGAAGACTACCACCATAAATATGTTGATAACACGGATTTCCCCGTCTGGAGGTACTGCGACAGTAGGAGGGTTTGACATAGGAAAGAACTCTCTTGAGGTCAGAAAGCTGATCGGCGTTGTGCCACAGGACTTTACAGCCGACGAGGACCTGACTGGAAGAGAGAACATGATGATGGTATCTCAGTTCTATAATGTGCCAAAGATAAAGGCACAAGAAAACTGCAGGAATCTCTTGAAATTGGTAGAGCTTGAAGAAGCCGCTGATAGGCTGGTGAGAACCTATTCAGGCGGAATGAGAAAAAGACTGGAATTGATTATCGGATTAGTTCACGAGCCGAAGATACTCTTCCTGGACGAACCTACTTTAGGGCTAGATGTTCAGACAAGGATTCAAATGTGGAACTACGTCAAAGAAATTCAAAAAAGGCTGAACGTGACAATTATACTCACTTCTCACTACCTGGAGGAGATCGATGAGCTCGCCGCTAGAGTATCTATAATAGACCACGGCAAGGTTCTGATAACCGGAAGCCCTGCGGATCTCAAGACCTCACTCAAGGGAGACATTATCACCATAACTCTGTCAGATGAGAAAAGTGCGCAACTAATGAAAACAGTTCCGGGCGCTTTAGAAGTGAAGGATATGGGTCAAAATACCGTCAAAATAAAAGTAGTAAATGCAGACGAATCTCTTCCAAACATTATAAACTTCATTTCGCAGCACGAGCTTTCGACTGTAAGACTCACAGTCCAAAAGCCGACCCTGGACGAAGTCTTCCTTGAATATACTGGAAGGTCGATACGGGAGGAAGATGGTGGTTCGGACGCCAGGAAACTAGCTATCAATATGAGGAGGGCGAGACAATGAGCGGACTAGGTCCTTTAACGGTGAGAGAACTAAAGAAGTGGGTGAGAAATCCAACATTCTTTGTGACAAATCTCATACAACCCATCTTCTGGATTGCCCTGTTCGGTAGCGCATTTGACATCACGAAATTCTTCCCGCAGGCAAGTAGTTACGTATTGGGAGGAGCCCCCAATTACATTACTTATATCGTTGGAGGGGTCTTGACGACAATGGGACTCTTTACTGCAATGTTTGCGGGAACCCAGATAATATTCGACAGGAGGCTCGGGCCAATGGGAAGATTCTTGTCATCTCCCATAAGGAGAAGTTCGATCGTGTTTTCAAAGATACTTTCGTCTGTGATTAGGATCATGCCCCAAGTGGTTATCCTCATTGTTGCGGCTTACCTGATCCCGAATGGTTTGAAGTTTGTTCACGGATTCACTGTTTTGGATGTCTTGGTGCTCGTGACTGCAATAGTTCTTGTCTCTTTCATCTTCTCGTCCATATTCAGCGTAATAGCGACCAGGATGACGAACATGAACTCTATATTTGGTATCGTAAATCTGGTCAATCTACCTCTCATGTTCGTAAGCTATGCAATGTTCTCTCCTGCCATGATGGCCGACTGGTTAGCCAACGTCGCAAAGTACAACCCAGTTTCATGGTCTGCAGAGGCAATCAGAATGGTGATCATTAACGGAAATCTGACCACGGCTCAATGGACTCAAGTAGGGCAATGGCTTGGGGGATTGGCCATACTTGCTGCAGGGCTTCTAGCACTGACTGCATATCTGGTTGAGAAGGAGATAAGAGACTGAGTAATCGCGAGGTAATCCTCGGAGGGTCAGCACTTTGCTAGATTATCAAATCACGGTAGAGCGAATGCTGCTCCATGAGTCTTTTACCGATCTCTTCAATTTCGCCCGAAGCAATACCCGAGAAAAAACTGCGGGCGCTATCGAAACTCTTGAGTTCCGAATCATAGGACTGTCTTCCGGATTTGTAGCAAGTCTTGGAATCCAAGGTGAATTTGGGACCCAGACATAGCTCAAAGATGAACTCTGCCCTGGGAACGTGGTAGCAGGAAGTCACGGTATAGACTAGCTTGATCTCTGGATGGATATCTAATATCTTTCTAGTAAAATATGCATTCCCTATTGTATCCAACGCATTGGGATCCATCAGAATGGCACTCGAAGGAATACCGTTTAGTACTGCATAATCTCTCATCGCCTCACACTCTGCTCTGGGAACTGAAGGATTGGTTCTCCCTCCAGAAAGAAGCATTAAAGAATTGTCTAGGGAGGACCAAAGTTTGATTGCTGCATCCATCCTTCCCTTCAATTCTTCAGGAAGCTGGTCCAGTATCAAACGATTTCCCAATACTACGACGATCTTGTCTCTACCATTAATCGAATCAGCTGAATCTGGCATTCCAGTTAGTATTTCGGATTGTTATTTCGGTTTTTTGGATGAGACATCACACATTCGAACCTACTTTCTTTACTAGTACGTCTCCAAATGGAAACCGGACTGTAGAGGCAAGAAAGTTTGCTAACGAGTACTGCCTTTTGCTTTATTGCGAGGCAGGTCACGATTTCTCAAAGAGCGTCCAAAAACGAGAGTGAAAGTGACTGCCATTATTACTGTTGCAAATATGGCTACGGAATAATATGTGCTATTCATGAAACCTTTTGAAATGGCGAGAGAGGCAATAATTATACCAACAGCCCCTCTGCCTCCGAAAATACCAAGAGACACGAACGGAGTGATGCTTCTCATATATCTTCTGGAAAATGAGTACGCAAATAATCCGCCTATCGAAGTCGTCACTGCGATCAAGAAAATCATGTAAGGAATAGCAGAAATTGGGATCATGGAAACTTCAAGCCCCGAAATACTGAAAAACAGTGGAATAAAGAAACTGGAATTAATCCGCTGAAACGTTCTCTTGAGTATTCCAAACGCATGCTCACCGATGGTGTTTTGGTGAATTATCAACCCTGAAAAGAATGCTCCGAGGACAAAGGTAATCCCTATGTATTCAAAGAGAACTGATGCGGCGAGTCCCATCATTATCACTATTGCAAATATGATTCCTTCCTTCTCCCTTCTAGTAAACATATCTAGTCTTCTTATCAAGAATTCTGACTTTGACTTTAGAAGCATATCTAGGAAGTACAGGCACACCACAAATGCTGCAAGCGAGGCAGAATCGATAGCTATGGTCATAAGTGGTCTGTGAAAAGAGACGAGAACAATGAACGCTATAGCATCACTCATTGCAACTCCTCCCAGTAGTCTGAGACCGTCTTCCATCTTGATCAGGCCAGATCTTACGAGAAGAACTGAGGCAATTGAGATGGAAGGTACACTCACTGAAAGTGAGGTACTGACGGCCTCAAGGTACGGAAGTTTAAAAATAAAAATGGAGCCCAGAGACATCAGTATGAGTGGGACTATGAATGAGGTCAGTGCGAACCCCGTTACGTATCTTATGTTCTTAGAAAATATGTCAGCCGAGGCCTCGACACCGATCTGAAGAATTATGAAAAAGAGCGCAAGGATACTTATTGTCGACAGTTCGGACGATGGCAGTACGACTCCGAACACTGCAGGACCTAACAAAATTCCCGCTATGATGGCTCCGACGACTTCAGGAAGTGAGAACCTGTCGAATATTTCACCCAAACCAATAGCGACGATCAACAGGAGCAGGATTGAAGTAATGAGATCAAGCATTGGATTCCCTACCCTCAAAAGCATATAAGAATTCTGGACGAATCAACAGTGAGCTCGTTTTCGCGATTGAATTCGAATAGACATGAAAGTTAATCCAATTCAATATTGAGACGATTTTCATTTTTACTTCCTTATTTAAAAATCAATAACCGTTCATCAGGTTCAGAAAAAATACTAATCATACAAGATTACTTTGTGACTCTGAATTTTTATTTCCGAGTCTTCGGATCTTCTGGTGAGAGCGCACCTAAAACTGTCGTCGAAGAGACGTACTTGCGCGAAATTACTGAAAATAACAGTGATCCAGTCAGTATCGTAAATATCACCACATAGAACAAGATGTTACCAAACAGTCCAAAAACTGTTGGATCGGTCGAAAGCAGTATGCCTGCGAGAACTATTACGGTCGAACCTCTCTGTACGAACGAAGATACCAGAACTGAGTCTTTGCCGAACCACTTGGTAACCCCCTGTACGGAGAATACTTCAAAGAATCTGATTGCAACTAGAATTGCGACCAAAAGGGCCGCGATTATTATACCTTGGAAATCAAAAATGTTCACCAAGATTCCTATGTACACATAGAAAAGGGTCATTACAAAAAAAGTGATTTCCTGGTTGAAATAACTAAGAGACTCGTTATCGATGATTCCGGAAATTTTCACGACTTTAGAGACCCAAAGGGAATTTGCTATGATTACCGAAAATACGAAAATCGTAAGGATTGCAGACGCTCCGATTATGTCAGATACTCCCCATAGGGCGAACAATATGGCTATCGTTGCAATGTAATAGTGTGGAGTCAATGCTTGGCGCAGGACTATTAGCCAGACAATTCCTGTGACCCCTCCCAGTACTAATGCTTCAGAGATGCTTCCAAAGAGATATCCGGCCAATCCAACCAAACTAGACTGTTGATTCATAATGCTCAGGATAAAAAGAACCGCTATGATGTTCATGACAGAATTCATGATTGTTTCAACTTCAATGGTGTGTTTGATTCTTTCATCCAGATTGATTCTCGACATCAATGGCACTATAAATGCGACAGAATTCTCACTGAGAACCGCTGAGAGTAGCAGAGAGTCCAGTAATGGAATTTTAAGAAAGAAATAGAGTATAGGAGTCGAAATACCCATGACGAAGAGCAGATCTGATGCAGCCATTATAATGCCTCTGGAAACGGTTGCGCCAAACTTCTGGAGATCAAGTTTTAGCAATCCGCCAAACACTATCAAAATTAAAGCGACGGTGCCGACAAATCCAAGAAGTTCCTTCATAATCGAGAGGTAAACGACTGGAATGATACCGGCATAGTGGAGAGCTACTCCTATTAGCAAGAGAAGTAACATGTCTGGAATTTTCTTCTTTCTAAACGCAATTTCTCCTACGAATCCCAACAACATGATACCAGCTAATAGTAACAGCACCTCGTTGATAGTGATCAATGGATTCGAATACCGAGGTCTTTTATAATTCTTATCACGTCACAGGAAGACCGTCTAGTTTAAGTTACAGTTTGTCTACCACTAAGTCACTTAAATAGAACTGCGTAGGGCACCACAAGCTCACATTCGCGTGATCGATCTGACAAGATTCTCCATCGAATCTTAGCGATTACAGGTGTCTGGATATTGTCTGCTCTATACGTGGAGAAGATTTTTGGATCTATTTTAAGGCAATCTATCTCGCACAGTCATTTTCAATGATAATCTTTTTACGATTTCCCAAGAACTTTGGAGTCTTTATCACAAAAAATAAGAAAAAAATCAAAAAAATAAAATTATCCAACTCCGTAAAAGGATTGAAAGTGCGTTGTGACATTCTCAAAAACATTGCCCACATATGTTCCGTTGTAGGCATTTGCAGCCCAGATTCCTATCGTTTCGTCCACTATGATGTTGTCTACAACGACGTTACCTTGGGCGACTGGAGGAGCCGGTTTGGCAGTCTGAGGGATCAAGTTCGCATATATGGCTATTCCATTTGGTGCGGGAGCAAGGTTAAGGTCAGATGCGTTGTCAAAGGGTGGATTATTGAGTCTTTGAAAAGCCCCTAATTTAACGTAGTTTCCTGCGATCTCGTTTCCAATATCGGCTGCACCAGGAGCTTCGGCATTGACTATTATGCCATCTTCAAGCCCCCCTATTACTGTGTTGTCAAGCACCACATTATCGACAGCAGAAGAGAAAGGGAAATCGGCAGCCACGACTATAGTTCCAACGTTGAACCCAGTTGGTCCGTGAGGGGTCAATAAATCTCCAATAACCACATTATTGAAAATCCAGTTGTTTGCCACAGTCTGACCTGGTCCCCACGCAGCAACAACAATTCCACATCCTTGAGAATCATTTGAGACGTAGTTGTCTGCAATGAAATTGTTGTCGGCGCTAGCATTAACGTTCGGTATAGGAAGACCAGTTGGGACGAGGGATGAGCTACTATACACTGCAATGCCTCCGTCTCCAGCACTTCCTGTGATTCTGTTCCCTACGATGTAGGAATTGGATACTCCATAAAATCCAATCGCCTTGTTGTCAGGGATAGCCGGATCTGTGTGCTGAACGTTACCGCTTATGTTGCTGTCAATTATTGAGATTCCGTACGTGTCTACCGCTAATATTCCGTGATCTGATGCTCCAAATACGTGCGCATGGTAAATCATGACGTTACTGACCCCTGGACCGATATAAACGCCGAACGTATACCCCGTCGCGTTAATTTGCCCCGTCAAAAATTCCCCAGTGTGCGCTACAACGGCCGCAGTGAGGTTACCGATTCCAATTGTACCAGACTGGTAGGTGGGAGTTGCGGCAAAGCCTACTGTGCTGAACGCCACTACGGAAAGAGTGAACAATAATACTACGGATGCTACTATCAACCTCATGATATTTCTAACTCTGGCGGATACTTAAATGATAGTTTTACGCAGATTACGTAAAACTAAAATAATTTAACGAGAACAAAGTGACAATCATGCAAGACAGCATGAAAAATACAGTGGCGAGCGATTTGGAAACAAGAACAGAACGTGCGGAACACATGCAAAAAGCGGAAGAAGATCGTAGAGTTGTCAAACCGTCATCATTGCTCATAGTTTTGGTGCCGTCAATCTTGGTCGCTATTGTCATCTTGTCGAGAAACATCATAATGCTAGACTATGCCCACGTTCTTTTAGGAGGAACCTGGACTGGCATTGACCTGTTCATGGGACTTGTATTATCAAGAGTAATCGGGAAGATGTCAGTGGGCGCAAGAATGGAGTTTATAAAGAGATTAGTCCCATTGATGCTCTTATTTATGCCAACGATAGCCTCTCTTGCAATAACTTGCGGCATTTACTTAGCGACATTCGACGGGATATTCAAGTTGACCTACCCAGTAATCATAGCGGCAGGGATTATAGTGTTGGTTCTGGTCGTACAGGGCTTCGGTATTTTTCTACCAAATGAACTGAAGATATTTCTGGAACTCAGGAAAGACAATCCAAACGCCGCAAAAATTTCTAGACTTGCTATGATAAATTTCAAGCTATCAGGAATTCAGGCAGCGTTCCAGTTCGCTATAATATTCATAATGGCAAACATTGCAATGGGGAACTTATTCCTGAGGTATTGAACAGTTAGATGAAGGAATGGTGAGAGGGAAGCAGGTATCTCTTTTCAGGCATCTACTCGAACGGACTTAGGACGCGGAGAGGTCTCGCATAAAATCAATTCGAAAGCAGAACCGATCTTGGAATTGTTCTCGGAACTTAGGACTTTGCGATGCTTGATATTTTTAAAATGGGCATCATTCACCCGCTTTCAATTCGAAGTAAAGCTCGTTCCAGTCAGCATGGCTCCGGTCTGATTAACTCAAGTAAACAATTTACAGGATACTTGAAAGATTTTTTATACTGACTCAAAATCATAAATCGTTGGACGACAGAAGAAGTTCGATGATGTTTAAGGCGTTATCCGACAGTAGGTGCATTAACATACTTAGGATAATCTCGGTCGAACCCTCTTATGTAGGGGAACTAGCCTCTACCTTGAAAACTACTGAATCTAGGATATCCGAGAAGGTGAGGATTATGAAAGAGGCAGGCATTATTTCGGAAGAATGGAGGAGAACAGGAAACAAACTTGTGAAATTTTACAAACCCTCGATTAAAAAGATAAGCATCTCCTTTGGAGATGGTAGTATCAAGACTGAGACTGTAGATAATAAGGTAGAAGAAAGTCCAATCCTTCAAGATGTCGACATAAAGGTACCAACTGCAGATAAACTTGTAGGAAGAACAGCTGAAATGCAATTTGTTGAAAAGTACGCACACGTACTTGTTACTGGAATACCGGGAATAGGGAAGACAACTCTAGTCGCGAATTACGTCCGTTCCTCAAATCGTGAAATTTTCTGGCACGATATCGGGGAGACTGATACGCTGAAACACATCATAATGAAAATAGCCTCATACTTGAGTAAGAATCGAGACGACAATCTGTTAAACGCGCTTAAACAGGTAAGGGACAAGAGAACACACATTAACTTGGCTATTGCGGGAATAAGGAAGTTAAATTCAATAGTTGTATTGGACGACCTGCACAAGTGCCTGGATCACGAAATAATGGAACTCATAAACGATTTAATAAGTAGCGTTCCAGAGCTCAAGGTAATTTTGATAAGTAGAACTCCGCTTTCGATCTACAGCTCTTCCATCAGAGTTCTTGTTCTCCAGGAACTTCAGACAGAAGAGGCTTTGGAACTGATAAAGAATACTACAGAGAGGGAGAGGATAGTAGCACAAGTCGGAGGTCACCCCCTGATAGTAAAGCTTGCAGGCAACCTGCAATCCACGATCAAGCGATCAACTGAATCGCTTTCGCCAACTGAATACTTCGAGAAACAGATTCTTCCAACTCTTCCAAAGCATCTCGTTGCGGTTCTGGAAAAAATTTCTTTCTTTGGAGGCACAGTCAATCTGGAGGAACTGGAATTTATATTTGGAGAAATAAGTAAGACTCATTTAAGAGAGACCATAGGTCTTGGGCTGATTAGGATTCAGCGAAACTCGATAAGAATGAACGACCTTGTGAGGGAGGTCTTACAGATCTCTGCTCCCAGAAGCTCAGAAACTCACAAGAAAATTGCGTTGTATTACACTTCGAAGAAAAGACCCGAATACTTGATGATGGGTTTACATCACATTGCTCTTTCAGGAAGTAACGAAGAAATATCCAACTTCCTTAAACAGTTTGGAATGGACCTAATCAATTCTTCATATCTCAATAACTTCCAGGAAGAACTGATTAAAATAGAAAGGAGCCTCGAGTCTTGCGAGACAAAAGCAGAAATCTTGTACTGGATTGGCAGAATTCTTGCCAACAAGAGGATGTTCAACGAGTCATTAACGTACTTTGAGAGAGCGAGAATGTGCCCCCAACCCTCCTCCCTCGAAGCGTCACTGCTGTTTGACGAGGCGACAGCATATCAAAACATTGGGGAACTAGAGAAGAGCGAGGAAATGTTCTGGTATGCCCTTCCAAAGGTCGAGGGCAGCAACAGTATACAAGAAGGGAGAATACTCTTCGGTCTTGGTCGCGTACTAGTCTGGCTTGGAAAGCAAGATGTAGCAAGGAAGATGCTCAACAAGGCAAGTGAAATATTCAAAGGAAAAGGAGATGCAATTAGATACAACGTAGCTCTCTTCGGAATTGCCCACCTAGAGTTTGTGACTGGGAACATTAGAGAAGCGATAAGGGTGAACGATCAAGCCATCGAGGGATTCTTGGAACTTCAAGCGATAAACAGCTACACTAGCAGTCTCATAAATAAGGGGGGCTTTCTCTTTCTCTTAGGGAAAAGAACGAAGAGCCTCACCATCATAAGTGAAGCAATTGAAATTCTTGGAACTCTAGAGTATGCTGATCTTGACCTTGCTTTTGCGCTGTTGAAGCGCTCTGTCATATTGATCACATTTAGGAAAATCAAAGAAGCAGAGGTTGACATAAAGAGAGCAAAGAAGATCATAAAATCAGGAGGGGATGAATTCCTTACAGGACTCCTGTATTTGTCGCAGGGAATCTTGTCGACCGCTAAGGGGAAGCTAGCCGATGCTGAAATCGCAGTAAGAAATGCGATGAGATACGAAAAATTAGACCCAGTTGAAATGTACAGAGTCAGGAGAGAATGGAGCCTTATCCTGATAAAAAAGGGAGAAAGGAAGCAAGGAATGAAGGTAATGAGAGATCTGATGAAGGATTTTAAGAAAAGAAATTACATTGCTTTCTTGAGGGAAACGCAATCTATATACAACGAGATTAGGGGATAATGATAACACTTTTCGAGTGTCACCAATCAAATAATCAATCAGAAACAGGAT
Source organism: Thermoplasmata archaeon (assembly GCA_021792255.1). Lineage (GTDB taxonomy): Archaea > Thermoplasmatota > Thermoplasmata > Thermoplasmatales. The sequence goes on from JAJYUZ010000002.1 coordinate 56,727, forward strand.
GGTGGCGGGAGAACTGCTCTGGATAAGGGGATGGGAAAGGGAGAGATACATCTCCTCCCCGGATATCCAGCAATTCATGAAAATCAAAACTGGAGGGAAAGCATTCAAATGACTCCATTAGAGAATTTTTTCCGTATGTCTTTAAGTATAAATGGAACATTCATCGATAGATGAAAGAAAACAGGAAAAACGAAAGGAAGGCAAATATCGCAGTTGTGGTATCTTTCGTGCTTATTTTGATTGCAACTTCCTCAGTTTTTTTTCTATTTTCTGATGGCATCTATGAGTCAAGTTCGTCAACCAAGCCGGACATCCCTCCTTCAGCAACCAACGAATATGCACCAAGTTTGGTGGCATACGATTCCCTCAATGGAAATTTGTACGTCGTTAATTATCTAGGTAACAGCGTCTCAGTAATTAATGGCAGGACGAACGAGCTGATAACCAATATACCAGTGGGTTCATACCCTCAGGGGATTGCGTTTGACAGTTTGAACGGATGCGTATATGTCTCGAACGGAAACTCAAATTACGTTTCCGTGATAAATGGAACTTCAAATAAAGTTACAGACAATATATCAGTTGAAGGAGAGCCATGGAGCATCGCATATGACCCTTCCGATAACTGCGTGTACCTGCTCGCGGGACGCGTCGTTGTAATTAACGGTTTATTGAACGAGGTAATCGGTAACATTACAGTGGGGACGGAACCCTCTGCCATAGCGTTTGACAGTCTGAACGAACGTCTCTACGTCGTTAATTACATCTCAGACAACGTCACAGTAATCAACGGCAACAATAATAATGTCCTTGGGTCGGTTCAATTAGGTCCTCCATTTAATAAGTCGAATCCAGGAGGACCGGTAAGCGTAGTGGCCGACACTTCGAACGGTCTTGTCTATGCAGTCGTGAACACCCATTATGTTTATGCGATTAACGCTACAACCGATGAAGTAGTAGGAAACATCTCAATTGGATCATACTTACAGGGTATTTCATACGATCCTTCCAACGGATACCTATATGTTGTCAGTGAGAGTTTTCCTGGAAAAGTATCGGTGATAAACGGTTCCAATAATAAAGTGATCGATAATATTACTGTTGGAAATGGCCCGGTTGGAGTAGCGTACGACGGTTCAAATGGTCAAATTTATGTGGCAGATCAGCAGGATAACGCTGTTACTGTAATAAATGGGAAAACGGATACAGTTGCAGTGACGGTATCTGTAAATCCTGGTTGGATAGGGAATATTAACAACATCTCCATTTACTTGAACATAATTATATCCACTTACTGGATTTACACGTTATTAGTTGTCTCTGTAATAATTGCAATCGCTATATTTGCTGGTGTGTTGACTTTGAGGTCGAAGAGATGAAGGGCGGATTCAAAAACATTTGGGCGACGATAGTGGAGTCACGGGCGCAAGGGGATTTGAACCCCTGACCTACGGCTTAGGAGGCCGTTGCCCTATCCATACTAGGCCATGCGCCCCGTATGCTCCGTATATTTTTCATGCTTTAATCCTTGCTTAGTGACTGAAAGGTTTTTGCACTGTTCAAGCATTAAGTGACGTGATCTAAAATGTCTTTACCAAAAGTATCAGTTATAGGGGCTGGACAGGTCGGAGCGATGGTGGCAGAACACATAGCAATCAAGGAACTCGCAGACGTTTATCTTTTTGATGTTGTTGATGGGGTTGCGAAGGGAAAAAGCCTCGACATAATGGAAGGGATGCCGCACTGGAAATCTGACTCATTCCTGGAAGGATTTACAGTTGGACAGAATGGCGAAAACTATGAGAATCTAAAGGGTTCTGAAATAGTAGTTATGACAGCAGGCTTAGCACGAAAGCCAGGCATGAGTAGGGATGATTTGCTCTACAAAAACGTCGACATTATCAAGAGCGCTGCAGAGAACATAAAGAAATATTCGCCCGAGTCCACGGTCATAGTAGTCACGAACCCGATGGACATAATGACGTATGCCGCCTATAGAGTCTTAAATCCAAAGAGAAACAAGATAATGGGAATGGGAGGGACTCTGGACAGCGGAAGATTTAGAACATTCATCGCGAAGGAATTGAGAGTTTCAGTGGAGGACGTCACAGCATTCGTTGTGGGAGGCCACGGAGATGATATGGTTCCATTCGTCAGATACTGCTCTGTCGGAGGTATCCCGCTTACCGAACTTATGTCGAAGGAAAAGATAGACCAGATAGTGACGAGGACCAGAGGAGGAGGCGGTGAGATAGTTTCTTACCTCAAGACTGGTTCTGCTTATTATGCGCCTGGAATATCGGTGACCGTAATGGTCGAATCGATACTTAAAGACAAGAAGAGAGTTATAACTGCACCAGCATTGCTGGATGGAGAACTAGGGCAATACTATGGAGCTACAGGATTATTCGTTGGCGTACCAATCAAGATTGGAGGAAATGGCGTTGAAGAGATTTACAAGATGAACTTTGATGAGGAAGAGAGGAGACTCTGGAATACCTCTGTGAGCCACGTACACGAAAGCGTCCAGAAAGTAAATACGTACCTACGCTGGTAACTTTATTTTACTTTCCCTCACTTTATTTGTAAAAGACTTCATTTTGTCCGCCAAGTCTTCGTCAATAAAGTGCTCAAAAAAGCAAGCTCTCTCTCGGGCAGTCTCTTCATCACATCCCATCATTTTCAACAGGTCATAAATGGAACTCTCTTTTTTGCTGAGATTGTCTAGCAATTTCTTTCCCTTGTCGGAAAGGGTCATTCCCCTATATTTCTGATAGTTTATAAGTCCGTCATCAGACAACTTACTCAACATCTGGGATACCGATGCAGGAGTCACTTTCAAGAACTCAGCTATTTCAAGAGGTCGTGCATATCCCTGTTCTTTTATGAAATGATCGATGGATTCGAGATATTTTTCCCTATCCTCGTTCGTTTTCACTCACCTAAATATTTTAGGGAGTATTACCCTTTTTCGCATAAATTCAAATACCTCGTCAACAGATTTTCGGACTGTTTAGAGGGCTGGATAAAATAAATTTAATATTATTTTTCAACGAAGCATTCCATAATTGACTGTGGATCGACTTCCTGAAAGGAGAGGACCTATTATATTTATTTCGTAAATTTAAAAGAATTTTGGCTCGACTTATTGTGTATGATATATTTAAGAAGCTAGGTTGACAAAAAATTGAATAAGACGGATGATGATTTGGGAAGGTGCAAGGTTCCGCGCGATCGGAAAATTTAGAAGAAATAGCAAAAGAAGTTAGGAAATCCATTGTCAAGATGACTTTTGAAGCGAAGAGCGGACATCCGGGTGGGTCTCTAAGTGCAACAGAAATACTGACCTATCTATATTTCAGGGAATTGAACATTGATCCTGCGAATCCCAACTGGCCGGACAGGGACAGATTTGTTCTTTCAAAGGGTCACTCCACTCCCGTGCTATACTCGATACTTGCAATGAGAGGTTTCTTCGATCCGAACCTTCTCCACGGATTCAGGAAAATCAATTCACTGCTTCAGGGGCACGTTGTGAATCACATTCCAGGAGTCGACATTACAGCTGGCTCCTTGGGCCAAGGCCTAAGCAATGCAGTCGGGCTCGCTCTTGCTGCCAAGATAGACAAGAAGAGTTACAGAGTATTCACACTCATAGGGGATGGAGAATCAGACGAAGGAAGCATATGGGAGGCTGCTTTATCAGCGGCCCATCTAAAGCTCTCAAATCTTATCGTTTTTCTCGACAGGAATATGATCCAGTTAGATGGCTTCACAGAGGAAATTCTGACTTTAGGGGATCTTGAAGGCAAATTCAGATCTTTTGGCTGGGCTGCGATAACCATCGATGGCCACTCGTTTGCCGAAATAAGAAGAGCCATAGAATGGGCCAAGAATGAGGAAGGCCCCAAGATGATCATAGCCAGAACGATAAAGGGAAAGGGTGTCAAATTCATGGAGAACAATCCCGAGTACCACGGCAAACCCGTTCCAAACGAGGAAAAGCTGAACGAGGCTCTCAAGGACATAGAGGGGATGTAATCAATGATGATGTCAAACGAGCTCAACTGGCTACCCGATTTAATTAACAAACTCGACAAGAAGAGTGTAAGAGAAGCATACGGAAATACTCTCGTGTCGGTGGGTGCGGACAAGTCGGTTGTAGTTCTAGACGCTGATTTATCTACTTCAACCCATACATCAATGTTCCAGAAAAAGTACCCTGAAAGATTCTTCAATGTGGGAATTTCCGAGAACAACATGATGGGGGTTGCATCTGGTCTCTCTTGGACCGGGAAGAAAGTTTTTGTATCTTCTTTTGCAATCTTCGCTACTGGAAGGGCGTACGATTTTGTTAGGCAGAGCGTGTGCTATGCAGATAGCGATGTCAGGATAGTCGCGACTCACGCTGGATTGACAGTAGGTGAAGACGGTGCCACCCATCAAATGCTAGAAGACATTGGATTGATGACGGGCCTCCCAAGGATGAGAGTATTCGTACCCGCGGACGCTCTGGAGACGGAGGAGATAGTAAGATATGTCTATGAAAACAGGGGACCTTTTTATGTCAGGCTCTCGAGAGAAAAGGTACCCGTTGTTCACGATTCTGAGTCTTTCAGGTTTGGCAGAGCAGAAACGATAACTGACGGAGATGATTTGACTATCATAGCGACCGGCATCCTCGTTTCGGCGGCGAAAATTGCGACATCTTATCTGAAACAGAAAGGAATTTCAGCGAGGGTGTTGAACATGGCTACGATAAAGCCTATCGACAGTGATTCAATTTTAAAGGCGGCTAGGGAAACTGGTCGAATACTTACCGCGGAAGAGCACAGCATATACAACGGACTTGGTAGCAGAGTGAGTGAAGTGGTCACGGAGAGTTATCCCGTACTGGTAAGACGGCTGGGAGTGAACGACACGTTCGGCGAGTCGGGGAAATCGTGGGAATTGATGGACAAGTATGGTCTGAATCCGATGGGAATTGTAAATAAAGTGGAAGAGATGATGAAGGTGACTGTATGAAATTCTTTCTAGATACTGCAAACATTGCAGAAATTGAAGAGGGTGTCTCTTGGGGGTGCGTAGACGGTATTACAACGAATCCAACGCTAATTTCGAAAGAACTGGTAGGGAATACTAATTTCAAGACCCTTGTCAAACGCATACTGGACATAGTTGATGGACCCCTTTCACTGGAAGTCACATCCACGTCTTCGGACGCAATGGTGGAAGAGGCAAAGAGACTTAAGAAACTTGGAGACAACGTCGTCGTAAAGATCCCAACGACGGTCGAGGGGCTCAAGGCACTCAAAGTATTGAAGGCACGAAATATTGATACGAATGCCACCCTGGTTTTTTCCGTCAATCAAGCCATAATGGTCGCAAAAGCAGGAGCAACTTACGCTTCCCCGTTTGTCGGCAGACTTGATGATATCAGCGAGGACGGAATGTCCCTGATAGAAGACATCAGAGATGTATACGACAACTACAATATCGAAACCAAAATCATCGTGGCTTCGGTCAGGCATCCTATACATGTCAGAGATGCAGCCCTTATTGGAGCCGACATCGCAACAATGCCTTTTGAGGTCTTCAAAAAACTAATAAATCATCCCAAAACTGATGAAGGACTCAAGCGATTCTTAGCCGACTGGCAAAAGATTGACAAGAGCAAACTGGTATTTTGATGGGCAAGGTCATTGCAATAGCGAGCCCGCCAGATCTGGACGCAGTGGCTTCCGTCTACCTGCTTAAGAGAGCAGTAAAAGATGAAGTGGAGGTGAAATACCTCGACCATAGCGTAATCGAAATGTCCGATGCAGATTACATTCTGGATTCACCTCATGGGAGGGCGAGGATCAAGCGGTTCGATCATCACGACACTAAAGAATGGACGTGCTCGGCCATGAAAGTCGTACAGTACTTCAACATGGGGGGAGCCGAAAAGAGGCTCGCCGAAGCCGTTTGCTGGCAGGACAATGCCGGTTGGAGATCTCTTGGAAGAGACGGAACAGACAACCTTCTCGATACGGCTCTCAAGAGTATGATGGTAGCAGGATTTAGGTCTGAAGAATTTGACGAGATTTTCAAGACGATTTTTGACTCGCTGATAACCAAGTTCGAAGAGGACAGTAAGGTAATAACTCAAATTGAAAAAAACATAATCTTCCGAAGCGAGGAAAACGAGGTGCTGACGGTAAAAGGCGATTTTCCAAAAGATGTCATATTTCAGGAATTCTCGCCGAAGTTCTTGGTGAAGGTATCGAAGTGGGGCATCTCCGTAACTAGAACGGCAAAATTGGAGTTGCCAGATCTCAACGACTTCAAGGATAAGGTAAAAAAGATCGATAGCAAGGGAATAGGCAAATGGTTTTTTCACCCTCTGGGCTTCTATCTCGGTTATTCCACAGATCCGGACAAGAACGAAAAGGTTCCAGTAGACCCCATTGTTTTCTCAAAGGAACTCCTTTCATTCGTGACAAAAAAGTGACACGTAAGAAGGGAGTCTCAGAAAACCGCGACTTATGCCATTATGACAGTAATATTGTAAGAAGCGTAGTCATTCTAATCTGTCTTCCCTTACTTTATCGCACTTGTCGTGTGACCGGGCATTTCTCAGTATTACTACTCAGTACGACAATTAAGGAGAGTGGAAATTGCTCAATTTAATTGAACGGCTCTGAACGGTCCGTCCCTATATCATTTTACTAAGTCTTTCAGAGTTATTTTTGTGCGCAAAATGAAGAAAAGTTTGATAAGAAATGAACACTACACCGCCATGCAAAAATTCAAGGACGTACAGTCTGAGACTCCAGAGAGCAACTACAGGCTGGACAGGGTAGGTCTTACCGGTGTAGTTAGACCAATAACGGTGCAGAGGAAGAGGAAGACCATAACTCTCATACCAACGTTCAGGGTCTTTGTCGATCTTCCGCCATCGAGGAAGGGCAGCGATCTGTCAAGAGATATAGAAGCCGTGGAAGATGTCGTTGAAGGTGAAGTAGAAGGAAGGACCAAGGGGATAGAATATGTGGCCGAGTTGATAGTGGAAAAGCTACTGACCAGACATCCCTATGCAACATCAGCTGAGGCAGATCTAACTGCAGATTATTTCCTAGAAAGAATGAATCCTAAGGGAAGAAAAACGACTGAAAAATACCTGATAAAGGGGAAAGCCATCAAGAAGGACGGAGAAAGAACAAAAAGGTACATAGGAGCTACGGCAACAGGGATAACGGTGTGTCCTTCGGCAATGAAGACAGTCTCTGCTCTCATGAACAGGGAGGTAGATTCGCCTCCGTACATATCCCACAACCAGAGGAACGATGTTTCAATCTTGATGGAGGCGCCAGATGGATGGGACGTTGAAGTTAACGAGCTCATAGATATAGCAGAACAGTCAATGAGCGCACCTACCTACGAGCTACTAAAGAGGGAGGAGGAAGGCATGCTGGTACTCCAGGCACACCAGAATCCCAAGTTTGTTGAAGATGCAGTGAGGGATGCGATGAAACTGATCGTAAAGAAATTTGCAAAAATGCCTGATGAGGTTTCGGTAAAGGTGACCAGCGAAAGCTATGAGACGATTCACAAGCACAACGCATACGCAGAAAAATCCGGGACTCTCGGAGAGCTCAGGAGAGAGTTGGGCTAAGACCAGAATCTTCTGTTCTTGGCGAACTCAACTTCACTGATTAGTATTTTTTCCAACAGTTCGTTTTCTGACCTAGTTGGTACTTCGAGTATTCTGGATGCGCTTTCCGGTCCAATACCGTGTGCAGCAAGAACCAGGAGAGCTCTTTCTTCATACATTCTCATCAGATGGTAGGAAGTCCTGATCTTCTTCAGTGTCTCTGCAGTCATCTTTCGAGTATTTTCGACCTCGTATGGCTTTATGGGGGCTATTCTCGGGCTGCTGCAGAATATGCATCTCCTCTCCTTTAGTTCCTGCACTCTGCTCTTGAAAATCCTGTGGCAGCTTAGGCAGTAGAACGCCATCTCCTCAGAAAGAAGTCTCTTTCTTACAGCAGAGAGTATTGGTGCCGTAGGTCTTATCGGCATCATCTTCTCCTTCAGGCTGTTCATGTAGAGCTTGGATGAACTGGAAAACGCTCCTTTCACCTCTATAGCCATTTTTCCCGATGAAATCATCTCGCCTATTTTGGAGAGATTTTCGACATCAAGGTAGTCCCACTTGAATTTCTCAAGGGCTTCCTTGAAGAATGGGGTGTCCCTGTAGGAAGAAAAGATTCTCTCTATTCTTATTCTAGTGTAGTCGCTCTCCTTCGATAACACGCCAAATTTTTTTGCAACATTCACAGTGCTGTACTGAAACGTCCTTGATTTTTCAACGTACCTGTCGAGATTTTGAAATTCATCTTGCATCTGTTCTAGGATCTCTACAACCTCTTCGGTCCTGTACCGCATATTACCCTGGATAACTATGTGATAAGGAGAATTGTCAAAGAGGAATGACTCTCCGTACTTCTCGGAGAGCTTGAAAGTGATGATGAGAGCCAGGGTGTAATTGACCTTTGTTCCAGCGGTGAGCTGGATGACTGAAGTGACACCCTCCTTTTCCAGTCTCAGCAATTGGTCATTTGCTGTACTCTTCCTGAAATCCCTTACTTTTTCCTTCGTAAACTCATCAAGATTATTGTCCAAAACGCCTTCCCTCCTTTCTCTACCTACCTCCATCGCGATCTCGAATGGCACGGGGATTTCCTCTCCAGACCAACTTGGAGGAACGGAAATACCTTGGATGAAATCAACGTAGATGTATCTCTCCTTTATTCCGAGAACCCTCCAAGTGCTTCCCTTCAGAGTGAACGTCGAACCAACATCGATCTCAGAGGCTACATATCCTTCATCCAGAAATCCGATGATTTTAGAAGTACTCGATTCTTTCACGACGTATCTCTTCTCGTCCGGAATCATCGAAATATTTTCTATGAAATATTTCAGCGTTCTTCCGCTCTTTCGGACGACTTTCGATTCAGGGTCGTATCTGATGACGTAAATTGAGGAAAGAAATACAAGGAGCGATTCGAACTCTTCTCTAGTCAAGGTGCTGAAATTTTTGATTCTTCTGAAAATATCAAGTGCACTGTCCACACCGACCTGCCTCTCAGCATTGACTAGGGCCATGATTTGATTTGCTACCACGATTAACGGATTCTCTCTTATTTTGACGTTCTCAATCGAATTCCGTTCTGCGAACTTGGAGATCACCCCTCCTTCTTCCGCCTCAATCTCATTCATCGCTACAATCATTCCCTTGGAGGTTTCCGCCAGCCTGTGCTTACCTCTTCCAACTCTCTGCACCAGCCTTATGACTTGCCTCGGAGAATTGACCTGGGCAACGAAATCTACGCTTCCAACGTCTATGCCCAATTCCATGCTAGACGTGCAAATTATTCCCTTTAACTTACCTTTCTTGAAATCTTCCTCAATCTTTGTCCTTACATCCTTTCCTAGAGAACCGTGGTGCACTTCTACCAATATTTTTTCGTCGACCAAACGGAGTCTCATTACAAGGTCTTCAGCCGTTGCCCTTGTATTTGAAAAGACAATGAACTGTTTGCCAGAGCTATACAATTTCATTATGTAATCTACAATCTGTGCATAATTTTCGTCCGATCCAATGATATCTCTGAAAGAAGGGAGTGCATCTTTAGGCATCGAGACGCTGATTTCATAACGCTTGGAAACTCCAGCCTTCAATACCTTGTATTCGCTATCGAAGAACAGATTTTTTGAGACCTCCTCTGGGTTGCCTATCGTAGCCGAGATTGCAATTATCTTAAACTCAGGAGCTATTTCTCTCATCCTTGAAAGTCCGACCATCAACTGCCATCCTCTCTCGTCGTTCAGAAGTTCATGGACCTCGTCTATTATCACGTACCTGACGGTTTTCAGATGGTTCCTGATCTTCTTCCCACTCACGATGAGCTGCAGGGTCTCAGGGGTCGTGATTAGCACCTGCGGCGGATGCAATAACTGATATCTTCTCTCACTTTCGCTGCTATCACCGTGCCTCACTCCAACCTCGAGCCCGAATGCTTTACCATAAAACTCTATTCTTGATAGCACATCTCTGTTAAGCGCTCTTAAAGGTGTGATGTATATGGCGCCAAATCCACGTATCTGCTCTTTAATCTCTCGCAGTCTGAAGAAAACAGGAAGAACAGCTGCTTCCGTTTTACCGCTACCAGTTGGCGATGTGAGTAGGACGTTGTGATTCTTCAGGATTTCCGGAATTCCTATCTTTTGAGGTTCCGTAAAGGCGGTGAATCCCCTCTCTCTGAGAACTGCGAGAAGCTTTTTCTCCACTTCCACCTCAGATAGTCCTCCCATGTCTTCACAGAATACCTAAACAGCTTAAAAATTAGTGCACCAAAATTCTCCCAAGAAAATTATTTAAAGGGTGTCTAACTTGCGCTCTAATGTTAGGAAAGATGGGTCTCAGACCTTATTCTATCTATGAAATTAAGGAGTTAACTCACGGAGAATCTGACAGTCCAAGAATAGTGAGTTTTAAGATGAGACCGAAGGACGGGCAAAAATTCAATTTCGTCCCAGGAATGTTCTCATCACTATTCCTGAACCCTAACGATAAATTGTTCCGCTCTTATTCCATAGCCTCTTCTCCGACCGAAGATCACCTGGAATTCATGATTGAATTGATAAATGGAAGATTTACCAGTCTACTGGCGAATCTCAAAGAGGGAGACGAGATATACGTTTCAGAGCCTAGAGGTGCATTCCTGTACGAGCCAAGTGATAAACACAATGATCTTTTTCTTGCAGCAGGTATAGGTATCGCACCATTTTTTTCAATGCTCAGGTATCTGAAGAGTAAGAATATGAAGAGAAATGTGTACCTATTTTACAGCATAAAGCACAAGGACGACATTGTAAATCTCTCTGAACTGGAGGGGTACAAAGAGCTTGGCTTGAACATCATCTATACAGTAACCAGGGATGCAGAAAACGAACCGTGGTCTGGGGAGAGAGGGAGAATCAATATGCAGATGATTCAGAAGCACTCGGGGGACTTCGTTTCGAGGACGGTATATTTATGTGGAGGAATCAGGTTTGTAAAGGACATAGTCGAAGAGCTCAAGTCTGAGGGAATAGCGGACGAAGAAATCAAGAGAGATATCTGGGGAGAGTAAACTAGATTTTGAGAATTTGGGTACGGAGTCACAATATGCAAAGAGTACAGATTTTCACATATCATCTTCAATTAAAGGCAAATGAATGACTTTTTTCTTGATTAAATTTTGGTTGTTGAATTTATTAGTCCAGAGCTGAAAGGAGCACGTAAAATGTTCCTTCTTCTGACAACGCTTATATAGCAAAGTTCCATCGCCATCAGATAGGATGGAACTAAGATATTTCATAATTCGAAGAATGTTACTTCTCATCCCAACGATTTTAGGATTGACCATTTTCATGTTTATTCTGATCGATTCAGTGCCGAAAGGAATTCTTGCATCACCGTACATAAATCCACATTCCTCGGTTCCGGTAAAGATACAGATACAGAATGCGTTAAAGATCTTGGGATTGAACTATCCTCCTCCAATAGCTTACCTTTTCTACCTAGATAGACTGGTCCACGGCGACCTCGGGCTAATGAGTATGCCGGGATATCCCAACTCTGTCTCAGCAGCTATACTTGACGCTCTTCCCAATACTATTCAGCTGACCATATTTGCCTCAATTGTTTCCATTGCAATTGCAATCCCACTTGGAACTTACATCGGTGCTAGGCCGAACTCAGTTGCAGACCAAGCAGGAAGAATTTTCACGCTTACAGGATACGCAATTCCGGCCTTCTGGCTCGCCCTTTTACTACAGCTCGGGCTGGGTAAGGGGACAATATCTGGAAATCCATTTGGATTTTTCCCAATCTCTGGCTCGTTTACTGCCTCTTTGATTCCATATCCTCCACCGTCCTGGTTTGTAGGCGGGTATACGGAGCCTACACACCTTGTCATATTCGATTCACTAATTCACGGGGATTTCCCCTTATTTGTTGACTCATTGGAGCACATAGTTCTCCCAACTCTTACCCTAACTTACGTACTCCTAGCGGGTATTCTCAGGTTCATAAGGGCTGGAATGGTTGATGCATCCAATCAAGAATATGTCAAGACCGCAAGATCAAAGGGAGTTCCAGAAAAGCAGGTCATAAAGAAACACATCAGGAAAAACGCGATGATCCCCGCCGTAACCGTGATGGGTCTTCTCATTGCAGGATTGCTCGGTGGAGTCGTCCTGACTGAAACGGTATTTCAGTACCCAGGAATGGGGTACCTCACTACTCAAGGTATTTTGTACTATCAGGTATGGCTGGTAATGGGCGGTGCTTTGGTGTTTGGACTGATATTAGTATTGACCAATCTTATCGTAGATGTAGTCTATGCAATGACTGATCCGAGGATCAGATACTGAGGGATAAAAAAATGGTAACGGAATCAACTATCGGTGGAAAGGTCCTAAAATCGCGTAACACTAAACGAAGACCTAGAATGGAAGATTTTTCTCATACCTTCAAGCTATTCGTTAAGAACAAGATCGCCTTCGTGGGCTTTGCAATCGTGCTCATTTATTTTATAATAACTGTGCTTGATTATGCGGACCCATACTGGCTGGGAGTAGCCAATATAAATACAGTAGCAAGCTGGGCTCCCCACCTGACTGCTGCCGTTCCCACTCCTCCTACGCTAGCGAGGGGATGGTGGTACTGGTTTGGGGAGACCCAATTTCAGGCGCCCATATTCCCCGTTATGCTTGCAGCCCTCAAGACTGACATAACTTATTCTCTTATTGTTGTTCTGACTGGGCTGGTAATAGGAATAGTTTTGGGTACCCTGTCGGGATATTTTGGTAAACTATACGATGAACTCCTAATGAGAATTACTGATATATTCTTCAGCGTCCCGACACTAGTAATGGCAATTGCCGTCACTACAGTTCTTGGGTATTCGTTGCAAAACGTGATGATTGCACTCATCATTATTTGGTGGCCTATATATGCCAGACTTACGAGAGGAGTTTCACTCAGCATAAAGTCAAACAAGTACATTGAAGCCTCAACCGCAGCTGGCTCATCTGGACTTAGGAACGTTTTCGTGCACGTCCTGCCTAACGTGCTTTCCGTCGTGTTCGTGCAGTTCTCACTCGATCTGGGAACGGTAGTGCAACTGTTAGCTGCACTTGATTTCATAGGTTTCAACAAAGCTAATCCTCTTCTTCCGGAGCTCGGAAGTATGCTAACGTGGGGGACTACTTACTTAGTTGGGGGCATATGGTGGCCGATCGTGGTCCCGGGAATATTCTTACTCATTTTCACTGTAGCGGTGAATTTAATGGGAGACGGATTGAGGGATGTACTTGACCCGAAACTTAGGAGGTGAGTAATATGATATCTAATTCTGAAAACATGAAAACGGAAAGCGATGACTATCTGCGGGTCGAAGGTTTGAAAACTCAATTCTTCACAAGCAGAGGGATCGTCAAGGCACTGGACGGGATCAACTTTAACATAAAGAAGGGAGAAGTGTTTGGTTTAGTCGGCGAAAGTGGATGTGGCAAGAGCGTTACCGCACAATCTATAATGTATCTTATTCCGGATCCACCGGGGAGAATAGTTGAGGGGAAAATATTCGTCGACAACGTAAACATGCTAAGCAGCCTAGAGAGACTTGCGAGAATTAAAGTCAAGTCAGAAACGGACGTTAAGATCAAGAGAAACAAGAGATTGATAAAACGACACAACTACCTGCTTTCCAAGATACGTGGAAGAAAGCTTTCAATGATATTTCAGGAACCGACACTAGCGCTTAATCCCGTGCTTAGAGTAGGCGATCAGATCTCGGAAAACATCCTCCTCCATCTGAAGGTAGAAATGGCAAATGCCATCCTTAGACGAGAGATGGCAACCAGGAAAGATTACGAGTCTTTCGTCGAGAGAATAGTCCAAATCGAGAACAAAGATCAAAGGAGAAAGGAAATCAGATCGTGGTGCGAAAACTATTCGATTTCAGATGTAGAAGAGTTGGTTAGAAATGTCTTCGCCACCAATCAAGATCGAGAGACACTGATAAAGAGCCTTGAAATCATAGTCGATGAACGAAAGAGTGGTACCGATATCCACCGATTAGCCCGGGCTAGGGAATACTATATCTATCAACAGAAAGTTTTTGAAGCGACTCTACTCGTTATGGAAGCGGAAAGTAGCAAAAATCAAGAACCGATAGATCAAGCAAGGTCCAATCTTAACAGTACAAAGAAGGAAGGTAGTTCGTTCCTTTCGTTTAGGATAATGAGTAAACTCATGCGAAAGAGAATCGAGGCTCCATTAAGGGACGCAGCCCAGAGAAGGGTTATCGAGCTGCTGACTCTGGTTAATATTTCAGAGCCTGAAAGAGCAGCGGTATCGTATCCACACGAACTGAGCGGCGGGATGCAGCAGAGAGTCATGATAGCAATGGCCCTAGCGAGCAATCCACAACTGCTAATTGCAGACGAGCCTACTACGGCACTGGATGTGACTACTCAAGCTCAGATTCTCGACCTCGTGAAGAACTTGAACAAAGAGTTTGGTTCATCCGTACTTTTCATTACGCACGATCTAGCCGTAATAGCGCAGATGTGCAACAGGGTAGGTGTGATGTACGCGGGTAATATAGTAGAAGAAGCCGATGTCAGTACCATTTTCGATAACCCGAAACATCCTTACACGATCGGACTTCTCAAGGCCCTGCCCAGAGCCGACAGGATAGCAGGAAAGATGGTCAAGCTAGACACCATAGCAGGCACTGTACCCAATCTTATAACACCACCACCTGGATGCAGATTCCATCCCAGGTGCAAGTTCAAGATGGACATATGTGAGAAGAAGAAGCCGGAACTAGATGATCTGGGGGGAGCGCACAAGGTTGCGTGCTTCCTCTATCAAGAGCCAGGAGGTGCTGTTCAATGACTGATATAGAACAATCAAACGGAGACGTGTTACTTTACGTTTCTCACTTAAAGAAATACTTTGATATCTCAAAATCTGGATTTAGGACCACCGGCCACGTTCGTGCAGTAGATGACGTCACCTTTACCCTAAACAGCAACGAGACTCTCGGGGTCGTAGGTGAAACCGGTTGCGGAAAGACCACCCTCGGAAGACTTATCCTGAAACTACTTGATTCAACGGATGGTAACGTTTATTTTAATCTTCCCAGAGGCGTCCTGGACAAAATCATGCAACTCGAGCGGGAACTCGAACTCCTAGGAGAAACGAAGAATGAAGAGAGTGAGAAGCGTACAAAATCGATAGTCAAAGAACTGGGAGAGATCAACAAGGAGTACTCACTGACCAAAATTAGATCGGGAAAAATGAAGAAGTACAGAAAGGATATGCAGCCTGTCTTCCAGGATCCTTTCAGTTCTCTCGATCCAAGACAGATCATTAGAGACGTACTGGCGGAACCAATGAAACTTCTCACAGACATGAAGGGAGAAGAGATACTCGGTAGGAGCATGAACCTGATTGGGGAAGTTGGTCTAAGCGAAGATCATCTATACAGATTTCCCCACGAATTCAGTGGTGGCCAGAGACAGAGAATCGGTATAGCAAGGGCAATATCCATCGAGCCAAAACTGCTAGTTCTAGATGAACCGACTTCAGCTCTAGACGTTTCTGTTCAGGCACAGATCCTCAACCTGCTGAAAGATCTCCAGGAACAGAAGAATCTCACCTTCATATTCATATCTCATCACCTCAATGTCATAAGACTGATGTCCGATAAGGTCGCAGTAATGTACCTTGGAAAGATCGTTGAGCTCGCCGATACCGAAACGCTTTTCACCAACATGCTGCACCCTTACACAGAGGCTTTGCTGTCTGCAATACCGCTTCCGGATCCAAAGGTAGCAAGATCCAGGATAATACTTGAAGGAGAGGTGCCGAATCCAGCAAATCCGCCAAAGGGGTGCCATTTCCACCCAAGATGCAAATATGCAATGACAAATTGTGGGTGGTCACCAAGAGATTTTGTAATGCCACTGCAGGAAATGCTCGAGCCGCTAAGAGTGAAGGAGAGTAATATTCTCCCAGCCACAAAAGAAATTCTTACGGACGAATCTTCAAATTCGATAGAAGTGGTTTTTGAAACTGGAATAAATTCACAGCAGTTTGAAACGTTCAAGGGCATGCTAAACGAGTCTGCTTCAAAAACGAACGGTGTCAGATTTAGGGCGATCACAAGTATTTCTCTATCACAAACAGGATCCTCTATAGTCATCGCAATAAAAGAATCAGACGTCCCAAGGCTGAAAGAGATCAAACCCGGTCATTATGTTTCATGCCTCATGTACGAGAAGGGGGCAGAATCAACTGGGATCCGAGGAAGTAATGTCAATCCGGCCACGGGCTAAGGTCTATGAGGTCAGCGAAGAACGAAAAGAGATAACTTCGAAGGATTTGACACGAAAGCAGCTAATTCTTTACGTGCTGAATGATTTCCTGAAAGGTCTGTATGTCATAGGTTGCATGTTCCTTGACGGGCTCGTGATCCTTCAAATTTATTCCTTTGTACCCTCCTCGCTCCTTTATCAGGGCTTGCTTTCCAACGTGTACTCAAGAGACGCACTTATTGGTTCCATAACTATGGTACTGGGGGTATTCGTGATATACGTTCAGGTGAAGGCATACAGACGAATATGGCCAAAGGGCTCACTTTTTATTGGGCACAAGATTGAAGAGGACAAAGAGGGAAAATAGTTTCTAGCCAGATTTCTTCCTTGCATTGGCTCCACGGAAGCACCCAGTTATCAGTTATCATGTTCTCACATTAGAGTCTCAGTGCTTTTCCTTTTTGAATGTAGAATAAAATGTCAGGAATACGGCCAGAGCTATTATAGAGCCGATTAGAATAATTAATCCGGGATAAAGCAAATAAGGATTTGCTGGCGCCCTATTCGGGATGAATATGGTATAAGAGACGTTTACTAGAAACGAGTTTCCGTCAGCAGAGGTGATATTTATCGCATAGTTCTGTACAGAAAATCCATTGGCATTGCTTTCGTTGAATTCAAAACTATGGTTTTGGGACCCCGAACTGATGGGGTAATACAGCAGGTGTTCCATATTGTTCCTAACGTAGGATGCATTGTACATAATGTAGTATTTCACCTCATTCTGAGATGGAAACGTCACATCGACAAGGGTCTTGTAATTATCTTCTGTGCTGAAAGGGAAGGATCGATTTGCTTTTTCATTGACGTAACTCAAAGTATACGAGCTGAAGTTCGTGTAGACTGTCGGATGATATTCCTGACTTCCTAAAAATAGACCTAGTCCGATTATCATCACTACGGCTATCGTTGCAAGTCGCCTATCCCTCAAGACATTTAGGAGGATCTCCAGGTGGGAGTTTTTCTTTACTTCAGTTATCTTTATTCCTGCCGTATCTACCGAATCAAAGTATGCACTAATAATTTATCATTTGAGATTGGGTAATACCGGATCAGAGGATTGTTCAAGAATAATGGAAATTAAAAATAAAATAAAAAAAAGAAAAAATTAAGTTAGGGTTAAGTAGTTGTACATCAGGTCGCCGCCACCGCCCATCATCACATTCTCTTGGTAGTTTGTGATGGTGGATCCAGTTATGTGCGAGTTGATTACCCAGAATCCTCCCTCTTGGAAGAGGTAGACGTAGAACGTCATGTTGACGAGCATTTCATTCATCGCGTGGAAGTTCTGTAGTGCAACGGTTGGATTTCCTGTCAGACTGCCATTCAGATATTCGTCTTGCATAGCCGTCAGGTTACTAACCTGTGCTGCCATTCCAGGTACTCCGCTCACGGGATTTGATGCGCTGCTGAACCATTCAGGGTAGAATCCATTTGATCCAGGATAGAAGCTGTTGCTCGACGGGTAGGCCATTGGTCCCATGTAGTCCGTTGGATACGGATAATCTGGTGCCCATCCAAGCTCGTATATTGGAGCTGGATTCTGACCCGCAACTTGCCAGGATAGCAGTGTTGGGAATGATGTGGGTACTGGAGTGATTACTATACCTGGAATTACCTGTGCCAAATTCTGTCCCCAGGTGGTAGCTCCCTCAACATCGACTGGATCAGCGCTAAATACGAAGACAGGTATGTTCAGTACCGCTCCATTGTATAGCACGTTTCCAGAAGATCCAGTAGTAAGACCATCGGCCGCGAAGTAAGCAGAGTTCACAAACGCCGTCCAGTTCTGTTTAGCATATGCCAGGTTGTATTGCGGTAGGGATACTCCAGCGGATTGCAAAGTCGCATTGCTCTGGTAACCAAACATTCCGTTAGGTAGCATTCCTGTATAGCCGTAGCCGAAAGATTCGTTGTAGATTGCATTTCCAACTTGCTGAGCTAGATAATAGGCATAGTCGTAGGAATCAGCAAACGCCCGTCTCACTTGTACGCTGTCGAAGAATGACTGCGGAACGTTGGCTTGCGGATATACGCTTGAGAGCATGGTCTCGTTTATGTTGGTGTTTATGTTGTACCAGAACAGCGAGATAGTTGCGAATGAATACACATTCACAGTTCCAGATTTCTGAAGACCTTGCACGAGATACCAGTCACTTGTAGGTATTCCTGCCGCAAATGCATATCCAGATTTGAGCTGCAGATATCTGGTTGATTCCTGACCTATGTATTCGATGATTATCATGTTTATGGTTGGTTTAGGCTCGTTTCCGCCCGCAGGTGGGTTGTAAGCAGGATTTGCAATCAGAACTGTTTCAGATGCAGGGACCGTATAGTCTATCATATAAGGCCCACTTGCCATTATGTTGTTCACCAAGTAGCTCACATAGTCTCCAGCGTTTCCGTGTGCCGTGTAGTTTGCGAAGCCAGCAGCATTCCATCCTATTCCTCCGCCATGAGCCTGAACCCATGCCGCATCAAGGATCTGTACTCCGCTCGTGAATCCAAGCGTTTCGAATACGAGTGATGGGGCCATTGGTAGCTGATAGTGGATTGTGATGTTGTTCGTAGCGTTACTCCACGTAATGTTCTGTGTTATGTTATAGAATGTGTTGGAAGCGAAGTAATCTCCGGGTAGCAGATACTGCGCATTGATCCATCCGCCCGTACCAGGAGATCCTGCATCTAGCAAGAGAAGTCTGGTGAGCGAGAATGCAACATCCCATGCAGTAATAGAACTGCCATCAGCGAATGTAGCATTTGACCTTAGATGGATTGTATAATTCTCATAAGGCTGTATGGTTACATTGTAGGGACCATTTGGCCCGTTTACCGTGTAGTTAGCCCAGTTCGTGTTAATTCCTCCGTTGGTGGTGGTTGGAAGATATGCAGCTAAGTATGGGAAGAAGTTAGAAGAACTGCTTCCATTGTAGCCGAATAGTGTTATTTCGGTGTTAAGTGCAATTTCGTAACTTACCGTATCGTATTCTATTGCTGGATCCAAGGTCTTGTATCCTCCGGTTTCAGCCTCTGCGTTGACAAAGGTCGTAGAACCTGCTGCCGTAGTAGAGTACAGGGTTGCTGTTGCGAACACTGGTATGTCGGTATAATATGGGGTACTAACAACGGTAGAACTATTTACCGCACCCGAAGTTGCGTTGACGACTGCGGTATAGGTAATCAGCTCGAGCTGGTAATATCCAGCAGAGAGTGATAGATTGTAGATTGCACTGCTCAGCGGTAGCTCAAACATTCCCGAAGAGTTGTTGAAGTAATAAGGTAGCGCTGCAACACTCACTAAAGATCCATTGTGTATGACCTCTAGGATTTGGTTTACTACTTGATAGTTCGAATTGGCTGGTGGAGTGAAGTAACCGAGAAGCAGTGATAAGCTAGTTCCCGGAGCGTATATCCACGTGTTAGAGACGACTGGGGCTGCTGACGAGGATTGCAGAGCGATGTCTCCATAGGAACTGGTGTCGGGGAGACTAGATGCTGCTGCGCTCATACCTATCGGTAGTAATTCTTTGTTGCTGGTAAAGGTCCCGTTTGCGAAGTTAACTACGAAGTACACATAGTAGTTTCCAGGCGATGTGTACGTGTGAGACAGTGTTACCGTATTAGAACCATTATACGATGCAACCTGAGGAGAGCCATCTCCCCAGTAAAAGTCTATGCTGTTGAACTTGCCGTTTGTTGTGACATTTACATTGTAGGGCGTGTTGTACTGTGCGACTGCTGTTTGGGATGTTATACTGGCGGTTGTTCCGTTCGATGTCGAGGTAGTCGTCGGGTGGTAGAATGCAATGACTCCTAAAGCAGCAATAATCACAACCAAAACTATGATTATCGCGAGCCATTTCGTGTTGGAAGCACCTTGCTTTTTGGGAGGCACTGGTGCTGTACCAGACATCGATGGTTGGTTGTCCTTTTGATCACTTGTCATTGACAATTTCCTCCAAAATCTCAGGCTCCTATCCAAAAACCTTTATTAAATCTTTTCCTTCGAATTTATTGGACAGAATTGTTTACGAACGAGATATATGTAGTAGTTTCAAGGCATCTAAAATTTTTTTAAGTGACATAAAATTCCCGAATCGTCAATCGAACAAAGGCATAGCTAGTACTGGGATTTCGGTCTCTCTTTTCGATAACTGTCATTCCAGTTACTAGCGGAGCAACACCAGAAAATAATGGATAGAACAAGATGGTGAATCTGGAAAGCTTAAGGTTACCATGAATGTTCGGTTAAAAAAAATTGAGGGAGAATAATGAAAGATGAAAACTCAATCAATAGAGGTAGTTCAGCTTTCACAGGACATATTTGCCAATTTCCTTTGGAAATAGCACGACTTCAGAGATATTTTTGGAACCCGTCAGGAACCTCACAAATCTCTCAATACCTATTCCAAACCCTGCGGAAGGAGAGATGCCCTTCCTAGAGGCCTCGAGAAGTAAAGCATAGTCTTCCTGTCTCTGCCCCTTCTTGATTATTCGTGAAAGGATCCTCTCAAACTCAAACTCCCTTTCTCCTCCACTGATCGCTTCGCCATACCCGTGAGGATATATCAGGTCCATATCCATTAGTATGCCCGTCTCATCGTCCTTCTCCCTATCATAGAACTCTCTCTGTTGCAACGGAATGTCTATTATCCAGAAGGGATCTCTTGCCTCGGCACTCATTTTCGCTTCGAAATCCTCACCATATTCTTCTAGAGCCTCAAGGTACTTGACGCTCCTGAATGGTCTTGGGTATTTTCTGAGGTCGGGGTTCAGTTTATCCCCGTCAATATATCGCATCACCCTTGCAATTGAATCGTTGATCATGCCTTCTGCCAGAGCCATTACGGCTCTTCTATCCGCACCCTTGACTTCCAGATCCAGCTGGGTAAACTCTGCAAGATGCCTCCCCGTGCTCTTCCTATCCAGAGGTTCGATCCTTATGTTGGGTGAAAAGGAATAGATTTTGTCAAAGTGAACCAATGCGAGCTGCTTGTGGAAGATCATCGACTTTGTCAGTCTGTATCTGTGACCGTAATAGTCAATCGTAGGATCGTCGACTGGGTGGTTGAGGGGATCTGAGATCGGGGAAATCACCACTGGATTGATTTCCAGAAATCCTCTCCTATCCAGGTACCTCTTCATGCTTCCTCTAATTATTGTGTTCACTCTGGTACCGGTGACAATCTTCTCTTTGTCCTTGAAGAAGAAATTTTCAATTGGATTAGCTTCACTCATAGCATCTTCAGTCTTTCATCTCGTATTACCTTTAGTTCAATAAAGACGGACAAAAAGGCTAGAAAAGGTTAAATTTTTGACTTTACTTTTACATTATGAAAGATTTAGACGAAATAGATGAACAAATTGTCCATTATCTGACCGATAATGGAAGAGACAGAGTAACGGACATTGCGGATGAGTTGAAACTAAACAGGGTAACGGTCGCTCAGAGGTTGGAAAGATTGGTAAAGAGCGGGGTAATCAGAAAATTTACAGTTGAACTCAATTTTGAATCCCTCGGTCTTGATGTTCTAGCTTTCGTATTCATATCCTTCAAGAGAACCGACAGCACAACTCAGGAAGAATTGGCCCAAATAATTTCTAAACTGGATGGCGTAGAGGAAGTCCATATCATAGCTGGAGAATTTGATATAATGGCGAAAGTGAGAGCGAAAAATTTGAGAGAACTGGGGGAGAAAGTCGTAAACAAGATCAGGGGGTATTCCGGTGTTGAAAATACATTCTCACACCTCGTTTTCAAAACGGTCAAAGAATGATCGAAATGTCCACGGCTATGTAGGAGTCCGACCGTTTTGCGGCTAAGAAGATACCGAACTTGAAACAAATTCCATGAGGGCCTGAGGTAATCTCAGAGGAAGCGAGTAGAGTGCGTACAGAAACGCCTTTGAGGGATAATCCACATCTCCGACCCTGTTGATCCCAGAAATGCTGGAACTCACAAGAGGTACCCACAGTCCATAGTACTTCTCGAACCTATCCAGAAGTCTGCGTATACGGTAGTCCTTCTCTATTTCAGGTCCAAACGAATTTTGCCAGTTTCTTTGATATCCGGAGAGAACATCGTTACCGCTTTCTATCGCACCGGAGAGGGCATTTCCAGAGTTCAGTGCTGCGTAAAGCCCTCCTCCCGTTGTCGCCTTGCTGAGACCCGCCGCATCTCCAACCAGAAAACCTCTTCCCCGCCCCAACTCGGTGGGTCCGATGGGTATCAACCCTCCTCGCTTCCGTACCACCTGACAGTCTCTCGCCATATCTCTGACAACAGCTTCACTGTTAGACCCGGAAGCACCTACCTCCACCTCATTCCCGTTTGGAATTTCCCACGAGAAAAAATCCGGAGTCTTTCTCCTGTCAAGATTGATCTTCACCTTATCCGATTTCCTCGATAGATCAAACTGGAGGGACTTCAAAAGTCTGGGAGCTTTTATTCCCAAATTTCTCCTGACTTTGCTTGCCGGTCCGTCCGCTCCTACGATGAATTTCGCTTCTATTCTTTCGAAACCGTTCTTGGATTTCAAGCTCGCAACGACCTTGTCTTCTTGCTGATAGAACTCCGTGAGTGAAGTCATGAGTGATAACTCTGCCCCTTCTGAGACCGCCATCGTTGCAAGTTTTTGATCTAGAGCCACCCTGTCCACTACCCTCATCCTCTTCGAGCTCAGTGAGAAGGATCCGACCGGAGTCGAAATCTCTGCAGTCAAAGGATTGTCGGTGACCAGCTCCCCTCCGACAATGTCCACGACTCTCTCGTCGACCAGGCCTGAACAGTGATTGGGGATTCCAACCTTCTCTTTCAGGTCTACCATTTTGACCTTGAACCCCTTCCTCGAAAGTTGATAGGAAACGTTGGAGCCAGCAGGTCCAGCACCTATCACGAGAGCATCGTACACCTGGTCCTATTAAAACTTAAGTATTAAAATTAAATGGACGGGAAAGGTGCAATAATGGCGAGGATGCATACTAGGAAGAGAGGAAGGGCAGGATCGAAACATCCGATTAGAGAAGGAAAGCCCAGTTGGGTTACAATGGATAATGAAGAGCTAGATCAACTCATAGTCAAATTGAAAAAAGAAGGTCTAACGAAATCTAAATTGGGCATGGTACTGAGAGACCAGTATGGCATTCCAAAGGTCAAGGAAATCAGAGGAACGAGAATTTCTAAAATTCTTGAAACCAATGGAGTGAAGGATCAGGTGCCCGAAGATCTTGCAGCGTTAATTAAGAAGGCCGTTAACCTGAACAAGCATCTTGGTTTTAACCCCAAGGATCTAAAGAATAAACGAGGACTAGCATTGGTCGAAGCAAAGATCAAGAGGCTCAGTGATTATTATAGAAGAAAGAGCAAACTTCCGACGGGGTGGAGTTACTCTAAGGCCACGTCAGAACTAAGCATCAAATGATCTCGCTCAATGGGGCATACTCATCAAAAATAGAAGAAGCGAGGAAGGTCATAGAGAGAGAGGATTTTTTCAGGGTGTTCAGTCACTACGACGCTGACGGTGTTTCGTCTGCGCTAATCCTGGTTGAAAGCCTCAGGAGAATGGAAAAGGATTTTCACCTTTCATTCCTGCGGTCAATGGAACTGGACATCATAAAAGAGTCAGCGGAATATCCGGTAATACTGAGCGATCTGGGAACCGATATTTCAGAGAATCTCAGATCCAGCAGTGTTATCATAGTCGACCACCACATGATTTCTGGCTCTGACGACAAGAATGTCACAAACTTGAATCCAAGGAAATATGGCTACGATGGCACAAAGGATGCGTGTTCCAGTACCGTGGCATTTCTTCTCTCGATGGCTCTTGATGAAGCCAATTCGGATATGTTTCCTGCCTTTATGGCGGGGGTCATAGGAGATAAGCAGAACGTTGGTGGATTCAATGGAATCAACGCCTTGCTCGTGGACGATTCAAAGAGCAGGTACCAATCCTCAAAGGATCTGAACCTCTCTGGGAAGACGGCCTCTGAGGCAATTTATCTTTCCATAGAACCTTACTTCTCCGGATTGAGCGGAAATTTGGAGGAATCCAGATTCTTCTTGCAAAACATGGCAATAGACCCGGACTCACCCATTACAAACTTGAGAACAGACGAGAAGGAGAAAATTGCAGACTCTCTAACAATACGACTGATCAAACAAAATGCCGCAAGAGAGGGATACGAGACTCTGGTATCGGATGTCTTCAATTTCAAGAATCTGGGTTTGACCGGGAATCAACTTTCTGATTATTTTGATGCAGCGGGAAGGAACGGAAAGATGGGGCTTCCTACTTCTTGGTACATGGGGAATGAGGAGGCGAAGGAAGAGATGGACTCCCTCTCCACCAAACTGAAGAAAGAGGCTATAGAGCAGATAAAGCGATCGTACGAAACCAAGAAGGAGATGAACAATTTCCATTTAGCTTACGTCGAGAATCCTTATCTCGCTGGGATTGCTGCGAGCACACTTATGCTGTACCTGCTACAGGGATCTAAACCCGTCATCGCACTGTACAGAAATAAAGGGACGAAGGTCTCAGGAAGATCTACCAGGGAACTGGTCTTGAAGGGAGTAGACCTTTCTGCTGCGATCGGAAGTGCAGCCGCCAAAGTGGGAGGTCACGGCGGAGGTCACGATATAGCTGCTGGAGGAGAGATTCCATTCGACAAGGAAGAAGAGTTTCTCAACGCACTCAATGAGGAACTAGGCGAGCAGATTGGAAGTTCCTAAGAGCCATCCCAGATACGAGAGCCTGAAGAAGAGGGAAATACTGCTGGATTTTTACGAGAAAGGAATAGTGACAATCTCCGGATTGATATCTCAGGGAAGAGGGGAAGCCTTCGATTACCTCTTAGGAGAAAAGAGCCAAGATTTCGCCCTCGAGGCTGAGAAAGCAGCGCTCGAGAAATTGACTCAGTCAAACAGACCCGTGATCTCGGTCAATGGAAACGTTGCAGCACTTGCCGGAGAGGAGATCGTAAGATTTGCAAAGAAGTACAACATAACAGTTGAGGCAAACATCTTCTACTGGTCAAAGGAAAGAATGAAAAAAATTGTGAGTTATTTCGAGAGCATCGGACTTCATGTCCTCGGTCTGAACCAGGACGCACAGATACCTGGTCTGGAAAGCGACAGGGGAAAGTGCGAAAAGGATGGAATTTTTACGGCCGATACAGTCCTGATTCCTTTGGAAGATGGAGATAGAGCAGAGGCACTCAAGAGAATGGGTAAATTTGTCATAACCATTGATCTCAACCCACTCTCAAGGACGTCGAAATTCGGGGACATAACGATAGTAGATGAAGTACAGAGGGCATTCACCAACCTGACCAATTTCAAGAAGGAGGATTATTCGGGGAAAGTGAGCTCATTCAAGAATGAGAGAAATGCGGCGAGGGTAGTCACATTCATTGGAGAAAGAATGGCCACGATGAATGAATGGCCGGAGTCATGACCTCGTTTTTAGCATCTTTATAATCTTTCTTGTGCCATTGAATTCGCTTTCAGAATACTGGGAGATCCTTACAACCTTCAGGTCAATTCCCCTCTTCTTGCCCTCATTTATGATCTCTTCTGAGTCGAAATCCTGATCGTACCCTAGTGCGACTATGTTCGGCTTGACCGTAGTTAGAATGTCGTAGATGTTCCCCTCGACTCCGAGAATCGCCTCGTCCACTGGCTTTAGGGAGGCCACCATTGCTAGCCTTATGTTTTCAGGAATGAAAGGCAGTCTCTTCATTTTTTGAGCAACAGAATCTCTAGCAACGACCACTACCAGCTCGTCCCCTAGCTTTTTCGCTTCCGTGAGGAAGTGGACATGGCCCGGGTGAAGTATGTCAAAAACTCCCGTCGCAAGAATTCTGATCATTTAAGAGGAATTCAGCTTAGCTAAATAATCATTTCACTTCTAATTTCTTTTGAAATCTTATTGCGTTTCTCGAATCCCCATATGGGGTGTGATAGTAGTCCGGGACAATTTCCCTTATGGAATATCCATTGCGTTCGTACAGCTTCAGGGCCGATACATTTTTTTCGAAGGTCTCGAGTACGATTCTGGAACATTTCATTTCGATGGATATCTTTTCCACTTCGTTCAAGAGGATTTTTCCTACTCCATAACCCTGAAAGTCCGGATCAACCGCAATACTTTCTAGGTGAGACACTTTGGAATTCTTCCTGAAGTAGACCGTAGCGTACCCAACCAACTTATTGTCCATAATCGAGACTACTGTCACCGAATTGGCTATCTCGAGCATATATCTCAACGATGGATAGTCGTAGGCGTGACTTCCAAATGCTCTACCTTCAATTTTCGTTATTTCATCAATGTCCTTGATGGAACCCCTCCTAATTGTGAGTTTAGAAATCTTCGTCATCCTCGTCGTCTTCATCGTCATCGCCTGGTCTTCTCTTGATAGACACGATAACACCTCTCCTTGTTCGGAATGAAAACTGATTTATTAAAATATTTCTACCTTTTTCCGTACAACAGTACCTTTTCAATATTTGTCACGGACACTAGTTTCGGGTGTCGTTCAAAAAAGAATTAATAGTCTGGGAAATTGGATAATACATGGCTGAAGACATTGTAACCTGTCCGAAGTGTGGTACAGAGATCCCAGTCACTGCTGCACTCAGAGAATCAATAGAAGCAAAGGCAAGCGAACTCTATGATAGGAGGCTCAGGACGGAGCTAAACGAGAAGTTGGTCGAGGAAAGGCAGAAAATGAATGAGAAGTTTAGTGAGGAGTACAATTCAAGGTACTCTGAGATAAAGGACAAGATCGAGGTCAAAGAGAGACACCTCCAAGAGGCTCAGAAGAGGGAAAGCGAGGAGAGGAAGAAGAGAATGGAGTTGGAAGAGACAATCAGAGAGCAAAGGTTAGCCTCCGAAAGGCAATTTGAAGAAGAGAAGGGGAAGATGAGGGAAAATTTGAGGATAGAATACGATCAAGAATTCAATCTAAAGAGCAGGGAGGTCCAACAAACGAATGAGAGTCTGATGAAGCAGGTTCAGGAGCTGAGACAAAAGCTAGAGCAGGGTTCCCAGCAGCTCCAGGGAGAAGTCCTTGAGGAGGAAATAGAGGACAAACTGAGGAACGCATTCTCCAGCGATTATATTCAACCAGTACCCCAAGGCATAAAGGGACCGGATCTCATCCATACGGTAAGGAGCCTAGCAGGCATTGAATCAGGAAAAATTGCCTGGGAAGCAAAGAGAACCAAAGAGTGGAAAGACGAATGGATCGGGAAGCTCAAGGAAGAGCTGGTAAAATATAACGCCGAAACCGGAATAATAGTTACCAAAACTCTACCGAAAGAAATCAAGACATTCGGTATGAAGAACGGGGTGCTGATTACCAATTTCGAAAATGCCATCCCACTTTCAGTCATTGTGAGGACGAATCTCATCGAACTATCACGCCAAAAGAGAATGGGTGAAAGCGGAAATGAAACCAGGGACATTCTTTACAGGTACCTCATGAGCACCCAGTTTAGGCAGAGAGTGGAAACGGTGGCAGAAGGAATCGTCAGGATGAAAAATGACATAGAAGCTGAAAAAAGAGCGATGGAAAGACAGTGGGCAAAAAGGACCAAAGAAATTGAAAAAGCGATGACCAACGTGTCAGGCATGTTCGGAGATCTGCAGGGAATAATAGGACCTACTCTCTCGAACGTCAAAACGCTCAGTCTTCCGGAAAACGACGAATAATAGAGAAGGAAATTAGAGTCCTTTTAGTCCTCCATACTCCCTTCAAAGTCTAGCAACCCGTCACGACTACTTGTACGAGACTCCCATCAGGAAAGCCCCGAAACCAGCTCCCCATAGTAGGAAGGGATAGACTATCAACCTCTCCCAACCTCCGACGCCAAGTACTGGACTGCCGTATAGGAACAGAACCATGGCAAAGTAGGATAGCACTCCCAGACCCACAGAAATGAACTTGAACGGAGAGGTCTCATATCTGTAGGCATAGATCGCGGTCAGAGGTCCGACGATGAACGTGAAGTCTGACACGTAACCGTGAATAGACCCGAAATTTTCGTTAAAGACGCCAACCAGAAGTGCTCCGAGTCCGGTCAGAGCCATCAATATTGGAAATATCTTGTCGTCGAATCCTCGATATACAAAGTAGGCTGTTGCTATGACTGCTAGGCCTAGAAGTGAAATGGACGTATCAAACAGGAATCCGGTAGCTCCGACTCCGAGGTCGCTAATGTAGTTGTTTGCTATGCTATAGTGAGGATAAAGCGCTTCCGTTATAAACAACATAATGGTAAACTGCACTGAAAAGACGAACAGGAGAACGCCTGCAATGTTCAAGCTCTTCTTAGAGGCTACTTTTTGCATGCAACTCAATAATCGAATTCATTAATATATCTAGCGGAGGATGTGAGGAATAAGGATTTATTTAAAGTAACTCTTCACAGTAGTGCTTAGAAAAAGTTTTAAGTCTTCTCTTGGAACCGTATCGTATCTCGAGCGAAAGGGTTCTCTTCCAGTCATCTTTCTTCACGGACTGGGAGGTACCGGTAATTCCTGGATGAAACTTTCACATTTCGTGCACGAAGAATTTGGACTGTATTTTTTGGATCTCCTGGGGCACGGCAAGTCGGAGAAACCCTCAATTGAGTATACTATCGATGCGCAGGAAACAGTCATCGACGAATTTGTTGCCAGTCAGGGGTTTGATGAGATTTCACTTATGGGAAACTCCTACGGAGGATGGATTGCAATGAGGTACTCATTAGATAAGCACCAGCCGACCCACCTGGTACTGGAAGACAGTGCAGGGATCAACAGGACATTTGGAGAGTTGGGAGAAGAATATAGAAACAATTTTGTGAAAGCAATTGTAGGGAGCAACTCTCTGAACGTCGAGGCTGTGATCAGAAGCATCTTGAAGAATAACTCAAATCCCGCTTGGAAAATGAGAGAGACTGAGCTGAAGAAGTTGTCAGCAAAGACACTGATAATATGGGGGAAAGAGGACAAAGTAATCGCCATCGATTATGGCAGAAAACTTAGAGAACTGATCCCCGGAAGCGAGATCTTAGAGCTGGAGGGTGCTGGTCACGTCCCACACTTCGAATTTCCGGAGAGAGTGGCCAAAATCTTAAACGCATTCTTGAAAACTTAGTTTCTGGTAATCCAGAAATCTTATATTCCAGAAACCTATTGTCCGTCATGGCAGAAAATAAAGAACAAAACGAAAAGGAAGATACCGGAAACATTTCTATTAAGGGTGTTCAGAAGAGACTCTACGACAGAGTCAAGAATCTCGCGAGAGATACAGGTAAGACTGTAGGAGATATCACAAACGACGCTTTCAAGGTCGTCCTTGCAGCAGCAGGAGAAACAAAAAAAGTTGGAGAAGAATTCATTCAGGCAGTTAGGGACTCAAAGTCTACATACGTTCAAGACCTGAACGCTATAGAAATCACCGGTCCGGAACTTGAGAAGAACAACAAGAAAGTGAACTTCAAGAACATACAAAATCTCACCTTCAAGGATATTACAGAGATAGATTTCGACAACTACGTCGAGTCGATAGTTAACGTAAAGAATCTCGAAATCCCAAAAGGAATCTCTAAATTCAAGATCCTTGAGAGAGTAAAATACGTCGACAGTCTTAAGTTCGTCTAAACTAAGGCAAAATTAATTTGGCTTAGTCAAATTAACCAAAGTGTTTGACTTAACTCTAGAATATATCCTCTTAATTATTGCCGCTTCTGTCATCGCTGGAATTATTGGGTCGATGGCGGGACTGGGAGGAGGAGTCCTGATTGTCCCTTTTCTTTCTCTCTATTTTCGCGTTCCAATTTCTTTAGCTATCGGTGCCTCGATTATATCGGTGATTGCTACTTCCAGTGGATCTGCATCAGCTTATGTCCGGGACAAGATTTCAAACATAAGGGTGGGAACTTTTCTGGTACTCTTTACAACGTCAGGGGCAATATTGGGTGCTTTTCTTGAGAGAATTGCTCCAAGAAATATAATTTTTCTTACCTTTGGCATCGTCCTTTTGATTTCGGTGTTGCCACTGATCAGGAAGATTGGACAGGTCGTTCCGGAAAACGTGAAAAACGACACGATTTCCGAGAAACTCTCTCTTAACTCTCACTTTCATAGTGCAGAGCTCGACAGAGAAGTGGAATACAACGTCACTGGGACAAAGAGTGGATCGGCTATGATGTTAGTCGCGGGAGTTCTGTCGGGCCTGCTGGGTATCGGTTCCGGCGTCTTCAAGGTCATAGCGATGGACACATTCATGAAGCTTCCAATCAAGGTCTCCACCACCACCTCCAATTTCATGATAGGAATGACGGCTGCTGCAAGTGCGGGAATATATTTCTTCAACGGAGACGTAAATCCGTTCATCGCAGCCCCAGTGGCTACGGGAGTTCTCATCGGAGCAATTGTTGGTTCAAGACTGCTCTTGAAAACAAAGAGTTCAACGATTAGGGTGCTGTTTGGAGTGATTATAGTCGTGGTTGCAGTCGAGATGCTGCTCAATGGGGTGGGAATACGAGTCTGACAGATCTCTCCGAGCATAACAAGATAGAGGCTGAGAAAGAAGAGGAAGTGAATCTATCTTCAAGAGTACTTTCATACTATCTTATCTGGAGTGTACTCGTTTCCCTTACCATAATAGTCATAGGAACAGTAGAGTACCTAGTGACGGGCTCATCAGGTTACGTCAACCTGTCCCTTACACAATTGCTGAAGGCGGGAGGCTTATCTACGACTGCCTTTCCTCACTACATCTATACAATAATAACCGGAATGTTAGAATTCAAGTCATTTGCAATTATTCAATTCGGAGTACTCCTTCTGATACTATCACCGATCGGAAGAATATTCCTGCAGATTCTGATCTATGCGAAAGAACGAGACAGGTCCTTTACAGTCATCGCAGCGGTCGTATTCCTGATACTACTCGCATCTCTTTATCTGTCAAAATTTATTTCGTAGGCGGGATCGTCTGGATTCTCTTTTCCTAATAATGGTGGTTTCTCCCATTTTTGCGCTAGAGTTTCCTTCCGTAAATCGATAGAATGCTCCTCATTCCAAGTCCGGTGTAGAATTTGTGAGCCAGCAGGTTTTCCGTTGGAAACTCGACAGTGATCATATCGCACCCCTTTCCCTTTTCCTTATCCACCAGCGCGTTTAGGAGCTTCTTTCCAAGTCCGCCCTTCCTGTATTCCGGCAGCAGGTATATCTCGGTCACCCTCAGTTCCTTTCTTGGCTGATAAAAGGGTCTCTCCAGTATCTCTCCCATTATCACTCCCACTATCTTTCCTTTGAATGCCGCGACCAGAGCGTCTCTCGTCTCGAGCTTTATTGCACTTTGAAGATATTTCGGCACATTCGTTTCTAGATCCGTCGATACGTTGAAAAGTGGGTCATGCTCTGAATTGAATTTCTTTAATCGCATTACTAGGTTAGAAGCATCTTTCACGTCTTCTATTTTCAAGTCCCTTATTTCGATTTCTTCCATTTTCATTTCACCTTCTTTATAAGCTCCATGTCCATCATTTTTTCTATCATTTCCCTGTTACTAGATATGATTTCCTTGGCCCTCTCTAGATATTCTGCCTTGCTCATCCTGACTCTCGCCAAGTCTTCCTTTACTCCCTCATCGGCGATAGCTGCTGCGACTCTTGGAAACACTTCCCATTCTTCCATCGTCGGGATAATGTACTGATCGCTGAGACCATTCTCCTCCGCGAAGAGGGCAAGCTCCTTCGAAGCCCTCACTACCATCGACTCGCTAATCTTCCTGACTCTAGCGTCGAGCGCTCCTCTAAATACGCCTGGAAATACGAGACTGTTGTTGATCTGATTAGGGAAATCCGACCTTCCAGTTCCCACTATCTCTGCTCCGTATTCCTTTGCCTCGTTTGGCCAGATTTCTGGCACCGGATTTGCTA
Organism: Thermoplasmata archaeon; assembly: GCA_021792255.1. Classification (GTDB taxonomy): domain Archaea; phylum Thermoplasmatota; class Thermoplasmata; order Thermoplasmatales. The sequence continues at coordinate 89,149 of JAJYUZ010000002.1, forward strand.
GTGCAAAGACTATGGACCTCTTCTCCATTTTCCTGATCCATTCTCCCTTGATTATTCCCGGTCCAGGCTTGGATGCAGCTATAAGAACGTCTGCTCCATCGAGTGCGTCTTGAATTTCACCTACAATCCTCCTCTTATTCGTCCTTATCCCTAGATCATATTTCCAAGGGTTGTCTCTCATCAGTACATCCATATCTTCCCTTTCGGGATGAAGAATCCCGTGAGAATCCACTGCAACTATGTTTCCGATGCCGAACCCGGCGGCTTCGAATAACTTGATAGTCGCTATGTTCGCAGCTCCAGATCCCACAACGACAATTTTCGTATCCCTTTCCCTTCTACCGGTGACCTTGAGAGCATTGAGAAGACCCGCCAATGTTGCTCCAGCAGTACCAAGTTGATCGTCGTGCCAGACAGGTATATTCATTTCTTTTCGTAGTGTTTCTAGAAGGTAGAAGCACTTGGGTGATTCTATGTCTTCGAGATTAATTCCACCGAATGCAGGCTCAATTGCCTTTACCGTGTTCACGATCTGATCTTTCTCGTGAACGTTGATCGGAATTGGGATGGCATCAACTCCTCCCAGATACTTGAATATGAGTCCTTTGCCCTCCATCACCGGAAGAGAGGCCTCGGGGCCTACGTTTCCGAGTCCCAAAACTCTGGTTCCATCCGTAACTATTGCAACAGCATTCCATCTCCACGTCATGTCGAAGGATAGGTCCTTCTCCTTGGCTATCTCGAGAGAGACAGCCGCAACTCCCGGTGTGTACCACACGGAAAAGTCTTCAAGGCTTCTGACGGGGACCTTGAGCATTGTTTGAATCTTCCCTAAATAATCCTTGGAGTACTTGATGGCCAGATCGGAAAAATTCTTACCACCAGTTTCCCCCTCATTTCTCATATAACGGTATAGCAAACGGGATGTTAAATATTGTCAGGACCGCATATAGGACGTGATTTTAGACGAATGTAACATTTTTAGAACGCGAATGCTTAAAACTCGGACTCATTCGAAACCTACGGAACACGGAGATCAAGAAGTCCTCGTAGAAAGTATTTAGAATAAGTTCCAATTACAAACCCATGACCGATTTAAGAGATCAGGTCGTAGAAGATAGAGGAGTAATTAAAAAGATCCAACTAATATTCCCTGGGTATCATGGTTACAGGATAAATGAGGACCTTAGAGATGCGGACGTGATTTTGAAGGACGAATTGTACAAGAAAATGCTTGACGTAATATCCAATCTAAAATCCGGTGAAGGCTCGCTAGTGAGCAATGGCCAGTTCAAAGATTTAGAATCAATAGGGGCCATGAGATCGAGGATTCAGACTGCGGCCGAGGTGCTAAAGCATCACGGGACAGGTTATTCAGGTATATCCGCACCAGTCAAGGTCGATGCAAAAAAAATTTCTGCTCTATATGACCTAGATGTGAAGATATTCGAGCAGATTCAAAATCTGCAGAGCGCCATGAACTCATTCGTCCAGGCGTGTTCTTCCGGAAGTTTCGATCAAGCAAAACTTCAGGATGTAAATAATGACATCGCTGCAATAACGAACCTTAACAACAGCAGAGAAACCCTACTCTATGGAGGTGTCTAAATGCCTTTCGGAAGAAGGGGGGACATTCCAGCGAAGGGTGGAAGTGTATTCGGCTCTACCACTTTTGAGTGGGAAGACCAGTTCAAGCAAGGAAACATAATGTGGAAAGTACCAAGACTGATCAGGCTTAACGACAACGCTGTAGTCCGGGAAGACGAAACGGCGGTATTCTTCAGGGATGGTAAGGCGATCTGGTACATTGATAAACCAGGAAGATACGCCCTCACGGACCTCAACGCCCCCATCGTGGGTGGGCTCGTAAAAGTACTCACGGGCGTCCAACAGCAGGCGTACGTTTATTATCTTCAGAGAAGAATACTTGACGGAAAGTTTGGCTCTAAAGAACCGTACGCGTTCAGAGACAAGGACTTCGATATAGTTATGCTAAGGCTCTTTGGAGATATGAGGTACAGGATTTCGGATCCTTCAATATTTATCAATCAGTTTGTTGGTACGTTCAATGTCGAGACGAGCGCGGACGTCGAAACCAGAATTAGAGATCAGGTTGTGCTTTTGATATACAACATTCTGGGTAAGATGAAGGATCAAGGGATATCGGTCTTGGACCTTCCCTCCAATCTGATGAACATAGAGGAAGCCGTACTAGCTTCTGCCAAGGCTGCTTTTGATCAGTACGGAGTCGAGATCAACAAGATATCTGGACTGAACATCTCTCTTCCCGAAGAGGTACAGAAAGCAATAGACACGCGATCAAGCATGAAAGTCGTTGGAGCAAACTATATGCAATTCCAGGCCGGTCAGGCAATAGTAGATGCTGCAAAAAATCCGGGTGGGTTGGCCGGAGCGGGAGTGGGACTTGGAATGGGAATGGGTGCGGGAGCCGGAATGGCCTATCCCATGGCATCCAACATTTCTCAGGGAATGAATCAACAGCAACCTCCTCCAGTTGAAAGGAAAGTCAAGAAGTGCCCCAAGTGCCAAAGCGATGCTGACGAGAATGCTAAATTTTGCCCGTCCTGCGGATTCGACTTTTCAACGGAAGGTCTCATGAAATGTCCATCCTGCGGAAAGGACATTCCCAAGACCTCGAAGTTTTGCCCAGAGTGCGGAAAGTCTATCGTAACAAAATGCCCCAAGTGTGGAACCGATGTCTCAACCGGAACCAAATTCTGTCCAAACTGTGGAGAGAAGGTGAACTGAAATGTACTGTAGAAAGTGCGGTGCCCAAATCCCAGACGATTCTGAGTTCTGCCCTAAGTGCGGAACGGCTCAACAGGGAGCGGCTGGTGCACCCCCGACTCAGGGAGGAGCCAGTACTAGTACTAAGGATCAGGCTGAAATTTTGAAGGAAATGAAGTGCCCAAACTGCGGAGCACCTCTTAATCCCGCCTCTGGGGAGGCAATGGTAGTCTGCGGCTACTGTGGTACCTCAGTTTCTCTTGGCTCCCTTGGCTGGACAAAAGTGCAGAAGCACTTCATTCTCGATGTCAAAGTTCAGATGAAAGATCAGGCAGAACTTGTTGCCAAGGCATTCCTCGACAGCAGCATATTTCACAGGCATCTCTTCGAAAAGAGCGAACTGAAAAAAATGGAACTGAACTACCTACCGTACTGGATTATGGATGCTGGATATTCCGCGGAATACAGATACAAAAGAGAACAGGTGAATCCAGGAGGATTTGTCGCTGTCGGAATGGGAGGAAGAGGGGGATTTGGAGGTCCCACGGTCAACGTTCAGACGATCGTGGAATCGGGATCGGACGTAAACGAAGTCAACTACCCCATCATAGCCTCTGAAGATCTCAACCAATACCAGCCTCCAGATTACGTGTTCAACCTTTCCAACAAGAGACCAATCGGACAGGACGATCTAAATGGTCCAATCAAACTCATGAATGGGACCATCGGAGAAGAGAAAGCCAGACTGGATGGAAATATCAGAATCCAGCAGTGGGAGATCAGGAGACTACAGAAAAGCGTCCACGGTTTCATGTCTGCAAACGTCAAAGTCGATATCGCGGATACGTATCTCGTTCACATTCCTGTGTGGTCGCTCCAATTCCAACACAAGAAAGATTCCATATTCCTTCTAATTGACGCTCACAATTCCAGGGTCATGGAGGAAACGAAACAATAGAAGGATCAGATATTTTTCTATCACGTGACTCTTTGATGTTTCTCCATTCTGACTGAAGGTTGTCTCTGAAACTTCCTTGCTTGGGCCTCATTCTCTGATGGAAATATCCTGACTGGTCTAAGAAGCAATGGATAAGCCACAATCTTTTTTTTGTATGGTAAATTGTCAATTATGACAGTACGGTTTATAGTAGATTTATCTGAAGCTCACTCGGGAATTCTGAAAGTACACATGGAATTTCCTTCTTCAGGAAAAGAAGAGATAGTGATGCCTGTGTGGGCTCCCGGCTCATATCTGGTGAGAGACTTTTCTAGACACGTTTCGAACCTAACGTCAAGTGGGAAGATCCTGCAGTTGTCAAAAAATAGGTGGTCTGTAATCTCCAAGGGCCAAACTGCGATAGTTGACTATGAAGTTTACTGCGATGAATTAACGGTGGAGACTTCGTACTCTGATAAGTCCTTTGTTTTGATCAACGGAACCAGCTTATTCTTCTACCCGGAAGGAAAAAAGGATTGTGAGTATGAAGTCAAATTCAGGAATCACGGGAAATGGAAAATAGCCACGGGACTGTACGAAAAGAAAGGCGCATACTCCGCGGAGGATTATGATCATCTCGTCGACTGTCCGTTTCTGATTGGTGAAATCCAGTTGATGGAATTCACTGTCATGAACAAGAAGCATCGCATTGCCTGGCAGGGTCGTATGAACAGAGACAAAAGCGTGATCACAGAAGATTTCAAGAAGATAGTAGAAGCAGAGGGTAAGATGTTCGGAAAGCTTCCATACGATAGTTACACATTCTTGATAGTGACCGTTCCCGATGAATTCTACGGGGGTCTAGAGCACAAGAACAGCACTACGATTCTCTGTCCTGACTACAAGCTATTGGATGACTATGATTACAAAGTATTTTTGAGCACAGTTTCTCACGAATTCTTCCATACTTGGAATGTCAAGAGGATTAGGCCAAAAGAACTGGGACCATTCGACTACACCAAGGAAGTGTATACAAATCTCCTCTGGCTCAGCGAAGGATTCACTTCATACTACGAGTGGGTGATACTGTGGAGAGCTGGTATAGTCAAGGAAGACGAGTACATGGAACACATTTCAAGGATGATTGACTACTACAACCTCCAACCGGGGCACACGCTCCCAGCAGATTCCGCCTCTTTCAACACCTGGATCAAGCTTTACAAGCCAGATGGTAACTCCTTCAACAGCTACATATCCTACTACCTGAAAGGTGAGTTGATAGCGTTCGCCTTGAACAGCAAAATTATCAAGGCAACCGGCGGGGAAAAATCTCTGGACGATGCATTTAGGGGTCTCTTCGCGAGCTTTAACAAGAATGGCAAGGGGATTGAAAAGAAGGATCTGATAGAGCAAGTGAAGAATCTGATAGGCGATGGGGCAGAGAAGATAGTTCGCAAGTTGACTGAGACTACGAACGAAATCAAGTTCGATCAGTACCTTAAGGACATGGGGTACAGGGTCAGTCACAAGTTTGCCGACAAGAAGACTGGTTCGAAGGGATTTCTGGGAATGATGGTCAGCTCAGAAGGCGGCAAGGTCATAGCAAAAATTGTGATGAAGGGATATCCAGCTTACCAGGCCGGAGTACTTCCCGGGGATGAGTTAGTTGCAGTCAATGGTCAAAGGTTTACCGACACATTTACTAGAGTGATTTTAAAAGAATTTTCGTCTCGAAAGGTAGACAGTATAAAGAGCGCCAGACCTGGCGACGAGATAGACCTGTTTGTGTTCAGGAAGCAAAATCTACCAACTTCAAGATGAAAGCTACGGTAGAACCAACAAAAACTGAGGTATCCAAAGACAAGAATACGAAGGTCAAAAACAAGATGCTGTCAGGTTAGTGATTTCTCCTTAATCTCCAGCAGAACATCGATCAGCTCCTTCCTAGAGAGGCGTCCCGTATTAACGTTCCTGGGACTGGGATGGTACGATCCGTAAAACCAGATATTTCCAACGGCATATCCAGTCCCGTGCTTGAACTGCAGCATTGAAACATCGAAACCCTTGCTCTTAAGATATCCTTTGAATGAATCAAATGCAATTCTTCCTAGGGCAAGTACTACCCTCAAATCGTTCATCGATTCAAACTCGAATTCACGGTAATCTCTGCAGTTCTCTAGCTCTTCTTTGGAGGGCTTGTCACCTGGTGGAACGCACTTGAGAACTGGTGTCAGGTAAAGATCGTCGAGCCGGAGTCCATCGTTCTTTGACACCGAATCGGGTTTGTTTGATAGACCGACCTCGTATAGGCACGAGAATAGGAAGGAAGCACTCTTGTCACCAGTGAAAACTCTACCAGTTCTGTTCCCGCCTGTAGCAGCAGGAGCCAGTCCAAGTACCAGTAGTTTGGAACGAATGTTTCCGAATCCGGGAACGGGTTTGCTCCAGAACTCCTCTCCCACGAATCTCGACCCTCTATTGGCGACTTCGGCTCTGAACTTGACTATTCTGGGGCACCTAGAGCAGTCTATCATCGTCGAATTCATTTCTTCGATCGATTTGAATTTCATAATACCTTCCTGAACATCTCTTTGCGGTTCTTCAGAAGATCTGATAAGAGTTTTTTCATCTGTGCTGGAGAATCCAGTCTGAATCTAGCAGTACTCTTTCCATCTCCTATCTTAATCGTCACGTGACGACTCAACTCTCTAAAAGCCTCCTCGTCTGTCCTATCATCACCGGCAAAGAGTATGGAATCCCTATCACTCACATGACTTAAGATTGCCTTCCCTTTGTCCATTCCCTCTATTCTTAGCTCATACACATATTTGCCAGTATACATCTCAAAACCATCTTCCCTAATCTTGGAAATAACCCCTTCAAGTCCTTTTACGAGTATCCTGTCCACGTTATAGTAGTGAAACTGAAGTCCGCCTTTCTTGTCTATTACTCTCAACCCGGGAAACTCTCTTTCGAGATGAGAATACTTTGATGCAAGCTGTGCAGTCTTCTTCTCACAGGTCTCAAAATTTTCTACAAACCATTTTTGGCCGTTTTCGCCTATGAACTGAGAACCGTGCATCGCTATTATGTTAAACCCTCTTCCAACAAACGAAATTATGCCATCAAGATCTCTCCCGGTAACTAAGAAAAGAGGGATTTCGGCCTTCAAATCGTTAAGAAGATCCAACAATTTTTGATCAGGTTTGGCATTCTCTGGCTGGGAAGTAAGGTCTACGAGAGTACCATCATAATCGAGAAACACTTTGGTGAGCCCCATTCTTTCCTTTACTGCATTCTCTATTTCATCAAACATAAGAGCGTCCCTACAGTGCGTTTCAAATGGCAGATTGCTGAAGAACTAATCTAATTTTCTCTCATATTCGAGATGACCCGTCAAAAATTCGGAAATGCAGATCGGCTCTGGTCTCACTCTTGTTTCTGAAAACTGTCGAAGGTCGTCTGCCCGTTCTTCTTGCCATCCCTAAGAATGTTCTTCATCTTTTTCTCTTTCCTTCCGGCAGAATAGTAATAAGAAAAGTCTCTGGTATTTTCCATAGTTAGAACGTACACTTTTCCCTTGCCGAATCTTCCAGTCCTCCCTCTCCTCTGTATTGATCTCACTTCGCTCGCAACGGGTTCGTAGAAAATCACAGTGTCCGCAGAAGGTACATCAAGCCCCTCCTCACCCACCTGGGTTGCGACTAGAACCTTAACCTGTCCCTCCCTGAACTGCTGTAATATAGAGACCTGCTCCTTCTGGTTCATACCTTTGCTATCTTTTCTCGAACTCTGTCCGATAAATTTCTCGCACGAGAATCCCTCCTTTTTTAGAGTATCAGAGAGTATGTTCGCGGTGATTCTGTAATGGCAGAACACTATGGCTTTTTCGTAGTTTCTGTCTCTCAGTATCTCGATTATCTTTGAAATCTTCGGTGTCTGAACTTCGAGAGGTTGAAGCGATAGCTTTTCTGCCTTCTTCTCTATCAGTAACATCCTGCTATCGCTGACGATTTTTTTTGCTTTGCTCTTTTCATTCTTCATATCTTGCAGGTAGGCATAAAAGGGAAGCACTCCCTGTGTTTCGGCAAACTCTAGGAGATAATCTATGATAATAGCATACGTTCTGAATCTGACTGCAGAGTAGAAGTACTTGTTGCCCCTCTTTATCTGACTAAAAATAAAATCCCCCAGGTTTATGAGCTCCTTCCTAGAATGTCCCTGAATCCGCAGAGAAAATGATTCCAGCTTTTTTATCATCTCATCAAGCATTTCCTTGAGAATTTCTATTATTTCAACGACTCCAGGTGGAGTCGGAATTTTCACCTGCTCTACGTCAATACCTTTTATGTATGATATGACGTCTGGTGAATTTTCGTCCCTGATTTCAAGCTCGACTATTCTGAGATTCTTGATTATCTGATCTATTTTGGCACGATCTCCACCGGGGGAAGCCGTAGTGGCAATTATTCTGGAATCCGCGAAGACGTTCGCAACTTCTACATACGAGTAATTTCCAATGGCCCTATGAGCTTCGTCGAAGATTACCACTCTCACCTCATTCTTGATGTCATAAAAGAGTGAAGAGTCGTTGTTTATGACCTGGGGGGTGGACACTATCACCCTTGCGCTGTGATACAGGTTTTTTCTCACAGATTTCTTAATTTCGCCAGTCACTTCGACTATAGACTCCTCCGGCAGGTTGATGAATTTCCTGATGTTCGCAGCGTGTTGATGAACGAGTGGCCTGGTGGGAGCCAAAAAGATGCATTTCCCTCCATCTTCAATCAGCATTGAGAGAGCGATTATCGCAATAATCGTCTTTCCGAGGGCTGTAGGTATAACTATAAGTGTATTTTTTTCAACTGCTTTAAGCGCAATGTTGTCTTGATATTCTCTGAACTCGATTAGGTCGTCCCTAAGCAGCTCAGAATACTTGGGCACAATGGATAATGCCTGATTGGCTTTAACTTTAGTGCAATTCTAGTCTTACGGAAAAATGAAGGCTTTTGTTCATTCAAGAAGACGGGCAGTTATTACTCAAATCAGGAAAATTCAAAGTTCTTATTTGACGTCGGTTTTAAAGTAGTCTTCAATCCTCTTTTTAATACCCTCAACTGTCGATCTCCCCTGGTCAGTTTTGAAATAAAAATGACCGACTCTCCTCTTTAGCACGTCATCCACAGTCAGGGCGCACTCATTCCTAAGGGCCGAGTCTATTTCATCACCTTCCCTTTTATAAAGAATTAATGGAAGACCGTCAACCTTCAAGTCGACATTCAGTATTCTGCCAAGCCGCCTAGCTATCTTTCTGGCCGCATTTCTATAATTCGTTATCTTGACTCCCATCACCGTGACCATCCTTCCAGTCACATCGACGTAAAAGTCCCTGGTCACTCTTCCGGGATCTGAACCCTTTCCATATAGTGGTCTTATTCCTACGTACTCCCCTACGACATCCTCAGAAGTAAGTGAAGGAAATATTTTCCTGGCTGAATTTAGAATATATTCCCTTTCCTCGTTCTTTACGGTGAGACTGTCTGGTCTCTCGGTGAAGTCATCAGTCGTTCCAATCAATACGACCTCTCCCCTCGGAATGACGAACATCTGTCTACCGTCGAGGTGAGATCTGAAAACTACTGCATTGTCCAGAGATAGTTTGTCCTTTCTCACGATGATATGAGCTCCTCTAGTGAGCTGCAGGTTGTTGATCCTTTCGGAAGTGTAGGATCCATAGATCTCATTAACCCATGGCCCGGTAGCGTTCAAAACTATTTTCCCGCTCACCGAATATTCGCCCATATCAAATTTATCCTTAAGGGTGATTTCAACTCCTTTTTCAGTGTCTTTGATTCTGGTCGCTTCGAGATAATTTATAGCAGTTCCTCCCAGCTTGACGAATGTAGCTACATTGTAAACAACCAGAAGTGCATCGTCTGTGGCAGCATCTTCGTACGTAAAGTGTCCAGAGTAACCATCGTAAGAGTACTTCCCCTTTATAAAATTAGGAAGTCTGAATTTCCCCCCAAGGATGTTGTAGAGTAACAGCCCCATATACAAGGTCTTCTTTCCCCAAGAATCGACATCAATTAGGATATCAAATTTCATTGGCTGGACTATGTCAACGTTTCTGACGAGGTAATTACGCTCCTTTAGAAGTTCTCTGGTCAAAAGCAGGTGTCCCTGGGCAAGATATCTCAGTCCTCCGTGTATAAGCTTGGACGAGTTGCTGCTCGTGCCCGAAGCGAAGTCTCCTTTATCGACTAGCAAAACCTTGACCTTATTGGAACTCAATAAGCTTGCAATTCCGGCCCCCGCTATCCCTCCTCCAACAATGACAACGTCGAAAAAGCTTCCATTGAGTTTTTCCAGATCACGTTTCCTTGTGAAATAAGAAAACTCCATCGGGCAAAACAGTGCTTCCATCGTAATAATCCATTCTATCATCGATTCGCGTACCGATAGCTTAACTCAGGGTGCGATGTGCACAATCTAGAACGTTCAACAATGCAATTGCTACTCTCAGAGAATGAGAGACGGTTTCTGGATTTATTAAATTATCTTTATTTATAATAAGTTTAATTATATTGATAGAATACTCCGACCAGTGCTATTGATTTATCGCTACGTAATCTTGGTATCAATACTCACAACGATAATCTATTTTATATATTATGCACTAAATACATATTACTTGATGAAGCACAGGTCCGAGCCAGAAAGAAGCGAAGCATTGACCAAGGATGACGTCACAGTATTGGTCCCCGTATTCAAAGAAAAAGTGGAAGTCTTTGACAGGGTCATTCAAAGAATAGTCGCGCAGGGCACTAGATTTGTGGTAGTCGGAGACTCGAGCGACGAACCGTACAGATCCATAGTCGAGAAGAACGGTGGAATTTTCATCCTCCTGAAAGAGAGAAAGGGGAAGAGAATAGCAATTTCGGAGGGGATGAAGTATGTGGATACTAGGTTTGTACTCTTTGTGGACAGCGACACTGTGATACCTGTCGACACCGTTTGGAAGATGTTGAAGTATTTCAGGGAGAACGTTGGCGGAGTGGGGGCTAACGTATCAATGAGAAGAACAGAAAATGGCGCATCTTATGGTGCTGAATTCCTAGAAAGGACTAGGGAGATAATTCTCAAGGCGATGTCAGCCCGAGGGGGTAGCGTAATGGTGATAGATGGAAAGTGCGCGATGTACAGGACATCCATCGTGAAACCTCTCCTCCAATCGGATAAATTCCGGAATTACAAAGTCGCTGGGAAAATAGCGATAATGGGCGATGACCAGCAATTAAGCGCGTACACGATCAAGAAGGGATACAAGGCTACTAAGTGCTTTGAAGTGACCGTCGAGACGGAACCTCCTGAAAATTTCAAACAGCTCACCAAGCAGAGCATAAGGTGGGCTAGGAGTTCCTACTATTACTTTTTCAAGAACTTGTCTGATGGGACTGCAGTTAAGGCGGGGGGATTCTATACATTCGAAGCGGTCAGTACTTTTGCCCTTCCTATACTTACTATGGGACTTGGACTTTTCAGATTTTACTACGATCTACATGCTTTGGGCATATTTGCGGGAAATAGTCTCAATACGATAGTTAACTCAATCACGACTCTCTCAATCCTGACGGACGGCAGACTCCTGATTCATCCGATTCTAGCTTTACTGAGCTTGCCGGGTCCCTTGATCTTTGGCTCGGCCATTCTGATGACTCTCAGAAGAGAAAAACTGCGAACATTTGCATACGGTGGGCTTGCTCTTCTCATAATTTTCTTCACCTCTATATATGGTTTCTTGACCTGTTGGAAACAATCTAGCTGGATGACCAGATAGGTCTCCAGATTCTTGGGGGACCCAGTCAATCCTTGAAAACTTGCAGCTTTCTTAGCAGATTTGGACCAAATCAAACGCATCAAAATGGAGGCGAGGAGCTACCCTTCAAGTTCAGGTGGTTACTGATCTTGCCCCCATGTTGTCGAAGGAAATGCGAGTGACGAAATCGGAATATTCCATCATTTTCCTCTGTATTTTCCAGAGGTTCTTGTGGTTCCCTATTATCAGAATGAATCCCTCAGACCCTCCTCCCATTAGTCTGGCTGCTCCAGCTCCACTCTCTAAGGCTGCTCTTATGAGAGCGTCGACCTTTGAATTCGTAATGTTCTTTGCTAGCCCTTTCTTGAGCTCCCAGCCGCTGTTAACAAGATTGACAAATCTATCGAAGCTATTTTCTTCGATGGCTTCTCTCGCTTCCTCTGTATTCTTCTTAATTTCCAACAGACGTCCAATAAGTTCATTCGAGCCATTCTTCAACTTACTCACTTCTTCCTGCAACTCGTTGGAGCTGTTGTGTGAAGAACCAGTAAAGACCATCAGAGTAGATTTTTCGAGCAGTTTGACAAATGGACTTTCGTGATCAAACACCTCCATCTTGTAATTGTCTCCTGAGAATTCCATGTATTTCATCCCGCCGAATGAGACTGCGAAAGGATCCTGTTTTCCCAGAGTTGCACCGAAGAAATTCTTCTCAACCTCGTACGTTTCTTTGGCCAGGCTCGCTTTGGTTACTTCCTCTCCGTTGAGGATCTTTAAAATGTGAAGCAGACCGAGAACGAGAGCACTCGAGGAACCTAGGCCGGTTCCTGGAGGTACGTCTCCAGATATATTCAATCTACCTTTGACAATTCCTCTTTCTTTGAACAACATCGTGACTCCCTCAAGGAAATTGTTGTGGATCTGGTTGGAGAAACTCCAGCTCTTAAGAAGATCTCTGGAAGAGATTTCGAGAGGTTGTCCATCGTCCACATAGCTAAGTCTGATCCCTTTGTCTATCGTAGTGTTGATGACGCATCCTCCGAACATCTCTGGAAATGGTGAAACGTCAGTGCCCCCTCCGCTAAAACTTACTCGGTACGGGCACACTACAGAAATCCTCTTCATTATACGTAACTGAAGGAAACGATTGCTAATAATAGTGCTGTCAAAACGATGCTTTAGGGGAAACAGAATCTTCACGCACTAAGGATTGAGATTAAATTAAAATCACTCAAATGACTGTAATGCCGATGAGAGTACTGATACTGGGAATAGATGGCTACATTGGCTGGGCACTGGCTCAAAAGCTCGCATCCCAGGGCCACGACATCTATGGAGCCGACAACTTTTATACTAGGAGAAGAGTGAAGGAAGTAGGCTCAGATTCTGTTTTCCCCATTCCACGAATTGGGGCAAGACTCCAAGGTTTCAAGAAATTCTACGACAAGGATATCAGATTCTTCAGAGGGAACGTTGCAGATCCAAAATTCGTTTACAAAATCTTTGAGGATATCAAGCCGGAAGCAGTCTACCATCTGGCAGAACAAAGATCTGCGCCTTATTCCATGATGGGTCTGAAACAGGCGAACGAGACAATGATTGGCAATATCGTCAGCACCATCAACCTTGTCTATGCTGCAAAGGATCTGAATCCAGACGTCCACATAATCAAGCTGGGTACGATGGGGGAATACGGTACCCCAAACATAGACATTACGGAAGGATTTTTTGAGATCGAATTCAGGGGAAGAAAGGATACCTTGCCTTTTCCAAGGAATGCTGGATCATGGTACCACTGGACTAAGGTTCACGACTCTAACAATCTCATGTTTGCCAATAGGTTGTGGAAATTGAAAATCACGGACGTGATGCAGGGGGTCGTCTATGGAACAGAAACAAATGAAATAACAAGATCTCATCTCTACACGAGGTTCGACATTGATGAAGTCTGGGGTACCGCCCTCAACAGGTTTTCAGCCCAAGCAGTGACGAGCCTACCCATAACGCCCTATGGCAAGGGAAATCAGAAGAGGGGGTTTCTCTCGCTCGATGACAGCGTGAACTGCCTTACAATAGCCATGGAAAGGCCTCCGAAAGAAGGTGAATACAGGGTGCTCAATCAGTTCGATCAGTACTATTCTGTAAATTTTCTAGCCGAAACGGTTCAGGAAGTTTATAGAGAACTGACCGGGAAGAATGCACAAATTCAGCACGTCGACAATCCCAGAGTGGAGGCCGAAAATCACTACTACAACCCAGACCACAAGAAGCTTTACGACCTGGGATATCGTCCCTCCGGAAATTTGAGAGATGAAATCAAAAAGATAATCGAGGACCTAATGAAGCACAGAGAGAGGCTCGGGAAACTGAAGAAGGTCATAATGCCCAAGACTTTTTGGAGAGAGAGTTCAGGGCTCTAAAGTGCGTCCGTTTTATCATCTCTTCTTGGAGTGCCTGTAGGTTGCTTCGAGAACAAGTCGATAGTCTTCAGCTAGTCCGACGCTGACCCACGAACTTCTCGGAATTTCCACGGCTGCAAATTTTACTCCGGACTTTATGGCACTGGAGATTGCATCCGTCAATTCTGCTTTGCCTTCTTTGTAGGAAATGAAATCGAATACCGCTGAGGGCAGGTAGTACATTGCGCAAAGTGCATAATCGGAAGGGGGATTTTCTGGTTTTTCCATGACTTCAGAAACTTCCAATCTCCTTTCCGTCTTGTTGAGAACGGCTACCCCATACTTTCTCGGATCGTCTACCTTCATCACAAATAGGGTCCATTTTCTTTCTATTTCAGCTTTCTCAAGTTGTACTCTGAAACGCTCTAAGTCTAGTATCATTCCGTCTCCGGCCGCTAGAAAGAATCCTTCTTCCTTGATGAATTCCCTAGCAGCAAGTACAGCGTCTCCAAATCCCTTCTTTTCTCTTTGAAAGAATAGCTTGACCGAGGGATAAACAGCCAAAAGATAGTCTCGCAAGATCGAGTCGGAGGGGTCAACGACTACCGCAATTTCACTTATTCCAATCTGTTTTAATTTGGAGATCAGGACATCAACTATAGGTCTCAGCAGCAGGTCGCCTTCTCTGTAATCGTACACATTGAGTAGCTCTTTTCTTATTATCCCGTTCAAACCAGACCGCTTGCCTAATCCTGCAGCAGTTATTATCGCCCTCATTCTCTTATTACAGAATAAGCAGAACCTATAAAATTTAGTCCAATCCTAACTGAGCGGGGGAAAGGAGCGACATTTTTAATGGTGAAATGATAGAGGCTAGGTGTCATCTTCCCTCCTTTCAGTCCCAGAGATCGCTGCAGGAATAGTGATGCTTATCGTTTCTTCCTTTATCTTGACTATTACCATTGAAGAGATTGGGAAGCGCGGGAAATTCAGCGAGAGTTTCACCGGAGCAGTGATAAGTCCAATCTTTACAGCAATGCCTGAACTGGTGGTGATAATTCTAGCCCTCGTTTTGATTGGAAGGGAATCGGGCTCAGAAATAGCGGCTGGAACAATCATAGGAGAACCCTTCATGGTGTCGGCCATTGGTTTTCCAATCGTGGCCATAGCGCTGCTAGTCGCTCGGAGAAAAAAGAAGATCGAAATCGCGGATCCGATCTTGTCTAAGATGCTCATCTTCATGGGTCTAGTGTTTCCAATAATGCTGATTCCTCGATTCTTTGGCTTCCTTGTTGTGAAGATTTTGATAGCCGTTCTGCTGGTCCTTTTGTACTTCGTCTTCTTGAGGTTCATCAAAGGAAACAGGATACTGGAAGAAGAGGCGGCAAGCATTAGGATCCAGAACAGGGCCTTGCTGGTGTTAGTGTTGCTTGCTGGAGTGGGGCTCCTGCTTGGAGGCTCATCTCTTCTTGTACAGGGTATCGACAATCTTTCCGTACAGACGGGTGTGAATAGAGAACTGATTACAATTCTGATAGTGCCCATAGGAACGATAGTACCGGAGACGATGAACGCCCTAATTTGGGCGACCAGAAGCAAAACAAACCTTGCAATCGGAGCCGTGGCTGGAGAGGAGATGTACTTTGCCACTTTTTTTCCCGCCCTAGGAATTTTAGCGAGTCAATGGGTCATAACCTTCGACGGGATTCTAGCAATAGTTTTGACGTCCTTGTTTTCCGTTGCTATAGGCTTGGCGACCTATAAGTTCAGAAATGCAGTTTACATTTTCATACTCTACTTCGCATCTCTTCTGATCTTTTTGTCATTTGTTTACTAAAATTTGAGTAAATCCAATAAAATAGGAAATGTTAAAATACCGTCTTTAAATCAAGGAAATATGACCGATCTATCTGGATTATCACTTTCAAATATAAAAAAAAGTCTTTTAAACGGCGAACCTCTGATAGTTTATGATTTCGACGGGAGAGAGGAAGAAGCTGACATGGTCTTTTACGCAGGAACGGTAACATGGAAATCAGTCAATCAACTTAGAAAGGATGCAGGAGGGCTCGTGTGTTATGTTACGGGCAAGGAGGAGGCAAGAAAGATTGGTCTCAATTTTCTGACAGATGAATGGAAGACGCATCCAGTATATCAGAGTCTCATAAAGAAACCATCGTACGGAGACTACCCTTCATTCCTGATTTGGGTAAACCACGTTTCGGTTTCTACTGGGATTTCGGACTCAGATAGGGCCAGCACAATCCGAGAGCTCCACAATCTACTGACGGACCACATTGAAAACAAGGAAGAATTCTTCATGAAGAATTTCTATGCGCCGGGTCATATTCCAGTCCTTGCATCCAGGGGATTGGACGAAAGGAGGGGCCACACCGAGCTAGTCGCTCGTATTGCGGAACTCGTGGGACTCCCGCGGAGCATGGTGATTGCGGAAATGCTGGGAGATGGAAAGAGTCTCAAGAGAGCTAACGCGGAGGAATATGCAAGGAAGAACAAACTGGTATTCCTAGAAGGCAAAGACATAATCGGGATGTGAACGTGATGACTAAGTACGGGATTGTGGACACAACTTTTTCAAGGGTGGATATGGGGAAGTACGCTTACGATACGATAAGGAAGGAAGATCCAGATGGAGAGATTATCAGATACACGGTTCCAGGAATAAAGGACCTTCCAATAGGGGCGACAAAGTTGTTCGAACAAGGGTGCGAAGGTGTCATCACTCTAGGGTGGGTCGGGAAGACAAAGCTGGATAAGTATAGCTATCTGGCCACCAGCATAGGGCTGATTCATGCTCAGCTTCTTGCCAAGAAACACATAATGGATGTAACAATTCACGAGGACGAAGTGGAGGAGTCTCAACTGGTCTTCCTTTCAAAGGACAGGACTACCAAGCACGCTGCAAACCTGGTGAAGCTCGTGAAGGATGGGGGGAGATCACTGTCTTCCATGGCCGGAAAGGGGCTCAGGCAAGGATATAATAATGCAGGACAAATTCTGAGTGAGGATTAACATGCCAAGAATAGGACTTGTGGTCTCGGACTTCAATTATGATATCACCTATCTGATGCAAAAGAAGGCAGAGGAGCAATCTGATCTCCTAGGGATTGAGCACGAGGCGATCAGAGTCCCGGGTGTCTTCGATATGCCCCTAGCAGTCAAGATGCTTCTGAAGAAGAAAAACATCGATGGTGTCGCATTGCTGGGCGCGGTCATTAAAGGGGAGACGAAGCACGATGACCTAGTAATTAATCAGTCAGTTAGGAAAATTGTGGATCTTTCAAACGAATACGAAAAGCCCGTGACGATAGGAATAATCGGACCTGGGGCTGAGCACGATCAGGCCGTGGCTAGAATTGAAGAATACTCTTCAAGGGCCGTCGAATCTCTGGCAAAACTGTTCAAAGCATTAAGAAAAGTCAACCTTGAACGTTAGAGGAAGCCAACATTTTTTTAACCCAAGGCTATCATAACAAAATGCCGTACGACTTCAAGGAAAGCGAAAGAAAATGGAGCACCTTCTGGAATGAAGAGAGAATATTCCAGTACGATTTCAACTCCGCAAAACCCACATACAGCATAGACACTCCCCCTCGGTACGCATCGGGGAAGATGCACATCGGGCACGCATTCCATTACTCGCACATAGACATGGTCGCGAAGTATCACCGGATTAAGGGAGAAGAGGTATTCTTTCCCCTCTGTTTTGACGTCAACGGAATGCCCATAGAGGTCAATGTGGAAAAAAAATACGGCATCAAAATGAGAGAATACGACAGGCAGAAATTTGTGAAGCTTTGCGAAGAGTTCGCGGAAGGAAATATTCAGGCCATGATAGGCCAGTTCAATTCCCTCGGAATCACAGCGGATCCCTCCCTGTACTTCAAGACAGACTCAGAGATGTACAGGAAATACACCCAGATATCCTTCATAAGGTTGTTTGGAAAAGGACTGGCATATAAGGGGAAGCATCCAGTCAACTGGTGTCCTCGCTGTGAGACTGCAATAGCAGAATCCGAGATAGTTTACGAAGAAAGAGACGTATTCCTCAACGATATAAAATTCAAGGGAGATGGGTTTGAGCTCGTTATTTCGACTACAAGACCAGAACTCATTGCGGCCTGCGTTGCAATCGCCGTAAACCCAAAAGATGAACGCTACTCCCACTTGGTCGGAAAGGAGGTCAGAGTGCCACTCTTTGGCAAGACAGTGCCAATCATAACGGACGACGAAGTTCTGATGGACTTTGGAACCGGTGCAGAGATGGTATGTTCAGTGGGAGACAAGGCAGACCTGAAAATGATATACAAGCATTCGTTACCATTTCTTAAGAACATCGACGAGCAGGGAAAGCTGACGGAAAATGCAGGAAAATACGAAGGTCTTTCAGTCAAGGAAGCTCAGAAAAAGATCGTTGAAGATTTGAAGACATCTGGGGACTTTGTTTCAAATGTAAAGATCAAGCAGAACGTAGGCACCTGCTGGAGGTGTGGTACACCACTCGAATTTCTTCAAAAGGAACAGTGGTTCATTAAGTCTATTGATTTTAAGGACGATCTCAAGAAATGGGCGGAGAAACTTGAATGGCATCCTCAGTTCATGAAGAAGAGACTAGAAGACTGGATAGACTCCCTCTCTTGGGACTGGGTAGTCTCTCGGCAAAGGTATTTTGCCACTCCAATACCAGTCTGGGAGTGCAAAAATGGTCATCAGGTCGTCGCAACGGAGGAACAATGTTACGTGGACCCTCTGGTTGACCCTCCGCCAACAAGTGAATGTCCTACCTGTCATCTACCCTTAAAGGGTTCAGAGGAGGTATTTGACACCTGGATGGACTCTTCAATTTCTGCCCTCTTCAACACTTATTATGTCAGAGACGAGAAGCTCTTTTCAAAGCTCTACCCTATGTCACTAAGACCCCAAGGACAGGACATCATCAGAACGTGGGCCTACTACAGCCTCCTTAGAGGCAATCTCCTTACTGGTGAGAATCCGTGGAAGAGCATTATGATAGATGGAAACATCATGGCTCCCGATGGACGCCCTATGCACGCGTCCTGGGGAAACGTAGTAGATCCAAATGTGCTGCTTGACAAGTACGGAGCAGATGCATTCAGGTATTTCACCGCTTCATGTTCACTCGGAGAGGATACAGCATTCAGGGAAAGAGATCTTGTGAGGGGACAGAGACTGATGAACAAGATCTTCAATCTCGTAAGTTTCCTGGAATTTTACAGAGGAAAACAGACAGAAAAAGATGAGCTTAGGGCGGTCGATCACTGGATTCTGAAACAGATGGACAGTACGATCGAACAGGTGAAGTCCGCGATGGACAATTTTGAATTCGATCGTGCGATCAGGCTCGCCGAGACTTTCATCTGGCACGATCTGGCAGACAACTATGTTGAGATTATAAAACACAGAATCAGTGGATTTAGAACGTACGAAACAATCTATAGAGTACTGCTTTCGTCTATGATCATGATAGCTCCGATTTTCCCCTTCATCTCTGAAGATTCATATCAGAGGTTGTTCAGATCCACAGAGGGAAAGAGGAGTGTTTTTGATTTTCAATTTCAAAACAGGATTCCGTACGATGAGAAAGAAGCCCATAATGGCGGAATTACTGCAGAAGTGATCTCTATGATGAGAGATCTAAAGGTGAAGGAAAAAATCTCCCTCTCGGAAGAGATAAGAGGGGCATCAATATTTGCTTCTTCCGAAATTCTAGTCGACGACGAAGACGTCAAAGGAACGATCCGTGCTCAAATACTCTCGTACGAAAAAGGGCAAATAGATGAGGAGATAACTTCATTGAAGCTCACTCCAGACTTATATTCGGTTCTCAGGGATAGAGCTGAAGCTTTCCTGAAGACCTTAAAGGAGAACACGGCACTGCTTGGTAACGATACGATAGAATTCGAGGGTAGGAAGATAAAGGCCAGCGAGGTGCTGGCAACGAAATCTTACTCAATTCAAGGAACGAAGGTAAATTGCGGAAAGGGATTCTGCGTATCGATAACGAAATGACAAATGATTTATTTAAAAAAAGAGTATCTATACAGTGGTAAGAAGACCCAGCGATGCCGAGCTCATATTCAACGTTCTGAACATCCTTAGGAAGAACGGAGAGATAGTTGGTGAAGTCAAATTCCTTGATTTCTTGAAGAGCAGGAATGTAGGGGCATCGCCCAAGAGATTCAGGAAGATAATTTACGAGATTCCAGAGATCGAGGTATCAGTAAAGTACTCCAGGAAGAAGTTCGATTATCTGGACGATTGTCCGGTCTGCAGTTCTAAATTGACCAGGATCAGAAGCGTCAACTTGGAAGGGAAGAGAAAAATCATCGGGTACAAGTGCGGCACATGTAGATACGACTCAACAAGTGACGGGAAACCATATATATATGCGTTCAGATTAAAGAACCATGATCTCTGACATAGAAAAAAATTACATCGTAGTCAAGCTGGAAAAAGGAGAGGATGTTGGGGAATCGTTGATACAAGTTCTGGACGACTATGGGATATACTCTGGGCTTATTGAATTTGGAATTGGAATGATCCGTGATCTGGAAGTAGGTTACTGGAACGGCAAGGAGTACGAAAAGTCCAAAATACCAATGCCCGGAGAAGTGGTGTCGTTTCACGGCAGCATTTCGTCCAACGATCCCAGACTCCATATCCACGTGTCGGTCGCTATCAAGGATCACTCTGTCAGAGGAGGTCACTTCTTTTCAGGCATTGCTGATCCGCTGATGGAGATACACATACTTAGATTGGAAGAGATCGTGTTAAAGAGAGAACTGAACACAATATCGGGTCTTAAAGAGTTGACGTTTGACTGAAAACGGGCCCATTTCGGACCCAATTAAGAGAATCATTTGTTCCCCAAATGTTCCTTGTGGTCATTTAGAAATGAGCTAATCTAACCAATCTTAGAAACCATAAATAGATGTATTCGATGATGAAATAAACTATGAAAATTGACCTGAGAATCCCATTGTGGATATCCATCATTGGTTATCTGCTCTTTTTTGTTATGATAGTCGGATTCACGGTATTCCTCCCTTGGATTGTTCCCGTATCTCTGATAGTCGGAGCTGTCATCGTGGGTCTGATCGCGTGGGGGATCCACAAAAGGATCCTGCGTTGGCCCATCGCAATAGTCATAGGCGTAATTGCCTTGATTTTCTTCTTTCTAGCATTCAGAGGCTTCATCGTCCTGGTCGAAACTCAGGTCCTCGGAAAGATTTTCCTCCTCTCTGGCCTAATAGGACTTGTAATTATCTTTCTGGGCAGGAAGAACAGGGAGATTCAGGAATTCGAGAAGTTCATAGGATTTGAGACTCCCCTTAAAAGACTCAGCAAAAATAGTAAATATCTTGCTAATAGGGTCATTGATCCCCAAAAAATTTGGTCAAACATATATCATCCCAAACCAAAAAGTGTGCTTACAAGAAAAAAGAGAAGGTTTAGGCTATAGGCATCCTTTGCTTATCCTCCTGGAAGTTTAGCTTGAGAAGAGCTTTTTTATTCTATCTGTCAGTAAGAGGGTCCCGATCGAAAGCACTTTCTCATTCTCAACATCGATCGCAGTCATGGACGCCAGTTTTATGTCGATTCCGTAACTTTCCCGCTCGTTCAGTCCCAGGAAACTAGCCGTAAGGACTCTGATGGGAAGCGCGTGACTGACGAAGATGTAGCAACCATCGTAATCATTGAGCGCACTTCTCATCCGTTTGAGCTGAGAGTCCCACGTTTCCATCCCCAGGTCTTCTCTGTTGAGCTTGGGCACCTCGTCGACTTTGTATCCATTGTATGGACCGAGTCCTGACTCTCTGATCTTGTTGTTTTCAGTAACCTTCAGACCCACTACCTCCCCGACGGTTCTCGCAGTCTGTTTTGTTCTCAGCAATGGACTGCAGACAATTCCATTAAATCTCAGTCCCTTTAACTGTTCGGCAGAAAAGAGAATCTGCTCAACGCCTCTCTCTGTTAGGGGATACTGGTTCATGTCCTCTGAAATTATGCTGTTGACGTTGGCAAAACTTTCTCCGTGCCTCATCAAAATCATTTTTTTTATCAAATAAATCTACCAATCACTAATCTAACAATTTAATAAAATTTTCCTTCCACTGGGCTTTGTCATCTAGTTATCAATACAAACCACAAAATTCGTCTCGAAAATCTTGGTCTTTGCAGGTGAGAGAGAGTCGATAAAAATTAGCTCCTTATGTCCTAGAGCCGTAATACTGGGAAAAAGTTGAGGATCCATCGAGCATTAGATCGTACTGATATTCGTATGGTGAATTCCTCAAAAAGTGTCGTTTGTAAAAACTACAACCTGCCACCCTTCTACGACTCGTGATAGTGATAAAAGAGAGATGAAGAATAATCAAGAATGAAGAAAATAATTCAATCCTTCATGCCTATGACAAAGATCATTGAGCGAAGTAGCTGTAATTGACAATGATGTGTGCGATTCCTGTTACAGGACTGGAGGATGTGGATGCAACACAGAAGAGGTAGTTGCCTGGAGGAAGGGAAAGCGATATGGTAGCGTTGCTCACGGGTCCTAGGAAGTAGATGCTCCAGTTCTTGTCATCTGAAATGTTGTTCGAAATTCGCGAGGGAAAACTATGTGTCGACCACAAGATGAAGAAATATACGGGCCCGTCGTATGACAAAGGACCATACACGTGCGCGGGCCATGATAGACTTACTGGAATACCAACTATATCTCCATTTTCGAATGGTCCGCGTAATAATGAAGTGTTGAGTGATTGTATGTAATACTGTGGATAAGTATAGTGAGGTTCAGACGCTAATATGGTTTTGTAATCGCTGTAGAAAAGACCTGCAAGGAAGGATGTTGAAGCTAAGGCTATAACTAAGACTAATGTTACAATACTGAATATTGTTTTCCTACTCTTTTTGACATCTGAGCTTCCCGAATGCATCATATTGTACATGACCTGCTTTTAGTTTAATTTTTCTAAACCCCAGTTTTCAAAGATTTTTGGGAGATCGTCCAAAATTTGACCTGAAATGATCGTAACCGGTAGCTATTCCAGATTTTCCATTTAGGTCAGCAATGCCTTTCCCTTTCAAGACCCTACCCACCAATGGATATCCCATAAGTCTATCGGGTGAAGTGAAAAGCAACTCGTAGTCTCCTCCAGTGGAAAATATGGAAACTCTTTCCTTCTCGCTTCTTGAATCTTTAGAGATATCGTGTTCTATCTTTATCTTGACTCTGCTCATACTAGACAGAATGTTGAGGGACTTGTAAACTCCATCTGAGTTGTCTATGCAAGAGGTAACTCTAGACTTGCTGAGAGAGTTGTGTAAATCCAGTCTAGGATTTATTTCAAGAATTTCCCTGAATTTTCCTCTCTCACCTTTATGATAATCGAGAATCGCACGTTCGTTCTTTCCGATCGTGGATGAGATATAAACGAAATCGCCTGGCTTGGCTCCGCTTCTTCTAAACTCCTTCCCCTTTTTCACCTCGCCTAAAACTAGGCCAGTCAATGAGATTTTCTTAGATTCTTTCAAGTCCCCCCCAGAAAATTTTGTGTCAAACCTACCAAGCTCGTCTCTTATTCCCATGACAAGCTGTTCTGCCCATTTTTCGTCTAGTGTTCTGGGGAAAGAAAAAGATACCATCATTTCGAGTGGTTTTCCATTCTTGGAGGCAATATCGCTCAGGTTGATGTCGACTAAGAACTTCCCTACTAGTTTTGGGTCCCACCACTTTTCGAAATGAAATCCTTCGTTTATCGTATCCATTGCGAGCAACATATATCTCTTGCCAAGGTCAAAGAAATGCACGTCTTCGTCCTCGTTCTTCTCTTCGAAAATTTTCCATATTTTGTCTATGAGTTTTCTTTCTCCTATGTCTTTTATCTCCATCGCAAAGATAATTAGATGTAGTTAAATAAATTATCAACAGATGGACGAGATCGAGGTCGAAAACAGCATATTCTTTACCAGATACGGGGCGGCATTTCTCGAAGACATATCAGCTGTTGTCGTTTCTGACGTCCACCTCGGATATGAAGACGTCCTAGCAATGAATGGCATATTTATACCGAGAGTCCAGTCACAAATGATTTACGACACCGTCGATCTTATAATTAAAAGGTACAAACCTGAAAAATTCATCATAGATGGGGATCTGAAGCACGAATTTTCAAGGAACACTTCTCAAGAGTGGAATGATGTATACGAACTACTGAAGCGAATTAGCATGAAAGCAGAACCAATAATAGTAAAGGGGAACCACGATAACTATGTTGCAAACATCGCTTCAAAACTGAATCTAAAGACATACGATATCTATCGCGAAGGAAGATATACGTTCCATCACGGACACAAAGAATTCAAATGGAACGATGTTGCTATAATAGGAAACGAACATCCGGCGGTTGGACTGAGAGACTCAGTGGATTCGGTCTTGAAATTACACTGCTTCCTGTACTTCAAGAAGGAGAGATTGATCGTTCTACCAGCAATGTCAATCTATGCAGGAGGCTCCGACATCCTGAAGAATGAAATCTCATCGCCGGTTCTCAAAAAAGTCGAACTCAACGATGGAAGGGTTTACGGACTCTGGGAGGCATACGGAACCATTGATCTGGGAAACGTAGGTGGGTTGCTTTGATCGGGTTTGTATCTGCCGGTTTTAATCCACCGTCGAGTTTCACGAAAGAAGAACTTGACTATCTTGAAAGTTCGGAACTGATTTTGGTTGACACTTATACATCGCCGAACTATCTCAAAGAATTCGGGGGGAAAAAACTGACTTTCGTAGGTCGAGAGAAGCTGGAGAATTTCGAATGGATTTTAAACGAAAAGAGGGACATCTCGATAATCATTCCGGGAGATTCGTTTTCTGCAACGACGCACTTCACGATTTACAAGGAGGCAATACTAAGAGGGCTCGCAGTCAGAGTTTTTTACAACTCATCCATTTTTCCAATTGCAGCGACTAGATTGGGTCTGCATCTCTACAAGATAGGGCCTCCCGTTTCCCTGCCACGATTCAAGGACAGATTCAGACCTATCTCTCCATACGAGAAGATGCTTGAGAATTTCAAGAGTGGCCTGCATACAATCCTGCTTCTCGATACAGAACCACCGCTGGAGCTGCACGATGCTCTTGAAGAACTTTTCTGGATGGAGTCAGAATTGAAGGGAGCCTTATTCGGTCCTGACAGAGAAGTGGGGGTAGTGAGCGGTCTAGGAACTCCGGATGAGAAAGTGATCTATGGGAAATTAGAAACTCTTAAAGAATGGAAGAATGGAAAAGTACCTTTCACGATCGTTGTGCCCGCGAAGCTACATTTTCAAGAGAAGGAAGCACTCGATTTATTCAGGATATAGTC
Source organism: Thermoplasmata archaeon (assembly GCA_021792255.1). Taxonomy (GTDB): domain Archaea; phylum Thermoplasmatota; class Thermoplasmata; order Thermoplasmatales. Next base: position 114,463 of record JAJYUZ010000002.1, read on the forward strand.
GGCTTTTTTCTCTTTTTGGTAATCTCATAAAGATTTATTACTGCGTTGCCATATACGGAGAAAGTAGGTGAAAAGATGCAATCAGCACAAATGGCGTATGATAGGGCTATCACGGTATTCTCACCAGACGGTAGGTTGTTCCAAGTAGAATATGCGAGGGAAGCCGTCAAGCGAGGTACGACAGCAATCGGTATTGTGTTTGAGGATGGAGCCATTTTAATGGCGGACAAGAGAATAAAGAGCGGCCTCATCGAGGAGAAAAGTATAGAGAAGATATTTACAATCGACGGTCACATAGGTGCAGCCTCATCTGGTCTGATCGGCGATGCCAGGATATTGATAGATCACGCAAGACTCCAAGCTCAATCTGAGAAAGTCACTTATGGACAGGATATAATAGTAGAGTCTTTGGTTAAGAAGGTCTGTGATTTGCTACAGCAATACACACAGTATGGGGGGGTAAGACCCTTCGGTGCTTCTCTCCTGATCACCGGGATCGACGAGACAGGTATCACTCTTTTCGAAACGGATCCCTCTGGTCTTTCCACTGGCTATAAGGCAGACGCTATCGGGTACGGAAGGGACGCAGCAGTAGAGCTCCTTGAGAAGGAGTACAAGGACAAAATGCAAATGAAGGATGCTGTAGAGCTCGGCATTAGAGCCCTCAAGGCAGGACTAGAACAGGGACAGGGATTGGGAATGGTAAGCGTTGGTGTGATAACCAAGGGCCAAAAGTTCAGGATTCTATCTCTGGAGGAAACAGACAAGTTAATAGGCGCCAAGTGAGGAGTCTAATGGTCAAAGTAGAGGACGCTCTTATTGCCAGGTACGAATCAAAGGGACACAGATTCGAAGTACTCGTAGACCAAAAATTAGTGGATTTAGTAAAATCAGGAAAGAACGTCAACGTTTCTGATTATATGGCAGCGGACGTAGTTTTCAAGGATAGCAGTAAGGGCGACAGGGCATCTGATGAAGTCATCAAGGAAGTATTCGGGACAGAAGACTTCCCAACTGTGGTCACAGAAATAGTAAAGAAGGGACAAGTGCAGCTGACCACAGATCAGAGAAGAAGAATGCTCGAGGAAAAAAGGAGACAGATCATCGAAATAATCTCAAGGGAATCTATGAACCCCCAGTCCGGAACGCCCCATCCTCCTCAGAGGATTGAGAAGGCAATGGAGGAAGCAAAAGTGAGGATCGATCCGTTCAAGAGCGCAGAGGAGCAGATAAACGAAGTTCTAAAGGCAATAAGAGTAATTCTTCCCATTAGGTTCGAGCACGTAAAAATGGAGATAGAGGTTCCAGGAACCGAATACGGAAAGATTTATGCAGAAATGACCCACCTGGGACAAATCATAAAGGAAGATTGGAAGAACAACGGGAATTACAGCGCAGTATTGGAAATTCCTGCTGGAGTTCAGGATCAACTGTACGATTTCCTGAACAAGAGAACGAAAGGCAACGTAGATATTAAATTGATAAAGTAGAGGTGAATGTATTTGGATATAGAGAGGAAGATTGTTTTACCAGGAGAAGAGATAAGTCTAGAAGGAATGAAACAAGGAAACGGAATTTATCACGACGGCGGAAAGTACTACTCCTACCAGATGGGAGTAATTCAGACGTACAACAATTATGCGAACGTAATTCCGTTGTCAGGAAAGTACTATCCTGTGAGAAATGACAGGGTAATAGGGAAGGTCGTTGACGTAGCACCCTCTTTCTGGATAATGGACATAAGGGGGCCCTACCCGGGTTTCCTTCACATAAACGATACTCCATGGAAAAATTTGGATCAGGAGCTTAACAAGATACTAAGAGTAAGCGATACCGTATTCCTGAAGGTCAACGAGATAACGGAGTCAAGGCAGATATGGCTCTCTCTCAAAGATGCGGGCCTGAGAAAGTTAGAGGGGGGTCACATAGTAATGGTCCAGCCTACAAAGGTATCCAGGATAATCGGTAAGGGTGGATCGATGGTCAATACCATAAAAGAACTGACTGGAGTGAAGGTCCAGTTGGGCCAGAACGGCGTGGTATGGCTTGACGGACCGGCGGACAAAGTCATGACCGTGAGAAAAATACTGAAGTACATTGAGAAGGAAGCGCATACTTCGGGACTGACGGATAGAGTGAAAAAGATACTAGAAGAGAGTAGGTGATTGAAATGGGAGGAACGCAAAGCGATATAAAACTGATGAACGAAGAAGGTTTGAGAATAGATGGAAGGAAATTCAACGAGCTGAGGCCAATACGAATTGAGGTAGGAGTTCTAAACAGGGCAGATGGCTCTGCCTACATAGAGTGGGGAGGGAACAAGGTTCTGGTTGCAGTATATGGACCAAGGGAGGCATTCCCAAAACACACTCAGAATCCCTCAAGGGCCATAATAAATGCCAGATACAACATGGCAGCATTTTCTGTCGATGAAAGAAAGAGACCAGGACCGGACAGAAGGGCGGTTGAGATAAGCAAGGTCATTGGCGAGGCACTCGAGTGCGCGGTTTTCACGGAGCAGTTTCCGAGGACCAGCATAGACGTTTACATAGAAGTGCTCCAGGCTGACGCAGGAACGAGAATTGCGGGTCTTACTGCGGCTTCGGTGGCATTGGTCGATGCAGGAATACCAATGAAAGATATGGTAGTTGGATGTGCGGCCGGGAAAATCGACGGTAAGGTCGTGCTAGATCTGAATAAAGAAGAGGATAACTACGGTCAGGCAGATCTCCCGATGGCAATAATTCCCAGAACGCAAGAAATAGTGCTTCTACAGATGGATGGAAATTTGACTCGGGAGGAACTGGAAGAGGCAGTGGAAATGTCAAAGAAGGCAGCGACGTACATCTCTGATCTTCAAAAAGAAGCTTTAATGGCCAAATATAAGAGTCAGGAACCAGAGAAGGAAGGTGAGCGCGATGAGTAAAAGCGCTGATGAAATAGTATATGGATTGAAGAGGGAATACTTAGAGAAGATTTGCGCAGAAGGAAACAGGATCGACGGAAGAAAGCTAGATGAAATGAGGAATCTCGTCGTTAACACGAACTTCGTGCCTAGGGCAGAAGGATCAGCGGAAGTCAGGCTGGGGGACACTAGGGTCTTGGTCGGAATCAAGGTAGAACAGGGCGAACCCTTTCCCGATACTCCGAAGAGTGGCATATTGACCACAAATGCAGAGATGTTACCAATGGCTTCGCCGATTTTTGAATCTGGCCCGCCAAGTGAGGATGCAATAGAGCTGGCGAGAGTCGTCGACAGAGGAATAAGGGAGTCAAAGATGATCGATCTAGATAAACTTGTCATAAAGGAGGGAGAGAAGGTCTGGGTCGTCTTCATAGATATGCACATTCTAGATTACGACGGTAACTTGATCGACGCTTGCTCTATAGGTGCGGTAGCCGCACTTCTAAATTCCAAAGTCCCTGCGTCAGAGATCGGAGCTGAGGATTACCCACTACCAATAAGCCACGTCCCCGTCACCATAACTTTTGCAAAAATAGGATCAACTGTGGTAGCCGACCCGAACCTAGAGGAGGAGGAAGTTGCATCGGCAAGACTGTCCGTGGCGACAAACGAAAATGGAGACGTAGTCGCAATGCAGAAAGGTCTGGGGGGAAGCATAACTAAAGAGGAGCTTTTCTCTGCCGTAGACACCTCCATAAAAGTGGGAAAGGATATTAGGAAGAGAGTACTGGGGAGATGAGTCAATGGCGAAGAGGACAAGAAAGGTAGGAAGCTCTGGCAGATTCGGGGCCAGGTACGGTTCAACAGTCAAGAAGAGGTGGCTAGAGATGGAAAATCTCAGAAAGACAACGTACATCTGCCCTAGATGCCATCACGTTTCGGTTAAGAGAGAGCACCCTGGGATATGGGAGTGCAGGAAGTGTGGGTTTGAATTTGTAGGAGACGCCTATGCTCCAGAGTTGAATACCGAGTTCAAAAAGGTGGACCTGGAAAATGTTTAAGTGCATAAGGTGTGGAAGGGAACTGAAAGACGAAGGAGATACGACACAGTTCGAGTGCGAGTGTGGGTCAAAGGTATTCGTCAGGATTCCCGGGAACGTTGTGAAGTCCGTAGAAGTCAAATAGATGTTCCTTTGTGACCACTGCAGGGAAAGGCTTTCCCACAGGCTCGTTCAACCATCGATTGATACAGGAATTTGTGACCTTTGTGGAAATCTGATGGAACACGTAGACGACTATTTCGAAATGTTTAAGGAAGAATCCAAACGTTATGAATTCTCAACTTTCCTGATAGGCGTCAGGACTTCCAAGGAGAGTTTACAAAAAGACAGGGAGATAATAGAGAGTGCCGGGACAAGGATAAGAAGCTACAAGGAAGAGTTTCAGTTCTTGCTGGGAAGCAAGATAGAACGGGAACTTCATTACACAGTGGATTTCGGTATGCCGGAATTCGTGTTTATGGTAAGCCAGGAGAATATGGATTATTCTATAAAGATCAAGTCGGTGTACATTAAGGGCAGGTACCTCAAGAAGAGAAGAGGTATTCCTCAATCTCCCTGGATAAAACCAGGGAGGGGAAAGGAAATGGAGAAATCTGTCTCTGAATACATCGGTCAGCAGGTGTGCAATGCCTTCGAAGGAAAGAACTATAACTTCTTTGCATTGGGAAGAGAAGACGTTGACGCCTTGATGCTTGGAACGGGAAGACCATTCTACGTACAGGTGGAGACTCCCACCAAGAGAAGCATTGACCTCACCAATCTGTCCGAACGGGTCCTGATGGAATCAAAGGAAGGAGTGGAGATAATCGACATATCAATGGCGAAACAGTCCGAGATCGACGGCATGAAAGATCTGAGGCCGGACAAGACCTACGAGGTGGGATTGACAATAGAAGAAGGGAATAGGTCAGATCTGGAAGAGGTCCTGAAGAAGTACTCTAATTTTAAAATCGATCAGAGAACTCCAAGCCGGGTTTTAAACATACGCAAGGACAAAACAAGAGAAAGAAGAATAAGATCGATCGAAATTGAACGCTTCTCAGGGAAACAACTGATTTTGATTATAACTGCGGAAGCGGGAACTTATATCAAGGAATTCATAACGGGAGACAACGGCCGCACTGTTCCCAGCCTCAAGAATGAGTTGAACATAAACGTTAAAATAGATTATCTTAATGTGCTCGAGGTCAAATAGGGGATAAAAATGGCGAAAATGTCTCATGGTCCTAGATCTAAAACGAGATACAAGCTGAGGAAGAAGCTAAAAGAGAAGGGACCAGTTACCGTAAACAGGATAGTTAAGAGGTTCGAGGTAGGAGACAGTGTAGCCATCGATATTGAACCATCATTTCACAATGGAATGCCTTTCAAGAGATTTCAAGGTATGACTGGCGTGGTAGAGGGACAAAGAGGAGATGCCTACATTGTAAAGATAAGCGATCAGGGGAAACCGAAAACAGTTGTCGCTTATCCAATACACCTGAAAAGGGCGTGAACACGAAGAATGAAGATAGATTATATCCCTCTGGCTAAGGCAAAGGAGCTCCTCAACGACGCATCCAAGGAGAGGGAACTCAACGACGTCCAGACGTCAGCTCTGAAACACGTCAGCAAATTCTCAAAGATATCAGCAGACAAGGCTGCAAAACTTCAAAAGGAACTGGTAGCACTTGGGCTGGAAGATATAATGGCAGTAAAGGTCATAGACATCATGCCTGCGAACCTAGATGAGCTTAGATCCGTTCTATATCCTCGGATCCAGAATCTGGATCAGGATCTTGGCAACAAAATTGTCGAAACTCTTCACAAAAGGTGATTTTTTTGGAAGAGTATGCGTATGTACTTGATATTCTACCACAAGGAAGAATGGAGGAAAAGGCATTCAAAAGGATACCACTATCCCTCGCAATCGGAGAGGAAGAGCTGAAACTCTTTGAGTTGATCCCGAAGCAGGGCATCGTAATGATGATCGGCGATAGGGTGTACATAGGAAAAGACATTGAAAAGAGGGACAAGATAGGTAGTGTCAGAAGAAGGATATCATTCGATGAACTCACCCCAGGTGCGCAGAACGAAATAGAATTTGTGCTCAGGCAAATTATAGAAAAGAACGAACCGCGGTTTGTAAATTTCTTCAACAGTGCCCAACCAGTTACAGCAAGGCTTCATCAGCTAGACCTGCTTTACGGCGTCGGAAAAAACTTGATGTGGGAAATACTCGACGAGAGGAAAAAGGGACCCTTCAAGAATTTCCAGGACCTTAAGACCAGAGTAAAGGGCCTGAGGGACCCCGAAAAGATGATCACGGAAAGGATCATAAGAGAACTGAGAAACAAGGAAGAGAGACACAGGCTATTCGTTTCCGGATAAGCAATGCGAAGAAGCAAACAGGCAGGGATAAACTTCCTTAACGATCCAAGACTGGCAGAGAGAATAGTCTCTGCTGTCGACTACTCTGGTAAAGATGTGCTGGAGGTGGGGGCTGGACTGGGTCAGCTCACAAGATTCTTTCAGAACTACAGGTCGCTGACACTGATTGAACGAGAAAGCGATTTCGCAGAGCGATTAAGGAAATCTTTTCCGGCTGCCACAGTAATAAATGAAGATGCACTGAAAGTTCAGTGGCCAAAGTTCGATGTGTTTGTTTCCAACATGCCTTATTCTATCTCCTCCCCCCTTCTGGAGAAGCTCTGGAATTCTAGCTTTGAAGTAGGGGTGGTCACTATCCAAAAGGAGGTGGCGGACAGGATTACTGCCCTTCCCAAGACCAAGGATTATTCAAGGCTGTCTATAATGATGCAGTTGAAATTCAATGTCCAAAGGGAATTTGACATTCCCCCCTCTAAATTTACTCCCTCTCCGAAGGTCTACAGCACCGTCCTCAGGCTTGAGAGAAGAGACACAAAGATTCCGGATGGATTTGATGAGTTTCTGAAATTACTTTTCTCGCAGAGGAGAAAGAAGCTTAGGAACATCTTAGATTCAGAATCGTCAGGAGAAAAGAGGCCAGAAGAACTCACACTTCCAGAACTGATAGAGCTTTTCGAGAAAATCAGCGCGCGGCAACGATCTTTATGACGTCTCCATCTTCTAGCACGTAATCCCTCCCCAATACTCTCTTGGTTCTACCATTAACTGCTCTGATGAATCTCTCTCCTAGATCAGAGTGTACTTTGTAGGCTAGGTCTATGGCGGTTGAACCTTGTTTCATCAGAACAGCATCTGGAAGAACGTTGCCGTTCTTATCTGTCCAATGATTTTCATCTTCGACTGGATAAACAACGATCATCTTTAGCACATTGTAGACGAGATATTCAACGGCCTGCTGTGTTTTTGTTCCGCGATTATGGACCATGAAGTCGCTAACTTTCTTAAGGGCTTCCCTCTGAGCTGCGTTGAGCCTTCCCTCATCCGCCACTCTAAATGACTCATCTCCAGGGAAATAATCAATGAGTCCAGCCTTCGAAGCCTTTCTCAGCACTAACTCGTAATCTCCAGATACGACCAGAGCTTCCCTTTCTATCAATTTGGAAGCTTCGTTTGAATCTATCTTATCTCCCTTTGTAGCTACGATGATTCCGGGTTTTGAAAGTCTTATTATTTCCTCTGCTAATCGAATGGTAACCTGATCGTCCCAGTTTCTCAGATTGCTCGGAATTGCAGCATTCTTTACGGCCAGAGAGACGTCCTTCTGGTCTATACCTAGTCCGGATATCTTCTCATAAATTATTGCATCCAGTTTCCCCCCCTCGCTTTCAATCTTTCTTAGATTCCGAATGAGCCCATCAGAAAGGATGTTGGTCAACCACAGTACGATCTCTTTGTGTACAAACTCTGCATCTGCCAAAGGATCGTATTTGCCTTTCCCGACAGGATTACCGTTCTGATCCAAAGATCCTGTTGAGTCAATGACCTGAATGAATCCATCTGCTCTCCTCAGATCATCGAGGAATTTATTGCCCAACCCCTTGCCTTCGTGTGCGCCTGGTACCAGGCCCGCAACATCTATCAGCTCGACGGGAACCAGTCTGGTTCCATTGACACATCTTCCAAAGTTCGGGTTGCACTTTTTTCCCAGTTCTGTGTCTGGACATCTGGACCTGATATAGGTCACACCCTTGTTTGACTCTATGGTGGTGAAAGGATAGTCAGCTATTTCAACCGGATTTTCGGTTAGGGCAGAGAAAAAAGTACTCTTGCCTACGTTTGGTTTTCCTATTATACCAACCAGGATGCTCATTCTATCTTAACTTCTACTAAACCGTAACCTCTCGGACATTTTCCATCCTGCACGCTGCTCACCTTGATCTTTGACTTGTCTTTCATGTAACTAAGAATGCAGATATCTGCATGCTGACAGAAATAATCGTCGCAGTCTGGTCGCTTGTAGGTGACCTTTGCACCCTCCTTGGAGATCTTTTTCGGAATCATTACACTCCTCACTTCTTCTTTTACCTCTACGGTGTAAACTTTGTCTGCCTCGTGAATGAAACACTTGTGCTCCTTTTCTCTGAATTTAACGACCCTGTAATACGAACCGGGTGTGAGGTTGTGGCACACGTTCTTCAGATTGCAAACATTACACTCTTGAGCTGGGGAAAAATACTGGAACACCGCACCTTCTTTGGTCAGATTTTTTGGTACAAGTGTTATTACCATTATGCAACGCCCGTCAGGTGTAATGCTTCCCGGGCAGCACTTTCGCTAAGCCCACTTTCTCCCAGTATTGTGTATCTGTCGGGTCTTGTCTTGTGTGCCATCATAAGAGCCTGAATCGCATCTTCCTCTGTGAGAGAGACCTGATCAAGCGTTGTTGGTGCACCTATCGTCTGGAGTGTGTTCTTGATCATTACCCAGTCAGCTCCATGTAGGTACATGGCAATTATAGAACCTATTCCACAGAGCTCTCCATGCAATCCATTACCTTTTTTGATTGTGTTTACTGCGTGAGCAAACATATGCTCAGAACCAGATGCAGGTCTTGAACTTCCCGCAACGCTCATCGCGATGCCGGAAAATACGATCTGTTTTATTACTAGCCACACGCTCTCTTCGATGTGTGGTTTGATCTGTGAGGCGTTATTGATTATTTCTCTTGCGGCAAATTCAGAAATTGCATAGGCTGAACTGCTCACCTTTTCTCCCTTTAATCGATGACCGAGATTCCAGTCCCTTAGTGCGGGTAGATTGGAAAGGACATCAGCTGCGCCCGATGCAAGGAATCTGAAAGGGGCAGTAACTATGATTTCGGTGTCTGCAATAATTGCAGCCGGCATCGTGGCTTCTACGGAATAGGACAGACCATTCTTACTTATAGTAGCCCTTGGGCTCGCGACACCATCATGACTTGCAGAAGTAGGAATAGAGATGAAATCCAGTCCCAAGTCAAAAGCACTCTTCTTTGCAATGTCGATCTTGCTCCCTCCTCCTATTCCAATTATTACCCTTGCATCGACTTTCCTGGTCTGCTCTTTTACTTTCTCTACGTTTTCTTCTGTAGCCTGACCCGTGATGACAATACTGGTTTCTATACCTGAAGACTTAAGAAGATCCTTAACTCGTTCACCTGCTAGCTTCACGGTGGTCTGACCAGTAACTATTATCCCACTTTTCGAACTCGTAAGTTTGTTGAAGACCTCACCAGTCTTTTCTATTGCACCGTGGCCGCCGATCACTTCTCTAGGAAGGATCATCTCTGCCAATTTCTCGAATGGCACACCGCCATATCCAATATTGATTATTTATCGTTTGCCTGTTCTAACCGATGCTTCTACTTTCAAGTTCCCTCTTGCCAGGAATTTATGTAGCGTAGCTGTTCTCTAGTGAGCTCATCTATTTTTATTCCATATGAGTGAAGATAGGTATTTGCCACCTCGAGATCAATTTCATTCGGAACCGGGTAGACTTTTGGTCGTTTTGGAGAATTTTCAGCTATGTACTGAGCCGTAAGCGCTTGAATAGAAAATGAAAGGTCCATTATTTCTACCGGGTGTCCTTGGCCGGAAGCGAGATTTACTAACCTCCCATCCGACAGTACATAAGCCTTCTTCTTCCCGATAGAATATTGCTTAACGTTCTTTCTCACTTCCTTTCCCCTTCCAAATTTCTTTTCTATATCATCTACTGCAACTTCGTTGTTGAAGTGCCCAGAATTTGCAAGAATGATGCCATCCTTAGCATCTTTAAGAAGTTCTGGAGTGACAATATCTTTTACTCCAGTAGCCGTAATCAAAAAGTCTGCATAGCCTATGGCCTCCTTCATGGGCCTTACTACGAATCCATCCATGTGTGCCTCAATTGATTTGAATGGATCTATTTCTGTAACCGTAACCCTCGCTCCTAGACCCCTCATTTTGTTTGCGATTCCTCTGCCACACCATCCATATCCTCCCACCACCACATTCTTTCCAGCAATCACAAGATTTGTTGCGGTGAGTAAACCATCGATCGTGCTCTGTCCGGTTCCGTACCTGTTGTCGAATAGATGCTTCATTAAGGCATCGTTAACGTCAAACATAGGAAATTTGAGTGCCTTAGCCTTTTCCATATTCTTGAGCCTCAGTACTCCAGTAGTTGTTTCCTCGTTCCCGCCTTTGATATTCCCATAAACGCTCTTGTCTTTTAGCGCAAGGGCTGTCAGATCTCCCCCATCGTCTATTATGATATCGGGCTCTGACTCAATAGTCCTGTACAGGTCCTCATAATACTCGTCCCTGGTAAGCCCCCTCTTCGCAAATACGTTAACGCCATAATCTTCCTTTAGGGAAAGAGCAACTTCATCGTCGGTGCTGAGTGGATTGCATCCCGATATCCTCACATTTGCCCCACCCTGTTTGAGTGTGTAAGCGAGTACAGCCGTCTTGGCCTCGAGGTGAAGGGCCATAGATATCTTTAGATTTTTGAAGGGTTTTTTGGAAACGAAATCATTTCTTATACTCTCCAGAACAGGCATCCATTTCATTGCCCACTGAATCTTATTCCTGCCATTCATGAACTAGGAACTCTCTGTCGTTAAAATCTTTTTTTGATTTTGAGGAGAAATCCATCTCCCAGCCTTGACATTACTGCAGATCCTAACTTTAAAGGTTCATCTAGAGAGCCAAACATAGTTACACCTTCTTCTCCAATTAAAATTGGTGAATAGAAAATAGTGAGTTCATCCCAGTTACCGTCCTTAACGAAGGAAGTGATCACGGATTTGCCTCCCTCTATCATAATTTTTCGGTATCCCAATTTTCCGAGTTCTTGAATTACAAAGTCAGAACTGGGAGACTGATCATGGCTTTTTCTAATTATCACTTTGGATTTAAAATTACCAGCGAAATTGTCTTGATGCGCGCCATTGCCACAGAACATCACGACGTCTCTCTGATAGGCGAACACTCTCGAATTTAAATTAACTGTCAAATTCGAGTCCAAAATTGCAGCATCCGGGATATGATCCGACTGGTAGTATTTTTCATTAACAATCAACTTCGGATCGTCTGAGTTTATCGTGTTCTTTCCAACCAATATAATGTCAGATTCTGATCTCATCTTATGAACTCTTGCAAGATCCTCAAAATTGGAAAATTTGAATGCCTTACCCCCCTTCGAAGCAATCTTTCCGTCAAGTGAACACGCAAGATTAATCGCGACGTGGGGTTTCATTCTACTATAAATCAGTCAGAAATATTATAATTTACGTTAGAAAGTACGTGAATGGTACCCGTACTCTAGATAAGAATTGCAGTCGCTCATTGATTTTTCTTGCGGAGACCAATTCCTCAATCTTTAAGTAAGGTTTAATTAGGGTAACCTAATTACGAAAAGTGAAGCACAATAGTCAGGATTATCTTCTGACGATTTGGGAGTTGTTCGAAAGCTTTGAAAATGCCAATGAGAAGGAAGTGGCGGAAAGATTAGAAATATCACTACCATCTGCATGGGAGGGAATTCATAGATTAGAAAAGGAGAGGCAACTTATAGTGAAAAAGAAGGGCCTACAATTTACCAATGAAGGCTTCCTAAATGCTATGAAAATGGTGAGGGCACACAGAATAACCGAATATTTTGTGTATTCGTTTCTTGAAGTTCCGTGGGATCAGGTGCATTATTCCGTCATGGACCTAGAGCACGATTTTACCGAAAATCTCCTCGCTAACCTCTACAGGAAAATGAGGTCTCCAGGGTACTGCCCTCACGGCAACCCGGTAGAACCGATTCAGAAGATGACTGAGATTAGGGCGTCTGAAGCTCCAGAAGGAAAATACTATTTTGTTAGACCGGTGTTAGAAGAGTACACGTTTTTGAAGAAGCTCTTAAATGTGGGCGCAACACCAGGAAGACCAGTTGGCATAGAGAAGGCGGAAGGCAGTTTATACCTGGTCGGTGAAAACGGGGAATTCAAGCTGCCTTCAAGCATGGAAAAGACTATCCGGATAAGGCCAAAGCCCAATACATCAAGAAAACTTTCGAAGGTGAGCAAGGTCCCAGTGTCAGCTCCTATTGCGATGTCCTTCCCTCAAAATTACAATGAATCCCACAATTAGAAAGTTGCTACCCGTCCTAGGTCCAGGATGGGTCGTCATGTTGGCAGATCTAGATGCTCCAAGTGTAATCACTGCAATCCAGTCTGGAATCGAATTCAAGGCTCATTTGATAATTTTTCTGATCGTTCTTATAATTCCCCTTTTTCTAGTTCAGGACACTGCTTCAAGAATAGGAGCAGTCACAGGAAAAACTCTGGGACAAATGATTTCCGAACACTTTGGACACGAATGGACGATATTAGCGGTTAGTGGAAGTGCTGTCATAGATTTTGCAGCCTACGTTGGAGAGTTTGCTGGAATCGCCATTGCGGGTACTTTAGTGGGGATTCCCGTCTTTGCAATAGTCATTTTTGTTATAATAGTTCACACACTGGTAGTGACAACCGGGAAGTACAAGAAGATTGAAATTTTCCTTGTTGCCCTAGGATTTTTTTTGTTCCTCTTCGTTGTTTTGGATTTCTTTGTATTTCCCCGAAACATCAATATTGCAGATTTTTCGCCATATGTTCCTTCCAATTCTTTTTATTTTTTGATCGCTGCAAACATAGGTGCGGTCATTATGCCCTGGATGCTTTTTTACCACCAGGCAGCTGACGTGGATAGCGGGCTCAAAGTTTCAGGACTCAAAAGGGAGAGTTGGGGTACATTCCAAGGTGCGGTCGCATCTGAAGTACTGATGGTTTCGATTGTAATATTCTCCTGGAAACTTTCGCAGGATGGATTTACCAGCAGGAATTCAATGACTTACGTCGCAGCAGCACTTAACCACGAGATTGGACCTATTGGTCCAATACTATTCGCAATAGCACTGGGAGTGGCCGGTCTCTTGGCTATGTTTGTAATATCAATGAGCATGGCTTATTCTATGTCTGATGTCTTTAAGATGAGGGGGACATTCAATAAGGGAGTCGGAGGACATAAGAGATTCTACGGGATCTACATGCTGGAGATAATACCGGCAGCAATTCTTACACTCGTTTTTACCGATCACCTAATTAGTCTAGCACTAGACGTCATGGTGCTTAGTTCGATCGCGCTAGCCCTACCTCTAATGGTGGTAATCAGGATAGGTTCAAACGAGAAGATAATGGGTCGACACAAGATTGGAAAGCCTAGGACGATATTCCTTTACGCCTTCATGGTACTAGCAGTCGGATTGGGTATATTCTCGATTCTGCAAGTAGTTTGATGTTTGTAATGATTTTATTCTTAACATGTCATAAAAAATTTGCCTATCAAAAGAAAAGGATAGTTGTGGAAAATGTTGCTGGGCTCAATAGATGTTCCAAATTTTGGGTTCCCGGTAAACTTCGTCGCACCTATCAATAAATTCCGTGGTTTTGGATCATAAAGGAAATCTAGTTATTCTAATTCCCAATATTTCTTTATGATTGTTTCCCCCCTTGATTACAGATATGGCAGGGAAGAAGTGAAGACGATTTTTTCGGAGACGTCGAACTTGCAATATATGCTGGAAGTTGAAGCTGCCCTTGCTAAAGCCGAAGCAGAAGTCGGAATAGTGACCAAGGAGACAGCAGAGGAAATACACAAGCACGCTAATCTTAAGTACGTAAAAATTGAAGAAGTCAAAAGGATCGAAGGGGAAATAGGACACAATGTTATGGCTATGGTCAAGGTGCTCACGTCTGTATCAGGGGAAAGTGGTAAATTTGTCCATCTAGGTGCAACATCTAATGATATCACAGACACAGCTAACGCACTTCAATTTAAGAAATTCTACTCCTACTTGATAGATGATTTGATTAGGCTTTGCAAAGTACTATACGAAATTTCCAAGAACAACAAGTACACGGTTATGATCGGTAGGACTCATGGACAACACGCGCTACCGATCACGTTTGGACTTAAGACTTCCGTCTATCTATCGGAGGTTATGCGCCACCTCGCAAGAGTAGAAGAATCCAGAAGTAGAGTAGTTGTCGGAAAATTTATGGGTGCGGTCGGAACTGGTGCAGCCTTGGGAAAGCAAACTATGAAAATTCAATCAATCTTGATGAGAAATCTCGGGATCGCTGAAGAAGAAGGACCTACACAAATAGTCGACAGAGACCGGTACGTAGAATACGCTTCTGTGATCGCAAACATCGCAACATCTCTCGAAAAATTTGCGACCGAAGTGAGGAACCTGCAACGACCAGAACTAGGCGAAGTCCAGGAACCATTCAATGAGGCTAGACAGGTAGGATCAAGTACAATGGCACAAAAAGTCAACCCCGTTACCTCTGAGAACATTGTTTCACTTGCAAGAATCGTAAGGGGATTCCTGATTCCTATGCACGAGTCAGCCGTACTATGGCACGAAAGGGATCTGACCAACAGTGCTTCTGAAAGGTTCATCATCCCTTACATTTCCATACTTATTGACGACATTCTTGGCAAAATGATTACTGTCTTCAAAGGGCTAAAAGTCAATTCAGAAGCGATGCTGAAGAATGTCCTAAATGATGATCTCATTCTGGGAGAGGCTTATTTAATGGCACTTGTTAACAATGGATATGGCCGGCAAGAAGCACACGAAATTGTTAGGCAGGCATCAATGGATGTAAGGAAAAAGGGAGGAGAACTGAGGGATAAAATAGAGAAAAAGACCGGTAAAAAGATAAAGAAGTTGTCTCCTCTAGATTACACGGGGAATGCAGTTGAAATAACAGAAAAGATTCTTAAGGAATGTGAAGGAGTACTGAAGCGTCACAGAACCTAGGTGTCATTTCTAAAGGATCGCATATCCTGACAACTTAAATATAGATATTTTAATCATTTGCGTACATCGAGGAAAAAGTGATATGAGTAATTGGGAACGTTTCAACACCAGGTCTGAAAATTACGATCACTATCGACCAAGATATCCGAGCGAACTGCTAAATTTATTGAAGAAGGTAGCCGATCTGGGTCCCAGCTCAATTGTCGCAGACATTGGCTCTGGAACGGGATTGCTGGCTGAAACAATACTCGGGTCAGGATGTAAGCTGTTCTGCATTGAACCAAATGAAGAAATGAGGAATGTTGCACTCAGAAAGTTGGGCAAGAAATCCAACTGCTTAATTCTTGACGGAAGAGCTGAGAATACATCGCTACCAGGCAATTCCATAGAGATAATAACTGCGGGTCAAGCTTTTCACTGGTTCGAACCAAAGGAGACAAAGAGAGAATTTAAGAGGATCCTAAAGCAAGGCGGACGCGTGGTACTTGTCTGGAACACGCGTCGCAAATCTAGCGAAGGATTTAACCCTGAATACGAAAGGGTCGTGAAGCAGTATAGCAGGGAATATCACTCCAGCGGATTCGAAGCCGTAGATCTGGAAGTGATGAAAGAGTTTTATAACGGAAAATTCGATTCCTACAGGATCAAGAATTATCAGAGGCTAAACCTTTCTGGTCTATTTGGTAGGTACCTCTCGTCTTCATACGCATTAAGCGAAACAGACCCGACCCTTGAGAGTCTGAAAAATGGTCTGACTGAGGCATTCAACAAGAATGAAATAGACGGCCACGTCAGAATTGAATATGAAACGGAAGTCTTCGTAGGACGAGTCGACAAGTGACCCTCCACTTAACTAAAGTTTTTATTAAATCAACGGTTGCTTACGAGTGGAGTCGTTTGGGAGATTCTGTTTTTATAATTCGAAAGGAGATTGCAATTTTCTGAGGAACGTTTCCACAAAGTGTAACT
This sequence comes from Thermoplasmata archaeon, assembly GCA_021792255.1. Taxonomy (GTDB): domain Archaea; phylum Thermoplasmatota; class Thermoplasmata; order Thermoplasmatales. The sequence continues at coordinate 130,651 of JAJYUZ010000002.1, forward strand.
TGTGTCCGAATTTTGTTTCGTTCAGAAAAGAGGCCTTGATGTTCTCGGAGGGCTCCAAGCTTCCAGTCACCTATTTTGACCTACCAATAAGTAGGGGCACAGGTGACCAGTTCCAGATGAGTCTAGTCTAAATTATTCTCGGTATGATGAACTGCCAAAGTATCAGAAACAGTACTAGCAGACTCACTGCGGTCACAATGGCATCTCTCGCTTTCTTATTTTTCTGGAGGGAAGGAGTGTTGAGAAAAACATACCCGCCATCCAGTGGAACGATCGGGAGAAGGTTGGTCAACCCCAAAGCGAAATTAAGCCAGAAGAGCCAGTAGAATAGGTATTCAGCGTTGAGCGTTATTGGATTGGAATAAATGGACGAGAGAAGGGCGGAAGGAAGAGGAAGCTCGAAATGGAAAGGCAAACCGATGTACTCGAAGAATCCCAGCGGACCACCTGAGGCAGGATTCTGTAAAAGACTCAGATACGAATACTGGTCGAATAGACCGAGTCCAAGCATTAAGACGTCAACTCCCATGAAAGGATAGTCCTTGGAAATACCGGGGTTGGATATTCCGGACGCTATCAGGTAAGAGTACCTGGAAGCAAATGTGATATTGTACAAGTTGAAGCTTGTCCCGTTGAAAGCCTCGACCGTAGCTGTCTGGCCAGCTTTATAACTTGCGATTGCACTTTCGAAGGCAGTGTAGTTATAAATCGTATGATTTCCCACAGAAATGATGACACTTCCTGGAGTAATTCCAGCATCATACGCAGGATAATTCTTGATCACCGAGGAAATGTAAATTCCATACATAGTGCTTTCAGTTATGTGGTGACCATTTCGCAACAAAGATACATTCACATAATTTCCCGGAGTCAATGAGAGATCTGATAGCGCTGTGACGTTTGAAATGGATATGCCGTCGACTGATTGTATTACGTCACCCGGCTGGAACGTTGAAGTCATTGAAGTCTGAACAGGTGCTCCTGCGACTGGGGAAAAGGAATATGCTACCAGAATTGAAAGAACAAGGAAAATCACGGTAAGGGTGATATTCATTCCCGGTCCAGCAGCAAAAATCTTGCCCCTCACTCTTGGATCTGCCTTCTTTGATTCTTCTTCATCAGGTTCAACAAAGGCGCCTATCGGAATGATAAGCCACAACAATCCGGTGCTCCTGACTGGAATCCCAAACCTACGGGCAGCTATTCCGTGGGATGCCTCGTGTAACGCAACGGCAACTATTAGTCCTACTATTCCAAAACCTACTGGGATCGCAGGATTGATGCCCGGAAGTGCGAGCACGTAAGAAAGGGAAGGTGCTGAACTCTTCGGAATTGACAGTACAAGGAATGCCTCATATATTAGCAGGATGACTGTCGCTACTGCTAGGAATGGCATCGCATAGTAAAAGAATGAAATAAAATAATCCCAAAACTTGTATTTCGATACTCTCTCAATGGTCTTGACTCCTGCCTGAGTCTTGATCAAAAGGGCAGGTCCATATGGAGCTACGTACCCCTTGAGTTTGGTAATTGCCAGATAGAATACGCCTATCCAGGCAACAATTAGGATAGATATAATCAGGAGCCAGTTCACAACTCGCCATCGGAACTACTCTAATAATCATTTCTTTGTAAGTGACTCTGGCACTCCATAACTCATTAAAGATATCCCTAAAGTCATCAAACAGACTCTGTCTGTTGCAAAGCAGAATCTCATCACATAAAGTCGGATGATGGAGTTTCGCATGCCTATTGCGGGTCGACTCTAGAGTCAAGACTAAACAAGAGTAATTCAATTATCTGTAGCGACTTCTATAAAGATAAATACCGTTCATCATTACGGAAGCATGCAGGCAAAGGTAGAATGGGTAAAGGATTTGACATTCCTTGCTTCTGGCGATTCGAGTCGCTATACAATACTAGATCATTCAGAAAATAGGGAATTGCAGAAAGGAAGCTCACCTACAGAGCTGCTGCTGCAGGCGTTGTGTGGGTGCACTGCGATGGATGTTATTTCCATTTTGCAAAAGAAGAAAGAACCAGTCAAGGGGTTCGAAGTCAAGGCCGAAGGAACTAGGGCGACAGAACATCCGAAGGTATTCACAGACATTAATCTCGAGTACATTGCCTACGGGGACGTAAGGAAGGAGAGCCTGGAACGGGCCATCACTCTCAGTCAGGAGAAATATTGCAACATCTCTATCACCTTGAAACGAGCCGGCGTGAGGGTGAACATCTCGAGTAGAGTAGTAGAAGACCATAACTCACAGTAGGACAGTAGTCAACGAGGTCGGGAAATCAGAAATATATTACAAAATATCTTCCTGAGATTTAGTAAGAAATTCTGTCCCTATAGTTTTCCAAGCTCATTCCTTTATCCTCAATTTCCAAGGATAATGATTTCAATCTTCAGATCGCTTCTCTTCGTTTAACCTCATCGCGGAACGCTAACAGTATCAAGCCCATTAGGTCCTATTTTTCCACTCATTACAAAATACCAAAGCTATGCCATGGTTTAGTCATAGCACAACAAAATATGAGCACATTCTAGCCGTTCATGATGACGACAACGCTCGCTCAGAATTTCTAAGAAACGGCCGTTAAAAAGAGCTACCAACATATATATATAAAGCACAATCTTTAACCTGAGATAATAAATGACTTGGCAGGATCAAGAGGTCAGAGAACTAAAGGAAAACAAATACATATTGATAGACGAAGAACCATGCAAGATCGTTGAAATTACTACTTCAAAACCAGGAAAGCACGGTGAGGCTAAGGCGAGAATCGTAGCCATTGGAATTTTTGATGGACAGAAGAGGAGCGTCGTTTATCCTACCAAACACAAGGTCAAGGTTCCCATAATCGAAAAGAAGGCAGCCCAAATCTTAAGCATCTCTCAGAGCGAAGGACTCTTCATGGATATGGAGACGTTTGAGCAGTTCAACATATCGATACCCGATGAGTTTAAAGACAGAGCGAAGAGTGGAGTGGAAGTCGAATACTGGGAATCGATGGGAAAGAGAAAATTGATGCGAGTCTAAATGCCTTCTCCCCTCAAATTCTGCGATTCCTCTGACAGTTATGAAGATTCAAAGTACATAATTTTTGGCGTCCCTTTTGATTCTACGGTCTCGTTTAGATCTGGGGAAAAGTTCGCACCTAATGAAATAAGAAAGGCATCCTACAATATGGAAAGTTATTCTCTGTACAGAGGGATCGATCTAAGGGATGCTGGTATTTTTGATATGGGTGATATCGAGGAGTATCACGATTCAGAAGAGATGCTTGAGAACGTATATTCTGTCGTGGATAAGGTGTTATCAGATCATAAGTTCCCAATAATGATAGGTGGAGAGCACAGTATCACATATGGTGCTATGAAAAGAATCAAAAGCAAAGTCATATTTATTGACGCCCATACGGACTACAGAGACTCTTACCTAGGAAACAAATTTTCTCACGCGTGTGTCGCCAGAAGAGTCAGCGAAATTGTGGGTAAGGAAAACATGGTTTCAATCGGGGTGCGTTCTGTCTCTAAAGAGGAGATGGAGGCGGGTCCTCAGAAGTATTTCACTAGTTTCGAAGTCAGTGAGGGTAATGAGAAGTTGAAATCCTACTTGAAGAAATTCTGCGACTCTCCGGTATATTTATCTATTGATTTTGACGGGTTCGATCCTGCATATGCTCCCGGCGTAGGAACCCCAGAGCCGTTCGGTCTGAATCCGGTAATAATGATAGACATTCTAAATTCGATCGGGAACAATCTTGTGGGATTGGATATAAATGAAATATCTCCCACTTTTGACAACGGTAACACGAGCATGCTTGCTGCACGAATGATTCAAGAAGTCGTATCATATTTAGAAACGCAGAGCAGATGAGCGACAACAAGGTCTATAAAGAAGGATATAGGGATGGAATAAAATTCGCACTTTTAGCAGCAAGGACGTACGGTGTCAGCGATGAATTTATAAAGCGCATGGAGAGAGAATATTTCGGCGAAGATGATGAAACGGCGGTTAAACTGGTCTACGGAGAGACATATCTCATCTATGAAAAAAGAAATTTGAAAGGAATGGAAATCATTTCCGGCGTCGCTGCCCAAGGCTTTCCCGCTATAGTGATGAGCAGGGACACGAAGAGCTCCCTCAAATCGTTCAAGAATGTGAAACTTGCAGCCATTACTTACGACGAAGCGCTGGGTGGGTTTAATCCGACGCAGTTAAGCCAGATGCAGGAATACGTGATAAGCAATTTGACGGAGAAAGGAGTCTTGTACATAGACTGTATAGATTATATTTTTTCAACTTCCACTTCGGTTCAAAATGTGATAAAGTTCCTTACGGTCCTTAAGGACAAAGTCCTTGACAAGACCGGGATTTTCATACTGTCTCTAAACAAGGATGCGATCGGCAAGGCTGAGCTATCGATGATAGAAAAAGAATTCAAGAATACAATAAAGATTAAGACTGACTAGTCAGTGATATAGTATCAACTCTAGATGGGGTGGGAATCTTGTGGGATGCCTTTCTCAGCGCTTCCTTTGCCTTGTATTCTCCTGTCTTAGGAATTCTGACGATTAAGATTGTCGATCCTCTCTTTACTCTGGCAGCCGTACCAACAGGCCTTCCAAATGACATGCTCATTCCACTCGATATTCTGTCCGCTCCAGCTCCGGTAGCCATTTTATGCTCCCTTATGACGTGGTGAGGGAACGGTCTTACTCTCATAAAATAGCCATTTTCTCCAAAATCCTTCATTAATTGTCTGTTCGATGAAATTCTTGCAGCTTCGAGAGCCGTATGTCTAATCTGACAGGACTCTTCTGCTACGAGTCTCAGCTCTATATCGTAATTTCCATTGACGTTGCCAGCTACAAACTGCTGTATCCTAGATGCTGGTACTCCACCCATGTACGCCCTTTTTGTATAAGCGGGTCCTGTAATTTTCCTGTACATCCTTCCCGGCTTTCTTACCATTTATACTTCCCTTGAGGAAAATGATTTGAAATATAAAATCCTTCTCAGTTTAATCCGAGAAAGGTTATTTATCTGTATACTATGATTACCGAAGGAAATGGACGAAATCTGGATCGAGAAATATAGGCCTAAGAAGCTTGATCAGGTAGTTGGGCAAACAGTGGTCGTAGAGAGACTCAAGAGCTATGTTCAGCAGAAGAACATTCCGCACCTCCTCTTTTCAGGGCCTCCAGGTACGGGAAAGACAACCGCTGCTACCGTGTTGGCTAGGGAATTCTATGGAGAAGAATGGAAAGAAAATTTTCTGGAACTGAATGCATCGGACGACAGAGGGATAAAGATGGTAAGGGAAACGGTAAAAGGCTATTCCAGAATTCTTCCGACAAATCCTCTAGGGTTCAAAATTCTTTTTCTAGACGAAGCAGATTATATGACCGACGAAGCTCAGGCCGCTCTAAGAAGAACCATGGAGAATTTCACCAGAACTACTCGTTTCATCATTTCGTGCAACTATTCTTCAAAGATTATTGAACCCATCCAGTCAAGGACTGCCATTTTCAGATTCAAAGCAATTCCAACGGAATCGATGGTGTCGGCCCTTTCCGAAATACTTAAAAAAGAAGGGGTTGAATATGAGAAAAAGTCTCTGGATGTAATCGCGGAGCTTGCGTACGGAGATATGAGAAAGGCGATAAACACCCTTCAAGTCGCAGCTACATACGCGCAAAAGATCACCGTTAATTCTATCTACGAAGCCGCCGGACTGGTCCATAAGGACTGGGCAGTTCAGGTCTTATCACTCGCACTTAAGGGAGAAATTTCAAAGGCAAAAGCAATGCTTGAAGATGCTGTTATCAAGCAAGGAATATCGGGGCAAGATGTAGTCGAACAATTCCACCGAGTCGTCTATGATCTCCCGGTGGAAGAAGGGCTAAAAGCGGACATTCTCTATGTGCTGGGGGATATAGACTTCAGGATATCGGAAGGTGCTAGAGAAATAATACAACTAGAGAGTTTTCTTGGATATTTGTACAGTAGGGGCATGAAATAAGGAGTTGGTGTCACGGCAAACGGAACGGTTTATGAAAGAGAATTGAAGCTCATTCTCGAGGGAAATGAGGAGAAGCTAGGAAAGGTTGGTTGGATGGCAGAGGATATCAAGAGTAGAATAAAATCAAAGCCATTTCTAGTTGTAAGAGCTGCTGGAAGCCATGGATTTGACTTAATAATCATTAGAAATGATCTAAGTATCCCTATTGAGATTAAGAGTTCCAAAGAGAGAACACTGAATTTCTCTTCTTCATCTAACAGGTCACAGGAGCAGGCGAAAGAGTATGAGAGGATGATTTCCAAGACAGGGGTAATGCCATTGTATGCTTATAGGCTCAAGAATGTTAATGGTGACCCTTGGAGAATTTTTACTTTTGATTTCCAATACGAAGGTAGATACCGAATGTTTGCAAAGAATGTTCCAAAATTGGAAGTGACAAGAGGGGGGGCATATTTGATGAAATGGGAAAATGGCCTAAAGCTGACCTCTCTTCTAGATTATCTGTTCTGATTCCAGCTTGCCTAGACAGTCGCTACCAGCATCTTTTCCTTCTGGATTCCCCGTGGAAAATCTATTCCCCTTTCTATTCTTTTGTATTCAATGCTGGAGGGAGTCAGTTTTCCAAGAATGTATTCGAGAGCAGACTCAGCATTTTCTGTTGGACCACATGTAAAGATATCTAGTGCTACGAGACCGTGCTCAGGCCACGTATGAAAGCTGAGATGAGACTCCGCAAGAAGTATGATTCCGCTAACCCCACTTGGCGAAAACTGGTGATAATAGGACCTAATCTTTGTGAGCTTTCCGTACTTCACGGCAGATTCCATGACATCTTCCATAGCATCTACTTTCGAAATCTTCTCTGGCTCAACTCCCTTAAGATCCCCAACAAGATGAATTCCTATAGACACCTAACCTTCACCGATTGGTCTGAAGAAATACCTCTATTTAAAGTTTGATTTTTGAACAGTAAAGGAATTACCAATAATATGCTATTAATATGAATTACATCTAATTAATTGTCAATATTCAGAATTGAAATTTGAATTATCGACCTTTTTAGATTTTGAAATGAGTATAAATTCAAAGAATGTCATCCGCTAGTATTTCCTACCGACTAATAAAATTCGTATATGTGTGGAAAAGCAGAGTTTGATTCTATATTCTTTGGAGAATACGAATGTCGAAAAAGCTCATTCTTTATAAAGGTCAAGGGAAAAGGTTATTAGGCACATTAATCTGAAGGTGCTGAGCGAATAGCTCTAGACAAAGGATTGGTAGTATATGGACGAATTTACAAAAGTGAAGGATCTCAACCAGGGATCCAAGAGAGTGACTGTTTTGGCAAAGGTCGTGAATGTGGGCGAAGCAAAAGACATACAGACAAGATACGGAGAACAGAAGAAAGTAACCGAAGCAGTCCTAGGGGACGAGACTGGAAAAGTGACTATGTCACTCTGGAATGAGCAAGCAAGCCAAGTAGAAAACGGCGACAGCGTCGTCGTTGAAAATGGGTATGTAAGCTTTGTCAGGGGACACATGAGACTCAATGTTGGGAAGTACGGTGCAATAAAGAAATCCGAGACAGCCATTGAATCTGTAAATGAATCTCTTGACATGAGTGAGAAAGAGTATCAACCAGATGAGGTTGATAGAAGACCCAGGAGAAGCTTTAACAACAACAGGAATTTCAGAAACAGATTCTAGAGGGAATACCTTTTTTCAATTATTCCCACACAAAATTTTCCTTTTTTATCTTTAATTACAATTTCTTCAATGTCGAGATCGTTCCGGAAGATTAGATCATATACCATTTTGAGGCTCGGGAACTGACAGATCTTGGACTCGAGGGGCTCCTTTAAAATTATTTCTCCGTTTCTATAATGAAACGAAGCCAGATTGTGAATTTCGCAATTGTTCCCATACTTGAGCAGAACATTACTGTCAGTGAATACTTCTACTCTTTCGTCCAGTCTACGAGCAACCAAAGGCACCCCAGTATAATTGCTCTTGAAGGTCTTTATGTGACAGCTCTTGCAGAGAGTAATAAGGTTCTTAGTGGAATCTGAACCTCCTGCGATCCGGGGAACTATGTGGTGTACTTCTACTTCCACCCTTAATCTTTCTACGCCGTCCTTGCTTTCTGATATCATTGGTGACTTGCTGCAAATTCTGCACCTGTACTCGTCCCTTTCAAGGATGATTAGTTTTGCCGTATTCCAGGGGGTGCTCACTTCTTCCACGCTACCCACTTTGCTATAATCATAAACTTCTCCGTAGTGAGAATATTTTCTGTTAAGTCGTTCTAATCTCTCTTGGATACCGTCCTTCATTTTACCATCGGGTCAATTGTCGGATAATAAGGATGGTAATAAGCTAATTGACATCTGTCTAAAAAAATTTGAAAATCATTTAAGAAACGGTAAAAATTTATCTCAGTTCGAAAAAAATGGCCTGAAAAACTTGAATGACTTTTTTCACTAACAGGATGCTTCCAATCATCAACCTAAGTTTAATAACACGTTTCCATAACTGGTTGAGACAGAGTGAGCTTCACAATATCCGGCATAATCTCGTACTTCATCCAGGAATCATTAGCATTGATGAGTGCACTTGGACCGACAGGCGTATTCTTGCTGATGGTTATGGAGGGGCTCGGTCTTCCCTTCCCATCAGAAGTAATCATGGTATTTGCAGGATTTCTGTCGACTGGGAGCATCGGATTGTTCATAGTCTATTCGCTAGCAGGGTCTATCGGTGGTTTCATTGGAAATTTGATCCTTTATTACATAGCCGTGTACGGTGGAAGGCCTCTTATTCTCTACTTAGGAAAATATGCTGGTTTAAAGGAAGAGCATCTCGTGAAAACAGAGAAATGGTTTGATGCTAGAGGAGAATGGACTGTTTTCTTCGGAAGGTTCGTTCCAGGCTTCAGGTCTTATATGAGTATTCCTGCAGGAGTCTCTAAGATGAATGTAGCAAAGTTTTCGATATTTACTTTGTCTGGGTCTCTTATTTGGTCCACTGCTCTTGCAACTGGAGGGTACGTCTTAGGGAAGTCTTGGGACAAACTGGTTCCAATCATTAGCAACGTTGGTACGGTCCTGCTTGTAGTATTCGTAATCGCTTTCGCTGCGTATTTCTTCTATCGCTTCTATGTTAGAGCAAAACAGAAAGAGAGTACTACTCCCGTCGACGAATCCCAAAAGTAAAAGGATCAAAGTGACACAGGTCAACGTGCCACGAAATGTGCACTAATAGGGACAATGTAATTCAGAGAAATCCAAAGGACGCGAAGAAGTAGAGTACCAATGAAGCGGCAATGCCAAATACTATTGCCCAGTACTTTCTGTTCCAAGCAAATACCTTGCTCCCGTCAAGGGGAGGAAAAGGTACCATGTTGAAGAGACCCAGCCAGAGGTTAATGTATACGAGGAAAAAAACCGCTGCATAGTACATAAAAGGCATAGAAATGAACAACAACACTGGCAGTAGAACAACTCCCATCACCAAGTTTGCAATTGGGCCAGCTAGCGCGATTTTTCCTTCCCTAATTGGATTTCTATAGCTAGCGAAATACACGGCCCCAGGAAGGGCAAACAAGAATCCTATTAGGCCAGTTACTATGGTGAGTATCAATCCAATAGGCCACATTCTAAACTCTGACCAGGCACCATAGTGTATTGCGGTAAACTTGTGGCTCATTTCGTGTAACAGAAAAGCTGTGACCGTCATCAAAAAGCCGATACCCAGAGCGGGAAGAAGTTGCAATTTAATTGTGGTCCCGTGAACCGAGAACGAATAACGGTATATTATCAGAAACAGTGCCACTGAGAGCGTTACAACTGATATAGCTATGTCTTGAATTTCTTTCTTTGAGAAGTTGCTCTTCTTGTACGTAACTGTGTATGTGGCCATTTGTCCATGCAGTGAATTAACATATTTAACCTGATTGAGAATTTCAATTTGACCACGCAAAATATTTATCAAATATTGGTCTGAATGAACAATGGAGAAAATGGGAATTGTCAGGCAGTTGTGGCGGATCATTATAACGGGCCTTGTGCTGATAGCCATAGTTTTCTTCCTGACAAAAATAGTTTCAATAATACCTCAAGTATTAGTAAAATATACCAATCTAATCCAGGCAGTTCTGCTTGGTATAATTTTATATGTATTGTTGAGGTCGATTCTGAAAGCTCTTCAAAAGGTTCTGGAACGGAGAATTCACAAGAAGTACGCCCGACCACTGATTTTCCTTGTTTCTGTCGTTGGTTACTTTATCATCTTATTGGCCATATTGGCACTGTTAGGGGTAAATTTAAGTTCGATTATACTCGGTAGCGCATTTGCCGGTGCCATCGTAGGACTCGCTGCACAACAGATCCTCTCAAATTTCTTCAGCGGTATCTTGTTGATTTGGTCAAGACCGTTCGTCCCGGGAGACTATATTGAATTTAATTCGTGGCAATATTCCTACATGCTTCCTTCTTACCCTCCGAAGTTCCTTTCTAGGGACGAATTTAGGTGGAGGATTTCTGGAAAGGTAGACGATATTTCTATGAATTATACGACCATAATCGAAGATGACGGAACAGTGACTAAGATGCCTAACAGTATTGTGATTCAGGGAGCTACGACGGTCAATCCGTCACGAAACAAGATACAAGTCAGAACGGAATTGCCTAAAAGCATTGATTACACTAAGCTCAAGAAAGATGTCGAGGAAATAGCCGCGAGTATCAAAGAAATCACCGACTGGAAAATAATGGTCGAGGAAGTCGGGCGAGAAACATATCTTGCCAAGATCACGATGACAATAGCCGGGGGAGACCTTGAAGGAACGCGGGGAAGGTTCATGGAGAGTCTCCTGGCTGCAGCGAAGTGACTAAGAGCGTTTCCCTGTTTGGAACTTATGCGATTTAGATGACAAAATATTTTATTCACAGTTGCTGATAAGCTGATAGAGAGGAGATCAAATGGTAAAACTAACGTGGTACGGACACTCGGCATGGCAAATTGATTTTCAGGACACCGTAGTACTTGTCGACCCTTTTCTGAAGAATAATCCGAAAGCACCTGTGAAACCAGATGACTTAAAAAAAGTGGATTTCGTGATAGTAACTCACAACCACGACGATCATTTAGGAGATGCATTCGAAATCACCAGAAACAAGGGGGCAAAACTCATTTCGATCTTTGAAAACATACTACTCGCTTCGAATGAAAACATTCCTGAAGATAATTTGATGGGAATGAATATCGGTAGCGAAGTCGATTTTGGAAAGATCAAGGTTGCTCTTGTTCAAGCAGTTCATAGCGGCAATTGTAGTGGTGCAGTGATAACTGGAGATGGGATTACGATTTACCACGCGGGAGATACAGGACTTTTTGGGGACATGAGACTTATTGGGCAGATGTACAGGCCGAAGGTTTCCCTCCTGCCAACTGGGGGGTTCTATACGATGGGGCCAAAGGAGGCGGCCATGGCAGCGAGATTGATCGGTTCTGAAGTAGTCATTCCTATGCACTATGGTACTTTCCCGGGCATCGATTCAAATCCGAATGAACTTCGAGAAGCACTAGGAGAGGAGTTTAAAGTACCAATTCTTAAGCCAGGTGAATCGTTTATAATCTGAAGAGGGAAAGAGAAAGAATTAATTTCATAAAACTCTATTCTGTCGTGCCAAGTGGATACTATCTAGGCTTTGATGTTGGAGGAACTAAGATTACATCGGTGCTTTCTTCAAAAGAAGGAAAAATCAAAAAAAGGGTAGAAGTAAAGACAAGGAAATTTAAAGGCGTTCTTGACCTTATTGACCAGATTTACTCCACAGGTAAGCAGTTTGACGACTACGATAATATTGGAGTAATATTCCCAGCCCCTATTTCTAAGAAGGGTGTATCTCTTACAGCGCCTAATCTTATAGGATGGGATCGCGTAAACATCAAAAACAAGCTAAGAGAAGTATTTCACAAAGATGTATTTATAGAAAATGACGCCACCGCGCAGGCGATATCTGTCAAGCTATTTGACAAAGGAAGGAAGTACAAGAACTTCGTTTACCTGGTGGTAGGAACGGGTATTGGAGGTGGCATATTCGTTGACAATGAAGTCTACAGAGGTGGAAATGGTTACGCTGGCGAACTAGGTCATTCCGTAGTCTTAGCAAATGGCCCGATTTGTGGTTGCGGAAGGAGGGGATGTATAGAGTCTCTGGCTTCTGGTCGTGCGCTGGCAAGAAGGGCTATAGAGAATTCAAAAGAGATAAGGAACTCTCCTTTCCTGTCGTCAATACCTCTCGAGAGGTTATCCGCAGAAGACCTATTCAGTGGCAGAAAGCTGGGCGATCCATTCTCCACTCTGTTGGTGGATGAGACGATATACTACCTTTCAGTAGCAATCTCTAACTTTATCAACGAATTCGATCCCGAGGCAATATTTCTCGGAGGCGGTCTGATGAAGAACGACCCAACTCTAATCTCCGAGCTGAAGGAATCAATCGACCACGAGCTTGGAAAATATTACAGAGACGTGCCGGTCATAAAGGTAGCTGATAAAACCGTAGAACTGGCTCCCATCGCGCTCTCGATCTATGAATCTTCCAAACGATAAATAATCAGAATTTCATCTTTTTTTCTTCGGACTCAGCTCACTGTCCAGGTGAAACAAAGGTTAGAAACGTTTTTAGCCACATTTCTATGATTACCAGTATGACGAAGATCAAAGATGTTGCCATAATTGAGCTCGGGGAAGAGGGAGAAAAGTCGAGTCCATGGAGTTCCACCATATTGGTTTTAAAGATCGAGACGGCAGATGGAGAAATAGGTTACGGGGAAGCTCCCACAACACTTATGACTCGACCTGTCTATGAACAAATGAAAGAAGTTGGACGGGTCTTTATGAACAAGGAAGTCGAGGAAATCGGGAAAAATTACCTTGAATTTTACAAACATTCCTTCTATCTTCCTGTTTCTATGGAATCCACGGCAGCACTGAGTGCTTTCGAAATTGCATCTTGGGACGTAGTGGGAAAGGAATATGGTGCTCCCATCTACGACCTCCTGGGAGGAAAATTACGGGACAAAGTCAGAGCATATGCGAACGGATGGTACGATAACTGCGTAACGCCGCAGAATTTCTTGTCAAAAGCCAAGGAAGTGGAAAGCATGGGATTCGGGGCGGTCAAATTTGATCCATTTGGTTCTAGCTATGACAAGATTGAAGAAGAGGATGTGGGAAAAGCAAGAAGAATAATTCAAACTCTGAAGGAGAAGACGAAGCTAGATCTTCTTATAGAATGTCACGGAAGATTTTCGGCAAACTCAGCGATAAGAGTAACGGAGGGAATTGAAGATTTAGAGCCTTATTTCGTTGAGGAGCCGGTGCATCCAGACCAATTTGAGGGACTAAAAAGACTGAGGGAGAAAACGGAAGTTAGAATAGCGCTTGGGGAAAGGGTACTTAACAAGAACCTCTTCCTTCCTTACCTTACTGCAGATTTAGTTGATGTAATCCAACCAGATGTGACAAATGTCGGGGGTATAATTCAGGCAAAAGAGTCGGCTGTTCTCGCAGATTCATTCGGGGTTGAAGTAGCATATCATAATGCCTTTGGACCAATACAATCGGCAGCGACTCTGCATCTGGATTATAGCATCCCGAACTTCCTGATCCAGGAGAGTTTTGAAAAGTTCTGGCCCAAGTGGAAAAAAGGATTAGTCAAGTCCGGCTACAGACTTGAAAACGGATTTTTTACACTAAATGGGAAACCAGGTTTGGGAATAGAAATTGACGAAAGAATTTTGGACGAGTACAAAACGGAAATGATGGAGCCATTCAATCCCGAGGAACCACCATGGGTAGTAAAGGGTACGTTCAAAAAGGAGAGATCACGTTGAAGATTCACGACCTATCTATACCGCTGGAGGATGGAATGCCTTACTTCAATGGGGATCCTATACCGACCATCAAGCAGTACAAGAGCATACAGAATGAAGGATACAACATCAAGGAACTGAAAATCGGAACTCATACCGGCACTCATTTAGACGCACCGGCTCACTTCATAAGTGGTGGGAAGACCGTAGATCAGTTGGACATTGCGGATCTCGGAGGGAAAGGAACGTGTATTTCCTATGATCCTTCGAAGGAAATAGAATTGCCAGAAAATAAATACGAAATAATTCTACTTTACACTGGGTACAATTTGAATTGGAGTAATTTTAAGGTGTTTGAGAATTTTAGTTACATAAGGAAAGAGCACGCAGAGCGACTTAGAGACTATGGCATAAAACTCGTCGGTATAGACTCTCCATCTGCGGAACACCAGAATTCAAAAAATTTTGAAACACACCGAACTCTGTTGGGAAGTTCAATACCTATTATTGAAAATCTTAATTCCATCACCCTATCTGGTTTGATAAATCACACATTCATTGTTCAGGCGATGCCTATCCTCGTAAAGGGTGGAGATGGGGCACCAGCTAGGGTCGTCGCAATAGAGGTGTGACTATGAGGGCAATTACAACAATTCCACCTGGAGGGGGAGTTAAGCTTTCGCAGGTGAACGAGGGAAGCAGTAGTGGTATTCGAATCAAGACACATCTCACAGGGATCTGCGGAACGGACAAGGAAATTGCTGCTGGAAAATTGAAATTTGCAAGGCCAGAGGTCGGACAATCCTTGATTTTAGGACATGAGGCAGTCGGAATAGTTTCTGAGACATCAGATGATGCTGCTTTCAAAGAGGGGGATGTAGTGGTCCCAATCGTCAGAAGACCCGGCAAGTGCAGAATGTGCCAGCTAGGCAGGCAGGACTATTGTGAAGATGGAGATTTTGTTGAAGCTGGAATCAGAGGCAAGAATGGCTTTATGCGAGACGAATTTGTGGAAAATGCAGAATACCTTGTCAAAGTCGACAATGCAGGTATCCTCGATCTTGCCGTGCTCACGGAACCATTAAAAAATGTAATGAAAATGAAGGAGATTTTCCAGTTTCTCAGGCTCAGAATTCCGTGGTACTGCAGCGACTCGACCCTCTCTTGCAAGAATATGTATGTGTTCGGAACGGGTACTGAAGGTCTACTGATTTCCACGGTCTTTAAGGAACTGGGCATGAACGTGGTAGAAGTCAATAGACATCCTCTTGGAGAGAACGTACTTAATTACCTGGAGAATAATAAGATTGAATATTTGGACACGTCTGCAGAAAAACTGGATAGAAGGGTCAAGGAGTTCTCGATGGATGCTGCGGTAGACGCAGTGGGTGCAATGGACGTGTTCAAGGAAATCACTGACAACATTAACAGCAACGGAATTGCCTTAATGTTCGGAACTAGCGGTCAGCTTCCTTCATCAAACTACGAGGTTCTTGAAAGCATTGTGGATAAAAACGTAGCTATTGTGGGTAGCGTCGACGGTGCAAAGATCCACTACTCGGAGGCCATAAATTTCTTAGAGGCTCACGGCAAAGGAATGCATATGGAAAAATTAATCACGGGAAAGTACGAGCCTGAAGATTTGAAAGTGTTTACAGAAAGAGAGAAAGGGGAGATAAAAAAGGTAATAGCCTGGTCGTGATACACGCACCAGGAGCTAAAGCTTGAAGAGTGGTCTTCGAAACATCTACATCTATACTTTCTTTTATTCATTCCTCCTTTTAAATCCCGTCTGGGTGTTGTATCTTCTCGACATCGGCTACAGCATCTTTTACGTGACAGTACTGGACGTGGTATTCTACCTCTCGATCGTTCTTACGAGTATCCCAATGGGAAGAATCACCGATTCAATAGGTAGAAGAAATGCCCTCTTTATATCTTCAATTTTGACAGGTATAGGCATATTATTCTTTGGTCTATTCCAGTCATTTATCGGAATCGCAATCAGTTACATAGTATGGGGCGTGGGGGTCTCTATAAATTCTAGCGCCCTCGAAAGCGTAAGTTATGAATACTCCACTTCTCACAACTTGAAGTATCTGCAGATTACTGGTGCGGTCAACTTTCTCTCAGCGCTATCGGTTGCAGTTGCATCTCTCTTGGGTGGGTACATCGGAGAGTACATAAGCTTGAGGATCGTCATATTCATAACGGCCCTTCTCGTGATATTCTCGTCGGTATACACTCTTAAACTGAGGGAGCGGAAACGTGAAAGGTCATTCAGCAAACTTTCCTTAAAGCTGGGAAATTACGTCAAGGATCGAAGGATAATGAGCATAATATTGCTCCGTGTCGCATTGCTGCTAAACATCAATATGATGCTAATTTTCAAGCAACCATACTACAAAGAAATGGGAATAGGAACAGGATTGATAGGAGTGATTTTCTTTGTCGATGTATTGTCGAGAGGGATTGCATCTTTCAATACTCAAAGATTTGCATTCATTGCAAAGAATAGATTTTTTGCAATGTTATTTTTCACCTCGCTGACGTTCTTCACCATATACATCCCTAGTCTTATTGAAAATTTCTTCTCGCTTCTCTTTCTGATATTTAATTCTGTGATATTCGGATTTTATTCTAACATATTGAGTGAAGAAGTCAATAACCTAGTGCCTTCCGAGATCAGGGCAACGGTCCTATCTGTCATATTCCTGGTCAGCGCCCTTCTCACTGCATTGGCCGAGCCTTTTCTGGGATATTCCGCATCGGTGATAGGCTTAGAGAAAACCCTCCTTATATTCAGCGTGGTATTCCTAATCATATCTACGACAGCGATTTTCATTCACATAATGGGTAAAGAGAATGGGGAATTCAAAATAATCATCGGCAACAATAGAGGAAGTTAGAGATCTGTAATGGCGAATGCACGCTTTCTGATCTGGTCGAGGATAGTGTCATTTAATGGATATGAAAATTCCCACGAGCTTGCTTCCATTATGAAACGCTCAAGCACATTCCGAGCTTCCACGAATATTCTACGGGAATTGGATTCGTGGCTCATTTGGAAATGGACCATAGAAACACAGAGTAAGATTACTCCGTGATAGAATGTTTTCAGATCTCCATTGTAGTGTCTCCAAAAATCTTCGAATATTTCATGAGCCAGCCAATACTTCTCTTCCTCCATTGAACCAAACCCTTCCATAATTCCTCTCTCAATCTCTTTTGGTCCGTTCAGAGGAACGGTTTCTCCTCTTCTGAATATGCAAAGTTCGTAGAATTCACCAGCATTCGCAATGTGCTCCAGCCCTTCATTCACACTGAGAAACCTCAGGTCGACTTCCATCGAACGGACGCCAATTCTTATGATCTGGGTTCCATCCTGACGAAACCTAACCTGACTCCCTTTCTGGGCGAAGAGTAATATCCTAGTATTCCAGTCAAACACTGCCAGATGATATCAAATCTCGGCTTAAGAATAGCACTGAGGGTCGGAAATGATGGCCGCGCGTACAGATCGGGAGTTCCCAGGGACAAAAAGGAATTGTACAAGTCACCAATATAATACAATCCATGAAGAGACAGGAAACCACTAAACGAAAAGAAGTGAAGGTTAGGATAACTGGTCTTCCCTCGGATAGGTGGGAGGACTTTAAGAAGCTGAGATTAGAGAGTCTGAAGTCAGATCCCTTGGCATTCCTGAGCTCGTACGAAGAGGAAGTGGATTTTGAAAAGGAAGTCTGGCAGGGCAGAATTAAGAATGTAATCTTTGCGGTTGTCAAGAATGAACCGATTGGAATGATGACTTTCATACTGAGGAACAGAAAAAAGAACGATCACGTAGCAGACATTTTTGCAGTGTATGTAAGCAGGAAGTACAGAGGCATAGGGATAGGAGACAGACTACTCAAAAGGGCCATTCATCTGCTCAAGAAAAATTCCGACATCTCTAAGATCTCGCTAGGGGTTTGCGTGGAACAAACGCCTGCCGTAAACCTGTATCTCAAGAACAAGTTCAAGGTAGTAGGAGTTCTAGAAAAAGAGATGAAAGTCGACGGTAATTTTTACGACGAACTGATAATGGAACGCTCCTTGATGTGAACAGTGAGGGCCCGTCCAGACGCCGTGGGGGAGATTTGAACTCCCGACCCCGTAAGGAGACCAGATCTCAAGTCTGGCGCGTTAGGCCGCTTCGCTACCACGGCTCAACCATTAATAACACGGTTGATATAGCTTTTTACGAATGGATTTTCCTGCAGTTTTGAGGAGAATAAAAGAGGACGAACGGTACAAGGCAGCCAAGTCTGTAGCTGTTCAGCTCCCTGAGGGGATGAAGAGGGGTATAGGAGATATAACTCGAGAATTGAATGACAAGGAGCTGATATTCATCGGCGATCCCTTTTGGGGGGCATGCGATATACCTCAAGACGTCAAATGGGACTTGTTGATTCAGTTTGGCCATAGTCCAATTCCCAATCTTGGCTCATTTCCAAACGTCATTTTTGAAGAAATTCAGGACGATATGGATTTTGACGTTGAGCCTGAGAAGATTCCCTTTAAATCACTCATACTGACTTCCAACGTGACTTACTCGAATCAGCTCCCACGAATAAAGAAGAAGCTCGAAGAATCTGGGATTGCTGTAACTCTTAGAAGAGGGGATTCAAGGGTATTTTATCCAGGTCAAATCTTGGGATGTAACATTTCGACCGCGAGAGGTATTGAGGAGAACGTCTTCTTCATAGGAGAAGGGATATTTCACCCCCTGGGAATCTCACTAGGGTTGCCCGAAAAAAAGGTACTGTCCTTCAACCCGAAAACTGGAGAATACTTGGACATGGAAAAGGAAAAGAGAAAGTTTCTCAGGCAGAGGTACAACGCTATAGACGAGGCCTCTAGGGCAAAGAAATTTGGTATAATCGTATCGACAAAAATCGGTCAGACTAGATACTCGCTTGCTAGAGTTGCGTTTAATCTATTAAGGGAATCGGGCAGATCCCCATTCATGATAACTCTAGATCTTGTCCGGAATGAAGAACTGCTGAACTTCCCTGCAGACGTGTATGTGAACACAGCATGCCCCAGGGTTACAGTCGAAGATTACGGTACTTTTTCAAGACCAGTTATAACGTTCTACGAGCTTCAGATGGCGCTCGGACTCAAAGATAAAAGCAGATATATATTTGATGAAATTGTTATGACTGATGAAATTGGCAGTTCTAGTTTCCGGAAACGGAACTAATCTCCAATCCATAATCGATGCCATTAAGGAGGGTTACATTTCAGGAGTCAGTATATCGTATGTTGTTTCCAGCAGTCCTGAGGCTTATGCACTGAAGAGAGCGGAACAAAATGGCATACGCTCCATGACCGTCGAGAAGAAGAGGATGGTTGAATTTCTGAGCCCAATTTTCGAGGAGGTAGACCTAATAGTGCTGGCAGGCTTTCTTTGGATCATTCCAGAGGTCCTGCTGGGCATTAAGCCCATTATTAATGTCCACCCCTCTCTCCTTCCCCTCTTTGGAGGCAAAGGAATGTATGGAACGAAAGTGAGTAAGGCGGTACTGAACAGCGGAATGAGGATCTCAGGATCAACTGTTCACTTGGTAACGAACGACATCGACGGTGGACCTATAATAATGCAAAGATGCCTGGAGGTGAGGGACGACGACACCCCAGAATCGCTCTTAGATAGAACACATCCGTTGGAACACCAAATCTTAGTGGAAGTTATTAAGCAAATGAGCGAAAAGAAATATAAAATAGAAGGGAAAAGAGTGATCTTTCCCTAGTTTATGCCAGTTTTCTTCCGACAGATTTCTCGTAGTACGCTATTACCTGTGCCTTTTCCTGGTCTGAGTACTTCCTGATGAATTTCTCTTCCTTCAGGGTTCTTCCCGTTTTCTCTTCGTAGACTTTTGGTTCCATCGAGAATCTTCTTTGAGTCGCATCTCTATATAGTTCAGGAATAACGTTAAAAGCGCAGAATGGTACTACCTTTCCGTCAGGCATCGCGTAGTGGATATCGCATCTCTCGACCCTGTCGACGTCATAGGTGTAAGGATCCATGAAGTGCATGAATCCTACGAACATTGAGTTGTAGTGGAATGCCTTCAGTCCGTGGTAGTCTCCGCCCGTGAACGCTCCAAATATCATTTCTCTCATCTTGAAACCTTCTGGCGCGTTCTTCTCGTCCACGAATGTGTTGAGCTTCCTCAGAAGCGTTGTGAGTGCTGATGCTTTTTTGAGTGCTTTGACCCTCGATTCGTTGATGTCCGTAGATAGTTCGTTCAGATATTCGAACAATCCTTCCACATCGATGAACCTGGTGACTGGAATGATCGATCCATCTGGCTTCTTAAAGATGTACGTACCCATACCGCAGGCGAAGTGGATGCTCAGTCTGTAGGTTGGTTTTCCCTTCAGTGCCTCTACAAAGTTGGTAACGGCCGTCGTGCTGGGGACTGTGAAGAAATCCTCTCTCCCTATAGCGCCATCGGTCTGTGCTTCTATTTTCTTGATGCAGCCTGGAATAGTGACTCTCTGTCTCTCCCTAAGCTTGTCGGGCATTCTTCCCACCAGGGAAACTGGTTGGAAGTTGACGCTCCTTACAACATCTAGGTTGGAAAGACCGAACTTTATGATGTCTCCAAGTTCTCCATCGTTAACTCCTCCTATCACCGTGGGCACAAGGACCACACCAACGTTGACTTTTCTATAGGTGTTTAGCGCTTCAGGTATTTCCCAGAAGTTCTTCGGGTTTGATCTTGGCGTCACACCATCGAAGCTTGTGTAGATTACGTTCGATCCGGCATCGCGGCACTTCTGAATGAAATCAGGATCCTTGGAAGCCCTAATGCTGTTTGTGTTCAGCTGTACGTGCTCATATCCTTCTTCCCTTGCAATCTTTATGATTTCAGGAAGATCGTCCCTCATTGTCGGCTCTCCTCCAGTCAGCTGGACTGCATTAGCGCCTACGGGCTTCTCGTTTCTCATTCTTCTGAGCATCATCCTAATTTGATCGTGCGTTGGTTCGTAAATCGGGTCGTTCTCTTTGGCGTAGAAGAAACAATACCAACACGAAAGGTCACATCTATTCGTAAGAACCACGTTTCCAAGACCGGTATGGCTCTTGTGTTTAACGCAAAGACCGCAGTGAGTCGGGCAATTAATCTTCTCCGCTGCGAGGCTGATATTAGGGTTTTCGAGCTTGATACCCTTGTCCAACCATTTCTTTGCCTTCATGTACATGTCATAATCTTCCCAATACTTTTCCTTGGTAACTCCGTGTTCAGGGCACTCCTTTATCATTTTGACTTCTCCGCCTTCCGCATAAACAAGGGCGGGTATTTTCATTCTGTCAAATTTGTTCTCGGCTGCGCACTCAGGGCACAGAGATGCAGTTACTCTAATAGCTAACATTCCAGGGTTAATCAAATGACCAAACTTCTCGTAGACTTCGTCCAAATTTTTCATCTTTGCGTTTGGACTTATTTCGAACTCAGGAGATAGTATGGATTCGAATGCTTGATCCATAGCGCTACGAATGGTGACCCTATTAAAGAGCTTTTGTATTTACCGCAACTAAGAAACTCGAGATTGTCTCTCTAGAAGCTAACAATTGAAATATTTATAGTAGCATTTATTAAATTCATAAGAAATCGGCATTAGGAGCAGAGTGATGTGGTACAGACGCCACTGGTTTGAGTGCTGTACAAGTGCTCAAATTATCAGAGCTTGGAATCAGCAATATATAAACAGGGAGCATTTTAGTCAAATCCAAACCTCTCATAAATTAGCTTCAAAAGAAGAAGAATTATAATATAAACACATTGAAATATAAGATGACAATCTAATGTAGTGGAAATAAGGAAAATTCAGAAAACTGGTGGTAGCACATTGGTCGTTTCTCTTCCAAAAGTGTGGTGTCAAAACTTTGATCTAAAGGTTGGTTCGAAGGTCATGCTCAACTATAACGAAAAGGGAGGGATAATTATGGAACCCTTCGACAGGGCCCAGTCTAACATTACCGCAATAATTGATATCAAGAAAGACTCGGAGATGGAAAACGATCTAAGGATGTTGATATCAAAATACATCCAAGGAGTGAAGAAGATAAACATACGATCAGAGGACAAGAAGGCGATGGACGATGTAATAAAGCGGTTCTTGGAATTTACGATAGGATTTGAGATAACGGATGAGAAGGGAAATGAGGTGGTCATGGAGGACTTGATCTCGCTTCCAATGCTCACATTTGACAAGGCAATGAGGAGGATGGTGACCCTAGTGCGGAGCATAGTCACAGAATCAATCAGCGACGAGAAGATTCCACTTGAGTACGTGCTGCAGAAGGAGGATGAGGTCGATAAATTTAACATCTACATACAGAGACTCTTCAGTCAGAGTCTAAAAGACTATTCTGTCCTACAACTCAATAAGATATCATCATCGGAAGCTCTCGCCTACCTGCTTATATCGAGAATACTAGAAAGAATGGCCGATCACGGTGTGAGAATATACCGTCTTCTTGGTGAAAAGAAACTGAACAATACAGACATTAAGAATTATATCAAGGCGGCTACGGAAATAATGGGAAGGTCAATGGAATATTTCTTCAAGAAAGATGTCAGTAGCTCAAATGCAGAAATATCTAAGAAAGATTACTTCAAGAGCGAAAGAGAGGTCATTAATCGCTCTCTAAGAGGTACTGTAGATGGCATAATTCTAGCGGAAGTACTTGAAGATGCAGAGAGGATCGCCCTTTACTCTACCGATATATGCGAACTGGTAATGGACTATTATGAATAATTCTAGGACTTTTTTTTGTTTGATACGAGAAGAATGGGGTGATAAGTTTTGAAGCAAAACACGAGAAGGACTAGAGTGAAGACTGGAACGAATTACATATTTGAGAAAGGGCAATCGGATGCAAGCGAGCTGAGACGGCTCATCTCAAAGGGAATAGTCGTAGCACCTGGAGTTTTTAACGGGATTAGCGCTCTTGTTGCGGAGAATCACGGATTCAGAGCGTTGTATCTGTCTGGTTCTGGAATAGCAGGAAGCATGGGGCTCCCCGATCTTTCGCTCACTAGCCTCAACGAGGTAGTGGAGGAAACGAGAAGGATAAAACTGGTGTCAGCTCTTCCTCTGATTGTGGATGTGGACACAGGATTTGGAGAAGTCTTGAACGTTGAGAGAACGGTGAGGGAAATCGAACGGGCGGGCGCTTCTGCCATACACATGGAAGATCAGATATTACCCAAGAAATGCGGTCATCTGGAAGGAAAGAAGTTGGTAGCCGCTGAGGAGATGATAGAGAAGATTCAGGCGGCTAGTAAATCTAGAATGAATAAAGACTTCACGATAATAGCGAGAACGGATGCAAGGAGTGTAGAAGGAATCGATGCTGCAATTGAAAGAGCTAGACTATACCTAAGAGCGGGAGCTGACGGAATATTTCCGGAAGCACTAGAGTCAAAGGAGGAATTCAAAGAATTCTCGCAGAAAGTCAATGGAATTCTGATGGCAAACATGACAGAATATGGAAGAAGTCCTCTACTCTCAGTTGACGAGCTCGAGAAACTTGGCTACAGCATTGTTATTTTTCCCTTAACTGCTTTCAGAGGTGCACTCAAAAAAATGGATGAAATCTATTCTAATCTGGCAAAGAATGGAACTCAGAGAAATATGCTAAACGAAATAATGACACGAAAAGATTACTACGAACTGATAAACTACTCGTCGTATGAGCTCGAGGATAAGAAACTCAAAGAGAAATCTACAAAAATAATGGAGTGATTACTCTTTCTGGGCCGGTAGATCAGCGGAAGATCGCCTGCTTCGCAAGCAGGAGGTCTCGGGTTCAAATCCCGACCGGTCCATAGCTACGCAATTTTCTTTCCCTTTGAACTAATTTTTGACGCGTTGAGAACAATTGCTTCTTTAATTAATGCAATTAGAGCGGATACATTCAGGGCGTCCGTTTCATGAAAATCAACGGCACGAACAGTTTTGCTGTCCAGACGTGAGTTAAAGAGTTTCATTGGATCTGCTATTGTCGCACCTCTTGGAAATGTTAGCCTGACTGCATTCTTGAGTATGTTTGCAATGCAAACTATTCCGTTGCTAGACCAGACGGGGACGCCTTCTGGGCAAGAAGGTTTCTTCCACTTCACCTCTTCGACTATTGAAGTATCGACTTTCATTATGACTGTGCGCAGTTGCGATAATTTCTTTCCTCGCCAATTATTCGCTTCATTGATTATCTCATCTATCTGCCGTGAAGGGGACTTCTCTTCACTTGAAGAATTTGTGCCTTTCGTCATCTTCACCATTTAACTCTTATAAGGAGGCCCTTATTATTATATGCACCCTTCGTTGCCATCGACTCTTTTAATGCATCGTCAGCTTGGAGAACAGGGCCTCACTTATCCGAAGGTATCTAGATGCGATAACTGCAGTAAATCCAACGACAAGGACAAGTTTGTTTCAATGGCAATGACCCTTCGCGGTCTCTACCTCTGAGGATGTCCTTTCACCACGAGTGGAAAGTCTTTTTCCCATTGGTGATCGATGAATACCTTTACGTCAGAAATCTACCGGAGACTGCTGGAGCAGGAGGGACCAAAATGGAATAAGTTTCGAACGAAATTATGCAAAACAATGCATAGTGTTTCGAAAACGGTAATATTTATTCCCGACAGCAATTGCACATTATGATCATACTCACCGGAAACGACCTAACTTTGGATCAAGTGATTAGGACAAGTGAGGGAAGAGAAAGAGTTGTCATTTCTAAGGGAGCAATTGATAGAGTCAAGTCAAGCAGAACAGAAGTCGAAAATTTTGTCAACTCCGGAAGATCAATTTATGGCGTGACCACGGGTTTTGGGGATCTAATAAGCGAAAAAATAAGCGTGGACCAACTTAAGGAACTCCAGAGGAATCTGATAAGATCGCACGCTTCAGGTTATGGCAAGCCTCTAGACACGCGGACAGTCAGGGCCATGATGCTTGTGAGGGCAAACTCACTCAGCAAGGGAGTTTCCGGTGTTAGACCGGAATTAATACAATCACTCTTAGACATGCTCAACAAGAACATAATTCCCTACATTCCGGAAAAGGGAAGCGTTGGTTCGTCAGGAGATCTTTCTCCACTTGCTCATCTTGCGCTGACGTTAATCGGCGAGGGCAGAGTTATCGATAATGGAAAAGTCGTAGACTCACAAAGTGTGTTCGATCAAAAAGGCCTTCAACCGGTCACCCTAGAGGCGAAGGAAGGGATCTCTCTCATTAATGGAACTTCTTACATGCTGGCTAACCTTTCGCTTGGGTATGCAGATTCCGAGAATCTGCTGAAACACGCAATAATTGCAGCCGGAATGTCGATGCACCTGTTGAGTGCGACAGAAAAGGCACTCAACTGCGGACTATTCTATGCTAGGCCTCACACGGAGCACGGAACGGTCGCCATGGCTCTTAAATCCGTAGTTCAAGGAAGCGAGAGAGTGAGAAAAGGAACAGAAACGAAGATGCAGGATGCGTATTCACTTAGGTGCGTACCGACGGTTCTGGGCTCCGTATTACAGACTATGAACTACGTGAAAGCCATAGTCAACACGGAACTCAACTCTGCGACCGATAACCCGCTAGTTCTTCCGGAGGTTGTCTCCGGTTGCAACTTCCACGGTGAACCTCTGGCACTAGCAGCGGACTATCTTTCAATTGCATTGACAGACTTGGGCAACATTTCCGAAAGGAGAACTTTCAGAATTCTTGATAAGTCTCTTTCGGGACTTGGTCCTTTTCTGGCAGACAAGCCCGGGGTCGAATCCGGTCTGATGATCCCACAGTATGTAGCTGCTGCTCTATGCAATGAGAACAAAGTATTGGCATATCCATCTTCTGCCGACAACATTCCGACTTCCGCGAACCAGGAAGACCACAACTCTATGGGAGGGACTGCAACGAGGAAGCTAAGAGAAATCGCGTACAACGTGAAAGGAATAGTCGCGATAGAAATGCTAGTTTCTTATAAGGGAATGGAAATGTACGGAGTTTCAGGGAAGCACCTTAACACGGCTTATTCGATCTTAAATGAAACCATAGGAGAATTTAGGGGGGATAAAGAATCAACGACTGCAATTGAGAAAATCTCCAAACTGATAGATTCCAGAAAAATGCTAGATGAGATTCCGGTCAGACTGGATAGGTCTGTCGCCTCTTCTTCCTAGAACAGATAGCAAACTCATCGCCGTCGAAGAAAACTTCCCTTTCTGGATACTGTCTTCGTACTTCTTCGACCATGTCTAGAATCTCCTTTACGGTGAGATTAGTATTTCTCCCTATTTTCCTATGAACGATCTTGTCTTCAAGGGAGTCCATCTATGCTTCGTTATTCATTGGTTATTATAAAAGTTTCTTTAATTTCTCTCGTTTCGCTGCCAAACTATCTTAATTTTTCCAGAATCTCTTTTGCATTCTTCAGCTCAATCTCCTTCTGTTCGCCAGTAGTCATGTTCTTTAGGGAAATTGATTCCTGCTTCGCTTCGCTCTCTCCTAAAATAACAACGTATTCGTACCCCATCTTGGAGGCATAGTCAAGTTGTTTGCTGATCCCCCTGTCCATCACGTTCAGGTCCACCCCCAGACCTAGTTCTCTGAGTGTGGATGCTACTCTAATAGCATATTTTCTTCCAGCCGAATCAATGGGAGCCAAAAATATCCCTCCCTCTTTTTTCTGAACCCAGAGTCCCTTTGCCTTCAGTATGTTTTCGAGAACAGCGTCGCCCATTGCGAATCCCGTTGCAGGAGTACTTTCTCCACCCAGTTGAGCAACCACATTGTCATAACGTCCTCCTCCCAATATTGATCTGAATTTCTCCTCCAAGTCAGATGCTTCCATCACGAATCCAGTATAGTACGCAATCCCTCTTACTATCTTGAGATCTATTTCTACCTTGATGGCTTCTGACGATCTTACATAGTCGCGAATCTCGTTCAGTTTCTGAAGTTCTGGGTCTTCCATTGTTTCCAAAATCCTTCCAGTGGAAAAGGAAGTAATTATCTCTTTATCAATGCCTTTCTCTTCGATATAGGACCCTACCTCTTCCTCGCCGAGTTTGTTCCATCTGTCTAACAGATAATAAACCTCCTCTTTCTTACCAGGTAAGTAGCTTTGGATGAGTCTGTCTATAAGAATCCTTGAGTTTATCTTCAACTTAGTCGCATTTCCAATTCCTAGATTCTTCAATATGTGACCAGCCAGCGAAGATATTTCTGCGTCTGCGAGGTAACTTTCGCTTCCAAGGATATCAGCATTAAGCTGAAAGAACTCTCTGGTTCTACCAGACTGTGGTTCTTCATATCTCCAGAATTTCTCTACACTGAACCACTTGAGCGGCTTTACCAGATCCTTTCTTGCGGATACCATTCTCGACAAAGTGGGAGTAAACTCTGGAATTAGGGAGACTTCCCTGCCGCCCTTGTCCTTGAATGAGAACATCTGGTTCATGATTTCCATCCCGGACTTATTCGCAAAAAGTTCAACATTTTCCACGGAGGGGCCATCTATCTCTTTGAAGCCAAATTGCCTGCAAGAATCCTTCATTTTTCTGAATATCTCGCTCCTGATTTCTTGTTCTTCTGGATAGAAATCCCTGAAGCCTCTGAGTCTTTCTACCATTTCTACACTCTCTCGTTCTACATTAGCCAGAACTATGTTAAAATTTGGTTTGGTTTGACCTGGTTTGGAGCATCCGACTAATCATAAATAAGAGGATGGAATAAGGACTGGAGACTTATGAAAATTTCCGTTGAAAACAATAGTTTAGTGGTTCCTAATGTCTTAGACATCCCATACATAGAGGGCGATGGAATCGGGCCCGACATTTCAAAGGCAACGAAGAAAGTTGTCGACGAGGCAATCAAGATCTCCTACGGAAACGAGAGGAAAATCAACTGGACAGAATTGGTAGCAGGGGAGAAAGCGATCTCGAAGTTCGGTACCCCGTTACCGGAAGACACAGTCAAGAAGATCACTGAACACAGGATAGCACTGAAGGGGCCACTGACCACTCCTATAGGCGGCGGATTCAGGAGCGTCAACGTGACTCTCAGGCAAATAATGGACCTTTACGCCAACGTCAGACCGGTGAAGTACTATCCGGGTCTCCCAAGTCCCCTTAAGAATCCTGAAAAAGTGGACATGGTAGTCTTCAGGGAGAATACGGAGGATGTTTACATGGGAATTGAGTTTCCTGCCGACAGCAAAGAAGCAGTGCAGGTAATTGACTTAATGAGCAAGCTTGGTTATTCTATAAGGAGTGGCTCAGGCATTGGAATAAAGCCGATAAGCAAGTTTGGAAGTATGAGAATTTCGAAAATGGCTATAGATTATGCATTCGCCAACAAGAGGAAGAACATCACGATAATGCACAAAGGGAACATCATGAAGTACACGGAAGGTGCGTTTAAGGAGTGGGCATATGAGACAGCAAAGGAGTACGGAGATAGGATAGTCAACGAAACGGAGGTAGCCGGGAAGAAAATGGACGGTAAGCTAGTCTTAAAGGACAGGATAGCCGACAACATGTTCCAGCAAATTCTGCTGAGACCGGATGAGTACGACGTAATTCTCTGCCCAAATCTAAACGGAGACTACATTTCTGACGCACTTGCAGCCCAAATCGGAGGAATCGGAGTCGCTCCTTCCGGGAATATCGGAGACAACTATGCTATCTTCGAAGCGGTTCATGGCTCTGCACCCAAGTATGCGAATCTCGATGTCGCTGATCCGTCGTCCCTAACGTTGTCAGCGGTCATGATGCTAAGGTACATAAAATGGAACGAGTCAGCAGACATCATAGAGAAAGCATTTGTGGACACTCTTAGAGACAAACAGGTACCTCAGGATCTTGCACGACATCTCGGAGTGAAAGCTCTTACGACTTCAGAATTCGCGAATAGCATCGTACAGCATATGGCCGCAAAGTGAGTATTATGGCAAGAAGCTACAATTAACTATTTATATACACTATATATAAACTTCGAAAAATATGGCTGAAGAAGAAAACATAGCGATTGAGAATATTGTTGCTTCGACATCACTCGCAGATAAGCTCGATTTAAGCAAAATAGCACTTGCTCTGGAAGGTTCAGAATACGAGCCTGAACAATTTCCCGGTTTAATTTATAGACTTGCCGAACCAAAAACGGCTGTTTTGATTTTCAGGTCAGGAAAGGTAAACTGTACTGGGGCTAAGACCATAGACTCAGTCAACAAGACCATAAGTACAATAGTAGACAAACTCAAGAAAACTGGAATAGCGGTAAACAGCAACCCCGATATAGTAGTGCAGAACATAGTGGCAGTATACGATCTTAACATGCAGCTCAATCTTACCAACATTGCTATGTCCCTTGGATTAGAAAACGTGGAATACGAACCAGAGCAATTTCCAGGTCTGGTTTATAGGATAGAAGAACCAAAGGTAGTTCTCTTGTTGTTCGGTTCCGGGAAAGTTGTTTGCACGGGTGCTAAGGAAAAAGGAGAAATCTCACAGGCAGTCAAGATTCTCAAGAAGGACTTAGAGAAGATTACAGCCGTTAAATGACCGTAAGGGAAAAAACGGGAAGAAAGAGATACGTTCATTTCACTAATCCGCCACCGGAGAAGTTGCGAAGAATAGTGCAACTTTTAGAGGATTCTAGGGTCGTCAACTATTACGGGGTTACGGCGCTAAGGATAAGGCACGCACAATTAACGCGACTTAAAGAAGTGGCGGTAGAACTCGGAATGAACATTGACATGATTTCTGGAACTTTGAAGGCGCTGAAAAGAAAAGTATCAGAGATCTAGTGAAAGTACCTCTTCCACATCCATACCTGTCTCATCTTGAATCATCTTTCTCAGTTCTTCATCCCTCTGAAGAAGATAGTAAAGATAGGGCAAAGAATCCCTGTTGAGGAATGACGATGACTTGTGGATATATCTTCCCATCATCATTGAAAATTCTTTCCTAATCCCCCTGTACTTCTTCAGGGAACCCATGTTCTTGATCAACGAAGGAAAAGAGAACTTCTCGAATCTTTCGCTCCTCAGTTGCAGTATCGAAACATAGGACATGAAGTCGTTTGCATAGGACCATAGGGAATAATTCATCCTCTTGCCGACCCTTCCCAGGAAAAGGTCAGCTCTCCAAATATTTCTGAGAGCAAGAACGTAATCATCCACCCTCGAGTGTAATGGATACACATTCTCGAGCAGGTACAGAATGAAATCATTGGGATCCATGCCAATATTCATGATTTCTGATCTGATTTCCCGTACTCCTCGGTCATGACCGTGTAGTATGTCGTTTATGACAGTATATGCGCTAAGGGTAAGGTCCCTCCCTCCGGTTCCGCTGACTTCTCCAATTCCCTGAAGGTCATTGACCGCAGCCCTCATGTCTCCATTGGCGTTCTCCGCTATCTCGCTCAGTCTATCGGGAGGAGCATAAATGCTCTCATTCTGGAGTATCTCTTTTAGAACGCTAAGTATTTGGGATTTCATATATCTCCTAAACTCGATCGATTCGCATTTATCCACTATAGACTTTCCGGTACTAGTAGAACGGAGCGCGTAGAAATCATTTGCAATCAAAATGACTGGATTCAAGGTTTTTTCCAGAAGGTTGGAGATTGCCCCTTTTCCTCCAGAATCAGATCCCTCTACATTCTTTTCATACAGGGAATCGACCTCATCCATAACAATTAATTTCTTTCTATTTTTTTCGTTGGATATCGAAGAGTAAAAGGAACCTTTGATCGCATTCTGTTCGATGGCATCTCTCGATCTAATGTCTGATGCGTTGAACTCTACATACTCCCAGTCCATCTCTTTTGCTAGAGCAAGGGCCGAAGAAGTCTTCCCGGTCCCAGGAGCTCCATAAATAATTAGTCCCTTTTTTGAAGGCGTCCCACTTTCCCATTTCTTAGCCCAAGAAATCATTGTCTCAACTGCTTTCTCTCTCCTCAGTTGACTAAGCAGCGCAGGCCTGTATTTCTCAGCCCATGGGATTTCCACAGTCATAGATTGTTCTGTGGTTAAAACCTTTGTCTCCGGCCTAGACAAAGATTAAATTAATCCTTTGTGGTTGTGGTCTCATGAAGATAAATATTAATGGCAAGATCAGCAACGTTAAGGCCGTATGGTACGAAGAACCAGTTATAAAGATGATAGATCAAAAGATCTTGCCTGAGACATTCAAGATTGTCGATATAAATGACACGAAGGAGCTTTTTGACGCCATCAGGAATATGACAGTTCGAGGAGCACCCTCGATAGGAGCTGCAGCTGCTTTCGGGGTTGCGCAGGCAGCTGCTCTTGGAGCTGACATAGAAGAGGCCGGCAAGTTCATAAAATCTGCTAGACCTACTGCAAACGATCTATTTTTTGCAGTGGACTTTGTGCTGCAACATAAGGGTGATGCAAAGAAGTACGCTGCAATGTACGTCGACTCAATCGTCGAAAGATCTCGTCTAATAGGCCTGAACGGAAATGAGCTTATTGGTAACAACAAGAAAATACTGACACACTGCAATGCAGGGGCTCTCGCTTCTGTCGATTATGGTACGGCCCTATCTCCCATTAGGATGGCCAAGGAGAGTGGTAAGAAGCCCTTCGTGTGGGTAGATGAAACTAGGCCTAGGTTGCAGGGAGCAAGATTGACTGCCTGGGAGCTTGTCCAAGAGGGAATAGAACACAAAGTCATAGCCGATAATGCGGCTGGTTTTCTGATGGAAAGACAGCAAGTGGATCTCGCGATTGTTGGAGCAGATAGAATCACCAAGAATGGAGACTTTGCTAATAAGATAGGGACTTACGAAAAAGCCGTCCTTGCAAAAGAAAATGCAGTTAATTTTTATGTAGCCGCACCCCTAAGTACCTTCGATTTCACCATTGAAAATGGTCGCGGAATCCCAATAGAGATCAGATCAGAAGAAGAGGTCAAGGAAGTAAAGGGAGTGGCCATTTCTCCTAAGGAATCTATGGCTTACAATCCTGCATTCGACGTGACCCCAAACAGATTTGTGACGGGATATATCACCGAGTATGGTGTCTTCAAGAGTTCAGAACTTCACACACTCAAGGACAAGGGAAAAGAATCAATTATAGAACAGATTGAGGACATGTAAGACGAAATACTTTTAATGGGGTAATAATCATTGATATATAGTGACGAAACCAAATATCCTCTGGGAATCTAAAGAATTTTGTGAAAAGTCGAACATAACAAAGTACAAAGATTGGATCACTACCGAGTACGGAAAGAAATTCAGTAATTATGAGGAACTGAGAAAATGGTCAGTTCAGGACGTCTCGGCTTTCTGGGAATCGATACTTAGATATTTTGGGATCAAGACAGAAGGAGAGTACTCGAGAGCACTCAACTCTGAAAAGATGCCGGACAACATTTGGTTTCAGGGGCTCAAGCTGAATTATGCCGAGAATAACCTGTCCCTGGGAAAGCAAGAAGAGCTCGTTCTGTTTTTCAACGAATCAGGGGAAAAGAAAAGTGTGTCTAAAAAGGAATTCCTTGAGAGAGCAGGTGCGGTTCAGAAATTCTTGTCAGATACTGGAGTGAAAGAAGGGGACAGAGTCGCGTCATTTCTTCCAAACGTTCCCGAAGCAATGGAGGCTCTCTATGCTACAGCAGCCATTGGTGCAGTCTGGTCGAGTTCATCTCCCGATTTTGGGTCGGAGGCTATTCTGGAAAGGTTTAGACAAATATCTCCAAAAGTGCTGTTTGCAACGGACAGCTACACTTACAACGGAAAGCGATATGATAAGAACGAAGTGATCAAAAAGGTAATGGACAAAATTCCAAGTATCAAGAAAGTTGTGGTGCTCGGAGACGGAAGCTCAAAAGCTGGTGCCAAATCAATCTCAATGAATTCTATAGTCACGGAAAAGAGAAATCTTTCTTTCAATAGGGTACCGTTTAATCATCCACTCTGGATACTGTATTCTTCTGGAACCACCGGTCCTCCCAAGGCGATAGTTCACAGTCAGGGCGGGATACTCCTGGAACACCTGAAGTTGCTTGGTCTGCACTACAACTTGAACAAAGGAGACAAGTTCTTTTGGTACACGACAACCGGATGGATGATGTGGAACGTTCTGGTGAGCTCAATATCGACGGGAGCCACCGCTGTTCTTTACGACGGGAGTTCAACGTTCCCAAGCGATTATAGTCTGTGGGACATTGCTCAAGAAAACAATATTTCCTTTTTTGGGACGAGCGCGGCTTATCTTTCTCATTTAATGAAAGAGAAGATAAGATTGGTCGACAAATATCCGCTTAAGAATCTCTTTGCCATTGGATCAACGGGTTCGCCACTTTCAGACGAAGCGTTCAGATACGTTTATAACAGCCTGAAGAGAGACGTTTGGTTAGCCTCCATAAGTGGTGGGACGGATCTGTGTACTGCGTTCCTCGGTGGTTGCGCCTGTCTTCCTGTCACTGAAGGAGAACTGCAGTGCATAGACCTTGGAGCCGACATTCAATCGTTCGATGATGACGGAAGACCAGTGATCGATCAGGTAGGCGAACTCGTAATAAGGAAACCAATGCCCTCAATGCCGATATACCTGTACAATGATAATGGGGAGAAACTAATAGAGACATATTTTTCACGGTATCCAGGAATTTGGAGGCACGGGGACTGGCTCACCTTGACTTCGAGAGGGTCTGCCGTCATTCAGGGCCGCTCAGACTCGACGCTCAAGAGGAGAGGAATAAGAATCGGAACGGCAGAAATATACGGAGTTCTGGATGGTATTGACGAGGTAAGAGACAGCATAATCGTTGGCCTCGAGCTAGAAGGAAGCGAGTACTACATGCCCCTTTTTGTGGTGACCGATGAGGCAGAAGACTTTGACAGGGTAAAGAAGAAGATTGTAGAGGAAATAAAAAGTAAGTTATCGCCCCGTCACATACCAGATGACATCATAAGAGTGACTCAAGTGCCTCGAACAATAAACGGTAAAAAGATGGAGGTCCCGTTGAAAAAACTGCTACTGGGCCTCCAAAATGAGAAGACCATAAACATCGACTCAATGGCGAATCCCGGATCACTTGAGGAATTTCAAGAAATCGCGAAGAATATCAAAAGGAAAGTGAAGTGAGAATTCCACCAGAGTTTATGTCATCTATTCGGGGAGAAGATGGAGGTTTCAGGAGTGTATCTTTTCCCACATGTGTTTTGCGAGTTTTCCATCGTAAAGGAATTTTGAGAACTCGTCTTTGCTTTTTTCCCTTCTCTCTCTGTGTTCCTCGAGCAGTTTATTGACCTTTCTGGCGAGAGTGGCTTTGACCTCCCCCGTCAACATATTCCCCTTGGAGTAATCTCTCGTTATTCTCTCCATCTCGTCATCATTGTCCTCAAAGATGTAGTACAACCACTGGTACGGGACATCCACCTTCAGGTCTGCTCCAAGCTTCCTCTGTAATTCAGTCGTAGCCTGCCCTCCAGAGAAGGCGTATTTCATTATTTTCTTCTCGACCGTTTTCGGAGGATCGGAAAGATAAACTGCAGATTCTGGTATGGACGAACTCATCTTTCCATCCGAACTGGCAAGAGGTGGGAGAAATTTGCTGTGTATCTCCGCGGCCTTTCGATATCCTAGTGACTCCGCAAGATCTCTCTGAAGTCTCCAGTATGGATCCTGGTCTATTGCCGCAGGAATCAAGCAGCGCTTATTCTCAAACATCGTAGGAACGATTTGGATTGCCGGGTAAAAGAGTATTCCAATGTTCGACGATACATCAAGTCCGAAAGTGGATTTCACCTGTGAAAAGTTGAGTTTCTTTGCAATCGCAGTGACTAGGGGATACATGTTCCTGATGTACTCTGTGTCCTTGAAAATAAATGTCTTATCGGGGTTGAATCCCACTGCGATGATATCGAGTATGTTTTGGTATGCCCATTCCGATGTTTGTTTGAGAGTATAATCCTGATTTCTCATGAACTTCTCATCGTCTGTGATTTCAATATAGACGTTGACGTTGAAGATATCCTGCAACCACTTTGTGAAAAGAAACGGGACGAGGTGTCCGATATGCATCCCCATCGATGGAGCCCTACCCGTGTACAAGAAGAATCCTTTTCCTTCCCTGTAATCCTTGAGAATCAGGTCGAGATCTCTGTGAGAGAAGAAGATATTTCTCCTGAGCATAACGTGCATCTTCTGACGTGAAATATCAGAAATTTCCTCCAAGATTTCTCTAGATATCTTCTGGGTGCCGAACTGCTGCATGAGTTTCTCGTAGTCAACTTTTCCAGAAACCTCCCAGGGTGTGACCTTAAATTCGTCTTCTTGCACACCGAGTAATGCACATACCTAATAAAATCATTATTGACCTATTTCCGAAATCAAGTGCCCATGTCTCGACTTAATTCCAGAAAATACTTCTACGGAAATGTCCATGCATAGTTATGATATTTGCCGTTAAAATAAGGGGAATAGAACAAGGGCAAGAGATACCGGTCGAATTCACGTGTGACGGGAAGAATGGCTCTCCCGAGATCCTCTTAGAGGGGATTCCATCGGGAACCAAATCGCTCGCTCTAATTGTCGAAGATCCGGACGCCCCGGTAGGTCTGTTCGTTCATTGGGTAATCTACGGCATAAACCCTGAAGTGTCAAAAATAGAAGGGAATATTGAAAAGTCCTCTCGGACTAGAGAAGGATTCCTTCAAGGCAAGAACGATTTCGGTAAGATCGGGTACGATGGGCCATGTCCTCCTAGGGGGCACGGGTTTCACAGATATTACTTTAAGGTTTACGCTTTAAATTCCTCACCTGTCATATATGAACTGCCTGACCGAAAGAAACTTTTGGGAGCAATGGCTGGAAAAATATTAGGACAGGCAGAATCCATGGGTAGGTATAAACGGTAGCTCAACCCAGATATCCCACGAAGTGGTGAGCAATCATGCCGATTACGAATGTCGCAAGGAAACCTAGTGTGACCAACCCGAGTGATCTCAAAAGATCCCGGCTAAGCTTTCCGCTCGACTGAATTGATATCACAGAAGTCACGATTCCATCTACGATCATAACAAGCACAAACGCGGTGATGAGGGCAGGGTATCTCTGGAGAAACAGGAATGGGAAGATTGGCACTATGGCACCAATGAAATAGTACAGGGCAGTGTTTGCTGCTGCTTTTCTTGCCGTATATCCGTGGGATGCATCAATCTGCGCCTTCGCGTGTTCTGATAGATAAGCACCTATAGTCATTGAAACTAGACCGGATGCTCCGAATACAACTCCTCCCACTGCAACGTAGATGTTGTTAATGAAAACCCCGCTAAGTCCGGCAACACTGGCTAAAACCTCTATCAGTCCATCAGACAAACCGTAGATAGCATCTCTTACGGTCTCTGCATTCCCTTTCAGGTCTGCTATCATTTTTATGAAGACAGCTTCGTGTTCTCTCTCATCCTTCAGAATCTTGGCAAGTTGATCTTTTTCCCACTGTTCCTTCGATTCCCTCTCAATATATTCTGAGTACTCTCTGATTGCATCTACTTCTCCTCCCTCAAGGTAGCGAACCAGAAACGAAATGCCAAATATTCTCTGAAGAAAGCCCAGATAGGAGAAATATCCAGGTCTCCTTTTCTTGAAGCGTGGAGGGGTTCTTCCCTTTCTCTTGATTATCTCTGCCCAGAAATTGGCGTGAGCCGACTCAATCGATGATAGGTCCATAAGTTTCTTTGCAATATTCTCATCTCTTTCGCTTCTCCTTAATGACGATGACATCCTTTTGGAGATTTTTTCGTAGAGATCAGCATCATTCAATTCATTCTGATAAAAAGTTTCAGGGCTATTTACCACTCAAATGCATCTTAAAATGATTATTAACTGTTTCTAGGCGGCGCTTCTAAAAGTACGCCCAGGAAAGAATAAATCTTTTTAATGCATCAGGTGAGGTGGTAAAATGACCCAGAACGTTTTAATCATGGGAGCAGCCGGTCGTGATTTCCACAATTTCAACACGTATTTTAGAAACAAAGCAGAATACAACGTTGTAGGATTCACGGCAACTCAGATACCAAACATTGAGGGAAGGACCTATCCAAAGGAACTTGCCGGAAAGCTCTATCCCAAGGGAATACCCATATATCCGGAATCTGACCTAACGGAACTAATAAGAGATAAGAAAATCGATCTTGTGGTATTTTCATATTCTGATGTTCCTCACGAGTACGTGATGCACAAGGGATCGGAGGTTCTTGCAGCTGGTGCAAACTATCTTCTTCTAGGACCCAAGGATACTCAAATAAAGAGCAAGAAGCCTCTGATTTCAATCTGCGCCGTAAGGACCGGATCGGGCAAGTCTCAGACCACGAGGAGAGTTGAAGACATTCTGGTGGGAATGGGGAAAAAGGTAGTTGCTATCAGACATCCGATGCCGTATGGAAACCTTCTTGAACAAAAGGTCCAAAGGTTTGCAACGATGGAAGACTTGGTAAAACAGAAATGCACGATTGAAGAGAGGGAAGAGTACGAGCCACACATAAAAAGAAACGTGGTTATATACGCCGGCGTCGATTACGAAGCGATACTGAGACAGGCCGAGAAGGAGGGCGATATTGTTCTCTGGGACGGAGGAAACAACGATTTCTCGTTCTACGAGAGCGATCTCGAGATAGTCGTGGCAGATCCTCATAGAGCCGGGCACGAAATTAAGTATCACCCGGGAGAAGTCAACCTACGTTCAGCAGATGTAATTGTGATCAACAAGGAAGAGACGGCAACTCTCGAGAACATAAACGCGGTGAGAGAGAACATAAGGAAGTTCAACCCTAAGGCTATAGTTGTCGATGGCGCATCACCCTTCTTCAGCGGAGATGCCGATAAAGTAAGCGGGAAGAGGGTACTGGCAATAGAGGACGGTCCGACCCTCACACACGGCGAAATGAGCTATGGAGCCGCGGTCCTTTTCTCTATCAAGTATGGAGCTTCTGAGTTGGTCGATGCTAAAGAGTTTGCAAAAGGAACGATCAAAGGAGTGTATGAAAAATACAAGCAGGTCCATAATTATCTGCCAGCGATGGGATATTCTCCAAAACAAGTGAAGGATTTGGAAGCAACGATCAATTCAACTCCTGCAGACGTAGTGGTTTCTGGAACTCCCATTGACCTGACGAAAATCGTGAAAATCAATAAGCCTCTGATAAACGTCAAGTACGAACTTCAGGAAATTGGGAAACCTGACCTGACGGACATATTGGCGAAATTCGTCAAGACACACTAGAGACGCTTGATTCTATTTTTTTTATTAATCCTTCTTTACTCCCTTCCCATTCGACTTCTATCTTTTTCACTATCTTCCGTGGTACTCTTGGATATCTAGCCTCATATACGGTGTAGTTTAGATTCATTGAGTTAATAATTTCGAACAATTTATGGGAGGGAAAATTCTTCTTGACTCTTCTTCCCATCTTTCTGGTTATAGAAGTGTCGAAATAAGTTTCCCAGAGTGTTCGCTTCATTTCTGGATTAGAACTGCGCTTATTCTTCCACTCTGGCCAGGTCTTGACGTCACTCTCGCATTACCAAGTTCCGTGACGACTATGGCTCCCCTTGTGATTATGTTTCTCTGAGCATAGTGCGGATCTGCAATATTTTCCAGCACATTCAGAATCTTAACCTTCTTTGTGACCTTACTCTTTGGATTTGTCACGTCAACTTCATTCCCACTCAAAAGGACCGATTTATTGTTTCCCCCCATACCCCAAACTTGCTTTCTCTTGACCTTTCCCAACACAGTTAGAGTAGGCTCGTTTCCGAGTTCGAATCTCTTTTTGTGCCTGTTCGATCTGAGTTTCCCACCACTTATCTTTCCCCTTGCCTTCCCGTGATATATGGCCATGTGAGACGGCTATGAAAAAAAGGTAGTTAAACCTTTCACTTAACCTAGAACGGAGCAGAAATGTTATAGTACACCGGTTCTGCTCATTGAACTGGTTGTTTTTTTACCTCTTGTTGATGGGAACGTACGGTAGGTCGAGTGAACCAATGTACCATTCGACCGGCCTGACAATCTTGTTGTTGTTCCAATATTCGACTATATGCGATCCCCAGCCAGCCATCCTTGACGCAACGAATATCGGAGTAAACATCTCGCTTTCTATCCCCAAAACTCTGTAAAGTGGTCCGGCAAAAAAGTCAATGTTTGGCCAAATCCCCTTCGACTTCCCTAACTTATCTATCATGAGTTTTTCTGCGCGGAGTGCGATCTGCAGGTGCCTCTTTATTTCGTCAGATGGTTCTTTTTCCAGGCTCTCTTCTAAATAGCTCCTCACGAGTTTCGCTCTAGGGTCGTACGTCTTATACACTCTATGTCCAAATCCCATGATCCGCTGCTTGCCTTCCAGCGCTTCCTCGATGTATTTTTCTGTGTTGTCAGGACTACCTATGGCATTTATCATTTTTAGTGCAGCCTCATCAGCACCGCCGTGGAGTGGTCCCTTTAGGGTTCCTATTCCAGATGTCGTTGCCGCATATACATCGGCAAGTGTCGAGGCAGTCACCAGCACAGAGAAAGTAGACGCGTTGGTACTGTGCTCTGCGTGAAGAATGAACATTAGATCTATGAGCTTAGATTCAAACTCGTTTGGCCTCTTTCCATTTATCATATAAAGGAAATTTACCGAATGTCCTAGAGACTTGTCAGGAGGGATATATTCCTTCTTTTCTCTGAATCTTCCAGTGGCTGCAGCGATCGTCGGTAGTTTCGCTATTAGTGTTATAACTTTATCTATCGTTGCGTCAAGGTTTCTGTTATTTGGATCTTTATCATACATAACCAGCATTGACGCCGCCGTCCTCATGACGTCCATCGGATGTGATGTGGGCGCCATGACTTTAATGACATCTCTGACCTCCTTTGGGATATCTCTTCTGTCCTTCAGCTTGCCTGTGAAATCATCGTATTCATTCTTAGTTGGTAGTTTTCCGTACAATAGGAGGTAAGACACTTCCTCAAAGTTTGACTGCTCTGCAAGATTTTCAATTGAGTATCCTCTGTACCACAATTTACCATTCTGTCCATCAACTTTTGAGATGGAGCTTTCGTCAACATAAATCCCTTCTAAACCATAATTTATTGTGGGTTTTGCGGTATTCACTTAGATCACGAATTGCAATGGAAGTTAAATACTTAAGTCTACCTTGAATTTAGGTGAAACTAACGAAAGAAATCCTTATTGCTCTATTTAGAATATATAAAAATGAAAACAGCGCTCCTCTTAATTTTCGTACTTGCATTTCTCATTATAGTATCAATTCCGGTAGGACACTCCGAAACAAAATCTTTGGTTATTATAAATTTCAGTTACACCGTAGACAGAGGAGCACAGGATTATTTTCAGTCCGTCCTATCGTACGCGGTTTCCCACAATGACCCAGTCATAATAGTTATGAACACTCCTGGTGGCTATCTGACAAACGGGTTCGCAATGGTCAACTATACTATCGCTGCAGAAAAAACGATTTCCGTCACCACTTACGTGCCTCCAGGTGACATGGCTGCGTCTGCAGGTTCGTACATTGCCCTTGCTTCAAATTATGTATACATGGCCAACGCGAGTTTCATCGGGCCTTCAGAACCCTACATCATAGGAGGAACAGCTCTGGAACAGCAGCACGTCACTAACGCCTCGTTGGCATTAATGGACTCCCTAGCGCAACTGCACGGATGGAATCAATCCGCCATCTACCAAATGGTCGAGCACAATGTCGCGTACACCTCTCAAAATGCTTCTAAGATCGGACTGATAACGGGCATTTCAGAAAACCTTTCAGGTGTAGTTCAAAAGCTTGGATATGGAGGGCTTCCTCAGATTCAATTCTATGAAAATTATGTCCAACAATTCGAGTCATTCCTTTCAAATTCTACCGTGGCAGATTTTCTCATATTGATAGGAGCAGTGGCAATTCTTCTGGACATTTACCATGGGTCGATCGCTCTGAGTGTTGCAGGAATAGTTGCCCTTGCGCTGGGATTCTGGGGAGTTACTTTGGTCGGTTTTCAACCAGTCGCGATTCTCTTTATGGTCATGGGCATAGCGTTAATATTTTTGGAGATTAAGCTGGGTCACGGTCTGGCAATGATAGGAGGGGTGGTCTTGGTCATTGCTGGAGGGTTGATCCTGATGCTTGGTGTTGGTTATTCTTCTGATAATCCACTTCTAAGTGGGACCAACTATGCCCTTATAGCACTGGAAGCCACGGTCCTGCCAATTGGCGCTCTCTACTTAATAGGCATAAGGAAGGCGGTAATGGGGAAACCTTCGACGGTGGGACCACAACTGATTGTTGGGAAGAAAGGAAAGGCGATTACAGATATCGGTCCCCAAAAGAAGGGTGTCATCAATGTTCTATCTGAAGAATGGAGTGCAATCTCTTCAGAGCCAATAAAGAAAGGGGAAGAGGTCGAAGTCCTCGGCTATGAAGGAGGAGTAGCAACAGTCAGGAAATCTTCTTGACTGTAAGCGTAACTTTGTCTTCCTGCACTTCGGTGACCGTGACCATCTCGTTGTCTGAAGTGTCCGCATCGCAGACGAAACTCCAATCTTCGCTCAGTACGGCTACTGTACCTACATTGTTTGCAGGAACTCCCTTTATTACCCTACCGTTTTGTCCTACGAGAGTTTCTGTATGAAAATACTTCTTTGTTATCCTGCTAGAAATGGTGATCGTAAAACCTACAAAGAGTAATAGCCCCGTCAGGAAAAATACTATGGACAGTGCGAGCAGGAAGCTATTGGTACTCCCTGAAATTAGATACTCAATCAAAAGATAGATTGCAAAAATAAGAATGATGGCAACAGGGACGATCGCCCTGAAGCCATACTTTACGGCGAAGTTGCTTGGTTCTTTCGGCATCTTCTTTCTTATTCTTTCTTATTATTTGAGGCTGATGAGCTTGATGCCGTCCTCAAGGTTTCCGTAAATGGTTTGAGCATCTCAGTGAACTCCATTGGGATGATGTACTTGGTGGAATTGCTTGATCCAAGCACTTTCATCATGTCCAGATACTGAAGTGCCATCGTTTTCTGATCTATCTCCTTCGCAGCATTGAATATTGTAGTCAGAGCCATCGCATAACCTTCCGCTCTGAGTATGGCGGATTGTCTGTCTCCTTCTGCTCTCAATATGTTTGATTGCTTATCTCCCTCTGCGACGGTTATGGTGGCCTGTTTCTTTCCTTCAGCTTCCGTAACGACAGCTCTCCTTGATCTTTCAGCGCTCATCTGCATGATCATAGCGTCAGAGACGTTCTTAGGAGGCAATATCTCTCTGATCTCGACGTTCGTCACTTTTACTCCCCACCTCGTAGTCACTTCGTCAAGTTTTGTCCTTAGGATTGCGTTTATGTTCTCTCTCTTAGACAGGACCTCGTCGAGAATTATATCACCTACAACAGCTCTTAGCGTCGTGGTCGCAATACCCATCGCTGCTCCCTCAAAGTTCTGTACCTGTATTACTGAGTCAGAGGCGTTTATCACTTTGAAATAGATGATGAAATCAACGTCGACCGGTGCATTATCCTTAGTAATGCAAGTCTGGTGAGGAATCGTCAGGAATCTCTCTCTTAAATCGACTCTAACCGGGACATCTATGATAGGATAGATGAACACTATTCCAGGACCCTTCTGTGCTAGTGCGCGACCAAATC
The DNA here is from genome assembly GCA_021792255.1 of Thermoplasmata archaeon. GTDB lineage: Archaea > Thermoplasmatota > Thermoplasmata > Thermoplasmatales. The sequence goes on from JAJYUZ010000002.1 coordinate 173,310, forward strand.
TGAATACTACTATCCTTTGATACTCTCTCACGATTTTTATCGAATAAAATAGAAATGCCAGAAGAATTATAGCAACCAGAGCAATGAGGGCATCTTCACCCACGTTATTGGTGATTGCTAATTCTGTTGCGCCATATGGGATTATCATATCAGTCCATCAAAAGTCCGTATTAATGTTTTTTGAGGGTGGTGTTAAAGGACGGAGAATTTTTTTCAGATAGCTCGGACTAATCAAGAACCAATTATGTATCTTTTGCTCCTAAATTCCCAACTTCTCTAGTTTCAGGTCAAAAATTATTAATATCATCTTTTTCTGTCAAAATATGGCCAAGGTTGACTACAATTCTAAACCTATAGATGACAATTTCTTTGACAAGCAGGATGAATTTCCCATTACCGGAAATCACGCTGGTCACGAGGTCAGGGCCGAAGGAAAAGAGAGGCAAGATAAGGACGGGAAAGCGTATCCGACAAAGCTCGGTATTCACGGAACTAATGTCGCAGTTGATTGGGAGTCTTGTATAGCGGACGGTTCCTGTATGGACGTTTGTCCAGTCAACGTTTATGAATGGTTTCTCAATGCAGGAAACAAGGGAACTGGCAATGACAAAAAGATTGCAGAGGGGACTGATGAATGGAAGAAGTATCGGACGGACAAATGTGACCCCGTAAGGGAAGCGGACTGCATATTTTGCAATGCTTGCGTTACTGCCTGCCCCGTCAGTGCAATTTCAGTAGCAATGAGGAAGTAAGACAGTCTATTCTTTCTCTGAGTTATGATCCATTTCAATTTTCTTTTTACTCAATTCATTTTGTTCAAGTATTGAAGTCCAAGTAAGAAAACAGTTGCTCAAAAGGTCGTCTTTCTCTCTCATAGCAAATGCTTCTTGAAGAACATAGATGTCTTTTCCCAGGCATCATCGGCTGCATCTTTGTTGTATGCAGAGCCATCATTGTTTGCAAATGCGTGGCGAGTGTTTGGATAGATCTTCAGTTCGATCTGTTTCTTATATTCGAGGAAACTCCCCAAGGCTGCTGGAATGCCAGAATTTATTCTCGGATCTTCTCCAGCGTACAACCCCAGCATCGGTCCCTTCATTCTCGAGATATCTTTCAAATCAGGAGGATTTGCGCCGTAGTATACGGTGGTCGCATCGAATGGAAGTTGAGTAGATATCCTGAATGATAACCCTCCTCCCATACAGAAACCTACCACACCGAACCTAGAAGGTTTAAAATTAGTATTCAGATACTCGTACCCCATAGCCAGATCTTTAACCATCCTTTCCTCCAGTTGTCCTCTTGACATCATCAGTCTCGTGATTACCTCCCTCTGTTCTGGCGTCCCTCTTTCCAATGCGGCTTTTATGAACTCCCGATCTTCCCTTTTATCAGAAGGTATCTCTGAAAAGAGCTTCATTGCCATTGCTATATTTTCTTGTGTAAACAGGTCTAGCTCTTCTTTTCTGGAGTAAAGGTGTGGCGCAAGGACAAGTAATCCCAGTGATGAAAGTCTCCTCGAAAAATTCTTGATAAAGTTTGACAACCCCCATATTTCTTGAATAACAATCACTGCGCTTTTAGAATTCCGGTCTCCAACTAAAAAAGATTTGACACTTGATCCATCGAAGGTTGGATACTCTATACTCTCTTCGCGTTCCATGAAATAGGATTCGGAGATTGACTTAAAATTTGCTATTTCGATTGTGGAAGACGTTACTAAAAAATGCAGTTGATGAGAATCGCTCAGCTTAAGGGGCTCGTTCCATAAATTTCTCTAAAGGTCCGGAAACCGTACTTGATGATTTTCTTCACGTTTTCAAAGGTCGAGATGTTATCAATTTCATCCCGATCAAACCATTTGCAATCCGAAGACTCTTCATTGCATTGAAAATTCGTGCTCGATGCGACTCCGAGATAAATCATATCAAAGTGTTCGTGTGGATGGTCCGAGTATGGAACGATTTCATTCATTACTACTAGCGGTTGGGGAAGGCTTTTTGCGGTACCGAAATCTATCGAGAATCCATTTGAATTCAGGACTCTGAAAGTAGCCCCTGTTTCTTCCTTGGATTCCCTTATCGCGCAATCGAGCGGATTCTCTTCTTCTTCAATGTGTCCACCTGGGTATATCCAAACTCCTAGTTTCTTGTGCTTGATTAGCAGAACCTTCTTGCCATCTTCTCTGATTATTAGAACTCCAGCCACTATGCATTTCTTCAAGGTATCACCCTGCTTTTGTCCGAAGCCTTCGATTGTGCAAATATTTTATTCTCGAATAGGTCTTTCTGTATCCTCTACAGCATCAAATTTGCAATCAGTACGAGATCTCTTGTTCACGATTCTAAATGTACTGTGAGAACCGGCAACCCACTTCGAAGCCAATTTTCTAGAAGTCAAAGCGCCGGGAGGGAGATTTGAACTCCCGATCTCTTGCGAGAACAGGCTTTCTGTAATTTTGTTCCAGGCCTGCGCCTTTCCGGACTGGGCCACCCCGGCTACGTTTTACCTCAAATCCATAAGGTTTATTATTATTTCCACATTTCCACCACAATGGAGCTTCTTGAGGGGGCCCTAGAGGTCTTAGACGTCTTCACTAGAGAGTTCGTGGGTGCAAAGGAAGTCGTCCTGGGAATTTCTGGAGGAATAGATTCTACGCTCGTAGCCTATATCCTCAAGAGGAATATTGAGAATAAGAAAATCCATCTATATTCTTTACCCTTTGGAGAGGAAAGCAAAGACGTGAAGAGGGTTTCTGAGTTTCTAGATTTGCCCTACGAAACGATTGATATGAAGAACGCACTAAGTTTCTTCAAGGATGGATCCAAGGACGAGAGAATAACTGGAAACGTTATGGCCAGACTGAGGATGACTTATCTTTATGCTATGGCAAACAAATACAAGGGACTGGTCGCTGGAACTTCCAATAAGAGTGAATTACTGACAGGGTATTTTACAAAATTCGGGGATGGTGGTTCTGACTTTCAGCCTCTAGGTGACCTCTACAAGACTCAAGTATACGAGGTGGCAAGAAGATACGGCTTTCCCGAATGGCTACTGAGGAAGGCACCCTCGGCAGATCTCTGGAAGGGCCAGACGGATGAAAAGGAGTTGGGTATTACTTATGAGAAGCTGGATAAGATTCTAGAATGCATTGAGTATCTGAAAACTCCCGAGCAGTGCAATGACAGCGGATGCGCCCAAAAAGAAGTGAAGAGGATATACGAACTCGTTCAGAGGAATGCGCATAAGAGAGTCAACTTCTACATACCAAAGGTCAGTTATCGCTCAGTTGGAACAGACTGGATGGAGTAATCACTGCGGTTGCTCTTTTGCCGAATTCTGATATGATCTTATCAAATCATCGAACTTGAGGTAGGCGATTACCATGAAAATACCTACTATTATGAATCCGAAAATCAACCCGACTATCATCCATATTAGTGTCTTCTCTTTCGCCGCAGACAGTCGTTTCTGATCTATGAGTTTTATGATCTCTCTGCACTCATAAAAAACGACCAGATCAACGATCCCTAAAATGGCGGTTATTCCGAAGGAGAAGAGTCCTGTAATTAAAAGAATAATGCCAACTATCAGTGACAAAACCCACGCTATCGTAAGCATATCCTTTATCGTAGATTTTTCAGGTGGTTCAAAGATGGGTTGTTTGGGCTCAGCACTGCTTGGCTGGTCAGTCACATTTACGTAATCTTGGGGTTGATATAAAGTTAACTGTTTTGCACGACAATTAAACCAGCTTGAACTTCCCAGTTATAGAGTCTATCGCGGAGTCTTCGTCCGGGCCAAAACCAGAGCAAGTAAGGGTATCGGGTTTGAGTTGTGTTAGCCCTGCATCCTTGATGGGGCAACAATTCACTCCCATCGACCTGGCTTTATTAATGAGTTCCTTGAGTTCCATTTCGTCTTTAACCCACACCACGATCTTCTTCTGTCCTTCAGAAATCCATCTATTTCGCTTCTCCGAATTGTTCATGGAGCATTCTACTGCGGCATGGGCTACTTGGGCAGCAATCTTGCCTTTCCCCATTTCGAGGTCTTTTCTCACTGCTATGGCCATTTTCACTATGTCAGAAATTATAATTACTATTTATTTTATTACCTCGAAGAATGAATTTCTATCCTGCGATCTTGATTCCTTTAGCGATTTTCACTCCGCTATTTTACCTCAATTGGAACAGGATAGATAAGATAGTTGATGAATCTCTATTTGCCAGATTTCTTCTCTTCGGACTTCTACTGGGGGTCGTATATGTGGTTTTGTTCCTTTATTCCTTTTTCACGCTCGACAGATTCAAAGATCTGATGCTTTTCACGGTCTTGCTCTTTCTTCCCATCCTTTCGGCGGGAGAGCAGCTTTCGATAATAACGGGAAAGTACAGGACAAGAAAAGACCTCCTCCAACTATCTTCCTCACTGGGAGGAGCGTTCTCGTTCCCCGTATCGTTTTCGATAGCCCTGGTTACAAATTCTTCGATCTCGAACTACATTTTCATTGCATTAGTGACTCTATTTGCGTTTCTCACAAATGTGATGTCAAGTGCCACACTATCTATTGGCGCTTCTAATAACAAGGTTCTTCTTTACTACAATTTTGCACTTCTAATACAGATGCTTTTCTCGTCTTCAATCTTCATAGAGTATTTGTATGGTTCCTACGCCCTAATCACAATAGTGCCTGAAATCGGTGTTGCCATATTATTATATATGAAATTTTTCCATGTGAGGCTAGGGTCAATCTAAAATGGGTGCGGCAATAAGAGGAATCCTCGTTGCTATCGTTGTCATCATAGTTCTGACGGCTGCGTACTATGTGGTCGTCGACACCAACCTTCTTAATGGAGTGACTACGACCACATCATATCAGATGCCCTCAGAAGTCTCTACTCATTTTTCCAGGAATTTTACCTTCGTATCCTCTTCAAGCTCAGGAGAAACGTTCACCTTTTACCTCACCCCCACTATAAACGACTCTCTCCAAAGTAGTACGATTTCTATTTCACACTCATCCAACATAAACGAATCTATCAAACACTCTCAGAATAGGACATTCTTTGCGATTACAGTGAATCCGGGAAGCTCTTTCGTAAATTTCACTTACATCATAAATTCTTATGGGAAGAGCTGGCAAAGTCTTGCAAATTCGACAGGTTTGCCCTCCCAAATTCCATCATCTCTGAAGACAGAATACGATCATTCCGAGTATTTCAATTCTTCAGGAAGTAATGGTCTGGAAGTAATAAACCCTTCATTTTTCAGAAGTTTGACCCTTAATCTAACGAAGAACGATACCACAGTCGTAGGAAAACTTAGATCCATTTACGACTACATTGTACAGAATTATCTGTACAACATAACATACAACATTGGAAACGTGCCTCTGTCCGCTCAGCAAGTCTACCAGCTGAAGAAGGGGGACTGTGAAGAGTTGTCATACCTATTCGAATCGATGAGCAGGAGCATCGGTATTCCATCCTGGACGCAGTACGGTCTCTTGATTCAAGAGTCAAACGGGCAGGCAAATCTCGGCGAACACGCCTGGGTGCAGACTTACGTTCCTTCTTCAAATGGCTCAGGCGCCTTTGTGAATATCGATCTTACCGTCGAGGTAGGAGGGCAAGATCTTGGCAGGGGATTTCTTGTCAAGTACCCATACTCGCTGGTCGAGTGGACTGACAATGGAAATTCTTCAGCTATGGTAGATTACCACACTGAGCTTATTGCTCCTTCTACCGGGATCAGTATATCGATGCAGGAAAGTGATTTTATTTACTCGTTCAGTCAGTCCGGGAAAATTACACTCGCACAAGACAATATTTTTAATCCTCTCACTGCTAACACATCTAAAGAATGGTTATGATAATTCCTTCCGTTACCCTTAGAAAAAAGAAGATAGTCGAAGCCGAAGCACTTGAAAAATATGAGTCTGGTCCTCTTTGGGTCGTGGACGAAGATTACAAGAGCGGAAGGGAACTCAATTTCAAGAGATACGACGATCTGTCTGGAATATACGAACTTTATTTGGATGCCGAAATCTCTCGGGTGGACGACATAGAAGACGCAATAACTGGCGGAGCATCTATGGTCACAATCTCCGAGTCAATCGATAATGAGAAGATGCGAAGAGCTCTCTTCTATACGGAATCGCTGATCCTTTATGTCAGAAGCAATAGAGAGGCGGCGGAATTCTTCATCTCGAATGGAGGGAGCCGCATATATTCCGACACTTTCATTTTTGACAATAATGTAACTGAATTTACGAGTCGATTGAACTGCTCAAGTTGCAACATCGTCAGTCCCATCGGAGGTTCGAATGGTCGAAGAGATACGGAAGCTCCTGCTTTACCTTAAGAAGACGACTGGCAAGTACGAGTTTTCTGAGTCAGAAATATTAAACATTCTGTCGATAAGAGTAAGATATCTCACACCAGACCAAGTCAAGGAATTTCTGAGGATCGCAGTTGAACAGAGGTGTTTAAGGCTAACGGACGGGTTGTATTCTATAACGTGCTCGATAAACGGGATAGAACTGAGTCTAGATTACAAACCAAATTTCGATGCCATAGTGAACGAGACTAATGGAGAGGATGTTACCGAAACTGTGATAGCGTTGATCACAGAAAAGACCAGCCTGAGCAAGAGAGACGTCATTTCTGAAATTAACAAGATGAGGGAGAAGAATCCATTCCTGAGTACAAAGATAGCAGCACTTGTAGTTGCAAGACTAAAAGGACTGGATGTAGAAAAATTTCTCGCGCTTCCCTGACTACTTCACAAATTCCTGCGGGTCCTTGTTCAGATAGGAAGCGTATTTTGTCGCCAGATCATACTGGTCCAGTTCCATCGCTATGTCTGAGGCAGCGTCGAATATTTCAGAGTAGTTGGTAACGGCACGGATCCTCTCTTCTTTCCTCTTGAGTTTGGCTCCTTCTCCAAGAATCTTCTTAATTACCTTGTCTAGAACCTTGAGAGGCTCTTCTCCCCCCTTCTCCTCAACCAGTAGGTAAGAGTAGTTGACTGCGGCCTGTGCCAGCATGTCAAGATTGTTTGAACTTTCTGCGTCCTGAAGAGCTTTCTCGAACAGAGTGGATGCCTCGCTGAAATCATCAAGAATTGTTGCCAGTGAAATCATGGAGTAAATGGCCTCGTTCTTGTCGCTGAGCTTTTGGTATATTTCCAATGCCTTCCTTCCATAGTCCACTGCCTTCTTGCCATCGTCGAGTATCAATATCTGAGATAGGAGAAGATTTGCCTCCGCTACCCTCTTCTGATCACTCTTTTCTGAAGAGAGCTTCAGAGCCTCTTCGGCATACTGTTTGGCCATTTCAGAATTTGGAACTTCCTGGTAGAGAAAGCACTCTGACTTAATCCTCAGTAGGTCCGTTTTTGACAAAACGTCTTGAATGGAATTGATGTTTTCGTCTATGTACTTGATGCACTCCTTAAGGTCTCCGTTGTCTTCAAGCTGTCTTGCTTTCTCAATGATTTCGTTATCCATTTCCGTTCTCCTTCATACAACTTTTTAGGGATTTAACATTTTCCTCAACGTTTCCCGAGAAGATAGCAGAAGCACTGACAATGATGTCAGGGCCCAAAGCTGCAATACGCGAAATGTTGTCTCTATTTATTCCTCCATCTACACCAATCAGAAAATCCAGGTTCGTTCTTTGTCGGTATTCTACTAGGAGTGGAATTTTTTTAGATGCATCCTCTATCAGACTCTGTCCCGAAAATCCGGGTTCGACAGTCATTACCAGTACATATTTCACAGCAGGAAGTAACGCTTCAATGTTTGAAACAGATGTTTTAGGATTTATCGAAATTCCCGGCATGGATCCCAGTCTTTCTATTTCCTTTAATACTCTCATCGTCTGTACTGGAGCTTCATAGTGTATCGTAACTAACTTTGAGAACGAGCAGTACCTTTCGAGGTACATGTTCGGGTTATCTACCATCATGTGGCTTTCAATATCTGCGTCAAATTTTTTCTTTATTGCGTCTCCAAAGGGAATGCCCATCGTAAGGTTAGGAACAAAGTGGCCATCCATTACGTCTAGATGAATCCACTTTACCCCAGATTGGACCGCCTTTTTTATGTCTCTTTCAAGATTCAAGAGATCTGCGGCAAGTATCGAAGCAGACAACTCAGCCATATTCCTCAGAGTAGATTGTTTACGTGCCTAAAAAATATTTGATTTGGTGCCTCACACAAAATTGCTAAATACCTTTTAAAAATCGACTATAATGAAAGGGGAATACGATTCTCTTGACATAAGAATCCTCAACGTATTACGAGAAGACGCTACGGTTGGATACAACGAAATATCGAGGAAGGTCAAATCTCCTGCTACGACAATCTTCCAGAGAGTCAAGAGGATGAAGGACCGAGAAATAATCAAGAAAATGGTCCCACTCATTGATCACGATAAACTCGATTACAAATTGACTGCATTCGTAACGGTTTCCATCAGTGACATAAAAGAGCTAGATAGGATCGCAAAAGAGCTCTCAAGATTCGATGAGGTTCTGGAAGTACATCACACCTCTGGTGAGAGCGATCTTCTTCTCAAGATAAAGATCAGAGACAGTGGCGAGCTAAAGGACTTCGAAGTCGAAAAGGTCGGAGCAATAAAAGGAATAAGGGCCGTAGGGACGACTCTGAGTTTAGGAATATTCAAGGAAGAGTTTTCAGTAAAACTGCGTGCTTAGATGATCGAAATACTTGGAATAAGCAAGAAGTACGATAGGCGCACCTATGCGCTCAACGAGATCAACGCATCTCTGAAGGAAAGAGTTACAACCGTCATTGGAAGAAACGGAGCTGGGAAGACAACACTAATTCGCATTCTCTCAACTCAGTTAACTCCTACCTCAGGAACCGCAGTAATTGAAGGTTTGGACATTCTTAAGGAAACGAAAAAAGTGAGACAAATAATAAGCAGCATCCCTCAGGAGTCACAACTCATCGGTATTCTCTCTCCTCTGGAACAAATGCAACTCTACCTGATGGCAAGGGGATTTTCTTCTTCTCAGGCGAAGGAAGAATCGAAATATGCACTGGATGAACTGGAGATGTATGCATACAGAAATGCACCATCGGACACCCTATCGGGCGGAATGAAGAGGAAAGTGTTTGTGGCGATGGCCCTTGCTTCTAAAGCACCGATAATATTTCTCGATGAACCGACAACTGGTCTCGATCCTCTGTCTAGAATAGAAGTATGGTCAGCAATCAAGAGGCTATCCTCAAAAATTATTCTCACGACTCACTATATGGAAGAAGCGCAGGAACTTTCGAACGAGGTCATGGTGATCGACCAGGGCAATATTATGACTCACGGAACCATCGAAAGTCTCCTTTCAGCATTCAACGGCATGATGAGGGCAGAAAAACTGGATGGAGCAGAGTACGACATAAAAATTGCCAACGTGGCAATCAAGTATATCGGAAAGGAGAGAGTTGACGAGTTTGTCAAGAAGGGCTACGATATCAAGAGGGTAAATCTCGACGATATCTTTCTGTCAAGGGGGGAAATACTTGAATCCTAAATTCATACTTTATTTCGCTTGGTATTATGGATTCTATGTCATTCTGAGGGGGGCCTCTTATCTACTTGCATCTCTTTCACTTCCCCTTGCTCTCCTGTTCATGGTCACGATCTTCACTCACGGAACCTTGATAGCTTTCGCAATCGCGGGTGGCCCAATAGCAATAGTCGCTGCCAACAGCATTAACGGAGCTGGGGATGCAGCTTTCTTCAGGATCCAGATAAGGATTCAGGACTTGTTCGTCGCAACAAGCATCACTTCTCAGGATTACATGTTTGCCCTTTCGATGAGCTATCTGGTATTCTCACTTCCGGGCATCGTTCTGTATGCGATTCTTGGGGCTTATTTCAAAGTATTCTCTCTTTCTTCACTTCTTCCAATCGTCGGAGTTCTAGTGCTCTTGACTCTCACTATTTCGAACCTTTCATTCATCATCGCAGGTCTGCTGAAGCACATCAGAAACGTCTGGGGAATTACTGCAATACTTTCTATCATAATGACAGTTCTTCCTCCAACGTTCTACCCCTATACCTTCCTCCCCCAAGGGGTGATCTATATCCTCTCCGTTTCGCCGGTCACTCCGGCTGCAGTACTAATCCAAGGGATAGTTGGACTTGAGCCAATGCAGTTTTCGATGATTTTCATCCTTTTCACAGAGACCATACTATTCACCCTTCTTGGAAGAAAATTTATACGTTGGAGGGAATAGTATCTTTAGAAAAGAATGTACAGAAACTGCCTAGATGTCGATGAAAATGACTAATTTTGAAGAGATAGAGGAGATCCACTCTATATTTGTGCTAAACTCGAAGGAAAGGCAGAATGGGCAGTAGATGGGAGCACTGCTCTCAGGCTATACGGGATGAAAGTAGAACCACACGATTTAGATGCCCTTACTGACAAGGCTGGAGCGGAGAAGATTGCCCACATTCTTAGAGAGTATATGGAAAAACCTTTAAGCTATGGGGAGACGCAGAAATACAGGTCACACCTTTGTGTTCTCAAAGTAAGAGGAGTTAAAGTTGAGATTATGGGTGACCTTCAATCGTACAGAAATGGAAAGTGGACAGAAATCCAGAATCCTCGATCGACAGGTATTAAGTTCGTGTCTCTCCGGGAAGAGAAATTCCGGTAGTGCCGTTAGAGTACCTGAAATCCACTGGTTATTTCAAGGAAAGATTGTCCCGTGAAAAACTTAAACGATAAGTTTATCTTAAAAAGTTGATAAGTAGCATGCCGGGCTGGCCAGGAGGGTAGGCGTCTCTTGTTACCCGAAACCGTCTATACGCGGGGGCGACAGCCGATATAGAAGGCAACCTTGAGGATGTGAACCCTTGATGTTCGGCGAAACTCTGTCCCATCAGATCTAGGTTGTATACATCTCACCCGGAGGGGAGAGGGGTATGCGTCATCACGGGAATCCGCCAGGACCGGAAGGGAGCAACGGTTACGTGGACCGCAGATGCCGGTGGGGGAACGGAGCGGAGGACTGACGGGGCAGCCGCATCTTTCAATCGCCCTTTGGTGTCGGTGGCCCGGCATCTGACATTTGCAGAGGCTCGATGGTTTTAATATTCAACGAAAGGATGTAATGAGCGTACGTGAATGTTCAACAAGAGAGCGTGAACGTAAGCATTCTGAAGGCCGACAAAACAAGCTTAATTATTAATATTCATAGAAAATTAAGACACGTTGAGAGATAAAAAGACGATTCACGACTCTATCTACGGCTCAATAGAACTCGACGAAAGCGTAGCAAGCATAGCTGAGACAAAAGAGTTCCAGAGGATGAATACTATCAAGCAGCTGGGTTTCACCTACCTCGTCTTCCCTGGAGCAACTCATACTCGTTTTGAACACTCTCTGGGTACCTATTATCTTGCCAAGGAAGCCTCAGGCAGGCTTGGACTGAAGGGGAAAGATGCCACCGATGTCTCCCTTGCCGGTCTGCTCCACGACATTGGACACTCGCCATTTTCACACTCCTTGGAAGAAGCAATGGGCAAGCTGTACGGAAAGGATCATTTAGACGTTACCATTGACATCATAGAAGGCAAGACCCCGGAAAACGAACTGAGCGATATCTTAGGGAGTCATAAGAAGAGTGTTGTTGAAATATTGAAAGGAAGGAAGGGAGTTCTAAGCAGACTGATTTCAGGAAATGGAGATGTCGACCAGATTGACTATCTTGCAAGAGATTCGTACTACACTGGTGTGGCGCTTGGCGCAGTAGACATTCCAAGAATATTGAGGGTCCTGTCCATCTATGACGGAGAGTTCTGTGTCGCAGAAAAGGGGCTTCCAGCCGTGGAGGGGCTGATGGTCGCAAGAATGTTGATGTACAGGACGGTCTACAGACACAAGACTGCATTGATCACTTCTTCTCTCGCAAACGATGCTCTAGAACTCGTAAATCCCGACTATGAAGAATTCGTGGGATGGAATGACTGCGATTTCATGACCGAACTGAAGAGGAAGAGTCTAAAGACGTATGAAGCCATAAAACACAGAAGGATTCCGAAGGGTGTAGTAGTAAAGGAAGAGGAAACGAAATTCAGAGAACTTGTCGAAAAGTTAGAGGGAAATATTCTTTCATTCCAATATTTTAAGTCACCGTTCAAGAAAGAGGTTCTCAGTGTTCTAACAGACGATGGAATCAGTCCCATTACAAAATTCTCTTCAATAATGTTATTCTTAGAAAGAGAGTTAGAGGGAGTGGGTTTGATCGTCTTTGAAAATGACAAAGAGAAGAAGATCAAGGATCTACTAGGGAAACGGAACATTCCTTTTCAATAGCAAAGAATTATAGAATATCATCATTTATTAGTATGCTTCAGGCTGTAGGTAAAAGAGCTATGGATTTTGTAAAGAGAGATCCCCTTACCTACAGCTCGTTTCCCGACAAGGAAATGTATCTAAGCTTTCTGCCAGAGATTTCGGGCGGGGAAGAAAATTCGCTGATCGAATCAATGAACAATTTCCTGATTCTTCTGTTCCCGATGGGAGTCGAGTTTGCTGAGAACGTCGTGCAGAGTCAGGCCATCCTAAACAGAATGGAGAGAAGGCATTCTAAGATAGTCTTACTGGACGACGAGATGAGAAAATTTCCGAACTACGCCTTTTCAAAATTAATTGAATTCAGGGACCATCTCATCTATCTCCTCTACATGGCATATTCACAAAAACAATCTCTTTTCCTCGGAAGGGACGCGTTAGGAATGAGCTATGCAAAGATCAAGTACGACCCCTTTTCCACCATAGAAACGGTGAGGGGAAATCCTTGGTACACACCTGGAAAGGAGGAAGTCTTTTCGTTTTCTAAATACGAATCGGGGCACATCGTAACCCCTGACCTAGGGGAAGTATTTGCAGTTACGTTCAAAGAATGAAATATTAAGATTAGAAGAATCGGAGAAAATTAGATTAATTAATTAAGTTTCAGGACGTATGGACGTAGAGAAGCTGTTTGATCTTAACCAGAATATCGAAGGAATCCTTATTTACAACAACGGCGAATCGTGTAACGACCCATCGTTCTTTTATTTTACACAACTAACAAGAGGACTGTTCGAGGGTTCGTACGTATTTCTTACTCGCAGGAATCTGAAAGTCATAACTACTCAGCTCGAGGAAGAGACCGCGAGATCTGAGGATCTCGACGTTGAAGTTTTCTCCTCTGGAAAACAGAGAGATGAACTGCTCAGGGAAGTCACCAAAGGAATAACTTTTCTGGGGATCAACTACTCAGGGCTTTCCCACGCAGATTATCTATCTTTAAAGGACAGGTTACAGAACAAGGAGCTGGTAGATGTAGGAGAATCCATCTCCAGCCTGAGACAGATAAAATCAGAACGGGAGATTTCTAAATTGAAAGAAGCCGCTAGAATCGTTTCACAGGTGGGGAAGGACATACCAGGAATGCTTAAAGAAGGCATGACGGAAGGAGAACTAGCGTCAAAAGTAAATTATGAAATGATGAGGAACGGTGCTTCTGCTCCCAGTTTTGATACAATCGCTGCATTTGGTCCAGATTCGGCAGAACCCCATTTTTCTGGTGGAAATCGCAAGCTGAAGAAGGGAGATGTTGTACTTGTTGACTTTGGAGCAAAATATCAGAGATACTGCTCCGACATGACGAGAACGTACTTCTTCGGTAAGCCTGACAGAGAAATGCAGGACATGTATGAAACCGTGCTCAGAGCACAGGAAATGGGTATCAAGGCCGTTAGGAGTGGAGAAAACGGAAAGACCGTAGATGGAGCGTCTAGAGACGTCATAGACTCATCCAAATTTAAGGGAAGATTCATACACGGACTCGGACACGGAGTTGGACTGAACGTTCACGATCATCCCGCACTCAGTCCACTTAACGACTTCTTCCTGAAGGAAAATATGGTGGTGACGGTTGAACCCGGAGTGTACATCCCAAAGAAAGGTGGGGTCAGGATAGAGGACGATGTCGTTGTCACCAAAGACGGTTGCCAGGTCATCACTACAGCTCCTAAAGAACTACAAATAATATGAAGGAAGATGTCATAGAGAAGTATCCATTCCTCAGGAGAGGGCTCATTCAGTACCTTGGAGAAGGAATATCGGTCAAATCTTTCCTGGAAGAAAACGAATACTTCCTTCAGAAGTCGGCAGCCTTGCTCTACAGCATTATGAACGGGGAAGAAGTGTCATTTCCTATCAACGGGGAAGAGCGGGTCAAGAATTACATCATAACGAAAATTATCCTCACTTACATCCGCGATTATTTCATCTCCGCAAGGTATGCGATAAAAGAGAGAAAGGTGCTATATGATACTCTGGAAAAGGAGTCAGATATACGAAACCTCAAATCTGTGTCTCACGAACTGAATGTGGAAATCGAAAAGCAGGATGACAGATATCTGATACCCATTCCATCGTTTTTGAGGAATGCAGTTGTATTCAATGACAAGGAACTCAAACTCTGCAATCAGGAGCTGAGAGAAGGGAACGTCGTCGCATCAAAGCACGTTCTCTCAAAAATAATCAGGGAGGCATTCTACAGAAAATACATGACTGAAGTGAATGAGGTCGTGGAATTTCCACCTGATGTAGACAGGATGCTAAAGCCATACGTGAGTGAAGTTGTATCAAAAGGAAGAGAGATAAGACAGGAACTGGCAAATATGGGACCTCTCAATGAAAAATCCTTCCCACCCTGTCTCGCAGAGATAATAGATCAGATGAAGAAAGGCGCAAACGTTTCCCACGCCGGACGCTTCTTTCTCGTTACTTTTCTTCACAGAATTGGCCTGCCAAACGATGAGATCTATAAGTATTTTGGAGAAGTTCCGGATTTTGCGGAAAGGATTACCAGGTACCAGATAGAACACATTACAGGAACTGGGCGCGGTAGGGAATACAGTGTACCATCCTGTCAGACCCTCGGATCTCTCGGATTGTGTTACAAGGAGAGGGATCCACTCTGCAGTTCTGGGAAGATATCACACCCTCTTAGTTTCTATCGGACCAGGAATTTAGGTAATAGACCTGTAAGCAAGTCTGGCCCTGTAAAAAGAGTTGATTAGCCCCGATACCCCTAGGAACAGCAATGCCCAAGATGTGATGTAAAATCCAAACAATGTGATTCCGGTCGTAAAAATTTGCACTATGATCACTATCATGATAATGACCAATCTATCTGCGCGTCCAGGAAATCCTGCGTATATCCTGTTCAAACCGACTGCTTGTGATTGTGTTCCGACATAACTGCTGAGGAAGGTACCTGCTATGGCAATTATTCCAAAATATAAATTGCCAAACAAGCTGACCGTCATTCCGAATAGTATGATGAAATCGGAATATCTGTCCAAGAGGTGATCTAAGAAGTCACCCTTTTTTGATTCCTTCTTGAATTTCCTGGCTATCGCACCATCTAAAGCATCGAAGTATGATGAACTTCCCAGCAGAACAAATGAAATTATCAGGTACCCATAATAGTATGAAACAGCAAACAGAATTGCCAGGAGGAAGGAGATTATGGTGATAGAGTTGGGATTAACGCCTTTAAGTCTCGATGCCACTCCATCAATCAGGAAACCTGCTCTGCTCCTCATCTTATCTAGTACCAATTTAATATCTCCTCGGTCAGGTCGATTTTCACCCTCTTAGAATCTTTCCCTTTAATTACATTTTCTATAAAGTCTGCCGTCTCCTCCAAACTAGTATTCAATATTTCTGCGGTTTTTCCAGGATGGAGTCTTTCCGCCTCTACTCCAATAAGGTCTATCGCCTCGCTCTCAACGTTGTCCATGATTTTTGAATTCGAATACCCCCTCTTCTTCAATCTTTCTTCCAGTTCTTTCAGATGAGACCTAATCACCACCACGGTTTCGCAGTCCGCATAGTGTGAAAGATGTCCAAAGTAGATTCCATCCTTTCTGATTTTCCTCAGGCACTTTTCATCAACAATCTTTTCTCCGTCTTTGATCTCAACAACACATTCACCAATCAAGTTATCGAACTCCAGTGCCTTATAACCTCTATCACTAATCTCACTCATTACTGTCGACTTTCCGACACCAGGAGTGCCCGTTATGCAGATCATTTTACGATTCCCAATTTAAGGGGCCTAGCAAGGTGCCTTCGAGCAATAATGGGTACTTCATAAAATCCCGGAGCTATTTCCCTGTTCTCAGTCCTTTCTTCTCCTTTATTGCTCCTCGCTCCGCACTTCCTGCATCTGAATCCCCCACTTCTTCCGACGCTTTCCATCCTTGTCTTGCATTTTGGGCACAAGGGAGGTCTGATTTCCTTGATCCTGGATACGGAAATGACCTCAATTTTTTCTATGTTGATGAATCCAACTTTTGTGATACCTCCATAGACCCTTACCTCGTCCCCTCTAGTCAATTTTGACAGTAGAGTTCTAAATTCCTTGGTAGGCTCCATCGCTACGACCCTTATTTTTTTTCCATTAGATTCAATATCGAAGCTTAGAATTCCCCCTCTGCTCCAGGAGGGTTCTGAAGAAACGAAACCCCTGATTATTGAAGAACTGTAGAGTTTAGATTCTTCAATGGTTCTCTCTACGAGATGATCGTCTGTTGCCTGATTAGTCTTGTATATTACAAAAGATGAAAAAGGCTCGCTCTTGATGTACCTCTCATAGTCAATAAGTCTCGTCGGTTCGATGCTCCTGATACCAAAAAGGACCGGTGTCTTGGTTGTTGGCCTAATTGCATTGTAGTTGTTCTTAAAATCAAAATTGTCGAAGGTATCAACGAATGTTCTTTCAATCAACTTCGAGCTCGAGTCATCGACAAAATGGCTTCCGCTCCACATTTCTCTTTCGAGATACGCTATCAACTCATAGGTAGGGTTCCTCTCTGGCCATGAGATCGCTGCGTTGGCTCCTACTATACCAACCTGTCCATTTATCGACCAAAAGTCTCCCTTGACCTTATCCACCACCTTTGCATAGTCTACGAATTCTCTAACGGCATCCCAGTAGAAATTCTCATCATTCTTTTCTCTCCCGATCACCAGGGCCGGATTTGTATCCTTTTCCTTGGGGGAGAATTTTTCGATTATGGACATTATATCGATGTCCATTCTTTCTTCCCGGTACCGTTTGAAAGAGTTGATACTTTCCTCACCAATTCTTCCGACGACCTCTTTTTTGCCTTCTCCCCTCCCAAGCGTCAGGGAAATGGCAGCATTTCCCCTGGTTTTCAGCGGAATGTTGGGGTTCAACCTTACCAACCTTGGAAAACCTATTAGATCCAGATTTGAGTTCTTCAAAATCTCTATGGTCAGATAAGTAGTGCACATTTCTGTACGGGAATCAGTGTCATCGATACCGAGAATGGGCACTATTTTCCGTACCTCCTCTGTCTTTTCTGATAATCTCTGACCGCCTTTAGGAGGTCAAGTTTGGTGATATCAGGCCAGTATACGTCAGTAAAATACAACTCTGAATAGGCCGACTGCCATAAGAGAAAATTGCTAATCCTCTCCTCTCCCGAGGTCCTGATGACAAGATCTGGATCTTCCATCTCTCCAGTGTAGAGATATTTTTCAATCAGTTTCTCGTTAATGTCTTCAGGTTCGAGCTTGCCCTTCTTGACTTCCTTTGAAATGTTCTTTATCGCGTCAAGAATCTCTTCTCTACCTCCGTACGCTATTGCAACATTCAGTTGGTACTTATCAAAATTCTTGGTGTATTCTTCGGCCCTCTTAGCAGCTTCCTTGACGAACTCTGGAAGAAGCTCAGTCTTCCCAATCAGTCTCACCTTAATTCTGTTTTTTGTAATTCTTTCGTCCTGTATAATGTCCTGGAAGCTGTTAGCATATAGGTTCATAAGATATTCTATTTCTGATGAATCTCTTTTGAAATTCTCAGTAGAAAAAGCATAGACAGTCACTATCTTGATTCCTATATCGTAGGCCCAGTCCAGAAACTCCTCGAGTCTCTCTTTGCCCAACAGGTGTCCTTTATCTCTAGAAACGCTCAGTTGTCTTGCGAACCTTCTGTTACCATCCATTATGACTGCAATGTGCTTTGGCAGCGGATCTTTTCTGATGTCCTCTAAGAGACTCTGTTCGTACATTTCTCTTATCCCTGAGAGGACAGAGTTGAAGAATCCCTGTTTCGGCATGCGCCCTTAAATGGATAAAAGGGATAAATTGTTTACTTCTTTCTCATTCGGAAATAAAATAAGGAAGAAGATGGAGAATAACCGTGGACTATCCTGCTCTGTACGACTTCTACTCCCTTAAATTCTATTTTATCCTTTCTATTCGAAATATGAGTCAGGTGAATGATGGTTCCTCGTCCCAAGCTCGAAACAACATTCTGGAACACACTCAATGGCTGGGATGGATTATTCATTAATACCTGATCTACTCCTTCAAAGCAATCGAGGATTCTGTTGGAATCTGCGACCAGCACCTCTCCACAAACCTTGTTCAACTTCATGTTTTGCCTGAGCAATTTTGTAGCATCTTGGTTCATATCAATTGAAAGGACTTTTACTCCACTTTTCAGGAGGGGGATTGACAAAGGCCCAACACCAGCATACATATCCACTACCAACCCCGTCTTAACCGTTTGAAAGCAGCTTTTAATAATATCTCTCCTCAATCCCGCCAGACGAGGAGAGAAATATGCCCGTTCAAGGTTCACCAAGTACCTGAATCCGTTTTCTTTGTGAATGCCAGCTGGCTCTCCCGTGCCATAAATTCTCCTTAGCTTTCTGATCCTGAAGGATCCTTCTACCCCCTCATCCAGGAAAATTGCTCTGGGTGATTGTTTTTCCTTGATTTCTTCTAATATTCGCTCCCATCCCTCTCTTTGCTTTATTACAAAGAAGTCGGAGATTCTTTCAAAGCTGCCGACATGAGTCATTCTTCTCGTCACGTTCACTTCGAATTCTGTTTCGTCCTCAGAATGCTTGACCGGTACAAGAATCCAGGTTCCCTCTCTTTTTACTTTATAACCAGGAAGGAGTTCGCCCATTCGCTTCAGTCTGTCTATCTCTTTCTTCGCATCGATTTGAGGAACTTTTATGTATGGGACTCTCAACGTAGGAAAATGTATTTATTTAATATAACTTTGGGAATTTGTGTTCTGTCCTAAATGTGGATCTATGATGTTCCCAAAAGGTGATTTTTGGGTCTGCAGGAAATGCGGAAATACCTTTCAAATCAAAGAAGAAGAGAAGAAGGGGATAGTGGAGAAAGGGAAAAAGAAAGAAACGATAGTTGTAGAAAAAGAGGAAATCAATCTTCCGATAGACAAGACCGTCCAGTGTCCAAAATGCCACGAGTTCGGTGTCTACTGGGAGGCCATGCAGACCAGAGCCGCGGACGAACCGGAAACTAGATTCTACACGTGCACTCACTGCGGCCACAGATGGAGAGAGTACTGAATCCTCCATAATCCCATATTGGAATTATTTTCGATATTGCGCGTTGCCTTTATTTTGGAATTATCCGAATCCCACTACGTCCTTCTTCTTCTGTAAAGTCGGCATTGGAATTGGAGGGGGAAGACGCAAATCCCTCGCAATAAGTATAGTTTCAATCACTGACGAGGAGAAAATTGCTGTTTGAACCTCGTTGGCCACAGAATCGGGGAGAATCTTATCCTTCTTCCACTTGACTTCGAATTCTTCATCACCCTGATAAAGCAAAGAACCTTCAAGCGAAATGGCTCCCAGAGCCGAAAATGATGAGGTGAATTTGTAGACAATTCTTGAGAATTCGTTTTCTTTCCTAACGTCTACTATCGTAAGATTTTGATCTATCCTCACTTCTTGGGGCCTGGTGTCGATAACGGTGTATCTTCTTCCCTCTATCGAGGTAATCTCAAGATCTTTTATCACAATTCGTCAGTATAATTCAGATAAATTGTTTTTCCTTTCCGGAATACAGATCAGGTGATCACCGAATACCAATCACTTATTTCTGATCTTCAGAAATTCCGAATAAAATTCAGGGATGCTTTCGTATTCGATTGGGTCTTCCGAGTCTGCCTGCATAAAGCCCTTGAGTCTAAGCTTGCATGAATCACAAACTCCACATGCCTTTTCTCCTCCCTTATAGCAAGACCAAGTGAGTTCTAGTGGTGTTTTCAACCTGATGGCAAGTCTTACTATATCTGCCTTGGAGTACCTAAGGAGTGGGGCCTCAACCTCGATGCTTCCACCCTCCACAGTCTTCTTGGTAGCCAGACTGAAAGTTTTATTGATCGACTCAAAATATTCGGGTCTACAGTCTGGATAGCCAGAATAATCGAGTGAGTTGGCCCCTATGAAAATTTTTGATGAATCAGTGACCTCTGCAAGTCCCAGTGCTATCGAAAGCATTATCGTATTCCTTGCAGGAACATAGGTCACCGGTATCTCCTTACCTATGTCGTTGAGAGATTTTTCAGGAACCGAAATATCATCGGTCAAAGCGCTTCCACCTATCATTCTCAGGTCCATTTTCATGATCTTGTGTTTGACCCTGTAGTAGTCCGCAATCTTTCTGGCTGACTCCAGCTCCTTGCTGTGTCGCTGCCCATAATCAAAAGACAGCGCCACTACTTCATAGCCTTGCGAAACAGCATAGGAAAGAAGAGTAGAACTGTCGAGTCCACCCGACAGCAGACTTACTGCTTTCTTATTTCCAGATCGATTTAGCATACTGACCAGGTCCTTCGTGAACTTCTATTTCCACCTGCTCCACGTTCAGTCCTAGAGATTTGACAAACTTGTCTAGAATATATTCGCTCAAGCACTCTGCCGTTGTGTCCTTCACCGGCAAAACTCTACACTCTTCCTCAGGGAAGCTGTACTTTTTACCTTCTAAGCTGACAGTAAGGTTGCCTTCTTTCCTTTCAAAGACTATTCCTCTTCTCTTCTCTGGGATGAGAACCCTGTGGTCAAGAAAATCCGCGATTTCTCTCAAATTAGACTTACCCTTTGTGAAGTCTAGAAAATAGGTCTTGTCATCCATCGCACCGATGATCTTGACAGAAATAGAATAGTCGTGGCCGTGAATCCTAGAGCATTTCCAGTCTCCCGGAATAAAGTGGGCTGAGGAAAATCTTATGTTTGAGTAATTCCCATCTATGAATATCTCCACGGCAGGGTATCTACATTTACGCAAAAATCCTTTGGGGTAGAGTCAGCAAGAATTATATGTACTGTGAGAGTTAAGAGGATATGACCAAAATACTCTACTTGGTTATGAGTGGAAAAGAAGCAGAACAGAAATTCGACATGGCGATCATCTCAGCTCTTAGAATGATCGAAAACAAGAGGGTAGAAAAGATGAAGCTATTGTTCTATGGGCCAAGTGAGACGCTTCTCGCTCAAGTAACTGGCGAAAGAGCAGAAACGATAAAGAAGCTCATTGGTTACGGTGCAGTGGACTCTGCCTGCACTATGTTTGCCAAAAACATGAAGATAGAAAATGAACTGAATATTCTAGGGGTCCCTCTCGAAGCCTATGGACAGAGGTTAGCTGCCCTCCTAGGGGAGGGTTATATCCCGGTCTCATTCTGAGACTCAATGTATTCTGGCTGCGATTGATCACCAATTGGAGGAATAAGCAGAAGACTGGTGTTAGAGGGCATCTCTCCTCTCTTCTCTCTAAAAGCGGAAAATATCACGTTCGGATAAAACTTCATTTTCTCCAGCATCCTCCCCCTTCTGTTTAGGTCAGAGTATTCGCACTCCACCGGGATTTTCCTGTCGTCTTTTATGATCACCAGATCTGGGCGATGTCCATCATAATCTAGGCCTTCGTACACTTCATATCCCTTGCTTTTGAAAAAGAAGTAGGATCTGGTGATGAGGTACCTATGAAACAACGATTCGTTTCCTTTCACGTGTCTAGAACCGATCTTTTCGTAATACTCCATCTCAAGGTGCACTTTTCCATCTACGATCGTCGCTAGACCAAGCGAAACCAGATGGCTCAGGTAGGCTGGGTCTATGTTCTCGGGGAATTCCTGATCTACAAATTCCCTGCTCCCGTCAAAATCGTAGAACTCTTCAGAGACCGAAAATTCCCTAGTCTGTTCTGCCAATCTTGTTGTTCCCGTAAACAAGCTCCCAGTTCTTGGCACAAGACAATTAAAGTGATAGAAGTCGGGAGCCCTCAGAATCCTGCCATCCCGTCTGAAAGTGTACGCGTCCTCATCAGAGAGCTGGAAAAGGAAGAAATTATGGACATTTGTCTTTATGCTGGAAGCTAGTGTCGGATCCAATCCCGAGAGCGACTGCGTGCTCATCAGCGCCCAGAGAGAGAACTTTCTGCCTTCGGTCACAATTCTCTGTGAAATATGAGGAGACAGGGTTTGGAACTCGTCCATTATCACCACTACATCCTTCATTCTCCTTAGAATAATATTGTTCCAAATCTTGTAGAGAAGCATAATGGAAAATGGTCTGGAAAGGGAAGAAGGAGAGTACTCCCCTGATAGTTCCACATAGAGCGTGCTGTCAAGTTTCGAAATGTCGTAAAAGTCCTCTCTTGATGAGAACATTCGTTTCGATACTTCGTTTGAAATCAGCGGCAGTATCTTATTGACCGTAGAAGAGATGAAGTCGTACCCCTGATTGAATATTGAGAGGAATTCTGTCCTTTCGTCTGGTTCGAGAGATGAGGCAAAATCCTTCCTCTTGTAATAATTCAATAGCAGGTCTGCGAGGTCCTGTATTGTAGGGGTAACTTTGTACTTTAGCAGCAACCTGGTCACGATGGTGAAGATCAACTCTATCCTAGGGCCCCACGTGCCTATAGAAAAGGCAGACTCACTTGAAAATATGTCTTTCAGAGTCTGAACGACCAGCTCCTCGTTTATCAGCCTCTCCCTTTCGTTCCGGTACGGCAGTACTGACATCAAATTGAATTTCAGGTATCCAGTGCGTACTCCAGAATAAGGTGACAGAGTTATGACAGAAGAGTCAGGCTTCCCATATTTCCACAGCTCCCCGTGAGGATCGAACACGATAACTTTTTTTCCGTCTTCTTCATACAATCGAATCAACTGAACGAGCAGGTTGGACTTACCCGTTCCAGTCTTTCCAAGTATGAGAGAGTGATTTTCCAAAAATTCTGGAGGAAAGATTATTCTCTTCTCCTTAAGAGGGAATGGTATCCCAGATTCATAAGGCCAGTAATCCATTCTTATCACCCCCATTTATTAGAGAATACAACTCGAAGCTGGTCACTATCAGAGAATTGCCCTTCTTGAATGTCAGGGACTGCTTTCCATCTTTGCTGGAATAGTCTCGTGCGAGGAATGGAGAAAACAGTCTGATTCTGTACAACACTCTCTTCGCCTTTCCCCCTAGTCTCTTTCTCTTGAAGGGATTCAGTGTGCGGTACCTCTCGACCTTCAATCGTATCTCATCTCCCTTAATCAATAAGATTGCCGTCTCAGTTAAAAAAGGAAAAACAGGATCAAAATAGAATTTCGGCTTGTTAAGCAGGAATATATTTTCTTTCCAGCGATCACTCAAGAAAGATCGTTCCATTTTGTTTCCCAGTTCCTCTCTAGCGTATCGAAGGATCTCAGCTTCTTTCCCGTCGTCGTTGATGAGTATCGTAAGATTCTCATTCTTCCGGATAGTCATTTCGGTTTCTCTGTTCACCAATATCAGGTTCAGAAGCGTCTGGAGATTGTCTCTGTCCTTGACGTATATCTTCCATTTCGAATACATTCAATTCACTCCTCCAGCACTGCCATCCGTCGAGATGGAACCTTCATCAAGCAATTCTATGTCCCTGCCAATTTTTCCGAAATTAGAATTGTAGGCAATTTCATTCTCTCCTACAAAAAAGTTGGTCAATGCTTCTTTCGTTTTCATAAAAACACCTCTAATCCATTTTCGACGATTCACTAATTTTCAAGAGTCTTCATCAAGGTTAAATAAGCCATTTGTCCGGATTCAAAGCTAAAAATCACACTATTCTCAAGCAGGCAATACGCACCGCTTTTGTCAGAAAACCTTAGTCCTATACACGAAAATGGATTACAAGATTGAATTCGACCCAGATATATAAGCTTTAACAGTTATAAGAATGGAAAGAAAATAAAATAATAAAAAATTAAGATGAGTTTACTTGTACTTTATCTTGGAAGACGCACTGAAGTGTACTTTGTTCTTGGAGGGGACCTTTATGATTTGCTTTGTCCTTGGATTCTTAGCATTCCTCGCCTTTGTCTGTTTCCTCGAGAAAATTCCGAATCCTGCTATCCTTACCTTCTGCCCCTTGTTTATGTTCGTCACAATAGCCTTGAAGGTTCCCCTAATTACTGACTCAGCACTTCTGACAGATACGCCGGAACTCTTGGCGATGTCTCTGGCAATCTCGTTTATTCCGACCATATTGAGAATATCTACATTTAATATATAAAGTTAGTGCTATTTTTAAAATCACGGCTGGTATGAGGAATATCCATTTTATATGAAATATCTTATAGAATACATCAAATATAAATAAGTAGGGTTTAAATACTCCAAGAGTCTAGTTTGACATCTTTTGGTGAGTGACCATTATGCAGATTCCATAGACTACATCGAGGTTTTTGGACAATGCTGTCTTGATTACGTCGGGGTTCTCTGCTCCAAGCTGAAGCCACACAGCCCTTGGATTCAGACTAGGGGCTTGAAGCACAACTTCTTTGGAAGCCTCCGGATTTCTGAAAATATCTACTATATCGATCTTTATGTCTTTTGGAATGTCTAATATCGACGGATATGTTTTCTTTCCATAGATCTCGCTTACACTCGGGTTCACTGGTATTACATTATATCCTTTGTCGATTAGGTACTTTCCGACCTTATTTGAATCCCTCTCGGGGTTGGGGGACATTCCGACCACTGCAATATTCTTGCTCTTTTCCAGTAGATCCTTGATCATAGCTGGCTTATCCAGAATCATCAAGTACTAGATTAAAAATTTCAAATAAAGTTTTCCGAATTTGGACACCGTCAAGATGTCGAGAAATAGTCCGTATTCGTTTCTGCCTCTCTGAATAACTTCCCAAGTCTTCTGACTTCAGAAAGCTGGTAAAGTGAAGAAAAGGAGATGGTAACAGTAGAGCTTTCTTGTTCAAATTGAATTATGGCCGGTCCATTGTTTCTCCTAAAACCGAATTTTGTTTCACCTTCTTCGAACAGATCGAAAAAGTTCCCTCCATTTCTAAATTCATAGGTTGTGTGCTCGGTAGAAGCGTCTGGGTTGCCAATGTCTATCCAGACAGCTCTTCTATTGTAGTCTTCTGAGAGCACAAAGATGGCATGAATTGTCCTATTATCCCTCCGAAAGATTCCTACGGAGTCCAGACAGAGATTCCCTTCACAGAATTTTCTAAAGGGAGGGGTCCAAGAAAGCCTACCGATACGCTCTTCTTCGAACCACTGCGGGTTTCCATTATTTGCCAAGAACGAGCGCTTGTAGAACGGATAGTTTTTGAATCTCGCACTGATGTACGGAGCTACGAGGCTTTCGCTGAGTTTTCTGACATTAAGGCTGGTCTCCCCCTCAATTTCGATTTGAGTCCCAAGAGAGAAAGAAGACGATGCCTCTTTTCCCTTGTAATTCTTCCCATAGAATATCACTGCGTCAGTAGTATCGGTACTGGCCAAGATGGAATATGAAGAGACGAAAGAATCCATAAGGCTCTTTGGAAAACCTGGATAAAACCAGTCAAGAAAGAATTCCTTTACTCTGAGTTTTTCGTTCCCAATTGTGCACTCGAATCTTAACGTCGCCCACTTTCTCCCAGGTTCCCTATAAGTCGAGTTATGTACTTCCAGTTCTTCGGGGAGATAGATAAGGAATGGTGCCTTTTCTTGGAGTTTTTTAAAATCACCGATTCGAATGATCTCGTCTAGCATCGCTCTCGTTTGCAAAATAACTGCATACTTAAACTGTTGGGTTTTTCATTCTTCCATCCAACTAGAGGTCTCTATCTCTTGAGATTGGCAATCATGTCCTTTGTTGTCGCCTTGAAGTCGTAGTTTGGATGGAAGTCCCACTCACTAACGGCCGCAGAAGCATCGAGTGACCCTGGCCAAGAATCTGCTATTTTTTGCCTGAAATCCGGTCTATAAGTCACTTCGAAAGAGGGGTAGTAATTCCTGAGCTCCATTTCTAATTGTTTTGGGGTCATAGAAAAAGACGAGACGTTAAAATCCGTCCTGTGTTTCAATCTCGTTTCGTCTGCTTCAGCAAGCCTTAGAAGGCAATCGAGAGCGTCTGGCATATACATCATTGGCAGCCTGGTATCCTCTCTCAGGAAACATTGGTAGCTCTTACCCTTAACGGCCTCCATTATCATCTCTATAGAATAATCCGTGGTCCCTCCGCCCGGAGGTGTTTTATAACTTATAAGTCCAGGAAATCGCAGACCTCTCGCATTCAACCCGAACCTTGCATGATAATAATTGCCCAGATGTTCCGCCATCAGTTTTGTGATTCCGTACATTGTCACGGGCCTAGCTATAGTCTCTATTGGAACGTTCTCCTTTGGCGTATCAGGACCAAATATTCCTATCGAGCTCGGGGTAATCACAAGTTTCACTCTACTCTTGATGGAGGACTCTAAGATATCGTAAAGTCCAGAGATATTCACCTTGTACGCGAGCTCAGGGTTCTTCTCTCCATTCGCGGACAGAACAGCGGCAAGATGGAAGATGGTATCTATCTTGTATTTATCGATCGCTAGGTCGACCGAAGCTCTATCAGTCACGTCTAACTTGAGGAATCTCGAATCTGCAGAGTTTGAGCGAATGTCTGAAGGAATCACTCTATCTCTTCCGAAAACATCAGAGAGAAATGGAACCAGTTCGCTTCCAATTTGACCACCAGCACCGGTGACGAGTATTTTTTCGAATGTCATTCCCCTAAACAGTCACGCGAAAATAAAAAATATTTCGTACCGCGCATGAATACCCCAACCTCTATCGATCTCTCGTCTCTGAGAATCCTTCACGGACGTATTTATTCAGCCGTCCCAATCAAATGGGAAGAGGTCCTAAGCAAACTATTTGATGACTGAGAATATTTGGAGCCATGGGGAAAATGGACTGGGTACAGGAAGAGATTAATGTTTTGAAAGAAACCGGTCGTTACGTTCCCATTAGAACTCTGCAAACTTCACAGGGTGCGTGGGTCAAAATCGATGGTAGAAAGGTACTCAATCTGTGCTCTAACAATTATCTTGGTCTAGCTAACAATCCTGAAGTTAAGAAAGCGATGCACGAAGCTATAGATACTTTCGGAGTAGGGGCAGGTGCTGTCAGAAGTATCGCTGGAACGATGGAACTCCATATCAGACTGGAGGAAAAGATCGCGCAGTTTAAGCATATGGAATCTTCGCTCGTGTACCAGGGCGGACTGCTGGCTAATCTCGGAACAATTCCCGCACTGGTCGGAAAGGACGATGTCGTCTTCAGCGAAGAGCTAAATCACGCAAGCATAATAGATGGAGTGAGGCTCAGTTCTGCAAAGAGGGTCGTTTTCTCTCATGTATCTGCAACGGACCTAGAAGAGAAGCTCAGAGCAGAAAGATCGACTGGAAAGAAGGCACTGATAGTCACAGACGGAGTATTCAGCATGGATGGAGACATTGCTCCACTCAACGAAGAGGCAGAGATCGGCGAAAAGTACGACTCTATGGTGTATGTGGACGATGCCCACGGGGAAGGTGTACTCGGGGATCACGGCAGAGGCATTGTGGATCATTTCAAGATAGGTGGGAAAGTGGACATAGAAATGGGTACCTTTTCAAAGGCCGTGGGGGTCATGGGAGGATTTGTCGCAGGAAGAAAGGACCTCATAGACTACCTGAAACAAAAGGCAAGACCATTTCTGTTCAGTTCTGCATTGAATCCGGGGGAAGTCGCGGCCATCCTGAAGAGCATAGAGATCATGGACAGGGACGACTCGTTGCTCAAGAAGCTTTGGAACAATTCAGATTTCCTCAAGGAAAAGCTCAGTAATCTTGGCTTCAACACGGGAAAGAGCAAGACTCCTATAACACCCGTAATGGTCGGAGGGGAGATGGAGACTGTGGAACTCAGCAAAGCACTTTACGAAGAAGGGATATTAGCATCACCCATAGTGTTTCCGACGGTGGCAAAGGGGACAGCCAGAATCAGGCTGATGCCATCAGCCGTACACTCACGAGAAGACCTGAAATATGCGGGAGATAAATTCGAAGAAGTCGGAAAGAGAATGAAATTGATTTAATCCAGAAGTGAAAATTATGAATTATGTGGAATGTGTACCCAACTACAGCGAAGGGAAAGACAGGAACAAGGTCGAGTCTATTATAGAGTCAATCAAGAAATATCCTGTCGACGTGATAGACGTCGAAATGAATGCCGATCACAACAGGTCCGTCGTGACTATAGTAGGAGACGGAGAGTCGATGGTCGACGCAATGTTCGAATCGATTAAGAGAGCAAGCGAGCTCATCGATCTCGATTCGCATAAGGGGGAGCATCCGAGATTTGGAGCGACAGACGTTGTTCCTTTCGTTCCGTTGCTCGGAACAACCAAGGAATACTGTGTTGAGCTGGCAAAAAGGTTGGCTGTGAGAGTTGGTGACGAACTCGGAATACCCGTATTCTTGTATGGAGAGGCTGCCAATTTACCCTCGAGGAAGGAACTGCCGGATATAAGAAGTGAGAAATTTCAGTACGAACAACTTAAGGAGGCCATTTCAAAGGAAGAAAAGTACGCACCAGATTTTGGTCCAAAGCACTTGGGTAAAGCAGGTGCGACGATTATTGGCGCGAGAGAATTCCTGATAGCTTTTAATGTGGATTTCAAATCTGAGGACCTAAAATCGACCAAGGAGATAGCGAAGAGAACAAGGGAAAGGTCCGGAGGACTGAAGAATGTGAGGGCACTTGGATTCAACCTGAGCGAAACGAAGGAAACACAGGTGTCAATGAATTTAGTGAACTACAAGGACAGCCCCGTACCTGAAATATTTGAGCACGTGAAGAGAGAGGCGCAATCGAGAGGGCTGCAAGTCAGCAGGTCCGAACTAGTCGGCATGATTCCGCTTCGGGCCGTAGAAGAAATTTACAGATTCTATTTGATGAACAGAGATTTTTCAGAAAATCAGATACTCGAGAAAAAGCTGCTCGAAATATTCTCGAAAGACAGCATAAAGGGTTACATAGGAGAACTGGCGAGTGATAAACCCGCACCAGGTGGAGGGTCAGCGAGCGGTATGGTGGGAGCGATGGGGGCTGCGCTCGTGGCAATGGTAGCAGGGCTTACGATCGGAAAGAAGGGTTATGAGGATGCAGCTGGTAAAATGAAGATAATTCAGAAGGTGGGCTCTGAGGCAGCATGGCAACTTTACAATCAGTCGGACAGAGACACCAGGGCGTACGATAATCTATCGAAGTCGCTCTCCCTCCCGAAGGATACTTCTGCAGAAAAGGAGGAGAGGACAAGGAAAATTCA
The DNA here is from genome assembly GCA_021792255.1 of Thermoplasmata archaeon. Taxonomy (GTDB): domain Archaea; phylum Thermoplasmatota; class Thermoplasmata; order Thermoplasmatales. The sequence continues at coordinate 202,842 of JAJYUZ010000002.1, forward strand.
GGAGAGACTCAAGGAAGCTACTCGCGTACCGTACGACACTGGAAAAATTGCCGCTTCCTTGCTTGACTATCTCCCCATTTTGATAGAGAGGGGTAACAAGAATGCGGTTTCGGATGTTTACTGCGCATCGCTCTTTCTGTCTTCTGCGGTCTATGGTTCGATGCAAAACGTGAAGATTAACTTAGGGCTAATAAAGGACCAAGCATTCGCTGAGGAGTACAAGAAGAAGATGGAGGAGCTGAGGGAGGAGACTAGAAAGAAGACAGAGGACATATTCAATAATATGTGGAAATGATGCCGGAAGGTGATTTAATGAAGATTGTGAATGAAATAGCAAAAGATTTAGGAATTACAGACGATGAACTGGAATTTTATGGGAAATACATGGCTAAAGTGAACCCTAGTATACTTGGAAGGCTGTCCGGAAAACATAATGGAAAGATGATTCTGGTGACGGCCATCAACCCCACTTCCGCAGGGGAAGGCAAGACTACAACAACGATAGGTCTTTCACAGGGTCTGAAAAAAATCGGAAAGAAAGTCATGGTCACGATTAGAGAGCCATCTCTCGGACCAAACTTCGGAATAAAGGGAGGTGGGACGGGGGGTGGAAAATGCCAGCTATTGCCGGCTGATGAAATTAACCTCAATTTTACCGGAGATTTCCCTGCCATATCGGCCGCTCACAATCTTCTCTCCGCACTCGTGAACAATCACGTCTTCCAAGGAAATGAACTAGGATTTGACCTGAAGAAGATTTCGTGGAAGAGAACGATTGATATGAACGATCGTTCCCTGAGACAGATTCTGGTGGGAATTGGTGATCAGGGAGGTGCGCTGGTCGAAGATACATTCCTCATAACTCCCGCATCAGAGATAATGGCTATAATGGGGTTTGCGGAGAATTATGATATGCTGAAAGATATGCTTTCCAAGATAACGGTAGGTTATACCAAAGAAGGTAAGAGGATCACGGCCGGAGACTTGAAGGCACAAGGTGCTATGGCGGCCCTTCTCAAGAACACAATCAAGCCAAATCTTGTCCAATCGACCGAGGGGGTTCCGGGATTCGTTCATATCGGTCCTTTTGGTAACATAGCACACGGCCACAACAGTATAGTGGCGGACAAAATTGCTCTCAAGTTAGCGGATTATGTTATCACGGAAGCTGGCTTCGGCTCAGAGTTGGGGGCACAGAAATTCGTAGATATAGTTCTCAGAAGAGCAGGATTTGATCTAGATTTAGTAGTCCTCGTAGTCTCCATAAAGGCTCTCAAACATCACGGAGGAATGAAGTCCACGGAGAAAGGAGGAGTAGAATTTCTTGAGAAAGGGATAGACAACTTGTTCTACCACATAGGAAACGTAGAGAGGTATGGCCTGCCTCTCATAATATCTCTCAACAGGTTCAAGGATGATCGGGAGAACGAGATCGAGTATTTGAAACGAGAAACCGAGAAAAAGGGTTACAGAATGGTCATTAACGAAGGCTACTCAAAAGGTGGGGATGGAGCCGTGGAATTTGCCCAGAGCGTGGTAGAAATGCTGGAAGCCAAGGCTTCCAATCCAAGAAATATCACCTTCTCATATGAGAGAGACGAGCCCGTCAAGACAAAAATTGACAAGATAGCCTCAAAAGTTTATGGAGCTTCAAAAATTGAATATTCCAAGAAGGCGTTGAGGGTTCTGAAGAGAGTGAAGGATGAAAGACTGGATTTCTTGGACGTCTGCATGGCGAAGACGCAGTACTCGATCACCGATGATCAGACCAAGCTGGGATGGCCGAAGGACTTCACAATAACGATCGAAGATATAATGCTCTCCACGGGTGTCGGATTCGCGGTACCATTGCTCGGAGAGATCATGACGATGCCAGGGCTTCCAAAGCATCCCATCTCTGAGGAAGTTAATATAGATGAAAGGGGAAACATCACCGGGTTACTCTGAATTTGTTACCGTGAAGGACGTAGAAGAAGCCTACGATAGGCTCAAGGGTGTCATAAAGAATACTCCCCTCGAAAGATCGAGCTCGATCAGTGAGCTCAGCGGAGCAGATGTATTCCTCAAACTAGAAAATCTGCAGAAGGGTGGATCATTCAAGATAAGGGGGGCGTACAATCTTCTGAGCAGAGCTAAAAAAGATGTTGTTGCAGCCAGTGCGGGGAACCACTCGCAAGGGGTCGCACTTGCATCGTCATTGCTTGGCCTGAAGTCTCTCGTCGTGATGCCGCAGTTTGCACCGCCTATAAAGGTAATAGCCACTCAGAAGTACGGGGCCGAAGTCCTCCTCTACGGAAACACATTCGACGAGGCTGCGGAAAGGGCCAGAAAAATTTCTAGAGAGGAGGGGAAGGTATTCGCCCACGCTTTTGACAACAAGTACGTTATAGCCGGACAGGGTACAATAGGCATTGAAATTCTTCAAGAGATGAACGATTTTGATTACATCGTCATTCCTGTGGGAGGTGGAGGACTAATAGGAGGAATTGCCACCTACCTGAAAGAGAAGGGATACAGAGGCAAAATCATAGGTGTAGAAGCCGAGAATGCCGCAGCAATGAAGATATCTCTCAAGCTGGGGAAACTTACGAAACTTGAATCGGTTGCGACGATCGCAGATGGCATCGCAGTAAAGTCTCCATCTGAATCCACGATGAGAATAGCAATGAAGTATGTGGACCGAGTTGTGACGGTCAGCGACGAAGACATATCCACAGCGATGTTCACCTTGCTCGAAAGAGGAAAGATAGTTTCAGAACCTGCAGGAGCTGCTTCCGTCGCGGCCTTGATAAAGGGAAAGATCGGGACCAAAGGTAAGAAGGTGGTAGCCCTCATATCGGGAGGGAACGTCGATATGCCTCTTCTCTCCCAGATAATAGAAAAGAATCTTCTCGAAACTGGCAGGGAGTTTATTCTCAGTTTCATCGTCAACAACATTCCGTCTGAGATGAAGAAGGCGATAGAACTGTTTTCAGAGATGAAGCTGAATGTGGAGGAGCTCCACACTGAACTGTTCGGCGAAGACATAGGCATAGGAAAACAGAAGATTACGGTCAAATTGAAAATTTATGGAAACGAGAACCTCACAAAGATTAGGAATAGGTTTGACTCTCTGGGTTTCGATATAATCAGCATAAGGGGGGCAAAATTCTAGTGTACCCCGGAATTAACAAGGAGAATCATTATCATCCCCTCTGACCTTTCCGGGGATGTGGGACTTCTTCTGGCCTTGAGTTCACAGATAGGCGACACGCCATAACTCACTAAGGGGCCCAAAAATCCCTATAGTTCCCCGTCGTCCAGCATCTATCACTTATCAAGCGCTATTCCATAGGGAACGAACTAAAATATATTATCGACTCTTAACTTTTTCGAATCTAGCTATGACTCTGGTCTTGAGTCCCCCTCTAGCCTTAAACTCGCCAACAACTGCCATAAACCTTGGGGAAACGCTTTTCACAAGATCTTCCAGAATCTTGTTTACTGCGTTCTCCTGAAAAATTCCGACGTTCCTGTACCTGTGCAGGTAGAGCTTGAATGACTTCAATTCGATTATCTTCTTGTCGGGGAGATAGTGCACTGTTATCTTCCCAAAATCAGGCATACCTGTCTTCGGGCAGATTGAGGTGAACTCGTCAGTCTCTATGGTTACGTGAGTTGAATTCTCTTGGTAGGGGAAAATAACCGAATCGATTTTCCCGAGGTCAAGATTCTTGATGCTCTTCTGCAAGTTCTCGTACTCTGACACTCTCAAGATATCATAAACATCTAAATCAAGATTCCCTGACTGGGTCGGTTTTTACGAACTCTTTCTTTTTATTGAAAATTTAAAGGCGAGACTGTATTTACCAAAACTATTTTTAAGACGTATTACTCAGACAACCAATGAAATCTCGTGTGGTCCTGATCGCACTCTTGCTAGTGGTTGCGGGATTGGTGATTTTCATCTACCACGAAAACTACAGCAAGCAGAATACCCCTACTGGTTCCCATGTCTATCTCGGTGCAGTGTACTCAGGTCAGACCAAGTACACGAACTATATTTCTGCAAACGTTGATTTCGGGAATGGCGCCAATCTAAAGAACAACATCTACTACATCGTACTCTCAATATGGGACAGCAATCATAGCTACGACCAACTTGGGATCTCCTCCCTTTACGGAAAGTTTTATTCCACTTACTCTTACACTGAGACTGTTAATGGAAGCATTAAGTACATATTCGATCCACACTGGTTTCAGATAAAGCCCGGTCTTCACTCTCTCTCGATGTATGTGAACAATGGAAATGTCGTTTTCAAGTTCGACACTTACTCATATACTGCATATACCGGAGGATATAATTTTGCAATTGAGACGAATGAGAAGATCGGGAACCATTCATTCAGCGGCCTCACTATTTACGAGGAGATATACGGTTTCAACAAAACCCTTCCTTCCATCTCGTTCAACTTTTCCCAGGTGTTATTCGGGACGACAGGATATCCAACTGGGTACGTGACGCAGTGGTACCAGTTCTATCACAACCTGACGGATAATTACACGTCACTCGTGTATATGAGGTCGGATACAGTAAACATATACAACGCTCCTTCACTGACGCTGAAAATTACGGTACAAAATCTTCCGACTTCTGCAAATCTGATAATTTCTGACCTGAACTTAACGATACCCGGAAGCGGACAGTATCCGATCAATCTACTGGAAGGGAACTACACAATCTATCTTGTCTATCAGGGGCAGACGAAGTCATACAATGTGACCTTGAGTTCAAACACTGATTACACGATAACCGCATGACCGAAGCGACAACCCGTCCTCCTACACAGCAAAAGCTCCGTTTGCCACGATAGTCTGGTTGGATCGGATAGACGTGACATCGCCCAAACTTTTTATATTCTCATAAAATACCCAAAGACCAATGACTGAAAAGGTGAAGGAGGTAAGATAATGGCAGAAACTAGTTATGTAAGATTCCAAACGCCCGACGACTTAAGGACGAAAGCGCTACAGCTCGTAGAGGTTTCATCAGAGACGGGAAAGGTTAGGAAAGGAACGAATGAAGTGACAAAGGTAGTGGAGAGGGGAGAGGCAAAGATAGTTGTTATAGCTGAAGATATTCAGCCCCCAGAAGTAGTACTTCACATACCTTTACTGTGCGAAGAAAAGGGAATACCCTATTTCTATGTACAGAAGAAGGAAGACCTTGGACAGAAGGTAAAGCTCAAGAGTTCGGCTGCTGTTGCAGTTGTTGAACCGGGCAACGGAAAACAGTTACTGACTGAGCTCACGGACAAGTTCAAGGAAATTAAGAAATAAAGAGTGATAGAAAATGCCAGAGAACGACGCCATTCCTTGCGAGGTCGTGGAGCTTGTTGGGAGGACAGGAATGGCCGGCGAAGCAACTCAGGTTAAGATCAAGGTGCTGGCGGGAGGAGACCAGGGCAGAGTCCTGACAAGGAACGTAATGGGGCCCGTCAGAATCGGTGACATTCTCATGCTAAAAGAAACGGCCAGAGAAGCAAGGAAACTCTCGGTGAGGTAACTGCGATGGAAACCAGGTATTGTTCATTCTGTGGATCCAAGATAGAGCACGGAACTGGAAAAATGTACATAAGAAGAGATGGTTCCATCTTGTATTTTGACGCTTCAAAGTGCGAAAAGAATTTCCTTAAGCTTCATCGGGAACCAAGAAGGGTCCGATGGACAGAAGAAGGAAGAGAAGAGAAATCACAGAGAATCAAGTTCTCCAAGGAAACGGTCCAAAAAGCAAAAGCTGCTGGCGTTGACACGGAGAAGAAAGCAGAAGAGGGCAAGGAAACAGTTGAGCCTCCAAAAGAGAGCTAAGAGGGTGATCTTTTGAGAACTCTAGTTTTGATTAAACCCGATGGCGTCATCAGATCTAAGATTGGTGAAATAATTTCGAGGTTCGAAAACAAGGGACTCAAAATAGTTGCGTTGAAGATGGTCAAGCTGACGAAGCAGAAAGCGGAACAGCACTATGCAGTTCACAAGGGGAAACCGTTCTACGATTCGCTCCTCAACTACATCACATCAGGGCCACTCATAGCTATAATGATTGAGGGGGATAACTGCATTGAAATCGTTAGGAAGCTCGTTGGAGCTACTAACGGAGCTAAGGCAGAACCCGGCACGATAAGAGGAGATTTCTCCACAGGAATCGACTTCAATCTGATTCACGCTAGCGATTCAGAAGATTCAGCAGCCTACGAGATGCCGATATTTTTCGAAGAGAAAGAAATCATGAGCTACGAGAGGGCAGATAAAGCTTGGCTGTGATATCATATGTGGGTCAGGCAACCAATCGTAGGGGTCCTTGGCCATGTGGACCATGGCAAGACTTCACTTCTCGATAATATCCGTGGAGGAGTAGTCGCCGCAAGAGAAGCTGGTGGAATTACCCAGCACATTGGGGCCACCGAGGTTCCTATTCAGGAAATAGTCAGAATCTGCAAGGACATTATTGGAAACAAGGCTTTCAAAATCCCCGGATTATTATTTATAGATACTCCAGGGCACGAATCGTTTTCGAGTCTCAGAATAAGAGGCGGGTCTATAGCAGATATTGCAGTCCTCGTGATAGACGTGAGAGAAGGTATCATGCCACAGACTAGGGAATCTCTTGAAGTTCTGAAGAAGTTCAAGACGCCCTTCGTCGTCGCAGCCAATAAGGTTGACCTTGTTGAGGGATTCTCCGGGTTAAAGGGCGCCTTTATTCCTTCAACAAGGACAATAGAACAATCACGAATCGAGGAGCTAGACAACAAGCTCTTCCAGCTTTCTTCCCAGCTTTATAGGGAAGGTTTCAGTGCTGACAGGTACGACAGAATATCGGATTTTGCCAGAAACGTCGCAATCGTTCCCTTGTCCGCTAAAACGGGATACGGTGTTCCAGATTTGCTAATGGTGCTTTCGGGACTAGCCCAAACTTTTCTGGAGTCGCAACTCACGAATGAGGACGAAACTGCGGAGGGAACAATCCTAGAGGTCAGGGAGGAAAAGGGGATGGGAGAGGTTTCGGACGCAATCCTCTACAGTGGAGTCATGAAAAGAGGGGAGACAGTATTCACAGGAACTGTGGATGGCATAAAGGCACTTAAGATCAAGGGAATATTCAAGCCTAAACCGCTCGATGAAATCAGGGATCCAAGGGACAGATTTCTTCCAGTTTCGGAAGTTCGGGCCGCATCAGGAATCAGAATTCTGTTTCAGGGAGAAGGAGGAGTCATACCGGGTAGTCCCTTTAAGGAAGCATCTGGGGATCTTATTTCCCTGAAGAAGTCAATTGAAGATGCAATAACAGGCTCCTTTAAACCTTCTTCAGAGGGTATCGTTGCTAAAGCTGATACAGTCGGAGGACTCGAGGCACTCGTCTACGAACTGGGGAGGATCAATGTGCCAATAAAGAAGGCGGAGGTTGGCCCAGTGTCGAAGAGAGACTTTACTGAGGCTGGAACAAACAAAGTCCCAGAGGATAGAATCATAATAGCGTTCAACGTTCCTGTCGAGGTTAAGGAGTACGCTGATGTCAAGGTAATTGAAAACAAAATTATCTACTCAATAAAGGACGACCTGATGAAGGTAAGAGAGGAGATCAAGCAGAGGGAACTCGAAGAAAAGAGAAGGTCACTGACTTTTCCCTGCAAGCTGCTAATAATGCCAGGCAACGTTTTCAGGATCTCTAAGCCTGCCATATTTGGAGTCAGGATACTTGGAGGGAAGCTAAGGGTCAAGACTCAGCTGATGAAAGTTGACGGATCCGAGGTCGGACCTGTCAAGAGTATCAGGACGGGCGAGCAGTCGCTTCAGGACGCAAAGCAGGGTGAAGAAGTCGCGATTGCGATGGACGGAATCACGATAGGCAGACAGCTCAGGGAAGGCGATATTCTATACTCGGAAATCAACGAGAGGGATTTCAGACTCCTCAAAGAGGAGAATCTGAACGTGGACGAAAGTATGATTATGGAAGAGATCAAGGGTCTGAGAAGGAAGACCAGTCCATTTTGGGGAAGCTAGAAGGCTATCCGAGAGACTTTTTATCCATGAAAGTATACCCATGCCTCATGGAATTCAATTCGCTTGAGTTCTGTACATCGTGCGGTACAGGCCTGCAGGAAAGAGGCGCAACAATGTTCAAGTGCCCCTCGTGCGGTCAAGAAACAATTAGCAGATGCAATAATTGCAGGGAACTTTCGGTCCAGTATCAGTGCCCCAAATGCGGATTTAGGGGGCCATAGATTTGGGGAAAGTCGCGGTTGCTTTCAAGGTAATGCCTTCCGACGAAAACAAGGATTTGACCGTGATTGAAAAGGGTCTTAAGGCTGATCTCTCCAAGAATTTTGCACTGGGAAATTGCACAGTCGAAGAGCTCGCCTTTGGTATTAAGGTCCTGAAGCTCATCGTCATTATGGGTGACGAGGGTGGACTAGTCGACAGTGTGGAGCAAAGGATACGCTCATTTTCGGACGTCGGGGAAGTAGAGATAGAGGAAGTTTCCCTTATTTCTTAATTTTAAACCTCGAGTTTTTATATCAGAATTTCTAGGATATATCGATAAAAAAAGAAGATGACATTTGACATTAAAACGACCAGAAGCGTAGTGGTCAGGGCACTTCTGGGTGATCTGCTCATCGCAGTCTCAAAGTACGTTGCAGCTGTCCTTAGCGGAAGTGCAGCTCTACTAGCTGAAGCCATTCACTCCTCATCCGATACCGTAAACCAGTTCCTCCTCCTGCTTGGATACAACCTAAGTACCAAAAAGGACGCATCTAAATTTCCGTTCGGCAGGGGAAGAGAGCAGTTTTTCTGGTCTTTCGTCGTTTCAATTCTCGTCTTTGGAATATCAGGCGTGCTCACATTCGTTGAGGGAATCATCAAGCTCACGACTCCATACAGCATCTCAGATTCCAAAATAGCGTACCTCGTTCTTGCATTCTCGTTTGCGGTAGATGGATACGTTCTCCTCATATCTACCAGGTTCTTTCTTTCAAAGTACAGAAAACAGGGGTATCATGACGTATTTGCATTTATCACGGACTTCAAGGATCCGGTTTTGCTGACTGCGCTGATCGAGGACACCGCAGCACTAGCGGGGGTGATCACAGCGTTTTTTGGCATAACTCTCTCACTCATAACGAGAAACAATGTGTACGATGCTTCTTCTTCGATCGTTATAGGACTCATAATGATGGGGTCTGGAATATACCTCTCGAAAGAAAGCAAGGATCTGCTGATTGGAGAGGGTATTTCTACGAGGGATCAGAAGAAGATAGAAGCGATATTGAACTCGATTCACTCGGTCAACAAGATCCTAGACATAAAGGCAATATATCAGGGTCCTGAGAAAGTTTTACTCGCTATGGACCTCAACTTCAGGGACGGACTGAGTACGAGCGATATTGAGAAAGCCATTGATGAGATCGAGCACGCTATTAAATCGTCCATCCCTTACGTAGAAAGGATCTACGTTGAAGCCGAAGAAAAGATGCCAGATCAGAAACAACCTGAATTTTCAAATTCCTAAGTCTCTGAGTTTCTGTATCCTCACTTCTGTTGACGGATGAGTTGAAAACATTTTTTTTACTGTCGAGCCTCCGAGAGGATTGACGATGAAGAGACTTGTGGTTGCAGGATTTGCGTTCTGCATCGGCTTCCTGCTGTTCCACATTTCAAGTTTTGTCAGGGCACTAATTAATCCTTCGGAGGAGTTGTTGATCTTGGCTCCGTGTTCATCTGCGTACAGTTCTCTCTGTCTGGATATAGCCAACTGTAACATCAGAGCACCTACCGCAGCTACCAGCAGGATGACCATCACTATTATGTCCTGACCACCTCTCCTTCCACCGAACAGAGCATTGAATCCAAATATCCTTGCTCCTATCATCAGTGCTGAAGCGATGGTTGCAGCTACAGTTACCACTAGAATATCGTTATGTTTGATGTGTCCGAGCTCGTGGCCAATAACTCCTCTCAGCTCTTTCTCGTTCAACACGTTGAGTATAGTCCTGGTGAAGACTATGTACGCATTTTTCTTGTTTCGACCAGTGGCAAAAGCGTTGGGAACAGGTATGTCCGCAATGGCAATCTTTGGCATGGGAAGTTCAGCATTTTGGGATATGTCTCTCACAATTGCAAATAGTTTGGGTTCTTCATTCTCTTGGATTAGTTTCGCGCGGTAACTCCACATCACAAGTCTGTAAGAGAAAAAATAGGAAACAAGATTCATCAGTGCTGCAAAGCAAGCAAAAACGATCAACCAACCGAGCACATCTCCTACGAAGTACCCTATAATCAATCCCGCAAGTACGAATATGAGGAAGAGAAACATGAATGCTATTACCAATCTAAATCTGCTCACGGAATCCGAAGCGAAAATATGGATTTAACCGTTTTCGATATACTTTTTGCTTTAAACATAAAATATATAAAATATAAATTTTCCAGCAAGGAAAAATCATAACAACTGTTTAATAGTAATTGTAATTACCAGACATCTTTAGGGGGTTATACCAAGATGCTTAATAAATCTGGAAAAACAGCAGCTCTGTTCGTCATCACTTTAATGGTGATGGGAGGACTCTTGGGAGCGGCATTCGGCCAAGTACAGGGAGCAGAAAAAGTGTCATTTAGTTTTACGGTGCTGGGGAATGGACAAGCCCCGGCGACTGGAGTTAATGTTGAACTCGAGAGCGCGAATGGAGTAGTTTTAGCAAGCACCACGTCGAGCCCCAGTGTAACATTCCAGGCATATCCTGGAAGCTACATAGTTTACATTCCGAGCCAGTTTGTTTCATCTGGATCAATAGTCTACAATGCGTACCAAGCCAGCGTGAGTGTGAAGGACAATGGAACCGTATATGACGGAAATTCCGTGTTTCAGTATGCAAATGTAGGTTATTTGTCAGCGACCTCTTATGTGTACGCCACAGTGAAAGGAATCACTTCTGCTCAGATAACTTCGGTCTACCTCGAATTGCCAAATGGTCTTGATATGATGGCAACGAAGGTCAATGCATCTAATCCAAATTCTGGATATGCTGTGACCACCATTTCGGGATCGCAGATCCTGACGGTGGAATACACCTCCACATCAAGGGCATTTTATTCGATACAACTGACCAACATATCCTCTAGCAAGAACAACAGCGTTGTCGCTAACATCTCGTCTTCACAGAATGTCCAGGGCACAGTAGTTTCGACCAAGGGAACATCTGTAAATAGAGTAGAAGTATCTATTTACCAGTCTGGAGTTTTACTCTCTGCAGACGTGTTCTCGAACGGCTATTACTATCTTTCACTTTCACCCGGAACCTACAATCTTGTGATATCATCGCCGGGTTATCTGCCAACCGTACGCTCTGTCACCACGACTTCTGGGGGAACAGCTACTTTTCAAACGATTACACTCACTCCTTCCAATGTCGAGCAACTACAGTCAATTTCTTTCGGTTCTAACTTCCAGAACGTTACAATAAGCGGAGGAGTCACTTTGACAAACGCAACAGTTCTACCATTTCTCCCATATTCAAACGCAGGATCACTCTACAATCAAATGCACTTGAACAATCTGAGCCCGGGCGAACTCTGGGCATTACTAAACGTGACCGTTCCGTACTCTACGGCGAACACGGTATTGTACAACAATTACTCATACAACTCTACTGGAATTCACACAACATTCGCTGTTGGAACTGGCGGTACATACAAGTTCAATTATACTGCTACTTACTACCAATCAAAGGTGGCGGTTCAGAGTTATAGTACCATCAGGATATATGTCAACAAGAATGACAACAATACTACTGCACTTACATACATATCTCAACTCAGCATTCCTGCCTCTTATCAGAGGGCAAACATTGTGAGTTCGAGCCTAGCAACGGTCTCCGGCTACTCCGGAACAATCAGCATAACTAACAGCAGTTTCAATGGGTTCCTGACCATCAAGATTGCCCCTCAATCAAAGCCAATACTGAAATTATCTCAAATCTCTGCGACTTGGAATAATTCTTTTGAATCGACTATATCATCCAACACTTCCTCCAACTTTACCCTTGTAGTTCCGGTAGGTAAACAGGTCACTCTGAATGCGAGCAAAGTTCCCTACGATAGCGTCCTGGGTACAGACAACTACGCCGAAATGAACTTCACATGGACGTTCGGAACCTCTACCACAATTTATGGGTACAACATCTCGTACACATTCACGAACGGATCTCATCTCGTTTCACTTACGGTGACAAGCTCAAGCGGTGTAAAGAATGAAACAAATCTGACCATTATAGGTGATTCGCTTAATCCCCAATTCAACCTGAGGGTAATACAGAACGGTGGACTTAAGATGAATCAGACGACAACTCACTCAGTATCATATGTGCTGTGGGTAAACCAGACTCAAACCGTTTACTTCAATTCCGTAAAATCTAAGGATTTACTTCCTTCTGGTCAATCGACGGGAATACCAATTTCTGTGACATGGGTCATAGCTGGTTCCAGCGAGACGGGAACGAACGTATCTTATTCTTTCGGTATCCCGACATTCAATTCAACGGTTGAACACGCGTACGCCACAGTCGAGAATGGAGTTGGAAGCACCTTTAATGTCAGCCTGACGATACACGTCAATGATACAACACCTCCAGTTGTCGCACTCCAGATATTCAATGCTTCTTCTGGCAAAGTTACTAGTTCAACCAAGCAAGATCAGAACGTCACTCTGAATGCATCCAAGAGCTACGCGCCAAATGGCGGGCACATAGTTTCCTATACGTGGTACTTTACCTATTCAAACGGAACCGTTGCCAAGTCCAACGTGGATTACAAAGTTTACAGCTCATCTTCTAACAATTCCTCTCTGACTATTGCATTCCTTCAATACGGCAATTTTGAAATAAAAGTAAAAGCAGTAGATCAGTCAAACAACACGGGAACCGCGTCTCAGAGTCTGAGCGTGATTGCAGTTGGTCCAGAAATAGAGATAATGAACATAACGTATCCCAAGAGCTATGTCGAGGGATCTTCCTCGGTCTTGAAGTTCGATCTGAAGAACGTTGGAATTGAGTCTGCTACGAGCTACTACATAACCGTAAAGATCGCAGGAAAGACTGTCAAGAACGAGACGTTCACCAATCTCTCCTCGAACCAGTCTACTAATGTATCGGTGACGTTTGCTCCTCCGAGCTCTGGAAGCTATTCTATGGTCATGAGTGTACATGCACTAAATGAGCCATCATTCTTCAACACTAACACCTCCGTAACAAAAGCGATTTCAGTGGCGCAAGCCGCATGGAAACTGCCAGCCCTGGTTGGAGGTATAGTGGTTGCAATCGGAGTACTTTCGTTCGTCTACTACGACGTCACGGTCAGAAGAAAGAGGCCCAAGGAAGTTAAGCAGCCAAAGAAGCAGCTAAAAGTCTAACCTTTTTTTACTTTATATTTTATCAGATGCTTGGATACCAAGCATCTGAAACAATTCTTCCATTGTTTTTGCATAGGTCCTGACTATCTCCACTCTCTTTTGGAAATTCTCCCCGCTGTCAATTACTGGACAGTCCCTGTAGAACTGGTTGAACGCTCCAGCTAGTTCGAATGAGTATCTGGCTATCTTGTCTGGTCTGGAATGGGTCGCGGCTTCTTCTACTATTTCTGGATAAATAGAAATTACCCTGAGCAAGTTGCTTTCCGGCTCGTTGAACTTCCAGACAATTTCTTCTTGCCTGTCAAGTTTTGAGAGTATGGATTTGGCCCTTGCGTAGGCATACATTACGAAAGGAGCGGCATCTCCATCAAAATTTAGGGCATCCTTCCAATCGAAAGTGACCGGTTTATCTGGTGAATACCTGATGATATTGTACCTGACGGCTGCGACTCCAACCTTGTTCGATATTTCTTCGACCTCTTCCTCGGACAGGTCGGTTCTCCGCTTCAGGATCTCTTCCTTGGCTAGATTCACTGCTTCTTCTATCAGGTCTCTGACATACACGACATTACCCTTCCTTGTGCTCATTTTGCCCTCCTTCGTGGTTATGTACGAGTAGAATAACGCTCCAACGTTGTCGACACCAAGGAGGTCCATTGCGAACTCCATCTTCTTGAAGTAAGATTTATGGTCCTCTCCGAGAACAGCTATAGAATTGTCGAATTCTGAAGACTTCTTCAAGTGATGAGCAATATCTCTGGTGAAATAAACCGATGTCCCATTTGATCGAAGCAAGTACATCTTGCCCTGTTTTGATTCCAGATACTTGGCACCGTTATCGTCCTTTAATAGGGGGGTCAATCTTGCAATAATCTCCCCGACGGATCCGTTTAGAATGAACTCGCTCTCCCATACAAAGAAATCAAATTTGATGGATAGTCTCTCCAGGTCATTCAGTACATCACCTAGGAACACTTCCAGTTTATCTTTCGACTCCTTCAAGAATCTTTTATCTCCAGACTCTGCCTTGACCATGAATTCTTCGACTCTTGCCTTGTACTTATCAAAATCTTCGTAAACCTTCCGGTACGATTCCGTATAATTTTCCATTCCATAGAGTTCGACTCCTAGCAGGAGAGCTTCAACCTGCGTTCCTATGTCATTTACATAGTATTCAGTCGTAACGTCATATCCAAATTTCGCAAGGATTCTTGAGAACGTATCTCCAATTATGGAATTTCTGACTCTACCTATGTGCAGCGGTCCCGTTGGATTTGCACTCGTGTGTTCGACCAGGATCTTATCCTTCTTCTTTTCAAACTGGAATAGCTCGTTATTCCCTCCCTCTTCAAGTACCGTTTTACAAAATTCCTGATCATCGTATTTCACATTGACGAATTTTCCAACTGAAGAAAAAGTCACATAACGATCGCTGAGGGAATTGATTTCCTCCACATCCAGACTGACTTTGCTTTTCTGAAAGTCAAATGAAAGATCACCGAAGTTCTTCTGTGGCCTATAAGTCCGATAATTCTTTTCCATAGATCGACTTGACAAGAATGAATCCATCTTCTCTCTTGCAATAGCATCGAACTTCTGGTATGGTTTCATTTTAGAGGGATATTTATGGCATATTAAAATGCATTCAGGTTCGTCTGGCTGTCCTTTCTAACGATCTTAATGCCCATGTACTTCTGAAACTCTGCCGCATTGACGGCAGCTTTAGCCTGAGCGTGATTGTTGAAATATACGAACACATCGTCTCCCATCGTTCTCACCCTTTCGACCCAAGGGACGAGTTCTTCTTCAGAGTACAGATAGTCATACTTGTTCAGCCTCCCCTTAAGTTCCCCTTTCCCATACCAAAGGTCATTGTTACGTCCGTGAAACCTGACGTAGGAGAACGATGACGTCGGGTAGTAAAAGAAGGGGAGCCCTGGAGAATCCACACTTACCAGGGCAACGTTGTATTTCTTGAGCAAACTAAGGAAACCCGGTAGTATGTTATTTGCGAGAAAATTCTTGTTCCTAATCTCAACCGAGAGCCTGTAGTCGGAATGGATAGAAATGAACAATTTTTCCAATCTTTCCAGGACTTGTTCGTCTCTCAAAGGATCAAGGAAAGGAGAGAGTTGAAGTAGCGCAGATCCAAGAAAACCAGAATTCCGTATCGGAAGGATCACCTTTGTGACGAATTCTTTTGCGGTTTCAATGGACTTGTCCGTAATGCCTTCCTGGTCGTGTGTCACTTCTCTGGGAAACTTCAGAGAATAGAGAAAGTCCTCCTTCCCCTGAATCTTGGATATCCATGAATTCACTGTCTTATCTCCAGGGAATGAGTAATATGTCGAGTCTATCTCAACAGAGTTGAAGAATTTGTAATAGTAAAGCAGGTACTTGCTCTCTTCCATTCCTTTGGGGTAGAACGTCTCTTTCCAATCCTCATACTGGAAACCAGAGCATCCCAGATATAGCATTTCATTTTAATATTCAAACTCGAAATTAAATTTTTCTATATAGCCTTAGGAAAACTTTTATTGCAACCTATTATTATTAAAGCATGAAAAAGGTAGACCTTAGCAAATTGGACTACGATATATCCTTCAAGATCAAGATGGAGGCCTACCTATATGTTGAAGCGGACAAGATGCTGGAGGCTGGAAAGGGAGATCCGAAGAAGCTTGGAAGGTACATGAGGAAGAGAATAGAAATTATTGAGGAGCTACTGAAAATAGGCAGACCGTTTAAACTCGTGGAAGGAAAGGAGAGTCTTCTGGAAGTGAGCAAATGAACTTCATAAGCGTCTCCGAAGTGATGTCCCGGAATCCTATAAGGGTCGAATCATCCGTGACCGCAGAGGAGGGGGCTAAAATGATGGCAAAAAAGGGGATAAGTTCCCTACTGATTGAGGAAGAAAGAAAAATAATTGGCATAGTGACGGAAAGGGATATAGTAACGAAAATAGCTGCGAACGGACTATCTGCCGGTGAAATAAAGCTAAAGGAAATAATGAGCTCTCCTCTAGTTCATGTAGAAGGAGACAGTCCTCTTGAAACTGCAGCCGAACTGATGTGGAAGAGGAAAATTAGAAGACTACCCGTGGTAATTAACAACGAAATTGTAGGCATCCTTACGGAAAATGATATAGTCAGAATATCTCCGGGTCTGATCGAGATAACAAGGGGGATATTAGATAGCAGGAATCAGGGCGTTGTGAAAGGCATCCACGGAGTGTGCGATTCCTGCAATGAATTTTCGGAGAATCTTGTATACAAGGCAGGAAACTATTATTGCGAACGCTGTTACTCTGAAAAGGGCACTATGTAAAGATATTTTATCAAGATGACATATTGAACAGGTGCAAGCAAGAGCCGAGCTAGATCTATCAAGAGGGAAGGTGGAGCTTCCACTCTTTCTACCAGTTGCAACTCGAGGTTTCGTCAAGGCAACCCCGATGCAAAAAATCAATGAGATGAACATAAAGGCGCTCATATCCAATTCCGTTCATCTGACAATTTCGCCGGGATTGGAGACTCTGGAGAAGACTGAAGGGATAAATGGATATACGGGTTTTAAAGGCAGTTATTTCACTGACTCCGGGGGTTTTCAGATACTGAGAAAGGAGTTAGTTAAGGTAGAAAGGGATGGGATCCTATTCAGAGATAGGAAATCTGGAAAAGCCATAAGAGTGACGCCTGAGGTCAGTTCTGAAATTCAAAGCAAGATAAGATCTGATGTAGCAATGATGCTTGATGATTGTCCTCCCTACGGCGCAGAAACCAAAAGATATTCTCAGTCAGTGAAGAGGACCTATGAATGGGGAAAGATATTCTCTTCACTTAAAGCTCACAATCAGAAAAGATTCGGTATCATCCAAGGAGGATTTGAAGGAGAACTGAGGTCTGAGAGTGCAAGATTGATGACTTCCTTAGAATTTGATGGGTTTGCGATAGGAGGGTTGAAGATAGGCGAGCCTAAGGAATTCACTGACAGAGTTCTTGCAAAGACAATTCCTCTGATTCCAAAGGAATATCCAGTTTATCTTATGGGAGTTGGAGATCCTCTCTCCATAGTTGAATATACCAAGGCAGGAATAGACATTTTTGATTCGACCTATCCTACGAGAAATGCCAGACATGGATTTGCGTTGACCAATGGTGGTCCAGTCAATTTAAAGAATGCTAAACACTCTAACGACTTTCAACCGATAGAAAGTGGTTGTTCCTGTGAAACTTGCACTTTCTACGACAAGTCGATGCTGAGGGAACTGCACAAGAATGAGGATCCTTCTTTTCAATACTTGATGACTATCCATAATCTGGACTTTATGCAGAGATTCATGGAATCAGTCCGAAATGATACTGAAAAGGCGTGGTCAATTGCCAAGAATTTCAGCAAAGTCAATAACTCAGAAGTCAATTACGACAAAGTTGGGTAGGTGGCAGAGCGGCTATGCACGGGACTGCAGATCCCGACTATTGGGGTTCGAATCCCCACCTACCCTTGAACAATTTGAGTTCGGGTACAAGAGCGTCCATTTAACGTAGGAGACCACGTATAATGGGACTTCCTGAAATGATATTTTAGAATTCAACAAGGAATTATTCGAACATTCCTATAACCCATACGATTTGAGTCTCCGCCTACCAGAACGGCCTCAAGCCTTCTATTCGTGTGACTTACGAATGGAGGAATCGCTATGATGGAAGGAAGGTTTGAAGTGGGAGCTATCCACTCATGACACTAATTTCATCGTGGATAAGGGTCAGGTAGCTAGAAAGCTGCACATTTAAATCCAAAATTATGAATGCAAAGGAGCCATGATAGCCAACAACATAGAGGGAGTAATCGTTCGTAGCGTTAAGAATTGTATATGTGTGGTTCAGTATGAAGTATGAGAAACTGAAGCCTTCATAGGTTACATTCTGAACGTTTATAGTGTAGCTGGAATTGGTAACTCTGTAATCTTGTACTCCTTCCTCATACAAATGGCTAGAGAAATTGAAGCAGGATGATGAAGAAGAGAATTTCAGCGATTCAATGACCAGTGTGCCTGAGACGTTGCCAGAAGCAGATTTGTAATTGGAAATCATCGTTTCGTATTCGGTCACGTTGAGAGAATAGTTGCCGGAGCTTTCGTTGCTGTAGCTCGTGAATAACTTTTGGCTCGTTAAACCGAAGACTACTGAGCTAGCGACGAGGGCTATTCGCGGGGACGTAGCTGAAGAATTGTGATCTAAAACATAAATTATCGCGGATAAGACGACGGCAATAACGACCACAACCACGATTGCAACGGCGAAGGTGCGTCCGAGTTTAGAAGAGAAAAGTGAGCGCTTAGGAGGAACGGTTGTTTCAGTCGGAGATTGAACATCTTTTTGGTCTTTCATAGTACCCATCTTGGACCTGTGTACGAAAGTGTTTGCTTCAGAGAGTGGGCTTGCCAAAACTTGACCTCCCGTAGAAAAATGAGAAAGAAATCAAAAATCGGTCTTTTCATTTTAAAGAAAAAACGATTCTTATACGGTATCAAAATAATCATCCCTCCAATACAGATAAAATTTCTTATATATAGTTTCCGAAATAGGTTTGGTCATAACTAACACAGTTCTCTGTTTCGAGCTACGCTTAATGAGGACAAGCATCCTTGTCTTAGTAAAGATTTCATTGGTTTTGTAATCCTAGTTATCATTTTCATTATCGTAACAAGCAAGGCTAATAGAGAGGCGCTTTGGGACACGTATGTGAATGTTGAATCTGGCCTTTCTCAAATAGCCATGGCCTCCAGATATTTGAAACATCTTGTGGCCTGGAATACCTGTCTATCCGAGTCCCCACTAGCCCAGACGTGTATGAACGCTTTATGCGCAAACTGACAATATAGGGAAAGAGAAGCTCTACACTCAAAAAGAAGGCATCAATCACAACGACTCAAAAAGCAGCAGGCAAACTATCATACCACATATATCTATGCGTTTCAACTATCATCTGGTTAGTTAAGCTTCTCTTCTGTCGGTCCCCAATCTTCATACATAAACATCTCATTAGCCTCGCTCTATCAGCAAATTAAGTATTTCTCTAGAACGAGCATAAAGATATTCAGATGACCATGAGATGTGACTGTCGGGAAGTACCCAATTAATTATTCAACCGGGTGCCCACCTACCCTTTTATAAAAATGTAACAACGATGCATAATATCAACAGAATTTTATGGTACAGAACGGGAGGAAATGCTGAGTTGCCAGATAGAGCCAAGGGGGTGGATTCGAATATTTTCCTAATCAAGGAGGATCGAACATCCACATATAATTACATATAAATTAATGAATAATAATGACAACAATATACCGCAAATCATAAAGGATAAACTCTCGGAATCACGGTCTTCTTCAAGCACGGAAAGCAGAGATTCAAATACTGTAATACTGAATTGAATTCGAACGTCTAACTGTCCGTTAGAATTAGACTTAAACAAATTCGATATGAGCCTACTCGGTTTTAAGTGGGCAACGTTTAATACCTATTGATATCTATAGCTACATATGGTCACGACCATACAAATAGATGAGAAGGTCAAGGCGAAGCTTGATGAACTCAAAATACATCACAGAGAATCTTATAACGAACTTATCTCAAGATTGATAGCTTCTTCATCTCCAAATATTGCGAGTAGAGAGTCAATGATAGAAACACTGGAAATTCTGTCTGATCCAGAAATGATGAAAGGAATAGCTCGTGGAATTAAAGATTACGAAGAAGGACGAATTAGACCGCTTAGAGAAATCAAGAAGGAGTTGCACTGAGTTTGCGTTATGAGGTGATTCTTACTGCAGAGGCAGAGGAATTTCTTCGAAAGTGTGACAACTCAGTAAAAAGAAGAATCACAAACGGACTATCTCGATTAGAGAAGGAGCCTGAGTTAGGCAAACCGCTTACCGCGGTTTTAAGAGGAATGAGAAGTTTAAGAATTGGGAATTACAGAGCTATATATCAAATAAAGGATACAGAATTGATCGTTTTAGTTGTAAAAATTGGTCATCGAAGAAATGTGTATTCATGAGTTTTGGTATGCTCCCTTATAGAACTGATAAGAAATTAATCTTTGAGCAAAAGCTCCAAGATAAGTAAATGGATGACTATAATTTCTTTAAATGTTGAGATTTGAACAAAGTTTTAAGGGAGTACAGTCAATGATTCATTTTTCTGACGTTAATCCAACCACGGGTATGCATCAGAGCGTATTGCAATTCTTACCACCCTTATGGTCTCCTCTTGGAGGTAATATATAAGCCGGTAATCACCTACTCTCAGTTTGAAGTATGTGTGTTTGGTCTCAGAAAGTTTCTTGGTATCGAGCCTGTTGGATCCGTCGTAGGGATTTTCCGCAAGCTCATTCAACTTCTCCCTTATTCTATCTTGTTCCTTCTTCTGTAGTGTTTTGAATTCCTTTGAAGCTGTAGTTGAGACGAGAACACTATTTCTCGTCAAGGGGGACGAACTCCTCTGTGTCAGTTATTCTGTCAAGTTCGTTGAAGAACATGGCTTTCCTGCTAATTTCTATGAGGTTTTGTATGACTTCATCATAGGTCTGCCCCTTCCTTCCAAGTTTCTTGAGTCTCTCCCTCGTCTCTTTGGAAACTTGTATGGTAGTTTGGCTCATAGTACATAAATGCTACAGTCATATATAACCATTATTCAGATAAATACATTACACATAACAGCACTCAGGCTAATCTCGAATGATCAATTCTAAAAGGTTGAAGGATAATGATAGAATGGACTGGTCGGAGTATAATTGCTAACTGCTGGAGCTCGAACAATAACAGTTCCAATGCACTATTGTATCCAAAATAAATTACGATGTTGTTTGTAAATAGCTGAACGAGATGTTTAACCCTTCGTACTCGTGTAATTTTTTATCTGACTACATTAATTATAGAATCGAGAACATCATCCACTCTCCTAGCGAGTTCTTCCAGTCCATTATACTGAGAGAAAAGCTCTGCTGCATTCTGCACGGCCAGGTGCGTTTTCTCACTTTCTTCATAGATGTAGATCCTCAAGGGTGGAACTATTCCTGCCCTTAAATCGTGGTCAAAAATTTCCTTAGCAAGTTTCGGGTGGAAAACTTCAATGATTTTGTTTCCGCCGATTTCAAAGCCAATTTTCCTCAGATTTGCTTGGGCATCTATGACTGAAACTACCTTCAGCCCATTTTGTTCCACAGATTTTTCAAGAAGCTCAACTGTTTGGTTGAACCCAAATTTTGAGATTTTTTCTTTTACTTTCATGTACTTCACTCCACGCAACACGCCATCTTGGACAGGTCCCTGATAAATGATTGTGCTGCAAGTTTTATCCCCTCGGATATGGAAGGGAAGATGTGGCTTGTGGCAATGATGTCGTCTATGGTGTAACCATTCTTGACAGCATATGCGCCCTCTGTTATTATGTCTGTCGCATTTGGAGCAATGATATGCATTCCCACTACCCTGTTGTCCTTTGGGTCGACAGTGATCTTTATGACGCCTTCAGTTTCTCCCATGATGCTTGCCTTTGTAAGATTCTCCAGGGAGAACACTCTGCAGGAACACGATCCGTTCTTCTTTGAGAACTCGCTCTCTGTCATTCCAACGCCTGCAACCTGCGGGCTGGTGAATACTGCCCATGCCACCGAGTCGTAATCGATCTTTAGATTTTCGCCGAACATGTTGCTCACGGCTATGACACCTTCTCTGGCGGCCAGAGTTTCGAGGAACATTTTTTTGGAAACACAGTCTCCTGCGGCATAAATTCCAGGTGAGGATGTCTTCATTTTATCAGAAGTGATTATTTGTCCTCTTGAATCAGTGTTTACACCGGCAGTCCCAAGGTCCAGATATTCTGTGTTGGGCTGTCTTCCGGTTGCGACTATGATTTCCTGAGCTTCTATTTTCTCCTTCCCCTTGTGGGTTATGACATCAATATATTTCCCGCTTCTAGATGAGCTTACGGCACTAACTCTTGCTCTCAGGAAGAATTTCATACCTTCCTCCTCCAGGTGCTTTTTCATGACTGAACCTATCTCAGGCTCAGTTTGTGGTAGAAGGACATCGAGCGCCTCAATCACCGTTACCTTTGATCCAAAATGGAGGAGCGCCTGGCCTATTTCAAGACCAATGGCCCCTCCACCTATTATTGCAATTGATTCAGGAAGATCTTTGACGTCCCATATGGTATCGCTTGTCAGAAATCCTGACTCATTCAAACCTTCGATGTTTGGAACTGCTGGATGCGATCCTGTTGCAATGAGGATATTTGATCCTGAAACCACTGCAACCTCAGATCCATCAGAATCTGATATCATTATGGTCTTTTTATCCACAAATTTCCCCAGACCTGCGAAGAGCTTCACGTTCCTGTAGTTCTCAATCACCCTTACATATTTTGAATCCCTTGCGTGTGCAACGTAAGATCTCAGGCCATTCATAACTTTAGCAAAATCATATTTGACTTCCGTTGGGTGTATTCCTGCCATTTTTGGGTGTTCTGGCTTGAAAACTGAATGAGAGGCCTCAAGCAGATATTTTGATGGAACGCAACCTACGTTCACGCACGTTCCTCCCAATGGCCCCGTGCCGATCATCGCTATGGTCATCTCTCCGTTGCTGAGCTCTGAGGCCTTTATTGCAGCGGAAAATGCCGCCGCCCCTCTTCCAAGTATTACTAGATCGAATTTTTGTTGATCACCGATCAAATCAGCTCACCCTTCACTGATCCATGAGCGTCGCCTTGTAGTGAGATGGCTTGGAGAAGACTCTGTTCTTAAGGAGATCTTCGGGGTTTATTTTTTCAAGATCGATAGTAACGTCGCCAGTGCCATCATTCAGAGAAACACCAACATCCAGCACACCGTTCTGGGCCATCAACCCACGACTCACTGTTGCAACACATTCATCGCAGGTCATCCCATAGATTCGAAGTTTTGCTTTTCCTGCTTTCATGGTTTCAGCATTATTCTTAGTTATTAATACAGCAAAGTAAACTTTTTTTTACCTGTCTTGATTCAAAACTTGATGAGGTGTGATCAATGGGATCCAGGGAGGATATGAGACTACACAACAAGAAAAAGGCCTGTATGATTGAATATATGGGAACAACTGTATGTATTGACCCATCCTTGCCATTTCTAAACGTCATCGGCAAGAAATATACCATGATGATCTTGGGTGTGATAGGCAATAGGGGGAGCAGAAAGAATTTCAATGAAATAATCAGAGATATTCCATTCTCCAGCACTACAATAATTTCCAGAAGATTGAAGGAACTTCAGAACTTTGAGTTAATCCAGAGGGATGAAGACAACAATGGTGTTTCTTACTCACTTACTGATTTTGGAAAAAATGTAAGGGAGAGTTTGCTGCCTTTCCTCAGGATGGTTGAAAATACTTTACAAGATTGAGTTAATGGTATTTGGGTCATAGACCGGTCGGAATATACTTGCTAACTGCTGGAACTGGAACAATAGCTATTTTGATGGACTATCGCAACAGGCCCAACAGAATATTTTTTTATTCTCAATCGAACCCATGAACCCACCTATCCTTTGTCATATTTTCAAGGGCTCTTTATCTGCTATTGCCGAAGAGAATAGCTGTCTTTTATCGAAATTTTACGGGTTCTTTGTGGATCTGCGGTTCGATAGCCTCATAACCCAACCAAGTTCAAGCATCTGCCCTTAGCTTTGTACCTCCTTGATGCATGGATTAACGTAGCTGCAGAAGAACCACGAATTCAACCCCACATTCAAATTTCCATAACGTGGTGATGCTACACCAAGAGATTCTCCCATAAAGGTGGGTTTAAGAAAAAGAAAACGGCTGTTTTGCAAGCTATTGGACGGAGGGCAAGAAACTATTTAGCCTGCCTAAATCGCTAAGAACGTATTTATAGAGAGAAATTTATCTTAAACCATATGTCCAACTTTCTGGTTCTTGGCGGAGCCGGGGATATGGGTTCCGCAGTTGTGAGGGACTTGGTTTTTAGCAAGGTCGAAAGCGTAGAGATAGGGGACTTTAACAAAGGAGGAACCAATATACTGGTTCGCGAACTCAAGAATTCCAGAACTGACGTAAAGGGCCTTTTTGTCGATGCCAGTAAAAAGAAGGAACTTGTCGAGGCCATAAGTCGATCAGACATCGTGATTAATGCGGTTGGACCTTTTTACAAGTTTGAAAGCATGATTGTGGATGCGGCAATTGAAGCTGGCAGAGACTATGTCGATATATGCGATGACTACGATGCAACTCTGCAGGTGATGAAAAAAGAGAAGGAGATTAAGAGGGGGAAATCTAGAATTCTAATTGGCATGGGTTGGACTCCAGGCATCACCAACGTCCTATCAAGAGCCGGTTATGAAGAGCTAGATAGCACATCGGATATCAACATCGGGTGGAGTGGTAGTGCCGCTGACTCTTCAGGCATCGCTGTTATCTCACACGTGTTTCATGCAGTGACGGGTGACGTGCCCATGTATCTGGATGGTAAATTGGAATATGTTCCTGCAAGACAGTTTAAGAGAGAGATAGAGTTTCCAGAACCGATCTCCAAGCTAGAGACATATTTTGTCGGTCACCCCGAACCTATTACAATTCCCAGATTTCTGAAGGGAGTCAGAAACGTCACTCTTAGAGGCGCACTAGTGCCAGATTGGCAGAATCATCTCGTAAGTCAGTTTGCAGATATAGGTCTCACAGAGGACAAGGTGATAAGAGTCGGAAACTTAGAAGTGTCGTCTAGGGATTTCTTAGCATCTTTTGTCCATCAGACTATGGAACAATTTAAGAGCGGAGGTGCAGAAGTGTCCGGTTTCTGGGTAGAAGTCGTGGGGATGAAAAGAGGAAAAAAGACCGTAATTGAGTACAGCGGTGCAGACAAAATGCAGAAGCTTACAGGTTGGTCCGCAAGCATCGGTGCTCAACAAATTATAAAGAACAAGAACCTAAGACCGGGATTATACGCTCCTGAAGGGGCGATTGACCCTGCTAGCTTTTTGCAGCAATTGAAAGTCCGAAACGTCGCGGTCAAGAAAATAATCAAAATCCAGGAGAACTGATCCATACTGGGGTAGTGAACTAGTCTTGCTCAAATTCGGCACACAAGAATTCTTTGACAGTCTGAAAGACGTCCTAAACAAAGATATGAAATTTAGGGAGCTAGGGAAGGGAAGTTACAATGCCACGGAACTGATTGTCATAAAGGACTTGGGAATAGGAATATGGCAAAAGACCGTCGATGGCGAAGTCTTGTCGTTTACTCTTTTGAAGAAATGTGAACTCAAGGAGCTCGAAAGTTCGGCTGACCTTGTTTACTACGTTGACACTTATGAAGCAATGGTAAGGATAAGTACGGGGCAAGAGAGTTTTGTAGAGCTTGTAATAAGCGACGAGATAGTTTTCAAGGGATCGATGAAGAAGATAATGAGCATTCAAGGCCCATCTGAAAGGATGGAGTTCTTACTGAAGGATTTGACAAAGAAAATAATCATTCCTACCAGAATCCAGTACCAGAAATGGCTGAGCGGCAGTGGGTACTTATGAAATCACTAATGTTTTCCGTTGAATGGTTTGAAAAGTTTGGGGAGAATCTTAATTCAAATGAGAATTACAAGAAATACGCTGCAGATTGGGAAGGCGATATTGCCCTAATCATAAGAGGAGACGAAGGATCGTCTTTCTTTCGAAAGGGTGAAACGAAAAATGTGAGATTGAATCTCTATCACGGAAAGTGCAATTCGATAAGTTTTCCGGCTTCTGTCAGTTTCAAAGACGTGCCATACCTCCTGGAGAGCACGGCGACTACGTGGGAGCGCATACTCACAGGTAAAGTCAACGTGGTAACGGCTCTATTGAGAGGGGAAGTAAAGGTCACCGGAAATGTAAAAAAATTGATGAAGTACGTCAATGCTGCACAGGAGTTGGTAAGGTCTGCACAGGGAATCAATTAGGTTGGTGAGAATACGACTATCGATAGAGAAGAAGAACTTAGAAAGGTGTTAGTTGAATTTAGGGAAAAAGTGAATCAAAATGAAAAAGTCCAGAAGCTCATTAGGAAGTGGAGCACGTCAGTTCTGATGTGGAGCAAGGATCTGAATACTGGATTCGTTCTACAAGTAGAGTATGGAAAGATAACGGAAATGAAGAAAGCTGACAGTATCGATGAGGGCAACGTGAGAGTAGTGAGTGGCACGGAGACGTTGCTCGACATGTTCAGAGGGAAGGAGAACATAGTTCATCTTTATATGGATGGAGTTGTTGAAACATTTGGATCCGAAAAGGATCAGATAGTCTTAGATGCGGTGGCGAAGATTTTATGGTCTTAACACTCAATCGAAGATTGAAATTCACGAGACTGGTTGCCATAACGATGGGTACCCCTCTTGCGTCTTCCGTGTTCCTGAGCATAACAATAATGGTACTTATGGTTGGTTCTTTGATCAACCTAATATTCTCAGTCATAATATCCACGGCCGTAGTCATTCTGGTTTCCCTGGCGTATGGTGAATTAGTAAGCATATATCCATCCGCGGCTGGTAACAGGATTTTCCTCAAGAAACCGATGGGAAACACTTTGGCTCTCTCTTTATCGGTGATGTGGGTGATAATAATCCTTGGGGCCGCAGGTATCGAAGCGTACATGGCAGGCAACGTACTGGGCTACGTTGTCGGTATACTCCCTCCATTTTTCTGGTCCATCTTAATCCTCAGCGTGGTCGTCCTGATAAACATCGTCGGTGTTGAAATTTCTGGAAATTTTCAAATGTTTATAACATTCTTTGTCATTGTTTCACTCATCGTTGTTTCGGTATATTCGATATTTTTCGTAAGTAATGCTCCTCCCGTTGGATTTGGCAGCTTGAACTGGCTTTCTGTGTTTTCTGCCAGCGCTGTCTCCATTTACTTTTTCATAGGTTTTGGTAGGGTCACCACCTTGGGGGAGGAGGCTATAGACTACCGGAAGGGTATTCCCAGGGCTATGCCTTTAGGTATCTTTTTCATAGGCATCACTTTCATCCTTGCTTCAGTAGCGATATTTGAAAGGGTGCCCATTTCTGTTCTTCAAAACACCGTCATTCCTCAGATCGTTCTTGGGAATTATATACTGACTGGAACCAAACTTCCCATCTTGATTGGCATTATCAGCATAGTCATGAGCTTTAGTGCATTTAATGCCGGTATCTTAGGAACTTCGAGGCTTGTATATGCGCTAGGAAGAGAAGGAGTGTTTCCAAAGTTCTTAGGTAACATTCACAAGAGGTTTCTCACACCATACGCCTCTTTGCTGTTCCTCTACGTTGTTGTCATGATTATTACTGCAGTAGTTTTCTTCACCAAGAACTACTCAGCAATCGTGCTCATAGCAGCGGCCTTTGATTCCTTTATGTATGCCTTTGTCAGCTACAGTGCACTGTGGCATAAGAGAAAGTTGAAGAAGCAGGAGATTCCATTTGACGTAAGGGGTGGGACCGTCATTTACATTGTCATCACAGCAATATTCATGCTGCTCGGCATACTTCTTCTGCTAACATCTACAGCAGAGGTTGCCATAGTGGTGATAGTTGGAGTCTTTGTACTTTCACTCCTCTACTACTACCTGTACAAGTCCGGGAGATTGGGGACGAGAAGGTGAGTTAATTCCAAGACACTTTGACTGCAAATGAGAATTCGGTTCAAATTATTGGGACTGAGCTAGAGATTCTCTCTTTCTTTTCCACCAAGCGCCGTAAGGTCCAGCCAAACCTGACGAGGAAACAGACCCGTATGATTTCTGAAGTTTGCCAAGGTGTTCTGAGTCTATTTTTCCAATGCCGTTAAGGATCTCTTCGTATTCTTCTGTCGCCAAGTTATCTCCCGACAGCCATTTTCTCCTTATCGTCCCTATACTATTGATTATGTGCTCTTGCTCATCATCTACGCTGTGCATTTCATCTAAGTATGAGGCACTTCTTGATTCCTGATATTTCCGATGGATCAATTCAGACTTTAGCCAATAATTTTGATCATAATTGAGCCAATATGTTCTTTCCTCAGAGAACAGTATAGGTTTGTACAAGGAAATGCAAGGGTTAGACGAGAAGGTCGACCAGACGATAGATCTCTTCTCGCCGATTTCCACTACCATTGAATTAACTGTTTGGAACCTCCTCGAGAGTGGGCCAGCGTGCATACAGATATCGCCGTTGGATCCGAGTTTCGGATGGGTCCAATCTCCATCGTGATGTCTTAGTGTCTTAAAGAAGTCTCCTAATTCGATCCCACCTGACTCACTATTCAGACTGTCGGTAGTAAATTTCGATCTCTCAAATCCTCGACCCAACCTAGTATACAAGAAATCTTCTTTGTACGAAAAATTGTGCGATTTTCCTATGTCCGCTTTCTCGCTCTCTCTTTCGCGAGCTACGCTGTTCGAAATGGTATCAAATCTATTCACCTCTCTTAAGAGATATTCACTGCCAATGATGTACAGCTCAAGTACTCGTTTACCGTCTGATATCAGGAAAGAATTATTGTAGTATTCATCCTTAAACTGATCATTGCTTCCCCCCTGTCCATATTTTTCGAGGTACTCTACTATTGTGTGGGCTGCAGAAAGGGAATCTTTTCCTCTCTCGAGACCTAATCGTAGCAGGTCCATTCCAAGTAGACCATTCTTTTTATTTTTGGGATTAGAGAAAATCGCCTCGTTTCCTATTGCGACGCCCTTTTCGTTTACTCCCATCTCCGCGCCCCACATCCACAGGGGCCTAGAAATGAGTATTGCATTCACATCTCCTTCACATTCTACCTCGATGTGAGTCGCATTCATTCTACCTTCTCTTGACATTCTTGGATAGAACTCCACTACCTGAATCTCATTTGGATCTCTATCGCTGTTTTTTCCAAATAGACCGACCTTTGGATCGCCATTATTCTTGGGAAGGCTGCACAAAGTATCGCACATCCTAGTCATACCATTTTATATGCACTATTATTCTTTTCTAACAGCTACCCGATGAAATGGAAGTTTGAATAATCAGAATCTATGGTCGATAGAGAGCGCTTAGAATTAGCGACGTCAACCTCACTTGCACTTTCAAGATAAAGAAAAGGAATAAAAACATGGAATGTGATAAGCGAGCAAAAATGAACAAGAATCTAACCTACGCTCAGGTGCATTCCCATTCTAAATTTTCAATAAACAGTCTAAGCGGAGAAGGTGTATTCCACAGATTTGTCTGGCCTTTTGAAAGAATGATAATGAAGGTACTGATGAAAAGTCCAAAGGAATTATTGAAAATGGCTAACAGGAGGGGCGTGGACTTTGTAGCAATCACAGATCACAACAACGTACCAGTGATCAAAGGAAGCAGTGAATTTCTGATAAGTGGAGAAGAGTGGGGACAGAAAAAAGGACACTCTAATTTCATTAACATTGACTCGCCAATAGATCCCGAATGTGGATACTTTAAGGGGATCGAGTCGAGCAACCCCAAAGATTTTTCAGAAGCCGCCAAGGAAGCCAAGACGAGGGGGGCTCTTGTGTCGATCAACCATCCGTTTAAGACGAATGCGTGGTTCTGGGGCGAAGAAAGCTACGCACTAGCCGACGGAATCGAAATATGGAATGGCGACTGGGGCGAAGAAAATCAGAAGGCATTGGAACTCTGGCAAAAACTACTAGTTCAAGGTCTGAAGATATGGTGTTTTGCTGGAAACGATTTCCACGTGAATCATCTTTTCAATATAGATTCCCAGGTTCTGGCTCTTAGGGGTGTGGAGTCAAAATCTTCACTAATTTCGAACCTCAGGAGAGGAAATTTTTCTATTACAAAAGATACCCATAGTCCCGTCGTCTTTCTCAATCACGACTTATCGTATTCTATTATAAATTATAAGGAATCGATTGAACTTCGAGCAATTTCATCAGAGCGGACCGAACTGATAAGTAGACCCTCCAAAGAGGGAATCTTTGAAAAAAATAGGTTTAAAAACTTTGTAAGACTAGAACTTTGGGAAGATGGCGGTCCTCTAAGTTTTTCTAATCCAACATTCCTATGATCTGCTCGTATGAAAGATACATTTGAACGTCATTAAATATCAAAGCGTATCTTCATTTAATGTCACATAATGAAAGGTACTAGACTCATTAAAGTTGTCCCTCCCTCGAAATATCGATTTCATCTGCCCTTGTCTTCATAATGTTTCTGAATTTAGCTACGTCTTTTGGCATGGTGAATATAAGCATTGTAAACACTATGCCGCACACCACCCAGGTCAGAGAACTGATGACAGTAATCGCATACTGCAAAGAAATCGCCGTGGCTATAACTCCAGCCAAAAATGGCCCTACTGAGCTTCCCGCGCTCCCGAAAAAATTGAGATAAGCAGTTGCACTCCCCCTAAGTTCAGGCTCCGTTATGTCCATCACTGCTGCATTCACGCTGGGTCCAGCCATTGGTATTTCGAAGGCGGTAAAAATTCCAAGCACAAAAAATCCTCCGAAAGTAGGAGAATACATTGTAAGATAGATAAGAAGTGCAGACATGAAGACGACTACCGCACCAAGAATTGCCCTTCCGCTTGGAGTCTTTTTGAACAAATAATCGCTCAAATATCCTGAAACGACATTTCCCGCAACCATCGCGAGTATCCATACCAACATGACTATTGTTATAGTGAAATCTGAAAGGCCCCTCCCCAGCGTCATGTACGTTATGATCCAAAAGCTGATGGTAAACCAAGGGAAAACTCCGAAAAACCCCTGAATGAACAGGAGAAGCAGAGATCTGTTCTTCAGAATCTTCCACAGATCCGATAGTTTTACCTTGTATATATCCGAAGTGAGTTTACCCTCAAGTTCTGGTTCAGCAGCTCCTCGAGGGACTTCTTTGACCAGCAGAAATATCAGGACTCCAATCACGATACTTAGCCCCGCGGTGATAAAGAAGGAGTATCTCCAATTTAATCCGAGTCCAATTATTGTGAGAGGTATGATGATCCCAAGAAGATATCCTATCGGACTCGCTGCATTTATGAATCCCATTGCCCTTCCCCTGCTCTTGGGTCCAAAATAATCGGCAGTGAGAGTGTAGACGCCGGAAGGGGTAGGATAACCAATGGCGGTGAACATCCTGGTTATGAAGAATTGCGAGAAGACTCCAGAAAGTGCGTTTAGCCAAGTACTCGACCCAAGGAGTAAAGCTAGGAGACCGGTGAGAAATTTCCTCGAATATTTATCGTACCAGTATCCCCATAATGGGTAAAGAAGAGTTGATATTATGAGAGTGACGGAAAAAAGGAGACCCAAAGTGACGTAGCTTACGTGAAATTCCCGGATCAGCTCCGGGTTTACCGCAGAAATAATGTACGTGTCAGCAGCCTGTATAACTAGAAAGGCTGATAAAACAGCAACGACCAACCATTTGTATCTGCCCTTGTCCATTCCTCTGTATATTTTTTAGCCAGTATAAACTCTTTTTTATGAAATCTTCAGGATTTGTTCAGAACATTGACTTTCTGACATACCAAGAACATTGAAAGCGCAATACATTCTTATAAATAAAGGGAATATAAAGGAGGTCAGCTTGCCAATTCAATACATCAAAGATAGTTTCAAGAAAATTGGAGAGCGAGAAATAGAATTCAAGATAAAGAACACAGAGGGTTCTGCAAGAGTCAGTGTATCGCCTTCTATATTCCTAGATGATGTGGACGTCACCAGTCAAACTTCGATCGGTACAAAAGATGGGGGATTCATGAAAATCGAACAGAACATGGACTTGAACGTTCTCCTAGGAGGCTCAATTACACTCAGAGCGACGCTGGAAAAACCAATTGAAAAAGGGAGCCATATGGTAAAGGTTGACATAAAAGTGAACTGGCCGCTATGGACCAGTTTTGTCTCTGAATTCAAGATAAAAGCGTGAACTTTACCTAAAGTGTTTTGCCATTGACTCGTTCTCGTCCAACAAAAGCAGGGCATTCACCACTTGCTCTGCCTGTTCATCATTTTTCGTACGAGGATCAGCCATCAACCACTCGAGCATTGTTTCTTTCCCCCCCTCCAGGAATGCTTCTAACGTCCATTCCATTCTTTGGACTCTGGGGCGTATTGAAAAATTCAATATCCTTATAGGAAGTCTCTTCCCAGTTTCAGCGTGGATTCCCCTTTTATCCAACAGTGCCGGCACCTCGACTGCAACATCGTCCGGGATGCCTTCGATTTTGCCTTTATTCATTACGTTTACCTGATGTGTACCTCCGACATCACTGCTCAGTGAGGTTATAAGAGGTACCACCGGTTCGTTACTGATGCCAGCCGGGAAGAGACGATAAAGGGGGGCAGCAGCGTTTTCCAATGCATTCTTAATCATGCTAATGTTCCTATCTTCCATATCAAGATAAAATTTCCATCCTTCAGGAGAATCAAAGCCACCCGCTCGCCCGTACCACCTCATCTTTGTCTTTAGATTTCTGTGGTACTTCCATGTACCGCTCCTTACCGTATCGCCTACAGGGACCAGTCCGTATTCCTTGTACATATCCACCATTGCTGGGGACATCTGCATGCCGAGTGGGTTTGACTTCGATGCTTTCAACCAGTCTTTGTAAAATGACCGATATTCTTTGTCTATCCACTCATTGAAAATTGGATACGCATCCTCTTTTCCTCTTTTGAATCTGGTCATCCAAATGGTGTGATTCAGACCAATTGATTCGACCTCCATATCGTTTTCATTGAGTCGTAAGGAACCTACGATGTCCCTGTAGTCCAGATGGCCATGGCACACGCCTACCAAATTTAACCTCATTTGTCTTCCTATGAGGGTTGTAAGCTCGAAAACGGGATTTGAAAGTTGTATGAGCCAAGAACTGGGGCTCAACGACTCTACGTCTTCGGCTATATCCATAGCCAATTTGAACTGATAATAACCCCATATGGTGTGGTAGTCGGAGACCATGTTCCACTCCACGCTATTTATTCCCCTAAAATAGCCAAACTTTTCCGAAATTGTCCTCATTTTTTCATAATATTGGTGTCCCCCAGCCATTGCAACATTTAGTACAAAATCTGAGTCTCGTATTGCCTCTCTCCTATCCGTGGTCTTGTAGAATTTGATATCGAACCTTACCTCCGAAGAGTACCTAACGGCAAAATGGTAAATGGTGTCAAGGCGCTCTTTGTCTACGTCCATCAAGTAAATTTTGCTTCCTCTCATCTCGGGAGTCAAACAAAGATCGTGAATCAAAGTCGAACTCCAAAACAGGCTACCTGCCCCGATAATCGCAATTTTTAAAGTCATTCTCTACCACCTTCTTCGATCGTCCTCTCTTTCCGATCAACTCGCACACTAAACGTCGTCCCTCTTTCAAGTGATGCCTTTGAGGTCACTTGAATTCTAATCAGATCTTCAGGCGATGCTAGAATGAGTGTGTCTTCGCTCTGTTTAGCGTCTGCAAACCAAATTTCGTCATTTGTACCGCCTGCGCTCATTGTATTTCAATTTCTTTTTATTTGATATTCTTTTTCCTCGAGAGATCTAGGCGCTGAGAAAGATCAGAAAGTCCTAGTGGAAAGATTCAACAGCGCTTATATGTATGCTGTTCGGGAGAGACTTATAAAAAACGAATACAAGTGGCTCATTTCGAGACAGAA
The DNA here is from genome assembly GCA_021792255.1 of Thermoplasmata archaeon. Lineage (GTDB taxonomy): Archaea > Thermoplasmatota > Thermoplasmata > Thermoplasmatales. Next base: position 236,955 of record JAJYUZ010000002.1, read on the forward strand.
TGCGGTTCACATCTTGGGCTATTCAAACCAACAATCGCCTCCTGCATCATACATAAGAATCGCTCGCTAATCTATTGGAAGTCCCTTACAGATTCGTTCGTAGGTCTCTGCTGAATTTCTCTTCCTTCTCTCCTTCGTGCGATAATCCACTTCGTACAGTCCGAATTTCATGGAATATCCGCTCGCCCATTCAAAATTGTCGAAAAGAGTCCAGTGGAAATAGCCCTTTACGGGTACTTTGTCTATTTCAATAGCTTCCTGGAGAGCCTTCAAATGGTCGACGATATACCTTTTCCTCTTTTGATCGTTCGAATCCGCTATGCCGTTTTCAAGTATGTACAGAGGTAGTTGGAATCTGTCATATATCCATTTCAAAACTGGTCTCATTCCTTCCGCATAAATATCCCACTTGAAGTCGTTGCAATCCTCACAAGGAAGGACCTTCATGGGAAGAGCCCCTGCATACAACTCTTCTTCAGAATATTCTACTCTCATTCTTGTATAGTAGTCAATTCCAATATAATCTGATCCACCGAAATTAGCTATCTTCTCATCTGGAGTTCCTGAAAGATTGTTATCAAATTCACCTCTCAACGCAGCATTCAGAATCCATTCGTTGTTGAGGTATCTAGCTGTATTCGCAACCTCTCTGTCTTTTTCACCGCCAGTTACTGGCTCAAAATATGGGGGGGCGGTTCCAATTCCTACCTCTTTGCCCGTGTATTTCTTGAGTGTCCTGAATCCCAAATTATGGGCGAATGCGAGATTTCTTTCTACTCTAAATGCCAATGGTATATTCTCGAGTCCGGGAGGAAAACCTGCGCTCTTACCGAAAACGTAGCCGTTCGTAGCGATAACCTCTGGTTCGTTTATTGTCTCCCAAGCATCGACCTTTGTACCTAGGGTCTCTGAAACAAAATAGGAATATTTTGCGAATTCCTCAACAGTTTTGATGTCAAGCCATCCTCTTTCCTTCGCATTATCTAGGTCTCTGTGACACTTTACCGGCCTATGAAGCCATAATGGAAGAGGCCAGTGATACAGAGTCATAAACACCTTTAATCCGATGGAATGAGCATAATCTATCATTTTCTTATAGTGATCCAAGGCGTCTCGGTTCGCCGTCGACTTAAGTTGGCTGAGAGTAGTTCCAGTAGGTGAAAAACTCAGGGGTTCTCCTTTCTCATTTCTCTTGAACTGTCCATCCACAGCAGAGGTATCATCGCTGAATATCCTGGCCCACTCAATACTCATTCTTAGGGAGTCATTTCCAAGAGACTTTGCCAGTCTCATATCCTCCTCATACAGATCCCAGAAACCATCTCCTTCTTGCGGCTTATCCCCAGAGACCAGACCTTCCTTGATGATTTCTTCACTGTTCGTCCATTCAAACCAATCTGTCCCACCAAAGTTGGAGGCTTCAGAGCTTCCCATTTCAGTCTGAAATGCTGAAATTGCAGTTCCCCAGCTAAATCCCTTCGGAAACTTCAGTTCCATAGAACTCAATTCCTTTCAATGATATGAAATTGTTTCAAAGATGGAGATAGCTCTCGTGATACGAGTGGGGTCGGAAAGAGGGGTTGTTTAATGCAGCATTCACGATATCACTGATGTCAACTTTCTCCGAGATTTATTTTCCTGACCGACTCATTAGTGCTCGAACAAGGAACGCAGAAGAACCCGGAAAGTGGATGCCTGTGTGACATTTCCCATCGTTTTCGTCTATCGTCTCACAGCTAAGTCCATCATCTAGCGGTATCCCTTCCAATATGTTTTTGTCGGTCAGACCAGACAGCACCTCAGTAACGTAAGAATGAACCCATGGGTGTTTGACGTGTCTGTTACCGATGCCAGAGAATCTTCCTTCTACCTTGTACTCATTCTTGTTTGATTTGATCCAGTCAAAGGTATTCTTGAATATTCTCGACTCTCTATCGACGAATCCCAGAAATGGAAGGAGGAGTAGAGAACCGGTGGGATCATCGTAAAACTCGTTGTTTCCATTCAAATCAGTGGAATAGCAGAACATTTCATTGCTTACCATCTCTTTCATAATGTCTTCTCTTATCTTGTCGGAGTACTCCAGGTACGACTTGTCCAAAAGAAGTTCCTTGATTCTAGCCCCATACGTCCTCATTGAGTACCATAGCGCAACGTTATTGAACGTAACATAGGGATAAGTCACGGGGTCATCAGAGCTGTTAAGGTCAGTACTGTATAAGTGGTATTGATCACTCTTCCTTGTAATAAGCGCATCCATCAAATGACTTGCCCGCACAACGGAGTCTTCAGGTTCAATCACTTTATGGGCAATTGCCCTCTCGAGAGCAATGAAATAGTATGACAGCTGATCGAGCTCAAAACCATCGTACAAAATTCTACCGTCCAGATAGAGTGCGTGCGTACCCTTGTGATTCCAATATTTCTTCAGCAGCAAAGAGAGTAGTTCTTTGGCTCTGGCTGTATCATATCTCTCTATTATCGGTAGAACCCAGAAGACGAAATCCCTAGCCCAGAACCCACTAGACACATAATATTTTGGACTCTTTGAAGCCATTATGCAGTTGTCCTCCTTGTCTATGAAGATTGAGTTTGAGTTGAAGATTGACATCAGGATATTGTCTCTTGTGACCTTGTCCTTTACTCCGTTGAATCTATCCATGAATTTGTTCGTCTCTGTTTCAAGACTATTCACTCCAATTCTTGAAAGATGTATGGTGTTCAGAACTGCTCTATCTGGTGTGTCTCCGATGCCGATAAAATAGCCATTTTCGTCCCTTCTGAACGCAATAGAAGGAGTGCCGTTCCCTGTAGCGACGTAGTAGGCTGGAGAATCTGACCAATTTACCTTCAAGGTCTCAACGGTCATTGGTATCTCCCAAAATATCTTGTAATAGGCCTCAACCTTCAACTTTCTAAATACTGGAGTACCAATGAAAAAACCGGGTCTATAAGGAGGTACGATTATTTTCACATCTTTTTCTTTCGAACAATTTTCGATCCACCCTACCCCTCTAAAGTCGTTTTCGGAGATGAATCTGCTAATCTTGAAGCACACAAGTGAGGATGCGCTTTCAATCGGGAAACACAGCTCAAGTGTCCCACCTCGAAGGACGATGGAAAGGAAATAATTGGCAGTCACTCTATAATTCTGTTCAACGACGCTATCTGGAGACGTTACCACCATTCTTCTGGAAAAGTTATAACTCAATTTCTATCACTCCCTCTTCGTACTTCAGTAATTTATCGGAAACCGATTCTCTATCAACACCTTCTCTCACATCATATCCCGGAATACTTAGTATTGATTGGAACCCGGTCGATGGTAGATTTCCGATATAAGACATCTTTGTATCTGTCTCTTCCGCCTTCTTAGTTATGCTCGACTGTCCCTCAAATCTTACTTCAAACAGATCGCCAACCATCATCGGATTAATGACGTATCCGACCTTACCAATTCTCTGAGCTATGTAATAAGCAGAGTCCATCCATTCTTCTGGTTGCCATCTTCCGTTACCGAGTACACAATTCCACTTTCCTGGGTTTGCATCCGGCTGGATAATAATGTCAGCATCTTCTAATCTTGATAGATATTGAGGCATAAAGGCGTCCAGACTGATGGCAATACCAATATTTTTACTACCGAGCTTGAAGGGAGTTGTCTGTGAAATTTTTCCTCTAGATATTCCAAGATCTAACTCCATCGAAGTAAGAAAGACCTTATCCTGTTTAAACAAAAGCTTTCCTGAAGTACCGAACACAAAGGCTGAATTGTAAACCCTTGCTTCAGTAAATTCCCCACTTTCTCCTTTCCTTAAGAACGGGGGCATGTTGTTACACGAAAGGGTGTAAACGGAATATTTCCTGGATAGTGAACTGAACAAATCGTAGAATTCACTAATGAACTTGCTGGTAAGGGACAAGAATATTGCAGATGTGAAATTTTGAATCTCTTTCTCCGTTGCAATAGCGTTGATCACATCTTGATTTCTCGAATATAGAACCCGCATAGCCTCGACGGTAGAGTGGGCAGTCAAGCCTGAGAAGGCAGTCAAAAGTCCTATGTCTTCAGGAAATATTATAAAATCCCCGGGATCAGTTTTCCTGTAAAAATTTTCGACGTGAGCTGAGAAGTTTTCCTTGAAATCGTTGTCGTTAATTTCAAATTGGACCCCAATTAACCGCACAATTAATATGTCATTCAGAATTTAAATACTTTCTTGATGCGATCAAATGGAATGTGATCATTTTACGACTTTCGAAAGCTTTGAAGGTTTATCTGGGTTAAGACCGCGATAAATTGACGAGTAGTAGGCGAATAACTGTCCAAATATCAATAAAAGAATTGACCAGGTTACTTCGTTAATTTTTGATATTCCATATTCCTCTTTCATAAAATCAGTAACATCCAACACACTTTTCGCATATTGGTTTAGATCCTTTTCCACCTTGTTGTCTCTAGAAAACATGAAGACCGACCAGTTCTTATCAAGGATCTGTTTCGGGCCATGGAGGAATTCCCTGGTAGGGAAAGCGTAAGATATCGCGTTGCTTGTCTCCATTAATTTCAAGGAAGCTTCAAGCGCGACTGGGTAGAGTAATCCTGAGCCAAGAAATACAGTATTCGCGGTCGATCGTTCCGCAAGGCGTCTGATTGCTGTGTCCTTACTGATAATCATTCCTGCATACCTTTCGATGTCACCCATTAGGGCGTCAAGATTCTCATTCTTTCCATGCAAAGCAATCTTCAGAGATACAAGTAGCTGCGACAAATGGGACTTTGTAGCAGCAAGGGATTCCTCTTTTCCCACGTCAGTATTTATCTTAAAATCGGATCTCTTGTCTAGTTCTGAATTCGGAATATTTGTGATACCAATGACTCTTGCCTCAACCCTCTTAAGCTCTTCAACTGAATTTATAGCGTCAACGCTCCCTCCGGATTGGCTGAATACAATCGCTGCCATTTTAGGTCCCTTCTTGAGAAATAGTTGATCCGTCTCGCTGGAAAAGACTGGAAAGCAGCTCTGTCCAGTTCTGTTAAGAAGGATTGATAAATACAATGCTGCGTGATAACTGGTTCCATTACCAACGGCATAAATTACATCGGATTCAGCAAGAATTCTGAGAATATTTTCAAAATTATCAAACTCTTTTGCCTTGTAATTTTCTACTATAGCTGATTCTGACCTGATTTCCTCCAGCATGAAATGCATGAGAACTGAATTTGCTTCTTCTTATATTCCTTTCCTTCTATGACACTTTTGCTCCTCATATATTCTTTAAAAATATGTCCGAATAGTCTCCTTTCTATGCTTTCTGACGGGTACCTGGATTTGCACTCATTATATGACAACTCACACCAAGGCAGTGACCAAAAGTCACCATTTCAATTTGAAAAACGCGTGCTGCGCTAACTAATATAAATTCGCATAAGAACTTAGCATCAAAAGCTCACTCTCCAGCTCAATGATAAGAAATTCTCAAGAGATATGCTCGCCAAGAGCCATTTAGGCAGACTGAAATTCAAGTAAGGTTTAAATTATTTCGTCTTTTTCATATTTAGATGGATTTTTCTGAATACCTGAGAAAAATTGAATTAGATGACACACGGAAAAATCTACTACTACAATCGAAAAGAATAGTGACATTTGCTCCCCATCCCGATGACAACGAACTGATCGCAGGAGGTTTTATTGCGAGTAAAATTCGGGAGGGGTCAGAGTTTTTTCTGATTGTAGCGAGTGATGGAAGGAAGGGTAGTAAGTCAATAGGGGAAGAAGAGTTGAAAGAGATCAGAAAGAAGGAGCAGGAGAGTGCACTGGCAGTACTAGGCTCAAATAACATCAGATTCCTTGGTTACAAAGATTCAGAGGTACCGCAACCTTCTCTTTTGAGAAATGATGTGATCAAGATAATTCGTGAACTCTCACCAGACTTAGTCATAACAGTCGATCCCTACCTTCTCTACGAATCACATCCAGATCACGTCAACGTGGGCATGGCAGTACTCCAGTCCGTACTCTTTGAAGAATTTCCAAATATTGGAGAAGGGAAAACAGTCAAGAGCCCTAATGTTGCCTTGGGCTTTACGTACAACCCTAACGTGATTCTTGACTGTACAGGTACAATGGATAAGAAGATTTTAGCAATAAAAGCCCATAAGTCCCAGTTTACGGATGATTCTTCTATCGATTTGGTCAAAGGGATTTCTGCTCTCTATGGTCATAGGGTGGGAGCTCAATTCGCAGAACCATTCAGGGTGCTACTTCCTCACGAATTGCACATCAATATTCTAGGAGGGATGAATCCATGGTAGTTTCGGAACCAGTTCCCGATAAGGAAAGCGTAAATAAACGAAACCCAGCGAAATCCTCGACAGTCTCAGGTTCCCTGCCAATGAAGTTAAAGATACTCTACAGCTTCGGTCAGATGGGAGTAAACATACCGACGTACTTCTTCGTTTATCTCTGGGCGATTTATTCCCCACATGGAGGGACGCAGTTGATTCCACCTGCCCTCCTTGGGACCGCATTTGGGGTTGGAGTAATAGTCCAAGCAATTGCAAATCCGTTCATTGGAAACCTAAGCGACAAGTTAAAATGGAAAATGGGAAGGAGGAGGCCATTCATACTGATAGGTGCGATTCCGCTCGCAATCAGTTTTATGCTCCTTTTCAGACCGATATCCCAAAACCAATTTTCGAATTTTGTGTATGTAGCCGCTGATTTTGCACTGTTTAATTTCCTTTACACTTTTGTAGTTCTGCCGTACCTTGCAATGATTCCCGAAATTTCTTTGAACTCTGACGATAGAGTAAAACTTCTAAGCGTAAGTTCGTATTTCAACGTCTTTCCCACCATACTGATACTTTTTCTTACAGGGATCTTACTGGAAAAAGGGTACTCTTTCTTCGTAATAGGAGCGGGTGTATCCATCCTCATCGTAATATCATTCTTCGTTCCTCTAGTGGCGATACGAAGAGAAAGATTCCAATCTCTGTCTCCCCAATCGTTCAAACTTCCCGAGGCCATTTCCAGTACCTTCAAGAATAGAACTTTTCTGATTTACGTGTCGTCATATGTGTTTATTATTTTTGGAATGTATGCTTTCGTGAACGCCCTAACCTATTATACAGGCATAGTCATCCTTCCAGGAAGTTCCGTACAGGCTTATTCTAGTTTTTCCTCTTACATTCTTGCGATTGTATTCATTTTCCTAGCAATTTTCTCTGTCGTCACGATGAAACTGTCAAAGAAGTTAACAAAAAAGAGAGCGATGATAATACTTTCTTCCATACTTGCCTTAGGGATGTTACTTCTCGGAATTATACCTTCAAATCCTTCTATGGAACTGTTGATTCCGATGTTGGCAATAGTAGGACTGGGGGCGACCGCTCCGATAATCCTCACTTACGCAGTGCTTTCAGACATAATAGATGAAGACGAGATCAGAACCGGATACAGAAGAGAAGGAATGTACTTCGGAATCCAGGGATTGATAGAGAGAGTACCATATGCGCTCTCTGGAATGTTCGTGGGTTGGTACTATTCGGCTTTTTATCTTCCGACATCTTCTCAAATGACGATTAGATACATTCCATTCATAGCGGCTTTCTCGACGGTGATAATGGTAGTAATATTCACAAGAGTACCACTAAAAGAGAAACTCAAGGGATAGAAGATTCGGCGCAGCATAAACTCTTTACAGACAACTTGAGATAGAAACTGCGTGGAATAGCGAGACGAATTTAGCACCTTAAATAATAGACAAAAACAGCGGACTAAGGATGTCTGTAAGGGGTCTTGGACAAATAGCTGGGAGTGAGACACCTCTGGCTGGGATTGTGTCATAGCGTAGGGGAGGAACAAATATTGGAGTAAGTACTCAAATTCCAGTTTAGAGGAACAGCTGTGAATAATTCCAAAAGGTGATCTGACTCGAAGAAAAATAGATGCTGATGGTTAAATATTTGTCACGCGTTTCATTAATCATGAATGACGGATTCAATACCCGAGCTGTCCAGTCAGGGGAGTTTAGGGACAAAAGAATTGGAAACGTTACTACCCCCATTTTCGAGACGTCAACTTTCTACAACCCGAATCCCAACGAATCTGCATACACAGATCACACCAGAAACAAACCATATATGTACACGAGATGGGGAAATCCGACGCTCGAATCCTTGGAGAGGAAATATGCATCACTAGATGCTGTTGAGGAGTCACTTTCATTTTCCTCCGGAATGGGGGCTATCACATCTTCGGTTCTTTCACTGCTTAAGAAGGGCGACAGGCTCCTCTCCGTGAAGGAGCTCTACGGGGAAACGTTCGTTTTCTTCACGAGATATCTGCCCTCTATCGGCATTGATGTCGACATAGTCAAATTGGACGAGATGAATTCAGGGAATGTCAACTTGAACGGTTATGTGGGTCTATATACGGAATCTGTAGTGAATCCGACTCTCGGAGTTTGCGATATCCAGCTACTTGGTAAAATGACGAATGAAGCTGGAATCCCGCTATTTGTAGACGCAACGTTTGCTACTCCATATAATCAGAATCCATCAAAACTGGGGGCTGCTTTCACGCTTCACAGTGGAACCAAATATATTGGAGGGCATAGTGACATTTTGCTGGGACTTGCCGGCTTCGAAAGGAAGAACATGGAAGCAGTCTGGGGAAAGAGAAAACTGCTTGGAGCTTCTCCGGATCCGATCCAAGCGTATCTGGGACTCAGAGGGTTAAAAACGCTGGGACTGAGGATGAAAGCTCACAACGAGAATGCTTTTGAAATAGCCAAGTTCTTGTCGGACCACAAAAGAGTTGCAAAAGTTCTATACCCTGGTTTGGAAGGATTTGCGTATAACAAGATAGCGAAGAGAAACTTGACTGGTTTCGGAGGCATGGTCTCTTTCGAACTTGCAGGAGGTTTGAATTCAGCCAGAGACATGGCTAAGAAACTCAGGCTCTTCTCCTACGCTCCGAGCCTCGGAGGAGTAGAATCTCTCCTCACCCTTCCTGCTGAAACTTCTCATCTAAGTCTGACTCCAGCGGAAAGAAAGGAGGCAGGGATAGCCGATGGTCTGGTTAGAATGTCCGTCGGGATCGAGAATAAAGAGGACCTTATAGAGGATCTCAAGATCGCACTTGGATGAGCAATTAACTCTGATCAAGCTTGAATTCCGTGCCCACTTCTTCAAATATTTTCTTCTCTCTCTCAACTGCCACTGACAGACAACACTGTTTCGAGCTCTCGTATCCATTTTCTCCAAGTCTATCCGCAGCGTTGCCTATTGCTTTAAGGATCATTTCAGCGGCAGTTTCGAAATCTCCAGAAGGGAATACGTAACCATTTGAATCGTTCACGACGAGTTCACTGACCCCCGCTCCACTGCTGACGACGGCAGGCTTCTTGTTAGTCCATCCTTCTAGAACTGTTATTCCAAATCCTTCGAGGCTCGAGGTGAGTAAGACGACTGATGCCAGATTGTAAGCAGCTTTTAGCTCTTCCCGAGAGGAATGACCAAGGAAAATCACGTTTTCCACTAGGTTTAACTCTTTCACAAGTTTTTCAAGCTCTGATTTCCAAGATGCCCCTTTCCCAAATCCAAGACCGCCCCTAGAAGACGAAGAAAAACTGCCATTTCCTATTAATGCAAGCTTCATTTTTGCTTTCTTGCTCGCAATGGCAAATGCCTTTATCCCAACGTCTTGAGACTTTATTCTGTCCATTCTTGCTACTATTATTACTAATTTCTCATCTTCCTTGAGACCTATCTTTTTCCTCAGTTTTTCGACTTCTTCTGTTTCAGCAGGGTTAATCCAGTCTTTGGGATCGATGTAGGGGTAAAGTTGGTATGCTCTTCCTCTGTAGTCCGATTTGATTAATCCTTCTAGGTCCCTTCTTGTGCTAACAACAACTGCATCGAAACTTTCCATGCCCTTCACTACTATTCTTCTCGCAAACTTACCCATTTTCTCTGGTACGAATGGAATGTGCCATCTTAGGACAGCAGGAGCTGCTGGACCTATGGCCGTACCAGTCATTAGAAGTTGGAAGTCCTGGACATAAAATAGGTCTATGTCCTTTATATATTCGAACATCTTCTTTGCGTTTTCCCAGTTATAGGTCGCGTATGCATTGAATTCATCCTGGGTAAATCTTGTCTTTCCGACACCGTGAATCTCTGACCACAAACCCTCCTTGAATATTGTGTAATTTCTAAGAACTCTTTCATCTATTTCGACGTGAGAGATCATAAGGTTGCCTATGGAGAGGCGTGGCGGGTAGTTTATACCAAGAGAGACCCATATAACTCTGTCGAGAAATCCATCTTCCAGCATGCTCTTAACAGCAGGATAAAGCATGTTGGTTACTCCGCCCGGAGTGAACTCGTAATCTAAACCTTCTTCCAGACTCTGAATATCCAATGGGTCTGAAAGATTGCCATATTTCTCCAAGAGATCTTCGTAGCTCAGCTTAAATCTCACTACTGGAGTTTGGCTATCAACACAGATTTTCATCTGCTATAAATAAGAGAATTTATTAAAAGGTTATCCCCACTTCTTAATCGAAATGTAGGTTTCGATGCTTTGATTGACTCGTAAGAGTCGTCGGAAACCCTATTTGCCCTCAAATTTTGTAAATTTTTTAGGGTGGCCCAACTTTAATGAGAAGCTTAGGAGTCGTGGTACATTTAACGAAGTTCGGTTTGGTTTGATCAAGAACTGCCATCACGTAATTGGCCCCTACTCCTATCTCCGCGGGACTGAAAATATCCGTCAACCCGACTATTGAGTCGGAATATAATAATTTGAGTCAAGCTGCACTCTGAAGGTAAAGTTCTTTAGAGTAAATTGTTTGATACGCTATGTGCAGGATGGTGCTGCTTTGGGGAGATTTCGAGAACGTTTTTGAGCCATTTTTCAGATCACTCTCGGACGTCGCTGAAAATGACTCCCTTGCAAGAAATGATAATGAACCACTTTCCCACAAAGATGGTTGGGGGATATTGAATATTTCAAAGGAAAGAATAAAACTCGAACGCTACGGAAATCCGCTAACTCTCAGAGTCGACCCTCCCGATACAAGAAAGGGTGTTGCCATAATACACGCTAGAGCAGCCGCAAAAGGAGAAGGAATGGGAATACTGAACGCTCATCCATTTCATTTACAGGACGAAACTTATGATGTTTACATCACTCACAATGGGTGGTTTGACAAGTACAAAATCAACGAGTTGCTGAAACTAGGCTCGGTCAAGAATATGAACGACTCCGAGGTGTTCTTGAAGCTCGTAATGACCCAAAAAGGACCAATAGAAAACAGAGTCAGGACTGCATTAAAGCTATCGAGGAAGAATGGTTATATGAAGGGGGGAGCGAACGTCTACGTGGTCAGCATTAAACGGGGGACGAACAAAGTGTCCATAATTTACCATACCGATACCAGTCAGGAAAAAACTTATGGCGAGTACAACAAGTTGTATCTCATGAAAGGTAGGACTTGGACCGGTGTCACCTCTAGCAGCTTAAGACTATCCAGGTATTTTCCAAAAAAGATAGAAATAGAAGAGCTCAGGAGGGGAAAAATCTACACTGCCAAAATGGAGCTTTCTAATTGAACGTTTTCGATTCACCTCCCTAAATATGCAGAAAACTGCTCAACTCACATTAGTAACCTCAAATCTTTCAGGGAGGAGACGCCTGGAAACAAAACCGCAAATGAAAACATAGCTAGAACAGGTTGAGCCCCGCACATGCTGAAAGACTCTTTGAATTTGAATCACTACAGTGCCGATCCAGAAAGGCACAATTAAAGATCTAGCGGTCTAAGAACTGACCAAAACCCTCGGTACGATAAAGGTGATGATTAAGACGGATCAAAGCAGGGAGTGAAATATATCTCAAATTCTACCACTCAAAAATCTGTTTCAGGCATCCAGTCAATTATCTGACCACGCGATGAAAAATATATATATCGGAATTCTAAAGATAAGTAGTGCTAAACGACGATTTCTGGGATTATTTTGAAGACAAAGGTATTCCTGAATCCGAGGTCAATAGATTGCTCGAAGAGAGTAAGATAGTAGTGCAGTATGAGAGAAGTATGCTAAAGAATGGAAGATACTGGCAGATTTCAAAGGACGAGGTCAGATCCATATATTCAATTATTAGACAGAGAAAGCCAAAAATAGTGATTGAAACGGGCATGGGTTCCGGGGTGTCCACAACGAGCATTCTTTCGGCACTTAAGCACGAGGGGAAATTGATTAGCATAGATCCAGGGATTCCATACGGGAAGGGAGACAAGGAAGTCGGTTTCATCATACCGACTGAACTCAGATCCAATCTAGAATACGTCAAGGGTACGTCTTCAGAAAAGCTGAAAGAGGTCTTAAGTTCCTTGCAATCACTCGACGCATTCTTTCACGACTCTGATCATTCTTACGATAATGTAATGTTTGAGTTGAATTGCGTCTGGTCAAAGATAAGATCGGATCCTCTCATGCTGATTGATAATTATGACTGGTCGGAGGCCGCCAAAGATTTTGCAAAGAAGAAGCACTTAAAGCTGAGAAACCTTGCAGATGATCTTGCACTTTTATCTAAGTGAAATTGAATCTCAAGTACCAGTCTACCGTGCTTCCAGGAAATCGAGTGAATCGGTCAGTTCTCTTACGTCGTCGTTGATACCAGATAACCAGTAGAAGTCCTGAATGATTCTGGACCTAATGACGTTCAGATTTTTAGATTTGTAGCTGCGGAATTCAAATGGTGGACTTGTTCTTAAGAGGATCAGATTACTCGCTTTTCCCTTGTACACCGCCTTCTTTTTTCCAGTGAGTAGTTCTCTCCATTCTTCGTCCGATACCTTCCCCTCGCTCCTCCTTATGATCGTCTCTGCAGATATCCTCACGAAGTTCCATGAAAAAGACATTCCTTCAAAGAGAAGAAGGGTGTGAGTTTTCTTTATCAAAAACAGAACTCTCGAAAGTACCACCTTTTTCGCGGGGTCTCTTGAAAACGAAGTAAGTTCGCCACTCAAAAACTCTCTAATGGTCTTCTTCAACGACGTCTCATTCAGGGCCCTGTCACAAAAATAGAGGTATTCTTTTTTGAGGGACCTCCTAAGGTTTACAAAATTGTCGGTCTCATAGTACCCTCTAACCGCAATTCCTCTTATCGAGTCCACTATCTTGCAGACTTTCTGTGAATCTTCGTGCTGTACTTCTATAATGGAAGAAGATGATCTAACATGAGAGTCTGTCCTCGAAGAGCCATATATTTTCTTTATACCGATGGGTGATAGTGCTTTCAATATTTCTCCCTGAACAGTAGGTAAGTTGGGCTGGATCTGGAAACCGTAAAACGATTCATCGTAGGCTATCTTGAGTAAGCAGTATTTCATCTCGATACCTCCTTGATAGTTTGTCGGCATATTTCGTTTGGGGGAAATGGGGCTCACTCTCCAGTACTTTTATGCACTCTTTAAGACTCATTCCAAATCCCCTAGAAACGATGTATTTTCCCATCTTCTCACCAATCTTCTTGGTACCCAAAAAGATGCCATTTCCTTTCTCCGTACCTAGCAGCAAGCTCTTTGCAAGACCAATCGTTGCAGAATTCTTTGTAACCCCGACTAGAGTTGCGACGCCTCTCTGGTCCCTATGAAGAATTCCGTTTCCATCTATCACGTTAATCAAATCTGTCTTGACCAAGGATTCAAAAATCTCACCTTCTCTTAAATAGAGATAATTTGGAATGTATGGCGATCTTGTCTCTTTTATAGAAATCTCGTAACTGATGGGTTCCTGAAAATCCACGGCGACTCCCACAGCTAATCTTCCCTTATAGGATACGTCCATAGCTCTCAACCCTCCCGAGTGTTCCACTCTCTTGTTGATGTCTATCCTGCCTATTTCTTCCCTAAATCTCTTTAGTGGAAAATTTGATTTGAATTCTCCGAATCTTACCTTGTCAAGATTCTCCACCTTCCCTCTGGAAATTATGATACCATCTCTTTTGAGCCTTCGTACCTTTTCCTTGACTCCGTCTGGATTGGTATAACCACCAAGAGTACCATCTGACATAATGACCCTGTAGCACGGATAGGTGTCAGGATACTGATTCTCAGAGAGCATCTCTCCGACCGCTCTCGAAGCTATTACGTCTCCTAGCTGACGTGCCATGTCCCCATAGGTAGATACAAATCCTTCAGGGATCTGAGCAAGAAGCCTGTAGAATTCTTCGTAAATGTCAGGCTTGCTGATCATTAATGCTAACTTCCATCTCCATCAGTTCATCTGCGGCTGTCACATTTGGAAAAATTGACCTTGCCTCTTCGACTATTGGTCCTATGTCGATGTACCTTGGACTGAAATGAACCAAGACGAGTCTCTTAGTATTGGAATCTCTAGCTTGAATACCCGCATCTTTTCCAGTTGAGTGACCATAAGATATTACTTTGTTTTCGTTGCTCTTTTCTCCCGTGGACTCGTGAATCAGAATAGTGGAATTCCTGAAAAAATTTGTAAGGCTTTCGTCCTTCCTCGTGTCTCCGGAATATGATATTTTCCTTCCCTTTCTGACTCCCGCCGAAATGTCTTCGAGACGGATCGTCTTTCCGTTCACCTTAACGGCTCCTTCTCTTCTTATCTTTTCAAGCAGATTTCTTGGAACCTTCTGTTCTTGAATCTTTGCTTCTTCCAATTTCGCATAGTCCCTTTCAATCAAAGAATAGCTTAGGGCTGGAATGGTATGATTTGCCTTTGCATAGGCGATGGAATAGTCTCCGAAGTCCAGTGATGAATTTCCCCTCAGTTCTTCAATCCTGATTTCGAAATTTAGCGAGTAGTATCCTATCGACAACAGATTTCCCAGCACGGTTGATGCACCTACGGGACCGTAAATTTCAAGTGGATCTGTTCTTCCATAAAAGCTCATAGTCTGTATTAGTCCCGGCAACCCGAGAAAGTGATCGCCGTGGAAGTGAGTTATGAAAATTCTTTTTATCTTCATCAGCGAAAGAGAACTCTTCATCAGGGACGTTTGAGTGCTCTCTCCACAATCAAAGAGAATAGCTTCGTCGTTGATCCTTATTCCAATGCTGAGGGTATTTCTTTGAGGCGTTGGCCACGAACCTCCTGTCCCCAGAAAATAGACTCTAATGGAGGATATCATCCTGATCTACCGAGTATCTTGAGTTCTACTTCGTTCATCTCTTCTGGGCTGCTCTTGGTTCTTGGTCTAGAGGGGAGGAAGTGACAGTCACACGATGAGGTATCAGAAAGGAAGATGTCGAAAGCTCCAATTTTCTCCGAAAGTCTTTCGATTTCGATCTTGTCAAACCCGATTAGCGGTCTGAATACTGGGATATTGACCTTCTCCTCTATTGTATTCAGGTTATCGAGGGTCTGACTTGCCACCTGACCTAAATCCTCTCCTGTTATAATCGCTTTCCCTCCGATTTCCCTTGCATAGTTTTCTCCCTCCTTGTACATCTCTCTCTTGCAGAAGATGCACGTCCACCTTTGCTCCTTGCTCTTCCTGAGTTCCATCACAGTCTTCCCGATCATTTTTCTATGGTCCATGACCTTAATCTCAATAGGATAGGGGGAATACTGTTCCAGCAGTTCTTTGTTCCTGAATACCTTCTCGAGAGTTCTGGAACTCTGAAAATAGTGAATAAGATTCAGTTCCATTCCCCTCTTCATCATCATATACGCAGCTACAGGGGAGTCGATTCCCGCAGATATCAGAGCAACACCCTTGCCCTGGGATCTAACTGGCATTCCACCTACTCCTTGAACTGTCACTTCGTAAATATAAGTAAATCTCGATCCAATGTCAATTCCTATATTCTTCTCATAGTTGAATAGGTCCACCTTCGCTCTGGGATTCGCATCAAGAACTAATTCGCCAAGTTTAGCAGAAAACTCTTGTGAAGTGATCGGAAAATTCTTATCTCTCCTATTAACGGTGACTCGAAAACTCCCATTGACTTCGATTCTCACCACTCTCTTCACTATTTCTTCGACGCTGGATGGTATCCTCTCCACGGCAGAAAAGGAGGAGATGCCAAATATTTTTGATAGCAAATGATCTACTCTTTCTTCTGATTCGACTATCAATCTGGATTCTTCCGTGTTCACGCGACCCTTGACAGAACTTTCGTTCAGTTTTGCCATGATATTTCTCGCAAGAAGCTCCTCGAAATAGTTCCTATTATCACCTTTAGTACCTATTTCTGAATATCTGACGAGGGTTAGCACAAGGGTCTAAAGTATCCTATTTTATCAATCTTTCTTAGTTCTCTCACGCACTCGAAGTCACGAAAGAACCTATTAAATCCATCGCCGTTGTCGGACCCAAGAATCGACATTTTTTCGACACGATTTGTTTTAAAAATCTCAAAATAAAGATTAATAGTGACGGCGCATATAAGCTAGAAAATGATTCTCTCCGATGAGTTTCTACACATAACGATAGAACTTTTTGTCGTAGTAGACCCATTTGCTGCAATGATTATGTTCATAACCTTTGCTCGGGGGGAGACAGAAAAGGAAAGGATGAGACTAGCCAATGACGCCACTATATCGAGTTTCCTGATTCTCCTTTTCTTCGCGTTTGCAGGCTATTATATTCTCCTCTATTTTGGAATATCTATAGCGGCTCTGGAGATCGCTGGAGGTATCCTGATACTATTGACGAGTATAGAAATGGTCACCGAGGGAGACAAACCTTCAGGGAAAAAAGGTACGGGTGTGGAGGGATCTGAAAAGAGAGATGTCGGAATAGTTCCCCTGGGAACACCACTGCTGGCTGGACCAGGAGCAATATCACTGGTCATACTCTTAATGCACGATTACAATCCAGTACTAGTGGTACTGGCAATAGTTGTGGTATCTGCTATCACCTTCATTCTCTTCCTTTCTAGCTTTTACATTTACAAAATTATAAAAGAGAAGGGAGCGAGGGCTCTCACAAGAGTTTTCGGTATTTTGGTCGCAGGATTTGCCGTTCAATACATACTCACTGGAGCGCTTCATTTTTTTAACCTATGAATTGTCCCAGTTTATTAACAAGGTAGAATTATGGTAATCTAATGAGCGTCATCAAGGCAGATATCGCGAACGTGCAGACCATTGTAGACGCGATGGCAAGAGGACCAGTGGTTCTGCCGACCGAAACCCTATATGCCTTGGCGGTTCCGATAAGCAACAAATCAGGTTACGATGCGGTGTACAAGCTCAAGAACATAAAAATGCAGACAGCGAGTCCTATAGGCTTCTACGGTCTGAGAGATATGGAAAAATATTGTGTGATGGACGAAGGCGCAAAGAACATAGTCAGGAAGATTTTGCCAGGTCCGTTGACGCTTATTCTGAGGTCTAAGATGGATGCTCACTGGGTGGTGAATGAACGGATTGCAGCAAGGATTTCCTCAAGTCTGCTCGTGAGAGAGATCGTAAGGAAAGTCGGACCCATCACTCTGGTTGGAGCAAACATAAGGGGATTCAGATCTTCATCAAACCTTCAAGAAATAATCGGACAGTTCGGGAACAAAATAGATCTCTATGTCAATGGAGGAGAGATCAGCGGTATTCCTTCCGCTATCTACGACTATACGATAAAGAAAATGCTGAGGGACGGAGTGATCACCCTCAAGTCGATAAAGGAGGCAGAACGTGGAATACGATGATTATGTTCAGTCGGGAAAGGTAGCTTCAAAGGCAAGACGGGAAGGATACAAAATGATAGAGGAAGGCTTTGAGCTCAGAAAGCTTGCGGATTATCTCGAAGACCTCATAAGGAGCGAGGGAGCAAATATAGGATTTCCCGTCAATCTTTCCATCAACCACGAGGCAGCGCATTTTACCCCTGCCCCGGATACCGACGTGAGGTTTCAGCAAGGAGATCTGGTAAAGCTTGATCTGGGTGCGGAGATAAACGGATGTCTAGCAGATACGGCAGTGTCGAAAGAAGTGACTACCGATAAATGGACAAGCCTCATAAAGGCATCCGAAGAGGCCACGGAAAACGCAATCAAAAAGGTGAAGGTAGGGGCCTTAACCTCTGAAATAGGAAGGGAAGTGGAAGCAACGATCAAGAGATATGGATACAACCCAATTTACAACCTCACCGGTCACACTCTTGAAAAATATGTACTTCACGCAGGCACTCCTTTTCCAAATTATGACGATGGATCAAGGGTCAGATTGTATCCCGGAATGACGTTTGCGATTGAACCTTTTGCTACAACTGGTAAAGGAAGGGTCAAAGGTCTTGAATTTGGCAACATAATGCTCTGCCTGAAAGAGGACTCGGAGGACTCAATGAAGACTCTTAGGAAAGTGTCAAGAGGTCTACCATTCTCGATGAGGGACGCAGCAAGAACCTTTGAGAATTATGACTATGTGATAAAAGAGGCCCAGAAGAAGAAGTATCTTTATTTTTATCCCATACTGAAAGAGACCAAGGGAGAAATGGTAGCGCAAACTGAACACTCCATCTTTCTAAGAGAAGACGGCCCAGTCATAACAACTTTGTAACCTGTCTGTCCACTTCAGCGTACAGCTGGTCCAAGCTCCCGTTGCTGTCCACGTACACAAGGTTGTGTATCTTTCCCTTAAGGCTGTAATAAAGATTTTGGACTCCCTCAAGGTACTCCTTCTTCTCAAACCTTGATGCTGCTCCTCGCCTCATCACTCTTCGAAGTGCTATTTCAACGTCACAGTACAGCACGAATACGTGAGTGGGCAATACGGGAAGCAGTTTAGCAGTGCTTACAAAGAACTCATAATAGTGGTCCACATCTTCAAACAGCCTGCTCAGGTAGTATCCCTGATAAGCGTAGCTGGAATAGAGCGATCGATCAGATACGACATTTCCCGGACTCTTTTTATCCCTCAGCATGACCGCCCTGTCCGCCATGAATAAGAAGAAATCAGTCACAGGATCCCAGTTGTTTTCGGATATCAGTGAACCAATACGACCTGTGGACGGCTCCTGTACAACGGAGAAATTAAACTTCTCAACAATGTGTTTAGCGACATACGTCTTTCCTGTTCCGTCAATTCCTTCAATCGCGAGATAGATGCTAGAAGAACGAGTCAATGCTACGTTGCACCCCCTGCTTCCTGGCTTCTTTCACTCTGTTCAGGGCCGATGTGACTCTTTCCTGTGCGAAGTCGTGGCCCGTTACCAGAATGTCAATCACTTTTTGCTCATTCAGTTCCGGTATCCTTATGTGTCCAGGATCTACCACTTCAGGATTCAAGAAAATGTTCCTAATCTCATCGTAATTCTCTATCTTAATATTGGATATGTTTTTTAGCGAACCATTCTTTTTTATTAGTTGATATGCCTTCTTGGGTCCAATCCCCTTTACGCCATCATTAAAATCGGTACCAATAAGAATCCCCATGTCTATCAGCTGTTCCCTGGTGATTCCCAGCTTCCTGAGAATTTCATCATTCACTATTATCTCGGGCTTCACATCGATTAACCTGCCAGTTCTTCCGTATCTTCTCTTTCCGCTAATAGTGAGATTCCTGATAAGGCGTGGAGAGCCAAACAAAAGTGAATCGTAGTCTTGAGATACGGCGGAATAGACGGATCCAAGTCTGCAGAGAAATGAGGCCTCTGCCTCTCCCTCCGAGGGGGCATCTATGACCGCTATTCCTATGGAGTTGAGAAGTTCTTTGGACTCGGAAATCATCTCCCCAGTGAGTCTAGAAGTCCTGGACGCAAAGCTCTTCGCACGCTCATAATCTCCCATCGCCAATGAGAGACGGTATTCTTCTTCCGCCTTCTCCTTCAGCGCGATTCTTTCTTTTATTGTCTTATCTTTTAATGCTGGAGGCTTCCCATCGAAAACGTAAACTGGTATGACGCCTGTCTCCAAGAGACTAATGTTTCTGTAGAAGAGTCCGGAGAGGTGCGAAGTTATCTTGCCGTGTTTATCCTTTAGAGGACTGCCGTCGTACTCCCTTATATTGCTCAAGAACTGGTATATAACATTGAAAGCGTCTATTGCCAGCATCCTTCCCTTGAGGGTCTTTAGATCGACTTCGCTCGATTCGAGCAGAGAAGAAATGTCTACTCCCATCTGATTTATATAAGGAAATCAGGCTAAAAAACCTATTCAATTCCCTTTTCGGTAATGATGAACGAGCATTTCACATCTTCTGAAATACTCCTATGTTTGACAACGACAAGCTCTCTCCTCCCACCGCCGAGTTTCTGTAACCTGAAAATTGCCTTCGCTATGTGTGATAACGCGCTTCCTCCAACCGGCTGCGCTTCGCTAGTGGTCCTGTCCATATAGACCTGGTTGACGAGAATCACAGGAATGTTCTTGGAGAGAGCTATGTTGTTTAGCATCTCAATCTGTGTAATGAGGGTGTTGGAAGTCTTCTTCCTGAGTTCTGCCCTTATCTCTCTTTCTACACGATAGTGAACGGTTATAGTGTCAAAGACAAGAAGGGCTACGTCGCTCATCGATTGGATTAAGTTAATAATTTTTGGAACCGATTCCAGCTGTTCTTCGTAACTCCTTATCCTGAAGAACTTTAGGTTGGAAAGAGAAGACTCCTCACCAGTCATTTGGGAGATCCTCTCAGTCGAAACTCCTTCAGTATCGATAAATATTACCTTTCCGACTTCGGTAGACTTGATTGACGTAAAAAGGACTAGATTTGTCTTTCCAGATCCCGGCTCTCCATAAATCTCGGTTATTATCCCTTTCTCAAAGCCACCCTCGATGCATTTGTCTAATCGTGCTAAACCCGTGGAAAGTCTATCTTTCATTTTAGGTCTTTCAGAACTCTGGTCAGTTCCCGAAGGTCGTTACCACGTACTATGCAATCCACAAAATCAAAGTCAGAGTCGGAATTAAAAAGTATCGAATAATCTGAACTCTTGAACATATCCTTGTCCCACTCTGAATCTCCTACTGAAACTTTCTTACCGTCGTACTTCTCCAGGAATCGCCCCTTTTCATGCGGGTTCACGATTGCTTTTCCTCCCTTAAGAACGTCCTTTTCGAAGACCAAGGCGTTGGAGTATATATCATCGAGGTCAAAATATTCCCTCGCCTTTGAAACAATGACGTCTATACCTCCAGAGATGGCTATCTTGTTTCCCTTGAACTCCTTCAGAAACTCCCTGAGATACTGAAAGTTTGGATTGGGCGCTATATCATTTGCGATCTTCTGAAAATCACTTCTCGTTATCTCTCTTTTCTTTCCAAGCCACAAGTTCACGTCACGGTCGATGAACTCCTGGTACTCTATGTCGCCATTCAAGAAAGCACGAAGCGATTCCTCATTTTCTACTCCGAAATAATTATGAATAGTGTTCCAGCTGCTCTTTGGTTTGAGAAGCACTCCGTCGACATCAAAAGCAATGAGGGAAGGCCGCATTGTTATGGCATAATTACTGGCTATAAGAATTTGCTATGAAGTGGAGGCGGCGAACCGCATTTCCCATGCCCTCGCGGAACACAGTACGCGTGCGGAACGTGGACGGGCTTAACCTTCGGGTTCGGAATGAGACCGGGTGTTTCCCCGTCGCTATGGCCGTCAACCGACAAGACATAGGGAAAGACTATTTTATTCTTTCTTTTCCTCTGCACTTAGACTCGAACGAAGGTATTCCTTAGCGTTCCCAGGCCTTCAATGCTCACATCCACATTGTCCCCGGGCTTCAACCAGTGGTCTTCTTTATCCTCCATTCCCAGTATCACGCCCTCTGGAGTTCCGGTCGAGATAACGTCTCCTGGTTCTAGTGTCAAATAACGTGAAATGTACGAAATGAGCTTGCCAACCGAGAATATCATGTTAGCAGTGTTGGAGTCCTGTCTGGTCGATCCATTTACCATCGTTTTGATCCAGAGATTCTGCGGATCCTCGATTTCGTCTCTCGTCACGATGGATGGACCATTTGGATAAAAGCCATCGAGAGTTTTTCCAAGGAGATATTGAGAGGTTCTGAACTGTAATTCCCTCGAGGATACGTCATTTCCTATGAAATAACCAAAGACGTATCTTTCGAAATCGCTACCTACGTCCTTTGCAAGTTTACCTATGATCACTCCTAGTTCACCCTCGTAATCCACCTTAAGATCAGACCCAAAAATCTTGATCTCATCTAAATGACCCGCAAGTGAATTAGAATATTTGCTGAAAAGGACTGGATATTCGGGCTTCTTTTTTCCTGTCTCCTCTATGTGCGACAGATAATTAAGACCGACGCAAATGATCTTACCGGGATTACCGACTACGGGGGCGAATCCAAAGTTCTTTGACTCCAGATAAGAATAGTTCCCCTTTTTCAATTCTTCTTTGATTCGAGAAACTTGGGCAAAAACATCGGCCAGGTCAGTTTCGTTTTCCCGTTTGTTCAACAGTTCAGCCACTGAAACGTACTTTCCTTCAACCTCTACTGCTAAGGTCACTTTGCTACCAACTTTCAGACGAAAGAATCTCATGTAATTCAATGACTTAGTGCGTTCAAGATATAGAAATCATCGAGAACTGAGTAAATTGCCGGTCAGATCGCTGGTTATTTTTAATGAATTGAGATAAGAAAATAAGAAAAACTCAACTCAGTAGGTACTCATCTCTACCGAATTTACTACAGCCTCTTCCTCAATTCATCCTTCTGTGCTTTTCCAACGGGATTTCTTGGGATGGAGGTCACCTCTTCCACTCTCTCTGGCCACTTGTATATTGCAACGTCATTAGCCTTCATGATACCCTTAATTTCATCAAGTCCTAGCTTCTCGCCAGGCTTGGGAACGACAAAAAGACAGACTTTTTCTCCGAGTACCTCGTCAGGCAGAGGAACGGCAGCAGCATCAGCTATTCTCGGATCCCTCTTTGCAATGTCCTCAATTTCTGCGGAACTTATGTTGAAACCTCCTCGAATAATGATATCTTTCAGTCTATCAAAAAAGGATATCCTGTCGTTAGACACGATGGTGAACAAATCACCCGTATGGAAAAATCCGTCTTTGTCGAACACGTGACTTGTCAGATTGGGCTGATTGAAGTATTCTGGAATTGTGAATGGGCTTCGGAAGCATAGCTCACCAATGCTACCTATTTTAGTGGTCTCTTTTCCCGTGTCCGGATCCACTATCTTTGTTTCCGTCGCCTTGAAGAAGGGTATATCTTCCATCTTTCCCGGTCCAGGCCAGGGAAAGCTTCTTGCTCTATCCGAGAGATCCCGGACACTGTCTTTAGTAGAGAAAAGTCCTGTCCCTTCATTCTGCCCCCATACGTTGATCGACTCTATCCCCCATCTCTTCTTGAATTCCAGGAAGGTCCATGGAGGTGGGGGAGCCGATCCTTGAACGAAAAATTCCGTTGCCTTCAAGTCAAACTTATCCACGTCCGGATGCTTGAGCATCGCCACTGCAACGGCAGGTGGGGCAAGGGTAAAGTTGACCTTTTCCCCTACCAGCTGTTTGAGGTACAAAACAGGGTCGAATGGGTGGTGAAGGACAAAGGTTCCCGATACCATCAACCAAGGAACGACTCCCACACCTATTCCCGTCATATTTACAAGGGGTGCTGGATTCATGATGATAGCGCCATCGCTGAGGATTCCGCCCTTGAATTCTTTCCTGTAAAAGAATCTCAGAAAACCCCAGTTGTTGTGGCTCATAGGACACGCCTTTGGTTCCTTCTCGGTCCCCGATGTCCATTCTATTACGGCGACATCGTTTCCCCGAATTTCGTTGGTAGCTCTGTCCAGATCGGATGAGACTGGCTCATTTTTCATTGCTTCTCTAATTTCTTCAAGGGAGAACAAGTAGAGGCTTTTCGAGCTCCCAGTGTCCAGATTCTTAACCATATCAAGATGGTCAAAGTTTTTGAATTTTGTTGAAACAAAGGCCGAAGCCCTTGTGGTCTCCACGACGCTCTTTAGTTCGTGCGACCTCCACTGCATTGGCACGGGAGAAATTATCCCCCCAAACCGCCACACTGCCAGATAGGTTATCAGTAGTTCGTTTATGTTCGGTAGCTGAATTACCACCACTTTGTCCTTTGTTAGACCCTTACGCAGGAAAAAGGAAGAAAGTCTGTCAACCCTTTCATTAAGTTCATGGTAGTTTATCCTTTCGGGCTTTATCCCAACAAGATCTTCCTTGTTTGGAGGATCCACTATTGCAGTCCTGTTCGGATTTCTGGATGCGCTCTCAAGAAACCTTCCGATTAGCGTCCTGTCGTCCCACCATCCTTCCCTGCTGTATTTTTCGGCCCTCTCTTTTGAAACAAGAACAACCATACAATGAATATTAACTTCCTCAGGTTAATATCTTTTTGTGCGGCTAACTTCTCAAGACATTCCCAATATTTAGAGTGGATTCACTTACCCGTCCACCTTGGCTTTCTCTTTTCAAGGAATGCTTTCTGTCCTTCTATAAAGTCGTTAGAGGAAACCAGGCCCGTAAGTGCCCTTTCACCTGAGGAAATGTTTTGGGAGAAGTTATTTTTAACTCCATTCAGAGTTTCCTTGATTTTTTGAGATGAGAGGGGTGCAATCTTAGAGAATCTATCTGATAGCTCATTCATAATCACTGCAAGTTGCTCCTTGGGTACGACTATGTCGACGATACCGAGTTCCATTGCTTCATGAGCAGAAAATGACTCTCCTGTAAGCGCGAACCTGCCAAGCTTTCTGCTGATGGCTCCGACTCCATACGATGAGGCAATTGGTGGCATTGCACCTATCAGACCTTCGGGCAATGAGAAGACTGCGTCTTCGCTAGCCACTACTACGTCTAGAAGCATGTTGATTTCACACCCTCCTCCATAGGCCAGTCCGTTGACCAGTGAGACCACGGGTTTCGGGTAGTTCATGATCTTGTTGATGAG
The DNA here is from genome assembly GCA_021792255.1 of Thermoplasmata archaeon. GTDB lineage: Archaea > Thermoplasmatota > Thermoplasmata > Thermoplasmatales. Next base: position 261,844 of record JAJYUZ010000002.1, read on the forward strand.
AGGATGTGCATGCTTTTCCATCCAGGCATCTGCATCTTCCGGCCCGTTCCAGTTCTTCATCATTTCGATATCATCTCCTGCACTGAATGCCCTGCCATTTCCCGTTATGAAAACTGACCGGACACTATCATCTTTAACGGCGTGCTCAAGACCATCCAGCATGCCCTTCCATGTAGCCTCGTTTAAAGCGTTCAATCTATCCGGTCTGTTGAGCATAAGCAGCACAAAATTTTCCATTTTCTTGTAATTCACTGGACCAAACGTTGTCTCCTCAAATTTCCATCTCTTGAAACCTTCTCCAGTTTTTCTACCCAGTTTCTTTCTATCCAGCATCTCTAGAAGGAGAGGGTCAGGATCATACCTGGACTCATCATAAGCGGAATGTCTCTTGTTCAGAACATCAACAACTTCGTCAAGTCCGAATTTATCGGCCATTGTAAATGGTCCGTCAGGCCAGTTCATTGCCTTCGTCATAGCCTTTTCGACATCCTCCATGCTTGCCACTCCATTCCTGACGATCCAGGCAGCCTCATTAATTGCCAGACCGACCAATCTTACTGGATTAACTCTGTACATCCCCTCTGTCGGAATCAGTGGCGGACGTTCATACAAGTTCGGCCCAGAATATTTATAAAAACCTTCACCGCTCTTCATTCCAATTTTTCCCGATTCAACTTTCTCTTTCAATATACTAGATGACCTTGTATTGAATCCTCTGCTGATAAGTTCCTTGTTGGCTAGGTAGGCTGTATCGATGCCCACAAAATCTAGAAGTTCACACACACCCATGGGAAAATTTAGTCTGAATCTTACCATTGCGTCAAGGTCTTCTTTCTTCACACCCTCCTCTAGAAACGTCATTGACTCCGTGATTACCCTATCATTCAGTCTGTTTATTACAAATCCCGGTACGTCCTTCTTGACGATTACATAATCTCTTCCAAGTGCTCTCACAAGGTCCTCTGTCCTTCGTACCGTGGCATCACCCGTTTTGTCACCCCTTATTATCTCTATGAGAGGCATCATAACAGGAGGATTCGAAAAATGAAGGCCAATGAACCTTTCCTCCTTCGTGGTCATGGATGCAAGTTCGGATATTGGAATGGTCGAAGTGTTTGAGGATATTATGCAATCTTCAGCGATGACTTCACTAAGTTTTTCCAACACAACCTTCTTGACACCTGAATCTTCTTTGACGGCTTCGATTAAATATTCTACGGACCTCAAATCTCTCAGGGTGGTGGTCGTTCTTATTCTGGAAAAGATATCGTTCGTGGCTTCTCTCAGGACTTTCTTCTTTGAAAGACTCTCAAGACTCCATTTGATTTTCTGCCTAGCGTTTGAAAGGACTTCATCACTGATATCAGATAGAAGAACATCGAATCCAGCAATGGCACAGAGTTCAGCTATCCCATGACCCATAACTCCAGCGCCTACAACTCCGACTCTTTTCATAATGAAAGCACAAATGATGCATTGTTTCCTGCGATATTAACGATTTTGGAGCCGTTATATTGGTCGATTACGATGGCGCGAGATCCTGGTTTAAGGAGAGGGAAGATAGGGAAAGAACATGAAAATGTGCAATGTGGTTTTCCGAAGAGTAGCCAGTGCAAATCTGAAAAAGCACAGGAACGCTTAAGTAACCATCGGGATTTTAAAATTCATGAAGAGGGAAATTTCAGAGGCTTACATTATTGATTCCATAAGAACTCCACTTGGAAAGAGAAATGGATCACTGAAAGATGTACATCCAGTAGATTTGCTTGCCGGTCAACTGAATGCGGTAGTCGCGAGAAATGGAATACAACCTGAGGCCATCGAGGACGTGATAATAGGCTGCGTTTCTCAGATAGGGGAACAGGGTGCTAATGTTGCAAGGAATGCTGTTCTTTCTGCTGGATTTCCTGAATCGATGCCCGGAACGACCGTAGATAGGCAGTGTGGTTCCAGCCTTCAAGGTATTCAATTTGCAGTTCAGGGGGTCCAATCAGGGTTCTATGATCTAGTGATAGCAGGCGGGGTAGAATCAATGAGTCGCATTCCGATTGGTAGCAACATATCTCCGGACAAAAACCCAATTACGAAGAGTATCGGAGAAAGATACTCCCTAAATGGTCAATGGTTCAGCCAAGCGTACGGTGCGCAGCTCATTGCCAAGAAGTATGAATTTAAGAGGGAAGAACTAGATACATTCAGTCTTAGGAGTCATCAGCTCGCCGCCAAGTCGCGGGATCATTTTCGCAAGGAGATAATACCGGTCACTGTAACCGGTAATTTGGGAAGCGAAGCCAAAGTGACGGAATTAGATTTTGACGAAGGAGTCCGTCCTAACACAACACTTGAGAAAATGATGAGTCTGCCTCCAGCTTTCAATGGACTCGATCTCATCACTGCGGGAAATTCCAGTCAGATAACGGACGGTGCTAGCGTCACACTGATAGCCTCGGAAAGGGCGGTAGCAAAGTATGGTCTTAGGCCTCTTGCAAGATTCCTTTCTTTCTCGGTTGTTGGTGTAGATCCCATTACAATGCTTACAGGCCCTATACCTGCAACCAGAAAGGCGCTGGACAGGGCTGGGGTAACGAAAGAACAGATAGATGTCTTCGAGGTCAACGAGGCATTTTCTCCGGTACCTCTTGCTTGGCTTCATGAATTCGATGTTCCAATCAATAAGCTGAATCCTCACGGAGGGGCAATTGCGTTAGGGCATCCGCTTGGGGCGACGGGCTCCCGTCTCGTCGCTACAATCCTGAATGGTCTTCGATCTTCGGGAGGAAAGTTAGGTCTGATAGCAATTTGTGAAGGCGGTGGTATGGCAAATTCGGCAGTTCTGGAATTAGTATAACCAGTCCAATAAGAGGAAGAAGGATTATTATTGAAAACAGTTCCCTCTTCCACTATCTTCTAACCAGCACACGGAAGTCAAGTCCGACCTAATGTGATGGATGCGAAGATAATGCCTGCTAGCAGTATCAGATGATTCCGGATAAAAGTTCGAACACATTTTATGATGATAGCGCCATACGTATCAGCAACTGCAATATTCCGTTCATTTCTGGCTGAAAGAGAGCTTAAGAACTCATTCGCTTGAATGCGTGATTTTGAAACAACCAAAGCGGTATGGACTTGTCCGAGTTTATACCGATTCAGGTATAAGTCCTTAACAAAAAAACCCTCCTTGACTAAACGTTACTCTAAGTCCCGAAGGTACGATGATCATTAAAAACAGCGTATGAAACCCTTTTAAGCTAGGAAAGAATTGGATGGTTCGTATAGGGAACTGAAATTTCAAAAAAGTAGCTTAAGTCCGTGGACTGCAGATAACCCAGCAACGAATCACGACATAATTAAGCCACATATGGTTTGACTTGAGTTTTTTCGGATATTTGTTGTCTTAATCCTGGGTGATAATGGCCGCAAAGGAATCTCCCATAACCATGAAACACTTTTAGGGCATCCTGCATTTGGAGAGTTTTACTGATTTCTCGTAAAACTATCATTTATAAATAAGTAAATTATGATTATTATGTACGTATCCATGACATCCGTGACATACCAGATCAGTGACATGGAAAAAACCATACTGAAGACGATCTCTGAAGAAGAGGAGATATATGGGTACGACCTCTGGAAAAAACTTTCACTGAAAGGGATAAAGTGCCACACAAACCATCTCTACGTTGTTCTGAAAGAGATGGAAAAAAAAGGTATTTTAAAAGGAAGATGGGTGAATGAAGGCGGACATGGCGGTGCAAAGAGACATCTTTATTCCATAGGAAGTAAAGGGAGAGAAGCTATCAATTCCAGTCTAAAGGATTCCCTCAATCTTCTCATGACGGGCTACTTGAATCATATGCGTCAGGTGAAGGACTTTTCAGGATTTGTCAAAGTCTTGATACAGGCATCAACTCAGCTCAGCCTACCTGTTCCAGCCGAAGGAGATCGAATAGTACTCGCTGTTCCCTATCACGATCCTCTCACATGTTATCAGCTTATTTTTTCCATGACTGACTCCTTCCCTCTTAGCTCTGTTTACCTCGTAACACCGCCCAAAATGGAAATTTTTGAGCGGAGATCAAATATGACAGTGCTTCACGGGTGGAGATATGATATGCCCCTTAGGGATGGATTTGCAGATTTCGTAATTCTAGAGGGTATACCTTCTCAAGCTTCAGAGGAGGAAACGGTAAGAGAGTGCTGTAGGGTCTTACGAAAAGGAGGGAACTTCGTTGCTCAAATCAAGAATACGATGGTAGAAGAGAAAGTACCGGAATTTCCCTTTTTCTCCGAATACGTGGAAATGTTGTACTATGAGCTCTTTGAGCAGGATAGAAAGGTGAGCATTGAGAAGATGAGAACGATGCTATCAAAACATTTCGTGGGGGTAAGGGATATTGACATAAATGGAACAACGATGTTCTACGGGAAGACCTGACACCCAAATATTAACTCAGGCAATCATTTTAACTTCAAAATTTTAAGCTGTTTCCTGAAATTTGGGAGAATTAGAAACATTCGCAGCGGCTTGAAAGAATTCTATACAATCAGAATTTCACTACTCGGACGACTATTTTTTTAAATGATTCAAGCAGGGTGAATTTGGTTGAAGAGTAATCTGTGTTTCTTGCAAAACCATTCATTCAGACAGCACATATGTAAGTCTATCGTACTCTGTGGCGTTTACTTATCAGGTTAATAACTACAAAAGAGTATAAACCTTGAAAATAGGAGAGACGGAAATTGGAAAGTTCAACTAAGGGGAACGACACAAATGGCAAACAAATACGGGCGGCAAGCGGTCAACTTATCGGGGACGGCAACATCGAGATTGCAGGAGCAGTTTTCGTTATGATAGTCTTTGGAATTATCAATGTTGTCTCTGCGGTTCAGTTCATGTATTTCTTCGGTTTTCATGGGCTTGCTCAGACGGGTATTCCAACTAGTATTGTTTTTGGGGCTTTGCTCTTTGTATCGGCTTATTTTGGTTTGAAATTTAAATTGTGGGCATTCGTGGTCCCGATAGTTCTAGGTGCGATAGACATAATGCTTACACCGGTTGTTGATGGCTTCAACAATAACATCCCTGTTTGGGATACTATCTTACTTGTAGCTGGATTCTTAACTTTTTACACAAGTTTTCTGGGATTAGTGAAAGTGCGATCACTACACTACCAGACTTAGGAAATTATATTTGGCTTAATTAATGAATTAGTACTACAATCTCGTTCTTATTACTTGAACAGAAGTTCCTTCAAGAAATGGAATACTCGATCGCAGAATTAGTAGAGTGGGCTTCACTAATTTTTCAGTTTCTAGTAATCTATAGAATATCTAACAACTCAATGGATTGTGCCCGTATCTCCTCCGGAATCAGCTCATCTTAAAAGGTAAAAGGATGGCGTAGCAGAAGGTATATTACAGGAAACAATCACAGGTTTCGAACTAGTTAAATCCAAGGAACTAGAGAGATATAATTGAAACGATGATGGGACCTAGATTGAAAGGAGGCGGAAATAAGGTTCAATTGACGGACAAATAATTGGCCTATATGTAATCAGAACGTACTGATATCTCCTTACATACGACGTTATAAACGAGCTGGAATTGATATTTTAGCAGCAAGACTGCAGGGATTGTGAAAGATGCCAAAATTTACGAAGAGTATAGATATTTCAACATCCCCGGAAAGGGTGTTCGATTTTGTTTCCAAACTTGATTCTACAGAATATGCAAAGCTCAACATGATAGAGATGAAGGTAGAAAAGATCACTAAGGGAAAGACTGCAAAGGGAACAATATTCCATTTCTCAAATAAAGTACCAGGGATGTCTAAGAGTCTTGAACAGGACTCAGAAATGTTAGAGTGGGATCCTCCAAAGAAGTTTACAACAATGGTCAAGAATGGGCCTCTCAAGGGGACAACGTTTGAATACAAGGTAGAAGAAAAGGGGAATGGAGGGACTAAATTTAAGGGGACAGTTGATTTCAAAATGAACGACAGCCTGGAGGGAATCTCTGAAAAAGATGCGTTTCAGCTACTGGATAAACAATGGGATGAATTCGTCAAGAGGCTGAAATCCGTCCTTGAGAAAAATAAGGAAAATGACAGACAATGAGGCGGAAATAATGGAAAAAGGTTCGTTTCAAATTGGTCAATTGTATGGTAGGCGGTTTATAATAATTTCCCTTATCTACTTCATAATAGGCACTACCTGGATGGGACCTATAGGGACGATCTTGCCAGGACCATCAGGTGTGGCAGGAAATGTTTATGATACTGCGCACTGGCATGTTGTTTTCGTGGGGTTTCTTGCATTCTTTATTCTCGGCTCCCTATATTACACCGCACCAAGGTTGGGTGGGAAGGATATGTACAGCAAAAGGCTTGCGTCCATTCACTTTTGGGGTTCAAACGTGTTGTTCCCAATGGCAGTTGTACTTTTCACGTGGATTGCGTTCGCTTTCGAGAACGTACTGAACTCGCCAACATTCAGTGTTTCTTCCATGCCTTCATCATTACTCTTAACATACTTCACTGTGCTCATCATAATGTTTGTAGGAATAGGACTTCAGGGTGTCATGGCTTACAACGTTTTCATGACCTTGAGAACTTTACTTCCAAGACAAGGAGAGCATGCAGTCACCAGATGAATCAGCTTTCCACAATAGAAATGAAGAGTTCATTGAGAAGATAAGTCGCTACTCCGAATTCGTGATTTCGGATGAAATAAGCTATGTCCACAGGAAGGCTAGGATTTTGGGAGATGATGAGAAATTATTCTACGAAGTGCTGAATGCACTCTCCAACAAACTGCTAGACCCAATCATAGAATCCTTAAGAATAGGGGGCTCTCAGGACAATTTATTCGCAGAGAATTTAAGTGGGATAATCGACCGAAGATATCCTGAATACTTTAGGGATGTGGAAATTGAATTCCCTGAATCCGAACACCTAACAGCCGAGTTTGGGTCCAGAGAAGGCCGCAAAACGACGTTTCCCAATGGAACCGATGGTAGGGAATGAACTACGTATCTCTTATATTACTCTGGCTCCACGTGTTTTTTGTAGTACTTTGGTTAGGAGGATTTCTCTTTCAAATTATAGTCATATTTCCTGCGCTATCTTCCCTTTCCTCTCAGGGTAGAATGGAACTATTTCAGAAGGTTATTGGCAGGGGAGAAAGAGTGTTTGTGCCTGTTATGGGTTTAACACTACTGTTTGGTTTCATCCTTCTGGTAGCTATGTTCGGGTTGAATCTTAGAATCCTTCTTAACTCGAGGCCCTGGATATATCTGATCTCTGGGGGTTTGCTTGGACTCATTGCGTTTCTAAAGTTTATTTTCATAGACAGACGAGGGATAGTAGCCTTGACTTCTGGGAAGGGTGGAGAGGCAGCATTTTCTGGGTCGAGCAGACCGCCGCCATCAATGATAATCCTGCTTGTCATGCAGCTACTGTTGTTGATGGGTGCCTTTACCCTTATGATAATAGGGGCAAATTTTTGAGTATTCCTAGAGAAATCGGAGAGGGTGTACTTTGTACCCCTTCCTTTTAACGGGCTTAAGCTCCCTCTTGCACATGTTCTAATCAGACGGTCATCACTTTCACAAGAAATACACATCTGAAAACCTCTTTCTGTATCCCCGTACTACGGGCCCCCCTCAAGTATAGTGAGCAACCTGAATATTCCGGAGAGTAGTTCTATAATTAAGGGGGAAATTATGTGAGCCTCTAGTCAAGCCCCTCTTATTGCCTAACAGGGTCAAGCGAGGCAGTCTCCCCCCGTCTTCCATTACCAGATTTAGATGACGACGTCCAACTCTTCACACTGAATATCGCCAGAAACACATCGACCGGCAATATAGCGAAATCACTGAAATCAGGGCGTCCGCCGCCCATCAGGATTATAGTCGGTACAAGTATAATGAGGGTAACAGAATAGAAGGTGGAAGCGATTAAACCTGCCCTACTCCGCTTCCATGTAAAGTACATTATCGGAACCCAGACTGCGGCTGCAATAACAAAGCGTAGTACTAACAAAAGACTCGGCATCTGTTCATGCGGTAAGTACTCAGAAATAGAACCTGGTGAGAACATCACCACCAAATACCACGGAGCCAAGAGGAACTGCATCATGGCAACGAAAAACTGGAAAAAAAATGTAGCATGCAGCCAAGTTACATCTTGAGTGTATCGTCGTTGCAAGGTCTGAGCAGAGAACTCCATTGTTCTTTCTCGTGTTTATGATCCAGCGCAATAAATTTGTTTGCCGAGAAAAATTCGGGAAAACGTCTGCTTGTTTCTATATTCATCGAAAGAGATCCTTGGCTGTAACTCTAACGATCGCATTGCTCAAAAGTGGCTTTCGTATTGACAATTAGAGAAAAGAGAAAGGCTAACAAAATTGAGTTCCTTTGTCGATCTATAGTATATCAAATTTAGTCATATTTATAATCTTAATGTACATTTATTTGTGAAACTTGAATGGATGATTTAGACATTAAGATACTGCGGGAATTCATTACAGATGTACCTAATAGGTGTCTTCAACCAGACGTTACGAAATCGTACATTGCAATATCGAAAAATGTGGGCACTACTGAGGATACGGTCAAGAACAGAGTGGATAAAATGTGCGAGAATGGGATACTCAGGGGATGGAAACTAGGGGTGAACCCGACATTGTTTCGGTATAGAACAGATTTCTTTTATTTCAGCACGTCTTCTTATAATGAAAAGGATAAAGTTATAGAGAAGCTCAAGTCTATATCTGGAGTCCTCTGGATTGTTGACTACCTTGGAACATTTGTGGGAGTACTCATATCTTCCAGAGATGAGAAGATGCTTGAAAGAAAGATGTTGCCAATATTTAGCGTTATTAGTTCTAAGTCATTTGTCCGTGTCAGCAACCAGTTCCCTGAGGTCAAGAAATGTTTGACGACCACAGATTGGAAACTAATCCGAAGCTTAATGAATGATCCTCGTAAGAAATATTCTGATATCTCTAATGAGCTAGGAATTTCCTCTAGAATGGCTCGAAGAAAATTGAAAACGATGATTGAAGAGCATGCATTTTTTATGTTTCCAGATATCAATGTGAGGAAGATAGAGGGAAGGGTAGTAGTTACATACGCAATTTTTTACTCAGACGACGTGGGCAAAAAGGAATCGGAGAAAAATTTACTGACAAAGTTTCGAAATTACTTTCTTGTCGCTCTACCCCCTGAAAATGCATACGCAGCCTATACATTCATACTTCCAAACCTATCGATAGCCGACAGGATAATGGAATATGTGAATGCGTTGAATGGGGTTAGGACTTCTACCATGAGGCCAATCGTAGACTTTATAAACCTCCTAGACAGGACATTTAATAAGGAAATAAGGCAGAAAACCGTAGTAACTCCTCTTTCTCATTCCGCTTCAGGGCATCCTAATCGTTGCTGAGAGATTTGCCCTCTTAAACAAGCCTTTTGCTCTCAATACACTAGTTCCAATAACGCAACGATAACCGTTGATGGAGGCAAAACATTCAATTATGCAAATAAATCATCAACTACTTTGCCCTGTACTTATTTCAAATCTGGCGCAAGATATCAGGTCATAATGAATGGAACAACAGTACCTTATTTCATTTCTGACGATGATATTATCGCCTCTTTAAACGGCTGTTTTGAGGCAGTATCTTCGATTTGCTTTTAAATATGTTTTGGGGTTCAAATCTTCCTATATATGGGCTTGTCCGGATTTGAACCGGAGTCTCCGACTCCCGAAGCCGAAAGGATGGACCAATCTACCCCACAAGCCCTTGTTGTGGAATTTCAAAGGATTTAAAAACGTTTACTCAATTCCATTCTGTGAAGAGTAACAGATTTCCCTCTTCAGACGCCCTCATTTTTAACGTATCAGGAGAGATTGTTATGTCCAGCGACCCAGGCAAGACCATAAAGAAGTGGAGGGAAGAGTTCAACGTGACCCAGAAAGAGCTCTCGGCCAGAATGGGAATGAACACTTCGGTGATAAGCGACTATGAAACGGGTCGGAGAAAGTCTCCAGGGGCTCAATTCTTGAAGAGTCTGGTGACAGCCCTCGTTGAAATAGACGGAGAAAGGGGGAATCCGGTCGTATGGAAATATTCACTGGGTACAGAGAAAGACGTGATAATTGACATCAAGGAATTCTTCTACGACGTAGACATCAAAAAGTTCATCAGGATGATCGAAGGAAAAGAGGTCAGTCATCTGGATATCAAGAGAAGCATAAGGGGATACACGATTCTCGACTCTCTAAATGCTATACTTAAACTCACCTCCTTTGACTACTTTAGAGTATATGGCTGGACTTCAGAAAGAGCCCTATTTTTCACAAATGTCGAATTTGGAAGATCGCCCATGATTGCCGTGCGAGTCCATCCAATAAAGCCTGCGGTAGTTGTTTACATCAAACCAAAGAGGATAGACCCTCTTGCAATCAAGCTTGCTGAAATTGAGGGAATTCCGTTGATAACCACTGAACTCTCACCAAACGAAATTAAGGAAAAGATGAAGTCAATCTAGTTCAGCAATCTGTTCAGATACCAGTCGAGACTGAACTGAACTAGATCTGAATAGGTCTGCCCAGTTCCGATGTAGAGAATTGGTTTCTTCGTCTCCGAAAGGAGGGATATCACGCACCCACCCTTTGCATCAGCATCGATCTTGGTGACAATGTATCCGTTTATCCCAACGGCTTCATCGAACAGCTTTGCCTGAGTCAGTACATCAGTTCCCGATAGGGCATCGAGCGTGAGGAGAATCAGATCAGGACTTGAAATTCTCTTTATCTTCTTCATCTCTTCTAGGAGGTTCTTGTTGTTTTGCATCCTTCCTGCGGTATCGATCAGTACGACAGACTTTTCGATCTTTGAGGCGTGCTTTACAGCATCGAATGAGACCGCTGCAGGATCGCCTCCTGCCTGGTGCTTTATAACTTTCACTCCAATCTTTTCACCGTGGAGGGCGATCTGTTCTATGGCTCCTGCCCTGAAAGTATCGGAAGCAGCTATTACCACGTAGTATCCTTTTTCTTTGAAATTTTCAGCGATTTTTGCAATCGATGTCGTCTTGCCAGTCCCGTTCATACCCACGAACATCACGACGAAAGGTGACTTCTTGCTTGCCATCTCTACCAGGTCAATAGGTGTCACAGCAGCAATTTCCTTTAACGTAGTCCGGACAGCCTCCTTGAAGACTGCATTCCTATCGCCCTTCAACCTTACGCTCTTGTCGTCAAGTTTCTTCAGTAGTATGTTTGAGATCCTGTCCGCAACGGGCAGAGCGACGTCCGCCTCGATTAAAGAGATCTTGAGGTTTGCTGCGATCTCATTTAAGTCCTTGGAGGAAGTGCCAATGCTGTCCGCAATCCCGCCATCGTCTCTAGTTACCGTCGGAGTTTCGTCCTTCTTCGAGAGCCCTAGTTTTTCCTTGAGCTTTTCAAACATTCATTCACTTTTTGTAAACTTTGTTTAAATAATCTTCTAACTGAGCGTACCTCTGCTGGAGATCTTCTTCCGATTTCCGACTGCTCTCTAAGGCCTTTGCGGCATCATTTTTCCTCTCTTCCAAGATGCTGAGGGCATCTTTCACAGTGGCCTTTTTGTAGGCATTGGAGCCTATATTCACCACGACTCTTTCCTTGTTCTTTACCTCTCCCTCTATATAGAGTCCCCTCCCGATTGGTATGAGGGAATCACCCTCTACTTGAGACATATTTTTCAAGAAGTCAGTCGTACTGACCAAATCCTGAAGAATTACGGCTAGAGACTGGATCTGTCCTTCTATCTCCTCTAACTGCTGTCTGATTACTTCCATGCTGTACACAATCTGGTCGATCTTTGCGTCCTGTGTCATTTATTCTCCTCCAAATTTTTTCTTAGAAACCATCAACGATTCTATCCCCGGCATGGGCTCACCAGCAAGATAGCTAATGAGGGCCCCCCCTCCAGTTGATATGTGGTCTATATCGCTCCCGTTAATGCCCATTTTCTCAAGGGCAGCAAGAGTGTGTCCTCCGCCGGCGACCTTGTAGCCCGAAGATTTAGCTACCATAGAGAAAATTTCCTCAGTGCCCGCTGTGAATTCCTCCAGTTCGAAGACTCCCATCGGCCCATTCAGCATTATGGCATCTGAATTCTTAATCTGAGATGCATATGATGCTATCGTATCCACTCCAATGTCCATTGCAGGTAGATCCCTCCTGAAATCATCGATCTTGTAGTGCTTGACTTTTCCATTCTCATTACCCAGAAAGTCGATAGGCATTAGGATAGAATCCCCGTAACCCCCAAGCAAGATTTCGGCTTCCTTCAGAACAGCGTCGTAATTGCTTACTTCCTTCCTCAACACTTCCTCATTCTTCTTCCCTAGATCCATTCCATTCGCAGAAAGGAAAACGTGTCCAACGAGTCCTCCAGTCATGACTTTGTCCAGTTTCCCTTCTTTTAGCATTTTGCCTATGATCTTGATGGAGTCGTCAGCCTTGGCACCGCCAAATATGCCAATCCTGTTCCTGCCTTTTATTGCAAAGAACCTCTCTATACCGAGGATTTCGTTCTCCATAAGCTTTCCAGCAATGTTTGGCATCATTTCACTGAAGCCTACAAGAGTTACGTTACTCCTATGAGCCGCTGCAAATGCATCGTTGACGAAGTACTCCGCACGACTCGCGAGGTTCCTGACTATGTGTGTCTTTTTCATCACTTCTAGCTTCTCTTCTGCCAGGACCACTTCTTCCGAAAAGAACCTCGTATTTTCCAGCATTAGGATGTCCCCAGGTTCAGAGGCATCTATCTCCTCTAAGGTCTGGTCGTCGAACACTCCGTTCAGGAACTTTACCCTCCGCTTCAGCATGTTCGAAAGGTGAGAGGCATGGGCTCTCAGGCTTACGAAATCGTTCTTTCCTGGTCTACTCTGGTGGGCGAGAATAGTGACTTTCGACTTTGAAAGTGCGTCGATGGTCTCCTGGTGTGCTCTGAAGCGCGAATCGTCGAGTATGTTTCCAGTCTTGGGATCGATAGGAGAGTTGATGTCGATTCTCAGGAGAATGGACTTGCCTGCTAGGTCAAAATCGTTTAAAGTGAAGAAGGGAAGCTGGGTCATACTACCTGATTTTTTAGTGCCTTAAAGCAGTTTCTGAAGTGCTCCTAATGTCTCTCCCGTTGACGATGACCCTCTCTATAGGATCCTCTCCGAATGTGTACCCGAGCCTGTTGAAATGGTCCTTAAGGACTATTATGTTCGCCTCCTTTCCCGGATGGATAGAGCCCGTCTTGTCGGATAGAGAAAGGGAATGGCTCGAATTGATTGTACTCATGTTGATCAGATTCTCTATGGTGAAGGGAAACAACTGTCTGCCTAAGGCAATAGCCAACGGGAAAGACGTGATGTAGGTGTTTGGCGATATATCAGAACCCATCGCAAGCACTTTCCCACGACTCTTCATTTTCGAAAATATGGATACCCCTTTCCTCAGACTGATGGCAGTGAAAGGAAGAACTGTTATCGTGCTCTCTATCATATCAATCTCGTCTTCTCTTGTCTCTATCATGTGATCGTACGATCTGATGTCCAGACCTTTGAAGAGCTTCACTCCATCCAGATTGCGCAGCTCGTTGAGGTGGATCCGTCCCGGTACACCAAGGGAGTTTGCGTGTTGAATTGCTTCCTTGGCAAAAGGAGGAGAAAACGCGCCTTCATCGACGAAGACATCAACGAAATCTATACGTTTCCTGAATTCTTCGGTCATTTCCATAAACGTCCTGAGGTAAGAGGCTTCACTCATCCCCTTGGGAATAACGTGAGCAAGGAGCGTCTTCTTCATTCTCATCTTGAGATCCTTTTCTATTCTCTCCATAACTTTGAGCATCTTCTCTTCTGTTTCTGCGTCACCGCCATAACCAGTTTTTGATTCGAATACGGCGGTACCATTTCTCATCATGCTGAGGACTCTCTCTCTCGATTCCTGATAAAGAATATCCTCGTCGCATTCCGTGGTCGCCTTAATAGTGCGATAGATGCCCCCTCCGCTCTTCAGGACGCCCTCATATCCCAGGGTCTTCTTCAGGTCTATCTCGTTTTCCCTCGTTCCGCAGAAAACCACGTGTGTGTGGGGATCACTGAATGCTGGAATGACCCATCTGCTTTCTTTAGGTCCACCGGACGTCGGAGTTATGCTCTCTATCAACCCATTGGTTATCCTGATGTCCTGGTGCTCCAGGAACTCTAGCTCGTCAAAAGAAGATCCCGATGCGAACTTTTTGTTAAACGGAGATGCTATGTTTACGTTCTCAACGAGCATTATTCAGGTATAGGTCCCTGTAACAAGAATCTGCCGCTATGGCACCATCAGATGCTGCCACCACTATCTGTGCAAAGGATCCTGCCACGTCTCCTGCAGCATAAACCCTTTCCACATTGGTCCTGCCGCTTCTGTCTATTTTGATGTACCCTCTGTCTGTAACTTCCACTCCTAGGCTCTTAGAGAGTTCCGATTGAGGTTCCAGTCCAACATAAATGAACACACCGTCAAAACTTTCTTCGTATTCCTTGCCATTAATCCTGTCCCTGAATTTTACGGTCTTGACCAGTCTTCCTTCTCCTTTAATTTCAATGACCTGAACGTTTTGTCTGTAATCAATCCCCATCGACTGTATCTGTTTGACGTACGCGTCTTCACACATGTACCTAGGCATAAATTCAAAGATCTTCACTTCAGACACTATGTTCTTCATAGAAATCGCGGCAATTGCCCCCGAATTTCCTCCTCCTATTACGAGTACCTTCTTGTTCTTGTAGAGCCAACCATCACAGGTGCTGCAGTACGAGACTCCCTTCCCGTAGTACTCTTTCTCTCCGGGAATGCCTAGGTGTTTGTGTTTCGTTCCAGTAGCGAAAATGATTGCCTTTGAATGGAATTCTCCCTTCTCGGTTTCCAGCAAAAATCCGTTCTCCTTTCTGATGGAAATTACCATGTTGTTGTCAACTATCTTGGTATAGTTTCGTGCGTGCTCCAGGAACTCTTTTGCCAGATCAGTTCCCGCGATCTCGGTGAATCCGAGATAGTTCTCAACTAGAGGTGCTTCCAGCGTCAATCCCCCAGCCGTAGTTCCATCGATCACGACGTTAGAGAGTCCTGCTCGAGTCGCATAGACAGCCGCAGAAAGCCCGGCTGCCCCAGCTCCTATAATGACAAGATCAAAGTCTCTTTTTTCTAACTCTTGTCTCTCTTCTCCTAAGATGAGCTCCAATAGGAATCCCCCTTTACATCGGAGGCATTCCGCCCATACCTTCAGGGCCACCCATTCCCGGAGGCATGCCTCCAGGCGGGCCCTCGCTCTTTGATTTCCTAGATGAGATTACGTCGTCAATCCTCAGTATCATTGTTGCGACTTCGGTTGCGCTTTCGATAGCGTGACTCTTCACTCTGACCGGCTCTAATACGTTCTTCTTGAAGAGATCGCCGACAGTTCCGTCCATCGCATCAATTCCCACATTCTTGTTTCCTGTCTGGTGTTCCGATCTCAGTTTGAGCAGCGAATCAATTGGATCCATACCTGCGTTTTCAGCCAGAGTTCTAGGGACTATCTCGAGTGCATTTGCGAATGTTTCAATGGCCAGCTGCTCTCTTCCGCCCACAGTCGGGGCATACTTCTTTAGTTGATACGCTAGCTCTGCCTCTATCGCTCCTCCACCCGTCACAAAAGATTGATCCTCAATTGCCACACCTACTACCTTGAGTGCGTCGTGGAGTGCCCTTTCAACTTCGTCTATAGTGTGCTGCGTCCCTCCCCTTATAAGAATTGAAACCGCTTTAGGATACTTGCATCCGGTGATGAAAGTCAACTTGTCGTCCCCAATCTTTCTCTCCTCGGTCTTCTCTGCGTTTCCCAGATCTTTCGAAGTAAGATCATCAAGATTTGTAACGATCTTTGCCCCAGTTGCTTTTGCAATCTTTTCCATATCGCTCTTCTTGACTCTCCTGACCGCATATATGCCTTCCTTTGCAAGGAAGTGCTGTGCAAGATCGTCAACTCCCTTCTGGCTCATTAGAACGTTTGCGCCAGACTTCTTGACTTTATCTACCATCGCCCTGAGGGTTTCTTCTTCTTGGTCGAGGAATGCCTGAATCTTGGATGGATCCGTAATTTGAACCTTGGCATCGATCTCAGTTTTCTTGATTTCCAGACCGGAATCGATAAGTGCTATCTTAGAGCTCTTAACTTCATTCGGCATTCTCGGATGAACCTTTTCTTTGTCTATGACAACTCCTTCTATTAGCTCAGAATCTGTGATTCCTCCCCCGAACTTTTTCTGGATGAGTATGTTGTCAACATCCACAATCTTTTTTCCGTCTCTCTCTTCGACGATACTCTTGACAGCCTTCATTGCCATCTTTGCAAGAAAATCGGTCACACCACCAACGTTCTTTCCTGTCATAGCGGTCAGTGCAACGTTCTTAAGAACTTCATCACTAATTTTCTTCTCAGATATGCTAGACAGAATCTCAGCGGTCTTATTGGACGCCAACTTATATCCGTTGGCTATGACGGTTGGATGGACGTTCTGATCTAGTAATAGCTCAGCCTGTTTCAGTAATTCTCCGGCAATAACCACTGCAGTAGTCGTACCATCTCCCACTTCTTGATCCTGTCCTTTTGCAATTTCAATAATCATTTTTGCGGTGGGATGATCGACATCCATCTGCTTCATTATGGTAGCCCCATCATTAGATATGGTAATATCTCCCAGCGAATCTACTAACATCTTGTCCATTCCTTTCGGGCCAAGTGCCGATTTGACTGTATCTGCAATAGCCTTGGCGGCCTCAATATTATTTCTTTGAGCATCTTTTCCAGATTCCCTGGTCGAACCTTCTTTCAAAACTAGGATAGGGATTTGTCCCGATAACATCTAAATTTCACCCTAAAACGGTAATTCGTTCTTCTATATAAATGTTGTAAGCTCAGGTTCTGTTAATATGACGGTTGATAAATTTGGTTGTAAATTTTCGGTTGGTGAAAAGTGCAAAAGGAAACACAATTTGATTCTAAAGATAGGAGGGGCAACAAAGTGCGTATAAATCTATCAGAAACAAAAAGTCAGGGGCTTGAGTGTGATGTCTGCCGTTTTCACGACCGAATAATCAGGATGCACCTTTCATGACTTCGAACTTAGAGTATGTTCCTTGGCCCTCACTAAATGTTTCAGTTTTATGAAATATAATATAGCAGTCAGTATACTGCCGACAATCATAGATATCTGAAATGCAGCCATAAAATGCTCTCCACCTACTACTTGTGGTGTATCGAAAATTTTGGGGTTTCCGTTGTAGATCACGGGAAGCTCCCAATAAGCATGGAAATATGTCTCAAGAATGTAATTCACTCCTGGAAGATAGCTGTAATGAGGAGGGCCTAACCCAGTTGTATAGACGAAGTCCCACAGTGCCACCAGATAGTACAAGATAGCTCCCTCTACGACTGCAAAGATAACAGTAACACTTACTATTTTATGAGAGCTTTTCATAGTGTCAAGAGCCTGAGCTCCCATATAAGTTATACTTGGAGTTTACCCATGTCATATTCGGTTCCATATATCCGCTTTGAGTCGTGATTGCATCATTTATGTTTTGATTCACATTTCCCCACGATTGATTTAGTATGTATTTGTTGTAATATCCATTGTTCAGCAATGTGTTAAGGTTGCTATAGCCATTAATAGTCAGGACTGATGGTGAAACAAAGGTAACTGCAGGACTAAATACGGCCAGTTGTGAGATTACATAGATCCCAGATCCGGCTTGATCCGTTTCCGGTGTTTCTATAATATACTGTGCATACTTAGGCGAATTGTAATATGGAGTGGTAACAGTGTAGGTGTAATAATTGTTCAGAGTAATAGCGACATATGTCGCGATATCATTCGAATTGTAGACTATTGAAAATTCTATGCTTGTTCCACTTGAAGGAGCTGGCATTCCAGGATACCCCCCGGAGTAGGCAGGCGATGTTCCATTAGACCAAGTCTGGTACCATATAGTATATGCACCCCAGTTATATCCTCCAGTCCATGAATCATACCAGAAGATTCTTTGGAATCCCGTTTGTACTATGTTTGTAGCATTAGAATTGCTTGGATCGCTGCCTCCAACATATGGAGAGATGCCGATCCATCCGTTCATTGCTTCATTATATCCCGATGGATGGGAAGAAAGTGTTATAGAAGGGATCGTAAGGGAAGCAGTATTCTGTGTTATAGAATAACTTGGATCGTAACACTCATATCCAGCCCAGTTTTCGTTGTATTGGGTGGTTGAAGAGTATACAATTGGCCCCACTGAGATTTCTGGACCGTAGACTGTCTCATTCAAAGAGGAGTATCCGTAGGTATAACAAGTCTGATTTACGTTCCCTTGTACAGTCATAACAAGATAAACGTTGTAACTTTGGTTCACAAAGTCATAGCTTTCTCCTTGAGTAAAGTAGATTTCATTATACTGTTCGTAGGAATTATAACCTTCCTGAAAGACGGCGCTATTCTCGATGTCGTGAAGAGCTTCTATAGAATCTCTCTCCAACGCACTAAGGGAATTGCTATATTTGAAATTCCACTCGTGACTTACTGCCACTTCTTCTATTGCCAGTACACTAGAATTTGTAACGCCATCAGAAAGCGAATTGAAATTCAGTAGCGCATTGTAAGAAGTTGAATGTAGCCCACCCTGTACACCTTCGGTACTGCCGAGCAATGAAACATTGACAGAAAGCATGACTAAAGAAATAAAAATGCTTATCATCACTTTCTTCTTGAAATTTTTCATATTATCCATCCAAAATGACTATATTTCCATATCACTTAACCTTACCGGAGAATTAATTCAAAATAAGTGAATTAACTACCTTTAATCACTTAAAGTCGACAAAAAGTTGTAAATATCGCTTCCTAAGACAATGGGTTTATTCAGACACACTTTTAGACTCTATAGTGTCGGGTTAAATCTTAAATGGTTTAGCAGGAATATTCTTTGCAGATCGTTAGAATTTGATATTTAGTACTCGCTTTCTGGGACTACAACTATCACCATTTTGTTATCACTAATTTGGACTGAAGGAAAAGCAACGGTTGAATTGGACGATTGAAGTTAAAGATAACAAAATGGTGATAGTAATAACTCTTGAAATTACTTAGTTGATAGCCCTTAGCTCGTAACTTTGAGTTGATGGCTCTAAGCAGGTACTCTATTTTTCTAGGAACTTTGGAAAAATGAAAGAATTGAAAAAGAAATAAATAAAGTATAAAAATGAATCTTATCGTCAGGTCTTTATGTCTAGTAAGAAGCCGTTATCTATGAAATCATTAACCCCGTTTGTCACCACATCAAACACTTTGATTTGTTTTTCGACCATACTCACGGTAGAAACGTTAACCCAAGTGTTATTTACTGGATTGAACAGTTGATCTCCAACAGTGAGATTTTCAGGGTTTTTCAGCCAACCCGTAAAGGTGGAGTTTCTGATGTAAATGGGTTGATCAGTTGGGGTCAATAACAATGCGCCGCCATTTACGATTACCTCTTGAGATACTTCTGTCTTGTTGTTAAATAGAAGAGTTCCTATGAACATACTTCCATTTTGAAGATTATACTCTTCAACTTTTCCCCCCTGTTTCAGGTCTTGAATTGGTATATAACCGTTTGGCGTCAGGATTAGACTTCCCCAGGCAACACAGCCTCCTCCAGAAGTAGAGACATCAACATAGAATTGACTTTGTGTGACGGAATAGTCATCAGTTACCGACATTGTAAGTCGATAACTTCCAGTGCTTGCACTACTCGGAACCTCAATATTGACGTAGAAAGAGAATGGCGGAGACCCGCTTGAAGGCACAAAGCCATAAGTCCAGCCATTAGGGAGGTTTACCATACTGAGAAAGACATCACTGCCTCCACTATACGCCTGGTAGGTATTTCCATATATCTCGACGCCTGAGCCAGGAGAGACAGCTGTAGAACCTAGGTAGCCCGCGCCAAGATCCACTCCGATAGTGGACAAGAACCATTCATTGGCAATAGTTACATCGTTTCCGCTCGTTAGGACTCTAGTTGTGATATTTGATGGCAGCGGACCCGTAGAAAAGGCTGACCAACCAGATTCCGTATTCCCAGTAAAATTAAAGTTCCAATACGGCCAGTACTGAGTTGTGGTATCGTACACCTCTTCCCAGTCCGTGTAATCATAATATCCATCATACGTTGACTGTGCTACGAATTCAGTCCCTCCTGTATGATACCACTTTATAAAGATAGGATAGGGATTTACGCCTTGTCCTGTGTATGCTGAAAACTCTACTGTGCCATTGCTATTCGTGCTCATTACAAAGGTATAATATTGGTTTTCTTCAAGGTTGTAAGCGTCAGGATTGTAGACATAAGTTTGATTGGTCCATCCAACGGACCAAGTTAGCCCCCAAGAACCATAATCTCCAGAGAAACCAATCTGGTCATACGCATTGCTGTTATCCCAAATGGAGAGGATTACATAATAGAAATCTGTTGGGGCCTGAATTCGATTCTGGGGTTAATATGGTGACCTGTACCTGAGTGAGCGTGGTTGAACCTCCCCATGATGCCCCTTCCACATATGAAACATTGGAAGAGTATCTAGGAGGAAAAGAGGCAGACGGAAAGCTGGCATTACTAGACACCGAAACTTTGTGCATGGTAGGAGGAGGTAGGTTTCCGCTGTACGTACTGGGCGATGTGATATAATACTTGATAATAAGTAAAGTTACTTCTTTAGTACCTGACCATTCAATACCGACGTAATTGTCTGGAGAGAGCCAAGTCTTAAGAGATGGGCTCGGTATACCACTGATGGATATAGAATAATTTGTTCCATTCGTTTCAACCACCCAACCCTTCAATCCCGTACCTGCAGGAGAATATAGGTTGACTCCAAATAATGTAAAACTCACAAAGTGAAAGATGAAAGTTTGTGTGGAAGTGGTATTCCCTCCGAGGAAAGATAATGCAAGAGTTACATTTTCAGAAAAATAGTTATTGAGATTCGGAGTGGCCCGATCGTTCGAATAAAGCGCTAAGCTCATAGAAGACGTTGCAGTTATAATAGAAACTATTATCACAAGACTTTTTAAGTTCATGTTCAAACATCTCCTGCTTTAAATGAGTTGAACACATTTTACCGTTTCCCAGACAGTCTGGGAAATCATTAAATACGGTTTATTTCTGGTATAGTTGTGAGGAAGGACGGCCTAGTCTTGGTTATCACGATAGGTATCTCTCTTGCGAACTCCATATTCTCAATAGTTTTCGTTTTGCTAATTCTCACTTCAAATATTCCACCAGTTAAGGGGTCGCCTGGAATGGTAAAGGTACCTGGTTATTCAGTTGCAGCAATTCCAATTTCAACTGCGGCACTTGGTTGGTTAATTATCTGCTATGAATTGATATCGCATAGAAAGAACGATATTTCGAAGATTCTGAGGAAAAGACTATCAGAAAAATGGGATAACCGAGCACTGTACGATGCATTTAGGGGGAGGGGCGGACCGAGAAGGCTTTCAATAATGGAGAGCTTGGGTACACCGAAGATGAGAAATGAAATAGCCCAGCTCACTGGCACTGACTGGAAAGAGGTCGATAGGAATATAAGAATTCTTGAGTCAATTGATTTAGTAAGAATACAATACAACCACGGCACGGTATCAGTATACGAATTAACTGGTAAAGGAAAAGAGTTCCTGAACCTTGTCGAAACAGAGATTTAGGCTCGGGCGTTTCGTTAAGGGGTTTCGCACGCTACTCTGTCACCTCCATTTGTTCGCTTTGAATGTACATTGTTGTAAGGGCCCAAGTGCAAGTCTTATGATAATCTAGACAACGGAGGATCTTTAGGTACTGCGCAACATACTTCTCTATTACCGTATCTTAATACAAACTTACTCAGCTCTTATCTCATAAGTTGATTTCCTATTAAATTAAGGGTGATACATGTCACACCCGAAACAGGGTTCTGTTAACTTGCTGGATGCTGGACATGGTTGTTAATTATCGGATGCTACCAAAGACATTAAAATTCGGATCTTAACCATAGAAACTAAGACAAGGCACTGGTTTAAATCATCAAAGATGTTTTGATTTTTAGACCAATTTTAAGAAAGGCAAATAATGAGCTCATCAGAAAGAGACCAATTTCTAAAGAAGAGTGATTCGTTGGTTTTGGCAGAGTTAGGAATATCAGCCTATAGGTCCCTAGTATTTACCGTCGTAAATCTCTCAATCACTATTTCAACAGCAAAGTCTTCACTGATGACTGGAACTGCGACAACATTTCTAACCATTCCTCTCGTATTCGATTTACTTGTTATTTCCTTTTGACGAGCACTAAGAGAGATAATTAGACTGAATGCTAAAACTGATTGATTTCTTCTTGTTGGCTTAACTGTAGCTAATTCTGCGATGTATCACTAGGACTACACCAGTTGCAGGGAGCAGGAATATCAAGAAATCTAAAAATAATGCGAGAAAATCTATAACCCCTATGGTAAAGATAGCGTGATTGCCTTGATAAATTCCCCAAGCATAAGGAAAAGGAAAACCTCTCTGCCAGGTTGTCCAGAGAATCCCGGCTGTATGAACTACTTTAAAGTAGAGATAGCTGAGCAATGTTAGTCCCACTGAGATTAGAACAGAATATATGGTCAGCAAGAATGCCCTCCTATACTCTGTTTTTATCATTTTAACCTCCACGCCTCCTTTAATCTCTCAAGTCTTCACATCCAAAAGTATTCCATTAGCAATGTAGCTGCTTCTGAGATATCCATCTTGGTAGAACAATTTGGACCCTTGGATGTCATAAACAGTGAAATTTCCATTGGTCATCTGTATTGAAGTGACTTGTATCCAAGTGTTATTTAAAGGATCAAATATGGCGTCTGATGTATTCAGATAACCGACCATTATCCATTCTACTGTTCCGTTTGAAAGTTTTACATAGATGGGTTGATCGCGTGCACCTGAAACGAACAGTAATCCGTTATCAATATTGATTATTGAATTTACGTTTGTGACATTAATTTCAGTAACTTCCTCTTCAACAAAGTTGCCTCCGATTGGATCATAGGAAAGTATTTGATCTCCCACTTTTAGATCTTGAACTTGGATGGTCTTGTTCAAAGAAGTCTGAATAAGAGTTCCATTCAAAACACAACCGCCACCACCTCCACTTGAGGTATAATAGTTGCGAAGGGCTTGAACAAAATTATATGCATTAACGCTGCCAATGCCAGTAACATAATCCCATCCGCTTCCCGCCGACATTCCGTTATTTCCAGTTGTTATGTCCGTGTATGCTCCTGACGAGTAGCCTATGCTGTAAATCCCTTTATTTATGAAACCGTAAACATCCCCCGTCCCATTGAGGTAAGTATCAGCTATTATACCTGCCATCATTGGAGTAGCGTAACTAGTACCATCTACACCGCCATAGAAGGTGCCATCGAAGTATACCACGATAGATGGCGCCGCGGCAAAAGAGATGTCCGGAATGTCTCTGTACCCATTGTTAGGCGCAACGCCACTTTGGTATGAAGGTTGGGAGAATATGGGATTATTAGTCACGTATCCTCTTCCACTTCCACTCCAGCCACTTTGGCCGCTGATATCTGAACTCGTCAAAGATAAAGTTACACCTCCAACTGCTATTGAGTTAGGGTCCAATGCAACCATATCTATGTTATTGCCACTTGACGAGTATCCATTGTCTCCTGTGGCAGCCACAATCGTAATTCCTTCAGTAGTTGCCTGAGCAAGAAAATCATGGATATTATCAACTTCGCTAGTACTTATGGAGTTGTAAGTTGGCGCAATGCTAAAGCTCATCACAACGGGAACTAAAGTATTGACCATATAACTAAGCTCTTGATCAAATTCGTATTCGAATCCAGTATCCCCTCCAGATGGAGCGCTATAAATGACATCGTCGATAGTGGCGCCTGGAGCAATAGTACCTGCCCACTCAACGTCAAGAGTCTCCTCTAGACTAGCTCGATTATTCCCCCACGGTGGTAGCCCTCCTCCACCGATTATTATTTGCGTATCGGATGGATAATAACTCTGACCATTGTAGGTGTATTTTATGTTGTAATGTTCCCAGAAATTTTGGGGATCTGTCCCGTAATACCTCCAGTCAGGATAACCTATCAATCCAATTGTTATCCACTTTCCATCATACCCATTTTGTAATAAAGGAGTAATATTGAAGTATGGGTTTATATCATAGGGGTTTGCCGTTAGCACTGTCTGTCCTGGTAAGCCCCCATAGACTTGATCCCACTCAGTATAAACAAATGGAGTATTATTTACTAACTCAGCTCCGTAATCGTTTAGACCACTGATTGTAGTTATCTCGTTGACTATGTTGTTTGGAATAATGGGATCATTGGAATTTGCATAAAAGTAGGTTCCATTGAGTTCATAATTGATCAAGGTAATTCTCAATAATTGTTCCACGAATCCAGCTGTCTCTTCAAAGGAGATTTCTCTTCCGTTAGAGAAATTCATTTCTTTCACTCCAGAAGAACTCAGCCAGTCCTCCACAGAACTTATCGCGCCTGCCATTGGTCCAAATTTTGACATGAACTCAGATGGAGTCAAGAACTTGTGAAAGAGGCTGCTGCTTGTATTTGAAACTAACTGCGAATAACTCGTTGCTGCAGAAATATCAATCGAAAGATATATTTCCAAAGATAGTTCAGTAGTATTGTTCAGTTGAGATAGGTCCATAGCTTGGGAAAGAAAAGGAAGAGTATCATTCAATGGCACTTCTAGTACCTCGTTTACCATGGGTGGGGTGCTTGTTCCGTCTAAATAGGATATCCCAGCTATTGAGGAGCTAGATAACAAACTGAAAGAAATCGCTGATACGAGAACAAAAAGTCCGTACTTTTCAAAAATAGCTTTTACTAGGACTCTGAAATTCATACTTTGTATCATGGCATCCAGTTCATTTATTGATTTCCCAGAATTTCTGGGAAATTGTTATATATAGATTACCGCTAATTTGAGCAATGGGAAAAAGAAACTACGTCATTATTCTTCTACTCACGTTATCAATAGTTAGTTCTGCATATTCCGTATTTCTTTTCCTAAGTTCATATTTTTCTCAGTCCATTTTTTTTGTTTATACTTCTAAGGCAATCCTAGCATATCCATATAACATACTTCCTGTATCCTCCGCAATGTTCGGCTGGGTCTTGTTAAGTTATCAACTGATTTACAATAATAGGAGACATATTGCTACAATTATTAGAAAAGAGATTTCTGGTAAGTCAGATGATTGGACTATTTATTATGCCTTTAAGGGCAAAGGAGGTGCAAGGAGACTAACGATAATGGAAGCCCTAACCTCACCCAGACTGAGGAACGAAGAGGAAATGCTTAGGGAACTAGAACTCCCATACAGAGTCGTGATGCTGAGTTCAGGAGATATGGGTGTCAGAGATTTCAAGCAGTTAGATCTTGAGGTATTCATGCCCTACCAGGCAAAGTACAGGGAAGTAATGTCCAACGACAACTGTACGGACTGGATATCCAGGAGATCTGGCATTAGACTTACTGACGCAGAAGGCAACAAGATCTTCGCTCATACAGTAGACGCAACAGGACTTGCAATTCAACGTACCATCAAGTCTATACTGGAAGTACACCAGAGGAAAGACGGGACTGTCCGTGTACCTGAGCCCTTGGTGAAGTTTACGGAATTCTCGACCATCAGAACAAGGATAAGAAATAAAGATGTGTTGACCCTTGATGATCAGCAGTCTTGGGATTCAATTCTTTGATACAGGACGTAAAATTTCCTATCGTTGAAATAGAACCTGACTATTCTGTAGCCCTTGAAAAAAGTCCTCAATTCCCTCTCTGTAAAGTAGTGATAATAGCTGCCGTCCTTATGGATGTATGTTCCTCTCTCTGATGTGCGGGTTTGACCCCAGTGCTTTCTCTGTGACCATATAGTCCTTTGGTCGCTCTCCAGGTACAGGTACCCTCTCAACCTCGTAACTCTTCTGATCTCTTCAATGTCCTCTCTGATTCGTTGAATATCGGCTTGATAGATCGCTCTCACTGCGATAACTGCGTCATAATATCCATCTTCATATGGAAGGGCGTGCTGATAGTTGAATATCTGGAACGAGGCGCTGCTTTTGGCATTTCGCTGACCTTCGATCGCCTTTTCTATTGCCATCTTTGATCCATCGAAGCCGGTCAGTTCAAATCCTTGGTTCGACAAGAATATTGAATTTCTCCCAGCCCCACAGTAGAAGTCAAGTATTCTCTTGACAGTATTCGCCTTGAAGAATATGCTCAACTTTTTCATGCTCCGTGATGGAGATTGTTGCCCCAGAAAGTTTCCTTCATAATATGCTTGATAAGGATCTCTTGACGCTTCTTTGTCCATTCCGACTCACTGGTATTTCCTCCTCGTATTCCATTATTGCTATTGAAATTGATTGCGTATCTAGCTTCCCACCGAGTTTCGAATATTCCAAATTGCTTCGCGTGACCGTTGTTGGTAATGATTAAGTACCGAGCCGTTTTTTGAATTTTATGAGATTCCTTGCGTGGCATGTGGGGAGGTTTAGAGCGGTTCCTTCGGAAAAGGGAAGGTCTCCTATAGTTGAGGATGCGAGAACGGTTGAAACGGAGAACGCCATCTTGGTATTTGCAAACTTCGAGAAGAGTGACGAATCGCATCAACCCGAAATAGTTGCAAAAGCATCCACCGAGATGTCCTCCATAGCTAGCAACCTGAAGGTTGGAAACATCGTACTCAATCCATTTGCCCACCTATTCGCCGAGTCGTCCACTCCAGAGTCTGCAGTCTCTATGTTAAGGGCTCTTGAGACATCTCTTGCAGCGGACGGCTTTCAAGTTCAAAGGCTCGCCTTTGGAATGTTCTACGAGTTGGAGCTAACAGCTAAAGGTCACCGCTATTCAAGGATCGCAAGAAGGGTCGACTAGTAGAACTGATCCTCCCACAATGGTCTGATGTCGCACTTGCTAAAGAATTTCAGCGAACCGATACAGGAACTTATCTTGTAGTCCTACCTTCAGGTACCTCGGGTAGGGCGTCCGTGAAGCCTGAGATGCGTCTAAACCAAGTGCTTTATCTTGCTCTCTTTTATTTTATTTGTGAACATTCTCATCTTTTCTGACAGATCATCATCAATGAAGTGCTCAAAGAAGCAAGCTCTTTCCTTTGCCGTTTCCTCATCACATCCCATCAGAGTCAGCAGCTCATAGATAGACTTCTCTTTTCTGTTCAGATTCTCGAGCAGTTCCATTCCCTTCTCTGAAAGAGTCATTCCCCTATATTTCTGATAATTGATTAGCCCATCCTCTGACAGCTTGCTGAGCATCTGAGATACAGATGCAGGGGTTACCTTAAGGAACTGGGCAACCTCTAGGGGCCTTGCGTAACCCTTTTCCCTTATGAAATGGTCGATCGATTCCAAATATTTCTCTCTGTCTTCACTGCTTTTCATTCTACCTAAATAATTTCGGCGAGGTATATCTTTTTTTGTGCACGTATTTGCACATCCTGGCGCCTTTCGATCTAACAGAGCAAGTTGCGGACGTGGGATCGTTAAGAATCACAGTATTGAGTCCCAATTATTTAATATCGCAAATCATTCAACGAAGATGAGAAAATATCCTTGCAGACAGGAAATCACTGAGCAGCTGCTTGAATCCAAGATGAAGGACATTTTCGGTAAGACGGTGAAAAGAGAGAATCACTACATTTCTTCTTACTCAGAATCCCTGGAAGTAATTGCCGAAATTACAGGAAAGAAAGAGATATCCGTCGAAACCAAGTCCACTCCAGGAACGGATCAAGAAATGATCGTAAAGCTCTACAACAAATTTCTTGAGGATGTCACTGGCTACAACGCAAAGGAAAGAAAAAAGATGGTGTCCAAGGGATGAGCATCGACCTCTTCTCGGTAAACTCGGTATGTCTCATCGGCGCTTCACGAGAAGAAGGCAAAGTAGGGAGTATAATACTGAAGAACCTGAAGAGAAGTTTCAAGGGAGAAATTTTGCTAGTTCATCCGACCGCGGATGAAATAGATGGAATCAAGTGTTTCAGGAACGTAGAGGAGATACCCCACAAGATTGATCTTGGGATCATCTCACTTCCATCCAAGAAGGCAGTCGATGCAGTCAAATCTCTATCGGTAAAAGGATGCAAGATATGCATACCCGTTGCCGGCGGGTTTGGGGAACAGGGAGAAGAAGGAAAGCAACTAGAAATGGTAATGAAAGAGTTGGCCTCAAAGTATGGGTCCAGAATAATCGGACCTAATTGTGTTGGCGTCATAATTCCGAGGATAGGACTTAACACCGCCTTGACCAGTGAGGAGAAGAGCAGGTTTCCTTCCGATGGTCCCGTTGGATTTGTTTCTCAGAGCGGCGCACTGGGGCTGCTGACGATAGACGAATTTTCCGATTTCGGAGTAGGGTTTTCATCTTTTATTTCGCTGGGTAACGAAATAGACGTAGACGAAACGGATGCAATTGAGACATTGGGAATGGACGATGGAACAAAGTCCATTGCCCTTTACATAGAGAAGATTGCAAGAATAGATGACTTCCTGAAAGCGTGCAAGAAAGTCTCTCCGAGCAAAGGCATAGTCACGCTCAAGGGTGGACAGACAGATTCTGGGAACAGAGCGACTTCACTCCACACGGGCTCACTTCTCAAGACAAGTTTTTCTCTAAACGGTATTTTCAGGCAAAATGGAATTATACAGGCGTCAAATGAAATAGAACTGATGGATTACGCGTCCGTATTAGCGCTTGGGAAACCAATATGGGGAAAGAGAGTAGCAGTAGTCTCCTCTGCAGGAGGAGTAGGCGTGATCGCCACAGATACGCTAGAAAACCAGGGCTTCAAGGTGGGCAGAACCTCAGACGAACTTGCGTCTGAGATAAGGTCTAAAATCTCCCCGATTGGTTCGCCTTATAACCCAATTGATATGACCGCCGAAGCTACCAACTTCCAGTATGAAAGCGTGATTAATCAAATAGACAAATCCGGCGAATTCGATTCAATTTTAGCTTTTGTTTTGTTCCAGACGTTTGGGGTCACTGAGGATATCATCGAATTTCTGAAAAGTTACAACAAGACAGGGAATACTCCTATCGTGATTGGAGCAGTGGGGGGAGAATACACGAGGAAAACAATGAGGAAGATGATCGAGAACGGAGTTCCAACGTATCCATCAATTTCAAGAAGCGTTGCCGCTCTAAAAACTCTGGAGGAAAGGGGAGAGTACCTTAGGAGATTCGAAAATGCCAGTAGTTCCTGAATTGGAATTCAAAACTATGCTAGATAAGATGGGCTTCCACCAACCAAAGCGCTTCTTGATAAACGACCGGGAGGATTACAAGGGAGAATTTCCCTCAGTCCTCAAAGTTAGTTCGGAAACAATAACTCACAAAACAGAGATCGGAGCAGTGGTTGGAGACATCAAGACAAGACAGGACTTCAAGGAAGTTCTGAAGGATATGAAGAGAAAGTTTCCGGGGGAAACACTTTATGCAGAAGAAATGGCTAAGAAAGGAGTTGAGCTCATTATTGGGCTCATAAAGGATCCGATGTTCGGAAAGCTCTTGTTATTTGGAGTGGGCGGTTTCTATTCAGAGCTCATAAGGGACGTGACATTTAAGAGAGTTCCAATAGACAGATATGATGCTGAGGATCTTCTCGGAGAGTTGAAATTTAACAGAGTATTTGATGGCTACAGAGGCCACAAGGTAAACAAGGAAATCCTGATAGACCTCCTCCTGAAAATCTCAGATTTTTCTATCAAGAATGAGTTCTCGCAGATAGATTTCAACCCAGTTTTTCTGTACGAGGACGGGTACCTTATCATAGATGCCAAATTGGTAGTTTAGTACTATTGGAAAACCCGTCCGTGAATTATTCACTTTCCATAAAGGGTTGAAAATTTGACTGACCAAGAAGCATAGGCCGCTTATCCAACTAGTTCTCTCTACTTCTTAACTCTCGTCTTTTGCAAACTTCAGAAGTACCCTTCCGTCTCTATTTCCATATTCCGCTATTGCTTTTTCATATTCTTTGAAATCATACACTTTCCAGAGCCTACTTTTGATGCGATTCTCAGAGACCAGTTTTATCAGTTCTGTGAATTCTTTTCTGGTGCCTCCGGTCGATCCAATGATCGATCGCTCTCCCGTATACAGGTGAGCGAGATTCACTTTCACTTCTCTCCCAGTGAGTGTTCCGAAAGTAACAATCCTCCCATTAGTTTCCAAATAATCCACGTACGGCTCCCAAGCCTCGGCACCCATTGAATTGACTATCACATCCACTTTCTCCTGCTTCCATTCAGATGCATTGGTTTCAGCGACCCATTTCTTTCTAGAGACGTAGTATACTGTTGCACCCATCAGTTTTCCAAGGACGACGGAATACCATCCAGTATTTCCAGATGCACCAATTACCAGCAGTTTTTCACCGCTCTTCACACCTACCCTCTTGAGTGCGTGATAAGCGGTCAGGCCACCCACCGGGATCGAAACTGCATCCTCAAAGCTCAAGGAATCGGGGAGAAGTTCCAGATGAGCTTCGTCAGTTCCATAGAATTCAGAAAATCCTCCATTTTCTCCCACCCCCAAAACTCCTCCAGTCTTGCATAGCTCCTCCATTCCAGATCTGCATCTTTCACACGTTCCATCATAGATTCGAGGATAGATCAGAACCCTATCACCGACCTTGAATTTCTTGGATGAGGAAACACTCTTTACAACTCCAACGAACTCTGCTCCTGGTATATGGGGATATGGAGCTATGTTGTAGTTCACCTTACCAAGTATTACATTTATGTCCACCGGGTTCAAGCCAGCGTAAACGACCTTTACTACCACTGGACTCTTTGGGTTCTCTACCTCCTCTACCTTCGTATTCTCTAGTCCTCCGGGTCTCCTTAGCAATAATGCCTTCACCGTTTTTTATCAAATTGTGGTTAATTAGACCTTTGCTGTGAGAGAGTGTTCGAAAGAATAGAACCCAGGTAGCTACCAAAAGCTCCCAAGACTGCAGGAGCCTAATTTATAATTAGCACATCAGCAAAAACTTAAACCATGGAGACATTAACTTTTCATGGTATATGACGCACAAGAAATCATCAAGATTTCAGAGCAAAAGGATTTGAAATATTTTTATCTCCAGTTCACAGATATTCGCGGGACACCAAAGTCAGTCATGCTTCCAAGAAACAGGTTAGAAAAAATCCTGGAGGAGGGAGTGCTTTTTGATGGCTCTTCAATCCTTGGTTATGCCACAATTGAAGAAAGTGACATGAGGGCGTTTCCGGATTACTCCTCCTTTGAAATTCTACCTTGGGCTGTAGATGGAGGTAGGGCTGCCAGATTCGTGTGTTCAATAATGAAACCAGATGGAACTCCCTTTAAAGGGGATCCGCGTTACATCCTCCAGCAACAACTCTCGAGAATAGAAAAGAAGGGGATGCAATTCTTTGTCGGCCCCGAGTTTGAGTTTTTTTTGCTAGAGCAAAAGGATGGGAAGTACCAGCCACACGATACGGGAGGCTACTTCACGTTCGGTCCTCTCGACAAGGGAGAAATAGTGAAGAAGGAGATACTCAATTATCTGGATTTCTTGGGTTACATGCCAGAGGCAGCCCATCACGAAGTATCTCCAGGGCAACACGAAATAGATTTGAGATACGCTCCAGCTCTTTTTATGGCCGATAGAATCATAACGATGAGAACAGCAATAAAGACGGTAGCGGCAAGATTCGGTCTCTATGCTACTTTTATGCCCAAACCGTTCTTTGGCATAAATGGCACTGGAATGCATATACATCAAAGCTTGATGACATCTTCAGAAGATCAGAACTTCTTCTGGGATGAAAAAGACAAGAACGGGCTGTCTGAAATGGCGTACCATTATCTCGCGGGTGTGCTTTCTCACGCGGTTGAACTCTCACCGATATTTGCCTCTTGGGTAAACTCCTACAAGAGATTGGTGCCAGGGTATGAGGCCCCAGTCTACATAGCGTGGGGCACTAAGAACAGATCTGCGCTCATAAGAATTCCTGCAGGCGACAAGATCAAGAAGCGTTTCGAATTCAGGGCTCCTGACTCAGCGGGAAATCCGTACCTGCAGTTTGCCACTATACTGGCAGCCGGACTGGATGGCATAGAGAAGAAGAAAGAATGCCCGGATCCGACCGAGCTGGACATCTTCCACCTTTCACAGAAACAGAGAGATTCGATGGGAATTGGCTCGCTGCCTGAATCTCTGGGAGAGGCGCTTCATCATCTTAGAAATAGCGAATTCATGAGGGAAGTGCTGGGAGAACATATCTACAACAATTTCCTTTACATAAAACAGAAAGAGTGGGACGAATTCAGGTCGTACGTGACCGACTGGGAGATCAACAATCTGCTCCCCATCCTTTGAAGTCTTCGGGGAGTAGTTAACATTAATATCCTTCATAAATTCAGATTGAGGGCTCGTGGTCTAGCGGCTATGACGTCGCCCTTACAAGGCGGAGACCGCCGGTTCGAATCCGGCCGGGCCCATCTGTCATTTGATGATTGAAACTCCGGACCATAGCAAGAGACGAATGACTTACCAAGTCCAATTAGTCCTTTCAGTCTTTGTTGGGCCTGAAATCCCGAGCACACAGTCGAGTGCAATAGATTCCCGTTAGAAAGAGCCGTACTAAGACGGACGAGGGGGAACTGCAAACTTACGATGCCTCTCTGGCTATCGACGTGATCTGATTTTGCATGGAGAATTCTCGACCTATCTTTTTTCTTAAAACTCGTTATTTGTCTCCAAATTAGCTACTAATCACACTATTTGACGGTTTCAAAAACCTTCCAGCCTATCTTATTCTTCTTTGTCTTTTTGACTTCCCATCACTGATGGCAGGGGTAACTTCGTTCCTATTATGATCTTTCTTACCCTTTCTGGATCTCCCTTCGTCTTGAGCAGTGTTTCTTTTGCCGTCTGCCACAACTCACCCTTGCTTGTGGGACAGAAGTTTGGAAGTTCCTGATATTTCAGTGCGTCTCATATCCACTCATCGGGATTGAGTTCAGGGGAATATACAGGAATTAGCCAATTTCTGTCCAACAAGTGAAGAAGAACTTACAACAGCTGTCACAAACACGATGACCAAGCTGAAGAATGATCCTGAGAGGATCAGGAGGGCAATAAGGGGATCGAAACTTCCTCTACCTGCCTTAACGTGAATAGATTAAACCAAAGTGGAACAATATGAGATTGCCTATTACAAGTAGTTTGTCTTTAAGATTTCAATTACGCTTTCAGTCTTAACACAGTTTTCTTTCCCTATAAAATCAGTTAATAATGATAGACCCTGATTGAGATCATTGCAAGAAGGATTATCGTTACCAGAATCAGAGTCAGGGTAAGTATACCCACAGTGTGAAGATGCCTGCTCTTCCTTAATAAAAAATAAAGCATAAAGAACATTATAGCGATGATCAATAAACCTACTACTTCAATATTTAAGTACCCTTGGTTACCAGAGAAAGGGAGTATAAATAGTGAAGAAGCTACAACCCAAGCTAGAATAGAGAAAATAGGGTAGAAAAGGAAAAAAATCTTACGATTTCCAGCCGAAGAGTTTCTGTACATGATAACCTATCCATTTACGTACGTCCAGTTGTAATAGGAATTTGACCATGTGACTTCTGGGTAATTTCCATTATCGCTTATCCATCCTTCCTGTGTATTGTAATCGTTGTTAGAGTTTTGAAGAAGGGTGTATTGATTATAGTATCCAGTCGTATAAAGCGTCCAGAGACTTGATCCTGCTGAGTTTTGGAGGAAATATCCAGAGGACAGGAACTCCGATTCTGAAAACTCTGGGATCTGCACTATCCAGGTTTTAAGGTCTTGTGTTATTGTTGGCGCTTCAGTAATGAACTCAATATAGTAGGGTACAAACGTAGGGTCGCTGGAAGACGTACTGACCGCGTACTCCGTACTTGTATTGTAGATGTAAGCCTCAAATTCAAACCCAGGATTGCCATAGAATACGTAGAAGTTTATATCCCATCCCGGGTTCAGATTGGGCGCACCTGGGTAATTGTACGAAGCTGCAGGATAATCTTCGTACCATATGTAGTAAGGACCCCATGACGGCCCCTCAAAAAGGTTTCCGAAATAGTTTCTTTCGTACCAAGTTTGAGCTAGCCCTGTAACTCCGTTTCCATTTCCTCCCGGTCCTGGTGCCAATGAGTCCCATGTCGCATCAGACTCGTAATTGTTATTCGGGTTTTGGCCGGTGGGGGGAGATTCTATCGTAGAAACTGGTGTTTCTGCGTACACATAAGAGATTGCTTCATGCGATGGGTCATAGAATTCCCATCCGGACCAGTTTGTTGACGTGCTTGTATACTGATATGTTTCGTGAAAGAAGCTGACGTTCGCAGATTTGGCCAACCAGCCTTGATTGCTTGCACCCCATTCGAGTTCCATTATTGTCCCATTATGAACACTGACCAGTCTAACATAAACTGATAGATTACTGTCGCTGAAGTTGTAGGAAATTCCCCACTGAAAATTCGTAGTTAAATTCCTGTTGTTGTAATTGTTTAGGAAGGAAGAATTAAGCAAAGTCGAAGTTGTAGAAACTACTTCCGAGTACAGTGTTCGATTGTCGAGATTAATTCCTAATCTACTGGCTTGTGTTGTAATAGCGCCCACATTATTTTCAATTTGGTGATTGCCTAGCAAGGCAGTCACGCCAACAGAAGTTTCCTGCGCGTGAGTGACAGAGGCAACGGAAGCAGAAAAAATAAAAATCAGTGCTAAGACAAAGACTAAAAGCATCCTTAGCAACTTAATCATAACTAACAATTTCTAACAAACTAATGAATCTGTCGGACTTCTGCCATAGCGGGTTAAAAGACGCCTGAATTGTGAAGAAATTAAACAAAAGTGGAATAGATACGATAGAGAAGAGAGATAAAAAAAAGTTTGGAGCAAGTACAATCCGTCACTCGTCAGGAGGATAGACATCCTCACGGACACATCTTTCCTTGATTCCTGGAACGATGACGTAGAGAGGGAGAACGATGGCAAGGTAGGCCACCCTTATGAATATCCGAAAGAATTCTTCGTCTTCCTCTCGAAGGCGAGGGAACTGTGGAACATCCCGTTCAGGGAGCTGGAGGGGTTCGTGAGGAAATTGTCAGAACTCACTGGGAAGTTCAAGCCGTTGAGCTACGTCGCCATATTCCAGCGCATAAGGGGTATCCCCATTTCAGGTATGATAGAGGAGATCAACGGTTCCTCAAGGGACGGGATGACCGTTATAATCGACTCCTCCGGGTTGAAGATCACACAGAGGGGCGATTGGCTGACCAACAAGTGGCATACGAAGAGGAAAGGGTGGCTGAAGATTCACGTCGCTATAGATGCGGAGAGGATGAACGTCGTCTCACTCACGGTAAGTAAGGAGTTTGCACATGACACGAAGGAGTTCCGCAAACTCCTCTACCCTGTGGCGGGTAGAGCATCGTCAGTCTACGGGGATGGAGCGTACGGCAGCAGGGGAATCGGGGCGGTGATACCACCACGCAGCGGTTCAAGGTCGCTCTCCAGGAGTGGAGGTCCGGCAAGAGGCAGGGTGGTGAGGCGCATCAGGAAGATCGGTCTTGAAGAGTGGAAGAAGGAGGTGCAGTACGGCAAGAGGTGGAGGGTGGAAATATTCTTCTCAGCCTTAAAGCGCACCGTTGGAGAGATCATAATGGCAAACAAGCTGGTCTACCAGATACAGGAAGCTGTGATGAAGATATACGCATATTTCCTGATGAAAAAGAACACCGTGGTGAGTTGAGTTGATTGTCATTTACAATTGCTTAACACACTTTTTCTATGCATAAAGTTAATAATTATTATTTGAATAAGACGGAGCGATTAATATGGTCTCAAAAAGAACCATGAGGTATCAGAACAAGAACAGGAATTTGAATGAGCTCTCACAGCAGATAGAACAACAACTACAGAGCGAAAGGTACAAAGTTCAATCGAAGCAGCTCCCGACCGGTAACGTGATCCAAGCCCAGAAGGCAGGTATCCTGCGAGACATAATAACCGCAGATAGGGCATTTACAATAGCGCTTGAGGGTCAGCCAGACGATTTCACCGTGACAGTCGGAATCGGGAAATTCATCCAGAATATAGCGGTTGCAGCCGTGGAAGCGATTTTACTTTCCGAGCTATTTCTTGTGGTCGATGTACCAGAAATGTTGTGGACGGAACACGTGGAAAAAGGAATAATAAAAGAAATAAACACAATCGTTGGATGAAAAGCCTATAAGCACTCAATCATGAAATGCTTGAAGGATCCGGTCTCAAGAATATAAACAAGAGTCCAATGGAGCTATTCAGGAAAGCGCAAATTAATTTATGGAAGGTCATTATACCCCTCAAATGAAGTTCACCGGAAACTACGTAATGCAGTACCTATCATTCGCCCTTTTACTAGGTGCAGTAGCGTTCTATGTTGGATGGTCTATAGCGTACGGTGACTGGAACGATATTGGATTGTATTCAGTTTCTGTAATACTGATACTCTTTGGAATACTGGGAACAGCTCTGTTTCATTTTAAGATAAAGCAAGAGGAATCGAACTTAAAATAGATAAGAGCACTAGCAGATGTACAAGTTTCATCGACAATACGCTGGTAAGACTGGAACATAATATTTTTTATTCAAGACTTGCTCAAGTAAGAAAAGCGGTGGTTCCTTGGAGACAGAGCAAAAAAAATATTTACTCACAGCAAAGAAGAGCGAAAACATCACAGACTGGTACACACAGGTGATAGTCAACTCCGAGTTTGTCGATTATAGTGCTGTATCGGGTATGATGGTCTATCGGCCGGACTCCTATTTTGCATGGGACACGATAAAGGAGGCCACTGACAAATTGTTCAAGGAAGCGGGGGTGCAGGACGTGTACTTCCCGCTGTTCATCCCAGAACGTTTTCTGATGAAGGAAAGCGAGCACGTCAAGGGATTCTCACCAGAAGTAGCATGGATTACCCACGCAGGGCAGTCTCAGCTTTCGGAGCGCCTAGCAGTCCGCCCAACTTCGGAGACAATAATGTACGACAGTTTCTCCAGATGGATTCGTTCTTGGAGAGACCTCCCTATAAAGTTCAATATATGGGCAAGTGTGGTTCGCTGGGAATTCAAGCACCCTACCCCGCTGCTCAGGAGCAGAGAATTTCTGTGGAACGAGGGACACAGCGCATTTGCCACGCTCGAGGAGGCAGAAGCAGAGCGTAAAATAATTCTCGATATCTATGAGAAGATTTTGCGTGAATATCTTGCCATTCCTGGAATAAGAGGGAGAAAGACGGACAACGAGAAGTTTGCAGGCGCTGTAGCGTCTTACAGTATAGAACACCTCATGCCAGATGGCTGGGTACTTCAGGGACCGGATCACCATAGCGATGGTCAGAACTTTGCGAGAGCGTTTGACATAAGATTCATAGACAAAGATGGACAGAGGAAGTACGTTTATCAGAACACCTATGCCATAAGTACGAGAGAACTCGGTGCTATGGTGCTTACGCACGGAGACGACAAGGGGCTCGTACTGCCGCCAAAGCTTGCAAGGATACAGATCGTACTTGTGCCAATATACAACGACTTGAAGAAGGAAGAAGTCCTGAGATATTCCAGATCTGTGTACGAGTCGTTAAGGAGCAATTTCCGCACGTATCTAGATGATCGCGATGAATACTCTCCAGGATGGAAGTACAATGAATGGGAGTTCAAGGGTGTACCAGTGCGCTTAGAGATTGGACAACGTGAGGTAGATTCAAATTCCGTGACTACCGTGCGCCGTGACACTGGAAGGAAAGAGGGCATGAAACTTGAACAACTTAGAGATTCCCTGGTTTCACTTCTGGAAGACATACACACAAATCTGTACACTAGAGCCTTGAAATTCCTCGAGTCCCACACATTTGCCGTTAAGAGTTATGAACAACTGAAGAAGTTGGTTGGCAACGGTATCGCGCAGGCACCCTGGTGTGGATCATATGAATGTGAGGCAAAGATCAACGAAGAGACTGGCGCAAAGATAACAAATCTTCCCTCAAGTGAGGAGGAGAATGTCAAGGGACAAATGTGCATTTACTGCGGAAAAGAGGCGAAGTATATCGCTAATTTTGCTAGATCATACTAGCGTATCGGAAAAGGCGCCTTGGTAGAAATCAGCAAGAGAACCAAACTCGCAAAGACGGTACCCTCTTAGACTTAATACTCTCGTACTGAAGAGGAATAAGGTGGACTGTCGATTGGGGCTCTCACCGGTAATGATCTCTAATATTCCGCAGCAAAGCTTTCTTTAAACCAAATTGAATAGCACTGTCTGCGTTTGGGAAAAGGTGTGCGAGGTCTAATCGGCCTCGCTCAGAAAATCCTTTACTTCTTCTATTTTTGATTCAAAGAACTCAGTTCCAGTTCCCTTTGCGACAAA
This sequence comes from Thermoplasmata archaeon, assembly GCA_021792255.1. Classification (GTDB taxonomy): domain Archaea; phylum Thermoplasmatota; class Thermoplasmata; order Thermoplasmatales. The sequence continues at coordinate 300,490 of JAJYUZ010000002.1, forward strand.
TTTTCCGTCGTAGATCAAGTTCGTATAATCCGATACCTTCCTCGTGAGATTCATGTCGTGAGTGACCAGTACGACGGTGTACTTCTGTTTCAGAGACCTTATCAAATCAACGATCTTTCCTTTAGCTATAGGATCAAGGGCACTCGTAGGTTCGTCAAGCATCAGTACCTTTGGTCTTAGCACTAGGGCTCTTGCAATGCACAATCTCTGTTGCTGTCCTCCCGATAGAGATGTTCCCATCTGTTTCAAGTTTCCCCCCAGTTCCTCGTAAAGATCTGCGTCCTCTAAGGCTTGAACTATAACCTTGTCCATTTCCTCCCTCTTCAGTTTCTTACCCTGGATCCTCAGTCCGAAGGCTACATTGTCATATACCGACATTGGAAAGGGATTTGGTTTCTGGAATACCAGACCTATCTCCCTTCTCAACTCTACAGGATCGAAGTCCCTGATGTTTCTTTTTTCGAAGAGAATATCTCCGGTGACTTCCATAGCAGGATCCATCTCAAGGAGCCTGTTAAGAGACCTCAACAAAGTGCTCTTTCCGCTCCCAGACGGACCAACAATGGTGTTAACGTTGTTTCTGAATATGTTTAGATCCACTCTGTCAAGTATCACCTTGTTCTTTGTCTTAATCTTCAGTTTCTCTATCTCAATTACTTTCTCAACTTTTTCGACACTTTTTTCTTCCATCTCTATTTCCTCCTGACAATATACTTTGAAATCAAAATCAGGGCAGTTACGCTCAGTACGAGTATCATGGCCGACACGAATGCCAGATCGTGAGAGTAGGTAGTTGGCTCGTTAATTCCAGTCCATACAACGTATGTTAAATACGCTACCTGAGAGTGCAAGAATCCCGTCGGAAGTGCATTGTTGAACCCCGCTGAATAGATAAGCTGTGCAGTCTCTCCCGCAGATATGCTGACTGCAAGAAGTATTCCGGACAGAATACCGACCTTTGCTTGTGGAAGGTATATTCTTGATGCAACTCTTATGTCGTCCGCCCCCAGTGCATAAGCGTTCTCTATCTGTTCCTTTGGGATGTTCTTGAAGGAAATTTCTATGATTCTCAGTAGATATGGGAGCATCATCACTGATAGCGCAAGACCACCCGCGATCAGCGAAAACCCCATGTGATATCTTATCACTAGAACCAGGTACGCAAATAGACCTATTACTATGGAAGGAACGCTCGTAAGAACATCAGTAAAGAGACGAGCCGCAGAAGATATTGTACCATTTGATTTGGCGTTGACTATGTAGAGTGCCCCAAGGAGGCTGGGTGGGAGGGAAAACACAAGTCCCATCCCGACTAGCATCCAAGTCCCAACAATTGCATTTAGTACCCCTCCTGAAGACGTATTTCCAAACGTGCTCAGAATTTTCCAGGTTATATGTGTAGCTCCAGCATTGAGGACGTAGATGAAGATCGAAATCAGGATTACTATCATTGTGCCAAGGACCACGAAGCTAAGTGCATTAGCTACCTTGTCCTTGACCCTCCTCGTACTGACACTCTTCCACTTCAATTCTGTCTGATCCTTGGCATAAGAGTTAGTCACTTTCGTACCCCCTTAGTGCCCCTCTCCCTGCGATCTTTCTTCCAATGACGCTCGCGGCGAGGGCAATTAACATCAGAACCATTGCCAGCTCTGCGAGTGCGGCAAGATTCATTCCAGTCGAGTCAGTGAATGCGCTGTCCAAGAGGGATGCGATTGCAGCTGCCATAGTATTGGTTGCTGAATATAGGTTACTAGGCAGAACATTGGTTACTGCGCCGCTGACCATAAGGACGGCCATAGTTTCTCCAAGTGCTCTCCCGATTCCGAGGAGAGTTCCACCTACGGTAGAAGCCCTGGAATAGCGGGTAATCAAGTATTTGCCGACCTCCCATTTTGTTGCACCCAAAGAAAAAAGGCCGTCCTTGACTTCCTTGGGTACTGTGTCGAACGAATTCACTATGACCGAGGTGACGATTGGTGTTATCATGAAGCTAAGGATGATTCCCGAAGCTATCAGTCCCGCACCGCTGTATATCTCTCCCTTGAATCCAGGGATAAAAGAGAGGTGCTGTGCCATCCACGGTTCTATATTGTTGAAGAGCAAGGGTTCAAGAACGATTATTCCCCACAGTCCGTAAACGACGCTAGGAATTCCAGCGAACAGCTCAATCATAGACACCACGAATTTCTTTATCCTAGCTGGAAGATATAGCTCAACGTTCAGTGACACCAGGAAGCTAACAGGGAAAGCGATAAATATGGCCAAAGCAGACGTGCTCAGGGTCCCTAAAAGGAATAAGTCCAAACCGAAGGATGATCCAGCCGGGGCAGGCACTCCGTGTCTTATTATGGGGGCCTGGAATTGGAATCCGGGATTCCACAGATAGGTCGTAAAGAATGAAATTCCGTTGTACTTTATAGATGGTATTGAGTAGTATACTACAAAAACGATAATGGAAATGAGGACCACCGCTGGTACGGCGGCCATCAGTAGAGTAAGAAAATTGAAAAATTTATTAGACGTTTTCATTCGCTGCCTCTATCCCGTTATCTTGTTTACCATTGGGTCCACTATCTGCTGGACAACCGAAGATGGTAGAGCAACCAGATTGAAAGACTGAAGGTACGTCGCCGCTGCTCCTCCGTTAGGGCTCACCGCCCACTGTATGAAAGCCTGAAGTGCAGATGCAACTGCTGCACTGGTCTGATTCTGTTTAACGATGATGTACTCCATGTCCGCTATTGGATACGAGTAGTTACCTGGTGCATACTGAAGTCTTACGGTTCCGTTAGAAGGTATCTGTGATAGATAGTGTGAAGCTGCATTAGACACATTTTGAACCGTGGGAGCAACGAACTGGCCCTGCTGATCTTCGAGGTTGGCTACTCCAAAGTGGTCTGCGACAACCGAGCTTTGGTATGTGGCAGCTATGTAGCTTATAGAGTAGGGTGTCGAGGCCATTGTTGATATGATGCCAGAGTTTCCATTTCCCGTTTCGGATCCTGCAACCGATGGCCAGTTCACTGCCGTTCCATATGAGACTCTATTGTTCCAGGTCGCATTCGAGTAACTCAGGAACGAAGTGAACATGAACGTGTCTCCGCTCCCATCCGATCTATGTACGGGTACTATCGTGTGATTCGGTAGTGTGACTCCTGGATTCAATGCCGCAATCGCAGGACTGTCCCAGTTGGTTATTGTTCCCATGTATATTCCCGAAATCACGTTTCCGTTGAGATTCAACGAGGTATTCAGTCCAGGTACATTGTATGCAACGTACTGGTACGATATCATTATCGGAATATTCATTGCCCATGGGTCCTTCTGGGCCAGGCTGGGCGGCATGTATGCATCAGAGGCACCTATGACTACAGTCCCTGCGATAGCACTAGAAATTCCGGTCCCACTTCCTGTCGCTAGAGTCGTTATGGTGGAACCGGTGTAGTTGGCAGACCACGAGTTGAACACAGGATATAGTAGAGTGGACCCGGACTCCGAAAGTGTCACGAGCTGAGCCGAAGATATAGACGTCGAGATTTGGTTCACTAATGGCTCTACGACTTTTGCTATAACGCTGGAAGGTAGAGGCACAAGGTTGAACTCACTCAGATACTTTGCCTCAGCGCCTCCATTTGCTCCTACCGCCCAGAGTATGAAATTCTTTAGTGCTGTAGCCGTAGCCAGGTTGGTCTGATTTTGCTTGACGATTATGTACTCCATATCAGATATTGGGTATGAGTTGTTACCCGGGGCATATTGGAGTCGGACCGTACCATTCGCAGGTATCTCCGTGAGATAGTGTGAGGCTGCAAGAGAAACATTCTGGACTGTCGGCGCTACAAACTGGCCGTTCTGGTTCTCAAGGTTTGCAACGTGGAATCCAGCCGAATTGACCTGAGTCTCGTAGGTCGCCGCGATGTAACCTATTGAATATGGTGTGGTAGACATTGTGCTTATAATCCCAGAGTTTCCATTGCCCGTCACTGAACCCGCTATAGAGGGCCAATTGACAGAGGTACCGTACGAAACCTTACTGTTCCAAGTAGAATTTGAGTAACTCAAGAACGAGGTGAACATGAAAGTGTCGCCACTGCCGTCAGACCTGTGTACGGGAATGATCGTATGGTCTGGTAGTGTGACGCCAGGATTCAGACCTTGAATTGCGGGGTCGTTCCACTTTGTGATAGTCCCCATGTATATTCCAGCAAGCACATTTCCGTTAAGATTCAGAGACGTATTTACACCCGGAATATTGTAAGCTACATATTGGTAAGATATCATTATGGGTACATTCATAACCCAAGGATATTTTTGAGCAATGCTGTACGGCATATAGGCGTCAGATGCCCCAATTATAACGGTTCCAGAGATGGCACTCGATATTCCAGTACCGCTTCCTGTGGCTATCGTCGTAATGGTGTTATTGGTGTAATTTCCAGCCCACGCATTGAATACGGGATACAAGAGAGTCGATCCGGACTCGGAAAGAGTTACTAGAGTTGCTCCAGATATGGATGTGGATATCTGACCTACCAGTGGAACTACAACCTTCGTGACAACATTTGAAGGTATGGCTACAAGGTTGAACGCACTCAGATACCTGTCAGCTGCTCCTCCGTTCGGACTTACTGCCCAGGTGATGAACGCCTTTAGGGCATTAGCTACTGCTGCACTGGTCTGATTCTGTTTTACAACAATGTACTCCATATCCGCTATTGGATAAGAGTTGTTTCCTGGTGCATATTGAAGAGCTACCGTTCCATTCGCTGGTATCTCGGTGAGATAGTGGGAAGCAGCAGTCGAAACGTTAGCAACTGTTGGGGCAACGAATTGTCCCACTTGGTTTTCCAATTTAGCTGTGTGGAAGCCAGCTGCATTGACCTGGGTCTGGTAAGTCGCAGCAATGTATCCAATGGAATATGGCGTGGAGTTCATCGTGCTGATGATCCCTGCATTCTGTTCTCCTGTACGTGCTGCTGGTACCGATGGCCAGTTAACGCTGGTTGCAAATCCAACTTGCTTTGCCCAGGTAGAATTTGATTTGCTAAGGAACGAAGTGAACATGAACGTGTCTCCGCTCCCATCCGATCTATGTACGGGTACTATCGTGTGATTCGGTAGTGTGACTCCTGGATTCAATGCCGCAATCGCAGGACTGTCCCAGTTGGTTATTGTTCCTAAGAAGATTCCTGCTATGACGTTTCCATTGAGGTTTAGAGTAGCCGCAAAACTAGGAATATTGTAAGCAATATACTGGTACGATATCATTATCGGAATGTTCATTGCCCACGAATTTTGGTTGGCTACGCTATAGGGCATGTACGCATCCGAAGCACCAATAACCACAGTCCCCGCAAGGGCGCTCGATATTCCGGTTCCACTTCCTGTTGATAGTGTCGTAATCGTAGCGTTAGTATAGTTACCAGCCCAGGCATTGAAAACTGGATACAACAAGGACGATCCAGACTCTGAGAGAGTGACCTTTGCTGGCTGTGTGTTGTGGTGTTCCGAAAGGACCACCGTAGCTACGGCTCCGACAACAACAATTAAGACGACTGCAACTGCAATAATTGCTATTGTTGATCTATTCATATACTCTCAAATCAGCGAGCCACTGTCAATATTAATTTAAATTCCAATGAGTTTACGCTAAGTCACCAAATGAAAGTAGCGGCACTTACAATACGTAGCCGACAGTACTCTCTATACTACTATTTTCTCTAAGGTCACAAAGAAGTTAACGCATCATAGGGTTGATAACTATGAGTACCAGCGTATTCAAAGACTTAGACAATACTCCGCTGGGGATGAACCATCTCAAGGTCTGGTTCACCTCAGGCATGGGCTTTTTCACAGACGCATATGACCTTTTCATCATAGGCATTGTTCTGTTGCTATTGGAAGGAAGCTTGCCGACCTCTTTTCATATAGCCTCGGGCAACGCTTTTATCGGCGCAGGACTCCTCGGATCGTCTGCGATAATAGCAGCAATCTTCGGCCAAGTGATCTGGGGTACTCTAGCAGATAAGCTAGGTAGAAAGTCAATTTATGGAATAGAGGCGGCTATTCTCGCCACGGGAGCGCTGCTCAGCGCATTCGCCTGGAGTTATTGGTCACTCTTTTTGTTCAGATTCATACTCGGATTTGGAATCGGAGGAGACTACCCCATAAGTGCTACGATTATGAGCGAATACTCGAATTCAAAAGACAGAGGGAAATTGGTAGCGTTAACCTTTGCTAATCAGGGAATTGGATCGGTAGCAGCAGTTCTAGTCGGCCTGGTGGCAGTCACTATTTTGCCTCCTGAGTTCGCATGGAGATTCATGCTGGGCTTTGGAGCAATTCCAGCACTATTAGTTGTATACTTGAGAAGGAAACTCCCAGAAACACCAAGGTTCTCAGCCCTTGTTAAGAACAACGGCGCCGGAGCAAACAAGGCAGCGAAATTCATAAACAAGGACGCTAAAATAGATACTTCCGCCAAATCCAGTGTATCTTCGATCAGGACGTTCTTCAGCAACTATTGGTCGATGTTGATTGTTACTGCAGGCAGCTGGTTCCTTCTAGATATGGCTTTTTATGGTACCGGAATTTTCTCAGGACCAATTACCAGTCAAATCTTACCGACTTCGTCACTAGCAGGAAAAATCGTAATCGCAGGGATTCCTTTCATGGTAGGGTTTTTCGGTTACTTCACATCAGTTGGCCTGATGGATAGGGCGGGGCGAAAGACCCTTCAAATTGCAGGATTCATAGGCATGGCAGTACTGTACTTTGCTGTTGCTTCACTGATGTTGACCAAAGGAACAAAGATTACAGGTTTTCTCCTACCCTCTACACTGATGCTAGCTCTGTACGCTTTGACCTACTTCTTTATAGACATGGGACCAAACACAACGACATTTGTAGTGCCAGCCGAAATATATCCAGTAAAGTACAGAACGACGGGCCACGGTATATCGGCCGCATCAGGAAAGATCGGTGCTGCAATCACCACTTTCTTCTTCGTTGATCTACTTGCATCCGTTGGTCTGAGAGAAGTTCTTTTCCTACTTGCAGGCGTCTCAGTAGTTGGAGCGTTGCTCTCAATATTCCTTAAGGAGACCAAGCACCTGAGCTTGGAAGACGCTTCTTCAGATAGAATAGTGGAGAACAAGAAACTCGACTCTGAACCTTCGGTTCCAACCCCAACCAGTGAGTAATTTTTTTCTATTTTCTTTTTTTTTGAAAATTTTAAGTTCACGATTTCTGTCAATCAGTTGGATAGTTGAAAAGACCCAATGTCTAAAAGATAATTACCAAAAGGTAAAGATTTTATCACGTCTCTAATATGATGGTGCATGGAACTTACCAATGGAGAAAAGAAGCTCATAAAATATCTGACGGGGAAGGGGTATGTCCTAACAGACGATCTCTTCAAGGTATATGACAAGAATGAAGTTACGAGTTCCATCTCGTGGTTAAGAGAAAAAAAGATAATCAGCGTCATAGAGAAACCTATCACTTACTTTTCCATTGGACCCGAAGGAATTAAGGTAATGGCGTCAGGTCTTCCAGAAGAGAGGCTTCTACAGCTTTACAATTCTGGACAGAGGAAGACGATCGAGCTGGAAAGCATAATGGGGGACGACTTGAGGTACGGTCTCGCTCAGGTGTTCAAGAACGGAGGAAGGGTGGTGAACGGAGAACTGTTCATCGAGGGAGATCAAAAGATTCAAGATCAAATCTCGCGGACTAAGCATGCTCTGGAAATGGCAAAGGAAGGAAAGCTGAATAGTCAAGATGCTCAACTCCTCAAGCCCAGGAAGGGCTTCATCAGCGAGAAAGTGAGGATGGAGAGAACGATCAAGTTGACCGCCTTAGGCGAACAGATTGCACCTGAATTGCTGGAGGAAAGCGAGGAAATTAGTCAGATTACTCCCGAGATCATAGAGAAGTTCGATTCCAGCATGCGTCTTAGACCCTATGATCCCACCCTATATGCTCCGAGATACCTGCCGGGGAAGATACATCCACTATCGGAATTCATAGAAGAAGTGCGAGCGGTCATGCTGGAGATGGGATTTAAGGAGCTCAAAGGGCAGATAGTAGAGACGGCTTTCTGGAACATGGACATGCTCTTCATTCCACAGGATCATCCTGCTCGGGACATGCAGGATACGCTGTACGTTAAAGGAAATGGTGAGATAGACCCAGTACTCGCAAGAAAGGTAAAGAGAGTCCACGAAAAGGGAATAGCGGGTTCCAAGGGATGGCAGTATAAATGGTCTAAAAAAGAAGCCGAGAAGCTACTCCTGAGGACACATACCACAGTGAATACCATCAGATATATCGTTGAACATCCCGAGGAAGAATGCAAGATATTCTCGGTGGAAAAGATCTTCAGGAGAGAAAATCTGGATGCGAAGCATCTTGCAGAATTTGCACAAGTCGAGGGAGTAATTTCAGGAAAGGGTGTGACATTCGGGGTGTTAATCGACACTCTTGAGTCGTTCTATCACAGACTCGGTGTCAAAGACGTGTGGGTCAAACCCAGTTACTTCCCATACACGGAACCTTCGCTAGAAGTTCACGGGACCTTCAGAGGAAAGGACATGGAGCTAGGAGGTGCGGGGATGTTCAGACCAGAAATTCTAAGACCGTGGGGTATCAAGTACAACGTCGCAGCTTGGGGACTTGGCCTGGAGAGGCTTCTGATGACGGTACTGAACCTAGAAGATATCAGGGACATATACAGGAATGACCTCTCTTTTCTTAAAGAAAGAAAGATTCTGAAGAATCTGTTCGAAGTCTAGAGTACGTTTTCAAGTTCCTTTTGAATTCCTTTCTTCTCTCTCTTTACCTCGTATTTTTCTGAAATTATGTTTCCCAGAACCTTCAGTGCAAGTGCGGGGTACGATGTGGATGGTAAGGGGAGGTATGCATCCGAATCGGAAGATACTTTCAGGCTCTTTACGTCTACCTTCTCTATGAGCCTCCTTCTCTCCCTTTTGTCAAGTCTCTTGCCTTTGACAGTTCCCGTCACTCCGGCTCTCTCTAGCTCGACATCAAATATCGGTCTGTCAAAAAGCGTGTATAGGATGTACAGAATTTCCTCTCCTCTTTTTTCGGCAGGTTCCTTGGATATCTGTTCTCCTATCAGTTCGTAGATGGAAGTTTCGTCCTTCTTCAGAAGAAAATACAGTTTGGAAGGCTTGACGTACTTCTCCTTCAAAACGCTGAAATCGGCCATTGCCCAGAGATACCCCGTCAGAGCAAGGCGGTGGATTTTTGTCTCATCCTCCATGTTTATTTCCTTGTATATCTCTGAAATGGACTTACCGTCTCCTCTTAGAATGTCAACAATCCTGTCTTTGAGTAACATTCCCCTCAGGCTACCGTTCGGCATTATAGGTCAACCATTCTAGAGTGTAACTTCTTCTGTATAGCGGGAAGCATTGTATACTCCATTTCGGGTTCAGGTAGCCTGTGAGGCTCGAACGGGCCATTTCTTCTCATGTAGTCAGTGACCTGGACTGCGAGTTGCCTTGCCCCATCAAATGCCTTGTCTCCCAGGAGGTCTGCTGGGCCTATTAGTTTCCCCTCGGCCAGTTGGAATCCCAATCCAATCACTCTAGGTGGACCATCGAATCTCGACGGGGTAGCATCTGCGACTGAAACAGGCATCATAGGCCCATTGTGACTCCCTCTCATCCATCCAGAGACCAGATGTGGGAATGAAAACGCCTCGAGAATCTCTCCCATTGCAGGTAGGCCAGCCTGTGATCTGAATATGGCTACAGGGTCATCTTTACCAACGTACTTGCCTGCAATTTCGTGAAGTATGTCTGTACTCACCACAGCAACTGCCTCCTTTGCTAAGCCACTCTTCTCAGACGGAAATACCCTCTTTATAACGTATCTTTCCTTTGAACCGATGAGGGCCAAGATGTCGTATGTTTCTTCCGGGGTCTTTAGAAAGACCTTCTTGTGATTTATCGTATCCCATATCTCGAAGGTAAAACCATCGTGCATATTAGGATCGATAACCAGGCCCGGCGTATTGAAAGCGTCGGCGAAAATTTTGAAAACCGGAAGGTTGAATGCACCAGGCTCCGTCTTGTCCATCATGAACGCGGCAATTGGCTCACTCTTTCTTTCCTCGAATTCCAGCTCTGCCACTCCTGGTCCCATACCCTTAAGATTTCCTGAGAAAGAATCCTTGAGAAGGTCTTGGCCCGCACCATAGAGCTTAAGCTTCTTTGCCATTTCCGTAGCCTTCAAAAATGCATCCCATGCAAGACCATGGATAAATTCTGAATCCACGCCGTTCTTGTGAGTCATGATCAACTGTAAATCGTCTCCAACGGACGTGACGTGATAATCAATAATTTTCGATTGATTCTTGGCCTGTTCTAGGACTAACCTTGCTTCATCCTTCAGCTGAGGGTGAACTCGCGAATGTCCCGCCAGTCCGCCTACGTCTGCCTTAATCAAACTAACTGTTATCTTCATAAAGATAAATCACCCTTGCCAGAGTATATCGCTGTACGCTTACAAATAGTTTCTGAATTATGTCAGTTAAAATTAGTAGCGTAGCTACACTACAGCCCTCCGCGCTTTGGCTCCATCGTCCATTCATTCTATGATTTTTCTCTTTTACAAAGTCCAAAGCACTGACCAGATATTACATACTCAACAATTTAAAAATAGATAACGGAATAAGCGAAGTCTCAATTGTATCTATGAAAATGAGCTTAAATCCAAGAGTCTCCCTTTTTCTTCGATCTAGTCATTCTTGGATTTCCCGAAGGATCTTCGAAACAGCCTCTTCGCGAGTAATCTCTTCATCGACGACTTCCCTTGCACATCTCTCTACCAAATTATCCTTCGTTTTCAGAACGGCAAGAATCTCTCTCCTGATTCTCTCCTTTTCCCTGTTTAGCTCAAGATTTCCTTTGCCCTTCTCGTTCCTTGCCGCATTTATCATTCCTGCAAGTTCCCTTATTCCCTCCCCCGTGAGAGCTGAAACTTTCACAAAACTATGCTTCTTCGAAAGATCCGGTATGCTGATCGTTTCCATCAGTTCCTTTTCAGCAATTATCGCTTCGGGTTTGTCGGCCTTGTTTAATACGACAAAATCTCCTATCTCCATCTGTCCCGCCTTGATAGCCTGGACCTGGTCTCCCATTCCGGGTGAAAGAACCATCACGATCTTATCAGAGTAGTGCAGGATGTCTGTTTCGTCCTGTCCGGTTCCGACAGATTCAACCATGGTCATGGTGAAACCCAGGTAAGAGAGCAGATCAATAGAATCACCAAGTGCGAGGTTCAACCCTCCAGTCGAGCCGCGTGTCGCCATGCTCCGAACGTATATGTTGTCCGTGCTTTCCAGTCTGAGCCTATTGCCAAGCAGAGATCCTCCACTATACGGTGATGTGGCATCGATCATGATGATAGCCAGTTTCTCTTTCTTCGAAAATTCAGTAGATAGCCTCGAAATCAGGGAGCTTTTTCCCACTCCCGGTGGCCCAGTTATTCCGACCACGTACGTACTGTTTTTCTTCTTTTTTATCTTCTTCAACAGGTCAGAGTAACCGCCACTCCTGTTCTCAATGATCGTGACAAGTTTCCCAATATCCCTCCTGTCACCACGCTCGGCGGATGAGATAAGCTCAGAGACCTTTGGCATCCTTTTCCTATCTCTTCAACGGTAAATTACTTTTCTTTTGTTCCCCGCTTAAATGCCTTCAAAGGAAGCATTACACAGTTTATCCTGCCCGGTGAAATTTTGATTGGAAAATTCTCCACGAATGCAAGCTCGTCCTGTTCCTTGATCGCACTGATCTCTTTATTCACGGCACTCTCACAGAAGAGATCTGTGGAAACTATTGAGAGGATGCACCCCTCTCCCTGCCAACTCATGTCCGTTATCCTTCCACCGTCAATTTTTAAGTAGAGGACGATCTTGTCTCCGCAGGTGGTCGAAGCCTCGTCTATTTTGATATCATATCTTTCCATCTTTCCGTTCTTGACGGGGTTCTGGTATCTGTCCATCACTTCATCATTGTACATCATTCAACTCACTCAATGAATTGACAAATGCCTGTACGTCATCTATCCCATTGTAGACGTAGAACGAAGCCCTCGCCGTACCTGACACACCCAGAGTTCTCATTAAAGGCTCCGCACAGTGATGACCAGACCTCACGTATACGTTCTTGTCATCCAGAAAAGTCGCGATGTCGTGAGAATGATAGAGGTGGTCCACTATCACATTTCTGCCCTCGAGATTCTTCTTTAAGTTGGAGACGTCCCTCACATTGAAGGCTATTACTCCTCCTCTTTCCTCAACGTCCGTAGGGCCATAGTACGTTACATTTTTCAGATCCTCTAGGCTCCTCAGTGTCACCGATGTCAGGTTTTTTTCGTGACTCCTCACGTTTTCCATCCCGATAGTCTTCAGGTAATCTATTGCGGCAGACAGACCGACTGCACCCTCCACGTTTGGGGTGCCTGCTTCAAATTTTATCGGAGGATCTTCGAAGATAACGCTATGAAAATCAACGTTTCGTATCATTTCTCCTCCCCTGTTGAAGGGAGACATCTCCTCAAGGAGATGATATTTACCATAAAGCACTCCTATGCCCATTGGACCCAGCATCTTGTGCCCCGAAAATGCCACAAAGTCATACTGTTCCCTCATACGGAATGGCATGTGGGGTACGGACTGTGCAGCGTCAATGATGAAAATAGAATCGTTCTCTTTTGCCATCTTTCCGATTTCCTCGATCGGGTTTATTGTTCCCAAAACGTTCGACTGGTGGGTGATCGAAACTATTTTTGTTTCCTTCTTTAGTTTTGATTTCAGATCACCTATGTCGAGATGCCCTTTTTCGTCAAAACCGACGTAATCGAGTTTCACTCCCTTCTCTTCCAATCTCATCCAGGGAAGTATGTTGCTGTGGTGTTCCATTGAAGTGATGAGAATGTGGTCTCCCTTTTTCAGGGATTCTCCTATGGTGAAGGAAAGCAGATTTAGACTCTCGGTCGTATTCCTCGTGAAAACGACTTCATTGCTCTTTGAACCTATGAAGTCTGAAACGTTAGTTCTGGAATTCTCGTAAAGTTCTGTAGCCTCATCCGCTAGCTTGTAAACGGAACGATGCACGTTCGCATTCGCTCCCTCATAGTAGCTGATTATGGCGTCAAGTACCTGCTTGGGTTTCTGCGTTGTCGCCGTGGAATCAAGATAGACTATGTCCTTTCCGTTTACTTTTTTCTTGAAAATAGGAAAATCTTCTTTCTTTCCGCAGGTATTAGTCATTGCCTATCACTTCTTCCACAATTTGAAGATACTTCCTGGATATATCTTCTGGAAGAGGATAGATAATAGGACTAATAAAGCCTTCTATAACGGCCCTTTTGGCGGTTTTTAGATCGAGTCCCCTACTCATTAGATACAAAATCTGTTCCTCCGAAATGTTTGAGACCGATTCACCGTGCTTTGCCTTTACCTCGCCGTTAAATATCTCCAGGACTGGAAGAGCGTTTCCGACCGCTTCCTTTGTCAGGAGTAGTAGATTTGCCATAAGGAAAGACTCCACGTTCAAGGCCTTCTCCTCAATCCTTATGAATCCCCTGAAAATCAAAGATGACTTTCCTCCCAGAATTCCCTTGAAGGCCGTGTCGTTCTTTCCATGGACAGCCCTGTGATCCGTGAACACCTCAAGGTCTAGGTGTTCCTGTTTCTTACCCAAGGCCGCCCCATAATAGCCAGACTCGGCGTGTTCACCGATCTGGACGATCCTGAACCTGGAAATGCTCTTATTCCCAGGAAGGGAGAGGTGATGTATCTTCAGGGTGGAGTATCTCTCCATGATTATTGTCCTCTCCAGATAACTTAGCTCCGTGTTTTCTTCATCTTCTAGCAGGAAATAGTCGAGTGAAGAATTCTCTCCCACTCTTATTACCGTCCCTTGGGACACGGATGAATTACCTGTGACGACAAAATTTTCGAGGATTTTTGCAGACGAGTTGTTTCCTATGGAATACAGGTTCCTCACGTTGAAATCCCGATCTCCAGTGTGAAGAATATTTATCATCTTGTCGCTCTGGTATTTGTCAGGAACTCCTAGATAGAAACCGTCATTGAAGTAACCTTGATTGATCGCACTCAGCTTGTCATAACTGTCATTGAAGAGGTCCTCAGCCTTCATAAATCGCTGCGAAATAGCTTCGCTCACTGAAAGGAATTTAACTGTTCCACCACCAAATAGTCTACACGGAGACCCATTGTGAGTAGTAATATTCCTCTGCATCCCCGGGCATCCGGACCTGGTAGATCGCAAGAGAGGAAGTAGATCGTTCTCTTTTAGTGCTGTGTAGCTTTTGACCGACGGAGAATCGTGTTCTGACAAAATGGGAAGGGAATCGGCTATCTTTTTTTTCTCAGTTATTATATCTTCAAGAGTCACCCTACAGCACCGTACTTGTTCATCTCTAATTTCACTAGCTTGTTGAATTCTATGGAATATTCAAGCGGTATTTCCTTGAGCACATCGTCAAGGAAACCAAGCACGATCAGTGATCTGGCATCTTCCTCCCTGATTCCTCTGCTCATGAGATAGTCAACCTGGTCCTCAGAGATCTTGCCCACCGAAGCCTCGTGCGAGAACGACGCACTTTCCTCCAGTATTTCGTTATGGGGGTAAGTGTTGCTCTTCGATATGTCGTCCAGAATGAGGGCATCGCACTGCACAGATGCCTTGGAATTGTAAGCACCAGGATTAATTCTCAACTGTCCCCTGTAGACGGACATTCCACCCTTGCCGGATATGCTCTTGGCTACCACCTTTGAGCTGGTGTGCGGCGCAGCGTGAACGACTTTTGCACCATTATCTTTCCACACAGGTCCGATTCCAAGGGCGACGTTGAGATTCGAGGTGCTTGCGTATTCTCCCCTCAAAATTGATGACGGATAAGTCATCGTTATCTTTGAGCCAAGGGAACCCTGTACCCATTCCATCCTCCCGTTTGCCTCCACCCATGACCTCTTTGTCGGTCCGTTGATGATGTTGTCTGACCAGTTCTGAACCGATGTATATCTTACTTTCCCTCCGTTTTTCACATACACTTCAACAATAGCCGCGTGAAGCGAGTATTGACTATAAGTAGGGGCGGTACAATTGTGGACAGCGAATCCCTTCACCAGGTAGGAGTTCTGATTGCTGACCTCGAGGTTGTAGACCTTGTCCTTGAATCTTTCCCTAATTATCTTTCTTATCGGCACATAAAAATTATTTCCAACCTTCCGTGCCTGTGAGAATCGTCCATCTTTTGTGTACTTTAATACGTACACCTTTCTGAGCTTCTTAAAGGAAATATTTGCGAAGAACCCGTTTCTCGCAATAATTTCTTGGAACTGGAACGCTAGCAACTCGCTGGAAGTTGACGCCTTAACTGCATCGGATTTTAATGATCCATCAGTGCTATTGGTGCCCCCTTCTCCGATATAATTTTCAAATAGGATCTTCTGTTTCTCAGGGGGAAGTTCCATGATGACTTTTGAGAGTTTTTTCACCGTGTCTCCATTTCCAACGTGGGTCTGGCATAGATCTATCAGCTTCTGAGAGTGAGAGGTTACAGTCCATTTACCGTCCGCATTCTCCGATATACTTGCTTCTTCTCCCAAAGATCTTGTGAGTTCATAAAGCTCGGTGGCCATTTTCCTTTCTTTCGGAGACTTGCCAAAGCTTAAGACGAGCTCTCCTGCCTCCCTTACCTCGTTGTAGCGTATTGATCCCCTGGAAGCATACACACCCAGTACTATTAGCAGTTCTGGAGTAAACTTGCTGTCGTCTCGGGATCCGGTAGGAGCAACATAAACGATGAAGTCCCCTTCTTCCAGCTTCTCTGCTCTTATGTAGTCGGGCTTGGCAGAAATTAGCTTCTGCATCGACAGGACTGACGTCCAGCCATTTCCAAGTTTTCTCGCGGTGACTACTGAAGCTCTCTTTATTGCAAGCACTGGATGTTCGACCGTAAGTCTGAATGCATTGCCTCTTGAAGAGGGAACGAACGTTAGCATAGTTCCATCGTAGGGTCTCACGAAAGTTCTGGTTACGTTTGAGCTTTCTCCCGAGTGCGTCATCACATTCTCGGACACTCCAACTGCGCTAATGGGAACGAACGAGTCACCCTTGCTAACGAGCTCTTCTGCGGGCAAACAGCCCTCGATATAATGCACAGACCCTCCTGGTTCAGAAATGATCATCGTCCTTTCAAACTGACCTTCAAGTGCCCCGTTCATTCTAAAGTAGGCCTGGACGGGAAGATCGAGATGAACTCCCCTCGGGACGTACAGAAATGAGCCACCAGACCATACTGCCGTGTTCAAAGCAGCAAACTTATTATCCGATGGTGGGACCACTTTCCCGAAGTGTTCCCTGACTATATCTGGATGCTTCTGGACGGCGCTATCCATGTCCATGAAGATCACACCTTTGTCTTCCCACTGCTTCTTCAATCTTGAGTAGACGCCCTCTGATTGCAGCTGGGCAACGGATCCGGCCAGGTACTTCTTCTCCATCTCCGGTACTCCCAACTTGTCAAAGGTATCTTTTATCTCTTTGGGGACTTCCTCCCAATTGTTTGCCTTTCTGTCCTCGGGTCTTATATAATAAGTAAGGTCATCAAAATTCAGTTCTGAAAGATCAGGGCCCCAAGTAGGAACGGGCTTTGAAAAGAATATTTCAAGTGCTTTCAGTCTGATGTTTTTCATCCATTCGGGTTCCTTTTTCTCCCTCGACATCTCCTCTACGACGCTTCTGCTCAGACCCTTCTGTGCTTGATAAGCTGGTTTCAAATTAGTGGTGAAATCGTACTTAATCTCGTTCAGTTTCTTGACTTCATCAATCTCATCTTCATTCAATCTTTGCACTCATCTCGCCTCCCTTGTAATACTCGTAACCTCTCTCTTCGATCACTTTTGCCAGGTCTCCATTTCCGCTTTCAGCTATCCGGCCATTTATCAGGACATGAACGAAATCAGGTTTAATGTAATCGAGAATCCTCTGGTAATGCGTAATTATGATTATTCCTGCGCCATTTTCCTTTGCCCTAGCAATCGCTTTTGAAACTACCCTGAGCGCATCAACGTCAAGTCCCGAATCGATTTCGTCCAGTATGATGAACTTCGGTTTGAGAATCAACATTTGGAGGGCTTCCATCCTCTTTTTCTCCCCTCCAGACAGGCCATCGTTGAGCCCCCTTTCTATGAATGAGCTATCTAGGCCAAAGTACTTCAGAAGTTCCTTCACTTCTTCAACGAACTTCTTGTACTCCAGTTTTTCGTCAGGATGGAGAGAAGAATAAGCCGTCCTCAGATAATTGATGAATCTCAGGCCCTGTACCGAGACGGGTTCCTGGAATGCCACGAAAAGGCCAGCTCTCGCTCTTTCGTACACCTGGAGATCTTTTAGATTTACTTCATTTATTAAGAGATCGCCGCTGTTCACTTTGTACCTCACACTTCCGACCACCGTATGGGCTAGGGTGCTTTTTCCCGTGCCATTGGGTCCCATAAGTGCGTGGACCTCTCCGGATTTGACGGTAATCGTAACGTCCTTCAGTATTTCCTTGTCTCCTACCGAGACACTCAGGTTCTTTATAATGAGAACATTAGGAACCATTGTAATTTGTATGGAATGATGATATTTAAACATTTTTTACTGTCTAAAGTAATAAAAGTTAAATAGAGTATTTAATTCCCTTCAGTGGTATGGAAGAAATAACCACTCTAGGCAGTAGCAAACGGAGGATACTAGAGGAACTTCTGGAGAAGCCTAGAGTAATTTATGAGCTTTCAGATAAACTCAGCATTAGAAATAATGCGGTGAGAGAACACCTGACTATGCTTGAAAGCATGGGATACGTAGAGTCCAAATTCGTAAAGACAAAAATTGGAAGGCCAAAGAAGACCTATAGAATCTCTGCAGACGGGATGAAGTTGTTCCCAAAAAAGTACGACCTTCTGCTAAAAATTCTGCTCGACGAACTCACTACAGAAAAGGGGACTATATGGGTAAAAGATTTCTTGAAGAGAGCTGGTGAAAGGATCGTCAAAGAGGACGGTTCCAAGTCAAAAGACATAAAAGAACTATTGACCTTTTATAACAACCTTGGATGCATGGCCACTGCAGTGGAGAGGGACGGCAACATAGTCATAAAGAGGAACAATTGCATTTATTATTCAATGGCCCTGGACACAAACAATGTCTTCTGCGGAACCTTCGAAGACGCGTTAATAGAATCAATGCTTCCTTCCTACAAGGTAATCAAGAAAGACACGGTTTCGAAGGACAAGTACGACTGTGAGATCACGCTGTCAAAATCAGAATCGTAAATATTTATCTCCCCTGTCGTATTACATCACAAGAAATGCTCACGGTAATAGAAACTTTTTACTCTATCGAAGGTGAAGGGCCCTTTATCGGCGTTCCCACGTTCTTCATCAGGCTCTCAGGATGCAACCTGAGGTGTTCTTGGACACCAGTTGGTTCGACCAGGATCCTGATGAGCGATCGTAGCTGGAAGCTCGCTAAGGACATCACCGTCGGAGACGTTGTTCTGGGATTCGAAGGAGAGCATTTCAAGAAATCACGGGTCTTAAACACAGTCAAAACGAGGTCGGAAACGGTAAAGCTCACCATGGAGAGCGGTGGTACGATTACGGTCACGCCTGAGCATCCCTTCTATTATCGGGGTTCAAAGACCAGAAGGGCGGATAGAACGATTGGTAAGACAATAAGAACCATAAACCAGGGGAAAACTGACCTTGAGTATAAGATAAATGGAGAGAATGATAAGGTCATAAAGATCGAGACAGCCGGCATCGCCGATATAAATCATTTTGAGACCGAGACACACAACTACATTTCTGAAGGCTACCTCTCCCACAACTGCGATACTAAGTACTCATATTCTGGGGGTGAAAAGATGACGATCGAAAGTCTGGTGGAAGAAGCAGCCTCATATGGGGCAAAGTACGTCTGCCTCACCGGAGGGGAGCCTCTCTTGCAAAAAGAAGTCTATCCCTTGATGTACAAACTTCTCGACAAGGGATACAAGATTATCCTAGAGACGAGTGGGTCCATCTCTCTTGAGGATGTTCCGACGGACGACAACATGATAATTTCGATGGACATCAAAACGCCTTCTTCCAACATGGTAGAGCACAACGTGTATCAGAACATCGAGCTGCTGGCCGAAAAAGACTATCTAAAGTTTGTGATTGTTGATGAAAAGGACTATTCGTTTTCTAAGTCCATAATAGAGAAATACCCATTTGACGGTGAAACAATCTTTCAACCTGAAGGAGGGAAAAACTTGAAGGAGCTAACTGAAAAAGTATTAAAAGAACGATTAAATGTCAGAGTACTGCCGCAACTGCATAAATTAATTTGGGGGGACAAAAGAGGAGTATGATGGGGCAGGAATACACTGACGAGGATGGAGAGATAGCGACCAAGATGGCTAGGAGAGCCATCGAGGAGTACATTGACATTAAATTAATTGTAAAAAACAGTTATGGAGGAAAGTTCGTCGAGAAGAGGGGGGTATTCACTACACTCTCCAGTGCGTCAGGCGAATTGAGGGGGTGTGTTGGCTTTCCTGAACCCGTATATCCGCTTGGAGAAGCGGTCATCAAGAGCGCGATCTCAGCAGCCGTCAACGACCCGAGATTTGCCCCCGTCACGAAGGAAGAAATGAACGACATCATAGTCGAAGTTTCGCTTCTCAGCAAACCGAATGTCTTGGAGTCAAAAAGCAGGAAAGATCTTCCATCTATGATCAAAGTGGGCCGAGACGGCCTGATCGCGGAGAGGGAAGCTTATTCCGGTCTTCTACTCCCGCAGGTTGCGGTGGATGAGAAGATGGACCAAAAAGGATTCCTCAATGCAGTATGTTGGAAGGCAGGAATGGAACCCGACTGCTGGAAAGACGGGGACACTTCAATTTCTACTTTTACTGCAGAAATATTTTACGAAGTAGAACCTCGCGGGCCAATATTCAGGAAAGTGCTCTCTGTGGAGAAAAGTTAATGGAGGTATTCCACGGACTTTTTTACATAAGTGGTGAGTTTAGGGAAAAATATGTTGTGGTGGAAAACGGAATAATCAAAGAAGTAAAGAACGAACTATCTGGAATCGGAGTGACGAGCATTCCAGGTCACATATTTCCGGGAGGAGTGGACATGCACGTTCACTTCCGTGATCCGGGCGAAACTGAGAAGGAAGACTTTGGAACGGGATCGCTCTCAGCTATCTTCGGAGGAACGACCACGGTTTGTGACATGCCAAACAACAAGGTTGCCATCACAGATACAGCCACGTTCAATTCAAAACTAGCGACAATAGGGAGTAGAAGTTTCGTCGATTATGGCCTTTACCAGGCTGCTTCAAAATCAATAGTTCCTGAAGCAATTGGTCAGAAAATATTTCTTGGCAAGTCAACGGGCGGACTCGTGACAGATCTGGATGACTGTGAATGGCAGAACAAATTAAAGGTAGTCCACGCAGAACTGCAGGAGTGCTTGGACAACAACAAGAGAGAGGACAGTGACCTGGTATCTCACGACGTCAACAGGCCTCTGGAATGCGAATTAGGTGCCATTGAACACGTTTTCAAGTACAACCTTTCAGGTATTCACATAGCTCACCTCACGTCGATCAGATCGGTAGAGCTCGCGAAGTCTCTCGGATTCACTACAGAAGTCACCCCACATAACTTGTTGCTCAACAACTCTCTTCCGATTACTTCCTTCGGGAAGGTAAATCCACCATTAAGAAAGAGATCAGTTCAAGAAGAACTGTTGAAGAATCTCAATTCAAAATCCATCGACGTCATATCGTCGGATCATGCCCCACATACAATCCGGGAGAAGGAAGTGTTCAAGGACGCCCCTTCCGGGCTTCCAGGAGTAGAAACCAGAGTTCCCCTGATACTGGCAGCTTACAATAAGGGCCTCATAAGTATTTCGAAGGCGGTTTCCGTACTAATGGAAAGACCGTCAGAAATCTGCAAGATTAACAAGGGTTACATTGCAGTTGGTTATGACGCAGATTTCATTTCGATCGGTCTCAAGAAAGTCAAAAAGATAAATGGGGAAGGGTTACACTCGGAGTGTGGCTGGACTCCATTTGAAGGATTTGAAGGTATTTTCCCCGATCTGGTTTACATCCGAGGAGAGATGGCAGTGCAGGAGGGAGAAATAGAATCGAAACCCATGGGGGTATTTCTGAATGCCAAAGAACAGCGAGCGAAGAGTAGCTGAAGAAAGGATGAAGGAATTGTTTAAGCTTGCAATCGAAGACGAAAAGGACAACAAGATGCAAGAGGCAAACAGAAAATACGAGCTCATCTATCGCTATTCCACCAAGTACAAATCAAAAGTCCTAGAAGACTCCAAGACGTGGGTGTGCAAGAAATGCAAGAGGGGTATATATTCTGGCACTGGCAGGGTGAGAATAAACAAGTCAGTTATCACTATCAGCTGTAACAATTGCGGTTATGTCAGAAGGATTCCTATCTCTCGTCAATCGTCTCGGCAGTGAACAGTACGTTGTATCCGCCCAGGGTTGCATGAACTTTGTCTATCAAAGAAATAGCGTCCGAAACGGTTGCGTGATCTCCCCATTCGTACACAAGGTCTCTAGTTCCTGTAATCGGATTGAAGCCAAGAGATTGCAGTCTTGTGATTATTTCAGAGGGTCTCTCTCCCTCTGTGTTGAAGATAATCGATAGGTAGGTTCTCTTGACCATTACCCTCAAATTACCATGTGATATTTATTCTTTTATTCTTGTTCTTCAAGAGTAGTGAACTAAGAAACCTAGGGGGTGGCAGCAACTATCATTCGTTGCTTAGTCATGGTATTCGTGCTACGGTCAAAAGCCATTGATTTCAGCTCGTCATCAGAAAGACTGTTAATGAATCTCTTGCTCTCAATTCCATTTAGGGAATTAGTCTCAACCGGACTGAGCCACTTTTCGAAGGTAATCTGTTCATTGTCTATTACTGATTTTATTATCCTGAATCCAGCCGACTTGAGAGAAAAAATAAGTTCGCCCTCATTGAGTGCGGCAAAATGAGTGGGGTCTCTCTTCCTTTCAAGCTTATTAAGCAAATCGTTTGTATCAGTATCAGGCACAATCATATCGCTTATTGCTAGGATCCCATTCTCTCTCAATAATTCCTTCGACTTCTTAAAAAAGAAGTCTTTCTTGTCAAAGTGATGAAGCGCCCTTCGGCAAGTAATTGTATCAAATTTCGAGAAAGTATCATAGGAATAATAATCAGATTTCACAAACTCTACGTTTGTAATTTTGTTTGATGAAATCAGTTTCATTGCCTCTGAAAGCATTGCATCCGTGAGATCCAGAGCGACGACGTTCTCACTCCTCTTTGAGAGTTCAAACGCAACAAATCCTGTACCAGTAGCGACATCCAGGGCTCGCGACATTTTCTCCGGCAGAAGACTCATTAGAATCTTGAGATCATTGCCAGACTTGAAAGAGTCACTCTTCGAGTACTGCTTTGCATGATCATTAAAGAATGGGTTATCGCTCATAACAATCCCTATAGAATTACCTATTATAACGTTCCCCCGATTAACAATCTTATTCTCCGTTGGTCCCAAATTTCTTTCTCAACCAGAAACTGCGATGTAGCGAGTCAGGGAAGAATGGACTCTAATCTTTCCAACCAGTTTCAATTCGACAAATTCTTTTGCAACATTCAAAAGCTCTTCCGACGGAATGCAAAACACTTTCTTTCCTTCAACGTTAGTTATCAGCGAGAAGAATCTTGAGTATAGTGAATCTCGGGACTGAGAGAATATCTTCGCACCCCTCCCGTAGGGGGGATCAGTGACTATCGCCGAAATGTCTCTAACCGAAGCCAGCTCTGAAAAATCTCCCTGTCTGATATTCTCTGGAAAATCGAAGTGCTTCAGATTCTTGTTTCCTCCTTCGACCATTTTCCAGCTACGATCTATCCCAAATCCTTGTATTCCCATCCTGAATCCTTCGATTAAGTACGTTCCAGTTCCTGCAAAGGGATCAATGAACTTCTCTCCCTCTTTCAGTCCTGCGACGTTCAGCATCCCTCTCGCCAGAATTGGTGAAATGCTTGAGGGATGATTCATTGGTTTAGTCCCGTATCTTTGATCAAGCAGATTTGACATCCTTCTTTCGTAGATCATTTCCACAAACAGCGGTTCCCCTAAATTGTAGATGTAAAAGATGACGTCAGGATGGTCTAAATCGACTCTTCCCTTGATTCTCTTTGCCAATTCATCAATTAGCGAGTCTTTTCCCTTTTCCTTCTTCTCCTTTATTGCATATTTCTTATTTGGCTCTAAGTCGATCGGCTCTTCATCGCCAATGACTCTGCCTATCCGTTTAGAGAAAGCCACTCTAGAGCTGATGAGATGAGGGTGTTTAGTCGAAAAGAACAAGAATTTTTCACTTTCTCCAAGTACCTCGCCCCCATAACTGCTGAGCAGTCCTGAAATTTCGGCCCTAGAGATGTCGCGAAAACCACCCAGAAATTCGGAGATTAGTTTCAACAATTCTGAATTCCGCAAAGGTAAATGAATACAGCGATATTCTTAATCAAGTATAACATTTCCATCCGATATGCCGAAGTACAAGGAAAGCGGCGTCGATTTCGGTTCTATCGGAAATTTCAGGAGCTCCATAATAGGGGAACTTACCTTCGAAGGAACGAAATACAAAAGGGCCGCCAGCATTGGGCACTATTCTGGACTGATCTCCTTTCTAGGCAACTACCTGGCGATTCATACTGATAATGTTGGGACCAAGACAATGATGGCTCAAAAATATCGTTACTTCGACCAGATAGGATACGATCTTGTAGGAATGAATGTCAACGATGTAATCTGTATGGGCGCTGAACCAATGGCCATGGTAGACTACATAGCTGGGTCCATGCTGGATGCTGAGATGGGATCTAAAATAGGAAAGAGCATCAACAAAGCCTGTAGAGAAGCGGGAATTTCCATGGTGGGTGGAGAAACGGCTTCGGTTCCCGATCTCGTGAGAGGAATAGATATCTCAGGTACCGTGATCGGTTATCTCGAAAAGGGCAAGGAAATAACTGGTAAAAAAATAAAGGAGAAAGACAGAATAATAGGGCTAGCCTCTAACGGCATCCATTCGAACGGCTTCTCCCTAATAAGAAAGATATACGAGAACAGAGAGAGTTTACTTGACGAGGAATTTAATGGAGAACCGTTCTGGAAAGCCCTGCTGGACGGAACGAAAATCTATTCAAAAAAGATCTTTGAATTAACCCAAGAATTTGATATTCATGGAATATCTCACATCACTGGAGGGGGAGTAAGAAATGTGCTGAGACTCAGGGAAGCGAGATTCAAACTGACTTTTCCAGAAATGTCCCTGCTATTTCAGAAGATAATAAAAGACGGAGAAATCTCGATGCATGAGGCATTTGAAGTATTCAACATGGGAATCGGAATGATGATTGTATCCTCTAAAAAGGAAGAGGATGCAATAGTCCAGGAACTGAATGGATTCAGTCCAGTCAGTATCGGAGAAGTATTCGCTGGCAAGGGTGTTTCTGTAGACAACTTTGGCGTAAGATACGGCAGCTACTATTAGCGTGAAAGTGACTTAGTGGCCATAAAAATTCTGCGCTGTCATCATAATAATTCATAGTAGCGTTGCTAAGGTTTATATTTTTGAATTAACTGCTCTTAATATATTGAGTGATGGTTAAATGATAGGAAATAAAGCACCAGACTTTGATGCAAAGGCATTCGTAGATGGAAGGTTTGAAGACTTTAGGCTGTCCAGGCTTAGAGGGAAGTGGGTCGTGTTATTTTTCTACCCAGCGGATTTTACCTTCGTCTGTCCAACTGAGATACAGGGATTTGCAGAAAAATACGAAGAGTTTAAGAAAGCTGGAGCCGAAATAGTCTCAGTCAGCAGGGACACAATTTATGTCCATAAAGCTTGGGTAGAGCACGATGATAGGGTCGCGGAGGCCAAGTATCCTATGGTGGAGGACAGGAAGGGAGAGATTTCAAGGGACTATGGAGTTCTCGATGAGGTATCTGGAAACTCCCAGAGGGGACTTTTCATAATAAATCCTGAAGGAATCGTAAAGTACATGGTAGTCACCGATGACAATGTAGGACGAAGCACGGATGAAACCTTCAGAGTTCTTTCAGCGCTCCAGACCGGAGGACTTTGCCCTGTTAACTGGGAACCAGGGAAGGCAACTCTCAAAGTTTAATTTTATTTTATTATTCTAAAATTATCCAGATCGTCTTCTTCAACGTATCTCTTCTTAACGTCTGTCACGAGAGAATTCGGAATTTCAGAGATGCAGTATTGAATCAATCTCTCTACCATATCCGGATCACCCTGAATCATAGCCTCGACCGATCCGTCTCTTAGGTTCTTTACCCAGCCTTTGAGATTGAGCCCCTTGGCCATTCTTCTCGTTCGCTCTCTGAAACCTACTCCCTGGACGATCCCATAAAATTTTACGTTGCACTGCATTAAAGTACAATAATTAAGG
The DNA here is from genome assembly GCA_021792255.1 of Thermoplasmata archaeon. Lineage (GTDB taxonomy): Archaea > Thermoplasmatota > Thermoplasmata > Thermoplasmatales. The sequence continues at coordinate 326,102 of JAJYUZ010000002.1, forward strand.
TATTCAAATATTTAGTCTCTTTCTGCCTTTTTCATACGGTATGTTCCACAAATCCGTGGTCAGATCCCGTTTATCGAGATACGGGGAAACAGAGGCAACGTAGTTATAACGCCTGTACTTTTGCTAAACGATGTTCAGGAATGAATTTCAGTTCACTATCTTGCCAGTCCCCCCTTTTAACTTTGCGCTTACAGTCCGAAAACCTGCTGGTTGGAGCCTCTTCAACTCGGGTGAGATGTTGGAAGACGATACATTTTGGACCGCAACGAGACTCGAGAAAGTGCTTGCTGGAATTAAGATGAAATTCATTGGAACGGTAGAGCGTCCAAAGATCTTGGTTACGGTATTCACGGAATCAGAGGTCCCAATGTCAAAACGTAGTGCAATGTCCAATCATCTCAAGAAAATGATTGGTGCAGACCAGGATCTAAGTCAATTTTATTTAATGGCAGAGAGGGATGAAATATTGAAACACACCGTGAAGGATCTTTACGGTATGCACGATACTCAGACCTCTTATCTCTACAATTCCGTCGTCCTGAGCATTTGTTTGCAAATGGCTAGACTGGATAGAAGTCTCAGGATGATGGAGAACATCAACCGAATTTATGGAGATCCTGTGGAGTTTGATGGCAAAAAAATCACAGTCGAGCCTGCTGCAGAAAGGATAGCCAAACTTGAGGAAAAGTCGTTTGCAAAAGAGTGCAATCTTGGATACAGAGCCAAATATTTGATAAAGTCCGCTCAGGTTATCGTTAATGGATTCCCAGACACAGAGGAAATCCTTTCTATGTCTCCAATTGAAGCAAAGAAGAAGCTAATGGAACTGCCCGGAGTGGGTGATTACGCCGCGGATATTATCAATCCGCACGGTGGATTTCCAATCGACGCCTGGTCTGTGGATGTATTCGGGCTTCTGTTTTTCGGAAAGGAGCCTGATAATGCAAGAGATATGATTGAGAAAATAAAAAAACGAGGGCTGAGGAGATGGGGGAAATGGGCATGGATGGCATTTTTCTATATTGCACAGGATCTTGAAAATCTATCAAGGAGATTAAGTGTGAAGCTTAGGCAGAGCTGATTACTGTCGTTTAAAAAGCTATTTTTCCTTTCAAATAAACTTTAAATAAATCAATTTTATTTGACTTGGATGAACTCAAAACTGATAGCATCTATTGTCGTTGCCGTTGTGATCATTGCATCAGTTTCAGTGATTTATGCTGAGACTAATAAGACAAAGGCACAACCATCTTCGATCACAGTTACAGACGATTTAGGCAGGAACGTTACAATTTCGCTCCCGGTGAAGCGGGTAGTTTCTATGGACCCTTCAAACACGCAAATGATGTATGCAATTGGAGCTGGAAATCTTCTGGTTGCCGATACTAGTTTCGATTGGTGGCCTTCTAATTCAACCAGTCTTCCTCACGTAGCTATGGATAGCGGCGTTGCCTCAGTCGAGCAGGTGGTCAATATGACTCCTGACCTCGTACTTGCAACAACCATCCAGCCTGCCCAAATAGTGGATCAGCTGGAGAACCTTTCAATTCCAGTTTTGATTTTTGAACCTCAGAACATTTCAAATATCTACTCCGATATGTTGACGTTAGGAAACGTGACAGGGCATCAGTCAGGAGCTAAGGCAGAAGTAAACCACATGAAAACCGTAATTCGCGGTGTGGAGAATAAAATTGCGAATTATTCCAAGGAGTCACTCCTCTACATGATGTGGCCAAGCCCGATTTACACAGCAGGTCCAAATAGTTGGATAGATAGTTATTTAGAGGCTGCTGGAGCAGTAAACATCGCTCAGAATTTAAGTGAACCATGGCCTGTGATTGGAGAGGAACAAGTGGTAAACGACAACCCGCAGACAATAATTGTAGACAACAATACTGGCGTTGCAAACATCACCTATTTCACCAGCGGAAATAACTCGCAGATGTGGAGCAACATATCCGCGGTCAAAAATTACACACTTCAACACCCCACGATTTTAATATTAAACGTGACGGAATCCAACTGGATGAACGAACCCGGACCGCTTGCAATCTATGCAGTTCAAATGATCGCTCAGTTTCTCTACCCGCAGGCTTTCGAATGAAATTGTCTAATTATATTTTTACTATTTTTCTAGTTCTTCTTACAATAATCAATGTACTCGTTTCACTAACGATCGGTCCGGTACACATACCATTCCTAGAAATTTTGAAGAATATTTATTTATACTCATTTGGCAAAGATCCTAACTGGACGATTTCTACAATAATCTTCTACATACGCCTTCCCAGGATCGTATTGGCAGTCATTATAGGAATGATTCTAGGGGTCTCTGGTTTGATCACCCAAACAATTTTCAAGAACCCGTTAGGTGATCCGTACCTGACTGGAGTTTCGAGTGGAGCAGCTTTGGGGGCTGCGATAGGATTTCTCGTTTCACCTTTTATGGTACCTTTACTCGCATTCATCTTTGCAATGCTTGCCGTTGGAATTTCCTTTCTTATATCTAGGTCAGATGGAGAGGTCAGCACCGAAATGCTCATCCTTGCAGGTGTTTCGGTAAGCTTCCTTTTCTCTGCGGTTGCATCTTACATCATTTATCTGCGAGTGTACAATCTCAGGGGAGTTCTATTCTGGCTGCTGGGTGGTTTGTACGGCGCCACGTGGACTGATGATTTCTGGTTGTCCATCGCACTGATCGTTGTATTTCCTCTGATGGTATACTTTAGACGAGAACTTGACATAATGCTCATGGGTGATGAGCAAGCTAAGAGTCTAGGTGTGAATACAGGAAGGGTTAAGTCCGCCACACTTCTCGTTTCCAGCCTCGTGACCAGTCTGGCCGTATCAGTCGTTGGAATAATTGGATTCATCGGATTGGTTTCTCCTCACATTGGCAGAAAGTTCGTCGGCGAATCTCACAGGTTTCTTGTGTTTGTATCCCCATTAATAGGAGCAAATATCCTTTTGGTCAGCGATACCATAGCGCGAAGTACGCCTCAGGGAGAAATTCCCGTGGGAATTATAACCTCCTTCATTGGTGCACCTGTTCTTATATATCTTCTTTACAGGAGGAGAAAGATGTGATCGAAATCCAAGGACTTACAGTGAGGTACGGAAAGAAGGTGGCTCTTGACAATCTGAACTTGAAAGTGGGAGACGGAGAGAGTCTGATCCTCATGGGCCCAAATGGCTCTGGGAAAACGACTCTGTTGAGGGCCCTTCTTGGATTAGTCAATCACGAGGGAAAGATAAGCCTGAACGGAAAGCAAACTAGTTCTCTCACGAGAATGGAACTCGCGAGGGAGATAGCGTATGTTCCACAAATATTCTCAACACCGTACACCTTCACAGTTAAGGAGTTCGTCTCAATGGGTCTTTACAGTCTCACTAGAGAATGGTGGGTCGAGGATGAGAGGATTCACAGTATCCTGGACAGAGTTGGGATTTATGAACTGAGAGAGAAGACCATAAACACTCTTTCCGGTGGCGAACTCCAGAAGGCTATAATTGCCAGGGCTTTGATCCAAGACTCCAACTATATTCTGATGGATGAGCCCACAGCTCATCTCGATATCAAATCAACACAGGAAGTCCTGGAACTGGTATCAAATTTCAAAGAAAAAGGAACAATAATAGTTTCACACGATCTGAATGCACTGAACAAACTTGGTGGAAGCATCCTTCTCATAAGGAACGGAAAGATGGTATTTAAGGGTGTGAGAGAAGACCCCGATTTTAAAGACAGAATCGAAGACACCTTCGATACCAAGATCAGCGAGACAGGAGGACTCCTCTATTTCCCCCTAGTCCAAAGATAGGCCTGTCGAAGAAATCTTGGTCTTAATAGGATCGCCGTACTTTCTCAAGATCTCCAAGGATTCATCATCGTACAATGCTATTATGCTCTCACCGATTAACGAGACAGATGCAAATTCTCCGGAAAGATCGTCCAGAATCTTTTCAGCTCTCGGCGAAACGAGATTTGAATCAAGTGCAAACTTTCGACCGATTATGAACGCATTTTTCAGGGTCGGCTTTTTCATGAACGCTTTGAACGCTATCTTCCCATTCTTCAAGATATCCTCAAGACTGGAAGGAGATTTAATGACCTCTCCGGTTGGAATCTTCTTCTTAAATGGAAGTATCAGCAGTTCCGTAGGTTCCTCCAGTATTTTTTCGGTCACCGAATAGGGGAAACTTCCTCCCTTTAGTCTGACGTGAAATCCTCCGGTCATTTGAGACTGCACATCCCCCAAGCCCGTGCCTCTTTGCAATTCAATCTTGTGGGCAATTTCGTATATTTGGCCGCTTATCGCATCACTTCCCATAATAGCGGCACAGGTGGTAAGCGCTGCACCGGCACTGAGTCCGAATCCGCTAGAGGGGGGGAGATCAGAATACGAAAAAATTCTGCCAGTAAATTTGAGCATATTGGCCACTTCTTCCTGTATCGAATTATCAATAGGTATTCCGTTGAATCTTACGTCCATCGAATCGGAATGCTCAATCTTGGTAGTGATTCCGGTTTCCACGCAGATTGAGACTCCCTTCGACCCTTTTTTCAGTAGATTCTGTTCCTTGTTTGGTACAAAGAACAGTGTCGCGCTTCCGGGAGAGAATGCCTTATGGGAGTAGCTCGAGAATTCTTTTTGCGACTTCAAACTTATCACCTTCCAGGTCGGTTTCCATCTTGCCCTTTATGACTACGACTCTAGTGAAACCAGGTCTGACGTCTTTTAGATTATTGGCCACTATCATTTCGAGAGAGTTTTCCGACATTCTCCTCCTCGCCCTTGATATCAGCTCTTTCTTAGTAACACCGTACTCAGCCTTGAACCCGACTACCACTCCCTTGTACTTTTCCCTAAGCACCTTGAGGAACTTTGGTGTTGGTTTGAGGTTAAGGGAAAATGACCTATCTGTGGAAATCTTCCCCCTTCTTTTCTCAGAAGTGAAATCAGAGAGAGCAGCGGGAACTATAACAGTATCATTCTTCCTTATCACATCTATTTTTGAAACTAGAGAAGCCAGATCGGTGAATTTATCGAATTTCAAGAAAGAAGGTACTTCGACAGTGACCTTTCCCAGAAAGAGTCTGACGTCTGCTCCCAGGTAATAAGCCATTGTGGCAATATCGATAGATGTTTCCCCTGTCGAGTTGTTGGTGATGATCCTAACGTCATCGATGTTCTCATAGCTCGAACCCCCAATGACGCAGATCTTCCTGTCTTTGAGTTCGGTATGAAGCGATCTGATGACCTCTGCTACGATGGACCTGTAATCTGAAATCTTTGCCTTCGACTCCTCTATCTGGGGTTCGGTGAAGATGACACTATACGACTTTAGAATCTCAATATTCTTTAAAATGATCGGATTTGTATACATGTTCAAGTGCATCGCTGGGACCACGATTACTGGAATTTTCTCAAGCGCATTGGAAAAGATGGAGGTGACTGGAGTATCATCAATCCCGTGCGCCATCTTGGATATAGTGTTGGCAGTGCACGGTGACACGAGGAATAGGTCGGAGTCTTCCACAAGCTTGACGTGTTCTATCGCCCCGGAAAGCTCCAGGACAACCTTGTTTTCTGATGCGTACTCGAGTGTTGACGGATGTATAATCTTCCTAGCAGAGTCGGTCATGACTGGAAATACCTCAGCACCGTGTCTCCTGAGCTCGTGTATGAGTTTCACGGATTCCACGGCCGAGATTGAGCCAGTCACTCCCAAAATAATCTTCTTGTCCTTGAGCAGTGAAGATTTTGTAATGAACTCCCCTTTCCTTTGAGGCACTACCGTACATATTATTTACAATAAAAAATTTAATGATGGTCGTTCTCTCTAAACATGGACGTTAGGGACACTCTTTCCGCCTCTCTAAAGAAAATAGAGACGAGGGAGGGAAAGAGACTCAACATGTTTGTCTGCGGACCGACAGTCCAGGACAAGCCGCACATGGGTCACGCCAGAACTTACGTATTCTACGACGTTCTTGCGAGATATCTCAGGTACAAGAAGATAAGGCTGTTCTACCTGATGAACATCACCGACATAGAGGATCATATAATAACCAAGATGCAGGAAACGGGGAGATCGTGGGAAGACATCATCGACTCAAATTCCTCAGAATTTTTCAGAGTGATGGGGATTCTCAAGAACAATTCCGTAAACTACTACGCATTTGCGACTGATTACATCAGCGAAATTATCGCGCAGGTCTCAAAACTGATTAAAAAGGGTTATGCCTATGAGATAGCGGACGGGGTGTACTACAGGGCTAGAAAATTCAAAGACTATGGAAAACTGTCAAAACAGAATCTTGATCAACTGATGATCGGGGCTCGTGTGGAAGTGAATGAGGAAAAAGAGGACCCACTCGATTTCGCGTTGTGGAAGAAGAAAAAAGAAGGTGAACCCTCTTGGCCCAGTCCATGGGGGGAGGGTAGACCAGGGTGGCACATCGAAGATACTGCCATAACCGAGTCATTTTTTGGCCCGAACTACGACATTCACGGCGGAGCAAAGGATCTAATTTTCCCGCATCACGAATCAGAAATAGCGCAGATGGAGGCGATTTCAAGGAAGAAACCGCTTGTAAAGTATTGGATCCACACCGGCCACCTTAACGTGGATGACATAAAGATGAGCAAGAGTCTCAAGAATTTCGTCACTGTAGAAGAAGCACTGAAGAATTACTGGCCAGAGGCAATCAGGATTATGATGCTGTCCATGCGTTATAACGCTGCCGTAAACTTCGATGAAAAGGCCGTAGTCGATGCACAGGGAACGGCCGAAAGGATTTCCATCCTACAGCACAGAGTGAACAGCTCTAAACTTACGAAGAACGAAAGGGCGGAAGAAGTGGTCAAGAGGATACTTGCACCACTTGAGAACGATGTGAATACTCCGGAGACAATAAAGGAGTTTTTAGGTTTTGTAAAGGATTCCTTAGCAAAGAGTAAGATGACGGAAGAGGAAAAGGGAGAGATCAAGTACGTCTTAAACGAAGTAGAGAAGGTCATGGGTATCGTGCATAATGCACCCCTTCCAGAAAGATCCATGGACATAGTACTTAATCTCAGGAACGAACTGAGAAAGAAAGGCGATTATGGGTCTGCTGACAAGATAAGGGACAGCCTGAAGGATGAAGGAATAAAGATCGAGGATACCGCCGAGGGAAGCTATCTATGGTGGTAGAATTTGATGCGATAGTTTCTATTGATTTAATCAACGAATTCGTCACAGGAAAACTGGGAAGGCCAAAGTTCAAAAAGGTGGTCAAAGCTACCAGAGAACTGATAGAAAGGAGTGGAAAATTTACCGTTTTGGTGCAAGATTCCCATACAGAGACGGATCCCGAACTACGAGTGTGGGGACAACACGCTATGGACGGTACGAAAGAATCGGAAACGGTCCCTGCACTCAGGGGAACTGGCCCGATTATTAAGAAACACACTTACGATGCATTCTACGATACACCTCTCGAGGCTGTTTTGATGGGTCAGGGGGCAAAAAAAGTAGTGTTTTGCGGAGTCGTTACCGATATCTGCATCATCCATTCCGTCGCCTCTGCATTCTACCGTGGTCTCATCCCGATAGTGGTCGAAGAATGCACTGACACCTATTCTTCGGCTCAAAAGAAGAGGACCCTCGACTACATGAAGATGAATTATGGAGCAAAAATAATATCTCTAACGGAGATTGTCGCAAAATGAGAAATATCGCTTCCCAAGAGGAGATACTCGACCTGAAAACGACGGACATCTATTTTCTTAGAGCAAGAAAAGTTCTAAGAAAGATTGGGTTCAATCCTAAGGTGGTAATGGAGATAACTTGCTCCTCAAGGGAACAGCCGTGGATCACACTGTCCGGACTCGATGATCTGACAGAGCTTTTGAGAGGAAAGAAGGTAGACGCATATTCTCTCCCTGAGGGAACGATTTTCCCTCCAAGAGATATGAACGGTATTCCAATACCAGCGGTGAAGGTCGATGGGAAGTACTTGGATTTTGGAATGCTAGAAACGCCAATGCTGGGGTCACTGTCCCAGGCGTCTGGCATTGCCACGAAGGCATCTTATTTTAAGAAAAGGATAGGGGAATTGCCGCTTCTATCGTTCGGTGTGAGAAGGATGCATCCTGCTCTTGCTCCGCTCATCGATAGAAATTCGTACATGGGCGGATGCGATAAGGTATCAAGCATTATAGGTGCGGATAGAATTGGAAAGAAGGCAGAAGGTACTATGCCTCACTCTCTCCTCCTACTTCTGGGCGAAGACAGGGGATGGAAAGTGTACGATGAAGTCATAGAAGAAGGTGCAAATAGAATTGCACTGGTTGACACTTATAGCGACGAGAAAGAATCATCGCTGAGAGCGGCTAGGGCAATAAAGGGATTGAATGCCGTTAGGCTCGATACACCTTCCTCGAGACGGGGTAATTTTGCAGATATCGTAAGGGAAGTAAGGTGGGAACTCGACCGCAATGGGAAGAAGGGGGTAGGGATAATAGTTTCCGGAGGAATAAAAGAAGGCGACATCGAAGAACTGAAGAAAGCTGGAGCCTCTGGGTTTGGGATAGGAACAGCCATTTCAAGTGCGTCTGCAATAGACTTTGCTATGGACATAGTGAACATCGAGGGTAAGGACAAGACCAAGAAAGGAAAGTACTCCGGGAGCAAGAACGTGTTCAGGTGCAGGAAATGTCATTCATACTTGGTGTCCGTAAACACAAGGGAAAAGTGTCCCTCAGATGGATCTCAGATGGAAAGCCTCTACCATAAAGTTGTCGAAAACGGCAAGGTGATTTATAGGGAGAACATACAGGAGAGCAGAAACTACGTTTTGGAACAACTAGGGTGGTACCAATTATCCTAGTAACGGGATTCAAACAATACTCAAATTTCAAGAGAAACCCTTCGGGCGAGATTGCTGAGCTACTGGATGGATCTTACTTTCGGGGGAAAGAAGTGGTTGGTATGGCTCTGGAGGCAAAACATTCCGTTCTAGAGAAGGAGTACTTGAGGGAGGTCAAGAAGGGGTACGAGGTAATAGTCAACACTGGACTTTCACCCGGAAGGAGAGTGATAGGAGTCGAAAAGGTTGCAGTCAACTGGCAAAGCGACGAAAAGGATGAGGATGGAGTATCATCCAAAGCCGGAAGCATATTGAGAGAAGGACCTGATGGCCTCTTTTCAAGACTCCCAGTGGAAGACATTTTGCACTCATTAAGGTCGGCCAAGATACCCTCAGAGATATCCTTCTCGGCAGGAATTTTCCTGTCCAATAAGATATTTTTCTTATCGCTTTATTACTCAAAAGGGAAAGCAGGTTTTGTTAATTTCCCTGCCGAAGCAGAGAGTTCACTGGATGGAAAATATCCAACCATGAACATCGAGAGTATGATCAAGTCCTTAGAAATTACAATCCAGAAAACGATATAGCCTACTGTCCGCCTCTCTTTTCCTTTGCCTTCAGTCTGAGTTCATGACTGCCGCACTTCCTGCACGTCGTTGCTCTAATGGGATTTGATGCATAGCAGTTCATGCATATTTTCTTGTTGAATATTCTATCAGTTGCTTCCTTGAAAGGCATTCGTTCGTAATCAGCACTCTATATAAATCCTCTTCTATAATGATAAAGTGGGTGACGTACAGATCGGTCACAAAGGCTGCGGTCAGATTTGAGACTTACTGAATGAATGACTTAAAGATAATTTTAGATTATAATATTTGAAGATCAAAATGCTTCGGATCTGAAATTGCCCAGTACAGTGAAGCCTTTTTGACTTCGGATACCGAGGGCAATCCAGCTGGTGAATCGTTTTATAGCATATCCTGCTACAAAGCTGTGATTGACGCGAGCAACATACCTCCCTCATTCCCCCCACGAAAGCCCAAGCATACCTACGCAGTGGTGAGTTTAGTGATTGTCATTGCAGTCGTCGCGGTAGCTTCTGGGGTAATAGCAATTCAGCAACTCACTTCAGTCCACCTTCACGTTGGTATTCCTTCAGACTCAGAAGTCAATAATCTGGCAGGTCAACAGTTGATACCAAACTTGAATGACAACTACTCTGCTTATTCTGGTTACGGAACTGCTCTAAAAGAGACGATTGCCTTCTTCAACACATCAAACGGAGAAGGTTTTATTCTGATAGGTTCTTTTGAATTTGCCAACAGGTCGTCGTCATACGGCTTCTACGTCAACAATCCTCCAAACTCTATGTTTTTCCCGAAGCAATTCTTTCCAAACGCAACCTTCGAGAACGGTTCTTACGACGGCTTCAATTTTTCCTTCATGATTGAAAATAAGACTGGAAATTATACGTTTATTGCTATTGGACAGTCAGGCTCTTACGCATTTTGGATAGACGATTCGGGTATAAAGCTCTCAAGTGTAACAAGTCTAATTCACGAAGAAATCCAGTCGATGGAACACTAGATTTGGAACTAATTAGGAAATGTTCACAGAAGCTAACAATTTGTCTGGGAAAATTTAAAATAAATACATTGATTTGAATACGAAATGAAAAGGAGGGTCGCAATCGTACTCCCTTTTGCAGTACTTTCTACCGTTTTGTCAGTCTATACTATTCTAATCACAAGCCGGTCAAGTCCCGCCTTTTTTGCTGGTTATACGCATTCAGCAATTGCAACTAATGGACCAATGCAGGTTTCAGTCGCGTACCCAATTGGGTCGATCTTCCTGACTCTTTCTGTTATGGGATGGTTACTGACTGGATACGAGCTGTTTGCTGAACGAAAGAAGGAAATTTCTCACATCCTCCGAACTACGGTTTCTGGTAGGAAGGATCACTGGGGTATTTATAACGTCTTTAAGGGAAAAGGCGGAGCCAGGCGCTTGACAATACTGGAATCACTTAACGTCCCGAGGCAAAGAAACGAAGTTGCAAAAATAACTGCTACTGATTGGAAGGAAGTGGATCGTAACATTAGGATTCTGGAGTCAGCGAATCTAATCAGAACTGGTCAGTCTGGAACTCCATATCCCCGCTACGAACTTACCGAGGAAGGACATGAGCTATTGGAGAAAATCGCTTCAGTAGTCCAAGGCTGAATAAGATTCAGGAATTTCTCAAAGGAAAACAATATTATTTTCTACATTCTTCCGATGGAGTGGAACAGAATGTTACGTTCACTGGCTCATTTATGCAGTCTTTTACTTCTATAGGGCCCCTGCTGGACATCGCAGCACTGTTTTCTGCAATCGCGGTCTATTCCGGCCCCTTTCTCGGAACGGTAATGTTGATCTCCTTCCTAGCGGCATTTACGACTGTGTACGTAATATGGTCCCTCTCCAAGCACTTTCAATCGAATGGAGGTTACTACCTTTTCGCCGGAAAGATTTTAGGCAAGAGTGTCGGGGTATCTGTTTCATTCCTTTACGTCATATACGCCCTGCTAGTCGTACCCAATGTAGCCCTGTTTGTCTCCTTCTTCATTCTTCATTTCTTCGCCCTTAATTCCGAGTTAAGTTTCATCCTCAGCTATGCAGTACCTTTCCTCTTCATATTTGGAGTTACAGGAATAGTCTCTCAAGGACTTGGAAGGTCCATAAAATATACAATTTCAGCTGGAGCAATCGAGCTGATCTTCATATCGATTTTGGACGTTCTCTTTTTGACGCACGCAGTTTCGTTCTCATTTCCCATTTTACCAACTACAAACCTAGAAACATATTCCGTCTTCAGTGGTGTGGTCTTTGGAATACTAGCCTTTGCCGGCATGGGTTCACCGGTATTCCTTTCCGAGGATACCAAGAAGGGAGTTGTCACGATTCCAAGGGCACTGAAGTATTCCTATCTGGTGACCGGGATAGTCTTGGTAATCTCTGCCTTCTCGATGATGGCTTTCCTCGGAGTGAATGGAATTTTGACTTATTCATCTAATCCGTTCTACGTTAACGATTCCATAAGAGTTTCTTTCGGAGTTTGGGCGTACTTCATGTTTGCGGTACTAGCGGTTTTGAGCTCTATGAATCTCAGCGTAGCTTACTCCAATGCACTGCTCAACGCGATTCGGAGGATGTCAAAGGATGGAATCTTACCAAAAAAAGTCCAAAATAATTCCCATCTGATTCTCGTCTTTGTGGCGTCAGAAGCAGTGGTGATAACTCTTGCAAATACTTTCCTCGGGAATTTTTTGGGATTTGTAGTAATTGCAGCGATCGTTTCGTTTTCGTTCATGGCTATCCACATCATTGTAGGAGTTTCTCTGATCAAACTTTCGATGAAGCTGAAGGAAGCAGTAAAATTGCTCGCAGCTTCGGCGTCAGTCCTGATTCTGACAGTTACGATAGCGTTTTCTTTCATTGCAGATTCAAGTCCCGGTAATCCGACGAGGATCTCTATCATCGCATTCCTAACGGCCGTTGTCATATCTGCTTCCATTGCGTATCTTGGAAGCACTAGCTCCAAATCGTGGTACGGGAAGATAAACATCCTGAACAACCTGGATTCTACAGAAAGTGATCGGTAATAGAGAAAAGCCACCGGAGGGAATCGAGCCCCCGACCTGCTGATTACAAATCAGCTGCTCTTCCGACTGAGCTACGGTGGCATTGTGGAGGCTTCTAAACTTCTTACGGTTATTTTATCCTTTTCGTCAAGACGGGTCCTGAGATAATAGCATCAGACAATTCTTAAATAACAAAAGACGGTCGCGAAAAACATGACTGATTTGGTTACCGGTCTGAAAGCAGGTGCAATTTCGGGTGTTATTTATGGAGTCATAAGTACGGTCATGACAGAGATATTCGCTCTAACAATACTCAAGGGATTCATTATGACCGTTTTGGACAGAGCCGTAAGCCAAGCTGCAAATTCCGGAGTCACACTCAGCGCGTCTTCACTCTACACCCTAACGATCGACTTAGCGGGAATAGCCGCCTTCATCGGCGGCATAGTCGCTGGGTTGATACTTGGTATAATCTTCGGGGCCCTGTATTCAAGAATTCCAGGTAAAACTCCGGTCAACAGGGGTCTCCTCCTTGGGTTGATCATGTGGCTGGGTCTCAGCGTCCTTGTAGGTCTGGTGAGTCTATTCGAGTACGGCGTATACTATTACCTCATATCAGTTGCGGATGGATTAGTTCTCTCTCTTATATTCGGGTACCTTTTGGGGTACTTCTTCGGAATGTGGAGGGAGCCTGTTTCTAGTCCAAACGCCACTCAGCAGTGAAAAAAGAAACATGTTTGCACCCGGGTAGGAGTTGAGATCGACCTCTAGCCTATTTCAAGAGAATGATTGAAATTCTTCTTGTGTAATATTGAGAAGTTCGTAATATTCGGAGCGCAAGATCGAGATTCCCACGCCGAGGGGGAGATTTGAACTCCCGAGCTCTCGCGAGCAATAGATCTCGAATCTATCGCCTTGGCCGGGCTAGGCTACCTCGGCAAGTAAGGGTCAATGGAAAAAGACTCTGAGAATTTAACTATTTGTAATATTCGTCTGACTGGAAGATCCACTTGATGCAATTCATTATGGTACCAGATTGCTAATTTTGTCAAAAATCTAATTAGTCAAACTCAGTTTAGAAATTCAAGAAAATTTTGTTCCTCTGGAGAGGAGTTTGAAGATCTGGAGTTCCTCTATCCTTATTACAGAATGATAGATGAGGGACAAACTCCTGTCGTCGCATGGAAGGAATATTACTTCCTACGCTTCAATAAAAGATGAACTTGTAAAGGCTGAAGCTTTCTATGAGAGACGAGAAGTCGGAAAAGATGAAGACTCATTTTCATCAAGACATCCGGGTGACCTATAATCCTTCTCAAAGACGATGCTTGCTCAACTGAGAGACGAAGGGCAATGTATTAGCAAGAGCACGGATTTATCGGAATGAGTTCGATATGGTAGAGTTGGAAGTTAATTCAGTCTTGGTCGTGATAGACGTTCAGAAAGCTTGGCTGGATCCGAGTCTTGGAAAAAGAAACAATCCTGATGCAGAAAGGATAATCTCTGGTCTGATTTCAAAATTCAGAGAAAGGCAAAAGAAGATTATCCACGTAAGACACGATTCACTTCATCCAGAGTCGATTTTCAGAGAGGGGAAGTCCACATTCGAATTCATGGACGAAGTCAGTCCTGCTCCAGGTGAGCTCGTAATCACCAAGCACGTAAACAGTGCATTTATTGGAACAAATCTCGAGGACACTCTCAGGAAACTTGGAGATCCATTGGTCTTTTATGTGGGGCTGGTGACTGATCACTGCGTGAGCACCACGGTGAGAATGTCAGGAAATCTGGGATTTAGAAGTTATGTAATAGGTGATGCGTGCGCAACCTTTGATAGAAGGGATTCGACAGGCCGACTTATCCCAGCAATAGAAGTTCACAAGGTAAACCTAGCATCCCTCGACGGAGAATTTGCACATGTAGTAAATTCAAGAGATCTGATTTTCCGATGATTCTTAACCCTTAGGGATATGCTATCTTTTCGTACTTCTCAAGTACTACTGAGGCAAGGCCAGTCTAAGTGTTTTGATTTCATTGGGGTTTATTTCTCCGCTGATTTTCTTAGAATGGATCCCATCTGACCTGATTGAATTCTTCAGAACAGATCTTTCAAGAAGATCGGTTTCAACGCAATCTCGAATTTCAAACGGTAAGTAAACGGTGAAGTTTCTTCTTTCTCCCGTCGGATTGAATATTCTAAGAATTTTTCCGCTCTCGTCTTCTGATTGCTTAATCGAAGCTACAACTATTCCTTCTGCTTCCAGATTTCCGCTTCGATATTCTTTCGACTCCAATAAAACGGGTCTAATGTTGAACTTTACACCTTCCCTGTAGTAAAGTATAGGGTCACCTTTCTGAATATAACCATACGAGAACGAAAATGAGTTATTGCCGCGATCGGATAGGGGATCTGGCCAGAATGGGGATCTCAAAAGTGAAACCCCCAAATGTCCGTCTTTAAATGAAAACCCGTACTTAGAGTCGTTTAGTAGCACAAATGCCTGTCTATTTCTCTCTACTGCAACAAATCTATGAGCTGGGAATTCATAGGTCGGTCCAACAGAAGTTCTCTCTATTGTGGAAAAGGCAGTCTCCCCTATACATTTTCCTTCTCCAGTCTTGAAATACATTCTGAGAAGTCTGTTGTAACCCTTCCAATCGACATCGAAATGAACGTTCACAAATTCTCCATTCAAAGGGAAAGATAATCTCAGAGTCAGTATTCCCGGGTCCAGGTTGTATCTGATTTCCAGAATTTCTCCATATCCCTCTTCAGAAAATTTCCTCAGGCCTATCTGCTCCAAAAGATGTCCGTGCTCCATTCCTAGATTGTCTAGCTCCCAACCATCGAAATAGTAAGGAAAATCATTAAAAATCAAGAGTTGCGGGATTGGCAAATTCTTCCCATCAAGACTTATGGAAGATAATTTTCCGGATTCAATCTTGACGGTCCATTTGTGTAGGGAATCAGGTGAAGATTTTTTCAGTGGTGGAACCATATTGTCTCCTTCCTTGAGGCTGTAGGCATAGAAGCCCATTCCTCTGTCAAAGTCTGCGTAGAATCCGCACTCCCATCCATTGCTTAGAACTGGTGCTTCCCTTCCCCTATCATCCACAACGATCAGTCCTCTCTGGTCCTCCCCCAATGGCACCCAAGTGGAGGTTTTCCACCAATAGGGAGAGAATATCGTGAACGAAGAGTTCGGACTAAGTGGAGTGGTTCGTTCCCGGACCAAATCTTTCCGGACGTGCTCTGAAAGATCTCTCAGTTCTTTGACTCCGACCCTGTAAACCTCGTCGATCGACGAGCCCGGTATGATATCGTGGAATTGATTCCTCAGCAACGTCTTCCACTCTTTGTTCAGTTTCTCCTGCCCCTTTTCGACACTGAAAGATGCTATGGCCTCCGCAACGAATAGTTCTGACTCAAGCCTCCTGTTCATCATCTTGATGTCTCCATGGGTGGTGTAAGTGCCTCTATGGGCCTCCAGATACAATTCTCCCCTTATGATGGGAAGTGAGTCTTGGTGAGATTTCACCTTAGATAACCAGTAATCCAAGGGAGAATGTCCCGTGTAGAACGTTTTCCTCGCGGTATCGATAAAATTAATCCGGTCTATCATTTCCTCGGTCGGTCCTCCTCCACCATCTCCATATCCATAGATAAGTGGAACGCTCTCGATTAGACTGGATGTCTCATGATTCTTATCAGTGGTGTCTTTAACGCAACTCAGGTCAGTATCAGAGATGTAGTCTCTCATATGCGAATGTGCAAGAATGGTGCTCCCATCAGGTCCTTCCCAATTGAAGAGATCGTGGGGAAAGCGAGTAGTGTCATTATAGGTGAATTTGGTGGTCACGAACATTTCAAAGCCTGTCTTTGTCAAAATCTGAGGGAGTTGTTGAGTATAACCGAATGTATCAGGTAGCCAAGCTACATTGCTGCATTCGCCAAATTCGCTCTTGAAAAACTGTTGACCGTAGAGGAACTGTCTCACAAGGGACTCTCCGCCTGTAAGGTTGCAATCTGATTCAACGATCATACCTCCAACGGGTATCCATTTCTTTTCGGCGACAAGTTTCTTTATGTCCATATAAACTTCTGGCTCCATCTCCTTGATAATTTCGTAGTGACTGACCATGGACTGGAGGAAGGTGAAGTTCTTGGATTTCATTAAATGGGTGACCGTCGTAAAGGTCCTCCTTATCTTCTCTTTAGTCTCCGCTATTGGCCAAAGCCAGGCTAGATCAATGTGTGCATTTCCCAAGGGAATGATTTCGGGTCCCTTTTTAGATTCATCATTGGCGTTGAGCTCGCTGAAAATCGCATCTAACGAATCCTTTACGCTTCTTAGATCAACTGATGTAATGGGTGTTTCAATTTCACCAAATTCTTTCAAATGCAGAAAGGGATCAAAACTTGTCAGCCCCTCTCCCAGCACGTTAGAAAAAACATCTGAGTGAACCAGATACGAAATCGGATTGACTCTCAACTGAGGAAGACTTCTGAAGAGATCAGTGATTTTGTCTACCAGATCCCACTTTTCATCTATCCTTGCCATATCGACTGCAACTTGAAACAAATTGAAGAGGGAGTACAGTTCCTCGTCCCTGCTATAAACGACACAGTTCACTGGTAATCTCAATCCTTTGTGGGAACCTAACTCTCCAGATTCGGAAATTTCTATGTCGATTCTATTAGTATCAAGAGGAATTCTGAAGTTTTTGTGCCGGTAATCTAAGCCACACTCGCTCTTTCCATTAAGGGTCACCAAACCGCTGCCATTAACATCGACATAAAGTCTGTTTCCTTGTTTGAAATTCCACACAAGCGAACCAGAAAGAGTGTCATACTCGTGGACGCTTCTCTTGGGGTTAGCGGAAGATATCTTGAGTTCTAGAAGGATCGGGTCCTTAACGGAAGCGAGAAGCAGTATATTCAGTCTGTTTCTGAGCCTTTCTGAGTTTCTTTTCGCCTTTTCGGGACTTGAAGGTTCGAGACTCATGCTGGTACCCAGTCTTCCTCAGTCCGTACAACCCTATAAACCATGCACAGCCATATGCGCTTCTCAAATTGAACCTGATTGATTTTTGGGTTCCCTCGAAACTCTCACGTTAACCATTCATTGTCCTGACTTCGTGAGGCTTGGATAATTTGGAGATGGAAAGTCAAAATTTGACGTAAAGACTTTATATCAAATTTTCAGTTTGATATGGGGTGAGATTATAGCAAGCACTGGGGGGAGGATACTTGAAGATAGGTTTGGAGACGACGCTCATCCTGTAAAAGAGAATCACAACTATTACAACGAATATCCACTGCAATCTAAAAGAAAAGTGAGGAGAAGGACGGTTTTCATCTTGGTCGGATTTTTCGTGCTCTTAATTGGAGTAATCGTGCTCGTAACACGGTTTGTGATCTGAACTAGTAAGTACGGAACAATATGGGAAGAGTTGGCATCAATCAGCACGAACTGAAGGTGGGCTATTCTCTCTCACGTTTTGGAACAATTCGCAATTGTCAGTTTTTGGATTTGATCAGTAGCAGAAAATCGGGAGTCAAGTCCATAGATCTGGTTCCATTCTCAGTAGACTGGCTTGAATCTAACCCATGAGATTAACTGTTTGAACGGATTGATAGAAGGAGCAGGTCGGATAGACGACCTTAGCAGAGAGTTACTCTCTTCGAGCCTATCACTTTGTTGCTATAGCGTCAATCTCTACTAGAACTCCCTCTGAAGCAAAACCAGTCACAAGAGTCGTCCTAGCCGGAGGATTTTTCGGAAAGTACTTTCCAAACAGATTATTCATTCTATGGAAATCACCTTTATATGCAAGATAAACTGAAATTTTTACTACGTTCTCCAGGGTGCACCCAGCGGTTTCCAGTACTTTCTTAATCTTATCTATTGCATTTTCAAACTGCTGATCAAAATTCAGTACTGCACTCGGGACCTGCCCAGTCTGTCCAGAGAGGAATATAAGGTTCCCCGAAACTACGGCATGAGAGTATGGACCACCCTTGGGGATACTGTCAACATTTATCCACTCATTCATATTCTATTAGTACGTTCCTGGATATTTAGCTCTTTATCTTCTCAGGAAGAGAATGACCAGATTCAGGCGCGTAGGAACCTAAAGAAGCCTGAGATTGTTTTCTTTAGTCTTGTGGTTCACAGTTCACAACATAGGCACTAATCCAGAAGCGCCAATAAAATATCGTCCTGACCGATGTTGTACCAACTATCTTGGGCGGCCCCTATGAATAGAATTTCTTCGCCCCACGCTTCTTCCGTTGTGCCCTCTTTGTCTCCTATTAGGCATCTCGTTCTTGTTGTGCTCATGATTGGGCCCGTGATGTCCACGAGAGATTACTTTGAGGTTTCTGAATGGCTCTATATCAATCTCTATTCTCCTGATTTCTATGTTAGCCCTCTTCTTTATTTCAGCAATCAAGATTCTTTGGGAGTCGTTGATTATGGTGAACGCCCTTCCCTCCTTTCCCATTCTTGCGCTTCTTCCGATTCTGTGGATATAAGCAACGGGATCCTCGGGTGCATCGTAATTTATTATGTCTGTAATTTCTGGAAAATCAAGACCTCTTGCAGCAACATTAGTTGCCACTAAAACGTCTTCGCCATGTCTGAAGGCATTGAGTGCCCTTTCCCTTTCTGCTTGTGATTTCCCACCGTGGAGAAGCGAAACACGCAGTCCTCTCTCTTTCAATGTTCCTGCGATTCTGTCAGCCATGTTCTTCGTGTTTGTGAATATGATGGACTTTTTTGGTTCGTATTCTGAATAGTATGCCATCAAGAGTGAAAATTTGTACTGCTGCTGGACAACCCCATAAAGGTGAGACACATTGCCAACTATCTCTTGCTTTTCATCTCCAACTATGATGTTCTTTCTTTCCTCATTCATGAACTTTGCCGCCAGTCCCACAATTTCTTTCGGCATTGTTGCAGAAAAGAGGAGTACTTGTTTCCTTCTTGGAGTATGAGATAATATGATTTCTACGTCATCAATAAACCCCATATCGAGCATGACATCTGCTTCATCCAACACCACAAATTTCAAATTGCTTAGGCGGAGTTCTCGTCTTTCTATAAGGTCCAGAACTCTTCCCGGAGTTCCCACTACGATGTTCGCTCCATTTCTCAGGGCGTTTATCTGCATGCTCATTGATGCACCACCGTAGACCGTAACAACTTTCTTTTTATAGACAGCCCCTATCTTTTTAGCCACCTCAGCAACCTGAAGCGTAAGTTCCCTTGTAGGGGCGATTATTATCGCTTCAAGCAGATTACTACTTCCTAAATTGTTAATTATAGGTATTAGAAATGCTCCTGTCTTGCCCGATCCCGTCTTGGATCTTACGGATACGTCTTTCCCAGCCAAAATCAAGGGGATAGTGATCTCCTGAACTTCGGTCGGATTAAAAAAACTCATTTTGTTAAGGGAAGAGGTGAGTTCAGACCTTATTCCCAGTCCTTCAAATTTCATCTAGTTATACCGTCACGTCATGTCGACTTTGTTATTGAGCTTAATCCTTATTGAATAATCGACGATATTCCAATACATTTCCGTCCACAATGAAATCACGCACAGTCAAAAAAGATCATAGTGAGCAAGTACGTGCGCTTCACTGGTGATAGATTCGAAAGGAAGTGGTAAAGTTAAAAAAGAGACCGAAAGGGGAAAATTGAAGGCATTAATCCTCAGCAATATGGACCGCCCATAGTGGACTGGCGGGGATTTGAACCCCGGACCTCCTGCTTGCAAAGCAGGCGATCTTCCGCTGATCTACCAGCCCTCTTGTTTCACTCTCATTTTCTTTTCTTTAGAGAATTTTATCTCTTTGAGGGTTTCTTCATCAATTTGTCCGTCGTATTCCTCCGGTTCCATCATGCTCTCAGGAGTGACGAACTTGCAGATGAACACTTCTTGACCAGCGTGATATATGTTTTCACCACTACCCACAATAGCCTCACTCTTTATAGGGATCACCAATGGGGTATCGAAATGATATAGGCCAGCTATGTAGGCCTTCTCTTTGGAACTGGACAGATGAATCCACCTCCTGTCAGATGGCAGTATCCCATTCTCCCTGAGGATTTCGAACTCCTCTTTGTTCGTGGGATAGAAGAGAATTTCCGGTATGCTATCGGAGGGTAAATCGGTGAGATCGACGTCTATGGAATGCCCATAAGTAGCCCTCAAGTATCTCTTGTTATCACTCAGCTGATACCTGCCCTTCTGATCCGTCAACACTATTGCAAAAATGTGGGAAGGACCAACGAAGTGAAATCTCCTGTAATAAAATCGAA
Organism: Thermoplasmata archaeon; assembly: GCA_021792255.1. Lineage (GTDB taxonomy): Archaea > Thermoplasmatota > Thermoplasmata > Thermoplasmatales. The sequence goes on from JAJYUZ010000002.1 coordinate 346,909, forward strand.
TCTCTTGGACCATCTCGTCTATGTTTACGTACCCTCTATCTGAGATCTCCAGATGATACCTCTCGGGTTTGTGTCTCAGAATTCCAGTTATAATTCTGCCTAGCATATCCACTTCTTCATCTGAAAGAATAAACTTTCCCTCTTCTCCACAGGAAGGACAGTCGTGACCCCTGTAGTAACCATGGACCATGCATTTACGAATCTCGTTACTGGGCACCAGCAGAAATTGTGAATGGTGTTATAACACTTTTGCACCGGTAGGGTACCTATGGGTGGTGAACGAAACAGAAAACGCCGTGTATTGGCCAAATATTCTTCACGGTTTATCGGCGTTGAATGCTTCTTGAAATCGCCACTTCCATCTGTATTGGAATATTTCCCTTCCACAGTTACCATTTATTGAGCAGGACCTTGAAAAAGTCCGACAGTTTCCAAAAAATGAGACAGTGATGAACGCTCGAGGGCATATTTGACCACAGCTTCCATATATAAATCTGGACTGCCATCAAAATCAGAAACAATAAATAAAATAGGCGAATCAGCACGTTATAAATGGACGAGTATAACCTGTTCCTCCTAGTACTGATTCCGGTCCTTTTTGTAATGGGGCTGAGAATCAAAGCATTCAGCAAAGAGGGTGCGATAGCTTCAGCAGTAATAGGTTCTTTGATCATCATAGGAGGCGGATGGCTTTACTTCGTGATGCTCTTCTTGTTTCTTGGTCTCTCGTACATCTCCACCCTAGCCGGATTCGAAAAGAAGAGGTCTTGGAGTCTACAAGAAGGGCTTAAGGGAGAGAGAGGGGCCAGAAATGTGCTAGCAGCTGGAGCTATTCCGGCGGCAATCTCTCTGATGAGTTTTTGGAATTTTAACCCGAACCTAGTCTTCTTCCTATATGTCGTGGCTCTTGGCACAATACTGTCGGATACAGCGGCTTCAGAAATAGGTTCCCTCGACGAAAATACATACATGATATTGACTTTGAAACCAGCAGAGACTGGAATTAATGGGGGAGTTTCAATCCTCGGAACTGCAGTATCCTTTGTTTTTCCGGTGGTTTTCTCTTTGCTTGGTTTCATAATATACGGAGTTCTAGGTTCAATTCCTCTCGGCTCTCTGTTAGATCTCATATTCTTTTCTGGATTTCTGGCCTTCATCGGATGCGTGTTCGACTCGGTGCTAGGGGAAACTCTAGAAAACAGGGGATTTCTGACGAAGTACTCGGTAAACTTTTCATCAGCCCTTTTTGCAACAATAATTGCTGTCCTGGTATTTCTTCGATAAATTTATTTTATATAAAACGAATCTCAAAAGATGAAGATTCTTCTGATAATTGCCGATGGTCTCGGAGATAGGCCCTTTGAATCGCTTGGTTGGAAAACACCACTGGAAGCTGCTCACAAACCAAATCTCAACACGCTAGCAAAGGAGGGTATGATCGGTTTGATCGATCCAATAAAACCAGGCATAATTCCGGGATCGGATACCTCACACTTGAATTACTTGGGTTACGATCCGTTCAAATACTACACTGGAAGAGGACCGTTTGAGGCAATGGGCACGGGTCTAACTCTAAGAGGAGGAGATGTTGCATTCAGGGCGAATTTCGCTACAGTCGATGAGAAAGGAGTGGTGATAGACAGAAGAGCCGGCAGGATCAGGGAAGGAACTCCGGAGCTTTCCAAACCACTGAATATGAAGATTGAGGACGTCGAGATACTGTTCAAGGAAGGTACAGAGCACAGAGCAGCGCTTGTCCTTCGGGGACAAGGAATCACGACCAACGTCACCGACAACGATCCGCACGCAGAGAATCTGAGACCTAAAGAAATCGTAGCGACATCGAATGATGGAAAAAAGACCGCAAGGATTCTAAATGAATTTTATAACCGCTCTCTCGACATACTGAAGAGTCAACGTGTTAACGCGGACAGGAAGAAAGCTGGCTTAAAAGAAGCGAACGCGATACTGTACAGAGGAGGAGGAGTCGTCCCTGCTCTACCGAACTTCAGTGACAGACACTCCATGAGTGGAGGGTACATTGCAGGAGTCGCACTTGTGGCAGGAATTTGTAAGCTGATAGGATTAAAGGACTTCACGCCAAAAGGAGTGACCGGATCTACAGACACGAACGTCTTGGGGAAATTTTCAGCCGCTGTGCAGGCGCTTGAGGAAGTCGACTTTGTCTTGGTAAACGTCAAAGGAACAGATGTTGCAGGACACGATGGAAACGGTATAGTCAAGAAAGAATTCATAGAAAAAATAGACAAGGTACTCGGAGAGACTATCATGAAAATAAGGAGTGATATCTTAATATGTTTCACGGGGGACCACTCTACCCCCGCAAGCGTAAAGGAGCACACTTCCGATCCAGTTCCAATTCTCCTTCACTACCCTGGATGCAGGAGAGATGGCGTGGGAGAGTTTGACGAAATCAAGGCAAAGGATGGATACCTAAGGCTAAGAGGAAGTGATCTCATGAACGTTCTATTGAGTTCTGCAAACAGGTCAGAAAAATATGGAGCTTAAGAGATAGTCTCCTCCAACATCTTCTTGATCTCTTCGTCTCTGCTCTCTACTTTAAGCAGCAGATCTCTCGCCTTTTCCTTTTCACCAGAATTGAGATAAATTCTGGACAGTATGATTATGGCATTCCTGTCCCTCTGATCTATCTTCAGGGATACTTCGCAGGATTCCTTGGCGTCATTTATTCTCTGGAGCTTCATCAGACTCTCCGCTCTCTGATTCCAGTAGTATGGGTTCCTGTTTTCCATCTTGATTGCTAGGTCAACAGAAGCTAACGCTTCGACATATCTGGACATCGAAAACAAGAGGCGCGACTTGTCATAATAATAGACGGCTTTCTTCAACAGATTGATTGCCTTGTTGATGTAAGTTAGCGCTTCATCTTTGTTGGAGTCAAAGTTCGAAAGGAACATTCGCCGGTAGGCATCGGGATTTGTAGGGTAATCTTCGAGAAGCATCTTTTGATAAGGAACCGAGTCTTTACTTTGTTTTTCCAGGACATCTATCAGCAATATGATGGCCTCTATGTTCTTCTTAATTTCTATAGATTTTCTTGCATGTTTCTCTGCTTCCTCGAAGTATCCATCTTCAGAAAGCTCTACTGCAGCCATGTACTCGTCTGTACTCTTTGCGAGAGATGGGAGCACCCTATCTTCGCTCATGATTGACAATTAAATTACGACAATTTAACATTTCTGCTAGAAACTAAATAAAAGTAATAATACCAATCACTATATTCTTCCCATGAAGGTCCAGTTGATCGGTTTGGGTTCAATTGGAAAAAATTTGTTGAGACTTATAGGTCAGAAAGGAAACAGCATAAGGCAGACGATTGGAGAGAATATTGAGGTCGTTTCAGTAAGTGACACGACAGGTACGGTCATCACGGACGGAATGCCGCTGACTAGTATCATTCAGGCAAAGGAAGGGGGAGGGCTTAAAACTCTTGATTCTTTTGAGAAAATTAGTGCAAAGAGTGCTATTGCGGACCTCGAATCCGATATCGTAGTGGAAATTACCCAGAGTACGAAGGATGGGGAACCTGGAATAGCACACATCGTGACCGCCCTAGAAAACGAGAAGAATGTTGTCACGGCCAACAAGAGTACGTTGGTTTCAGGCGTAGACCTCTTTAAAATGGTAAAGGAAATGAAAAGATCCCTAAGGTACGAAGCAACCGTTTGTGGAGGTCTTCCAGTGTTCAATCTGATGGATTACTGCATGAAACCAGCTAAGATAATTTCGGTCGATGGAATTTTCAACGCTACGAGCACTTTTGTGATTTCTCAGATGGAGAGAGGGAAGAGTCAGTCACTGGCAAGGGCCGAGGCAATCAAACGGGGGTTATCAGAAAAAGACCAAAGAGACGATCTTGCAGGGATCGACTCGGCAAGGAAGGGTACAATTCTTCACAGGAGGATATTCGGATCCTCCCTGGTTTTGAAAGATGCGACTATTTCTGCAAGAGAGAGTGAAATCTCCGTTGGCTTGAGACAAATCACAGAAGTGACGTCAAGTGGTGTCAAGGTCGGATATGAGAAAATAGATGGAAAGAGCATCTATTCAAATGCTGTCGGGCCATCCATGATCATAAGATTCAACACGGACATAATGGATCATCTCACGTTATATACCGACCACGATGGTCCACTGGAATCAGCAGCAACAGTATTAAATGACATAATACTGTCGAGGTCAGAAAAGGTAGGCCAATGAACAAGGGATATGTCGCGTTAGTAGCAGTCCTCTCAGTGCTCTGGGGGGTCATGATGGTAATAGATTTAGTGATGTCTATCCTTCTATTTAAGCCGAATTTTTCTGATTTTCTGAACACCTTGTTCCCTCTCTTCATAATAGTACCAGTACCGCTTCTTTTGGTTTATCTTCCAGGCACTTTTACTGCAATCTGGCTCGGAGTCGTAGTCGTTGTGGTGATCGTCTTCTTCACTTTTGCCATCTATAAATCATCAATGAAGTTCGAGAACTCTTCTCTGTACAGACTCGGAGAATTCTTTGCACTCAATTATTTTCTCTCCATTGTCTACATCGAGCTAATCGCTTTGGCGGGCTATCCTATTGTCAGTCCTATCACTAATACTACTCCATTTTATCTGAATTTTATCACCATTACAAATGCTGGTCTGTACGAAGAGCTCATTTCTAGAGTGTTGTACATCGGTATTCCTCTTTTTGTTTACTACGCCTGGAGTGCCCACGGAAAAAAGTCCCATTCCAGGCCAAACAAACTTCCGCTGTACAGAATGATCTGGGGGGGCGGTTACAAGTTTGGGAAACCAGAAATCACGTTACTAATAATTTCGTCAATCATTTTCGGATTTGCTCACGTCACGTCATGGGATATCTCGAAGGTGCCACAGGCAGCCCTGGGGGGGTTATTACTTGGAGTACTGTACCTGAGGTTTGGACTGTATGCAGATGTGTTATTGCACTTCTCCATCGACTCTCCATCCCTCTTATTGCCGCTTGGCACGGGAGATCCACTGGCTTCAGGATATACCAACTCCTTCATCAACGCAGCTATCATAATTGCGGTCGTAGCAGGGGCCATAGTACTAATCTCCTACATAATTCAAGCAAGAGCAATCTATAGATCAAGAAAGCTAAACCCTCAACTTATCGTCGCCCAAGTCTCAGGAGATCCAAGCACTTCGAGGAAAGCACTGGCATGCACCAAATGTGGCTCTAGCAGGGTGACTTTCTTTTATGACGATATTTATCGATGTGACGACTGCGGAACAGTTTTCAAATGGGATCAATAATTTGCCATTTCATCTACTCTCATAATTTCCCTAAGAACTGATGTCGCGTATCCCCCTGGTAGAAGAGAAAACCTGACCGTCGAATCAGAGCATTCAAAATCCTTGAATCTCAAGAATAAATCTCTTCTTTCTCCCTTTGAACTCAACCCGAAAGGAAGCTTAAAATCAGATTGCTTAACGCCCTCCTGACTCAGGATTTGGCTCTCGATCGCCCCCATTTTTCCTCTGGCAAATTCAGTATCGAATCCCACAACAAGACCCGTTGGAGACCCATCTCCCTTTGCAAAAGAAGAGGACACTTTTTCGATGTTCAGATTATTGACCATTATGAATTCGTCATTGATACTGAAGATGTCGCCAGGAATGATCGACTTGGCCAATTCCAACCTATTGCTGAGAATTCTGTTGAAGATGTATCCCTGATAAGCATGTATGAACATAGAAACTAGGTTCTCTGGAAGCTCCTTAATTGCGCCAACGTAATCTTCTTTCTGACTGACAAGATGTACCATAACTTTTCTCTCAAGATCTAGTGATTCTGGAAAGATTTCCAAACCTCTTACTGGATCCGGCTTATCAAAGTACTCCTTTCTGACTTCAGCGAATCTATCCTCTCCAGGATATCCCACGAACACCCTAACGGCCTCTTCATAGTTTCCTCTAACAATCTCCCTGCCGACGACGTGGGTGATGGGTCTCAGAGAACCGAACCTTTGTGGTCCATAGTAGTTCGGTACTTTTCCCTCTCTCTTGGCCTCTTTGCAGTTAGAAGTGAATGTGGATGAATCGGTATCTGAAACCTTAATCTCGAATAGGTTCTGGGAATGGCTGCCTATAGTCAATGGAGAGTCGAGGTAGAAATGCTCTAGTATCTCAACATCATTCAACGAGAAGTCCCTATATTTAATCCCCGGAATGCTAAAGTACTGAACTTTCACGCTTCTCCTATCCTTCGTCCCTGCGAAATAAACTCTCTTTGGTGAGACGTGGTTGCTCCTTGCCAAGAATCTTATGAGCCTGTTGTGCTCCCAGTTCTTGGCTTTCAACTTAAGCACTAAGACCTTTCCATCATCTTTCTTGTCTAGATTTTCGAAGCGTTCTTCCACGTAGAAATCTTCAGATTCCTTTCTGAGTTTTCCCCCCGAAGGAGGCAGATCTAAGTAATAACTGGAGACACCAATTTCCGAGAATTTCACGATTGTCGAAGAGCATCAACAACATTAATTAACTCTTTTCTCCTTCTCGCCCTAAATGTGGGAAGGTCTCACTGGAAAGAGAAAAAAAAATGGGCTATTCGGGATGGTAATAGGAATAGTGGTATCTTCTATTCTTCTCTATCTTTCGTTTTCCGTCTCATCATTTTTGTACCTCTTGATACCTGTTCTTCTTCTGGTCATCTTTCATTACACCAAGGCGTGGCGATTTTCTGACCGGGCAGTTTATGGATTTATCGCAATAATCCTTGCATTTTTCATAGCCATGGGAGGAATATCGATATCAATCGAAGGCGCCCCTCACCAATCGACGGCAACCCTTACTGAGTCATCTGTTTCGTCCTACATTCATTTCGGTTATTACAACAACAGTGGAAGTTACATTTTCAATTTCAGCTTACCCGCAAAGAGCATTACTAGCACTGCCCAAATAGGACTCATAGACCTGTTCACCAATGAAACGATTCTATCAACGAACGCAACTTTCTCGAATTCTGGGAATAACTATTCGTACTCCTGGAATGCAGGACAGTTATCTTCACATGCATACGTAGTGTTATTGACCCTTCACTTCATAGAGAACAACACTACGGTAAGTCAAGAAGTCGAATTCCTCGGGCCTGTACTCATTTCGGGAATAAATGTGATGTTCTACCTTGTGGAAAGATTGATCGCGACCTATCTCCTTATAACGTTCTTGTTCTTTTTGGCCTTCGCTTTCTTTGCTAGAGCTTTATCGATGTCCAAGCAGAGAAGGAGGACGGACGGAAATCAGAATCCTCCCACACCTACAGAGCAGCCTGTAATGGAAAGTGATCAGCGGAAGACCGGATGGTTTGGTCGTAGAAAGAATTAGGCCTCTAGGCCTAGCTCTCTGATTTTACCTAGGACTTCTTGGGCGTGCTCCTTTGGGCTCACCTTCGGAAAGATGTATGCGATCTTTCCCTCTCTGTCAATTATGAAAGTGACTCTCTTGGCAGTCCCGAGTCCCAGCGCATTGTACTTCTTGGAAATATCCTTAGATCCATCGGGCGCCAGTGGGAAGGGTAGGTCGTACTTTTCGACAAATTTCTTGTGAGAATTTTCCGAGTCGACGCTGACTCCTATCACTTCTATCCCTCTGGACCTGAAATCATCGAAATTGTCCCTAAAATTGCACGCTTCCGTCGTACACCCTGGTGTAAAATCTCTTGGATAAAAGTAGACGACCACAACCTTTCCTCTGTGATCCGAGAGTCTCCGTTTTCCGCCATCTATTGTCAGCTCAAAATCTGGTGCACCGTCTCCGACTTTTAATTCGTTGTCCACGTATTTTCAACTCAAATCTATTTAAATATTTTTTCTGACTAAGATCGCTTTATTTTCTGATCGAATCGATCAAACTGGTTCGTGTTCGGTGCCGTAAATGACTACTTAATTCCACCGTCAATAGGGATCATTGTCCCGGTCGTTGCACCAAACAAGCTTTCCTTTATCAGCGCAATCACCATGTTTGCTACTTGCTCCGGAAGGACTTCAACATGAAGTAAGTTTCCTTTTTTGTATTCATCAGGTGATATTCCCTTTGCCCTCGCTCTGTTTTCCAAAACACCACCTTCCCATATCTTTGATTCTCTGAATATTTTGTCCGGATTGATGACGTTGCTCCGAATCCCGTACCTTCCACCTTCGATTGCCACGTACCTTGAGAGCTGAGCTGCAAATGCTTTAGAAGTTCCATATGCCGTCATACCCTCGCCCGGGTTGGTAACATTCTTCGTGACATTGAATATAAATGACCCACCCGAGCCTTGAGATTTCATTATTTTAAATGCTTCCCTCGTGACCAAGAAAGTGCCAACGGAATTTATTTCGACATGTTTTCTCAGATCTTCCAGAGAAGTGTCCTCGAGCGGTGATGGTTTGAGGTATCCAGCATTGTTGAAAACAACATCAATTCCCCCAAAATTCTTTATGATATCCCTAAAAGCCCCCTTGACTGAAGTCTCATTCGAAATGTCAAATTTTATTCCATAAGCATCTTCTCCTATTTCCTTCGAGACTTCTGATATTCTTTGGTCTACGTCTCCTCCTGCTGTGAGTATTCCTTCCTTCACGAACCTCTGAAAGGTGACCTTACCTATCCCGCTCGCCGCTCCCGTCACCAAACCGATGTATCCTTCAAGTTCCTTCCTCTTCTTCTTCGCTAGTTTAGCTTCCTGGAAGGGCCAATACTCCATGTCGAAGCACTGCTGATCTGTGATAAATTTGTTCTTTGCGATTGCACCTGCAGCACTGGCTACTCTGAATGAATGCATTGCCTCATCTCTCAATATGTCAGCCTCTTTCTTCGTACTAGCGGCAGTTACCACCCCATATCCTCTGAAAACCAGCACGGATGGATAGGGGTCGTGCATCTCTCGCCCCGAGGGGACATATCTCTTGTAGTCTCCTTCGTAGGACCTTACAAAATCATCGATGTCAGATTCTATTTTCGCAATGTCATCCGAGAAAAGAAACCTCTTTTTCATTCTTACCAGCATATCTGGCGTTGCTGGACCAAGGTCCTGGAATTTCTCTGCCTCCGGACTGAAGGAGAATCCTACTGCCTCTGAAGAATAATCCCAGGTGAGAATCTTTTTCTTCTCAGTGCTCAGAAGACCCCTCAATATTGGAAGAAAGCCTAGGAAAGAATCTTCTTTTTCCTTTTCGAACTCCTTTGAGGCGATTCCCTTCCACTTGCTCTCAATGTGTCTCTTCGCTTCTTCCACGAGCTTGAGATGCATCTCATAACTCTCTCTTGCAGTTTTTCCCCAAGTCACAAGCCCATGATTTCTCAAGATGACCCCTGCGAAATTTGAGAGGTCCCTTTCACTTATGATATTGAGGAAAAATCTTGCAAGTTGAAATCCAGGAGGGGCATAGGGTATCACCAGTACTTTTTCTTTAAAAATATCGGTTATTTCATTATCTCCAAGATCCGTGTTGGTAAGAGCAACAATGAAGTCGGAATGTGAATGATCGACAAATTTTGAACTAATAAAGGCGTGGATGAATATTTCGACCGACGGGAATGCTTGGTCCGTATCTAGCATGCACGTCTTTATGAAGGAGGACATTTCCTGGTCATTCATGCTTTCCAAAAGTTTCGCTTCCATCAGGCCATCCATCCGAAGACCCGTAAAATCTTCTGCATTTATTGTGGCCAAATCGGATCCAGAACTTTTCACAAATATGGCTGAAATGTCTTTCCCAGTCACGCTGCGAACTTTGAGTTTGACACTGGTGTTTCCACCCCCGTGAAGAACAAGGTTATGGTCAGACCCTAGAGATCTGGAAGTAACGACTCTCTCGTCCAATAGCTTTCTTTCCTGATCCGGGATGGCAAACATCATCATTTGCGAATACCAACCGGATAAAATATGTTTATCCACTTTTAAGATTATTTTGCCATTTGAATTTGCCCGTTCATAAAAAAGAATAAATTGGGATTGAAATTATAGTGGCATGGATTCGTTTTCCAACAGAGACAAGGACGTATTCTTAATCACGTGTGAAAAAATGATAGACAGGGGGGCCCTGATGTCGAGATATAGCAGGACCAAAGAACTTGATATCAGAACGTTGTGGGACAAGGAGTTCGCGGGAGTAGAGGACCGGGCTGAGAAATTTTACGAAAGAGTTTTTTTAGAGTACGGGGACGAATCCGTTGCTGAGCTAGCGACGGCTCAGATGGGTATCCAAAACGTCAGCAACGTCACTTCAAAGATCATAGAGGAGAGCAGAATAGGTCTCTCTTATCTTGAAAAGAGTTCGAGATACGTCTCATACAAAGAAAAAAGGAATGGAAGGTTTCTCTACTTGGATCCAGAAAGGGCAGGCATTCCCAAGAAATATTACGAAAGATATGAAGAATTCAACACTTCGCTCTTTGAACTCTACGAAAGGATATTTACGGGAGTCACAAGTTACATCAAGGAGAATAATTCATTTGAAAGAACCAGGTTTTACCTTCCAAATGGAAAGGAAGTTAGATTGGGGGAGGAAGGGGCTTCGGAGGAAGTTTTAAAGAAGGCATACGATAACTCCGTAAGAAGTAGAGCTTTGGACGAAACTAGGTTTATACTTCCGGCTTCCACTCTTACTAACATAGGAATCAGCGGAAATGCAAGGGCTTTTTCACATTTGCTGGAGAGACTAAAGGTGAGCGGACTTACGGAAGCCGATAGGCTGTACGAAGAATTGTTGACCGAGCTGAAACTAGTGTTTCCTAAGCTCATCGAAAATGTCCAAAATCCACACGGAATTGAGAACGTGGAGTACCTTAAAGCGATGAAAAATTTCGTTCCCGACAAAATCTCTCCCCTAGGGGAATCAAAGAGTACCACCGTAAATCTGGTCTCCTGGGAAAACGATGACACTGCCCTTAACAAGATACTGTCCTCCTACTTCTTCGAAAGAACCGAAGAAGATTATGAATCTCTCTTCAGACGCTTTTCGTCTCTTGGCATCCAACAAAAGACGGAGATCTTAAACAAAATAGCAGATTCGAGAAAAAACAGACGGAACAAGCTTGACAGGAGTTTCGAACACGTTCACTACTCATTCGAAATAAATACCAACTTTGGGGCTTTCAGGGACCTGCAGAGACATAGATCCTTGACGATTCAAAGAAAGCCATTGAGCTCCGAACATGGATTTGACGTTCCTCCTATAATTTCAAAAATCGACGACCTTTTGAAGCAATACCTAAGAGCGATCGAAGAATCGAAAAGACTCTACAATGAAATAAAATCTGAAAATCTGAAGGCAGCCCAGTACGTAGTAATATTTGCCCACAAACACCCAACCCTAGTCACAGTCGATCTGAGAGAACTGGTGTACCTAACCGAGCTCAGATCCACTCCTCAAGCTCACTTTGACTTGAGAAACATCAGCAGAGAGATGGTCAGGCAAGCAAAAGAAGTCAATCCTTCTTTAGATAGATTGTTCACATTCCTTAATGTGAAAGAAGAGGAACTCGGGAGGCTGAGTGCTGAACTCAGGAAAGAAATAAAACTCAAGAGTGCTTGATTCTTTCTAGGTTTGGAAAGGAACAGCAGTACTTTAAGAATACTGTTTTACGTCCTGAGATTCATGGGGCCTAGGGCTTATTTCCTCTTGTTCTCCTCAAATATTCCCATAGCCTCTTTGACCGTTGCCTTTTCGTGAACTATAGCTCTAATCGATTTGATCATCCCGACTGGGTTATCGTTTTGCCAGATGTTTCTCCCCATATCGACTCCGACCGCACCCTCTTGAAGAGCATTGTAGACCAGGTTAAAAACGTCCAATTCTGTGTTGAGTTTTGGTCCGCCGGCAACAACGAGAGGAACAGGAGACCCATCTGCCACTTTCCTGAAATTATCGCAGTAGTAGGTTTTGACTATGTGTGCTCCTATTTCAGCTGCGAGCCTGCAGGAAAGGGCAAGATATTTTGCATCTCTCTTTTCGAGTTCCTTTCCTACCGCAGTGATTGCCATTACGGGCATTCCAATCTCTTCACCATCATTTACCAGCTTTGACAGGTTTATCAAAGATTGCTTCTCGTGATTTGTTCCTACGAATATGGAAAGAGCAACCGCGGAGACATTCAGCCTCACTGCGTCTTGCATTGAAGTAGTAATTTCCTCATCGCTCAAGTCTTCCTTTAAAACGCTCGCCCCCCCAGACACTCTTAAGAGAATCGGGGTATCCCATTTCGGGTCTATTGACGTCCGAAGTACTCCTCTAGTAACTGCAATCGTATCAGCGTAGGGTAGCAGAGGTTCGAGAGTCTTTCTTGGATTCTCGAGTTTGTGGGTTGGTCCCATAAAATATCCATGGTCTGCAGCCAGCATCACCGATCTTCCGGTAGCCGGTTTGATCATTCTTGAAAGTCTGTTCTTCATTCCCCAGTCCATATATTTCGCCTTCTACAGCACTCACGGATGTTATCTTAGTCTAATAATATTTCTATGGTCAGCCACTCGCAATTTAGGCATCATTTACGAGGCATTTCCAGATACATCGCATCAAGAGAGTCGATGATGAAAACCCAGACTATGGTCATTCTTTTATAAGGAAACAAGTTGGAGAATTGATGTCTTCACTAAAGATTGAAGATTTCTACGACTTAAGATTTCTCGCAAATTTGAACGTAGCAAATGGAAGGATTTTCTTCGAAGTATTCAGGCCCGTCGAAAAGACAAACAAGTACGAATCTGAAATTTTTGAGCTGAAGGGAACGAACGTAGTGAGGTACACGCGGGGAAACGAAGATCGCGATAGCGTGGTAGACATTACGGGATTTCTAATGGCGTATCTCATCAGGGAGGACAAGAAGACTGCCGTGCTGATAAAGGACATCGAGACTGGAGAAGAGAATAAGATATGGGAGACTGATCTGAAAGTTAAGAAGATGGCATGGGACAGGTTGTCCAAGGGCCTCTACCTTATAGTCCAGGACAAACCGAAGGATAAAGACTTCAGGGTTATCGAAAAATATCCAATTTACTTCAACGGTGAAGGATTCTTCCCTTCCATAAATCATAAATTTATCCATCTGGGACTGAGGGGGAAGGTTCAAACCATACTGGAAGGAGATGCAGAAATTATTGATTTTGCGATAAATTCTTCAGGACCAGACATTGCGATAGTTGAGAGACCAGAAAAATGGGATGTATATGACTCAAGGATAGGAGTTCTTCTTCCAGGCACCGAAGAAATCGACTATATCAAAGGAGCGAAGGGGGGAATAAGCAGCCCGGTGTACGATCACGATGGGAAACTTTACTTCCTCTTGAACAGGCATGAAAAGAGTATATTCGAAAGTCCAAAAATTTACTGCTATGATGGCGGGAGATTGGAAAATCTACTCGAAAGCTATGACATCACTCCTGAGAATACGATGAATTCTGATTCGAGGATGGGAAATACGAAAACCATAATTCCGCACGAAGGATTTCTCTACTTCGTAGCGACCGTGCAAGGAAGATCCGGAATCTACAAAATCGGGGCGAATAAGAAGCTGGAGAGTGTGGTGAGCGGTGATTTTACCATAGATTCATTTGACTTCAACGAAGATGTCATTTACTATATTGGTCAGTCATCAGTCCTTCCTCAAGAGATCTATCGATACGGTGAACGAAGCCAGAGACTAACGACAATAAACTCCAAATTGGAAAGAAGAACCCTTAAAAAGGCCAGGAATTTTAGCATGATCGCAAGCGACGGTGAGGAAGTAGAAGGGTGGTTGTTGAAGGGGCAGAAGAAGGCTACAGTCTTAGAAATTCATGGTGGTCCCCGAACTTCTTTTGGGGAGGCATTTTCCTTCGAGTTCCATTTATTGAATTCTCGCGGGTTTAACGTCATTTATGCCAACCCCAGGGGGAGTGACAGCTATGGAGACAACTTTGCACTGGAAATAAAGGAAAGGTTCGGAGAAAGGGACTACCAAGACTTGATGGAGGTCGTTGATTACTCCTCAGACAAGCTGGGAATCAACCCGAGTAATATTGGAGTCATAGGGGGTTCATACGGCGGATTCATGGTCAACTGGATGATAGGACACACGAATCTGTTCAAGGCCGCAGTTACGGACAGATCCATAAGCGATCAGATATCCTTTTACTTCTCAAGTGACATCGGACCAAGATTCAATTCTGATCAGATGGGTGGTACTCCGTACGACAATCTGCAGCACTTCTGGGATAAGTCCCCAATCAAATTCATAAAGAATGTGAAGACTCCTCTCTTGATAATACACTCGGAAGAGGACTATAGATGCCCAGTCTGGCAGGCGTACGAACTCTTTACGCAGCTTAAGAGGCAAGGCTCTGAAGTCAGGATGGTAATTTTTAAGGAAGAAAACCACGATCTCTCGCGGGGCGGTAAACCCAAGGACAGGATAAAAAGACTTGAAGAAATTCTAGATTGGTTTGAGACTAAGCTTGACTGATCCATACTGACGGTTACTGGTCCTTATTCTCTGCCAGCAAACAGGTAGAATTTCATCTTTTTGAGCAAATCATCGCTGAACTTTTCAGGAAAAGAGGCTCTATAGCCGAAGAGCTTCGCTGCGAGAACCCTGTTCGTCGAGAATATTTCATAGTACTCAAATCTGAGAGCTGCAATTCGTCGGTTCAATGACCACAATTTGAACTTGTCGTCATGATCGTTCATTTTCGACCTCCTTGAGTTTTCTTTCGAACAATTCGTAGTCCTCTTTCGCTTGATTGATGACCTCGCGGAGCAATCTCAATTGCTCCTCGCTTTCCTGCAATTCTTCTTCCATTTCATTCACAAATTTCACCCTATTAGCAGGAATCATCATTCATTAGAAGGTTCGGCTCTGAAAGCGCGGGAGGATTCCATCTCCATTTTCTCAATATTTGGAACAGTATTATACTTTTCCAGACGATCCCAATTTTCTTTCTTTGACGCAGTACGGTGACCTCTCTCGTACGTTACCGTGTTTCATAGATCAAAAGAGCTTCAAGAGTAATAAGTCGCGTAGTATGGTCCTCTCTCGAAGTTGATCAGCTTGGCTGGGACCTTGTCTATCCTTCTCGTATCTTTGAAATAAAACAGGATTCCCATACTGGCCCTTCCAGAGTCCGCAACTCCGCTGATTATATCCTTCCTCTTGTTGGAAATGTCTCCCCCTGCAAATATTCCAGGGTAGCTCGTCATGTTGTACTGATTTACCAAGAGATCTCCAGCCGGGGTAACGTTGATCTTCTTCATTACTTCAGATGGAATGAAAGAAAGATCTCCTTTCTGTCCGGTCGCCTCTATTATGGTGTCGACTTCAACTGTGTATTCCTTGTCCTTGATGGGGACAGGTTCTCTTCTTCCCTTTCCGTTATCAACCATCTGGTTTTTCCAATACTTGATTCCCTTTACTTTGCCATTTTCCCCTAAGTACTCGGTCGGAGTCACTTCCCAGATAAACTGAACTCTCTCTTCCTCTGCCTCGTCCAGTTCCTCTTCTGCATTGCTCGAAGGATATCCGGGTCTATCGGTGACCGCTCTTCTGTACATAACTATAACTTTCTTTGCACCCAATCTCAGGGATATTCTCGCCGCGTCGAAAGCTGTGAAGCCACCACCAATTATTGCCACAGTGTTTCCGAGCTCTATCTTCTTGCCATTATTGATTTGTCCTAGAAAGTCAATTGCGTGATAAACTCCTCTGAGACCAACCCCAGGAGTCCTGGTCTTGGACGGTTTCCAGTTTCCTATTGCAATGTATATCGCGTCATATTTGTCCATCAGATCATCAAACTTTACGTCCCTTCCTACCTTCTTGCCGTAATAGATGTTCGCGCCATAAGAAAGAACGTGATCGGCCTCTTTCTGTACTGTTTCCCTCGCCAGTCTGAAATTGGGTATTCCATGGACCATCATTCCGCCAGGTCTGTCCGTCGCTTCAAATACGTCCACCTGAATCCCGTTTATCGAAAGGTAAAAAGCTGTCGATAGCCCGGATGGTCCTCCCCCAATAATCGCAACCTTAGGGTGTCCTCCCAGATCGTTCTCGACGACTTCTAGCGTCTCCCTATAATTGCTCGTGTTTTCGGATATGAATTTCTTGACTTGTCTGATGGCGACCGGTCCCTTATTATCGTCAAGAACGCAGTTGTCTTCACAAGGGTGGGGGCAAACGCTGCCACAGACCCCTACGAACGGAAGTTTCTCGAAATTGATTTTCAAACCCTCTTCCAAGTGTCCGTTTCTTACAGCTATCTGATAGCCCGGGACGTCTATTCTCGCTGGGCATCCCTCTATACAAAGGCCGCAGCCGAGACATCTTGAAGCTTCAGCGGTCACTTCTTCAATAGTGTATGGAACTAGCGTCTGAATTTCTAGGCTCTTGACTCTGTCTGTCGGGTTAAAGTGCTTTATAGGTACTCTCGAATAGTTCACACTGTTCAAATAGGTCAACCAATTACGATAGTTCATACAATATTATAATGATTTTCAACTACAGAAAGAGCCCTCGAATCCTTCATTTGGACCAGGCGAAATATCCAGTATTCTAATCTATCTGAGTCGCATATGTTCTAAACTGTTGGTGGCCCTATAAAAACCAGGATCAATGTCTAGACTCTTCTTGTACATCTTTGCCGCAAGCTTTTCCTTTCCTATGCTCTCCAATATTTGCCCTTTTACAAAGTAGAAGTCCGCTTTTGGCGGTTTTACGCTTGTTATCGCTTTTAGATCGTCCAACGCCACTTTAGGATATCCCATCATTGCCAACGCTATTGCTCTGTTAAAATACGAGTCTACTGCCTTCTTGTTTCCTGCCTTTCTAAGCATGGCAATTGACTTGGTGTAGAGATCGATAGCCTCCGAATACTGAGAGTCTTCGACCATTCCGTTGGCAAGTTCATAATACTTCCTGGAGATTCTCGAGATGATTTCTATTTTCTCCTTCTTCTTGCTCGGGGTCGAAAAAATGCTCTCCAGTTTTTCTGTCTCTTTTTCGATTTCAATCTCCTGCTTATCCCTCTCGAGAATCCTCTCCATTCTCTCTGGGTCTACAGCCATTGCTAGCGTCGGATGGACACCATCTTTCATTGGCGAACAATGAGAAATTTGATATTAAAATATTTCGTACATGGTTAAATTCATTCGGCGAACTTTTCTTTCTTAGCTTTGATAAAGTTAAACACTTCAAAATAACAAAAATGCAATCAGTTTCAGATGCTGTCTCTCCTGAATTCTATTCTGCCTTCTTCGAATGTGAGCGAGTAGATATCATTCACCTCGAATTTTATTCCTAAGGACTCGTATTCTTCGTCGGTGAGTCTGAGAATCAGCTTCTGGTTGGGTCGTGCCTGAATACCGACGGTCTGGGAAATACCTTTCATTAGGTCATTGACGAAATCAGGTCCAAAGTTAAAGCTTTGAACGGGTCTGTCTCTTTCTGTGACATATTCGTCGAGGTCTACCTCCCTTCCTCTGGTTCTCGTTTCTTGATCGTAAAATGACGATATGTTTATGACGATTACCTTCTTGTTCAGCATAAGTCAGCAACGTAAATTGATATATTTATTTGTGGTGAGGCACACTTTGCAAGTGAAAAGTGCTGACATAAAGCAAAACGCTGCCATTGATGTTGGTCAGGAATGATTTTAACGTTTAGATCAATTCCGTCGCCCTGAATTCTGACAGAAGCTATCCCTCAAAAGCTATCAAAAGGTTTTCCAATATAGTAACAAAAAGGTTCTCTCCTATCAACACACTCAAAAATGCCAAAAAGATCCCGAAGACGAAAACTTCAGTCAAAATTAGCATTGCAGCTATCGCAAAAAGACCAATTATGTAAATAAAGGAACCATTCACCAAAACTACGAGGATTAGTAATAGCCATAGCTCTAAACTCCTCAGTTTTCTATCTCTCTCAGATCTGGGATTTCTGACTATTATCATCTTCGATTCTCTTCTAATTTACCATGGAAGTTAAGCGAAAGTCGGTCTGGTTTGTGCCTAACACGACGATGGCACCAAACACATCTGCTTGCGCTTAATAGCCAACGGTGTTGGTCTCCCATAAAATAACGTTGAACGACCTTATAAATGTTGGGAAGATTCGACCGGTACAGATTTTCGAGGACTTGGAAACCGGTTTAAAAGAGTCAAAAGAGAAGAACCTAACATCTTATTTCTGTTGAGATATTCTGCGTCACAGATTCAAAGCTCCTCAACTCCACTCGCTACCTCGATTGATCATCGAGAAGCAACAGTGCTTGATCTCTTCTGAGGTCTGTGAAATGTCTCGCGACTTCCCTCACCAACTCCTTCTGTCCTGAATTGTAGAGGGCAATTAGTGCATTTCTGGCAAATCCTTCGTGCGTTGCCCTCTTTATCGCACTCCCTCTGTAGATTTCGTTGAACGATTCTTTGTCAATGAACGCTATGTCTTCAAGCTTCATTTTGGGGGGATATGATTCCTGTCGCACTTCGACTAACGAAGAATCTCTTTTTCCCGCGTTCCATGGACAGACGTTGTTGCATATGTCACATCCGAAGATCATGTCATCCATCCTTGCAGAGACTTCCATCGGAATTATTCCCCTATTCTCTATTGTGTGATAAGAAATACAGAGGTTAGAATTGAGAGTTCTATCTAGGTTTATGGCTCCAGTGGGACAACTTTCGATGCACTTGGTACATTTTCCACACAAGTCAGAAGAGGAAGGACTGAAATTGTCAATGCACAAGTCGGTAACAGCAGCTCCTATGAAAGTAAACGATCCCATAGCCGAGTTGATTAACATGGAATTCTTCCCTACCCAGCCCAATGAAGAATTCTTGGCTAAGCCCCTTTCAAGCAGAGGGCCGGTATCAACGTACGTTTTGAAATTACTGACAAACAGTTTGTTTTCTGTCATGAACTTATCAATCAACCGAGGAAAGAACTTGTGATAATCTCCGAAGCTTGCATAAGTAGCTATTCTTCCATAGCCTTCTCTAAAGGAATTCTTTCTCCTATAATTCAACAAGAAGACAATAATCGATTTTGAATTCTGCATTAAGAGGGACGTATCGTTGCTCTTCATAACTCTCTCACTCCTCGCAAGATAACTCATCGAAGCGTGATACCTGCTGTTAATCCAATTGGAATAGGTCTCAGAATACAGACTTCCAACCCGGATCGAAGAGAATTCAAGGTCAGGAGGAATAGAAAGATCCTGATCCAGCAACACATGCGGAAATATCAAAGGAACTCTAAAACTTAACCATATTTATTATTTAAGGGGTAAATTACCAGAAGTGAAAATCGGGAAGGCCACAACGAAAGAGATCGACCATATTTTGACCAAGAACAGAGATGTAATGCTGGAAAGTAATGTTCTGGGCTCGGACTTCTCTTTCCTCAAGATAAGGACGTCGGATCTCGTTTTCAAGATGGAACCAATGGTGTTTTATAAATTCCTGACTGCTCAAGAAAATGCTGCTCTTTCAGTAACGTTCCCGATCAACGATTTCATTGCTTCTGGGACCTGGCCGTCCATTGCGATGACAGACTTTGAGAAGCCCAAGGGTGTCGGAAAAGAATTCTTTGATTATGTTACTCAGGTCCTCAGGAATCTAGGGGAGAGAAAAATCAGGATAGCTTCTGGTCACACCGGATTCTACGGTAACGTGGGTCATGGTGTGGTTGGATCCATGGCCTTGATAGGTCTTGAAGGACCAATTTTCAGTTTTGCCAGAATAGAGAAGGACGACTCTTTCTATTCTGTAGGCTACCTCGGCACAGAGTTATCATATTTTCGTGGCAAACAGGAACGCAAGAGCAACACTAAACCGTCCGATCTCTCGATCGAGAAGTATGTAAAGGAATTTCTCAAGATGAGAAGAACTGTCCATTATGTTCACGATATGTCAGAGGGAGGTCTTATAAGGGCTATCGGAGAAGTTTCAGAATTAATTAAATCGGGTTTTAATGTCGGGTCAGAGCATCTTAAAAGCATATCGGCGAGAGGGGCTGAAGATTATGGGGTAAACGTGCTCTCTGCAAGCTCTTCCGGGTCGGTGATCGTCTCGGTGGAACGGGGTCGAAAAGAGGAATTTGAAGGAAAAATGAAAGAGAATGCATTCCCCTTCATTGAGATTGAAAAGAGAAAAAAAGGAGTAACCGTTGACGGAAAGAAATTCAGTCCCAGAGATAGTGTCGTCAATTTTCTAAAATAGCCAGTCCAATCTTCCAGATCAAAGCGACTTTGGAGACCAACTAATTTATATCACTTTTTACTTTCAGAACGATGAAAATAGATGGGCTGGAGCTGAGCCTCGCAAGCGATGGAGTTTTCAAGTTGGACGGCGGGGCGATGTTTGGGATCGTGCCGAAACCCGTGTGGGAAAAATATTTCTCTCCAGATGTGAAGAACAAGATTACCTTGGGAACAAATGTACTGGTAATCAGAGCTGGAAAGAATGTGGCACTTGTCGACCTGGGAATAGGCGATAAATTCGACAAGAGGTTGTTCGACATCTACGAAATCAGCAGAGAGAGGAACCTATTGGAAGATCTCAGAGCCAAGGGAATCGAGAGAACTGACGTGACCCATGTCTTCATAACACACGGACATCTAGACCACACCGGGTGGGCTACCACCTACCATCACGAAAAAATTGAACCGACATTCCCAATGGCAAAATATTACATGCAAGAAGAAACTCTCAAAGAAATCAAAGAGCCCAACCAGAAGACCAAGCCCAATTACAACTATCTTAACTTCGAAAACCTTAGTGAACATCTGGAACTTCTGAATGGGGATGAGGAAGTACTGCCAGGTATCCGGCTCGTAAAGTCAGGAGGACACACGAAGGGGCACCAGATTGTGGAGGTTCGTGTCGGGAACAATACTTTCGTTTATTTCGGAGATCTGATACCAACTTCTGCGCACATCAAACCAGCGTACGTCATGGCGTACGATCTCTACCCAATGGACACCTTCTACAAAAAGAGGGAAATACTAGAAAAGGCGTATGAAGAATCCTGGACAATCTTTTTTGAGCACGATCCTACTACTCCAGTGGCAAAGTTGAGCGATGTCGAGAACTATACTCTGAAAAAGATTTCATTCTAAAAAGATGGCATTCCTTTTTTCAAAATTTCACGGGCTATGATCATTCTCTGGATCTCGTTTGTGCCTTCATAGATTTGAGTTATCTTTGCTTCCCTGAACCTTCTTTCCAGTGGGTATTCTTCGGACATGGCGTGATATCCGAGAAGTGAAATGGCATCTGAAGTGATCTGTACCGCTGAGTCTCCTGCCTGGAGCTTTGACAAGGAGCTCATTAACGTAGCCTCCTTTCCTGTCTGTGCGTAATGAATCGACTCGTTGTATTTTGCCACGGAAGAATGCAACTGGTTGACCATGTCAGCAAGCCTGAACTGCTTGTTCTCTCCGTTAATACCTCCCAATTCCTCGTTGAAACGTATCACGTCTCTGATTGCACCCTCAGAGATACCGATCGCTTGAGAAGCGATTCCAATTCTTCCAAGATTTAGTGTGTCCATTTCTATCTTGAATCCTTCGTCCAGGTTGCCTACTATCTGCTCTTTATCAACCTCCACGTTGTCAAGCAGTACTTCTGTAGTACTGGTTCCCCTTATTCCCATTTTCTTGAATTCATTTCCGATCGATAAGCCGTCCATTTCTCTGTCTAGAGCGAACAGGGTAATGCCGTGGTGCTTCTTCTCAGGAGAAGTCACCGCAGAGGCAAGATAAAACTCCGCTTCGTCCCCGTTCGTGATGAAAGTCTTCCCTCCATTCAGCACGTAACCTGCTCCCTTTTTGCTTGCCGTAGTCTTGATGGCAGCAGCATCAGAACCCGCCCCAGGCTCAGTTATTGCAAGGGCCCCGATGGTACCTTTTGCAATTTTTGAGAGGTATTTCCTTTTCAAAAATTCAGATCCGTACTTAAGTATAGGTTCTCCGAAGAGGGATATCGTGACGTCTGGAATCAAGGATGTGGAGGCACACTCTCTCGATATGATTCTTATGCTTTCCATCAAGGAGTTGAGCGAGAATGCCAAACCTCCATATTTTCTGGGGATGTAAAATGAGAACACTCCAATACTCCCCATCTCTCTCACTAGATCAGACGGGAAAGTGGCCAGGTCGTCTATCTCAGACGCTCTCTTTCTTACCTTTGAAACTGCAAATTCCTCCACTTCCTTCAGTTTTTCGTGTTCAGAAATGTCTAAATCCATCAATTTCCAGTATGAAGCGCTGAAAATTAAGTTTCTCTCCTCCAGTATATCTGACAAAAGTCTTATATTTGTCTTATGTATATATTCAGAAATGAACGAAATAATCACTGAACAATTGAACAGCAACGTGACAGACAACTTTAGAAATAGACTGTACGCTAACGGTAAAAGCAGGAATACCGTCAAGATGTATGGATATATAGTGAATCAATTCTTGGATTTCATTAAATTTGATAAGGAAGCTATAACTTTTGAGAACATAGAGGCGTTCAAGGAATATCTCTCGATTGAAAAGGGGTACTCAAAGTCGACAATTTATCTCTACATCAGGGCGATACAATCATTTCTCACCTACATAGGTCTGGACAGCCTCGGGCATCTCAGTGCACCAAAGAGACCACAGACGGTCCCGAACTATCTGATGAACGACGAAGTTACTGCAATAATAATGAACTGCAGAAACCTGAAGGAGAGACTCATAGTGAAACTCCTTGTGTACACCGGAATCAGAGTCTCCGAGCTCTGTTCGATCAGAATCCAGGACATCGACATAAATAGTAAAACTCTGAAGATAAGAAATGGTAAGGGCGACAAAGACAGGTTGGTCGTATTCAGCGAAAAAGTCGTTCCCGATTTGAGACTGTACCTTATGGGGGTAAGGGATGGTAGGGGGAAAGGAGATTTCCTGTTTCCTACTTCAAAGAGCAGAAAGATTTCTCCAGTAACGATAGAGAGAGTCGTCAGAGACATCGTAAAGAGGTCAGGCATACCAAAAAAGATCACTCCGCATACTTTTAGACACACTTTTGCTACGTCCCTTCTCAGGAACGGTGCTGACCTGAGGATCATTCAGCTGCTATTGGGTCATTCAAGCATCAGCACGACGCAAATATACACGCACATGGATGATAGGGCTCTCAAGATGGGTTACGAGAAGTTCATTCCCAGTTACTGAGCTATCCAGGTTTAGGAAATTCTCTCTTAAAATAGGAATGTAATAATACTTTCAGTACATCACAAACTTGAAGGGTCTAGTGATGGACAAAAAAGAACAGGTCGCAAGAGAAGCACTAAAGTTCATTGTTCAGGGGAATGTGGTCGGACTTGGTTCCGGAACCACTGCTTCTCGATTTATAGAGATACTAGGCGTAAGTGATATCAGGGACAAGATCGTGGGGGTCTCTACCTCAATCTCGTCCAGCAAACTAGCCAGGGAAGTGGGTATAAAGACTGTGGATATTGATACCGTGGACTGGATAGATATCACCTTCGATGGAGCAGATGAAGTGGACAAAAACCTGAACATTCTCAAGGGAGGTGGAGGGATGCTCACCAGGGAAAAGAAAGTCAGAAACAAATCTAGAAATTACGTCGTTATGATTTCTGACGAAAAATTAGTAGACACTATACCAGCTAAATTTCCAATTCCGGTCGAAGTTCTCTCATTTGGTAAAGACACGACCCTAAAAGAGATTGAGGCTATAGGGATGGCGTGTCATTTTAGGGAGGACTTTGTCACCGACAACGGTAACCTGATCTGCGACTGCAAGCCATTGGATAAGTTCGATTTGCAGGAGCTGGATCACCGGATAAAAGCGATAACGGGAGTAGTGGAAACGGGTCTTTTCCTTGGAGGGAAAAAGACAGTTTTGGTCTCAGATGGACGGCAGGTTAGGGTACTTAAATAGCGTCAACTTGAATCAATACATATTCTTTCCAAAGGAGAAAATTGGACACTACTGGATTCGGTCTGTTTAGAGAACTAAGTTTTGTATTTGACCCAACACGTTCTGCATGTCTGAAATCTTTCGTCTCTGCTCTTCCTCAAGTTCCTTCACGATCTCGTTGAATTGTTTCGCCAGTCTGTAGCCATGGACTGGTCTTCCCTTACCCTCTTTCTTTATATCTCTCTTCATTATCCAACCGTGTTCTTTCAGGATCCGCATTGCAATCGAAACTTCAGGCTGTCTGAGATTTGCATTCTTCTCGATCTCTACTGAGGTGGTCTCCTGTCGTCCTTTCATATAGACTAGAGCCTTGGAGACGTTTCTAGGCACGCCCATCTGGATCAGCAATCCAGCTAGCTTCTCATCCTCAGCCGTAAATCCCTCTATCATACGAATCATCATAAAAATTCTATATTTATATTTTATCAAATTTATTAAGCTTCTTTTTTAAGATATTTCCCTTTATTATTTCTTATAGATTATTTTATAGAAACCGGATATGTGCTTTAAAAATAAAGAAAGGGAAAATTACATAGGTCATTTATCCAGTAACGAACTAGTTTTTGCTGGTAATATAGGTGACTATTTTGATAAAGACTCACTCACAAAAACCTTTTAGTACAACTAACGTTAGTAGCGAAGTACAGTGGTTTGAATGAGTGCGGAAGGCGACGAAATTTTAAAAGAGATTCCTGTTGAGGTTCCTGCAGAAACTCTTGTCAGATTTAACAACGACGAGCTTAGGGCTAGAGTTTTCATCGACAAGTATGCTATTAAAGACAACAACGGCATCCTCCTAGAAAAGGTACCAGAAGAAATGTGGAGACGAGTCGCGAGGGAAATTTCTTCGGTAGAAAGTGGCCCACTGATGGCAGAGTGGGAGAACAAGTTCTATTGGTTGCTGGAAAACTTTAGAATGATTCCCGGTGGGAGAATATTGTTTGGTGCTGGTCAGGAAAAGTTCAAGAGAAGGGCCACGCTGAACAACTGCTACGTCATTCCGATTAGAGACGATTCTCTGGAATCGATATTTGAATGGACTAAGGAAGCAGCGAGAACATACTCCCTTGGCGGAGGAGTCGGTACAGACATAAGCATCCTTAGACCAAGAGGTGCGCCGGTCAATAACGCCGCACTGAAATCTACAGGAAGTGTCTCTTTCATGAACATAATGTCCGAGACCACCGGGACGATTGGGCAGTCAGGAAGACGCGGGGCACTTATGATCACTATCAGGGTGGATCATCCCGACATAATGGACTTCATTAAGGTCAAGAGAGATTTGAACCACGTTAGACACGCCAACATATCGGTAAAGATCACAGATGAATTCATGAAGAAAGTGGAAGACGACGAAGAATTCACCCTCCATTACGAGAGCAGTAAGGTGAAGAGAATAGAGAGAGTAGTCAGAGCGAGAGAGCTGTGGGGGGAGCTCATAGAGTCGGCTAGAAACTGGGCAGAACCGGGATTAATCTTCTGGGACACTATGAAGAAGGAAAGTACTTCAGAATACAACGGGATGGATATTCTTACCACAAATCCGTGTTCCGAAATTCCACTCGAAGGCTACGGAGCTTGCAACTTAGGAAACGTCAATCTTGCTCTGTTCGTAAAGAATCCCTTTGAGAACGCTGAACTCGACTGGGATGATCTCGAGAGAGCGGTCAGGTTCACAGTTCGCTTCTTGGATGACGTGGTTGATTACAACCTATACAAGCATCCCCTAAAATCTCAGACTGACGAGGCGGGAAAGAGTAGGAGAATCGGAGTAGGTTTTACCGGACTGGGAGACATGCTTATAAAGTTAAAGATCAAGTACGATACTTCGGAGTCCGTCAAATTTGTGGGATCAATGTTCGAGAAGATAATGAACATAATCTATGACGAAAGTGCGAACATTGCTACAGAAAAGGGGACTTTCCCTTCCTTCGATCTTGAAAAACACTTGAAGTCGCCTTTCATATCAAAACTCGGATCGGAGGTCTTGGGAAAGATAAAGAAAAATGGGCTGAGGAATGTCGCCCTAATAACGGTACCTCCGGTAGGGAGCGGATCGGCTCTCGCGGGGACTTCTAGCGGAATAGAGCCTGTGTTCGCGTTTTCCTACACCAGGAGAAGTGAGTCGCTTTCGAAGCAAATGTTCAAGGTCTACCACCCACTAGTAAGAGAATACATGGAACTGTACGGAGTAAAGGAAGAAAAAGACCTCCCGGAATATTTCGTGGAGGCTCACAAGATCGATCCGATGTTTAGGATCAAGCTTCAAGCCACAATCCAGAATTACGTAGATCACTCTATCTCGTCGACAGTAAATCTTCCATCAACGGTCACCACTGAAGAAGTTGGTAAGATATACTTTGAAGCCTGGAAAGCGGGCTGCAAAGGGGTTACAGTCTACAGAGAGGGATCGAGGGAAGGCATACTCCTCACTAAGGAAGCAACAAAGAAGAAGGAGAATAAGGAATTTGAAAGATCGACCATTCTCACTGGGAGAACCATAGTGTTCCCACTATTGGAAACTGGAAAACTCTACACGACAATCAACTTCGATGACTCCGGCAATCCCGTAGAGATATTCGTCAACGTGGGAAAGTCAGGATCTGAGGAAAAAGCGTACTCCGAGGCGATAGGGAGACTGCTGTCACTATATCTTCAACAGGGAGGGGACATATCAAAGGTAGTACGGGCCCTGACGGGCATAAAGGGAAAGACCACTACATTCGTTGGAGGTACCAAGATCACCTCGGTTCCCGATGGCGTTGCAAAAGCAATAGATATAGCAATGAAGGGAGAACAGCCACAATCCACTCTAACTGGAGAATTTCTGGTCACGACAATAAAGACCGAGGAGAAGAAGGAAAAGACTTTCTCAACCTGTCCGAGATGCAGCAACGACACTCTCGCTGTGGAGAACGGCTGCCTGACCTGTAAGACGTGTGGATACTCAAAATGCGAATGAAGCGGAACGCCCGGGTAAGAGTTTAGCTCGTTTTTAGTTTCTTATATATGAGTTTGGAAGTAGAACTGGCAGACCCTCGCCACTAAGACCAGTTGTTCAGGAGTCTTTGAAAGTACAATTACCTGTCACCTTGGAGCAGGGTTCAAGGTTTCATTATGTCGGTTGGTCGGTACATATAAGAGTACTTCAGAAGAGTTTTGAGCTGGGCGGAACAGGCTCGCCCTTTGTGGTAAGAGACTCTTTGGAAGAGGCGTACCTCGAATGAGAATTCGGCAGCCGTACCGTATAGATCATACCTCTGAACGGCAATACTAAAATCAGAAATTAGGATATTACCTCGCCTGAGCGGAAGCGGGAGAGATAATCGATGGGTAAATTGGAAGTTGAGATGAAACTAGATAAATTGCGAGGAATGACAAGATATGCAAGTTATTATTCGGGGCCTCCTCCATTAGGACTAAAGCATATAGACAGTACCGCGACGATGCAACTCTTTATAAAAGAATTGGAAAGCGTCGCTGGAGGGATTCCACTGAAAATAAATGTCACCATTGAGTGGGAGGGCCCGTCAGACTAAGCAAGTGCGACAGGTGTGTGTATACATGCCCGAGAGACTCAAAAGCTATTAGAGCTTCGGGGATTCGGAATAGAATGAATAGACCGCAAGGAGGAACTCGTCTCCTAAATCGTTCACTGATGAGCGCAATAATTTCTGCAGTTCTAGCAGTCGCGGCAGTAATCATGCTGATATTGCTCTCCTTCACTCTATTCTTGGTCACGGACAGCTCTTTCTTCAAAAACTTACCCGTACGGCCATATGCATACTACCTCATAGGAGGCATATCTGCTTCGGTGGCTTTGCTCGTCATTTCTTTTATCTTTCTTTTCAAAAACATAAATGCTATTTCCTTGGATATTGATGAAAAAATAACTGAAGAACCAAAGGCGAAGGGAACAAAGGGGGAGGAGGGAGTCGAAGACGTAATGAAATATCTAGACGCGAGTGAGAGAGAGATATATGGTCTGCTAGTAGACGCGGGCGGAATGATTTTGCAACGGGATATTACGAGCGTAAAGGGATATTCCAAAGCTACAATAACGAGAATACTCAATCGTCTGGAAGCGAAAGGAGTAATAGAAAGGATGAGACACGGAACGACAAATCAGATAATCCTGAAACGAGTTTCGAAATAGATTTCACAAGAATGAAAACTGTTTCAACATAGATTTAAGAGCTTTTTCATCTTTGTACATGGTAGGGTGAAAACTTGAGAAATCACATGATGAGGTTCTTCTGGGTGTTCCTCGGGGTAATCGCTGCGGTCGTAGTAGTTTCAGTTGTGCTCAATGCGATATTCTTTCGCGCATACTATCCCACCGGATCTAGTCCTTACTATTATGGGATGATGAATTGG
This sequence comes from Thermoplasmata archaeon, assembly GCA_021792255.1. Classification (GTDB taxonomy): domain Archaea; phylum Thermoplasmatota; class Thermoplasmata; order Thermoplasmatales. Next base: position 375,263 of record JAJYUZ010000002.1, read on the forward strand.
GGGTATGGTGGATTCTGGGGAATAGGCGCTTTAATGATGATCGTGCCTTTTGTCCTTCTGGTGCTATTCATACTATGGATAGTAGATGTGACGAGAGACCATCACTATGTGGAGCATAATGAATGGCACGGCAGAAACGCATTGGACATCCTGAACGAGAGATATGCAAACGGCTCAATAACGCAAGAGGAATACATAAGAATGAAGGAAGAGATCAACAAGCACTAGGCGATCAGAGTCATCTTTTATTCTATCAGAGGGGGTATCCATTTTCTGATTAAACGCCCCCTCAAGAAATTATTCTGACATCACATCTGACTTTAGATTGTGACCATAATTAAATACAAACTGAGGTCTTGGGACAAAATGGGTTTTGGTACCTTGACTCCTCTCACACGGGGGAGGGGGTGAAAGAGTAGCTATACAGGAAGCCCGGTACCTTTCCCGATTCTCCTTTTTCAGTTTTACCCCATCTCACAGGGAAATGCTGAAGAGAGTGATAATTCTCAGGGTGATGACGTAGATAGGGTACTGGAATTCCCGGGACACTATTCCCTGATACTTCACGGGAGAGATAAGACTGACAAAGGGGATGGAAATATCTTCAGCAGGGGCATACCTTAATACTGTCCAAAGCTGCGCGTTGCGATCGCTTTATATATGAACAGGTGCTGTCGAACGAGCATTAGCCACACGTCTCTGGCAATAATGCCTATGATGGTTCTGCAATTAAGAACTCATCAAGACGCAACGGCTGTGCAATAGTGGTAAGTATGGCAACGCCAAATCATTCAAGACACGGGTCTATGGGATACTATCCCAGGAAGAGGGCAAGATCAGAAATACCCCACATCAGGTCGTGGCCCCAAGCCAACGGCGGTCCGAAGCTTCAGGGCTTCGTCGGATTCAAGGCTGGGACTACGCACGCACTGTTTGTGGATTACAGAAAGAGCAGCACGACTGCGGGTTCGGAAGTTGCATCATCTGTAACAGTCATAGAAGTCCCACCTCTCAAAGTTGTAGGTATACGGCTCTATGGAAGGGATGCATACGGAGAGCACACGATTGGAGAGACTTTTGACGCCGGTTCTCTGAACGAACTCAAGAAGGTTCTTCCAATCTCCAAGGAGTACAAGCCCAAGGAGCTGGATGGTACTGATGCAGTGGACGTTAACGTTCTAGTGCTGATTCAGAACGACAAGGTGAAAGCAATTTCAAAGAAAATTCCAGACATCACAGAGATCAGAATCGGAGGAGGCTCAATCAAGGAGAGACTTGATTATTCAAAGTCTATCCTCGGGAAGGAAGTGAGTTTTGATTCCTTTTCTAAGTCTGGAAAATTCGTCGATATAATAGCTGTTACAAAGGGCAAAGGATTTCAGGGTCACGTCAAGAGATGGGGGGTCAAGCTTCTTCCGAGAAAGAACAGGAAGCACAGGAGAATGATCGGAACCCTCGGTCCCTGGCACCCAGACTGGGTAAGGAACACAGTCCCACAGGCGGGTCAGATGGGATATCATCAGAGAACTGAATTCAATAAGAGAGTGCTGTTTTACGGTAAGCCTGATGAGAAGGCAATAACACCGAAAGGTGGGTTCCTGAATTATGGCGAGGTAGTAAACAGTTATATTTTGGTCCATGGCTCAGTCCCAGGAGCAACTAAGAGAATAATCAAGCTAAGGGACCCAACGAGGCAAGTGGTCTCAGATGTGGAGAAGGTAGGAATGACTTACGTGTCGCTAGAGAGCAAGCAGGGGGTGTAAGATGACGAATTTATTTTCCCTAGATGGAAAAGTAGTGAAGAGCGTCGAACTACCTGAGGCATTCAGATTCCCAATCAGAAACGATCTGATTATCAGATTCACAAATGCATACCAGTCGAATGGACGAACTCCGTATGGAAGCTACTGGTTCGCAGGCAACAGGAGGGTCGGACATAATATGGGCCCAAATCACGGTATCTCAAGGTATCCGAGGGTTTCAGGGACCTCAAGGGGAGTTCTCCTGAGCAATGCCAGGGGAGGCAGATCCGCTCACCATCCAGTCACGGAGAAGAACTGGGACATGAAAGTCAACAAGAAAGAGAAGGTGTACGCAAAACTGTCCGCGCTTTCTTCGACGGTGTCTCCAGAATTAGTCAAGAAGAGAGGACACAAGTTCACGGTCGAATCCCTTCCAGTCGTACTCGAGGACAAGTTCGAAGAGATAGAGAAGACCAAGGAAGCAACGGACGTTCTCGTGAACGTGGGCATTTTTGGAGATATTTTAAGATCGAAGGAAGGGACAAAGATTAGGGCGGGAAGGGGAAAGAGCAGAGGAAGAAAGTACGTTACTCCCAAGAGCATCCTGTTCGTCGTAAAGGACAAATCCCACATTTCCAAGGCACTCAGCAATCTTCCAGGCGTGGATATAGTTAAGCCAGAGGAGCTCAATGCCTATGTCCTAGCTCCAGGAGGGCATCCGGGAAGACTGCTCGTCATAACGGAGGGAGCATTGAACGATGTGAGGGGGTGGAAGTTTTGAAGAGTCCATATGACATTCTTCTGAAGCCATTCGTTACAGAAAAAACGATGTTGCAGATAGAGAGGGACAACAAGATATGGTTCATCGTCAACGAGAAAGCAACGAGGGACCAGATAAAGAGAGCGGCCGAGGAGATTTCTGGTATGAAGATAACAAACGTAAACATTCTGAGGGACAAGGAAGGAAAGAAAGCAGTCGTCAAGATTTCCAAAGATTTTTCTGCGGAGGAGCTGGCTACAAAGCTGGGGATATTCTGAGGTGAAAACATGGGAAAGAGAATAGTTGTTCAGAGAAGAGGAAAGGGCGGACTCATGTACAGGAGTCCGAGTCACAGGCATTACGGTCAAATCAAGTATCCGACTGAAAAGAACTGGGAAGGAAGAGTCGAGAAGCTGGTCAGGGATCCAGGTCACTATGCACCAGTTGCTGTCGTCAGGATGAATGACGAGAGCAACAGGAATTTCATAGCTCACAGTGGTATGTTCACTGGACAGAAGATAAGGGGAGGTCTGGACGTTCCCTCTGGAGTTGGCAATACCCTACCACTCGGTTTGATCCCCGATGGTTCTACAGTCTTCAACGTAGAGGTCAGACCAGGATCCGGTGGCAACATAGCCAGGACTCCGGGGGCGTACTGTACGGTCGTAGCCCATGGGGAAAATGTCACACTCAAACTTCCCTCAGGAAAGATGAGGGACATCAAGCCGTCGTGTCTAGCGACGATCGGCGTCACCGGTGGGGGAGGAAGAAATTCAAAGCCGTTCCTGAAGGCAGGTAAGAAGATACACGCTTACTCGAGCAGAGCAAAGCGCCCATTCTCTGTCAGAGGAATTGCGATGAACGCAGCCAACCATCCGCACGGTGGCGGAAACCATCAGCACGTGGGAAGGCCATCCACGGTGGGTAGAAATACTCCTCCTGGAAGAAAGGTAGGAAGACTTTCCCCGAGAAAGAAGGTGAAGACAAATGCCGGAAGATAAGAGATTGAGATCACAGAAAGCGATTAAGAGGTCCAAGAGGAAGGCGACGAAGGCAATATCGGAGAGAGGGAAGGAGATACTCTACAGAGGCAAGACGCTGGATCAGTTACTTGCTTTAGATTTTCCCGAACTGCTCAAGACGGTGCCAGCCAGGGCAAGAAGATCCCTGAAGAGGGGGTACAACGTCGAACAGCAGAGACTTCACGACAGGCTGCTGGAGGAAGACTCCGTGAAGACGAGAGTCAGGGACCTGATCATAATTCCTCAGTACGTGGGGAAGACGATATCCGTTTACAACGGCCACCTTTATCAGACATTCACGATTAAGGAAGAGATGATTGGTCATTACCTGGGGGAATTCTCCCAGACGAGGAAAGAAGTGAAACACTCCGGACCCGGAGTGGGGGCTACTAGAGGATCGAAGTTCCTCCCCCTGAAGTGAGGTCTTGAAATGAAATACGTAATAGAAACTGATAAGAAAAAAAGTGCAAGGGCGACGTCAGTGAACACTCCCATCTCCCCGAGGGACGCTCTAGAGGTGGTCAGGACGGTCAAGGGGATGAAACTCGAGACGGCAAAGGATTACCTGGAGAAGGTCATATCCAAGACCAATGCAGTCCCGTACAGAAAATTCCTGGACTCGGTATCCCACAAGAGAGGAATCGGCTCCGGAAGGTATCCAGTGAGGGCTGCGAAATATGTTCTCGAAACATTGACTAATGCCGAAAATAATGCAGAATTCAAACAGCTGGACTCGGAAAAGCTAGTGATAAAGAACGCAGTCGCGCAGCCAGCACCTCCCATCAAGTACTACACGTACAAGGCGTTTGGATCTAGTGGACACTTTTACAGGGAGAGGGTACACATCCAGATTATTCTAGAAGAGTTGGAGGAGACAGAATGAAGGAATTGAAGTTTCTTAAGGAAAACATCAGAAGGCAGCTTATCAAGGAATATCTAATTCAGGAAATCGGGGACGCGGGATTTGGAGGAGTCGACATCCAGAGGACCCCCCAGAACACTATAGTCATGCTCAGGGTAGAGCGACCCGGTCTAGTCATCGGAAGAAGAGGATCGAAGATAAAGAACATGGAGGCTACGCTGGAGAAGAAGTTTAGCCTGACGAGCCCACTGATCAAGGTCGAAGGAACCGAGGAACCCGGACTGAACGCCCAGATAATGGCACAGAAACTGGCGAGATCGATAGAAAAAGGGTGGCACTTCAGGAGAGCGGGACACAGCATCCTCAAGAGGATAATGGACTCGGGAGCTAGAGGGGGACAAGTGAGGATGGGAGGTAAGCTGACTGGAGAGAGGTCCAGGACCGTCAAGTACACATCCGGCAAGGTCATATCGTCCGGTTACCCTTCCGAATCTATCGAGAAGGGGTTTGCGGTCGCAATGACGAAACCCGGTATCATAGGCATCACGGTAAAGATACTCAGAAAGAACGTAAAGCTGCCAGACGACATCCAGGTTCGCAAGGTCAATTTTGGGGAGGTGACGGGCATTGGAGGAAATGAAGGCAAAATCGATCCGCAAGATGAGCAGTGAAGAGATGAAGAAGAAATACAACGATCTGCGAGAGGAACTGATGAGGGAGAGAGGGATATCAGCTATGGGAGGAGCTCCTCCGAGTCCTGGAAAGATAGAGTCACTGCGAAGACAGCTTGCCAGAATGGAAACGGTGATGAGGGAGATAGAAAAATGAAGGACGACAAGATTTTCAGAGACTTGACCCCACTCGACGAGATAGCCAGAGAATCTCAGGTCATAACGATCGAAACAGACAAAAGGAGATACGGGAAGTGGATGACAATAGTGTCTGGATTTGACCCGCACTCTGAAGACGTCAAAGAGCTGGCGAAAACGCTCAAGAAGAAAACGGCGACTGGTGGAACGGTCAAGGGAGAGAAGATAGAACTGCAGGGAGACCAGAGGGAAAAGGCAAAGAAGGTTCTCGAGGAAATGGGTTTTAAGGTCGAGGTCTGAGAATGAACGCTTACCTTACCGATGTAATCGGTTACAAGATTAGAGTGATAAAACACACCGATCCGACTCTCGTTGGATTGGAGGGAAAAGTAGTGGACGAGCGAAAGAACATCCTGACGCTTGAGACGGAGAATGGCAAAAAGATTCTCCCCAAGACGAAGGGAATTTTGATGATTAATGATCAGAGCATGGACCTCGAGAAAATGAGGTTCAGGCCGGAAGACAAGATGAAAAAGATTAGGAGGAAGGGAAGGCAATGAGGAACATAGGCATAGAAGTAAACGAACCCAAGGAAGAATGCACCGATTCGAAGTGCCCATTTCACGGGGAACTGGGAGTGAAATCCCCTGTCATAGAGGGGAAGATCACGTCGGTTTCCATGAAGGGTACGGTGACGGTCTTGAGGGAATATCTGAAGAAGAACGAGAAGTACGAGAGATACGAGAAGAGACGGAAGAAGTATCACGCACACCTCCCGGGTTGCATACACGTCAAGCTGGGAGACGTCGTCAAGATAGCATATGCAAGGCCACTGGCCAAGTCAGTATCGTTCGTGGTAATAGAGAAGGAGGAGAGACTGTGAAGGGACTGGCAGGAGTACAGATGAGGGGTCTCCCGCTGGGGGCAAACCTTGAGTGCGCAGATAACTCCGGTGCGAAGATGCTTTCTTTGATCAACGTGAAGGCATACCACAACACCAAGAGAAGAGTCCCGGCCGCGTCTGTCGGTGACATGATCGTTGCCTCAGTAAAGAGGGGATCTCCAGAAATGAGAAGAAAGGTGGTCTACGCTATCGTGATCAGACAGAGAAGGACGTTCAGGAGACAGGATGGAGTGATGGTCGAATTTGAAGACAACGCAGCGGTACTGGTTCAAGACAACGGCGAAACCAGAGGGACCGAGATAAAGGGACCGGTGGCGAAGGAGGCCGCCGAGAGATGGCCGAGGGTTGCCGCCCTCGCGAGTTCCATCGTGTGAGGTGAAAGAGATGAAAAACGTTAGCGTTCATCTGTCAAAGGACCTGATTTCAAAGTATGGAATCAAGAATTTTCCAGTAAGGAAGGGAGATCTCGTCAGGATAGTCAGAGGAGATGCTGAGAAGGACGAGAAACTGAACATCGTGGGAAAGGAGGGAAAGGTGATCAAGATAGTCACCGATGAGGGCAAAGTCATCATCGAAAACATAAACATAGCGAAGGCAGACGGAAAGATGAAACCGAGAAAACTTGACCCCTCTGCCGTCGTTCTTACCAAGCTTATCCTGGAAGACAAGAAGAGGAAGGAGAGGCTGACCAGGCTCGCATCCCTCAGGAACAAGGTCGTGGAGGACGAGCCAGAGCCTGAACCCAAGGAACCAGAAAAGACTGAGGAGAAAGGCGAAGAGCCAGAGGCTCCCGCAGAAAAAGAGACAGAGGAAGAGGAAAAGGAGGAAGAAGAAAATGAGTAAGCACGTCAAGAGACTTGCGTCGCCGACGACCTGGAAGCAACCGAGGAAGAAGTTCGCCTGGTCCGTCCGTTCCCGGGCAGGACCACATCCGCTCAAAGCGAGCGTTCCTCTCATGGTCGTGATAAGGGACGTACTGAAGTTTGCCGACACATCCAAGGAAGCGAGAAACATAATAACCAAAGGAAAAGTGGAAGTGGATGGCAGAGTCGTGAAGGACTACCAGAGACCCGTTGGATTCATGGACGTTCTGTCCGTGAAGGATTCAGGGGTCGCAAAGAGGGTACTGATGGATAAGAAGGGTACGCTGATTCTTGCTGATCTGAACTCACAAGAAGTTAACTGGAAACTGGTAAAAGTGACAGGGAAGACTATAGCAAAGGGTGGCAAGATACAGATCGCAACCCACGACGGGAGGGTAATTCTCTCCAGCGAGGAGAACGTAAAGAGGGGAGACACCCTGAAGATCAGTATTCCGGACCAAAAGATACTGGAAGTCTATCCGATGGCAAAGGAAACGTCCGTATATGTTACGGGCGGAGCTCACAAGGGGACGATAACGACGATCAAAGAAATTAACGTCTCTAGAAGCTACCAGGAGAATACGGTGGAGAGCAACGACAACTTTACGACCACCATGTCAAACGTATTCGTGCTTGGAAAATCCAAGGGCGAGATAACGATCCCAGGAGGCGCTTAGAATGGTGGACATGAGAGACGTAGTAATCGACAAAGTCACGATAAACATAGGTGTGGGAGAATCGGGAGAAAAGCTGGAGAAGGCAAAGAGCGTCCTCAAACTTCTGACCACCGGAAATCCCACGATCACAAAGGCAAAGAGAACCAGCAGAGAATTCGGATTGAGAAGGGATCAGCCTATCGGGGTCAAGGTCACTCTGAAGGGAGAGGAGATGGACAGGTTCCTCAAGACCGCCCTGTGGGTCAAGAACAACAAGTGCCTGAGCTACTCCTTTTCGGAGCAGGGAAGCTACAGCTTTGGCATCGCAGACTACACGGATTTCAAGGGTATGAAGTACAACCCGGAGATCGGAATTTTCGGGATGGATGTGGTCGTCACTTTCAAGAGAAGAGGTGGCTACAGGGTAGCGAGAAGATGGATAACTCCGCGCCCAGTTCCGAAGAAGATCAGGGTCAAAAGGGAAGAAATGATGAAATTCATGAAGGAAAACTACAACGTAGAGATTCTGGAGGTGGGATGAGTGACGCAGACTAAGCTTGCCCCAAAGAAGAAGTACGGCAGGAAGGAAGGGTGCGAAAGGTGCGGAAGGAAGAGGGGTCTAGTGAGAAGGTATAACCTTCATCTCTGCAGGCAGTGCTTCAGGGAGATAGCTCCCGAGCTGGGGTTCGAGAAATATTCGTGAGGTGAAAGAATGGGAGATACGTTAAACGATGCATTAATTTCCATTAAGAACGCTTCTAAGCTGGGAAGACAGGAACTTGACGTCAGGGCGTCAAATCTAGTTGGAAGGGTACTTCGCGTGTTCCAGAAGTATGGCTACATCGAGGAGTACGAATACGTGGAAAACGGGAAGGGTGGATTATTCAAGGTAAAGGTTGCGAAGACCGTCAATAACTGCGGAGCCATCAAGCCAAGATTTTCAATAAAGAGGGACGAACTGGAAAGGTGGGAGTCGCGATACCTTCCGGCCCAGGATATAGGAATCCTGGTCATATCCACCACTTCTGGTGTGATGAGCAACGCGGAAGCGAAGAAAAAGGGAACCGGAGGAAAGGCGCTTGCCTTCATCTACTGAGGTGATATGAATGGAAAGAATAATAGAGATTCCCCAGGGTGTGAAGGTGAAGATACAGGGTTTCGAATTCGAAGCCCAGGGTGCGAGGGGTAAGGTCACGAAAACGTTCAGGAACGAATACGTTTCTGTCGAAATGAAGGACAAGAAGATCAGGGTATTCACCAAGAGAGAAAAGAAAACGGATACGGCAGTCGTCGGCACTTGGGAGAGCATAATTAAGAGCTCCTTTACTGGAGTCACGAAGGGCTTCATTTACACGATGAAGATCGTCTATGCCCACTTCCCGGTGAAAGTGACGGTCAAGGGAAATCAGGTGCTTCTAGACAACTTCCTCGGGGAGAAGAGTCCGAGAAAGATAACGCTCGGACCAGACACAAAGGTCACAGTCAAGGGAGATCTCGTCACAGTCGAAGGGAGTGATCTCGAAGTGACAGGTAATGCCGCTGCAAGGATAGAAAAGATGAGCAAGATCAAGGGATTCGATCCTAGGGTATTCCAGGATGGAATCTACATTGTAAGGAAGGGTGATGTTATTGAAGGCTGAATTGGATAAGGAAGGAAAGAGACTGTTAGGAATCAGGAACAAAATGAACAGGAAGAGACCCGAATTTCACAGACAGGAATGGTTCAGGTATCAGAGGCTCGGAACGTCTTGGCGGAAGCCGAGAGGAAAACACTCAAAGCTGAGGGAAAAGAAGGGCTACAGGCACGCCTGGGTGGAGTCTGGGTACAGAGGACCCGTCAGAGTCAGGAATCTGCATCCGTCTGGATTCGAGGAAGTGTACGTTACCAGCATCACAGATCTGGAGAAGATCAACCCTAAGCTGCAGGCTGCGAGAATCAGCTCGACGATAGGGATGAGGAAGAGAAGATTCATACAGGAGAAAGCAAAGGCTGCAGGCATAAGACTCCTCAACGAGGTGAAATGATGGCGACCCTTAGTCCACAGAAGAGAATGGCCGCATCTATTCTCAAGTCCGGAATGTCAAGAGTCTGGATGGACACAAAGAGTATCGACGACATTGCTGAGGCGGTTACGAGGGACGACATCAGGAAGCTCATAAAGAAAAACGTCATCCAAAAGAGGTCCGCAAAGGGTAACTCTAGGGGCAGGTTCAAGGTCGCGAAGGCCCAGAGAAACAAGGGACGAAGAAAAGGTCCCGGATCGAGAAAGGGAACCAAGAACGCAAGGGATCCCAGAAAGAGGAAATGGATAAGGAGCATAAGATCGATGAGAAATTCCCTGAAGGAGATGAGAGATTCCGGGAAAATAACGAGGACCGACTACAGGGTATTCTACAAGAAGATCAAGGGAGGCGCGTTCCGGAGCAGAAACGCCCTGCTGCTTCACATGAGGGAAGAGGGAGTTCTCAAGGGTGAGTGAAATGAGATCAAGATACGTTATGCCGCTGAAGCGGAGAAGGTTGAAGAAAACCGATTACAAGAAGAGGCTCGCACTCATCAAGGGCGGTATGCCCAGGGCGATCGTAAGAAGGTCGCTGAAGAACATGAATGTCGATATAGCAGAGTACGCCGTCAGTGGGGACAAGATCGTGGCCCACGGGTCTACGGTGGAACTGAAGAAGTTCGGCTGGAAGAGCCCGACGGGAAACACTCCGTCTTCGTATCTTGCGGGGTATCTCGCGGGATTGAGGGCAAAGAAGAAGGGGATAAAGAAGGTGATCGTGGACCTTGGCAGGCAGAAGGTGATAAAGGGTGGCAAACTCATGGCCAGCGTCCAGGGTCTGCTGGACTCGGGACTGAAGGTCCCGGTGAGCAAGAAGTTCCTGCCCAATAAGGACAGGCTTGCAGGAAAACACCTTAAGACAATTCAGGAAAATGCGATGGATGAAGTGAAGAAAGCGATGGAGGAATCACTGTGACTAAAGACGCAATTGAGTGGATACCCAAAACGAGACTTGGAAAGATGGTCAAAGAGGGCAAGATCAAGTCAATATCCGAAGTCCTTGGCACGCACATGCCGATAAGGGAATCCGGAATCGTTGACACCCTTGTTCCCAACCTGGAGGATGAGGTAATCGAGATCAAGATGGTCCAGAAGATGTCAGACTCAGGAAGAAAAGTCAAGTTCGCTGCGACCGTCGTAATAGGAAACAAGGACGGATACGTGGGCATGGGTCACGGCAAGGCAAGGGAGACGGGCGACGCAATACAGAAAGCCATAGAAAACGCAAAGATAAATCTCATCGAGATAAAGAGGGGGTGCGGATCCTGGGAGTGTGGATGTGGAAGGAGCCACACGCTTCCTTTCGAAGTTCTGGGAAAGTCGGGCTCGGTAAGAGTCTATTTGAAGCCAGCTCCGCAGGGAGTTGGACTGGCCATTGGTGACATACCGAAGAAGGTTCTGACTATCGCAGGAATCCAGGATACGTGGGGGTTTTCAGAGGGGCACACCAAGAGCACACTGAACTTCGCTTATGCAACGTTCAATGCCCTCAAAGAGACGTCTAAATTCAAGATAAATGAAAAGCTGAACCTCAGTACCCCGATATACAAGGGAGGTGTGATGAATGTTAGCAGTGATAAAAATCAGGGGAAGCAATAAAACGGAAGTTGGAATTAGAAGGGCATTCCAGGAGCTGAGACTCACGAGGAACAATCACCTCGTCTTGGTGGACGAGTCTCAAATAGGGCAGATCAAGAAAGCAAAAGATTACGTGACGTGGGGAGAGGTTGACGAGGAACACGTGGTCAAGCTACTCCAGGAAAAGGGAAGAATGACGGGCGGAAAACCCCTGGACGACGCGGTTTTGAAGGAACTCGGGTTTGCCACGATTAACGAGATGGCATCCAAGCTTCTCGACGGCAGTCTCAGGGTAAAGGACATAGAGGGCATGAAGCCAGTCTTCAGAATGAACCCTCCCAGAAGGGGATATCATTCGACTAAAAGGACCTACAAGCTCAAGGGCGCCCTGGGATACAGGGGAAAGGACATAAACAAACTCATAGACGCTATGCTGGAAGGTGGTAAGAGTGGTCAAGGAGAAAACTAAGAAATACAGAGGAACGTACTACGGGAGGGGAAAGAAGGCCGGTAGGGGGAAGGGAAAGAGAGGAGGAAAAGGAATGGCTGGCCTGGGAAAGCACAGGTGGATCTGGATGGTTAAGAACATGCCTGACCACTATGGCAGCCATGGGTTCGTGAGGCACTCCCAAAAGGTAGAAGTCAAGGCGATAAACGTGGGAGATCTTGACAGGACCTCGGAAAGACTGATCGAAACCGGAATGGCACGGATGGAAGAGGACAAGGTCAGAGTGGATCTCGAAAAGATGGGGTATGCAGTCCTTCTCGGAGGAGGACAGGTTGGGAAACCATTGCTGATCAAGGTAGGAAGGGCAACAGAAAAGGCTAAAGAAAAAATTAAGAGCGCAGGGGGAGAGGTAGAAACTAATGGCGGAGATAAAGAGGAATAGATTAGTTTCCATACCTCTGATTCTCATATTCGCGCTCAACGTATACATTGACTACAGGTACGCCCATTACAACATACCTTACACGGTAATCATATCGGTCTTCGTATCGCCGCTTTACTATCTCGCATACCTGCTAGTCTCGTACACGGGAGAAGGGTCTAAACTCTACGGCTGGAAGAATCTAGTGGAGAGGCTTCCGGCGGTCAAGAGACCCGGAAGGCACGTTCGTTTCAAAGAAAAATTCCTGTGGACCGCGCTGGTACTGTTAATCTATTTCGCACTTTCAAACATATTCGTCTACGGTCTGGAGAAGACGCAGATCATCGACGTGTTCGCGCAGTTCCGTACGATCTTCGCGGGACAGGCAGGCTCTATCATGGACTTGGGAATAGGTCCTATTGTCACTGCAAGTATCATAATGCAGCTCTTCGCCGGAGCCAAGATCATCAACATAGATCTCACGAAGGCCGAGGACAAGGCTCTCTACCAGGGCGCACAGAAGCTTCTGGTCATAATCATGATCTTCGTCGAGGCGATACCGCAGGTGTTCGGTTATCTGCCACCAGATCCAGCCATAATATCAGCACTGAATGGATCGGTTCCAGGGTACGGTCTGATGCTCGCCAGGATGCTGATAATCTTCCAGATATTCATGGGTTCTTATCTGCTCTTCTTCATGGACGAGCTTGTCTCGAAGTGGGGCATAGGCTCTGGAGTCTCTCTGTTCATAGCCGCGGGAGTCTCGCAGGCTCTGATTCTGGGTACGCTCAACTGGGTTCCCATATCTACTAGCTCCGTTCTTTCTGTCGCGAATCCTCCAAGCGGTGCCCTACCTAAGACGTTCTATCTGCTGGGTCACTTCAGCTCCTTTCAGCTATTCTCGGGAGGGTTGGAGAGGATAGTGTTTGCGGCACCCAATCCGCTCATCGCGCTAGCAGGTACGATATTCATCTTCTTCCTCGTGGTGTGGGCCCAGACGGTAAAGGTAGAACTACCCTTGGCTCACGAGAGAGCGAGAGGCGCAAGGGGAAGGTATCCGATACAGCTGATGTACGCTTCCAATATACCTGTCATCTTGGCAGCAGCGGTTCTCGCAAACCTCTCGATGTGGTCCCTGCTCTTCTGGACGAACCCGACTCTTTCTCACGTTCCTATCTTAGGACACGACTTCTTCTTGGGTGCATATCCAAGTTCCTCTCTCGCATCTCAACTCAACATTCAACAGACTACTCCACTAGGTGGACTAGCTTGGTACCTTGCGAATCCAAACGGGATAGCAAACTGGTTGTTCCCGATGCTACAGCCTTCGGTCTACCAGACCCAGCTGCTCAGTCACCCACCATGGGAGATGGGAATCCACGTCCTAGCGTACGTCACTTTTATGGTCGGAGCTTCGATAATGTTCGCAAAGTTCTGGATCGAAACAACGAACATGAACTCCGAGGGGGTCGCGAGGCAGATACAGAGTTCCGGCATGCAGATACCTGGATTCAGGCGTGACCCAAGAGTCCTGAAACGCGTTCTTGATAAGTACATACCAGCCATCACAGTATTCAGTGGTGCAGCCGTGGGTGCCCTCGCTGCCGGAGCCGATCTTATCGGCACGGTCGGGAATGCATCAGGTACCGGCGTGCTACTGACGGTAGGTATCGTCATCCAACTGTACCAGGCAATGGGCAAGGAACAGATGACCGAAATGTATCCATTCATGAGGGACTTCTTTGGAGGGCTCTGAGTGAGGGTCATAATAGGAGGAATACCTGGGGTCGGCAAGACCACAGTCCTCGACGAGCTCGTGAGGGAAGGGTACAGAGTAGAGAATTACGGAGATGTGATGTTGAAGGAAGCCATTTCAAGAGAATATGCAAAAAATAGGGATGAGCTGAGAAAACTTCCCGTGGAAGAGCAAAAGGAGATCCAGAAGATCGCAGCAGAGAAGCTGTCACAGTTCGACGATGTGATAATTGACACTCACTTCTCGGTAAGTACGAAGGATGGCTACCTCCCGGGACTACCAATTCCAGTACTTAACGTGCTCCATCCCGACTTACTCATCTCAATGGAAGCAGATCCCCTTGACATATTTGAAAGGAGAAAGAACGATCCTATGCGAAACAGGGACAAGGACTCGCTGGAGAGGATCAGGGCTCATCTAGAAGCCAACAGGAGTTACGGGATAACTTATTCTGCAATGACGGGCTCTCCGCTTCTGGTAGTAATGAACGAGAACGGGAAAGCCAAAGAAGCGTCTGAAAAGATAGCTTCCGTTGTGAGGCAATGCAACGGAGGCAACCTATGAGTCAGAGGACACGACCCCCACAGCAGACGAGAGAGCAGCAACAAGCAATGTCGTCTTCTATGAGGACGCAGATGCTGTACTTTATGATAATGATCCTTCTCCTTTTCGTTTATACGGTACCGACCCTACGGAACCTGTTTGCGATACCGATGACATATATTCTTCAGCCCGTCATCGGATTTGATTTCAAGTATCCATTATTCACTATTCTCGGAGCGGCCCTGTTGACCGGTTTTGTCAACACGATAGCGCGCCATTTCTTCACGGACTACTTTGGAATGGCAGAAATGCAGCACAAGAACAAGAAGCTTCAGCAGAGATACAGGGAGGCTATACACTCCAAGGACAAGACAGAAATGGACTCGGTCAGGGCCGAACAATCCAAGTCGATGCAGGAATCCATGAAGTACACACAGCAGCAAATGAAACCTACTTTCGTGACATTGTTGCTGACTGTTCTGATCTTCGCGTGGCTGATAGGGTTCATGTTCCATGCTTCCCATCTCACTCCACCCACAACTATGATGGCCTATCCGTTCAGCAATGGATCCACCGGCGATATGATGCATCCATTCTTCGGGTTCTATATCTGGATAGGGCTGTATTCGCTATTCTCGCTCGTGATTACCTATCCCCTTCAGTACTCGATCAAACTTTGGTACATGACTCGGAGTGTAAAGAATGAAGGTAACTATATCCGGTCCGCCGGGCAGCGGTAAGACAACGGTCGCCGAGATGGTCAGCAAGAGGCTGTCTTACGATCTCGTGACCGGAGGCAAGATTTTCAGGGAGAAAGCCAACGAGATGAAGATATCTCTTGCTCAACTGGGGACGGCAGCGGAAAGTGAGGATAGGTACGACAAGATGTTGGATGGATTTCTGCTTGAAGTTCTGAGAAAGAAGGAGAATGTGATAGTGGAATCGAGACTTTCTGGCTGGCTTTGCCATCTCAACAAGATAAGTGCGTTCAAGGTATTCGTTTACGCGGACGAGGAAGTCAGACTGGAAAGAATAAGAAACTCCATTCACTCCAGAAAGGAAGAGATGGGAGACAACATATTGACGCAGATGAGGGAGAGAGAGGAGAGCGAATGGGAACGCTACAAGAAATACTATGGCATAGACTACAGGGACACTTCCATATATGACCTGGTCCTGGATGCCAGTTTTGAGGGAGCAGAGGAAATTGCAGAGGTGATAATTTCTGGCCTCGATATTCGGAAAGGAACCCTCTGAGAGAACGATCGAAGAGAGGATAAATTACGGTTTCGTCGTGATAGACAAACCACGAGGGCCGACCTCTCATCAGGTCTCTGCGTGGGTTAAGGAAATATTGGGAATAGCAAAGGCCGGACACGTAGGCACCCTCGACCCAAACGTCACGGGAGTGCTTCCGGTAGGTCTGGAAAAGGCCACTAGACTTGCCGACTTCCTACACGAACAGGGAAAGGAGTATGTCACCCTGATGCTACTCCACAAACAGGTAGATAGGCAGAATTTGGAAGATGTGCTCAAGGAATTTACAGGGGAAATATTCCAGTTTCCACCCCTGAGGTCTGCTGTAGCAAGAAACCTCAGGAAGAGGACGATATATTCGCTGAAGTTGATGGAGATAAAAGAAAGGCACGTTCTTTTTAGAGCGGATGTAGAGTCTGGTGTGTACATCAGGACCCTATGCAGGGACGTTGGAGATGCCCTCTTGGTGGGAGCAAACATGGCCGAGTTGAGGAGAACGAGAAGCGGACCCATCACTGAGTCGAACCTCTCTACTCTTCAAAAACTCAAGGATGCCTATACCCTCTACAAGGAAGGCGACGAAAAATTACTATCCAGTATGCTCATTGATCCGGAAGAGGTCACAAAGGACTATCCCAGGATTGTCCTGAAGGAAAGCGCAATCGACGCTATGGCTCACGGAGCTACCGTCTTCAGGAAAGGTATAATAGAAGATTTTGGCGAAGGCAAGACCGTGAGGATATTGAGTCCAAAAGGCGAATTACTCGGCATGGGGAACAGGGAAGGGGAGAACGTGAAACCAGAGGTCGTTCTGATAGACAGAGGAGTATATCCCAAGGGTTGGAAAAGTAACAAGTGACCTAAAATAAAGATTTTAATCACCCGATTATTGTAGATGGGTGTACAGTTTCCTCGCTCCTATACTCATTGCGCTCACTCTGGGGTACCTAGCCACACTGATAGCCAGGCTGACGGGCACTGTATATATTCCATATTTGCTGTTGCTGGGTATAGTAGTGGGACCGGTTTTGTACCTCATAAGACCAAGTGAAGCGGAGGTCCTATTTTACAACTATATTGGTCCGATTGGCGCCGCATTTGTCATTCTTGCAGAATCTGCAAAGATTCCACGATACTTATTGAGGCGTATACTCAAGCCTCTTTCAATGATGCTGACTTTCGTCCTCTTTGTCACCGGAATCACGACTGGAGTAATCCTGGTATTTCTGCTCAGGGCTCCTGTCTGGGTTGGATTTATGGTGGGAGCAATAATTTCGTCCACCGATCCCGCATCTATAATAACCTCACTGAGAAAGACGAAGGTGTCAGAGGTTCCATCGACCCTGCTTATCACAGAATCGGTCTTCAATGATCCCTTCTCCTATCTGTTCCTGGTGACAGTCATACTGGTGTTTTTCCCTAAAAATATCACTTACATACAGACGTCCCTCTTCACTTCCAGCAACATTTTCATTTACATCCTAATGACCCAGGGACTCTTTCCTGTTCTTACTTCGGGAGCGCTTTTTGGTCTTCTCTATTTGCTTAGAGTCAAACTTCCAAAAGACTTCAAGGAGTACTACACAGCCATGTTCCTGCTGTTCGGATTGTCTGCCTACTCAATCACCGTAGTAGTAGGTGGATCGGGGTATATGGCTGCGGCAATCTTCGGTGTGCTTTCAGGAAATTTCATGCCTAGAGACACCGAATTCGAAAATTACAAACAATTCATGGATAACATCTCCACATTTGCTGCCATCCTAATTTTTGTGTTTTTGGGTGCCTCAATCAATCTATCGATTCTATTTGAGTTTGTGGTACCGGGGGTCCTAATCTCGCTAATCTTGATTTTTATAGTTAGACCTCTTGCTGTAGTCCTTGCCGGATCCATTGATGTGGAACTGAAATACGGAGATCTTGTGTTCGTGGGTCTTGAGGGGACTAGAGGGATCTTTCCTGCGATTCTAGCACCAACAGTCCTCATAATGGGTAACACGACGGGAAACGTCTTGCTGCAATACTGGGGGCAAGCTATAGAGTCTCTGGTTCTTGTCATAATATTTACGTCGCTGACCATTCAGCCTCTCCTAATGGGAAGAATTTACAAGGCCCTTCACAAGGATGAGACTTAGGGAACACTTCTGCGACATCGCGTCTCTCGTGACTCAGAAGAATTAATGTCAGGCTTCAATGTCTCAAATATTTTCGAATTCTTCGCTTACATCTATTATTACCTGTTCCATTAGTTTGTCAATATTCCTAGCGGAAAATTCCCTTAGGCCCCCCATTTCGCTTTTGACCTTTGCAAAAAATTTTGAATTCTCTGTGAAAATGTCGAAGTGAACGAGCAGTTCTTCCATGGCTGTTAATGAACACTCTGTATAAATTCTTAACTCATTTTGCTGGTCAATTCGCCGCTGAAGAGTTTGCCGAAGGAATTGAGTTATGGGATGTCATATCATTAGTATGACAATATGATACCACAGGGTGCCAGAAACAAGCCATAAATCTAGGTTAAATTTGCAGGACAATTCAGGAAAAGAGAGAGGAGTGGAAGTACACATACTATTCTACAAATCTCAGATGTGTTGAATTGATCAAGACAATCTTGTCGCAGTGAATAGAGCAATTCGGGGATTTCTTAGGATAAATCTCCGGTGACAAAGGAATTGCTTCTTACGCTAAAGTCCTTTATAGCGAAGACTACCACATCATTTGTTTCACTGTTGAAATTATTAATGAACTAGTTTAGATATATTCTTTCTTGAGATTTCCTTGCTCTGCTCTAGGCAGACCGGTTCAACCGAAGTATCCAAGGTCTTCTTTCCTTTCCTCTGGAGGCTGGTTCTCAATCATTCTGTTGGTTATGTCCTCTATTTCCTTAATCCGTTCGTCAAGGCTCGAAGTGTCCGTTCCGAGTTTTAGGTAATCGACCAGTACTCTCGTGACCTGCTTGGCAGATTTTGGGTCTGTGAAATAGCCCGACGTTTCACCCATCAGGCACACTCCCGGGAGTTCGAACAATTCTAATCCCATCCCAAGGAATAGTCCTGCTCCGCCGACAATGCCTCCTCCTGGTTCGTTCTTTGAGAATATCACACCGAGTTTCTCCACTTCCTCTTTCACTTCTTTCGAGGTGTAAGCTCCGAGCACTCTCGGGATTTCCATAAGCTTCCCTATCTGGTACCCGCCCAGCGTGATTATCTGCTTGACATCGAAATTCTTTCCTAATTCAAGGACCTTATAGCATATTTCATATTGTCCCTGTGAAGTAAGTCCCTGGAAATCTCCAGTGAAAAAGATAAGATCGCCTTCCTTCCTTTTCTTGTAGTACAGCTCGTTTCTGACCAGTCGTGCGAGAGCATCCTCGTTCATTAACACTTGAGGTGGAAGGTGGTGCGAAAAAACGTCTGCGAGTTTTTTGGCTTTCAGATTTTCTATCAGGAAATCAGCCGTTATCTTTCCTACATTACCTATCCCGGGTAATCCTACAATAAGCACCGAATTCTTCAATTTCACGTTATCTGCCATTCTGACGATTACGCTTTCCATGTTTTCACTCCTTACCATATAGCATCTTCATCCTGTACTTTCCAAATCTGTCTTGCGGCGAGAACCTGGGTGGGATAGTGGATATGGTGGAGGATCCACACTTTGGACACTTGCTTTCTAGAGTGTAATTACCACACCCTGTACACTTGAATATGAGAGTCTTCACTCTTTCACTGGTCCCTCTCCTATCCCTCCGTGTTTCTTGAGGTAGGATATTATGTCTTCGCTACTTTTTTTCATGTTTTCTTCTGCTATTTTAATGTCATCAGCTTGCGAGATGATCCTGTACTGCGGTGCTCCTAGGTACGTGATCTCGATACCCTCTCGCTCCCCCGCTTGAAGGGCTTTCTTGATTACCTCAATGCCATTGCCAGAGCCGTCCTTCAGCTTTATTATGCCCCTCACCTCAGCCACTGGTGGCTTGAGATTTTCTCTCGCATAGTCGATTATGACCGCTGCCCATTCCTTGTTCTTAAGATCCGTTGAGAATTGTTCGGGTTCAACTGCGGCCAGATCGAGTGCGTATGCTAGAGAACCGAATTTTTCCTCCATCTCTTCAATGACAATGCTCGTGTCAGGCTTTCCAGGGAATTGGAGGGAAAGATTTGCGAGTATCTTCTCTGCCCTTTGTTCGTTTTTCCATTCCTTCAGTTTTTCTCTTTTTTGATGATCATTGACCCTTCTCAGGGAAAGATCAAATCTTCCTCTAGATGGATTCGCGTCTAGGACTTTGCAGACGACCCTCTTTCCTTCTCTTACGTAGTCTCTAATGTACTTGATCCAGCCTGATGAAACCTCTGAAATGTGAATGAAACCTTCCTTGCCAGTGTATTCATCCAAGTTGCACGTTGCCCCAAAGTCACGAACATCTTTGACCGTGCAAACCACGAGATCTCCAATCTCCGGATCCGTCTTCTTCATTTGAATTCTCCGCTGATCTGTCCACTGACCTCATACTTGCCGCCCGTTGGCTTTGCAAGTACAGTGTTGCAGACTGGACATTTCACTTCGGTAGAACCTCTTGCATATGTCAAAGTCTCGGTGCCACAGTCAGGACACTTTACCTTTACAAATGACTTGTCCATTCCTTTGATCTTTGTAGTCATTTATGCCTCAACCTCCGCGAGTTCAAACTTCTTTGCTCTCCAGGTCGGGGTGTGATAGGATTTCTTGCAATCCAAGCACCTGTACCTTATATTGATTCTCTTTGTCGGTTTTTCCCTTCCTTCGTAAACGGGTCTTGGAAAACCTCCATAACCCGAAGTAACTCTCCTGAAGCGCCTCTGTCCTTTTCGAAGCTCGCTTGCCTTCTTTTTCTTGACTCTCTCTATTTCCTGTAGAGTATGTTTCTTACAGTGAGGACAATATCTCATAACCTTTCTAGGTAACTTCAATCATACCACCGGTGTTGCAAGCTGAATTTGAAATGCATATTTAAGAATTTGTCACTTATATCTGGTGCAGAGGGTCCAAATTTAACTTTTAAATAGGTAATGCAGGGGCTGCAATCCCATTCCAAATCCCATATATGGAGAAAAATGGACAAAAATTATCAATCTGATGCACATAAAGTTGCTTATGCTGGACGAAGTTCCTCAATCCTTCGACTCGCTGCAGATTGAAAAAGAAGTCTATAAGTACTGGGAAAGCGAAGAGATTATGCAGCAATCCTTCGAAATCAATAGAGGTAAGCGAAGGTTCTCTTTTGTCGAAGGTCCACCGACCGCCAACGGTCCGCCCCACATCGGGCACGCAGAGACTAGAGCCGTAAAAGATCTATTCCTGAGATACAAGACAATGAAGGGGTTCGACATTTATCCTAGAATCGCTGGGTGGGACTGCCACGGCCTTCCGGTCGAGATTGAGGTAGAAAAGAAACTTGGTATAAAGAACAAGGCAGAAATTGAAAAAATGGGAATTTCCAAATTCAATAACCTCTGCAAAGAGAGTGTCTTTGAGTACCTAAAAATATGGGCGGAAGCGTCCAAGCGGCTGGGGTTCTGGGTAGATTATGACAAGGCTTACATAACGATGAAGGACGAGTACATTGAGAGTGAGTGGTGGGCCTTAAGAGAACTGTACAAGAAGGGATTACTCTTCAAGGACTTCAGGATATCTCCCTATTGCCCAAGATGCGGTACTACTCTCAGTGCGCACGAAGTTTCACAGGGTTACAAGGAAGTGGAGGATTTCTCCGTATATGTGAAGTTCAAGTTGCTGGATAAGGACGAATATTTCCTCGTCTGGACTACCACGCCATGGACACTGCCAGCCAACGAATATCTTGTGGTCAATCCGAATTTCAACTACTCACTGGTTGACTACCGGGGAGAAAAACTTTGGGTAGTGGAGGAAAGGGCCAAGACAGTTCTGAAGAAGTACGTAGTAATAGAGAGCAGACCGGGTTCTTCGTTCGTGGGTACGAGATATGAGCAACTCATTCCCTTTTTAAAGGTGAATACAGGACTCTATGTGGTCTCTGGAGACTTCGTCACGAAGGAAGATGGATCAGGAATAGTCCACGCTGCCCCTGCATTTGGCGCGGACGATTATGTGGTCATGAAGAGGGAGAAAGGGGAGCTCTACGTGACAGTAGATGAAGCCGGAAAGATCGCTCTAGAATCCCCATGGAAGGGATTGGACGTCCAGACAGCAAGTGACAAGATCAATGAATATCTAAAGGAGACTGGCAAGCTCCTCAAGATAGAGAAAGCGGCTCATTCGTATCCATTTTGCTGGAGGTGCGAAACCAGACTGATTTTTTACCCGGTAGAATCTTGGTATATTGGAGTCTCCAAAGAAAAGGATAAAGTCGTGAAATACAACAAAATGGTCAACTGGAAGCCAGACTACATAAGAGATGGAAGGTTTGGGAATTTCTTGGAAGAAGGGAAAGACTGGGCACTTTCTAGGAATAGATTCTGGGGCACCCCTCTTCCAGTATGGGTGTGCAAGAACAAACACACATTCATTCCTGGCAGCAAGAAAGAGCTGCTCGACAATTCTACAGAAATCCCTGAGAATTTTGAACTTCATAGACCCAAGGTCGACGAGATAAAGGTCAGGTGCAAGGAATGCGGGTTGAATATGGTTAGAGAACCGTACCCAATAGACACTTGGTTCGATTCAGGTTCTGCCTTCTTTGCTCAGTTTCACTATCCGTTTGAAAATGCTGAACTGTTTAAACAAAATAATCCTGTAGACTTCATAAGCGAGGCAATGGACCAGACCCGAGGGTGGTTCTATTCGATGCACGTTATTTCATCTCTTCTCTTCGAAAGAAACGCTTACAACAATGTCGTCGTGATGGAATTTATCCTGAATTCAAGGGGAGAAAAGATGAGCAAGTCGAGGGGAGATAAGGTAGATCCACTCGAATTGATGGATAGAATAGGTACGGATTCCCTAAGGTTATTCTTTTTGCAGGGGCCGCCGTGGAAGCCTAAGAGGTTTTCAGAAGAAGTTGCGCTGGAGTTTTCAAGGAAGCTACTGGGAACACTCTATAACTCTTATCTCCTGTTCTCCACGAATGCAAGACTGGATAACTGGAAGCCGAAGAAGGAAGCAATCTCCTCAGATCTTGACACATGGATGCTCAACAGAATCAATGAGTGCATAGCCTCCGTGACAAAGCATATGGACGAATACGATCCTCACCTTGCGCTGGATGACATAAAAGATCTGGTCCTAGATCTGAGCCAGTGGTATCTTAGGCTCTCGAGAGACACTTTTTGGAGCGGCGAAGTCACTGAAGGCAAGAGATCTTCGTACTACGTCACTTACCACGCCCTTATCAGCATTTCAAAAATGCTAGCTCCATTTGCGCCCTATTTCTCTGAATACCTGTTTAGGAAGTTGACAGATGAAAAATCGGTTCATCTCTCCGGGTTTCCTGAAGCAGAAGAATTCGATCATTCGCTGATAGAGGAAATGAATTATGTAAAGGACACAGTGGAGTCTGGAAGGAGAATAAGGCAGAAGAATGGCTTGATACTAAGAAGACCGGTCAAGGAAATAGTTATAACCGATCCCAAGCACAGAGAAGTCGTCCGCAAGTACTCTCGATTAATTCAGAAAGAGTTGAATGCAAAGGAAATAGTAGTGGATGATCTGAAATCGTACATGATTCAGAGTTTTGTCCTAAACAAGAGAGCAGCAGGCAAGATATTTGGGAAGGAACTGAACAACGCTGAAAAGGAATTCGAAATGGAAGCAAAACAAGACGAACTGAAGAGAACAGGTGAGACAAGGATCTTGGGGAAGGTAATAGGAGATTTGGAAGTAAATTCCAAGGAACACCTCGATGAGAGGTATGTCTCTGACGATGTTTCCGGCAACAAGATCCTCATAAACAAGGAGTTCGACAAGAATCTGTACCTGGAGGGTCTAGCTAGAGAGATGGTTCGAAGAATCCAGAGCATGAGAAAGGATGCCAATCTCGATTACACAGACAGGATTTATCTGCACCTAGAGGGAGACGAGCCCCTGATGGAGGCATTCTTATCCTTCAAAAAATATATCCTCTCCAGTACCCAGGCTGAGGAGAAAACATCAGTCAACGGATCAGACAAGAACTGGGACATATCAGGGCTTGGTCTTAAGGTGAGCATAGAAAAAGCGCATAGGTAAATCACTCGCTCTGAGCACGGATGGGAGTTAATGCGTCTAAATTAGGTGCACAAAGGGCAGCACAATTCCCACAACAGCCAGCAATAAGAGCAACACCGCGTATACAATAAAAGTCAAAATCGCCATTACGAACGCCTTTGTGAGTCCAATCTGAAAAACGATCATTAATACAAACAGAATTCCTACGAACCCCATGATGAGACCCATAGGAGGGAATAAGAAGGAGAACAGAAATAAAAAAAACAAAAAGGTGGCCGCAGAAAAGAATGTTCCCGCTAATGCTCTAACGATTTGAGATCGCTCGTGTACGAGTATCTTTGAAGCGAGATAGAGGGGGAATGAGGTCAATATCCACAAAATAATGAACACTGCAATTGCAATTATAGCATCAAATGCCCCTGAAGGGGATATTAAGGGCCCAGGTTGCATTTATCAACAATATTGGATCGAATTTAATTCTTCTCGTGCAGATGAGTCATAGGAATTCAAGTGATTTTTTTGAATTAGTCAAAACTCTAACAATCTCGAATGCTCAGTCACGGCCGGTCGAGAATCAAGGAGTCAAAGATAGCTTCTATGGCTGGATTATTCAGAGGGGACGACGAAAATTTCACCTTCGATTTTGACTACTTTGACTTTGTCATTCCCTTCTGACTCGACTACTGCCCTCTCCTTGAAATCGAAGGGATCAAGAATGTAGGCAGTACCTTCCTGCCTGTAAAGCACATCGGCTTCCCTTATGTCCTCTTCTCTTTTGTATACTACGTATTCTTTTAAGTCGAGTAGTTTCTGCTTTACCCTAGATCCTGATTTGAAATCAAGCAGCGTAACTATGTCAGATTTAATAGAAATGACCAGAAAGAGATTCTTTTCAATCACCAGGACGTCAGATTTTTGGAAGTTTGGGATTCGGACTGACACGGTTATCCGGTACAGCTCACTTCCATTCTTCATCCCTACCAAGTGCGATGTTTCTTTTAAAGTTCCACCAAAGCGTTCGATCGCCTTTCTAGCTATCGTCCGAGTGTACTGTTTTTCGGAGACGAGCAGATCGTAGCCTTCTTTAATTCTCTCCATTTTGGTAAGAAATATGTCTTTGGAAGGTGCATCTTCTAACATTTCTACCAGGTAATTCAGGATGAAATCTAGGCGCTCTCCCTTTTCTCCTCTGAGTTGGAGAATTGCTTCGTAATAGTTACCCAGTTTCTTGGTACAAACAGGACACGTGGATAGAGAAGTCTGCAGAAAGAATTCCCCTTTCCTAAGTTCTCCGTCTTGATCAGAAATACCTTGGAATGAGATTTTTCTGTTGTACTCGTCTCCACTGACTTCGAAAGTGGGCTCACTTACATTGAACACCTTCTGAATCGTGGAATGTATAACGTCCTTTTCCTTGATCGATTTTTCTGACCAGGTTCCTGTAAACACTGCCCCACAGTGAGGGCACTTCTTGACTCTAACTGATTTGACGTAGCCCTCTGTCTTGGTTCCCTTCTTGCACTCATCGCATATGATTGTCGATCTATCGACTTCCTTTCCGCAGACTATACACTTCGTAGCGGCTTATTGTTACAAGGCTAAAATTATTTTGTTCGTTCGACTGCTTTCGGAACCTCAGGCGGTGACTCAAAATATTCTCTGAAAAATACACAGTTGTCTTTCCCCTTGCAGGCCAGCAGATTGAGTTTCGAACATCCGTGGACGTCCAGGTAAACGCACTCTTTTTCCAGTGCGTTGAAATGTCCCCACACATCGCACTCTTCCTGAATGCACTTGTATCCAGGATATTTAAAATGACAAACGTCTTTCAGATCAGAGAAAACGCACCGCACGTAAGTTGATAAATAGCTTGAATAAAAATCATGTCAGTAAATTTCTGCAACTTCCAACGACATTCAAGCAACTCACCGCAGAATAAGCCCTCAAACACCTCGAATCCTCAGGATTGTTGGTGTTTCACTGTTCTACGGTTTGAGTCTTCTGATAGTCCTAGGGAATGGAATTGCTTTGTTTATGTGATCCAAACCCGCAAGCCAAGTCAGAAGTCGGTCGACTCCAAGTCCGAATCCCGAGTGTGGAACGCTCCCATAACTTCTTAGGTCTACGTACCACTGATAGTCTTCGGGGTTGAGATTGTCACTCTTCATTCTGCTTATCAGCTCATCCTTGTCCCAGATTCTTTCCCCTCCTCCTATAACCTCTCCATAACCCTCTGGAGCAAGGAGATCATGGTTGAGAACGTGAGAAGGATCCTCTGGGTCCTGCCTGTGATAGAATGGTTTGAGTTGAGTCGGGAAATTGTATACGAACATAGGTTTGTCGAAATCTTCAGTTATTGCTCTCTCTTCCTTTTCTCCCAAATCTGCCATATCGCTCAGCTGCAACCCCTTCTGCCTACCAATGTCGATCACCTTTTCGTACCTGTATCGGTAAAACGGCTTTTCGATCGCCTTGACCTTATTGAGATCCCTCTTTACCACTTCCAGTTCTTCCTTATTTGAACTCAGGAGACGCTGCGCTATGAAGACGATCAGTTCCTCCTCAAGATCCATCATTTGCTGATTTTGGACCCATGCCGCTTCTGCCTCATAATGAGAGAACTCGGTGACGTGCCTTCTCGTCCTAGATTTTTCAGCCCTGAAAGAGGGAGAAATCGTGTAGACACTCTCAAGAGAAAACATGAAGGCCTCCAAGTAAAATTGAGAGGATTGGGTGAGATAGGCTTTTTCTCCGAAGTAAGGGACCTCGAACAGCGTCGAGCCACCTTCGACCATTCCTCCGACGAACATAGGGGGGTCCACTTCGTGGTAATCTTTCTCTCTCATGAAGTCTCTGATTGAATCCAGGATTGTATCCCTCATCTTCATTATTGCAGTCATCTCTCTGCTTCTCAGCCAGAGATGCCTTATGTCGAGCAGAAATTCATCGCTCTTGTCCTTGGTTATTGGGAAATTCTCTGCTATCTGGTATATCCTGATTTTAGTTGCGTGTATTTCATATCCAGTCACCGCCTTAGGTTCCTTCGAGCACTTTCCTTCGACTTCGATAGAACTTTCTATGGTGGCTCTCTTTGCGAGCTCAAATTCTTCGGAGGAAACTACGCCTTTCTCGACCACGACCTGAACGATGCCGGTAGAATCTCTAATGACCGTGAATATAAGTCGTCCAGATTCTCTTGATCTATAGACCCAGCCTCTGACACTGACTATAGTATCTACGCACTTATCGTTCAGGATATCGCCTATATGCATATTTTCCCTAATTTGTCTCTGTATAAATACTGTATATCCCTGATAATGACAGTACTTTGCGTGAACTATGCTCAAGTCGACCGATAGCTATAGGTGAGCCTGAGACACGAGCGATTCAAAAGTCTCCACGAATTTGGGCGGTGTCTTGTAATCCTTGATCTTTTCTAGAGGAATCCAAGTATACCCAGAATTCTCAAAATTCAATTTCACTTCTCTCGTTTTTGTCTCCATCAGCATAGGGGTGATTTCATAGAGAATGTCGTTGCTTCTGACATAAATCTCCCCGCCGATTAGTCTTAAAGACGCTTCTCGAATTCCACACTCTTCTAGCAGCTCCCTTTCTCCCGTCAATTTCGGGGTCTCTCTATTCTCGACGTATCCCGAAACTCCACTGTACAAGCCAGGGAAAGACGTTGCATCTTCTGACCTCTTCAGTAAAAGGAGCTTCCCTCCATGTACCAGATACACAGTTGCCACTTTCTTTTCTTGAACACCAAAAATCGAAACTTCCCCCGAAGATCCGTCGATTGATATCTTATCTCCTTTCGAAAAAATATCGAGGGGTACACTATCGACCATAGGTATTTCAGAAATTATTGCACCAGTAACAACCATCTGTTCAGCAGACTCGTTAATTAGACCCGTCGGAGCAATGTTCTTACTCTTCAGTTCGAGGAAGGTGTAGGAGCCTACAGTAGAGCCCCTTCCCCCTTTGAAAGCCAGGATTTTACCAGTTATGCTAGTGTTTTCACAAGGTCCGGTGGTCACGAACCCCTCTCTGCTAATCTCTCCTAGTGGAGAGATAAGCTGATTGCAGACCACTACCTCAGAAGAAGCTTTTCCTGGTGACAGACCTCGACCCTTTATCAAGCTATCACCCATTTCAGAAGGTCCATTATTCCCATAAATGCAACTTTCTGGTTGCCGTATCCTTTGAGTGGGAGATAGAATGTTGCCTTTCCAGAGTTAGTGCCAGTGCTGTTGTACTTGTTGCTTAATGGAGAGACGACCATACAAGTATCAGAAAATACCTTCCCCCCAAAATTCTCTATTATCCTCACTGCTTCACTCGAGTTCGCTTTCACTTCCCTCGATGTAAAAAGAAATAGGTCAGGTCCCACCTTCTTCTTTCCATTTAAAAGATGAGCTATGTAGTCCAGTTCTTCCGACGATAGGTGCGGACAACCTATTGCGATTAGTTCCGGTTCCTCTTTGGTCGAATTCTTTTCAATAGTCTCCTCTATCTCCTCTTTTCCTACGTCTATGGTTTCAGGAGAATCTGCTAGGAGTCCTGATTCTCTGGTAACTCTGTCGACGTGAAACATTGGTATGGAGGAAGTTGCCGAAAGCGCTGCTGAAAATGCCTTCAGTTCAATTCCTTTGGCTTTTTCCTGTCCCTTGACGAGCGGGATGCTCTTGTTCAGCTTTGGACCCAGGTACAGACCCAAAGCAGCAAACTTTGTGTAGTCTAGGGGTTCGCTGACATTTACTACTACCGTCGCTTTTCTACCTTCGTCCTTGTGGAGTCCATGGTTTGGTGTTTTTCCAATAATGGCAGAAGCTAATGCCGATGGGCCGCTTTCACGATTTGTCCTTGCACCTATGAGCGAATTTACATAAATAATAGCAGAGCTCTCCGCCCAAGAAATGTGGTCGCCAAAACTAGGCTCATTGTAATAGTAGTATGGAGTGCAAGTGAAACTGTCCATTACACCCATCTTCTGATAGAGTTCAACAATCTCCATTTGCTTCTTGTGAAAATTTTCGTCGATTGTGACGGGTCCGCCATTTTCGATATCAAATCCGAGCGGGTTCAGCGAAGTGGGTACAGACACTTTATGAAACATTTTTTTAAGGAACTGTATCCCTCCCTCTCCCACATTCTTGTAGGATACCCCCGAAATATGGGCGGACTTGATCGATATAAGTTTGTCTGCTCCACCCAGCTCCCCGAGTGAGTAGAGAAGCCTGATCGCCATACTTAAGGCTTCTCCTTGCTTTCCATCGAATATTTCCTCTTCCTCTCTAGTAAGCTGCAACCGCTTCACCGTTGTGACAGTAATTCTTTAATTTTTTGTTTTGGGTCTGGAGACAATATGATGCTCCTACCTATAATTAGGTAGTCCGCTCCGCTGTCCAGCGCCTCTTTATAGCTTCCTCCCTGAGCTCCTACTCCGGGGGAAAGTACCTTGAGTCCAGAGATGCGTTTCAGAACCTTTATCCTCTCTGGATGAGTGGCAGGAGCTACTATCCCGTCCGCTCCCTCTTCCTTGGCGATTATTGCTATCTTCTCTGATTGACCAGTAATGAAATCTGCATTTCCCGGATGAGACATTTCAGCTACGACGTATAGGCTTTCAGCTACTTTTCTGACTTCCTTCACCACGTCCCGTCCCACGAATCCTTGAACTATAATGCCAGATGCGCCGTGTGAGGTCAGAGTCTTGGCGATGCTTTTGGACACCTCAGGTATATCCGCAATCTTGATATCGACTATAACTTCTCCAATTTTTGATACCCGATCTATGACTCCTGCACCTTCGCTGAGAATCAAAGGATACCCTACCTTGTAAGCGCTGACGTAGCCTCTTACTTCCTCCGCTATTCTCAGTGCCCTGTCGGTTTCCTCCACATCCAGTGCTAGAATGATGTTGCTGTCCATCTCTCACTAATGCGATCGCAAAATAAAATATTGTTCCTTCTTCCAGAAAATTGATCTTATAAATGGAGGCGACAATGCGATAAGTATTTTAGTAGCGTTAAATGTCCGTTTGATAAAAAATAGATGGTCCAAGACGGAGGATTACTGGGTGGAAGGCTTTTCCAATATTTGGACGAGCTGCTCGTGAAGCTACGCGGTACTATAATTCTCTTTATGCTGCTTTTCTTTGCGATGTTCCTCCTTGGACCGGTTACTTTCAAGTTCGACGGATTCACTCTATTTTACCTTATCCCGTCCTTCTATCACAGCTTTTCAGTTATCCTGCTTCAACTATTGGAAAAGAGTCTTGTACCGCACAAGATGATACTCATCAACATCTCTCCCTTCGACATAGTCGTAAGCGTCGTGTATATTTCACTCGCGGTCTCGATTTCAGTGATCATTCCGATACTCGCTTTCCAACTAATAAATTTCTCTAAGTCTGCGCTATATCCAAAAGAAAGGAAAATTGTAAGTTTCTCCATATTTCCAATAATTCTACTGTTTATTGTCGGGGTAATTTTTGCACTAAGGTTGATAATACCGATTCTCTTCAGTGTGATATTTCTATTCGCAATCGATGTGGGGGTCCTTCCAACCCTTGGGATACTGCAGTTCGTCTCGATTGTTGTACTGATCACTGCAGGAATGGGGGCAATATTCGAAACACCAGTTATCGTGTTTTCCCTATCATACGTAGGCGCTGTGCCGCCATCACTCTGGTTCAAGAATTGGAGATACGCCATTATTGGAGCTTTTTTTATTGCGATGCTGATTTCTCCCGGAGCAACGGGCGGTATAATGGAAGTGACAATTGCACTGACGATAATTGGTCTTTATTTTTCAGGTGCGATCCTGGCCAGATGGATTGTAAATGAGAAGACTAAGTCTGACGAAAAAGGAATAGGGACAAAGGGTGAAGAATGAAAGACAAGATTATTAGACGGGTAATATTCGAGAATGTGGAAAATGAACAGGG
Source organism: Thermoplasmata archaeon (assembly GCA_021792255.1). Classification (GTDB taxonomy): domain Archaea; phylum Thermoplasmatota; class Thermoplasmata; order Thermoplasmatales. Next base: position 406,059 of record JAJYUZ010000002.1, read on the forward strand.
GAGTTCCTTGAAATGACCCACAAATCTTCAGCTCCATCCGTCGAGGGCTTCAGCAAAGTTTCTTTCTGGAGAGAAGACACCGTTGGCGTGGTCTCGCTACTTTCTCCGGGACACATCAACAACGCACTTCTGGACGAGCTAATCCGTGTTTTTTCCATTGCGGCGCTCGACGATAAGGTCTCTTCTATTTTAATAACAGGATCAAATTATGTCTTTTCCAGGGGTTTAGCCATCCCTGAGAATAGAGCCTATGCGGATATGAGGGATTTCTACAACAGGATTCAAAGTCTAGTCCTATTCTGGATATCGCTTGAAAAACCTATCTTTTCAGCGATCAACGGAATAGCAACAAACAACGGTCTATCGCTCGCTCTCTTGGCCGATGAGGTATTTTACTCGGCAAACAGTAAGTTTGTTTTGGATAAGGAAGAGCCAACTATCTTGTTAGGCAGTACGACCATACCGGACAAAGTCTTGCTACCTGCAGGAGACCTGAAAATTAAAGGTATCGAAGTGAAAAAAGAGGAAATGATGGAAGATGTATTCGAGAAGACAAAAAAACTTCAAAGCATTCTATATCATAGAGCGAGAAGGAAGAGGTTCCAAAATATAGACCAGGTATTGCTGCAAGAAGAGATAGATTTCCTCGATTTTTACCTCTGGTGTGAAGGTTGCAAATGAGGTCAATATCCAGCCAAAAGAATAATGACTAACGCCCTGCTTTTTGAACGCATCGAGCGATATTTTATTATAATTCTACTTCTGAGGAGCTGGGGTTGCTGTCTCTAGCTTCGTGGCCTCGTTTATTTCCCGTTCCACTTCCATTTTTCCTTTCCGAAACTCGCCCATCGCCCGACCCATTGCTTTTGCGACCTCAGGTATCTTCTTCGCTCCGCCAAGAACAAGCAGAACGACCACAATGAGTATGATCCAGTCTGTTGGACTTTCTAGCACCGATATCGGATTTAAGCCGTCTATATTAACGTAATGGTAACTCATGTCATAAGGTAGGAATCACCAAAATCTTTACTAGACCTCACGATGCTGCTCTGATCGATGATCTGCTGCTAAATACCTAAAACAAAGGATAGGAAGCACGAGTACTCATCTTTTCTTCTAGTGATTCAAACGAATAGACCTAAATGCACATTTCTACGTAAAAACATACTGCGTTCTTCAATTTGTGATAGTCAAAAATCAAAATTTTTGATATGTTGCTCTCAGTCACTCCCTTAGATAAAGTGAGAAAAATTGCTGATAGGCTATTTAGCAGACTTCGGTACTGTAGTTAAAGACATTATTTTTCTATCTGTTCCAGCTCTTTTTCGACTTCTTTCTTTCCCTTGTCGAATTCGCCTTTTGCACGACCCAGACTCTTTGCCAATTCCGGAATCTTCTTTGCGCCCCCAAGTACGACGAGGGCAACTACTATTAGTATTATCCAGTCAGTGGCACTTCCTATCATCTTTTCTCCAATGAGCTATCATTAATTCTTATTTAATCCTAAGTTTTGTTTCTGAAGATCGCTAAGAGAATGTTGAAGAGATGAATGACGGAGAGTTATCAACGAAGTCCGGACCTAAGTTTCAATGGAAGATTTTCCTAAGTCCAAGATAATAAATGTAAATCAAAAAGGTTACCTAACTTATGTCTAAATAGGGATCCTATCTGGGATGTCAAAATCGTATTCTAAACTTTAGATCTAAAAAGCTGATCGGGCTTGCTTCAACCGTTTAGAGAAACACAGATATCGAGACGTGCGCTCGTACGCTACGGTGCATAAATTTTGTCACCCCAGAATTTAGGTTAGTCGATCATTAAAGTTCTTCACAGATACGTCTGTCATTGAGTACCTTTAATTCTGACGTATCCTTCACCTAATTGTTGTTCAAATTCTTTATAGCCGTATACAGTAAGGAAGCACTTCGCTCCTTCTGCAGTCAACTTGGAGGCAGTGATGCTATAACCGCTTCCTATCATTAAGACTTCCACGTCATCATCGACTCTCCTTATTTCGAGTCTGTCAGTGGGGAGAAAGGACTCAAATTCTTGAACGAGTTTGGATAAGTCGTCGATGCTTTTCGCAATTCCCTTGACCAATTCTCCGAATATCCTTCCCCTATCGCACCACATCTTCATCATATCTTCTTCAGCACATTTAACGGCTGCGGTCACGCTTAAGTCCAACATAATCGCTGAAATTGGGACCGCACCAATGGACTTGGATATTTCGTGAAATCTTATCATGCTTTCAATCTGATCTTTACTAATGTGATTCTTCTTCAATTTCTCGTACAGATCTACGGATTCAGTTATAACAGACCCGATGGTCTTACCTTCTTCTTTGCTCAGTTCTTGAATTCCTTTTGCTTGTTCGTTTGAGAGAGAAATATTGAGTCTTGCCATTTTAGATAATTATATCTAAGAAGCCTAAAAAAGTTGTGATATCTTCTAATGTACTTGTTTGCACCCATGCGTGCATTGCAGTGCGCACATAGGTGCACGATACGTAATATACTGTTTAAACTTGTTTAGTCGACCTAAGATGATTCCAGAAAAGACATTTTACGCGATTGTGGTTGCCTTGATAATTGTGGGAGGAGTGGGTATAGGAGTTGCGTACGATCACGCAGTTTCTGTTACCACCCAACCTAATCCCAATAATCATGGAAATCAAACAACGCAAAGTGCATACTACCCACTGACCATCGCGATAACTACTAACAACCAGTTTAACAGTACGATCGGAGCCCAACCTGCGTTCTTTGTTTTAAAAGACGGTAAACTTCTGTCAACAGCTAATATCAGCCTTCCCGCAAATAAGCAGATAAATCTGACCATCATAAACTACGATGACGGAAGTGCCCCAACTCCAGCTCAATACGACAAGGTTGTCGGAACGGTTAACAGTCAGATAACGATATTTAACAATACCAACGTCAACTCGACTTTCAATGGACAAAGCATTAATGTTGTAGGTGGCGAGAAAGTTACAATAGTTCCAAACGGCACTGTGGCCCACACATTTACGATACTGAACGGGTCAACTACAGTCGTAAACATCCCCATAACACCCTCCTCAATAACACAGACCTCATTCACACTCAGTTCTGGTAGCTACACCTGGCAGTGTGAAGCTGCCTGCGGTTCAGGCTCTTCTGGATGGGAAGGAGCTATGTCAACTCCAGGATGGATGGCAGGAACGGTCTACGTTTCTGGATCTGTACCTGCACCCATATCCCAGATATACTACGCGACTCTCGTAATCACCACGGAAAATTTCTATAACTCTACGGTTGGAAACCAACCAGCCTTTTTCTTGCTACAAAATGGGACCTTGTACTCAACGGCCGTGCTGAATTTTCCTTCCAATAAGGAAATAGGACTCACTATAATCAATTATGATGATGGTAATGGATCCACTCCAGCACAGTTTTCCAATGTGACAGGAACAACCGGTAATCAGATATCGATTGTGAACAATACAAACGTAAATTCTACCGAAGGTAGCGGCAGTATTAACGTGGTTGGAGGGGCCTCGGTCTCTCAAGTTCCGGATTCAAACATTGCTCATACGTTCACAGTTCTAAGTGCGAGTAACAGTGTCGTATTGAACATTCCAATAGTACCTTCTAGCACAGAATTTGCAACTTTTACTCTGAACTCAGGAAACTACAGCTGGCAGTGTGAAGCAGCTTGTGGCTCAGGCTCTTCCGGATGGGAAGGAGCTATGTCAACTCCAGGATGGATGGCAGGAACGGTCCTAGTATCGGCTTCCTTGTCTGCACAAGCATTCTACAATACGCCTGCTGTGATTCAATCATTATCTCACCTCTTCGAAATTAATGATCTGCTATCTTCTTCGACAGGTCTGAGTCTACTCGTGCACTCAATGATCCTGATCCACTCAACTGTGGCCTCATTCAACATAGGCAAAGCAGCTGTCGCGACTCAGTCTCTAAATATGCAGAGCGCGGTCCACGTTTCATGAGGGGATGCGTCTGAAGTCTACCGAAAGAGCACCAGATGAACAAAAAAGAAACTTCCTCAAGATAATGGGGACTCTAATCATAGGTGTCGGAATGGTGGGAACGCTGAGGAGTGTAGTGCAGTACATTATTCCACCTTCGACGCAGGCTGAAACGTCCTTTCCGGTTTTAACTCTAGTCTTAGCGAACGGTAACCCTATTCACACTTCGGATTTGATTGTCAACAATTCTGCGACCGTGACCTTTGATTATCCTCTTCAGGGTGAACCAAATTTTCTCTTGAGACTTGGAGATTCTGGCAACACTGATGTCAAAATCCCGCCATCAAAGGTCTCAATACCATCAACCGGGGGGTCGTACCAGTCACCAGGCGGAGTCGGACCCTACGGCTCCGTTGTTGCGGCTTCTGCAATCTGTGAGCATCTAGGTTGCGTTCCTCCGGAGATAAAATTCTTTCCTCCGTCTTCCTCGACCACCCCAGGAAAAATACACTGCAGCTGTCACGGAAGCACTTACGATCCTTACTCGGGCTTCAGTGTAGTCACTGGTCCGACGAGGATTCCACTGCCGAGTCTGGTGCTATCGTATGACTCAACTCAGGACACATATGCGGCCACAATGATGGTGGGTCCAACTCTATACGGTCACACATCTGATCTGTCTGGAGGAAATGCAATCACGACGAAGGGTACCGTCGTGAGCACCACATAAGAGGGAATGCTATGGCTAAACAAAATTTGTTAGAAAAGGTGATGAACGAACCGCAGCCTCTCCCTAGGAAAGTTCCGGATTACATGCGAAAGAAGGGAGGGATATGGTACTGGACAGGAGCAATACTCATGATAACATTTCTCTACGAATCCTTGACAGGTCTCATTCTACTGTTCTATTATCAACCTGCCCATCCATACAGTAGCACCGGCACGATCCTAGCTATGCCCTATGGAACAGTGCTGCTGACGACTCACCTCTATGCAGCGTACATAATGATCGCTTTTCTCTACATTCATCTTCTCCGAAATCTATTCGTTGGTGCGTACAAGAAACCGCGCCAGATGCAGTGGTTGACCGGTATTCTCCTACTTCTAGTCACTATCGGAGTGGTCTATTTCGGATACTCTATGTCTGGTGACGTCCTCTCTGCAGACGCCACGGACGTCGGAAGGGGAATAGCTGCTGGAGCTCCATTGATAGGATCATACTTGAGATCAATATTCTTTGGATCGGGCACCTCTCTCTCTCTTTTTATGAGACTGGAGGGATGGCACATAGTTTTAGCAGGGGTCATCTTGGCAATGTTTGCACTTCACTTTTACCTAGCGGAGTACAATACAATTATGCCGTCTCCGAAACATGCGGAATTCAAAGTTCCTGCGGTGGACAATGACGATCCTTCTTACAAGCCATGGTATCCATACAATCTCCTTTACATGGGTCAGGTATCATTTTTTACGCTGGCAATGATATTCATCATACCCTCTGTCTTGGCTATACTTCCCAATGTTCCCGTACTGTTCTCGCCATTTCCTCAGGTTTCGGTTTCTAGCCCACTAGCCTCCTCTGTGCCTGCCTATCCTCCGTGGATTCTCTTGTTTATCTACAAGGAGTTGGATTTTGGTATATCCTCTATAATAGGTCCATTCTGGGCTTCCCTTATATTCATAGGTCTCCCAGTGGGTTATCTTCTTTTCATTCCCTATCTGGACAGGAATGATTCTCTCAAGCTGTCAAGGAGAAAAGCGGTCTTGTACACAGGTATCTTGGGTCTTTTTTATTACATCGGCCTCTCGGTCTGGGGTGCGATGGAACCAGGAGTACCGGTCAGCAACCTGGTGGGGTTTCTGTTTTTTGCAGTACCAATGCTAGTGGTCATCCCTGTGTCGCTATACATGATCAAGAAAGTCGAAGCAGCGAAATCGAACTTGGGAAATAACCTGTGGAAACTGTATTCGATCCTGCCGGTCATAGGATTTTTGGCCATACTTGTGGGCATTACGAGCTACATGTTCTTGGATGGTCTAAGCTATTACGACCTTGCTGCGCTTATCTTTGTCCTAGTACTACTTGCCATTTCTTCACTATATGCATACGGTTGGATATACGGAATCAAGGAAAATACGAAGAACATCAAGATGAGTGAAAGGGGACACCTTGTATTTGGCGGTATCTACGGTTTCCTTGCCATTGTAATCTTCACCATGATATCAGATATTCCTCCCACAAAAGTCGAGTACCAAGCTCTCTATGGAATCGGTATCGGGTTGCTGTTCGTCCTTGGAGGTGCCTTTACAAAACTGTATAGATCCTATGCCTATCACGAGGGTTAGTCGATGGAATGATGGTGTGTACAGACTCTCTAGGAAGGGCGCATGCCTCGAATTGCAATTCCTTGACAGAAATGGAGAGCATCAACGGGTCCTCTTCCTTGAGCCTATGGAGTCACACTGCTTTCGAATCGTGGAGGATTCTAGTCTATGAAAACTATTGAGATACTCTGTCCAAAATGCGGATCGAAGAGTCTGACTGCTAAAGAACCATCGGAGGTCGATTTTGTCTGTGACCTAGCGATTCCTTTCATCTGTAAATCGTGCGGATACAATGGGTTGATAAGTGTTTGCAGGAGAGACGGGAGCGTCCAGGTTCAGCTAAAGTGAACACTGGTCTTAAAACTCTATCAAATCTATCGGCATAGAATCATTACGCCGCTTCCCGATTGCTTTAAAGGAGATGCTATTCTCGACAAACTTGGTCGTGTTACCCTGTTTGAAAATTGGCCCATATTCAATCTCACCAGAAAGCTAATATAGAGTGTTGCCCTTACTTTCTTTTGCCGTTACATGCGACAGGCTAGATAGTCCTTTTGGACAGCATGAAAGTCTGGTTCCTGAGCGGCGAGATGAATGAGGATTCGAACATGTTTATCGAATCTGAGATGGGAAGAGAATATCCATTCCGCAATCCTATATTTTCATGGTAGAATCAAACGGCAACTCCGGTTGATCCTGCCGGCGGTCACTGCTATC
>JAJYUZ010000003.1 GCA_021792255.1 Thermoplasmata archaeon
TCAGCTTCCGATTCTGTCTATGCCCTCGGATGATATGACCCACCCCATCCCCGATCTGACGGGTTACATCACAGAGGGACAGATTTTCGTCAGCAGGGAGCTTCACAGAAAGGGCATTTACCCACCGATAAACGTTCTGCCATCGCTATCGAGACTAATGAACCAGGGCATTGGAAAGGGACGAACGAGGGAAGATCACAGGGGAGTTGCGGATCAATTGTACTCCGCATATGGAAGGGGTACGGACCTTAAGAGTCTCAGTGCCATAGTCGGAACTGAAGCGCTCGGTAAGGACGACCGACAGTACCTCGAATTCGCAAACCTCTTCGAAGGAAGGTTCGTCAACCAGGGATTCAACGAGGACAGAACGATAGAGAAAACCATGGAGATAGGATGGGACGTCCTGTCCACGCTACCTGAAAGGGAAATGAAGAGAGTGAAGAGAGAGTTCATACAGAAATACGGGAAATGGAGGAAGTGAATTGGAAACAACTAACATTCGCCCAACGAGAATGGAGCTTCTCAAGACGAAGGGAAGGATCAAACTCGCAAAGAGAGGACTCGATCTTCTCAAGCTGAAGAGGTCTTCCCTGATAATGGAATTCTTCGCCATTTCAAAAGAAGTGAAGGGACTGAGGGGGAACGTCAAAGAGCTCATAGAGAAATCGAGCACCAGCGAGAGACTCGCGGAAATAAATGCCGGGAAGCTGATCATAGAAAATACGGCTTTTTTTCAGCCCGGGCTGAAGGTGGAGGTTGCTTCCAAGAACGTGATGGGAGTTAAGCTGCCGCAGGTCACGATGGCAAAACAGAAGAGCTTCATGGACCAGCTCTTCGAAATGATATCGCTTCCGACTTCGCTTATGGAAGCGAGGGAGAATTTTACGGAGCTCCTGAACCGAATGCTGCTCATAGCGGAGAAGGAGATTTCGATGAGGAGACTCCTGATCGAAATAGACAAAACAAAGAGGAGGACAAATTCCATAGAGAACGTTCTAATTCCACGGCTCACGGAATCTGCGAACTACATAAAAATGAAGCTGGATGAAATTGACAGAGAGACCTTCATAACACTCAAGGTCATCAAGGGAAAGATACAGGAAAGGGAGGCCGGAGAGAGTGCATAGCTTTGCTAACAGACCCCAAAGGAACTTCTTTCTCCTGACCAGACTGATATTCATAGCTAACGTTCTGACGTTCGCACTGGCACTCATTATTGTGATGGAGGTCTTGCAATGACGGGAGAAATAGATACCCTTAAAGCGATAAGAGATAAGGAAACGGAAGCGCAGAGAAGGATCGAAGAAGCTACCGAAAAAGGGGCCAAAATAATCAGAGAGGCAGAAGAGGAAAGAAAGAGAATACTGGCAGAGGCGGAAGAGAACGGAAGGAAATTCTACGAGGACTTCCTCGATAAGAATAGGGAACTGATTTCCCTAGAAGTCGAGGAGATAAAGAAGAAATTCCAGGAGGAAGGCAAGAAATTCAGGACCGATATTTCTGAGCAGGTTCTCGATAAGATCTCAAAGAAACTTCTGGAGATTAATGATTGAATGCTGATTCCCAGGAAGATGGTGAAGGTCAGAATATATTCCGTGAAGCAGAATGAGAATGCCTTACTATCTACCCTTCACGACCTGGGAGTCATCCAGGTAGAGGCCGTTTCAATACGATCGGACCAAGTGTCTTCACTACCACCCAACGAATCCTACGCAAAACTCAGTGAACTGTCAAGGAAGATCAGGGACCTGGAGATTTCTCTCTATCCGAGCGGTACGGATGAAAAGAAACTCTTCAAAAATGTGAAGGAACTGGTAGAGGCAGCGGAGAGGTTGGACATCTTTGAAAGGATCAAGCGTCTCAAGGAAAACGAGGGCAAGGCACTCTCCTCGCTCAAGTCCATCAACGACAGGATCTCCTCTCTCGAAAAAATATCTTTCTACGAGGACGATCTGGAGTACCTAGGCAGTTCCAGCATAGTCTCGTTCGTGATAAGAAACGACGAAGCGACGAGAGCCAAGCTTGCAGCCTTCGAAGGAGTTTTTCTGATCAAGGGAGACGAATATCTTATCGCTGTAGTACCGAAAAATCTTCACAGCAAGTTTGGGGAATTCACGAAGAACGAAAAAATTGAGATCGGTTCTATTCCCACGTCAAAGGGAAAGGTCAGGGATAGGCTGAGCGCTGAGGAGAAGAAGAGAGAGGACGTCAAGAGAGAGCTGGAAGGAGCGAGGAACGAAATTTCGGATATCTCGAAGGAGAATTACGCAAACGTTGCCGCCATAAGGGAGCAACTGGAAATAGAGCTCAAGAAGATTGACGTGACCTCTAAACTGTCAGGAACGAAGAAGTCACTCATCCTGGAAGGATGGATCCCGAGGGATGAATTGGACGGCGTGAAGAGCGCACTCGCTAGAGTGACGGAAGACCAAGTCCTCATAGAAGAGCTGAAGACTGAGGAAACACCTCCCACTGCCCTAAGAAATCCAAAGAGAATCAAGCTATTCGAGTTCTTCATCCGTTTCTATTCGCTGCCCCAATCGGTGGAGATAGATCCAACACTTGTCTTTGCTTTAGTCTTCCCGGTATTCTTTGGTCTGATGATAGGAGACGTAGGTTATGGACTCACGATTCTCATAATCTCTGTTTGGCTTATCAGGAGAGTCGACCATCCCCCAAAGAAGTCGAGGGTCCCCAAGTTCCTCGGCAGATTTGTACTGAGCATGATGAGCAGGAGAAGCCTGAAGATTCTTGCCAAGGCTATGTTACCGGGCGCGATGATCGCCATTGCACTCGGGGTACTTTTCGACAACTATTTCGGTTTCCAGCTGCCCTATCCTCATTTCTCCGTGCTTGACCCTGCGGGGCTCAAGACTCTGCTCTTGATATCAGGGTACACTGGTGTCGCTATGGTTAGCCTTGGCCTGATTTTTGGGTTCATCGTAAACTTCGTCCATGGCCACAGGAAGGAAGCAATCGGCAAGATCGGTTGGCTCCTCCTCGCATACTCGATAGTCATAATCGGCCTGGAAGTGCTCAGGAGACAGAGCCTCAACCCGCTGTCTAACCACCTAGCCCTTATCGCGTTCCCCATGCTGATAGTTGGATTTGGTATAGTCATATACGCAGAGAAGGCTCAGGCACTCCTCGAAGTCACAACCATAATTTCACACATTCTTTCTTACACAAGACTCGTCGGCATCTTGCTATCATCGGTGATATTGGCCCTCGTATTCGATGACATATTCCTCGGATCACTCAGACATTCAATCCCCTACATCATTCTCGGGTTCGTCGTCCTCATAGTCGGACAGCTACTGAACCTCATAATAGCCATCTTTGAGCCGGGAATTCAGGGGGCCAGGTTGATCTACGTGGAATTCTTCAGCAAATTCTACAAGGGTAACGGGAGGGAATTCAGGCCATTTTCGTCGCCCCGTAACTACACCATAAAGCAGTTTTCCCTCGATCCACTCGATGGAAAGGGGAAGAAGTAACCACCCGGACTCAGAACACTAGATTTTTAAACTCGGTATGATAATGATAATTGAAACGATATATGCATCGTCTTGAGAGTAATAGCCCTAACAGTTTGATCGGATTACTCGAGATTCTGGAGGATATAGGAAAATCGACCGATATAGCAAAACTGGACGATTCCCTCGATGAGGAGAGGACTATGCTGATGAACCTACTTGACGACGCTGAAAGCCTCAATCTAATAACCATTGCGAATGGCGATGTCACCCTGACCGAGACGGGGAAGAAGTTCCTGGATTCAAGCATTCCGCAGAGAAAAAAAATGTTGAAGGGCCTGGTGAAGGATGTCGAACCTTTCCACTCCCTGATAAACTACTTCAAGTCCCTCGGGACGACCGCCGTTGCGAAAGAGGATGTTGGAAGATACCTGAGCGAAATTTTTCCTCCTGGAGAGAATGACGATACTATAAGGGTAGTTCTCAACTGGGGCAGATACACAAAACTCTTCAGCTATGACAGCGACGTTGGGCTGATCGTGTTTCAGGACTAGACCGAAGACATCAACTTTACGACACTGTCGACGACAGAGTAAAATTCCTCGCTTCGCGTGTTTCTTGGTCTGGGCAGGTCGATATTGATCTCTCCCAGGACCGTCGCGGGTCTTGAACTGAGGACTACGATTTTGTCGCTCATCTGCACGGCTTCGTCCACATTGTGGGTGACCATTAGTATCGTATCGGGAGGGATAGTCGGAGATTCCCATAGATCTAGGAGTTCTTCTCTCAGCGCCTGAGCTGAGAAAACGTCTAGAGCGGCGAATGGCTCATCCAGAAGAAGCATGTCTGGACCTGTGACCAGAGCCCTTGCAATTGAGACCCTCTGCTTCATTCCCCCAGAAAGTTCTCTCGGGTAGGCCTCTTCGAACCCATCGATCCCTACTATCTTGATGAATTTCTCTGACGTTTCTTTGATGTAATTCTCGTCCTTTGTCAGTGGTTCGAGCGCAATTTCGACGTTTTTCAGGACGTCAAGCCAAGGGAAGAGTGCTGCATTTTGAAACACAACTGATATCTTTGGAGTCGCAAAACCGAGAGGTTTTCCAGAAAAGTTTACCGAACCCAGTGAAGGTTTCAGTAGACCGAGAAGAATCTTGATGATTGTGGATTTTCCGCAACCTGATGGCCCAATTATTGAGACAAACTGGTTGCTCTTGACCGAGAAGGAAATGTCACGTAAGGACAGCAGTTTCTTACCATTGGAATCATATTCCACCGCTATATCCTTCATCTCGAGGAAATCCATCAATAGCAAAGTTAGTGATATTATTTAGTCTTGACTAACTTATTTCTATTGAGCCAAGGCGATACCAATTGATCGCTAAGTCAGAATAGGAAAGTTCAGACACTTAAGAAAAACATTTCTATGGTCCTTTAATAACGCGAGAGGACATGTTGAGTTTCGCCCTCTTCCTGCTCATTCTTGAGGCCACAGGAGAAACGTTTCTGAGATTGTGGATTCTCATGCTCGCATCTGTCTTGATTGCCATAGTTTTTGGCATTCTGGTTGCGAGGGTCAGGATTGCGGAACTTATCTTGATACCAATCGTGGATGTTCTTGAGGCAATACCTGTCATCTCTTTCTTCCCAATCGTTCTGGTATTCTTTCTGGTGGACATAGGCGGACCAGTGGGGACGGACCTCGCAGTAGATGTTCTGATAATTACGGCACTGGTCTGGAACATAATCATTGGCGTCTATCAGGCGGTCTCTCACATACCTCAGGAATTACTGGAATCGACCTTCGCATTCAAGATGACATTCTGGAAGAGGATCAGGTATCTGTACATCCCTGCGAGCTATCAGAAGATAGTTGCCAACATTATGCCGAGTTTCGCTAGCGGACTCTTCTACATAACGCTCAGCGAGGTCATACAACTGGGTCCACACAATTTTCACGTTTTTGGGATCGGGGAGGTAGCTATCATCCTAGCTGACCAAAACAACATATTTGGTACGATCGTTCTTATCCTGGTTCTTGTATTCGCAATAGTTCTCAATTTCTTGTACATCATAAACCCCCTCATCAAGAGTGCAGAAAGATATACCTTTGAAACGGAGTCCGGTGGACAGGGCCAGAAACAAGCAAAGAAGAAAAGCGTACTCGTAAATTCTCTGTCCCAGAGGACTAACCAGGTGGCAGGCTCGGTTGCTCATCTCTTCTCTTCTGTCAGCAAGGTGGCTTCAATATTGCCCTCATCAAATAGAACCGAGAGGAGATTGAGACCATCGACCCGCGCACTAAACATTTTGATAGGTTCTTCTCTGATACTGGTGCTCATAATAGGCATCTACCTGATCGCCCAGTCTGGATTTTCCGCAGCATTCGAACTGTACTTTATAAAGCCCTCATTCTTGTTAGCAGCCAGTATTGGAACGATCTACGACCTGACAAGAATAGGCATTGTGTACGGTGTTTCCGTCCTGACGATGGTTCCGTTGGCAATAATTGCTGGAAGAAAAGGCAGGGAGGGAGATATGGTAAATGGTGCAATGCAGGTAGTGTATTCTGTACCTGCCCCCATCTTTTATCCACTGATTCTCGTCTACTTGACCCCGTTCCTGATGAGGGCTTTCAGCTTCGAATTCTCTCTGAACGTTGACGTCCTGATCATAACTTACCTCTCAGCGGCATCCTACATTTTTTTCAACGTATTCGGTGCTGCCAGAAACATTCCTGCCGACTTTGAAATGGTCGCAACTACGCTTAAGTTGAAAAGAGGTGCAAAACTGAAATATCTCATCCTACCATCAATAATTCCTGCGCTAATCACGGGATCGATGGCAGCACTCGGAAGCTACTGGGCAGGACTCATGGTTGCGGAGTACGCGGTTCTTCCTACCAAGACTTATACCATTTCCTTTGGTCTCATGAAAATGATAGATCAGGCGATAGCTCAGGGAAATTTGCTCTATGCAGACGCGATAGATATTTTCATGATCATCGTGATAATCGTAATGAGTTACGTCATATGGATCAGGCTCTTCGATTATTCTAGGAAAAGGTTCAGCTTCTAATAACGATCTAAAATTCCAAAAGCATCTGTGTCAGCACCATTAATTTTCTCAAAAATCGTCAAAAAATGATTAATATAGAGTTCTAAATGCGGAAACCAATGAATAATGAAGAAAACTTCCTCAGAAGTCCTTACCTCGAGGACCACATGAAAGATCCCGTAAAGTGGAACGTGTGGGACGACAAGCTCTTTGAACTTTCGAGAAAGGAGGACAGGCCTCTTTTCATAACTATCGGCTATTCAACGTGCCACTGGTGCCACGTCATGCAGAGAGAATCTTTCAGGGACGAGGAGGTGTCAAAAATCCTGAACGAGAGCTACATTCCGGTTGTGATCGATAGGGAAGAGAGACCCGATCTTGATTCCTTCTATATGGGTGTTTCCCAGATCATGAATGGTAGTGGAGGATGGCCACTGAACGTTATTGCGATGCCCGATGGAAGGCCATTCCAGGTCTTCACATATCTGCCTCCGAGAGATCCCCAAGGAAGTGGAGGGATGGTTGGAATGCTGTCTGCCATATCAGAGATCTGGAAGTCAGAAAGAGGAAGAATAATAGAGGCAACAGACCAGGTCTCTTCGATAATACTCAGTCCCGACAAGGAGATGGACGGTGAGATAAGGATAGATGACGCAATCGAGACTCTGCAAAGCATGTACGACAGGAAGAACGGAGGGTTCGGAAGTCAACCAAAATTCCCCAATTTTCCGTACCTCCTCTTCCTGATGAATTACATGGATTCGAAAAGGATCAAGAACCTTTCCTACATTATTGAAAAGACTCTGAAGAACATGAGGAACGGGGGAATATATGACCAGGTTGGATATGGATTACACAGATATTCTACGGATTCTGAATGGAAGATACCTCACTTCGAAAAGATGCTCTACGACCAGGCTATGATGATTCAGACCTACACACAGTTCTACAGGTTCACAGGGGACGAGTCTTTCCTTGGAGTGGCCGGGGAAGTGGTTGAATTCGTCAACAAGAGCATGAAGAATTCAGACGGCTTCTACGTCAGTGGACTGGACGCAGACTTCAATGGGCTTGAGGGGGGACATTATACTTGGACGGAGAAGGAGCTTGAAGAGAAATTTGACCCTGAAACGAGGAAAAGAATCGAAGAGGCATATTACTTTGATAGAGACCAGGAAAATAGAATAGTCTTCAGAAGGAGGGAACTGTTCAATGTTTCCAAGGACAAGATCAAATCGCTCAAGGAATTAAACGCAATCTTGCTGGAGGAGAGGAATAAGAAGGGAGTTCCGAAAGCTGACGACAAGGCAATTCTCTCATGGAACTCTATGCTCCTCTCTTCGATCCTCTCCTATTCCATTTCCAATGACAAGAAGGAATTTGACGAAGTCATCAAGACAACTGAGAGGATGATAGCATCGTTCTCTGATGGGAAACTCCTCTACAGGACGGTGAGAAAGGGTACCAAGGGAGTGAAAGGACTCCTTGAGGACTACGCATACTTCACATCTCTCATGCTCGATCTGTACGAAGCCACCGGTGACAGGAAATATCTTTCTAAGGCAATAGAGAAGATCGGAGTTATGAAAGAGAAGTTCTTTGACGACAAGGACGGGGGGTTCTTCACCAACCAGGATGGAAGGCCCAACTTGATGCTGAGGAACAAGGACAGACTGGACATCATATACCCATCTGGAGAGTCCATACTTTATGCTGTCCTGGAAAGACTGTACCTCATGACTGCTGTAGAAGAGTTTAGAGATTTCAGCGAGTCTATAGTGCATGCAAGAAGAAATGAAATGTTGAGAAATCCTCTCTCTTCCGTCTACTTGCTTTCTGTGATGCTCTTCAAGGGAAAAACTAAGAAAATAGAGATTCCTGAAAAATTGAGGGAAGAATTTTTGGAGATAATAGGGAAGAAATACCTGCCAAACATTGTTTCGATACCTGGATCAGATTCGGTACAGGTATGCGATGATAAGTCCTGTCTGTTTACGGGCACCAAAATTAGCGACGCCTTAGACTTCATTGGACACAATTAGAACTGCGACAGTCTGTTACCGCCAATAGACTTTCCAACTGGTCCTGACATCAGGTTCGTGCCCTGTGAAACTTTCCGAATTTTCGATAGAACATAATTAGCACTCTATTAATTCTTAGAGTGTCAGTTGGATACCATTTATCGCTCACTCTTCCTATTATCTGCAATATCTTTCAAACAAAATAATGATAAGTTACTGAAACTTGAGAATCAGCATTGTGAGATGTTCAAATCAATCCTGCATCTTAGTTTTCAAAGGGGAGCCGCAGTTTGGACAGAATTTTGGGTTTTCAAAAAGAAGTTTTTTTCCGCATTCTGGACAGAATTTTATAAAGTCATCTTTGGAAGGTTGTGACCTTGAACCGTCAGCCAAAGTATCGCTGCTATTTACATGGATGTTGGTTTCTTTCTTCGGAACTTCGGTATCTCTTTTTATTGATTCTGTATTGTCATTAGCTGGATTTGTTGCCTTTTCATTCGAGGACTTTTCTTGATTCGATGATTTCGGATCTGATTTTGTATCACGACTTAAGGTAGATCCTTGAATCTTCTTCTCTTCTACTGGCGATCCACAACTGTCGCAGAATCTTGAATTTGGATTGGAAATCTTTGTTCCGCAATTAATGCAAAAAACGTTTTCCTTTGATTTGTTCATGTTTACATCTTTCCTCCCTTGTTTATCTTTTTTCTCATTGTCATCATTTTTCAGATGGCTTCCTGTACTTTTACTTCCACCAGCTCTATTCAAGAATACAGTACCTGTCCTATCCGTATATGCGGGGACTACATTGAGAGGATCAACATCCTCAACCAGGCATGACGCTGGGACCGCTTCTCCTGTGTAACCCTGACTCTGTCCGCACCAAGTACAGACTTTAGTCCCCAGAGGCATCTCTGACTGACCGCACCTGAGGCAAGTGACGAATTTTGGGGGATTCTCCTTTCTCAATCTCTCGAGCAACTCTGAATATTTTGCCACTTGTTGACCAAATATCTGCACTCTCTCCTGACTGAATTGCAGATATTGCCGACTCCATTCAGCCTCTCTCACAGCGTTCTGATCAACTACCTGTCTCTGCATAGGAAAAATCAGGAAGTCGTAAGAGAATGTGCCGGTGCCTCCAAACGTACTGACGGGATTGTAAGTGTTTCCAAAGATCGGCGCCGGAGTGATTACGCTTTTGGTGGTCTGAATACTCCCGAGTTCGCGCTGGGAAACGGCAACCCCGTCATTCCCTGCTTGCAGGTATGCCTTTGCAAATGTAACTATCCCTCTAATGAGTTGGGTAGGCCACTTATCTATTGTGACTTTCCTCTCTATGAGGGCGTTCACGAGATCATAATGTCTCTTGCACAGGGAGAGACCGCCGGGCGTATTGTATTGTATTTGGTCTGGAAATTTGGCGGCGGGAAAACTGGGGTTTCCTTTCTCAGGAAAGAGTTGAAGTCTGCAGACGTGACATATCGTTCTAATGTAAAGATCTGCACCCCATTCTCTTCCGCCAGTACCTCCAAACTCTGGGCTGAGCTCTCTCCGAAGTCCGGATGGATCTCGATGGTAGATATCTAAAGTTCTTGAAGGATTTGTTTGAACGACTGGGGAATTAGATTTTTTCCACATCGGCACTTTTGTCCCTCCTTACTGAGTTGCAGGCTTCTTGATTCCTCCCTTCGCTAGATGAGGCGAGGCTGCAAAAGTGAAGGCCGCTATGATTATCACCACCACGATACTAATTAGGCTGCCTAAGTAAGCATCCCACACAAATGCGATTACGATGGCAATGATGCCTGTATACAAACCCTCTCTATCTGCATCGTACATGTTGTAGGCAGTGAAGAAACTCAGAAGAGTCAGTATCAACCCGACTCCGATCCCCGGATTATAATGAATTTCAAACTCGAACGCAGTTGAATACAAGTTTGATAGAACCGCTAATACCCAAATTATGAAGGCCACTGTAACGGTCCAGTGCCTCTTTGCTGGAAACGTCGGTGCCGTGTATGTTTGGGTTTGACTGGCCGAAACATTCTGCTGTTGCTGATACTGTCCGCCCTGACTGTCGGTTTGTGAATTTGATGAAGATAATGGTGCGCCGCAACTCGCACAGAACTTTGCTCCTGGACGATTTTCTGATCCGCAGTTTGAGCAAAACACTACTAAAGTACAACAGGCGCTTATTTAAATTTTTATATCGAGATTAATTACTTTTACTGCGACAAACAACTGCCTAAATTGTCGTCGCTTTTAATCAACAGAAAAAAATTTATGAATTTGCGATAGAATGAGATGATTGATATAGATAAGTATTAGATTTTGTTGTTTGAGATTGGCGCTTTATATTCAGAAAATTCTCTCTTTTCCAGGCGCTGTATTTTACGGCGATCATCCATTCGTTGCAAAGATTTTAATGGTGGTTTCTGATTAGCCCGAATAATCGGTGGACTTGATGGATTCAACAAGCAGAATTAAGGCTCTGACAAATTCAGTGAGAAACATGAGCTCGGAATCAAAGACCGGAATCGTTCTTGCGATAACGTTCTTCTTTTCCCTGTTCCTCAGCCTGTTCTTCGTGATAGGTCCTGCGGTCAAGGCGGATTACGCAGTTTCAGGAGGATCAGATGCATACTACAACATGAGAATTGTTCAGTACATACTGTCCACCCATCATCAGTTATTGTTTGATCCGGGATTGAATTACCCGGTAGGTCTGGAAAACCCTAGACCACCCTTCTTTCACTGGCTGATAGTTCTTCTAGGATACGCTTTCTCGCCATTCCTAGGAGGGGTCTACAAGTCGACCATGTCGATGTTCCTGGCAAGTACAGCCATAGGAGGAGCTTTCATAGTCTTTCCTACCTACTTGCTCGGAAGGGAACTCTTTGGAAGCAAGGTCGGTGTAATTGCAGCAATCCTGGTGGCAATGTCCCCGCTGACTCTAATGAAGAGCATAGGCACCATCGGCCTATTCGATATATATACAGCCCTCTTTGGTCTCATGTTCATATACTTCTTCCTGAAGGCAGTAAACACATTCAGGTTCGATGCGCAGGATTCTCCTATCATAAAGAGCATACTTCAGTCAATCAAGAGCAACCCCATTTCCATTACTTATTCACTCCTGGCCGGAGTCTCTTTGGCAGGCTCAATGCTCACCTGGGTTGGTTCCATCTCCCTTATGGTCATACTGGCAGGTGCGGCAGTAATCCAGCTGGCCATCTTTGCCATTAAGAAGAAGAGCGCCCTTTCAATCTTCGTTTCAAACCTGTTCTTCGGATCTGCATTCGTGATAGCTTTCCCCTGGTACTATATAACCAACTTCGTTGCCGTCAGATTCGAGTATCCCCTGATAATGTGGGCAGCACTTTTTATTGCTTCGGTTTACTTCCTGTTGCTACAGAAACGTCCCTGGCTTCTGTCGATAGGATTTTTCATCCTAGCGGCTGCGGCCGCTATATTGCTAATGTACAAGTTTGACAGAGCCATCATTTCCTCCATACTTTCCGGCCAGCACTATTTCATCAAGAACAAGATATACGACACAATTGCAGAAGCCCAGCCGCTCTCACTAGGAGAGGATCTGTTGGAGTTCGGAGCGTTCACGTTCTTCGCATCCTTCATAGGCATAGCCTACCTTGTATACAAGTGGGTCAGAACCGCTACATTCAACATGACTATAGCTGTGCTCTATTTCGGTGGGATCATCGTCATAAGTATGATAGCTTCCAAGTTCCTTTACTTTGGAGCTACCGCAGCTTCCATTCTAACGGGATACATTCTCGTGAGGGCATTCGAACTTCTATCGTTCAAAGAGGCAATCGAAAAATCGAGAGGAAGATCCATCAGGACTGCACTCAGGAAAGAAATCAAATTTGCTCATTATGCGACGATCCTGATAGTCGTATTCCTCCTTATAGTCCCAACAACGTTCTACGCTGTGGATTCTGCTATACCCTACAACAACAAGACTGCTTATGATAAGCAGCTGTACAACGACACCCCCTCATTCCTGAGACCCGCCAATTACACCGCACCGTATTATCTCGGAGCATTTGGAGCGAGCCTCGCTACACCCAATCAACCATGGGGAAGAGCACTGACTTGGTTCCAGAATCAAGACGCCCAGCTTCCGCCTAGCGAACGCCCAGCATTCACATCGTGGTGGGATTACGGATTCCAAACGATAGAGCAGGGTGGTCACCCAGTGATGGCAGACAACTTCCAGGACGGAGTCTATCCCGCTGCTCAGATTTTACTGGCGCAGAACGAGAGCGAAATATTGTCCGTCTGGATCACAAGGATGCTCTACAACTATTCCGTAGCCGGAGACCTAAATAATTCATCGCTGATCTCGGTCCTCCAGCAATATTTAGGACAGACTGGAGAGACCCAGGTTATGAGTTATGAGACGAACCCTCAGAGCTACCTCGCTCAGGTATACGCGGACCCTTCTTACTATGGAGAACACTCTTCATCTATCCAGGGTGGGGATCTCATTTACATCCTCCTGGAGCACTACCTGACTAACACGTATTCCCTGAATACTCTCATAAACTTGTATTCTGCAATTGAACAGTTGATGAACAAGGACATGAGCTACATCGCAGTGGACTACAGTCTTTTCCCGTTCAATGGAACGAATACCGGAATATTCTACGCTCCCTCATATCTCGGGGACTTCCCGTATGCCAATGCCTCAGGGGAAATAATCCCGACAGAGTTCTACACAATCAACGTGACGGACACATCTGGAAACACCTATTCTCTTCAGACGTTTCCCTCGGGAGATACTGCTGCTAGCTACAGCATAAGTTACACGTCTGCATTCTACAACAGTACGATTTACAGGGCATTCATCGGTTACCCGCCAAGTGCGATCGGATCATCTGGCGGCATACCGGGATTCACGTCCAACCTCACTTCCTACCCTGCGATGCAGGGCTGGGGACTATCCAATTTCGAGCTCGTCTACAAGACGATCCTCTGGAATCCTTACACGGACTACCAGAACCACACTTCCGCATGGAAGACCGTCTCGCTAGAACAGGGATATACGTACATGAAGAACCACGATGGAACGGTCGACCTGTTTCCTCCTGCTTCCGTTCTTTCTAACGACGTCGTCTTCCTCCAGTACTATCCTGGTGCAATAGTTAACGGAAGAGTGACCAATACGAATGGCCAACCCATAGAGGGAGTCAGGGTCACGCTCACTGATCAGTACGGAATTCCGCACCAGACAGTTCTCACTAACGCAACGGGATATTATTCCATATATGCGGTCGCAGGAAACGACACCGTCACATACTCGACAGGAGCTCTAAACTCTCTTTACATGCTTGGCAACAAATCCCTTGGTTATTACAATGTGACTATTTCAGAGGCTCAAGCAAACAGAGATAGCTACAGTAACTACGGCCTCCCGACTTGGAATATCACGCACAATTTGGTCGTCAACTCGACTCAAGTGAATGGCGTAGTATTCTTGAACCTTGCACGGAGCGGTGTGTACACAAGCACCGACCAAACGGTACAGGGAACAGTCAGGTACCACAACTCCACTTACAACATCACGTACGTGACCAACACAATGCAGAATGGAAGTTACCAAATCTCCAATGTCGCACCCTACAATTACAAGATTTCGGTTAATGCGTATGGTCACTGGTACAACAATACAACATCAGTCACCCCTTCCTCGACTACGGTTTCAAAGGACATTCCACTTACCTATGGCATCATGAATGCCAGCCTGCAGTCAGGAGTATCTCTTGCATCGGGAGCCCGGATATCCTTCAGCAGAGGGAATTATTCGGTGACTTACAACCTGACCCAAGTTGATCAGGCGTACTATCTGCCTACTGGCATCTATAACATCAGTGCGTTCAATGCAGGCGAATGGGACAATTTCACCGCCCAGCTAACGAACAACAGTACCGCAGACCTGAATCTGGCATTCTCTACGCAGTACAGAATAACTTTCGTGACTGATGTGAATGGCCAGCCTGTCAGCGCTCTGGTGGAGATAAACAACGGGACGTCGCTTACCCAGTCGATACAGACCGACTCGAACGGAATTGGTTATTTCAGCACTCCAGCTTCGACAAATCTCGTCTATTCGGATGTGTTCTATAACGGTCATTATTATTCGGCTACACAAATCCTGAACGTCACGGGAGCAGCGACTGTTGTGCTAAGTCTTCAGTATTCTTACCTAGTTTCTGGTCAGTACAAGGTGAACAATGTTGGACAGAACAATACGGACATAGCCATAGCTGGAAACAATTCCTTCACCTTACTTTTCGGTAACAAGACCGGCTACTTCTCGGCATATCTCCCTGCTGGTGAGTACAGCATTGTGACATATTCCCACTACAACTTTTCGCTCTATGTCGCTTCTCAGGAATTCACTGTAAGCGACCAGAACGTGTACCTCAGACTAAACGGATATCACGGGTACCAACTGAACGGTACTGTTTCGTACGACAAGAAATCCGTAAAGGGCCTAGTGACCTCTCAGCTCAACGGCAGATCCTACTTCGATTACTTTGATACGGGTGGTGCCTATTCCATATATCTGCAGAATGGAGTTACCTTAGGCAGCCTGAATTTCATAACACCTGGCTATTCTGTGGAATCGTACACCTCGACCAATATCCAGCTGAAAGTTCTCCCGGTAGACGTTTCTGTATATGCGTCCTATTCTGGAAGCGTCTCACTCACTCTCTACCTGAACGGTTCCACGGACTACACGGCGACAGGAACACACTACTTCAATCTCTCGATAAATCCCGGGAATTATACTGTGGCATTCTCTCACCCGGGGACCACGACATCATCCACCCTGATGGGCATAGACGTAGTCGCGGGAGAGGCGATTCAGCCCTTCTATACTGACCTATACATTAAGGCAAAGCTGTCAGTGGATCCGGTCCAGAAGGTCTACATATTCAAGAATGGTGAACTTGTTTCTTCCACACTGAACAACACTCTGCTGATCGGCACCTACACCATTTACTCGTATAGTGGTGACACCGCTGCACTCGAGACCATTAATCTCACAAAGGATACGGTAGTTACTCTAAACTTCCAGACCGCTTACAACGTCACGCTCGTCACCACCCCCAACGGCAATGTCGGCATTGCCTCTCAGTACGGAAACATTACCTGGCAGGGCTCCGTTCTTCTTCCAGGTGGTACCTACGACTTCACTCTGGATAAGGCTTACAATTCCACCTACGCCTACTATGCATCTTATTCACTGTACCTTTCTTCTTCACAGACCGTGACGCTTTCTGGGACCTTGAAAGAAGTGCTTTATGCCGCTTCGATACAGTATCACTACAGCGGATCATCCGTCACGACAGGCACTTATTATATTCAGGGCACGAAGAACGTCACAGGAAGCTTCAATTCTGGACCTGTTTCCCTGCCCAACGGGAACTATTCGATATACGCCACTTCCGGGAACTATGCGTACTTCGGTGGATTCAGCGTATCATCCTCGAACCTGAGTCTGAACTTCACCCTTCAGAGGGCATATCCTCTCAACTACGGAACTTACCTCAATAACTCGTCCTACAAGGGAATGGTATCGATCCAGGACGGTGTGAACTATTACCTTCCACCTAGCGGAATAATCAACCTGCCGAACGGCACTTACGTCTTTAACGGTTCGACCAGATACACCTACTATGGATATTTGGACAACTACTCCATCGATCAGACGATCAGGGTTTCTGGCATAAGTTCTGCCACCCTTTCGTTCAAGATTGATTCCATAGTGAAGGTGACATTCTATGCAGAATCAGGTAGCCCAGTCCTAGCAAACAACCAGTCGATCACTTTTCCACTTCTCATCACCAGCCACTCCAACATTCCCCTAAATTTCACGATCGGTAATTCTTCGTCCTTCTACGTCAGCGGCAACAGCACGACCCTTGCACCCTATTCTTCCGGAGAAACTAACGTCACCATTAAGGTCCCGAGATATCAGTTCGCGGGTAACAACTCCGTCTACGTTAGGATATACTACGGAGACACCTACTACAACGTAAACGTCAACATCACCGTATCCCCCGTCCTGAGCATCACCGCCACTGCAAAGAACAATTCAGGCAAGATCGTCGGAGACCTGCTGGAAATTCCTTGGAAACTGTTCAACAATGGAAACACGAAGACGTACGTCAATGCGACGATCATGAACTCCGCGCAACTCAAGGCAAATGGCATCAACGTGACGTTCAATAACTCTGTGACCTATTCCACTAAGATCAACTCAAATTCGAACGAATCCACGTACTTGATAATTAATTCCACGTCTGGGAAGACAATCTCCGGAACCATCGTTTCCATCCTTCTATCGTACGGAAACACCACGAAGATTGTGACAGTTAAACTGACCGCTCCAGAACTTTCGGTCAGTAAGGCTTCGGGAACTGGACACGATCTCTCCGCTTATTCTCCAATGACCCAGGATTACTACATATACGCCTTCTCTGCTTTCATCGTGCTTGCGATGGTTGCAGTCATGCTGATTTTCAGAAGGAGGTTCAGAACGTGAGGACTCTACTAGCACTCATCTTAGTAGCGATGATCGTTGGTTCTGCTTTCGCCATCAACGCGGATGCGAGCGTAAGCACATCCGGGCCAGTCAGCGTGACAGGTCCCTCCGCAGTGGCTATAAACTCAACCTTCAATTACTCTGTGAGCGTCCAGCAAATCTTCAAGAACTATTCTGCGACGATGATCGTTTCAGGTAACAACTTGACGGGTGCATCACCCATCTCTCCTGTTTACAAGAATAACATCACGAGCGGCCCGACGTACTTCTCAATTACAGCGCCCTCTGTCCAGACCACGATGTTCCTGATGTTCCAGGTCACTGGATACATGACGAACGGTGCGAAATTCTACTACAACCTGACCTCAATGGTGACGGTCAAACAGTTCACCGTCCTCAGCGCCTCCATCAAGAATCCTTCACAGTTCGCGCTGAATTCGATAAACGTCACTTTTGAAGTCAACGGCAAATACGTCGGTAGCAAGATCGTGAATATATCAAAGAATTCTACCCAAAATGTGACGTACCAGTGGGTATCCGGGCTTTTGCCGGCCGGAGTCTACACTGTCACAGTACACGTCAACAATACCATAGTAGCACTGAAAAACGGGAATTCCTACACCTTCCAGATTCAGTCGGGTAATCCCTACATTGTTTACATCTACATAGGAGTCATAGCGTTTCTTGCGATAATAGTCGCAGTGACTTTCATCGCGAGCTATTACGCAAGGAAAAGGAGACCCAAGTGGAAAAAGTAATCAGAGGATATCGTTGCTGAGGGCAATGTTTATCGCAGAACCAGAGTCTTCTCCCCTCTTTATGGTCCTTGAGCTCCCCTTCTCGTCTACTATCTGGAGTCTGAAGTCCCTCAGGCTCCGGATGATCTGATTTCTGTAGCTTCTGTCGCCGTTTCCGACCTTTATGATGAAGCTCTTGTACTTGCACTCGTTGCTGACCCTAGAAACGTATTCCCTTATTTCCCCCACGTCATAGATGCTCCTTCTGTCTATGACTACATTATTAGCGAGGGTGGCTATGCCTGGAGCCGGTCCGGGATCGATACCCACCACGATCTTCTCAGAATTTCTAGACCTTATCAGTTGCTTCAACCTGAACTCTTCAATCCCCCTCGTCCTGAAGACGTTGTTTCCGCTTAGCTCCATATCTGTGAAGACCACATCAAATCCAGTGAAATTGTCCTCGGGGCCGAGAGAAGCAAAGGGTTCATTCATATCCTTGAGAAGAGTTAGTAGTCTATTGTAGACCCTGAAATCCTTTGTCATGACTCCTAACTTCAACGAATATGCATGTCTAATTTACTAAAAATATTTTACCTTCTCTTATTTCTGACCCTCTTGTTGGAATCTAGAACACGTAGTCTGTTTTCTTTTCCTTTTCGATCTTCTCAAGCGTATCGGCGGTCTCTATGTATATTATATCCAGCATGTTGATCAAATAATTCTTGTCCTTGTCTGCAAGGTAAAGAAGTGGTTGGAAGGTATCTGACAGTCCATTAAATACTCCTTCCAGAACTTTTGGTTCGTTCCCAGACCTCAAATAAATCCTCACTTTAGATCCTTCCTTCAGACTGAAATTTTGGAATTCTTTCATTTTTTCCAAATGAGTTACTTAATAAATACTTATTTTACGACCAGCACGGCGCATTTTGAATTTGCAGCCACTCTCTGACTGACAGACCCGAGGAAAACTCCCCTGAGGAACCCTCTCCGCCTGTTCCCAATCACGATCAGGTCGGGTTTGATCGTTTCTGCAAGATCCAGTATCTCCCTTGCCGGGTCCCCTTGTTTGAGTACCGTTTTGAGTTTCATGACTCCATTCGATACAGAGTAGTCTTTTGCGTGATTCAGTATTGTCTCGCCTCGCTCTTTTAACGTCGCTAGTCGCTCTACTATCGTTAGATCGCCCGTCGGATTTTCTCCGGTAACATACTGCACGGGGTAAGGTACGACCATGACTATGTCCATCTCCAGATTCTTTTCGACTTTTACGAGACTTATTCCCATGTCAAGGGCCCTCATAGAGGGTTTGGTTCCATCTATCGCTACCAGAATCTTGGTCAAAGGCAGAATACCTCTCGCCGTTTGATCCATACAAAATGATAGGCTCTGATGATATAAAATATTGTGCAATCTCCAGCAACATTATATTACCTTAGAGCAATTGAGCACAAAGATGGATGCTGACCTCATCTTGGGCAAAATAGAAAAGATGGTTGATCCTCATATCGCAATATGGGATGACGCGTTTAGGATTCTGATAACTGGGATAATGTCTACAAGAACCAAGGATGAGGTCACTGACAGAGCGAGCCTGAGACTTTTCTGTAAATTTCCCTCTGTCAAGGCCCTCGCTGGGGCTTCACCTTCTGTCGTCAGAGATCTCATAAAGCCTGTGGGTTTCTATAGAACTAAAGCGGTCGACTTAGTCGAAACGTCAAACATCATACTGAAGAAGCACCGCGGAAGAGTTCCGGATCGAATGGAGGACCTACTCGAACTACCTGGAGTAGGGAGAAAAGTTGCAAATATCGTCCTTTCGGAGGGAGTGGGTAAAGATGGACTTGCCGTTGATACCCACGTTCAGAGGATTTCTTTCAGGATAGGGCTGTCTTCGTCTGAGAAACCAGAGGTGACCGAGGAACAGCTAAAGAAGAAGATACCGAGAGAGAGATGGAATGAAGTCAATTCGTACTTCGTCGAGTTTGGAAAACAGATATGCAAGCCAATAACTCCGAGGTGCAACGAATGTGGGTTGAAGAAGTACTGTAGATACTGGAGAGATCATGAAAATAGTGGTTGATACCTCCTCGCTGTTCTACGGATTCCAGATCGATGGTAGTAATGAATACATCACCACTGACTCTGTCATCCAAGAAATCAGAGGAAAGAAAATGAAGAAGAGCATCGAGATCAGGATGGAACTTCTGATAATTTTCGAACCAAGCAAGGATACCGTGAAAGAGGTGAGAGAGATTGCAGAAGAGTCAGGAGATCTGCAACAGTTGAGCGGAACTGACACAGGACTTATTGCGCTAGCAAGGGACCACGATGCCACTCTGCTTACAAATGATCTCGCGATGCAAAACGTATGTAAAAGAATGGGCATAAAGTACCAATCTTTCCAGGGAAAATCAATCGATACAGAAATAGAGTGGGGATACAGGTGCATTGGATGCAAGAGAAAATTCGATCGACTCTTTAAGGAATGTCCCTACTGTGGAAATGAATTGAAAAAATATCCAAAGAAAAGAAAGACTATAGTCGAATCCACTTAATCTCAAAGAATTTGAATTGGCCCTTCGCAGCATCGTAAAAGGAATGCACGTAGGTCTTTCTCACCGACTGCGCTATCCTCGCTATTGCAACGATGTCCCTCCCCAGCGATTGTCTTCCGACGTTCATCAGATATCTTGCGTGCGATGAACTGCCCTCGTAAATCCTGAACATTGAGCCAAACTTGAAACCACTGGCGACTCTCATTCCCTTTTGTTTGAGAACATCAACGAGTTCCGTCGGTTCCTGCGCATCGCTCACCAGTCCGCTTGTACCACGGAGTCTTCCGTATATTGGAAGTTTGTTCAGTGAGTACAACAGACAGTTTCCCTCCGAGTCCAGTATTGACAGGAAATTAACGTTCCTAGCTAAAACCGTAAAATCAATTTCTTGGTCATCTCTGAAAATCAGTATTCTGGTGCCATCTGCGTACAGTTTTCCTCTCTTTATTTGGGGCCTCATTCCCTTTGCCTTGAGAAAGTGATATGATGTAGCAATATCCTTCTCTGTGTCTGATAACATTCCTTTTATCTGTTCAGTGGTGATGGGATTTTCTCCTTTCGTTATTTCGATTCTCTTTCGAGTGAGAAGATCGAGTGAAGTCATCAGGTCCAGGGATAGTTTTTCTCCCAAGTTTCTCCCTGTTGAACCCTTGTTTCTTAAGGTGGAAGCGTCCGCTTCGTTTTCTATTAGGACTCTCCTGTTTCTCAGCTTCCCTTGAATCATTCTAGGTAAGCACCATTTCAGAAAGATCGAGCATGAACTGTTTAACGTTCTCGCCAGTCTTGGAAGAAACCGGGACGACCTTTATGTTTCTCTTGCCAATGATTTTCTTGACATCCTCTACCCAAAAAGCGGCTGAATAATGTAGATCTGACATGCACAGAGCAATGATCACCTTTTTGTCGGAGGTCATGGACAGAAGATTTGGTAGATCGTCGAAATCTGCCTTGTTGTTAGAATTGAGGGTCAGGATGTAAGCCGACTTCTTTTCCGGGGTCGGAAGATTGTTAACCTCTTTGAAGAGAAATGAAACATTGTCTCCATTCCCAGTAGAAAAACTAAACTTCAGGAACTGCCCAGGAATCTGATCACATTCTTCCATTGAGTTGAATATGATTCTGCAGAGTAGACTCGACTTTCCCGAGCCCTTTGGACCAACGACGAGGACCTTCGATATGCTGGGACTTGCCTGCATTATGGTTCTAATTGCAACCTATATAAAAATACTTGCCCCACGTGTTGGAAATCGTTTAAAGATGTCTTGTTCGTATTCACTGGACCTTCTCATTTTCGGATCCACAACAGCCTTGTGGCCAGAAGTTAGAATTCATCAGGTCTCAAAGAAAAGAGAAAGAGGGATGACATGATTTTTGACCTTACTTGACAACTGGTATCGAGTCATCATTGGTTTTCGATATCTCCCTGTATCCCCTCATGAGGCTTCCAAAGCCTATCACGCCGACCACTATTATTACTAAGACCGTCGCAATTCCGATCGAGTTGAGATTGGGCACACTGTTCCCCGTGTTCAGTGCAATTTTTTCTAGCAATGGAAATGCGATCACCGCTCCGCCTATCACTGCAAATGCTAAACCACCGAGATACAACGTCCTGGCAGCAGTAGACCTGCCGACGTACTTTATCTGTTCCGTCGTGAGCTTCTTGACTCGCATTAGATTCGCAAAGATTGCTCCAATGATTATCTGCATCAGCATCGTTCCCAGGCCGAAGAAAGCACCCACCAGTGCAGCGAAGTATATGTTTGGCATCTGTGGAGCAAGAATGAAGGTAATTATCGTGGAGAATCCTCCAAATCCCCATCCAGCTATAAAGCCGTGAACGAGTGCCATTCCAGACGGAATCTCTTTCGTCGCACTCTCCACTTCCTGGATCGGAGTCCTTTCAGCTTTTGTTGAGTGGTGAGTCGATCCTCCGAACAATTTGTCTAGGGGAACGTGGAGGTCCGTTCCCTTTACCAGATAATAACCCACTATGAACATGACGAAACCAACAAGAACATAGACATAGCCATCCAGATTGTACTTCACATATATTGTAGCTAAACCTACAAAACCAAGAACGGTCAATATGGATCTTTGGATCGTAAATCCCAACGAAAAGATGAACCCTGCTCTCATTCCACCACGAGTACTGTAACTCCCTATGGAATAGCTGAAGGTTATTGGCCACGTATGCTCATCCGGCGTTGCGCCGTGCATAAGTCCGAGTATGGCTGCAATCGACAAAATTATGAATACTGACAGTCCCTTTGGAGGATTTAATATAAAGCCGAGATCGATCATTTGTCCTCTCCATCTCTTATGGGTTTGCCGTGGGGACATAACCTAGGATTGCCAATCTTCTTGAGTATTAGTCTGGCTTCTTCTTCCGGAATTATAAAATCAACGTTAGCAGCATCAGAACAAGCAGACTTTTCTGATACACCACTCTGACAGAGCAGGGATTCATACGTTCTATGGACTAAGAGAATTCTCTTTGCCGTACGATCACCCAATTCTGTCAGCAATGTCATCCCGTCTTTGGACTGTGCGAGCCCCTTCTGCTCAAGTCTTCTCACTACATTCAACGCGGTTGGAGGTTTGACACGAAGGAACGACGCTATCTGATAAAGGCGTAATGGAAAACCTTTCGTCGATCCCTCTACAAGAGAGACCAAGCAATCTCTTTCTCTCTTGCTAACAACATTAGTACTATATTCCATGCATTAGTATCACACTAACGATATTAAACCTTTCTCTAAAAATGATGAATGAATCGACGCCTCATTCGGCGGTTCCTTCTTCTCTCCGGCGGTCACGGCGGGCAAGTATTGGAAAAGGATTAAAGCGAGTTGTAATTAACCACTGAAATGCCATCAATGATACCTCGGAAGATTTTCTTCGTCAAAGGGGTGGGATCCCACAGGAGCCAACTCGGATCATTTGAAAATGCGCTCAGAGACGCGGATATCGCAAAATACAATCTGGTCGAGGTTAGTTCCATTTTCCCTCCTTACGCAGAGCTTATCGACAGGGAAGAAGGCCTTAAAGAACTTAAGCCTGGGCAGATTTTGTATCTGGTACTTGCCCGGAATAGTTCGAATGAGCTGAATCGATTAATTACTGCTTCTGTAGGCTTTGCAATTCCTAGAAACAGAACGATGTACGGGTATCTAAGCGAACATCACAGCTTCGGTGAGACTCCTGAGGCATCGGGCAAATTCGCCGAAGAACTGGCTGCAGAAATGCTAGCAAGCACAATGGGCCTGGATTCGTACGAACGTGATGAAAATGGAAAATTTAGATTGAACGATGCAATCCTCTTGACGAGCAACATCACAGCTTCATCGGCCGTAAAAAATGTAGATGAATGGACAACGGTCGTAGCCGCTGCAGTGATGATTTTGGGGTGAGTCGCATAATGTCATATAATTTCAATTCAATAGAGGAGAAATGGCTAGAAAAATGGAAAGACGAAAAAGTATTTGAGCCTAGACCGGAAGGTAAGAAATTTCTGCTCACCGTTCCTTGGCCATACTGTAATGGCGCTCTGCACATAGGGCACGGGAGAACTTACACCATTGGAGACATAGTTGCAAGGTACAAGAGAATGAAGGGCCTCAACGTGATGTATCCGATGGGATTCCACATCTCCGGAACACCAATTCTTGCATTCAGCAAGAAGATAGAGAATGGAGATGAAGCAACAATTAACCTGTACAGGAGCTACCTTGAATTGTACGGCGACGATCCTTCGAAGGTTTCAGAATTCTCTGTTCCATCGAATATCGCTGAATACTTTTCGGACAAGATAATAAACGATTTTACCAACATGGGCTTCTCCATCGACTGGACTAGAAAATTTACATCAGGGGAGCCAATCTACAACAAGTTTGTCGAATGGCAGTTCAGGTTCCTCCGAGACAAGAAACTGATCAAGAGAGGAGACTATCCACTTCTGTATTCGGCGGAAGAAGGGAATCCCGTCGGAGAGGATGACATCCTTGAGGGGGATACGGATAAAGTCTCTATTACTCAATTTACAGGAGTATTTTTCTACGTTGGCGATGACGTCCTTCTCGCATCAACGGTAAGGCCGGAGACGCTTGATGGAGTGACCAATTTATTTCTCAATCCCAAGGCGCAGTATTGCAGGATAAGAATGAATGGTAAGACTTTCATCGTCAGCAGCAGAGCTTTCGAGAAGCTGAAGTATCAAAGAGATGCCGAATTTGTTTCTAACGTGAAAGTCGAAGACTACATCGGCAAGAAGGCCAAGGAACCTCTTAATTCAAGGGAGATACCAATCTTTCCTGCGAAATTCGTAGACCCTGATATAGGAACTGGAGTCGACTATTCTGTTCCTGCTCATTCGGTTTGGGACCACGTGGGATTGCTGGAGATTTCCGAAGCTCCAGATTATATTTATGTCATTGAGACAAAGGATCAGACACTTAGCATGGAAGATGTAAGAAAAAAGTTTGGAATTTCCGGCCTTGACGACAAGGACAAATTGGTGGAAGCCACAAAGTACGTTTACGAAAAGGAGTACTATCACGGCAAGATAGTCACAGGAAAGTTCAAAGGAAACATAGTCAAGGATGTCAAAGACAGGATATCGGAAGACCTCGTGCAGAGTGGAATTGCTATCCCGATCTATGAGACATCCAGGAAGGCGGAGACTAGAGAGGGGAATCCAGTCATGGTCGCCGTCATCAAGAACCAGTGGTTCATTGACTACTCGATCGAAGAGTGGAAGGAAAAGGTCAGGGAATTAATCGAGAAGATGGACCTGAGACCAGACAGCCTAAGGAATCAGTTTCTCCAAACAGTCGACTGGATAAAGGAAAGACCATGCGCAAGAAAGAGGGGGCTTGGAACCAAGCTTCCAATGGACAACGCGTGGATCATAGAGAGCCTCAGTGATTCCACAATCTACACCGTCGTTTACACGATTATACCTTTTCTCAGACAGATGAAATTTGAAGAAATCGATGACGAACTGTTCGATTTCATTTTCTTCGGAAAAGGACAGCTCTCTCAAAAGGGGGAAGCAACCAGAAAAATTGCAGAAGAGGCCAGAAATGAATACCTCTACTGGTATCCGGTCGATCTCAGACACACCAGCTATCCCCACATATCAAATCACCTGACTTTTTACCTCTTCAACCACGTAGCAATCTTCCCGCCTGAGAAATGGCCCATCGGAATATCGACAGGTGGAATGGTCATATCGGAAGGACAAAAGATGAGCAAGAGCAAGGGGAACGTGTATCCCCTCCTGACTATCAAGAGAAAGTACGGAGCGGATCTCTTCAGAATGTATCTTGCATCTAATGCGGACGTATGGTACGATGTAGACTGGAGGACAAGCGAGGTCGAAAACTATTCAAAGAAACTCGACAGATTCTTTTCACTGTTAGAAGATGCAAGGAATTCAAAGGGGGAACCCGATGAGAAAGACCTTTGGATCGTTTCAAGGATGATTGACAGGATCACAAGGAGTTCAAAGAACTACGACTCGATGAAGATCAGAGAAGCGACCGTCGAATTGTTCTTCAATGCGCTGAATGATATCAGAGACCTTGAGAATTTTTCTGGCAAGGAAAGAGCCCTAAGGGCAGTGAAGAAGTTCGGTAAGGAATGGGTGCTCAGTCTTTCACCGGTCATTCCATTCGTCGCAGAAGAGATTTACTCGATGTATGGAGAGAATGGATTCGCATCCTTGCAGACTTACCCATCGATGGAAAACGTATACAGGGAGCAAGAATCGGAATGGAACTTTATAGAATCCATTGTAGAGGATTTCAGGAGTATTACCAAGGTCTCCCCAATTCGACCGAAAAAAATGATCATAGGTACTGCCGAAGAGTGGAAATGGAAACTGCTTGAAGAGTCCAAGTCCAGGGACATCAAACAGATGATCAAGGAAGCTACCCCAGAAAGGAGGGAGTTCCTCCTTACGCTGATGAAGAAGAAAGATCTGACCCAGAACATCAGGAATGAAAGAGAGGTCCTAGAGAGATACAGAGAAGACCTTGCTAGATATCTCAACGTGGAGATATCAATAAGCGAGGATGCTTCCTACACTAAGAAGGCCCTCCCTGGACGTCCGGCAATCAGACTTGAATGATTCTACTTCTTCAGGAATTTTTCCAGGGTGGCTCTCGCAGTAGGGGTTTCGAGAATCTCTCCGAAAAGCTTCTCTTCCGTTTCGGTGGAGTACTCTTCTTTCCCTAGCAGGGTCTTGATGCTCTTTATGCTATCCGACGACCTTTGAGACAGCTGTACAGCTAGCTCTTCGGCCGATTTGACTGGATCGTCCGCTAACGCACTTACCAGTCCAAGTCGATAGGCTTCGTTACCGTCGATTATCTTTCCAGTCAGCGTTAGATATTTTGCGGTTCCAACTCCTGCAATTCTGGCCATTCTCTTCACGCCGCCCCATCCAGGAAATAGGCCTAGAATGATCTCCGTCAGTCCCATTTTTGTCTGAGGGGAGGCTATCCTGAGATCGCAGCTGAGGGCTAATTCCAGTCCACCACCATATGCTCCGCCCTCCATTGCTGCTATGGTTATCGCCCCATAATTCTGCAGAAAATCCATGAACTCGTTCCCTTTCCTCGAGAACCTTTCACCCTCTTCTCCAGATATTGAGAACATAACGGATATGTCGCCACCAGCTGAAAAAAATCCTCCCTCTCCTTTTATGACGACCACGGTCACATTTTCGAGGGACTTGAGCGCACTCTCCAATTCGACCAAGACATCGGGTGAGAGAGCGTTCTTCTTCTCTGGTCTGTTCAAACCGATATAGGCTACCCTATCCTTCTTCTCGACTTTTACCAAACTCATACGAAGACCTTAACCGACTACGAATTTGTACGAGAGTTCACCGTTTGCGATTTTCTTTTCCGAGATCTTGAGCTCCCTGCCAGACTGATCGAGTACTGCAGTTATGTATCCGTCGGCGACGTCAAGAAAATTCTCTCCGTTTTTCCTGTGAGTTATCCTGAGGATCGTTATGTGTTTTGACACTTCGTTGACGGATGATTTCACGTATGGGACATCTGTAATTATGACATCCTCAATGAGCCTGATCAACTGCTTTGAGGTGGAGAATTTTGCGATGAACTTGGTCATCTTCGCCCTGTCTCCGAGTGCGTATCCAAGCTGGTTCAGTCTTGTCTTCAAGTCCCCACCTAGGATCTTGGCGGCAGACTCGAGGACCTTCTTGTAAACATCTTCGGAGAAAACTTTGGACCTGCCAATGTCCGTCAGTCCTGTGAATAGAATTGAAGGTTTGTTAAGCTCGTTGAGCAGCCCCCTTACTCCACTCATACCCCTCCGCTGTTTCACATATTCTATTATAAATTTCAAGTCAGAACCAGTAGCCTCTTGCATTAATATCCCAATCAATATAAATTACTAATTATTATCCCTTTCCTTTCCAGCATTCAGATAATTACGCTATTTTTACGACCTGTTACCTGGATGGAGCGTTCTTGAAAATAGATGTCCAAAAACAATTATCAGACGTAATCGGTAATGGACTTGATCTCTCCAGTAAAACCATCCATGACCAGAGCTGATGAAGAATAGATTGGATAGAGGCAGGTATTTATGAACGTCACCTTGATCGTGTCTTCCAGTGGTTTCACCCTGCTTCTGGAATATATTATGAATCCATCCGTTTCGCTCTTCTCTACGACCTCGGTCTCCAAGCTGTCACTGACCCACCTCTTGGCGCGTTCGATAGAGGAGAGCGGTTCCCATTTGAGCTCCAGTTCCCTGTGTGTCGTGGGCCACGAGTCTAGAAGTTCGTACCCATTTATTGATCTAGATACCTTTCCGGTGACCGCATTGACCATTGCGGTACCCTCTTTCTTAGAGAGGGATTCATCCTCCATGACCTTCATCGTGAAAGAAAAGAAATGGAACGGAATGAATATGAGATCTGACCGGAGCCCAATCGAGTTGGTGACCACTTCACCGCTCACGACGGGTCTAATGTATTTTGGATTGTTTCCCTCCTCCAGATAGACGAGGATAAAATCCTCGTTCTCATTGGATTGTTGAACCACGGGTTTCCTCCGAACTTTCTTTGAAAGTTGCATATCTATGAGAGCTTTCCCTAGAAGCTTTGCAGTTTCGTCTCTTGTGACTGGAATGATTTTGTGTCCCTTGCAGTAAGAAAGTACGTCTTTGTTGGCTCCATCAGAAAGCAGGAACAGAAACCTTTCTCCCGGAAACGAGACGGTGGAAGAGTGGAACTCCCTGACCTTCTCCAGATCTTCATTCTCTAGGAGCATTATCACCTCTCCAGACCCATCTCCATGGTCGACCCATATATATTCCTCCGGATACCCGGGGTAAGTTCTGTACCCCATATCCTTTACCATTTCGTCTATGAGTATCCGAATGTCCATCTATCATTGGTATAATCTGGGAGATAAAATGATTATCGCTCTGGGTCTTCACCGGAACAAGAAATTTCAGTACCTGTGGTTGACGGAAAATTCGTCAGGACACTGAATTATTCAGGATTTTCAGCATCTTTTCTTTCCGGAAAATTCAGCATCCTTTTATATCATCCCGCATTATTGGAATAGTGTGATACATGTATGAAATAAGGTTCCACGGTAGGGGTGGACAAGGTGCGGTCACTGCATCAAAAATACTTGCGACGGCAGCCTTTATGGAAAGCAAGTGGGTGACATCCTTTCCCTTCTTTGGCTCGGAGAGGAGAGGTGCGCCAGTAACTGCCTTCACCAGAGTCGACGATAGGAGGATCGAGCTCAGGAGCCAGATATACGAACCAGACGCAGTGATCGTCCTAGACAAGTCACTTATGAGCATTGTAAATGTAACGGACGGACTGAAGAACGATGGCGTAATAGTAGTCAATGGAATTGATGGGAACATGAAGGAGGCGGGAAGATACAAAGTTGGTTATGTAGATGCTACTAGCATCGCACTCAGGAATGGACTTGGTGATCCATCCCATCCTGTCGTGAACACCGCTATCCTTGGGGCCTTTGCGAAAATAAGCAATCTAGTCTCTCTTCAGTCAATCAAGAATGCCACTACCGAATTGGTACCCTCAAGGAAAAAGGAAAACGTCAATGCGATACAGGAAGCATACGAAGAGACGGAGATGAACTAGAAATGGCCCTGCTCCCACTCATGTATGTTTCTTCGGAAACCAAGGTGATGTCATCCTGGAGAACGACTAAGCCAGTTATAGATTATTCTAAGTGCACCCGTTGTGAGATATGCTGGAAATTTTGCCCTGACATGGCGATAAATCTTGTCACGGATCCAAAACTGAAAACACCGAACGACAGGTTCAATGCTCTGGAGGCGCCTTCCATAGATTACGACCACTGCAAGGGATGTGGAATCTGCCAGGCCGAGTGCCCTTTCGGAGCAATAGAAATGGTGAGGGAGGAAATCTGAGATGAAGAGTGTCCAATCGTCCCGAAGAATCATGACAGGAAACGAAGCAGTAGCGACGGGAGTCAAACTGTCCAGAGTGAAGGTCATAGCTGCTTATCCCATCACTCCCCAAACCACCATCGCCGAGAAGATAGCAGAAATGGTCGCGAACGGAGAACTCGATTCGAAATTCATCGAAGTGGAGAGCGAACACAGTGCGATGTCGATGATAACCGCGAGCGAGATCACTGGAGTGCGATCCTACACAGCTTCGTCGTCCCACGGAATTCTGTACATGCACGAAGCGCTTCACTGGGCCGCTGGGATGCGGTTGCCTCTGGTAATGTCCGTTGTGAACAGAGCGCTTGGACCTCCTTGGAACATCTGGGGAGAACAGACAGATACGTTCAACCAAAGGGACACGGGATGGCTCCAGATGTATTGCGAATCCAACCAAGAAGCACTGGACAGCATAATGCTTGGCTACAAGATAGGAGAAAACAAGAAGGTACTGCTGCCCGTAATGAACATGCTTGACGCATTTACCCTCTCCCATACGTCGGAACCGGTAGAGGTCAGAGATCTAAAGACTGCAGCCGATTATCTCGGAGATCTTGACCTTGACTTCAAGATCGATTTCAAGAACCCGATAGGATATGGTTCACTAATCTCCCCTGATGGACCCTACATGGAAATGAAGAAGGATATGAGGGACAGCATGTACAATGCTGTGGGCATAATCAAAAACGAAATATCAAACTTTAACGACCAATTTGACGCGGAGCTCCCAGGTCTCACTGAGAACTTCATGATGGAAGATGCAGACTATGCCCTAATTACCGCTGGAGCTATTTCCTCAACCGCGAAATATACAGTGAGAAAATTGAGAAAGAGGGGACAGAAAGTGGGTCTCATTCGTCTCTATTTCTATAGACCCTTCCCTGGAGAAGAGATACTCAAAGCGGTCAAGGGATTGAAGGGACTGGGGGTCGTAGAAAGAAATCTTTCCTACGGACAGAGAGGACCTACGTTCGAAGACGTCGTTTCGTCCCTCTATGGCCGTGTTGACGTCCCGGTCAGGAACTACGTGGTCGGACTCGGAGGAAGGGACATAAGAGTCACTGACTACGAGCTAATGTTTGAAAATTTGATCGAAGGAAACAATGATATGGAATGGGTTAACGTCGGGGTGAAATAGTTGCCTCTCACTATCCCGAAGGAGGAGTACGTCAATCAGGGACACACCGCCTGCGCGGGATGCGGGGCTGCCCTAGCTATGAGGTACGTTCTGAAGGGAATGGGACCTAAAACGGCGGTCGCGATACCCGCATCCTGCTGGGCTATAATTCCGGGAGAATATCCCTACACTGCGCTGAAAGTCCCGCTTCTCTATACAACCTTTGCTTCTACGGGGGCCGCCATATCTGGGCTGAGAGAAGGACTCAATGCGCAGGGCAAGGAGGATTACAACGTACTCGCTTTTGCTGGAGATGGCGGCACTGCGGATATCGGTCTTCAGGCTCTTAGCGCGGCTATGGAGCGTGGACACGACGTACTGTTTGTCATGTACGATAACGAAGCATACATGAATACCGGAATACAGAGAAGCAGCAGCACGCCATATGGAGCATGGACCACTACCACACCCGTAGGACTGAAGAGGAATTTCAAGAAGGAGAAGAAGAAGTACGTTTCCGATCTGATGATCGCCCAGAACGTTCCTTATGTAGCAACCGCATCGATAGGTTATCCGGAGGATCTGGAGAGAAAGGTGGCCATCGCTAAGTCGATCAAGGGCCCTAAATTCATACAGATTCTATCCCCTTGTCCACCCGGATGGTATTACAATACCGCGGACACTATCAAGGTCTCCAGACTTGCAGTCGAGTCCAAGGTCTTCCCACTATACGAATTCAAGAGTGGCAAATTCACTCTCTTTAAACCGAGCAAAACGACATCCATCGCCGATTACCTTAGTTTGCAGGGAAGATTCAAACACCTCAATGATGAAGAAATAAAGTCGATTGAGGAAGCAGTGGAAGAGAGGTGGAAACTTCTGCTGAAAAAGGAGCAAAATTGAATTGCAGTACGACACTCTTCTTGGTCCTGAAGGGCAGACCGAATTTCTTCTCGGGAATGAAGCGGTCGCCAGAGGGATCTACGAAGCAGGTGTGTCGGTAGCTGCCACCTATCCTGGTACCCCCAGTTCAGAGATCGGTGACGTTCTTTATAGAATTTCGGACAGAATGGGGATCAAGTTTGAATTTGCCACGAACGAGAAGGTCGCACTCGAAATAGCAGCTGCTGCCTCTGCAGGCGGACTCAGGTCTTTCGTCTTCATGAAGCACGTGGGATTGAATGTCGCGATGGACTCTTTCGTTTCGCTTTCTGGAGCTGGAGTCAAGGGAGGAATGGTAGTTCTATCGGCCGACGATCCTTCAATGCACTCATCCCAGAATGAACAGGACAACAGATTTCTCGGGAAATTTGCTAAGACCATCGTCATAGAACCTTCCAGCCCCCAGGAGCTCAAGGATTTCATCGTAATGGCATTCGATCTTTCGGAAGAAGTTGGGCATCCTGTTCTCCTCAGGAGCGCTACCAGGATTTCGCACGTCAGGGCACCAGTAAGATTCGGTGCCGCGAAGGACAAGAAGGGATGGAAGTACCAGAAAGACCCGTCCTTTCTCCTTCTTCCTGAGAACGCATACAAGGCTCAGATTTCTATTAATGAGAGATTGAAGAGAGTAACAAATTCGCGGTACTCGGAAAATTTCAATCGAGTCTACGGCGATTCTTCGACACTGATAATCACATCGGGAGCTGCGTATAACTACGTAGATGAAGCCCTCCAGATGCTGAACGTAAAGGCAAGGGTAATGAAGATCGGTTTGAGCTTTCCGCTGGACCTGGATGTAGTTTCGAAAGAGATTGGGAAAGCCGAGAGGGTCGTATTCATCGAAGAGGGTGGTCCGTTCCTTGAGGAGCAGGTCCTCTCTTTCAGCGCACTTCACTCGATCAACAGGGAGTTTCATGGGAAGTTGAGTGGAAGCGTACCAGCATCGTACGAGATGAACGTAGACAGGCTGGTCGGTTTTCTTTCAAAAATATTTGGAATCGATTTTCCGGTAAAGGACAAGACTCTGGGACTTCCGGAACGAGCAATCACACTGTGCCCTGGCTGTCCTCATCGAGCGACTTACTACGTTGTAAAGATGGCAATGAAGCAGAAGGGAATAAAGAACGCCATCGTTCCCACAGACATTGGGTGCTATACTCTGGGGTACTACGAGCCCTATCAACTGGGTGACTTCGTATTCTCGATGGGTTCTTCTATAGGATCTTCAAACGGGTTCACCGCGAACGCTGGAGAACGAGTCATCAGTTTCATAGGAGACAGTACATTCTTCCATTCAGGTATTCCTGCGCTCATCAATGCATACCACAACAATCACAATTTTGTAGTCGTCATTCTTGACAACTTCATAACTGCGATGACCGGGGGTCAGCCAACTCCGGAAACGAGCCCTCCATTCAGGAGAGTGGACATTGAGAGTGTCGTCAGGGGAATTGGCATAAAGAATGTTTTCACCATTGACCCGTACGATCTGAATAATTCTCTCAGCATTTTTAAGAAAGCGCTCGATTCTAAAGAGCTCGCGGTCGTGATAAGCAAGAGGGAGTGCGCGCTTGAGGTCGATAGGAAGAGATCTCCATCGGAGATCAAAGTATTCCAGGTCAACCAAGATAAATGCAGTCTCTGCTATAACTGCGTCAGCAATTTTTCTTGTGCAGCGTTCTATATTGATAACGGCAAGGTGGAAATCGATCCAGAACTGTGTGACGGCTGCTCTGTGTGTTCAGAGCCTTTAGTGTGTCCATTCAATGCAATAGAGGTGAAACCATAATGGTCTCAATCGTTTTTGCAGGTGTGGGCGGACAGGGTCTGATCACTGCGGCAAACATGGTCGGAAAGGCTGCAGTTACCGAGGGAAAAAATGTACTGATGACAGAACTCCACGGTATGGCGCAGAGAGGAGGGAGCATTCTGGTCGAGGTAAGAATAGGTGATTACAAGAGTGCAATAATTCCCCTCGGGATGGCTGACGTAATTGTTGGTTTTGAAAAACTCGAGACTGCGAGGAATCTTCCAAAGCTCAAGAAGGGAGGGACGATTCTGCTCAACGAACGCAGGATACATCCTATTTCCTTAACGATCAAGAAAGAAAGTTATCCGGACCTTGCAATTGAAGAGAGACTGAAAGATCATAACCCCATCAAGGTCGAAGCTGACCAAATAGCTCTGGATCTTGATAACAAGAGAGTCGTAAACACGGTGATGACCGGAGCGCTCTTTTCCACAGGTCTCCTTGAAATCAGCGAAGAGAGCCTGCATGCTGCCATCAAAGGATCTTTTCCTGAGAAGCTCTGGGAAGCGAACTTCAAGGCATTTGAAGCAGGGAAGAGACTGTCTCAGGTACAAGCAACAAGGGTCTTATGAAGATCAACGTAATCGGCGCGGGATCGATGGGAATTGCTCTTTCTTGTTTCCTCCTGAGGAAGAATGAAGTCGTTCTGACGGTGAAGAAAGGAGAGAAGGGATTCTACGATAGAGGGGTGGTGCTCAGAGAAGGGGATAAAGAAGAGAGATTTTTTGTCAAAGTCTCTGAGGGAACGGAAGACGCGGACATCACGATAATTGCAGTCAAGTCCTATGATCTGGCGAAGGTATATGAGGACTACGATCTGAAGGGAAACGTCGTGCTTATACAGAATGGCCTGACCCACATTGGGATCGAGAAGAAGGGAGTAAACAAGATCTACGCGGTCACAACCTGGGGCTCGAAGAAGGTAGCGAAGGGAGTCGCGGAACTCACCGGTAGGGGATATTTCAGAGTGGGGAGTAAATCCGTAAGAATTGATCTCTCTTTTCTAAAGGCGGTTGGAATAAATGCGGAATGGGTAGAGAACATTGAAGAGGAGATATACAGGAAGGCTGCGATCAACGCAGTCATCAATCCCATAACAGCGCTGTTCGGAGTGAAGAATGGTCTGGTAAGTAGCGAGCCAGAATTATGGAGTATTGCGTCTCAGGCAATTGGAGAATTAGAAGTCTTGTTTTCGAAAATGGGGTACCATCTGGAAATTGAGAAGAATGTCATCGAAACCTGCAAGGTCACCGCAGAGAATACTAGCAGCATGCTGCAGGACATTCAGCAGGGTAGAAGGTCAGAAATTGATTCCATAACTGGAGAAATAATATCATTGGGAAAGAAGCAGGGAGTGGAAATGGGGGTCAACAAGTTCCTTTACGAATCGGTAAAATTCCTGCAGTCCCACTATAAGTCCGCGATTTAAAAGTCGATGGAAGAAGATTTTGCAATCTACCTATTTCCTATGCGTACTGGGTATCTGCCATTCAGGCACCCCAGGCAGAGACTTTCTTTTCCCAGGCCCGTTGCCCTTATGAGTCCCTCTAACGAAATATACCTGAGGCTATCTGCTCCTACCTTCTCGTTTATTTCCTTGAGACTTCTGTTGGCAGCGATGAATTGATCCTTTGTCTTCATGTCTATGCCGAGGTAGCATGGAAAACGTACTGGGGGACAAGCTATCCGTAGATGTACCTCCTTCGCGCCGTACCTCTTCAGCATCTTGACTATCTTTCTCGTCGTGTTCCCCCTGATGATACTGTCGTCTACGAGAACCACTTTCTTCCCTTCAATTAGCTGCTTTATCGGGTTCAGTTTAATGTCCAGTTCGCTTTCCCTTCCCGCCTGCTCAGGCATTATGAATGTTCTGTCTACGTACCTGTTCTTGATGAGACCTTCTGAGAGGGGAATCCCTGATTCTTCAGCATATCCCTGAGCGTGAGTTCTCGCGGAGTCGGGAACTGCGACCACGCAGTCCGCTCCTTTCACCGGACTTTCTCTTGCGAGTATTCTTCCCAGGTTCATTCTAGTTTCAAAAACGCTTCTTCCATCCACAACGCTGTCTGGTCTTGCAAAGTACACGTACTCGAACATGCAGTGCGCGGTCCTTGCATCCTCGTTGTACATGAATGAATCCAACTCGTTCTTCTTGATTTCGACGATTTCTCCTGGCCTTACGTCCCTTATGACCTTACCGTTAAGCTGATCGAACACTACACTTTCTGATGCCCCGCAGTACCCAAATTCAGTGGTGCCGACCACGAGTGGCCTGATCCCATTTGGATCTCGGGCTACAAAAACTCTCTGATTTATCATAATGTTGAGAGAGTACGCACCTATCAGCTTCTTGAATGTGTTCTTCATGGATAGAATCGGATCCGCATTTTTTGACAACTCTATGGACAGGAGTTTCATTATCACCTCAGTATCTGAGTTTGTGGCAAACGAGTAGCCTCTGCTCTCCAGTGACCTCTTTAATTGAAGCGCGTTTACTATCTCGCCGTTGTGTCCAATTGCAATTTCGTACTTTCCTATGTTGGCATAGAGCGGTTGAGCATTCTCTAGAGTGGACGAGCCCGCTGTACTGTATCGAATGTGTCCAATCCCTATTCCAGTATCTTTCTCTAACTTGACTCCAGAAAAAACTTCGTTGACAAGTCCCATCCCTTTATGGTTCTTTAGAACCTTTCCCGTGTTGATAGAAATTCCAGAAGATTCCTGCCCGCGATGCTGAATTATTCTGAGCGATTGAATTAACCTATAACCAACGGGAACGCTTTCTGCGAGAGCTACAATCCCGCAGGATTCACCTAGACTTCGCCCAGTTGTAACTTCTGATCCTAGTATCCGGATATCCACAGTGGGCACACCTTTTGTGAGTGACGTTATAAGAGTGATGACCGCATCTCCTGCACTTTATATGGACTTTTATTCTGTTTCTCCTCCCCATTGAAGGAGTTCCTCTCATTCTATATCGCCTCCGAAGGTGAAATGTACACTACTACATCTCCTCTCACTACCATTATCGGGAAAGTCCCTTTACTCTTATTCTCAATAACCTCTTCAGCGTTCTTTATGACGAGATTGAGATGTTGATCGTAACCATCCAGCAATCCTCTGTATTCCCTGTTCCATTTCACCTTAACCAGTACGTACTGGTTAAGACTGTTCCCTAGAACATTCAGAGGACGCAGCTTGCCTTCCATGACACCAGATTGTTACCTCATATTTAACGATGTCCAGATGGATTCTCTCAAAGAGAATGATTGTAAACCTGAAAAATGAGCATACTTTGAGCACTGGTCGTTTCTTTTTCGACTATACCCCTATCGAAATAGATTCGATACAAAAATTAAAATCCCGGACGGTTCTCATCAAGGCATGGCAAACGAATCCACTGGTCAAATATCTGGAATTATTCTCTATACTGCAATCTCACCGGAGTACACCATCAGATCCATAGTTTTCACCGACAAAGAAGTCATTCAAATACCCCTCTCAAAGATGAGTGAGCTAGCTGGGAGACTGAGCGGCCTCCCCGTCGTCGCTTCGTGGTTACTGGAAGCGTCCAATCCTGCAATCTTTTCTGGGGTGGGCGGACTCGTTGGACTCAAAATGTGGTCAAATCTTAAGAAGAAAGTT
The DNA here is from genome assembly GCA_021792255.1 of Thermoplasmata archaeon. Taxonomy (GTDB): domain Archaea; phylum Thermoplasmatota; class Thermoplasmata; order Thermoplasmatales. Next base: position 37,443 of record JAJYUZ010000003.1, read on the forward strand.
TCAGACCTTCCTCCTGTAAAGATCGAAAAGGGGCCACTTCCTCCCGAGTTCCTAGAAGAGGCAAAGTCTCGATTGTCATATGAGGAAATCAAAGAGGTGAAGATTTCTAAGATAGCGATGTCTGGCGATTATTTGCTGCACCTTAGAGCAGGATACTGGCATTCACAAAAGATCGTATTCGAAGAGCGAGCCTTGCAGGAAGTAACTGCACTGGTAGGCGGAACTCCCTTGGCTGCGAAAATGTGATCTGGCGACTCAGGAAATTTATTTAGCCAACACAACATGCACCCTCAATGACAATCTGTCTAATTGGGGGCTCAGTTACGGGGAAATTGCTCGAAGATGCTGAGATAGTTAAAATTTCGACCCCCTATGGAGAAATGTCGTCTCCCTTGGAACTTGGTAAGATCGCAGGGAAGGACGTGGTAGTGCTGTACAGACACGGAAAGGAACACAAGATACCGCCGCACAAGATAAACTTCAGGGCGAACATTTTTGGATTGAAGGAAATGGGCGTAGATAGAGTGATAGGCGTTTCAGCAGTTGGGTCCCTTCAAAAGGACATTGAACCCGGCGCAATAGCGCTCCCGGACCAGTTCTTCGATTATACCAAGGGTAGAACCTACACCTTTTATGATGGCCCACAAGTGGTTCACATGTCAATGGCCGATCCATTCTGCACGGAACTCCTGGAAGTTTTCCACAGGAGCCTCATCGATCTCAGGATCAAATCAAAGAGAGGGGGGACTTATGTGTGTATAGAGGGACCGAGGTTCTCCACAAGGGCCGAGAGCAAGTTTTTCAGAGGGGTAGGAGACATAATAGGAATGACCCTGGTTCCAGAAATAAATTTGGCCAGGGAAAAAGATATGTGCTACCTGACGCTTGCTACGGTAACCGATTATGACGTATGGGCAGATGTACCAGTAAATTCAAAGGAAGTGATAAGAGTAATGAAAGAAAATGAAGAGAATATAAAGAATGTTTTAACCAATGCTATTCCCAGGATACCAGACAGACACGCATGCAGTTGCGGTCTTCAACTTAAGGAGGCCGGACTTTGAAAGCAAAGTTTCTTGGAGGAGGAGATGAGGTCGGAAGACTAGGGATGGTTCTTTCGACGGAGAGGTACAAGTTCCTTTTCGATTATGGTATGAATCCGACTAAACCTCCCACTTTTCCAATGTTTGCACCGAAGGTCGATGGAGTATTTGTAACACATTCGCACCTCGACCACGTTGGTATGCTTCCGTGGCTAAACAAAAATGGAGGAGCAAACGTTTACGCAACTCCCCCAACTCTTTCGGTGATACCGATTCTGCTATACGATACTGTGAAGATCGCGCGTCTGGAGGGAGGGAGCCTGCCATACGAAGAATTTGACGTTGATAGTATCATAGAGGCCTTTACTCCACTGAACTACGGCGAGACAATGGAATTCAAGGACCAGGACATAACTCCTCATTCCACAGGCCACCTGATCGGCAGCAGCATGTACCTGGTGCAGAACGACAGCAAGATCGTTTTCACAGGTGACATACAGAGCATTGATACCCACCTAATGTTCGGTGTCAAGCCTATCGATACTGACATTCTAGTCGTAGAGAGCACTTACGCAGGCAAGGAGCACCCGCCACGACCAAACGTTGAGGAGAATTTTCTGTCTTCGATTCAGAAGGTGGTGGAGAACGACGGAGTGGCAATAGTACCTGCATTCGCCACAGGAAGAGCTCAGGAATTACTCATGGTGCTGGAAAATACTGACTATGAAATATGGATGGACGGTATGGCAAGAACAGTCTGTAACGTTCTATTGAGCTTCCCGAAATACATAAAGAATTACCAGAGGTACAAGAAGATGCTGAGGAGAGTGAGGATGGTGAGAAGCAAGTCCGATCGTGAGAAGGCACTGGGAGGGGATGTGATCATTACCACCAGCGGAATGTTAGATGGAGGACCCGTGCTCAATTACATTTCACAACTTAACGATCCGAAGAATGGACTATTCCTTACCGGGTACCAGGTGGAGGACACGAATGGAAGAATGCTTCTGGAAACTGGTAGCATAGACCTAGCAGGAGTGGCTACCAAGGTCAATATGGATGTAAAGTTCTTCGATTTCTCGGCTCATTCTGGACACAAGGAACTTCTAGAATTCATTGAAGGTTGCAGACCAGACAAAGTTGTTCTTATGCACGGAGAGAAGAGGGAGGAGCTGTCTAAGAACCTGACTTCTTCCAAAGTCATCCTGCCGAAGAACGGAGAAGAGTTTGAACTCTGAAAAACATGCTAAGGGAGAAAGTACTAGACGTACTGTTCAGTGAAGAAATTACACAGAAAGAACTGACGTCCAGACTCAAGTCTTCCCGGTCAAGGATTTCTGAGGTTTTGAAACAACTCGAAAGAGAGAAACTCATCACAAGAAAGAGGGTAAGCGAGAGAACCGTTCTTGTTTCCCTGAACCATTCCAGGACACTGAGAGTGGGAGTCGTGAGGAGTTCGGAATACGCTCACGTAGTTTCTGCCCTGTACGGGCTGAAAGAAAAAGTGCCGTTCAGAATCAAGGTGTACGAAAACAGTCTCGAGGCGCTCAGAGACCTTGTGACTGGCTACCAGGACATCGTCGCGAGTCCAATGATATCAGGGTACTTCTTCCATCTGATAGACAACAACATAAAACCAATCGCAGGGGTTGCAATGGGTGGGGCTGGTCTGATAAAGAGAAGTGAGGGAGGAAAAATTGGTACAACTCCACTTTCTAGAATGGACAAAGATTCGAGAGAATATAAGAATTACGAACGGACCTACTACAGGAGCATTGACGACATACTTCAAGCGTACAGGAAGAGAGAGATAGATGCCGCAGAAATATGGGAACCTTTTCTATCGATCAACAAGGGAATAGGGAAGAGTCCCAGTGGAATGTGCTGCTGTCTATTCACTCAGGTGAACGACAGAAAATCAATTGAACTGTTCTTAGAGAATTACCTGGAGAGTGTTGAAACAGGACTTCCTCGAGCCAAGAGGAAGCGGATTGCAGAAATATTGAGTGGCCTAATTGGCGTAAAGGAGAAAGTCATAGACGCGAGCTTTGACTCGTACATTTTCACTGCTTCGATCAGCAGGATCGACGTAGAAAATCAAATTGCGAGTTTCGGTTTACCACAGGTGAAAGGGGTGGAAAACTTTCTTGAAAGATGTTCCAAAGTTTCCTTATGAATTATACCCGTGGCAGGAGATGATCTTTCAGAGGCTAGAACAGAGTGAAAGGAATTCTGTTATTCTCGAAAGTCCGACGGGATCTGGAAAGACTATCGCTATTCTCTATCACGTGATATCCAAATATCCGGATAGAAGGGTCGTCTTCCTTACCAGAACCAACTCTCAGGGAGAGAACTTGCTGAGAGAGGCTAGAAAACTCGGAATCAACAGGGTGATGACTTTTTTTGGGCGGGGAGAGATGTGTCTCTACAAGAAGCAGGCATCCGAGATGTCACAGGGAACCCCGGAAGAACAGAGTAACTACTGCAGGTCGCTAGTCGAGAAGAACAAGAACGGAAAGGGGGGCTGCCCTTATGGAACCAATTATTATTCGGGATGGAAAAAGGGAATCATGTCGCAGGAGGACTTCCTCGAGCTAGGAAATGAAGACTACTGCCCCTATTTCGCGCAAAAGAGACTAGCGACAGAATCCAACATCTTGGCTACTTCTTATTCATTCTTTCTTAACCCATTCATAAGAGAAAGATTCCTTGGGTGGATGGAGGCAGAACTGAAAGACATAATTCTGATAGCAGATGAGGCACACAACATACCCGACCTTACGAGAAATCTCTTGTCGATGAGACTGACACACAACAGCCTTGCAAGCTGTTCAAAGGAAATAGATCAGTATGGCGATATTTTACTCAACAAAGTCAATGCTTCCTTCATAATCGATTCGGTGAGCGAATCCCTGACTGCGCTCCTGAAGGAAGGGGACAGAATTATAACTACCCAGGATGTGACGGAAGCGTTCATGGAATCCTTCCAGATGAATTCTCTGGACATCAAGAACCTCCTTTCTCAGCTTGCGAATTTTGGCCTCTCAATCAGAGAATCAAAAAGCATCGAAGGAAGACTGCCGAGGAGTTACATTTACAATGTATCAGTGCTGGCTTCCAGACTCATGGAAGATGATGAAAGCTACAGGGTGATTATTTCCCACAATGATGAACCCACTGGGATAAGTCTGATGAACCTCGAAACGTACGAAATTCTTCGCTTTTTCGGAAATACATATCGATCGTTCTTCATGTCCGGAACCGTATCTCCGTTCAATAAGTTCATCGATGAAACGGGGATCCAGAATCCTGAGAAAATAATCGTCAAGGCAGATTACTTGGTGAAAAACCTGAAGGTCTTGTTCGTCGAAGATGTGACCTCGAAATTTACTCTCAAGGACGAATCGAGGGAAAGGATGAACTCTTACATTAGAGAAATAGTTGAAAAGGTCAAGAGGAACAAGATCATTTTTTGTACCTCGTACGAACAGCTTTCATCCTTTTTGGAGCTTGAAATGAATGGAAGAATCTACTTCGAAAGGAAGGGGATGAGTAACGAAGAATTTCTCTCGCTACTGGCAAACTACAAGGAAAAAGGAGGAAATCTTTTCGCAGTGATCAACGGGCGCATTTCCGAAGGAATAGATTTGCCAGGCAAGCTGGTCGAGGTAGCCGTCCTAGCAGGCATACCCTATCCTCCACCCTCACCGGAAACTTCTGCAATGGAACTCTTCTATGAAATGAAGTTCAGGAGGGGCTGGGAGTACGCCTACGATGCTGTAGCATCGACGAGGATGAGGCAGGCTATTGGAAGACTAATAAGGAGCCCTGAAGAAAGAGGTGTAGCAGTAATCCTCGACTCCAGAGCCAGAAAATTCAGGGCAGATCTACCCAATCTCTACCTGAGTAAGGATGTCATAGCAGATACGAACGAGTTTCTGGCTCAGTAGGGGACGCTCTTCACCTTGAGCTTGTAACCAAGAATGTTGACCGCTCTATGAATTAGCGGAGTCACGATCAGTATTGCTAGAATCCCTTCCCACGGGAAGAGCACCATAGCACTCGGCCAAAATAAAAGGTAAAAAAACGCAAGCGCAAAAAGTGCAAACGGATACTGGTCAAGGAATAGGGACTCGGTGCCGGGAGCCCTTCCGATCCTTCTCTTTATGAAGGATCCTATCAAATCGCCCAGCATAGAGAAGAGGGAAAGCGCTGTTACCATGTAAAGTATCGTGGCGAACTGATTTGAAAAAGTGAGTTCTCTGATGCCCAGGAATAAGAAGAGATAGTTCAGTAACAGTCCAATCAGGGATCCTGCCAGAATGCCACCCAGAAAACCCGACCAGGTCTTGTGATCTCCGAATATTCTCTTTCCGTTCCAGCTCCTTCCATTGTCTATAACGTAGTGCCCACCCGTTATCACGGCGCTGGGGTTAGCTATGAACGCAGGTACAAAGAGGATGAGTGAAGAGATGAACGAAGGAATCACGTTCGGCCAGAGTTTGCCAAAATATAACTATTTCTTAAAAAAAACCGAAGGTTTTTCTATACATGCCTACTTAGCCTGCAAGGATGGAAACCTCTAGGCCCGCGTGGATATTGCTGCAGAACGCATATGGACTGGTAGTGGGGTATGTGACGTACCTTCTAATCCTTAGAGACGCGGGGGTTTCGGCCTTCGGAATATTCTCTTTCGCCCTTTCTTTTGGAATGATTTTTTCCTTTCTTTCGGACCTTGGTATCAACACTGCGCATACCAGAATGATAGCAGCAGGTAAGGACAGAAACGAGTACAACAACGCTCTGGTCTTCATGAAATTCCTTCTTACTCTTTTGTACGTAGGAACGATCTTCGTTTCCATTATCGTGTGGACTCTCGTCCTTCACAAAGGGTTCGACTCTCCGTACGAATATCTCAGCATACTGCTGCTTCTTCCATACTTCATTTCTTTACCCTACATCCAGGCAAACAAGGCATTCTTCACGGGCACACTGGAAGCTGTCAAGGTTGCCGTTCCTCCGATGGTCGAGTCGACCGTAAGGCTCCTGGCGGTTGTAGTGTTGATTCACTACGACATATTCCACTTTGCATCTTCTGGGACGGGACTGATAAGGATGTCGTTGCTCATTGCTGCATCTTATTCGATATCCTATGTCGCTTATGCAATCCTAGGTTTCTGGATTGGCAGACCATGGAAACTCAGATTGCCACGTTATGAGACAATCAAGGATTACATGAAATATTCCTACCCTCTTACGGGGGCCGCTGTTGCGAGCGCAGTGTCCGCAAACGTCGCACAAATCTTGATTCAGTTATTCTACGAGTCTCACGCACTCGGGGGCTATGCCAGCGATCTGAGATTTATCCTGATGATCACCGGTTTTACTACGTCCGTAACTATACTGATCCTACCACTGCTCACAACAAAATTGGGTGATCACGTAGAGTATGGAAGGACCGTGGGACTGTCCGTCAAATACCTGACCGTGTTCATAACTCCCATCACCGTGTTTGCGATCATATTTGCGTCCCCACTACTCAATCTCTGGACATCGCAGTTGCTTCCTTTTGCCATTGCACTCCAGCTGATGCTCATAGGATCTTGGTTTACCACAATGGCGATTCCATTCTGGACTCATTTCAATGCCACTGGTAAAACTGGTATTTCAGGCGCTTTGAACGTTTTTGGTTATCTCCTCATTATCATTTTCGATTTCATTCTCATACCCAAGTACCTTCTTGGAGTCAGACTGGTGGGTTGGGGAGTGAACGGAGCCGCAGCGGCTATGTTGATCTCTGGCGTTTCAATTCTTTTGACTTCAATGATCGCTCTCTTGAGGAAAATTAAGATCGACCTCACATTCCAGTCGATAAAGAGCATTCTGGTTTCAATCTTGCTCGGCGCCCTATTTTATTACTTTCTGCATAGCTATCCTAGACTACCTACACTATGGATACTGACTCTATTCGTTGCATATACCCTCGCATACCTTGGGCTGATTTTGGTGACAAAGACTCTCTCGAGGCAAGAACTAATAGACATACTAGACATGATGAACCTGAAGAAACTCTTCAAGTATGGCATTCAAGAGTTGAAACACAGATCTCAATAGTGTTTTATCTTTCAATTTCATCATAAAACTGTGCCTGTTGAAACCATCGAACACACGGCTGATGTCCGGCTCAGAGCGTGGGGAAAATCATTTCAGGGAACACTCCTCGAACTGTCAAATCACATGCTGAAGCTGATTTACGGCAAGGAAATACTACCTGACGCTCTATTGAGTTCCGAAATCGAATACGACTCTGATGAGAGCTGTGTTGCTAAATTGCTTAACGACCTCATTTACAGATCTGAATCTTCAAGGTTGGCCATTAAGGTCAGGAAAATCACCCTCTGCAAAGGAATGGTGAGATGGGATGGAGTGGGAGAAGGGATTGACCTGAGGGAGAGGGGGTCTATGCTGGTAAAGGCAGCCACCTATGATAGAATTATTGTGTCTAAAGACCCCGCCCTTATCGAAGTGACGCTTGATATTTAGGTTAAAACCCGACCCAGAATAACTAAAATAAGAAGAATGTATGACTTGACATGGCCAAAGATGATAATTTCATCTTCGAAGATTCTAAGAAACTGTTGATATCGGATGACATAATTGTCCAAGCTATTCAGGAACTGTACAAAGATGAAATAAAGGAAAGGATAAGAGAGAAACTTAAGGCCAATCCAAGAATGGAAGAAGAACTGAAAGAAGCCATCAAGGATTACTCGAGAGGAAAACTGCTCGAGGCAGGAGCCCAAGGTAAGCTGCTCAAAGTGGTCGCTGAACTTGGGCTGATCTCGATGCCGGAATCGTTCAGGGATGAGTTAGTGAAGACAATATTGAAGGCAATCGGACCGGAGATCGACACACTTCTCAAAAACACTCTTTAGATGAAGCTTACCATAAACAAAGTTCTCATTCTCGTCTTAGGTTCGGCCTATCTGATTATAGTACTTTTAAGGAGAAGCATCTACTCCGCAGGTTTGGTTGACTGGAATACTATTGCCATACTATCCTCGCTGATCGTGGTAAACACCGGACTAATGTATTCCGGCGGTCTGAACTACGTAGCTTACAAGATTATGAGGGTGACCAATGGGAGAAGAAAGCTGATAGTCGTATCGGTTCTCCTGACGGCATTTATGGCAATGTTCCTTACAAACGACGTTTCTCTGCTCGTCCTCATTCCTCTGACTATCGCCATCGGAAAATTTGCGAGAAAGAATCTCGATGACGTGATTATATTTCAGGCGATAGCCGCCAACGTGGGTTCGATGCTCACTCCATTTGGAAACCCCCAGAACATCATAATATTTCGATTGTACTCCCTCAACTTTCTGGAGTTCGTCAAGACTATGCTTCCGATATTCCTCGTCTCCCTGGCAATATTGATCGTCTTTTCTCTGATATTCAAAAACGAAGAATTTCTGACCCAGAAAACCGAAGAAAAACCTCATGTTTACTTCTTTTGGCTCTTTACCGGACTGCTGATAATCACCATAGTTGGTATGCTTCTAAATGCAACCATATACCTCTTCGCAGGTGTGATAACTTTTTCGCTGCTTGCTCTTTTCTTTTTCGAGCCTCAGACTGTTGTAAAAGTCGATTACGTGCTGATAGCAGTCTTCATCCTAATTTTCCTCGTGATGAACTCGATCAGATCCCTCATTCCATTACCCATTCTTGGAGGTGGGGTTCAAACTTTCTTCTCTTCCATTATCTTGTCCCAGTTCATATCCAACGTTCCAACGACCGTTCTCTTCGGGAAGGCCTCTTCTTGGGCAGTTCTCTCCTACGGTGTCAACATAGGAGGGAATGGAACGGTGGTCGCTTCTCTTGCCAACATAATCGCTCTGAGAAATTTGTCTGGCAAGAACTTCCTCAAGTTCAATAAATATTCTTTTCTGTTCCTTGTAGTGACTGCAGTTCTGGGCTATCTCATACTGTTCAGATAAGATTAATACAAAAAGGCGATAGCAACTCATGCAAATCCTGCTTAAGGATGGAATCCTGCTAACAGAGGATCACTCTCCAAAGAAAATGGACCTGTTTATAGACGGAAATTTGATATCACAGATTTCGGATAAAATTAGAGTCGAGGCGGAGTACGTCATTAACTGCAATAACAAAATTGTCTCTCCTGGATTTGTCAACATGCACACTCACGTTGCCATGAGCAACATGAGGACACTATTTGATGACATGCAGTTCTCTAGATTCTTGGAAACGGGGTTCAAACTGGATTCCGTAAGAACTGACGAAGAAGTGTACTACGGTAGCAAGCTTGGTATTGCTGAGATGCTGAGGAAGGGAACCACCACTTTTCTTGACATGTATTATAGTGAGAATATGGTGGCAAAGGCCGTCCAGGAACTTGGTATACGTGCCTATCTCGGATGGAGCATAGTAAACAAAAATCAAACAACTCAAAAGGGAGAACCGCTAAAGAATGCAGAACAATTCATCTCAGAATTCAGGGGGAAAGACCTCATTACTCCCCTTCCTGCTCCACACGGAATTTACTCATGCGACAGGGACGATCTCATAGCTGCTAAGGAGCTAGCCGACAGGTATGACCTTCCTTATACCATTCATTTGAGTGAAAATAGGAGAGAGGTGTATGACATCGTCAAGAAAGAGAAAAAACGACCGGTCGAATACCTGGACGGACTGGGTTTCTTGAGCAACAGACTTATTGCTTCGCACACCATATACGTAACACTAAATGAAATCAAGATCTTAGGAAAAAAAGGTGTGACTGTCGTCAACAATCCGGTAAGCAATATGAAACTCGCGAACGGCAACTTTGTGCCTGCTCTTGAGATGATACAGCACGGAGCCAATTTCACGCTAGGGACCGACTCTGCTGCGACCAGTAATTCGTTAGATATGCTAGAGAATGCAAAACTCTCATCCCTGCTCCAGAAAAATTACAGAGAAGAGGGGCAAATCTTGCCACCATCTCAGGTAATAGATTTTATGACCAAGAATCCGTGGAAGGTTCTTGGAAAGAATTCTGGGATTCTGAAAGAGGGTGCGCTTGCGGACATTACTGTTATTGGTGAGAGCATTTCACAGATTCCATTAAGGAAGGAAAATGCAGAAAATATCTTGATCTATTCTTCAAACGGAAACGATGTCGAACAAACCATAGTGAACGGAAAATTGCTGTACTCACAGGGAAACTACTATGGGCTGAACATAGAAGAGCTCAGAGAGAAAAATAAGGAGATTTTCAACCACTACAGTTCACTTATGAATTCGTGAACCGTTTTGTGATCTCTCTTTGCAATTTTCTCTGACGCTTTTTTGAACCCGGATGAATACTGAGAGGCCCTCTTTTGTCTCCACGCCATCTCCCGCTCCAGTCCCAGTTTGCTTGCGATCGAACGCAATGAATACTTTCTTGTACCATCCGTGATGTTCTGGTGCCTCAGAATCTTCGATGATGCTTCTACAACCTTTTCGTGCAGGTAAGGGTAAACAAGCTCTTTGCCATAGGAACCAGCAATCTTTCTTTCTAAAGGTACGATGTGGCTCATAACCCTCTGGAAATCTTCTCTTGAGGTGTCTTTGGTCTCATACTTTTTATAACCCAGAAATAATTCATCAGCCCCCTGACCAGTAACAAGTACAGAATCGGTAGACTCTTTAGCGATGAAATACAGTGGCAGTTCGATTAGGAGCAGCAAAGAAGACGTCTCTCCGGTCAGTCGCTTGATGTTTCTGATCCCCTCTATTATCTCCTCTTCCTTTATTGAAAGAAACTCGAGCGGAAGTCCAAGGATTTCTGCTGCTTTGGGCGTCCATTCATGGTCGTGTGAACCGATTGTACCCGAACAGTAAAGGCGGACGCCCTTACCTTCTCTCTTCAATAGGTAAGCAAGGAATGAGCTGTCGAGTCCTCCAGAAAATAGTACTCCGACCCGATCTGGAACATCTCGAATTGATTTCTCCAGTGCCTCTTCTAGCTCGTTTTCCCATTCCATGTGTTTTTTCCTAGATAGTCTGGAATTTCTTCAACCTTGATTCGGATCTGTTCCCTTGTGTCTCTGTGTCTTATCGTGACGTCTCCATTCTTGAGCGAATCGTAGTCTATAGTGATGCAGTAGAGAATACCAACCTCATCGTACCTCGAGTATCGTTTCCCAATCGATCCCGAGTCGTCGTACAACACCGAGAACTTTCTCCTGAGAAGGCCCTCGAAAATGGAACTTGCCTTTGAGCCAAGTTCATCCTTATTCATTAGGGGCAAGATGACGGCATCGTAGGGAGAGACGGAATAAGGTATCTTCAACCAGACGTACCCAGAATCCTCCCTTGACAATAGGTTGTGGTCCAGAATTGTGTACATAATACGGTCAAAGCCGAATGCTGGTTCAATTACGGTTGGGATGAAATCTTCTCTATCCACTACCACCTTCTCTTCTTCTTCTACGGTGAATCTGGTCAGATCTATCTTATCCTTTCCAATAATTAGATCCGACTTTCCTTCTTTAATGGCTTCGATTATCTTGGCGGAATTTTCGAGAGATTCTGATTTTATTTTCTGATAATCAATGACCCTCTTTTTTTGAATCTCTTCTTTCTTGGGAATCACCCGTTGAGCATACAGGTCCTTTCCAGAGGAATTTATGTGAGAGGACAGATCATAGGTCCCCCTGTGTGCGATCCCGGTTATTTCTACCCAACCAAGATCTGTTAACGCTTCTGCATCCCACGTGTCGGATGAGTAGTGACTTAGCTCTTCCTTCCTGTGCTGCCTGAACCTTATTCTTGTCAAGTCTATTCCGACATCAGAGTAGAACTTGAGTGCCAGTCCCATGAAGTACGCCATAGGATGGCTCTTCACTATTCTCTTTTCATAGACTTCCTCCGGAGTTGCTTTTATCTCCTTTCCATCGTTCGCCAGGAATGTCACGCTGTGTGTGTTTTCTGGTTCGTGAATCCATTTCTCATTACGAGGGTCAAAAAAAGATTCACACTCCATCATGTTGAATTCCCTTAGCCTGTAAAGGGCCCTCCTTGGTGATATTTCGTTTCTGTAACCCCTTCCCACGGTTATGATTGCAAACGGAAGCTTCTCCCTGAAGAATCTATAGTATTCTTTGAAGTTGATGAACATCCCCTGCGCTGTCTCAGGCCTCAGATATAGCGGTTCCAAGTCTTGGCCCTGTTCGACCGGAAACATCAATTTCTGTATTTTGACATCACCGAATTCTCCCTGACACTTTTCGCATCTAATTTTGAGCTCTTCCAGTTTGTTCTGAATCCACTGTTTGTCCAGTATTGCAGTTACACCTTTCTTCTCGATAAGGTCGTCTGCCCTGTATTTTGAGTGGCACTTGGTGCACTCCACCAAAAAATCAAAGAATCTGTCATAGTGACCCGATGCTTTGAGGACCTGGGGGTGTGTTATGGAAGTCCCATCGAATTCTGCGATGTTCCCCTCTCCTAGCATCGCCTCTTTCCAGATTCTAACGACTTTGTCCTTTATTCTGGAACCGTATGGACCGTAATCGTATAGACCGGATATACCGCCGTATATCCCGAATCCTTGAAAATAAATTCCTCTTCTTCTAGCGACTTCTTCCTGATCCACACTCTTCATTTTATCAATGATGAGATCACGTCAAAGTCATAAACCATTCCGCTTAGTTCGTCATCAACGTCTCTAACGGGCAGTTGTGTAAATTTGTTCTTCTTCATGATCCTGGCTGCGTCGTATGCAGAAGCACCTTCGTATATTGAAATGGGACTCTTTACCATTATCTTCTCTACTTCCACATTAGGAATCTCAAGATCCCTTATCGTGTAATAGAATGTGTAGATGTCTCTGAGACTCTCCCAGCTCCATGCATCGTCGTCCTCGCCTATTCCCAGTTGGGTGGAAACAGTCTTTGAGTCGAGATTTGCCCCATTTAGAAGGTCTCTTTCCGTCACTAGACCGGTAAGATTCCCATTGTTGTCAAGTACGGGGAATGCTGTGACGTGTGTGAGCCTGATTACCCTTTCTACCATCTTCGCGGTAGATTTTATGTGAAGGGGGATTGCGGTTCTGGTCAGCAGTTTGGTTATTGGAACTTCGACTTTTCTTGCTATGACCGCATCCAGAATATCGTATGGAGTAAGGACTCCGGTGACTTTCTTGTTGTCGACTACTGTCAAGTGTCTTCTTAGAATCTTGGTGAATATCGTGACAGCCTTCTCCAGAGAATCTTTAGAAGTAAGGGTCGGAACGTCCGTCCTCATGAGCAGTGAAAGCTCATCCTCCTTAGGATGTTCGAGGATATCTCTTCTCGAAACAATTCCAGCATAATTGGACTTGGGGTCCAACACGGGTACTGCCGCGACGTCTTTGCTGGCCATTATTTGCATCGCTTCGGAAACTGAAGCCGGTAGTTTCAGTGTGTACGGCTTCTTGGTCATGTATGTTTCAACGTTGAAATTCATTCACGTTCCCTCTAGAGTTTCGTGTTGTAAGGGGTTTTGGTTACTTTAATTTTATTGTCTGATGACTATTCAATCATCTTCATCTCATTTAAGGGGCGACCAAGGGCAAACCTTCACTTTCAGCGAAATAAGGCCCCTCGTTTCGAACTCGCCAGGTAATTGATAGATCTTTAGAGAAAAACGAGACAATTTTGAGCTAAACCTGAATATGTGTCTCAACTTGGCGTTAAGGATTTATAAGAAGCTAGGTTATCGTTCGTTCAAGCTCCGGTGGTGTAGTCCGGCCAAGCATATCGGCCTTTCGAGCCGACGACTCGGGTCCAAATCCCGGCCGGAGCATTCTTCATTGACTTTCGATCTGTTTCGTGGTATGAGAGTTGATTCATTCGCTACAAATGAAGTAGCCATCGCAATAAGTAGGTGTATTGTTACAAAATTCATTAATACTTCTTTTGCAATTGAAAGACATGAGTTTCCCGGGTGACTTCAGAGAAGCACTGGAGAGGGCACTTGAGAATGAAGAACAAAATTCCATAGGATACTGTTTCATTTCTTTAGACTCTGGAGATTGTTACTACAATATGCTGTGGGCATTCAATAATACTGCCTTTTCTACATTCAAAAAGCACTTTAACCGAGTGTATACGCCCGAGGAATTTAATGAGCTTAGCTATATAGTAAATGAAAGAATTGAGAAGTTCCTCGAGAAATTCCCTAGGTTTAGAGTGGGAGACCCTAGATTATAGTAAGTTGCCGCCACTGGCTATGCCTTTCAGATTGATTCAAAAATACAAGTGAAGATGCGTTGTCCAATCTTGGGAGGAAGTATTTAATAGGACTTGCAAATCGAACGCTGTGATTTTGAGTTATTTCTACCTATCTCTCATCGGTTACGTTCTGGGACTTTCACTTGCCGTTCCACCGGGTCCAGTCAACGCAATAATCATGAACGAATCCTCAAAATCGATGTTCCACGGAACCAGCGTAGGAGCAGGAGCAATGACGGCCGATCTTGCTTTCTTGATAGCACTCTATTTTGGAAGGGTCATCATTCCTGTCTGGGCTTTCAAGTATCTCTACATTTTTGGAGCGGCGGTCATGGTTTACCTATCCATATCGGTTATTAGATCAAAGATGCCATCGAAGACTCCTAAGGGAAATTACTTCGTTGGGCTGTCCATGGGGCTCACTAACCCATTTCAGATTATCTGGTGGGTGACTGTTGGTCTGTTTCTTATCGAAAGAATGACCATTCTTTCAGTTGTAGGATTCTTTTTTGGAATATTGACTTGGATACTTGCTTTCCCATACGCCATGAACAAGATAGGCAGTAGATATTCACCACTGTTGAAAGTCTTCTCGTTCCTGATTCTCATCATATTTGCTGCGGTGATGTTGACCTACGGGATTGGTTCATTTTTTTGAAAGTGTTATGCATGAAAGGCAGTCTCTAACGACTTAAATGGCGTTGCGATTATAATATCAATTTCTTTAATCTCTACGTCTTGAGTTCTCCTTGTCGTTTCCGTTCCAGTCTAATTTTAGCTTAAAGGTTTAATATTTCATAGTTAATACTCTTCTGATATAAATGCCAGGAACCGAACAACAGAAAGACTGGTTTTCTAAGCTTGACGAGCAACTCACCAAGAAAGAAAAGGAAGTATTGAAAGACAGTTCACTCACAACGGGTAAAAAATCAGAATTCAACAAGAAAATCCTTACCGATTTATGGAAAACTTGGGTCAGATTCAACAAGCAAAATATCCATTTCACCATCGATCCTCCTCCGAATAAATGGCTCGAATTTACGAGTTATCCGGAGAAATTCCAGCTGAGCAACGACTTCTTTTTCGAGAACGTCAGTAACATCACCTTCAAGGATACAGCAGCCGAGGTGGAGAGGGTAGGAGACTCTCTGAAGATACTATACAAGAGGGAAGAAAACGAAACAGTTTCAGCGCTGTTTGAGTTCTCGGAAGGGGAAAAGTACGATAGATACACGGGATGGCATCGATATTTCACTCAGTATGTCCTTTACGAGTCCCCCATGAAGGGGGCCAAGATCGAAGAGCTTGAGGAAGTACTTCTTAGCATAATGACCAAATGGTACGAGAGCCAGCTCAGGAGAAACAGGGAACTGATAATAGAAGAGATAAAAGGTAACTACAAGAAGGGTGAAACATTTATTGAGTGATGGAGGGCAGTTAATCTACCTCCAGGGCATAGAAAGTTCCTACATCAAAGAGATAGACGTCAAGGTTCTTGGATATGAAAGCGGAGGCTACATTCTGGACAAGACCATTATGCATTACCAGGGAGGAGGTCAACCGGGGGATAGGGGGATGCTCGTGTCTGGTGATTTGAACATTCCAATCTACAACGTCAAAAAGAAAGGGAAGAACGTGCTGCACCTCTCCACACTAGAAACACAAATTGACAAGGGCAAACTTGTCCTAGACTGGGAGAGGAGATACAAGATTATGAAAATGCACACGCTGCAGCACGCAATTTCTGCAGTCATTTTCAGGGACGGATACGGCTCGCTGATAACGGAAGTTTTTCCAGGGTACGGATTCATCGAAAGCAATTCTTCAGATATCAAGATAAGAAAAGATGGCTACAAAATCAATGAAATGAATAAGAGCTTGAAACGATACTCGGTGAGTCGAGAAAATCTTGATCCGAAACTGATGGCACGATGCAACCTTGACAAACTCCCGAAATCGGTCAACGAGGTGTCAGTTGTGGAAATAGAGGGTCTGGATTCGTGCGCTTGCGCAGGAACACACTTAAAGAACACTTCAGAGATAGGAAACTACTGGGTGCGGACCCCGGGGAAGAGGGTCGAGTTTGGACTATTCTGAGCTGCCCTCACTGAAACAGTTCTGATTTTGCTAGTATCTCAATTCCGTTAGATCCTATGCTATATGGTCGGGCCTTTCTGTCGTGATTCGTCAGGCGCATCTTCAGAACTCTGATAATGCTTGTTGTTGACCCGAGGTTATCGTCGTACTTGTTTTGCAGTGAAATCACGCCGTCAGAAACGAATTCAGCGAGTCCTTCTCTGCTTGAATAAGGGAACGAGACGCTCGATTCTGCCAGGAGCATTGAGGTCACTTTGAGGTCTCTTAGAGCGTTTGAGAGATTGATAATCACATTTCGCTTGAGCACGTCGTTTTCAGCCACCATCAGAATCAGGGAGATGCTGTCTATCACTATTCTCTTTGGCCCGAGAGATTCGAGACTCGACTTAAAATTCTCTTCCGTCTTAAGCATCTCAACAAACTCGACCGTGTCCGGATTGAGGAGGAATAGGTTCTTGTCGAGATAAGGGGTAAAATCTCTGTTGTAGGACTTTGATGCCAGAATTACACTCTCCTTTCTCTCTTCTAGCGTAAAATAGACCACTTTCTCGCCTTTGACCGCACCTTTGTGAGCAAAATGTATACCCATAGTCGTCTTTCCAGCCCCGTAGCTCCCGAGCACCAGAGTGGAACTCCCCTCGGGAATCCCTCCTCCAAGCATCGTGTTCAGTCCATCCACACCTGTGTCCACGTTTTCCATCATTTCACCTTGGTTGTGTTTAGTACAATCATTCCTGTCTTGTAATCAAATTCGGTATCGAATCTCTCAATCTTTTCTCTTTCTATAAGAGGCAGGACACCTGTGAATCTTGGAATAGTAACGTACCTCTTTCTCTTGCTGGACTTGTCGGTCGTATTCCATTCGAAAATTAGTGTACCGTCGAAAATCTCCATCATAATGTTCTCAGCCCTTCTTTCAATTATGTTAGAGGTCATCAGCACGTATACTATGGAATTCCACATCTTGCTCGCTCTAGAGATTCCTCTCGATATGTCGAACATCGTCTTTTCATCGAGATATTTGCTGGTGACAAGGTCCGTAAAAGAGTCTATAATGATCAGCTTGTTCTTCCCGGCCTTTTCAATTTCCTTTATGAACGACGAAACCAAATTTTCCCTATCCCTTATAGTACCCCCGCCGATCCAGGAAGTTGGAATTTGAGTCTGTGAATAGTAGAGCCGTGAGAAATCGAGGATAGCAATTCTCTTCCTCAGACTCGAAGCTAGTCCCTCCTCCAATGATAGGGTCAGTATCCTCATTATTTCATTTGCTGGTTTCGAAAAAGAAACGTAGAGAATTCCATCCGGAAACTCTATTTTGAAGTTCTCCAGTTCCCTTGGGATCTTTCCGTCAAGTGCTCTCGCTAAATTTACGGCAGATGTCAGGGAAAATTCGAAGTTTCCCGCCCCCGGCTCTCCAAGCAGCAAGACAGAACTCCCTTCGGGTATACCACCCTTCATGATGTTGTCAAGAGACGGAACAAATGTTGGAACTTTCATTGAGATGCGCCCGCATCTGCGATCGCTTTTTTGACTGCTTCAGTGCTGTCAAGTTCGTATCTCCAGCCATTTCTGAAAGCTTTTGTGATATCGAGTCCCATGAACTTTATGTCTCCGTTCCATCCAGCTCCCCCAGGTCCACCAAGAAAGTTTATCTTGGCTCCGGGAGAATAACTGGATACTGTAAGTTCGGCGATCTGGGTCACCGATGTCCTTCCTCTGGTACCGAGGTTGAAAAGTCCATCTTCTTTCCCGTGTAGCTCGACTATACCTTTGACGCAGTCGTCAACGTAGATGTAAGACTTAGTCTGGGTCCCATCGCCCAGTACGTCTAGCACCGATCTATTCTTGGCCAACTTCTGGATGAAATCGTGGATTGCACCGTGCGTTCCCTTTCTGCCAACGACATTTGCGAACCTGAATATCGAAGATTTAAACCCATAGTTGCTAGAAAAGCTGAAGATGAATGCTTCTGCAGCGAGTTTTGACGCGCCATAGTGGGAGATCGGTTTCAGGGGTCCATAGATCTCTGGAGTGGGTATCACTTCCGCATTCCCGTACACTGCACTTGTTGAGGAAAATACTAACTCTTTGACGTCCTTCGACCGCATCGCCTCAAGGACCGAGTGAGTGGCCTGAACGTTCTCTCTGAAGTCTATCTTGGAATCGTCAAATCCCTTTCTCACATCAGCATTTGCACTCAAGTGGAACACGACATCTACCCCCTCCATTTCTCTTTTAAGCAATTCCGTTTCCTTCACGTCGATCTTACTGAATGAGAAGCTCGAAGAAGATTGAAAATCTTTGATGTTTTTCATAATACCATTTGAGAGGTTGTCCACCCCAACCACGTGATTATCTTTCAATAGGTATTCGACGAGATTTGATCCGATAAATCCTGCGGCCCCCGTCACGAGTATCTTTTTGTTCTTCACCGTTGCACAATCATTGCAGAGTCTAAATATTTTCGATAGTCTATCAGGGTCAGATTTACGCTGATCTTGTTCTGTTCTTTAGCGGAAAAGGAAACACTCATTGCCGATATGCAACGGTTGTCGGTCACGAAGATGATGAAAGCAGGTTCAGAGAAGTAGTCAGAAAAGAACATCTCGTCTTGAGACACTCAGTTGGACGATACTGAGATTATTCTCATCCATCGACCAAGTGAGTGAATCGATGATACGCTCCAGTGACGGTGAAATCATCGTGGGAAGTCTTTTTTTCAACTAAGAATGCGCTAGGTCGACTGTTTTCAATTCCTTCCTGAATTTTTCGATGGATTCCTTTATCTCTTCCAAGGACGCTCCAGATTCCAGAGTCGAAATATCACCAGGCACTTGGTTCTGGTAGACCGCTTTCATGATTCTTCGCATGATCTTCCCGCTCCTAGTCTTTGGGAGTGAACCAACTATGTGAATTTCGTCTGGAATCAGCAGGGGTCCGAAATTATCTCTGACCTTATTCTTAATCGCTTCGACCGATGAGTCTAAATTGACCCCGCTCTTGAGAACCACGAAAGAAACTATGCTTTCTCCCTTTATCTGGTGAGGCTTACCGAACACCCCGGCCTCTGCAATCACACCCGTCGACAAAAGAGCATCTTCGACTTCTATTGTTCCTATTCTGTGTCCTGAGATCTTGAGTACTTCGTCTGCCCTTCCCAGGAGCCAGTAGAATCCATCCTTGTCCTTGATCGCGTAGTCTCCAGTAAAGTAGTATTTTTTGGCGTTTCCAAAATACATCGTCCGATACTTCTCGTCTGCGTTGTTCAGTTCCAACATCAAGCCCGGCCAGGGTCTCTTCAAATAGAGCAAGCCCTTCTCACCAGCTTTGGCTTCTTTGCCATCACTGTTCATTATCACTGGATCAATCCCGGGGAGAGGGAGAGTAGCTGATCCGGGTTTCAGAGGACCATAGCCTATTCCCAGAGCAGGGCTGACCACGAATCCCCCAGTCTCTGTCTGCCAGTATGTATCAACGATCGGGCACTGACTGCTGCCTATCCGTTCGTAGTACCACTGCCATGCCGCAGGATTGATTGGTTCTCCGACGGTCCCAAGTACCCTGAGTGAAGACAGATCGTGACTTCTTGGGTACTCGTCTCCGTACTTCATCAGCGCACGTATCGCAGTAGGTGAAGTGTAAAGTATGTCAACCTCGTAGTAGGATATAATCTTCCACATCTGATCCGGACTGGGGTAGTCAAAGCTACCTTCGTAAAGAATAGAGGTAAGACCGAGGATAAGCGGTGCAAAAACGATATAGCTGTGTCCTGTGATCCAGCCGATGTCAGCTGCGCACCACCATCTGTCGTTTTCTTTGGGATCGAATGCCCACTTGAGTGTGTTCGTGACCCAAACTCCGTATCCTCCTGTACCATGCACCACTCCTTTGGGTTTGCCAGTAGTTCCAGAGGTGTATAAAATGAATAGGGGATCGTTTGAATCCATGCGTTCCGGTTCGACGTAGTTCTTTACCTCCAAAAGGTCGTGGTACCAGTAATCCCTCCCTTCGACCATGTTCGTCTCGTGATTGGTATGCTTCACAACTATTACGGTTTCCACCGTTGTCGTCAACTCTATTGCCCTGTCCACGGTCTCTTTTAGAGGAATGAATTTACCTCTTCGGTATCCTCCGTCTGCGGTGATTATCATTTTTGCCCCACAGTCGTTTACCCTCTCCGCTATAGCCTCAGCACCAAATCCTGAGAATATTACGGTGAATACTGCACCGATCCTTGCAGCTGCAAGCATCGCAACTGGTTCTTCTATTATCATTGGCAAATAGATTGCAATCCTGTCCCCTTTCCGTATTCCCATATCCAGGAGTGCTCTTGAGAATGAATTGACCCTGTTGTAGAGGCCGTTGTACGTGACTATCTTCTCGTCCCCCTTCTCATTGACCCAGATGAAGGCGGCTTTGTTCCTCCTTGATCCACTCGAATGCCTGTCTAAGGCATTGTAGCTCAGATTTAGCTTGCCATTAACATACCAGCGATAGTACGGCTCTTTGGACTTATCGAGTACCTTGTCCCACTTTGAGTACCAGTCCAGCAAAAATCCCGCTTCTTCAAAGAACTTATCGGGAGTTTCTAAAGATTCTTTGTACGTCTTTGCATATCTTCCCACGCCGGGATTCATAAAAGAGTCGAACGGAAGTGGATTTGATTCCTTCTTCATGAGACCTATTTTAAAATCACGTATTTAAAATTATTTCGTTCTATGCTTAGATAATTCAAGAAACTTCGATATGACTCTGGCGGTCAACCCCCATATTATGCCCTGCTTGAACTTGTACGAAATGCCCATAAATTCCTCAGATCTTTCTAGCTCAGACAGTTCCAGCCACGTGAGATATTCGGATTCGGAGGAGGGTACGAATGAGACGAGTTTTGGGATTTCAAAAACGTATGCGTAGACCTGCATGTTCTGCCTATTTCCTGGTACAAATGGTCCGAAGTGCCCCAGATATTTTGCATTTCTCTTTAGATCGATACCGGTCTCTTCGAAAGTTTCCCTAATAGCAGTCGATTTTAGGATTTCGTCCCCCTCAGTGTAGTGACCACCTGGAAGAGAGAACTGACCCGACCAAGGATCGTCTTTGCTTGTGGTTCTCTTTTCAACTACCAACTTGTCATCGCAGAAGACTATCGCGACTGCTGCGTATTCCTTGTCAGAACTCATATGAACTATTTCGCTCGTGTTCTCCCACCCTACTGCTTCTGGAAGATGCATTCGATGCTTATACGAATAGTACTACAAAATGATAGTGGCATTACTTCATACCTGGAAAACCGGCTAATATTCTTCAGGAATTCTTCTTGTTTGTTGGAGACATCCTGTAATATTTTTATCGCAATTAATAATTATTCTCCGTATAACGTTCTGAATTTCTAATTTCATTGAATAAAGGATCGGAGATGTGTGACTTCCAAAAGAGAGAAGTATTAAAAGCGATAGTAACAAGGAGAAGTGGTGTGTACATCTTAATCTAATAGACGAGGCCGGGACCGGGATTTGAACCCGGGTCCGGGGATCCACAGTCCCCAAGGATGCACCGCTACCCCATCCCGGCCATGTTCCCTCAAATACTTCTCGGCTAAAATATTTACCAAGGGCAGGGATAGAGGCACGTGACCTCAGATAAAGCAATCTTCCTTGACTTCTCTAACACGATTACGACTGTGTCTTCAGAGAATAATTCTATCAAGAAATGGCTCGATTTAATAAAAGAGAAGTATCAGATAAATGGAGATATGCATGCAACTTTTGCAAAGAAGAGACTTGCAAAACTCGTAGACAGGGAAAAGAAGTTCAGGACATTCATGCAGATTAATCATGATGTTCTCTTAGAACTTTATGGAATATCGGAGATTTACGAAGAGGAATACTACAGGTTTCACGAAGAAAATCTAAGACTCAGACCGGATTTCGTTGATTTCATAACTGGGGTCCAGAGGAGTTTTCAAATAATAATGGTCACAGATGCCGACAATATTTACACCGACAGGACACTCTCAGCACTTGGGATCACAAGATACTTCGACTCTATCATTACCGCGGAGAAAGTTGGAGCTCCGAAGCCAGACTCAAGGATTTTCAAGTCTGCATTGATGGCAGCACACAACCCTTCTAGAGTAGTTTTCATCGGAGATTCTGAGAGAAGGGATATCGAAGGAGCAAAGAATATGAAATTCTTCACGTTGAAAATGGATGATGATTCTGGTCCCACTATTGCAGACAGGACTGTTCATAACTTCTTGGAAGTCTCCCGTATAATTGAAACAGACAATCTGTTCTAATTCCGCTCACTAGATATTGGCTGCTAAAAATTTTTGACTACCTGTATCGATCATCTAAAAGGAACGTATCTTCTTCACGATCGTTGCAATTATTTCCTCTATATCACCGGGCGCAACCTCGTTGGTCGCTTCTATGACTGTCTCCTTTTGATCCTTGCAGGGAGACTCAGTAATAGAATCCTTAGAGAATAGCTGTACGTACTGAGCAAATGACGTAATTGAGACTTCAACGGTTCTTACAGTGATCGGATTAGGGGAGTAACCCTTCAACAGGGTGGAAGTTTGCTTATCGTAATCGGTGACCTGTTGCGGGTCATACCTGATGCAAAACGAAGCTGCCTTTTCGAGAGTCACGCCGAAAAGGGCACTATTGGAAGGAGGGGATTTGACGCTGAAGCCACCTTCCACCATGCTCCACGATTCTCCAGGATCAAGCGTGAAGAGAAAGGCGATTATCCGTTGACCCTGACCGAAATCCACGATCCCCAGAGGCACAATGTTTCTATCAGTTCCCCTGTTCATCGACGGGGCAAGTTTCGTAGCCCAGGTAGTTACTCCGTTTTCAAGGTATATGGGGAAGTAGGCGTTTCCAAAATAATACCCCGATCTATATAGGGCTGCAGTCTCCGGATAGGCTGAGTTGTTCTTGAAATTCCAGACCACATTTCCAAGCAATTTATTGTACCAAGACCAGTTGCCCGTGATGCTGGTGGAAATGCTTTCTACTTCACTACCCAGGCTAAGCTCATTATGTCTCGATATTGGAGGGAGCGAACCACTTATTATTGACATCTATTTGGACAGCTTAACTGTGATAATCTCTTAAGGCTTTTGTGAACGTCGTCATGTTTTTAGGAAGAAGTGAAAGCTTGGGAGGCTATTTGACCTTGTAGTACATATGAACTGAATCGAAGTACACGTTTCCTCTCTTGATCGCGCCAGGCAGCATGCCGTACTCGACGAATCCCAATCTTCTGTAGAGGTTCATTGCAACGGAATTGACGGAGAACACTTCCAGTTTTAGCATCTCAAATTTTCCTCTTGAGAGCTCAATTACCTTCTGTATCATTCTGAACCCTAGCCCTCTACCCCTGTATTCCTTTTTTATTGTGATACCAAGCACAGCAGCGTGAGATATTTCGCTCCCGGGCCTGAGTCTGTGGGCATCGCAGAGTCCGACAATCTTTCCATCCTCTTCTGCAACTACTGCTAGAGCGTTTCCCTCTTTTACTCTCCTGTAAAGGGCTGAGAACCACTCGACTTCTGACTCGTAATCTGGTTTTTTCTGATAGAATATTATTCCAAAGTCAGGAGCTTCTTTGAGTTCATCATAGAACGAGTAATAATTCTCCACAAGGTCATCCATATCGGTCCACTGCAACTCTCTAATCATGCTCTGAATGATAGTCGATTCGTATTAAATTTTTTCATGAGCATAGTCTCGCTCCTATCTTGCGTTCGTATCAGCTCAGAGACTGACTAGAAATTCGCTCGTAGTTATAATCGGCATCATTTTTGAAAGATTTTTCAGGCTTCTTTCATGAGCTTCGCGGTCCCTAGATGATACTGCATCCTGAATTATCACCGGGATAAATCCAAGGTTCTGAGCGTGCCTCGCAGAGGTCTCCACTCCCATCTCAGTCGCAATTCCAGTGAAATAGAGGGTGTTGATTCCAGAGTTTCTAATCATCAGTTCAAAATTAGTGCCGATGAAGATGCTCGCTGTGTTCTTGTTTAAGACTATGTCCGATTTTTGAGGATATACTTCCTTCACGATATCTCCGGGCTCAAAACTACTGAATCCAGCAGCTTTTCTTAAAGGAGATTCGTACTTTTCCGGAAGTGGCGTTATCTTGGAAAAGAAAATTGGAACGTTTGACTCCCTTGACTTCGCAATGATTTTTACTAAATTAGACAGGAACTCGTCCTTGTTGAAAATCGAGGAAACCAGAACTTCTTGTACGTCCCAAACGATCAGTGCACTCTTCTCTCTTTTAATCTGACTATGCAAATTTTGAAACACTTTTTACGGATTGGAATCTCGACCATATAATTTTTGATGCACTGTAAATGAGATCAAATCACGAGTGATTGATGTGCATAATTCATCAGTTCAAGAAATCGACAAAATATCTTTTATATGGACCGAATTCACAACCAATGAAAACGCATCAGATTGATGTGAAGAAAGGAGGAAGGGTTCGCCCTGACTCTACAAAGATCTCAAGATCGAATCTAGTGGAGAGTATATGCGACTTCATCCGCTCTAATCCATCCGGAGACTTGTCACTTCACAGTCTCGAGTCAAAATTCAAAGTGAATAGATTCACAATTCAGAAGACCTTCAAAGAAATTATGGGAATTTCTCCAAGAAAGTACGCAGAAGAATGCAGGATCTTGTTATTGAAAAGGAATCTCAAAGCCGAACAGCCTATCCCAAAGGCGATATATCAAGCGGGATACAATTCACACAGTTGGCTGTATGAAAAGTCCACATCCAAACTGGGCATGGCTCCATCGAGTTACAGAAGAGGAGGGGAAGGGGCGACTATAAAGTACTTGACTTCAAAGTGCAGACTGGGTTACCTCTTAGTAGCTGAGACGAGACACGGTATTTGCTCGTTGAGCTTGGCAGATAAGAAAGAGGCACTTGTTTTGGCCCTCAGCGAAGAGTACCCGAATGCGACAATCGAGCGCTCTGAAAGCGTCAGTAAGAGTCTCAAAGCAGTTCTAGATTATTTTGACGGACAGTTGCTGAATCTCCCAGTCGACATAGTAGGAACAGATTTTCAAAAGAGAGTCTGGTCATCCCTGTTAAAGATTCCGTACGGTGAAACTAGGTCTTATCATCAGGTCGCTGAGATGATCGGCGAGCCCAGCGCGGTTCGAGCAGTAGCAAATGCGTGCGCGTCTAATCCTGTTCCATTGATAATCCCTTGTCACAGGGTAGTGCGGAAGGACGGTTCACTGGGTGGTTATGGCCTCGGAATCCAGAGAAAAGAATATCTTATCTATATGGAAAAGTCGAATTCAGAGGTAAGATAGAGTGGGCGGAGTAAATTCTGATCGAGCTCAAAAACAGGACAGAGAGGGAATGGTAAAAAGATCAAGGGTTGTCAAGATAATTGAAGTCTATGGCGTTCTAGTGACCCTCAGCTTGATTTGGGGACTGGCATTTGTAGCAATCAAGATACTTGAACCGATGATCAGTCCAGTCAACCTGACACTGCTCAGATGGTTTGTCGCCGGGGCAGCTTTCTTGATCCTGCTTCCGATCTTTGGAAGATCCAAAGTTCCTGTCGAGAAAGGGGATCTTCCGCGACTGTTGATAGTGTCGTTCGCCAATGTCGTTGCATATCATTTGACACTCAACTATTCAGAGGGGAGCATTGACGTTGGTCTAGCAACTCTGCTCGTCGCAATGGGACCAATTTTTATTGTTGCTATATCCGCTTTACTGCTTAGAGAAAGGCATGGCAGAATGATTTATCTTGCCATCTTGCTCGCATTTGCAGGTGCCCTGATTCTCTTCTTTGGAACTGTCAAAACGGCAGGATCGAGTACAATCCCGGGAATATTGGAGGGCATAGGAACCGCACTTTCATACGCAGTTTTTGCAGTATTTTCCAAGCCATTGGTGCAGAAGTTTGGAGCAAGGGCATTTACGATCTGGGTCGGTTTGATTGGTACTGCAATGCTCCTTCCCTTATTATCGGGAAGCTTCGTTTCTCAGGTACTTAGGCTTCCTATGTCGGGATGGATCGCAATATTGTACCTGTCTCTTCTGAGTACCGTTTTGGGTTATATGCTGTTCTATACCATGATAGAAAAAGGAGGAGTCGCTAAGGTATCAATTCAACTTTATTTGATTCCAGTAGTGGGGGTCGCAGGTGGGGCCTTATTTTTGGGTGAATCTGTGACTGCATACACTATTTTGGGTGGCGCAGTTATGCTAATTGCTGTTGGATTGACTACCGTCAAATCAAAATTTCCTATGATCAAGAGGAAAGCTGCGGAATAGGTTATTGAAAAGATTGAATGGTTTTCGTCACCTTATCTTCATTATCATTACAAAAACTGCGGAAACCAAGAGGGAAGATAGCATAAGAATTCCAGGAGCAATGAGGCCACCTGACATCGTATAAATTGTTCCGACCAAAAATGGCCCTATGATGCCTGCGGAGTAGAAGAAAATCACTGCAATACCAAACTCTGATCCGATGAATCTGGAAGAGACGATCTGAGGAGGGATCGCGTTGAGCATCGTGGCCATCATGTAACTCCCGAAACCAATCAGAATACTTAGGACAATAAGCACACTTACGCCTTTCACGAACACGAACAGCATTAACGATACACCGGTGATCAGAGCTGGATAGACAAAAACTGGTTTGCTCTTCCGGAGTTTGTATGCGAGAAAGCCCGCAGCTAAAGATCCAAATATACCCGCTATTCCTATGAGTGAAGCAAGAGCGCTCGATAAAACTTCTGAGCTTATTGCCTTGCTGTTCATTAACCAAGCTACCCAATAAGTTGTGACAGACATAAAAGGAATGAATCCAAAAAACAGTGCAAAATCAAATTTCCAAGCGTCCTTGTTTTTTAATACTGTGTTGACAAAGCTGCTTTCTTGAGGAGACTGTGGAGACTCCGATAGCCTTATCTCGTCTCTTACCGGACCAGATTTTACGAGGAGACTAACAACACTGAGACAGACCAACGTTATTATGATTCCAGCAAAGACCGCTGCTCGCCATCCAGCTACGGAGACGATTTCTCCAGCAAGGACTTCTCCCCACGCGACTCCCATCGGCAAACAAGCGCTCCACAATCCCATAGGAATCATTCTCTCATTTGGAACAAACCACTGAACCACCGAGGTAGCACCGACTATCCCCACGACAGTGCCTCCGAGTCCAATGACTAATCTATCGACCAAAACCATGGTAAAGTCCCTAGAGATGAACATCAGTATCCAGCCGAACAGAAGTAGGATTTGCCCCAATATCGCCGCCTTTTTTAGCCCCCATCTATCGGTAATCGCACCAGCAGGAAAGGCGAAGACCGCTGCCCCAATGAACATCGCAGTAGAAATCAAAGAAGCTCTCGTAACAGATACGCCGAACTGATTCGAAATCGGAACCAAAATGGGAGAAATTATCGCAAATGCGTATCCAAAACTTCCCATGTACCCAATGATCGCTGCTACCAGGACCACGTACTTGAATCTCGTTGAAGAACTGTCTATCAACTAGCTCAAACCGCCTTCTAAGTATAAATCGAGATTGACAACACAGAATCCGTAAAGTCGTTGTTTCCAAATTTACTGTTTGCCCTAGTTTCACTCGTTAAAATCCAGTCGTATTCCAAACTGAGACCTCCTTGTCGGAATTTCTTGCCTGTTTTCAGTGCCTGTGCAATATTTGGACATATAAGCTATCAAGACATACTGAATGAGTATTTACAAAATTTGTTCAGAAATTAGGATTCATTTTGAAGAGAGAGTGAATGACTACTGTTATTTTGAACAATTAGTCTGTGATTTTGGAAGCTTAAAGACAGACAGATAAACTTTGTTGCTCATGTATCCTGAGATAGAGACTAGAGCTGGTCATTCCGAGTGGACGGTCAATGGGCAGGACTGTTCTATTCATTAAGAACTAAAACTTCAGATTATCTTAAGAGATCGAAATTGACTCCAGCTCTTATTGCGTACCAGATAGGACCAAAGTAAAAAATGGAATCTCTCACTCGCGGGTCAAAGGATCACTTGATTGAAGAGAGGGCCCGTAACTGATCCTTCTTCATCATCGTAGGTAACTATACCATTGGACGTTATCTTGAATAACAATGGAACTGGATTGTAGCTCCCGCCGTTCATTTTAATGATAGACAGCTTCCTAGTTTCAGAGTCTGATCCGTTGATTTCCAGTTTGAAGATACCTGATACGAGTGATTCCTCAATTCCGTACGCGCTTAAGTCACTCTTTCCAATACCGCTAGTTATGAGCGTGTAAGTCTGGGGAATTCCGAGGGCCTTAAAGAATTGAGCCAGAAAATCGTTGTCTCCGACAATCATCGGAGTAATAGGGTCTATCACAAGTCTAGTCGTTTCGTACTCTGCAACTAGCATTTTTATTTGACCAGTCAACGTGCGTATGTAGTTGTTTACTGAGTTGTAGTCAGAAGATAGATTGTCCTTCATTTTCAGAATCCTGTCAGAGAGTTCGAGTACTTGAATAGTTCCCTCTTTGTAATAAGACCTAAACACGTTGGAGAAAGTTTCGACCTGAGAGATGAAATCCCTACCTGACTGATCTCCCAAGATTATGATTCCTTTTTCTCCACGTTTTGCACCTTCTATTAAAAATTGTGCACCGGTCACGGTCTTTCCAGATCCCGGTGGACCTGATATCATGTAAATGCTGCCTTTCCTTACCAGTCTACCTATGTTATCATCCAGTTTCTTTATGCCAAAAATACCCGACTCTTCTATTCCGCTGTCTGTTTTTACAACCGAAATATTGCAGACATTCGCGAGCTTTAGCTCTGTGCTGTTCAGCTGGTTGTCAACCAATATGGCCTTCATCTGTATGCCACAGTCTCGCGCGATGGCGTTGAACTCCATTATGTCACTAATCAGGTCTTCTGATAGGTTTTGCAGTACTGCTACCTTGTTATGCTCATCCTCCCTAGATGTCAAAACGAGATCAAACTTATGCTGCAAGCCGGATTTTCCGGTTAGTTTCACGTTAGTCCCAAATGTAAAGTCTTCTCCAAAAGCCAATTCATGGGCTATCCTGAAGACATCTACCTGAGATCCAGATAACATTTTTTCGTTATCCCTTTGGTGGGTTTAAATAATCTGTGTATTTAACTGTTCTTAGGTCGTATCCTGTTCTGAAAATGACCAGCTCAGACAAAATAAATCCTACTCTCAAGTTTCCCGAAGATTGATGACGAAACTGTGATCCAGCCTTGACCCGCTATGGTGCAAATAGGTGCAGGAATGAAACCGCACTGGGAGAAATCTGTTGTTGACCTTAACGGTTTCTGACTGCATATCTCCGGCATAAGGTCAATCTCAAACTATAAGTAATATGATTCATCTCAGTTGGCATAGTC
Organism: Thermoplasmata archaeon; assembly: GCA_021792255.1. Lineage (GTDB taxonomy): Archaea > Thermoplasmatota > Thermoplasmata > Thermoplasmatales. The sequence continues at coordinate 67,274 of JAJYUZ010000003.1, forward strand.
AAGTATGCCCGACATAAAGAAGCTGTTTGAAAAAATAACACGGTATTCCGCCCTAGCGCTCGTGATTCTTCCTTGGATTGTTTTTCTATTGTGTTACTTGCTAAATCCCCAATGGGTGCTGACTCGAGATGCCCTCAGCAGTTTCGGCGATCCTTCCTTCTCCAAGTTTCCTTTTGTTTACAACGATGGATTGGGTGTCATTGCGATTGTCATCTGGATCATGTCTCTCGGAATTGTGGTAACTTCAGAGAATAAAATGCAGACCTTCGGTGGGGCCTTTTGGTTCGTGGCTGGATTTTTTCTAGCAATGGTTGGCATTTATCACAGCGGTACTTACCCACATGATTTCGTTTCCACATACTTCTTTGTTCAGGCGGCGCTTACCATTCTTGTAATGGGAATTGCTTCTTTCACTGCCCATGACTTTAGGGGTGCTCTCGTACCCATCTCTTTGGCCATCATCATGCCGCTTGGCGATATCTTAATCCCATTCCCATCCTCAGCCACTACAGAGATCTTTGAAATTGTGATCATCGACGCTTTTGTAATTTTCTCATTGCTTAACACATCTGGCACAGCTAGGATGACCAGAACAGACCGGAAACGTGCGAAGCCGCCATATCCTCGAATACAGTTAATAGTGGTAGGAGTGTTAGTGGCATTCTTCCTATTATTACTCGGTCTAATAGTCTACGCCGGTATATAGAATGTTGAGATCAAGACGACCAGATTAACTCCTTTTTTCCGAACTATGAAACTTCACCCGAGGGAAACTTTCAAAGAGGTAATAGAAAGACTCGACACAACGGCCAGCTATATTGTGCGAAACCAACGGGAGGTCATAGAACACATCCGTGATAAGAATCCCAAATTCTTCAGGGAGGAAAAGATGTTCGAATCACCCCAACCCTGAACCTTTCCCGATGGACTGGCGGGGATTTGAACCCCGGGCCTCCTCCATGCCAAGGAGGCGATCTTCCACTGATCTACCAGCCCTTGTCGTTAACTTCACGCAAATATAAAATTATTCCTAACTATGAGACCATATTAATTTATAGAAACCGATATTGTAGGCATAGTGGGGAACTTCGTCAGCAATTTCATTGTAATGACAAAACCCAGAGTGTGGATTTTTCTCTTGATAACAGGAATCGCCGGTGAAGTTTTTGCGCTCAGCATTCTTAGAAGCCTGAACGTGAATGGATTCATCTACGTCGCAGTGTACCTTACCCTCGGATTGATGGGGTCTGAGTCCTTATCCAACTATTTCGATTTATCCATAGACAGGAAGATGAAACGAACGATGAACAGAGCTCTTCCATCGGGCAAAATGAACCCGTCCGTTGCCCTCTATGGTGGCCTGATTTTGATCGCGATAACTCTCGTTATGGCGATATTTAGATCATTTTTGTCCTTTGCTTTTATGGCAACTGGCATCTTTGACTACACCATCATATATTCTCTCCTTTCCAAAAAGAGGACGCCCTTGAATATCATTCTGGGAGCTTACTCTGGAGGTGCTCCTTTGCTCGCGGGATTCTATGCATTCACTTCGACGTACAACGTTGTCGCGATCTTGATGTTCCTTACGATCTTCATATGGACTCCCCTCCACATATGGTCGCTCTCGATAAAATACAAAGAAGACTATGCGGCTGCGTCAGTCCCCATGCTGCCAGTAAACAGGACCACTAGGGAATCTATGAGAATACTATTCCCTATTGCGTTATTGGCAGTCGTAACAACTATCCTGACTGGATTCGAGCTGAGATTTTATTTCGCATTCAATGTCGGAATTATCGTCTTTGGGTTCTACTTAATTCTTGGTCTCTTGCTCTTCGTATCTTATCTCAGAGCTTTCATTGATCCTGAGAGACGGATTATGAAACTATTCGTTTCAACCAACATCTTCATTGGAATCTTTTTTGTCTTTGTTGCACTATTCTCGCTGCTGATTCCATTTATCGGGGTATGAAAATGAGAACCGTTCAGGTCTATCTAGAAGATTCTTATATCAAAGAACTCGACGCAGAGGTCATTGCAGTAGGTGAAGGAGTGTTCTTGGACAGAACAATTTTCTATGCAACTTCCGGAGGACAACCCTGCGATGTGGGATCGATGGTGGGAAAAGGAACCTACACGGTAAAAGAGGTAATGAAAGAGGAAGACATAGTTCACAAGACGGAACCTCTTCCCTCGGTAGGCGAAAGAGTCAGACTCCGAATTGACTGGGAGAGAAGATACAAACTTATGAGGCAACACACCGCAATTCATGTGGTTTCGTCAATTGCGATGAGGGAATTTGGAGCGATGATCACGGGGAACCAGATCTATGAAGAGTACTCAAGAATAGACTTTAACTTTAAGGATTGGAACAACGATATTTCACGTTCTCTTGAATCTAGAGTGAATACGGAACTCGGAAAGAACCAAGAGGTCACGGTGTCAACCATGAAAAGGGAGGAGATTCTGAAAATGGAAGGTGCACTGAAGGTGGATTTGAGACTGCTTCCCTCCACTGAAGTCCTCAGGGTAGTGAAGATCGGAGATGTCGATATCCAGCCGGATGGCGGTACTCACGTCAAGAACACATCAGAGATTGGAGAAATTGAGATATTCAAGATTGAAAACAAGGGGAAGAACAACAAGAGAGTGTATTTCCGGGCTCATAAATGAAACTGGGAAAAGAAACCTTTCTCCTCTTTGAACTGTTCGAGTAGTTCCTTTTGCTTCTTACTTACCTTCTTTGGTAAAGATATCTTCGCCTTGAGGATTATGTCTGATTTTCCCCTTCCACTCTTCTTCGGAATACCCTCGCCTTTCAGCACTATTCTTTCTTCGGGCTGTGTTCCGGGAGGAATGTCGATCTCCCTGTCGCCCGTCAACAGAGGGACTTTCAGTTTTCCACCGACTATGGCGTCGATGAAATTGACCTGAACGTCTTTTTCAAGATCGTCGTTTTGCCTCCTAAATTCCATATAGTCGATATTGAATTGTATTCTCAGATCTCCTGAACCCCCTGGCCTAAAATTTCCTTTGTCCCTCAGTATGTAGACCTCTTCTTCGTGTACCCCTGGAGGAGGAGAAATCTCTATCTTGTCTTTCTTTCTAGTGTACCCTGATCCGGAGCAGACGTGGCACACCTTCTCTGGTATTTTTCCTCTGCCGTTGCAGCTCCTGCAGACTTCAGTAGTTCTGAAAAGTATGAACCCCTGATTCGTAGCTCTTTCGACGTACCCCCTGCCTCTACAGGTTTGGCAAGTCAGCAGTTTCTTAGTGGAAGAGCCAGTTCCGTTGCACTCTTCACATTTCATCTCCCTGAAATAGTAAACCTCAATCTTTTCGTTCCTTGCAATTCTCCTTATATCTATCGGTATCTCAGCGAGTACATCCGCACCTCTCAGTTCTCTCTGCTGGGTTGAAAATCCACCGAATGGATTACCAAAACCTCCGCCGCCGAACCCAAACTGCGAAAAGATGTCTCCAAAAATGTCCTGAATGTCCTGGTAGTGATGGAACTGATTCCAGTCAAAGCCTCCCTGGAACCTGACCCCTTCCTCACCATACTGATCAAATCGTGCTCTCTTCTGGTCGTCCATCAGCACTTCATACGCTTCACTGATGCTCTTGAATTTTTCCTCTGCTTCCTTCTTGTTCTCGGGGTTGAGGTCCGGATGGTACTTCTTTGCAAGATCCCTGTACGCTTTCTTGATATCGTCTTTCGATGCCTTTTTGTCTACTCCCAGAACGGCATAATAGTCCTTTCCCATTTAAATCGGAAGTTCATTGTTCCTTATTTTCTTTATCTTCGTGAATCTCCGTCTCGTTTGGACCCTTTTCTGAGGAGGTTTCGTTCGGTTCCTGAGTTTGCTGCTGCTCTTCGGGCTTGACGTTCTTGTACATGTATTCCCCTATCTTCTGAATCTCTTTTGTCAGGACATCCATCTTTTCTTTTATTCCATCGACGTTCTTGTTTTGTATTTCGTCTTTGAGTTCTTTCAGCTTTCCGTTTATGTTGTCTTTGATGTCCTGCGGTATCTTCTCTCCATAATCAGCGAGGGTCTTTTCCGTTGAATAGGCTAGCGATTCTCCACCATTTATGGTTTCAATCTCTTCCTTCTTCTTCTTGTCTTCTTCTTCGTACTTTTTGGCCTCTTCCTTCATGCGGTTTATTTCTTCCTTGCTCAGCTTCGTACTGGAAGTAATCGTAATACCCCGCTGCTTGTTTGTGGCGAGATCCTTTGCATTGACGTTAAGAATTCCGTTTGAGTCTATATCGAAGGAAACTTCGATCTGTGGCATTCCTCTGGGTGCAGGAGGGATCCCGTCCAGCATGAACCTTCCGAGTGAAGTATTATCCTTGGCCATCGGTCTCTCGCCTTGGACAATTATTATTTCCACAGCGGTCTGATTGTCCGCTGCAGTGGAGAAGACCTGAGACTTCTTAGTGGGGATGGTCGTATTCGCAGAAATAAGGGGAGTAGCTACACCCCCGAGCGTTTCTATGCTGAGCGTAAGAGGGGTCACGTCCAGGAGCACTATACCCTTCACTTCTCCGGCCAATACTGCAGCCTGGATCGATGCCCCAATCGCCACGCATTCCATCGGATCTACGCCGCTCTCCACTTTCTTGCCCATTATGTCCTCAACGAATTTCTTTACAATGGGCATTCTCGTTGGACCACCAACAAGAATTACTTTGCTGATGTCCGAAGAAGAAAGTTTTGCTCCCTTGAGTGCTTCGTCCACAGGTCTCTTTGCCCGGTCAATCGTTGGCCTGACAAGATTCTCCAAGTCCGCCCTCGTCATGGAGATCAGGAGATGCTTCGGGCCATCCGCACCACTCGTGATGTATGGTAAATTGACTTCGGTTGAGAGAGAAGTCGATAATTCTATCTTTGCCTTTTCCGCTGCATCCTTTAACCTGATGTATGCATTCTTGTCTTTCCTGAGATCGATACCATTCTCCTGCTGGAATTTTGATGCGAGATGGTTTATCACTGCCTCGTCCATATCGGTTCCACCAAGTTTCGTATCTCCTGAGGTTGATAGCACTTCATACACTCCAGAGCTGAATTCCATGATCGTGACATCCAGAGTCCCTCCACCAAGATCGAACACCATTATCCTGTGTTCTCCTTCCGTCTTATCGAGCCCATAGGCAAGTGCAGCTGCGGTTGGTTCGTTAATAATTCTTACCACATCCAGTCCAGCTATTGCACCAGCATCTTTGGTCGCCTGTCTCTGGTTGTCGTTAAAATAGGCTGGTACCGTAATCACTGCCTTTGTAACCTTCTCTCCTAAGTATTTCTCGGAATCATCCTTGATTTTCTGCAGCAGAAAAGCAGACACCTGCTGAGGGGTGTACTCCTTTCCTCTAATCTTGTACTTGTAACTTTCTCCCATCTTCCTCTTGAAAGCATATATTGTCCCTTCTGGATTAGTAAGGGCTTGCCTTCTTGCCGGTTCTCCTACCAGCAGCTCTCCGTTCTTTGTAAATGCAACATAACTCGGAAATGCTTTACCTCCAATTGTTGTTCCTTCAGAGCTTGGCAGCACGACTGGCTTGCCAGCTATCATGACCGCAGCTTGTGAATTGCTTGTCCCTAGATCTATACCTAATATTTTTTCCATTTTACTCACCTTTATTGAGAATTACCAATTCTGGTCTTATTACTCTGCCTCCAAGTACGTATCCCTTCCTCACCACTTTTTTGATTGTGTTAGGCTCTCCGCCATCTTCTATTCCAATTGCTTCATGCCTGTTGGGATCGAACTTCGTGTTATCTTCTATTGCGCTGAGCCCTTCCTTCTGCAGAATTACATCTATCTGTTTTTTAATGGCCAAGGTTCCTTCGTCTCTAGCGTTGTCCAGACCGTCAAGTACAGGAAGAAGTTCTTTGATTATCCTCTCCGAAGCATAGCCTACAAGTTTTAAAGATTCCTCGCCTATTCTCTTTTGAAAATTCTCGAGGTCTGCAGAGAATCTGAGGTTTTGCTCACGTAGCTCCTGAATTGTTTTCTCTTTCTGACCAACGCTTTCCTGTAGTAACTTTAGCTTCTCCGAACACTCGGCAATAGATTGCTTAAGAGACCGATAATAGGAGACAGATGGCACTTTCCCTAATTTTGCACTTCTATAATAACGTTACTACAGCTGGTAGCGTGTCAAGCAATTGAATACTACATTCTTAACGGCCAACAATAGAGTTCTTTCTTGTCTCAAGACATTCTGTTTTCAGCCATTGCTGCGGAGATGAAGCTTGGACAAAATTTAGTTATATGGATTGCAAATAAGCATCAAATGGTGAACATTCTCCTCTCTGGAGGTGGAGGAAGGGCCGACGTTGCCCTAGTGAAACTTTTGGTCAAATCCATCCCAGAAAATGGTAGGTTGCTTTACATTCCCGTAGCAGTTCCATTGTCAAGATTTAGCTATGGGCAATGCTATGACTGGATCACCTCTGTGCACGGACAGAACGGTCTTAAGATGATAGATATGTGGACTGACCTTAAAGACAGGAGCTATGAAGAACTTGCGAGATATTCAGCCGTCTTCATAGGCGGTGGGAATACGTTCAACCTGCTTAAACAGGTAAGGGAGACAGGATTTGATCGCTTGCTTCTCGAATACATTAAGAATGGTTTGCCAGTATACGGTGGAAGCGCTGGTGCGATAATCCTTGGGAAAGATATAGGAACTGCATATTTTGGGGGAGACGCAGACAAGAATGAGGTCGGACTGAAAGACCTTAAAGGATTGGATGCTGCACGAGGATATTCGATTGCCTGCCATCACAATGGTCTGAAATATGATCATTTAGCAGCTGGGTACTCACAGGCGACGGGAATACCCACCATTGCGCTGAGAGATGGTACCGGGATACAGGTGAAAAATACCAAAATACTGGTCATTGGACCAAGCCCAGCCAAGGTCTTCGAGGGAAAGAATTCGACTATCTTCAAGAAAGGATCTGTCGTGGAATGATACAGTTTTACACCACAGTATGATGAGATATCCCTGGTCGATTTTTGGTACTCTGGACCTATGGAAAGGGCCAAATATCAATTTTATAGTAGTGAATATATGAATGAAAAAAATGGAACTGGTATACCGGTGACAATAGTTCTTGTTGCTGTAATAGTCGTACTAGTGGTAGCATTTGCCTTCTCTTATTCATCAATGCACTCGGAAATAAATACAATGAATCAGAAAATTTCTAATCTCAATGGTAAGATTTCCACACAGAATACTACAATTCTTGATATGAAATCGAACGAGACAAATATGTCTCAAATTATTGCATCTCTCACAGGAGAATTGGACATAGCAGGTGGTAATTACGCTAAACTCAATCTGCTTTTTTCTTGGGTAGATCAAATTTATGGAATCCACACCAATTTTCTCGCATATAACGCTACTGCTACGGTCTCAGCCAAACAATATCAAGAAATCGTACAGGAAATCACCCCCTCTAACAATACAACGATTGTCTTTTTGACCCAGGCCCCAAATCGGGGATTTATGAGTGGCAATGGTACTAGTACTCTTCAAAATATCACTTACTTAATGGACGCAACTGGACCACAATTGGGTGAGGTCAATGCAATGTGGGGACCTATCATTCTACCAAATTTCAGTCTATGGTTCTATAATACGGGCAATGTGTCTACAACTTTCAATTTTACCATTATAGAGATATGGAGTTCTTGATAAGTACGCGACGTTCAAAGGAATGAATACTACTTATGTGGATCCCGTTTAATATATGAGCGTGTGCATGTTGCCCAACCATTACAAGGCTAGAAGGAGAGAGCATAAATGTCTAAAATGATCCGGTGCCCAAACTGCGGATTCGAGTTCGCAAAACCAAAGATAGCATCAAAAGTCACCGTCGGATTCACCTTTACTTTTTTCCCCGGACCCCTCGCCGGAAAGATAAGATGCCCTCAATGCGGGAAAGAAGAGATGACATACAATTACCTGAAAGTCTAGATGGGAGTGTACCCGCTCCAATTATAGGAGATTCAGGATCAGCGACGGATACAGCGGTTCACGAATTTCAACTTATAGTCTTATTGAGAGATGGAGAATAATTCATTCTGTCTGAAATGTCAAAGAATAATACGGAAAAATCGACGCTCTTAAAACGCATTTCCTGTACTTAAATTTGGCATTAATCCAAACGAAAGAATAATTTATTAGGTCGCCGGAAATCGTTTGAAATGATATATGCCGAGGGACTCACCAAGGTTTTTGGGGATTTCACTGCGGTTGAGAACCTTACCTTTCAGGTTACAGACGGTGAGATTTTTGGTCTTCTGGGCCCGAACGGTGCAGGGAAGACATCTACCCTGAGGATGCTCTCCTGTTTGATCTCCAAAACAAGCGGGGAGGCAAGAATAGGTGACTTGTCCATAGGCAACAAAGAAGATTCAATAAAAATAAGAAGAATTATAGGACTGGTTGCAGAAAATGTGGGACTTTATGAAGAACTCAGCGCATACAAGAATCTTGACTTTTACGGGAAACTATATGGCCTATCGGAAACTCAAAGGAAGGAAAATTTAAAAAATCTACTTGAGGAATTTGACCTCTGGGAGGTCAGGGATAAACCCGTGGCAACGTTCTCTAAAGGAATGAAACAAAAGGTGGCAATTGCCAGGGCTCTATCTCACGATCCAAAAGTTCTATTTTTGGATGAGCCGACCGCCAACCTAGACCCTGAGGCTGCCAAAATGGTAAGAGATTCGATCTTGAATTTAAAAAAGGAAGGTAAGACTATTTTCCTAAACACCCATAACCTGGACGAAGCCCAGAGGATATGTGATAGGGTAGGTATATTGAAGACGAAGCTTATCGCACTCGGGTCGCCGGAACAGCTCAAGGAATCTTTGAAGGGGGACAAGACGATCATAGACCTCGAGGAGATAAACGATAAAATCCTTGGAGCTATTAAGACCGTTTCATCTTCTGAAATCGAGATAGACGGGAAGAGATTAATCATCGATGTCAGGAATCCTCAGGCTGAAAATCCTATCCTAATCAAGGCAATTACTTCCGCAGGAGGAAACATCGTTGCGGTAAGCCAACTCTCCCCTACCATGGAGGAGGTTTACATTAAAGCAGTGAGGGAGAAAAAATGAGCTTCAAGAACGCGTGGATAGTTACTCAGAAGGAGTTCTCAATAGTAAGATTGAGGAAGACCCTGATTTATTTCTACGTGGCTATTCCGCTCGTACTGTCGATTGGTCTTCCATTGCTGGTCTTGCACATAATATCAGGTTCATCTATCAAAGCTTCAGATGTCCAATATGTGACGGGGCTGATGGACGCATTTGAGTTCTTCTTCGCGATCATTGCAGTAATCTTGTCCTCGTACACCTCAGCTTACAGCATAGTTGGCGAAAAGATACAGAAGAGTCTCGAGCCACTGCTTTCTACACCTATTTCTGATGGAGAGATTCTGCTCGGCAAGGCACTTTCCGCTTTTATTCCTTCATTCGTCGCAGTACTAATGGGAGACTCGATCTACATGACGATGATGGATAAGGTCACCTTCCATCTCCTTGGGTATTCATATTATCCAAACTTGTCAGTGGCGATCGTGCTCCTACTTCTCGTACCAGTCACCATAGTCTTTTCCATTGAAGTCAGCACAGTGGCATCATCGCGAGTCAGCGATCCGAGAAGTTCGTACCAGCTATCCATGGCAGGGTTCATTCCGTTCTTCATCGTCTATGTCTTGACTGAGGTCGGAGTGATCACCCTTACAAACACAACCCTACTGAGTATCTCAGGGTTAGTAGCCGTAGCTGACGTCCTGATGTACACCGCGGTGATTAAGACATTCAACAGAGACAAGATTCTGACCACCTGGAAGTGAGACTCAGGGGAAGAACGAGTTGAAGGTGACCATAAAAAGTGCTTCCATGTCTTGAAAAGCAACGCTCCAGAACGACGGAATCTTGGTGTGCTATAGGAACGTGCACCTTCCATAGTCTAGCTGTTATTTCTTGACCTGTCTCCTGATGAACATTTCTTCAGTTACAGTCCAGTTCTTGCCTGAATCGTTGCTGCTTTCTGCTCTCCATTTGAATGAGTCCTTCCTCTTTTCGAAGTATATCCACTTCATGATCTTTCGCTTAGTTTCCCTCGACTCGAGTACGACGGTCTTACCTATCTTTTTACCGACGAACTCCCGTATGGTAGCTTGGTTAGGGGATATCCACATGCTGCTCCACGAGTCTGACTCTAAATCATAATAGTGAATCGTTGTCCCACCAGTATCATTAATGCCGTCATCTGTGGACAACCACACATCCTGTACGGCTGTTCCTCCGAGTATCCATCCCGAGTGGACCTCGCCCTTGGAACTTTTCCAAGAACCATCTTGCTGCAGACTATGGGCTTCGACTATATCCCAGTCGCCCACGAATTGACCGAGCAACATTAATTTGTCCTTTAGAGGTCCGTACGGACCCTGAGCGTGCAGGTACTTTATAGGATGGATGACTCCGTCTTGCATCGTCTTTTTTCTAGACACATCTTTCTTAAGCGAAAACCAAGTATTTCAATATCTCGTAGCTGTTTCTTCAATATCCTAGCGCCAATTTTCGACTCCGCATCGTTAGACTTTGTACTGATAAATTATCAAAAGGAAAATCATATATTGTGAACTCGATACCAGTTCTCATTAAATTGAAGGAGAATGGAGCAACAAATGACGGATAAACGCGAGTTCCCTGCCGCACAGATTACCAGCCTTGCCTTGTTCATATTGTCATCCGTTTTTGCGGTCTATCTTGCAAGGATTGCTGTGGCAGTCGAACCATCAATCTCTGCAAGCAGTCCCACGTCGGGATTTGGGTACGTGATATACTATTTTGTCGCGGCCATCGTGTTCTCTGCGCTGCTCATATACTTCGCAAGAAAGTACAAGCTGAACTTTCTCAAATGGCTCTTCATAGCTGCCATCGGACTAATGGTCTTCTACATCTGGAATTATCTTGGCTTGGTTATAGCCAATACGTATGATCAATATTATGCCATTATAATCGCAGCTCCCGTGATAATGGTACTCGCCTTGATACTCAACAACAAGTGGTACGTAGTCAACATAGCTGGTTTCTTTCTATGCTCAGGAATGGCATTTGTACTGGGCCTGTTGCTCGGCATTTGGGCTGCCACGATCTTCTTGGCCGTTTTCGCAATATACGATTATGTATCGGTCTATAAAACGAAGCACATGATAGGATTGGCAAAGATTGCAATTGATAGGGATCTTCCGATGCTCTTCGTGTTCCCCACCAATTTTTCAACAGACGTTGGGAAGATAGAGATTACTGAGAATGGCATTGCCGAACACACAGCGATGGCGCTGGGCTTTGGAGATGTAGCCTTCCCTGGAATAATGGTCGTAGCATCGGCAATCTTCGGTATGAAGATCGGCCACTTCTTGCCGTTTTTTGTGCTGCCTCTTCTGGGAGGAATTGCGGGCATGATCTACCTCGTGCTGGGCAATGTCAAAAAGCCAGCACCTGGCCTTCCGTTCCTGAACACCGGAGTGATCGCTGGCATGCTCATTTCTTACCTGATTTTCGTTTTGATTCTGTAGAATTCTGACCCCTAATTTTCTGTTGAATGGGTCGAGCGATATCACCAGACTTCTCTGTCAGTCCTTCTGGAAATCCTTAATAGCAATCTTGTCACTGACTATCGATGAAATGGATTACTAGGGAAAAGGCCAGAGTAGATAGGATTGCTTGTCCGTGGCTCATCCAAAAATTCGTGGACCCGCAGGCTGTTTTCCTCTTTGTCCCAAAGGATAGGGTAATGGAAGAGGCAAAGAAGACTGGAGCAATTCCATTCGATGCCCCTGGTGCAGAGCTCTATCACTACAAGGAAGGAGGATCGGAGTTCGTGTCGTTCGATTCCGTCATAAAGAAGTATCATCTCACCGATCATGCACTTTTAGAACTTGCCAAGATAGTAAGAGGAGCCGATGCGACCATCGCGGATACTCCGCCGGAATCACCGGGGCTCGAAGCCGCTGCCAATGGATTCAATAGAATGACAAAGGACGATTTCGAAAATATGAGGCTTCAGTTTCCTCTATACGATGCCCTCTACGAATACTGCAAGGCAAAGGTCACTGAGGGAAAGGTAATTGAGCACTCCCTAAAGTGAAGACTCGCTTCTATTCGACTCTCTCTAAATGGGACCTGCAGGCATTCTTGCCTTAGCTTCGTCTATGATTGATATGACCGTCTTTTTGAACTGGGGGAACTCTCCAGGAGACTTTGGATAGTCTGCGTAGATTCCGTTCAGCTCTTTCATTCTCTGGGTAGTCCAGAGCAAGTTCTTGAATGCCTTGAGCGCTCCGACTCCCTTGACGAGTTTGGCGACTTTCTTTGTCAGGGACAGTTCGGGTATCCTCCCATAGGTGATTTCCACTGCTTCCTCATAAGTGATGAAGCTCTTCATTCCATAGTCTATGTCTTCATTGGTCAGCGACTGAAGGAATATCCTGAATACTTCCATTCCGGCCATGCTTTTACCATAATGATTCACGTAATCTACGTTGTAATTCCACAGGCCTTCAAGACCGTTGTTCCCAGATTCTACTGCGATTGCTGCGGTCTTTCCTGCAAAGATTCCTCCAATCAGAGCTGGACCTATTCCACCTGCGCTGAGTGGGTTCGCAGAAGCCATCGAATCGCCTGCTCCAATGTAACCTGGATAGACCATTCCCTCCATTTGCCTCCTGACGCTGACGCTCCAGTATCCTTCTCCGTTCTTGTCTGAGTTATCGAGTTGATAGTTCTTGAAGAGCGGATTCCACTTTACGTACTTCTCAATTAGCGACTTCAGGTTGTCGTTCGTACCGAGTTTCTTATTCCTCATTTCCAGACTCTTGTGTTGAACTCCCAGACCCACGTTGACTCTGCCTCCCGTTTTTGGGAACACCCATCCGTAGCCTCCAGGAGCCATCTGCTGGTTCAGATGGATCAGAGCATTCTTCTTGTCGTAGTACCTTTGATCGCCAAACGAGCCGTCTGTCTTATAAATGAATCTTCCAGTCAGTTCCAGATCTTCATAGTCTATCTCCTTGTCAATGTACTGATTTTCCGGAAGCTTCCTTCTCAAAAGAGATGCGATTCCGAGAGAGTCTATTGTGATCTTTGCCCTTATCTTCTCCTCTTCTCCCTTCTCATTTTTCCCGAACACTCCCACGACCTTGTTGTCTTCAATGAGTGGTCCTTCAACGCTGAATTTCCCTCTGAACTCTGCTCCATTCTTTATCGCTTCGTCAAAGAGAGACTTCGCGAAGACCGGTCTCTCAAGACTGTACCCTTCTCCTTCGAAGGGTAATTTATAACCGAGATCCGGAGAGAGGGCCATGACCCCATCAACCTTCAGACCCAGTGCACTTTCACTGAACGTATTGCCCAGATTCTTTTGAACGAATGAAATGTGTGATTGGGCAACGGCATCGCCGCAAACCCATCCCCAGACAGTCTTCTTTCCTGGTTCCAGAGCAGAGTTTCTGTCGAGTAGAAGAACGCTCTTACCCAATTTTCCTGTCATAGCTGCGGCTGTAGCACCGGACACGCCAGCACCTGCAACTATTACATCGTAATCTGCCATGCTGGTGAAACATGATGTCTTATAAAAATGATAGGTAGCTGTTCCAGTTTCACTGACTCCTCCCCCAAACCAGGGCAGGGGAGCTTCACCACTTTCCCCGAGTCCACAACCTATGCATAGAGCTGTTTGTACTGCGGCAGACCTGGAGGAATGTAAAAGATTATCAGGACCTCCCACGGACTGTATCGATTCAGTAACACTATTCCTGAGGCTTGAGTCAGATTGAAGAATTCAATGGAAATATTGATCGGCCTGTTCTGAGGTATCTCCAGGAACGTTGCATTTCCATACGTTCCAAAACCGTAGGTTCCATTGATGTAAAAATAGGACGATCCGTTGAACTTGTATACCTCAAATAGGGAAGCTGGGCCGGTATTACTAAGGCTCACGTTTACATCCGTCTTGTTGGAGTAGAAGGGGTTTCGGTTGTTGGCCGTGAGGTTGGAGTCTAGTGCGACTACTGTCACGTTCCTGTCATAGTTTCTCTCCGTGTCGGATGCCTTTGCGTTAATGGTAAAATTGTACGTTCCTAGAGTCGTGCCGTTGTAGGGCCATACCGTTATGTTGTAACTGCGCTTTTCCAGAGGCGCCATTGTATGGTTAAACGAAGGAGTCGAGGCTAGACCTTCCGGTACCTTAATCATCACGCTGAGTAAAATTGTATAGTTGTTGAGATTGTTCACGGTCAACGACATGCTATCATTATTGAATACCGGATTGCCATATATTGCGAAATAATTTCCCTGCGATAGTTCCACCGTAGCTTGGTTGTGCGTCAATACCTGCTCGGCAAAGGGGACTGGAGAAAAGCATAGTGCGACCAGACCTATCGCAATGATGCCGACCATGATTTCTTTCTTCCCAGGCTTTGAAATGTCGTTCAGCGGAGGAGGATGAGTAAGACCTAGAATTATGATGATTATCGCAAAAAGGATCCACGAGACATAGTATATTCCAAGTACAACAAGCAGAATGATGAAGGCGTAACTGAAGTACTTTGCATTTTTGCCCAGAAGACCCCTCGCTACGTGTCCTCCATCCAGTTGCCCTATCGGAAATAGGTTGATAGCTGTGACAAGGAATCCGACCCACGCAGCAAATGCGACCGGATGGACGTTTTGAGTCTGAATGGCGGGGAAGATGTAGTAGATTACTGGTAGTGAAATGAGGTAGGAAACCTGGGAACTGGTGACCACAACTGGTTTCTGAACTGTTCCAAGATAAGCACCTATCACCCCGACGATGATGCTCATGATGAATCCAGCAATTGGACCCGCGGCGCCTATCTTGATCAGCGTTTTCCTATCAGGAAGCGGGTCTCTGAGAGAAATAAAGGCACCAAGCGTGCCCAGAAGAGTAAAGGGAGCCGGGATAAAAAAAGGCAGGGATGCGGTGACCCCGCTCCTCCTTGCCATAAAAAAGTGGCCAAATTCGTGCGTACCGAGGATAATGAGGAGTGGAAGTGAAAAGTAGAGGAAACCGTAGAAATAGAGCATCCAGGAGAATTTAGTAATGTCGAAATACCCCGCGTAGAGGCCTTCCCCCACATAGATCGTTGATATCAGAGTAGCTACCAAGAGCACTATGTTCACCCAAATTCCAAAGGGACGGGATTTACGTCTCTTTATGACGGAAATGACATAATCAGACCCCGGCTCTTTCCCCTTGCCGATCACGGGGATGTAACCCATTTCCTTAAGGTCAGAGACCAGTTTCTTGAAATCGCCTTCGAGATTTGGATCTACCAGCGTGTGGAACTCGTACACTCCATCCTGGATTCTAACCTCACTCGTAACTGCAAAGTATCTCTTGACCACGGATCTGATAGTTAGAAGATCATCTGTTGTGATTGGAGATCGCCTCTTCCACGTCTTTTATAGACAAATTTTCCTTTAAAACTTTCCCCTGCGAATAAGTGTCATTCCCCCCTCCTTTGACAAATCCATTCGCTTCTAGAATGTGCATTACGTCCAGGGCTGATATTTCTGGAAAAGAAGATGCGATCCTTATCTTGTCCTTCGAGAGCACAATGCCCGATGAGGACGACAAACTCTTAGAGACCGATTCTGCAATGGATTCACTCACTTCGATAATTTTAAGCTCTTTGTTCTTGAACTTGACCTTGGAATACTCAAATCCAGATTCAATCGCCTTCTTGGTCTCTTCCATGCTCTGGGTCAGGGATTCGAGGACCTTAATTGGGTTTTCTCCCATCTTCTCTCTCATCTCATTAAGTTGGTTGCTTTGAGCGTTTGAAAACTCAACGGCAGATTTGCCAGCAGCAAAGCTGAACCGGATTATTCCGTCCTGGATTCTTTCCACCTTCACTACCTTGATGTACCCGACTTCACCTGTGAAATCGAGGTGTGTTCCTCCGCACCCCTCTGCATCGATTCCTGGAATTTCGACGAGCCTGAGCTTGTTCCCATTCGGGATTCCTCCCTGGTACAGGGTGAACCCAAAATTCGCCTCTGCGTCGTTCCTGTTGACGAACTCCTTGTGCAGGGGGAGGTTCAGTCTTATTATCCCGTTGGCTCTCTCTTCGATCTGGAAAATTTCGTCCTGCAAAATGTCCTTGAAATGGGTAACATCAAGCCGGCTAACTCTCTCATCCTTTTGAGCGCCTGCCTGCCATATGTGTGGTCCTAGCACGTCTCTGATTGAGGAGAGTAGGATGTGGGTAGCGGTGTGGTTCTGCATAAGCCTCCACCGCCTGTCCGTAGATACTATTCCGTGAACAGTCTGTCCTATAGAAATGCCATCAGCATCATCTACTTCGTGAATGATCGTACCATCGACTATCTTCACGGCCTTCACGTCTACCTTCTTCCCGGAGGCAATCAGTACACCTTGATCTGACGGCTGCCCACCCCCTTCCGGATAAAAGTAGGTGTCTTCCAGGACTACCGAGCTTCCCTCTAACCCTATGACCTTGCTGTTGAATTCGAATATTCTTTCGTTTTCGTAATACGCCTTCCCAGTTTCTGGGTATTTCTTCTGCAAGATGTGCTCTTTTTCTTTAGGCTCTTTCCGGATGTTGGAAAACCCTTTGTTCTTCTCAAGCTTCTCCGGAAATTTAATTTTTAGAGCGTCACACCTCTCCTTGACATATTCGATCGGCAACCCGTTAGATTCAAAGAGGAGAAGGACGTTTTCAGCACTTATCGCTCCACCCTTCGCATATTTTTTTATCATCCCGTCGCCTTTGCTTAGGAGTTCGTCAAATCGTTCTACTTCCAGCTTGACTATCTCTCTCGCTGAACTTTCGAGCCTGGTATCGAGGATGTCCTTGAATCTTTCCTTCTGTCGATCGATCAGATCCCACAATTCCGTTTCTATCCCCAACTTTTTTCTTGAGAGCAGGGCCCGCCTTATCAGCATCCTTAGTACGTATCCAGCTTTCGAGTTGGATGGTACCAAACCGTCGAAGAGAAGAATGGTGATAGCGCGGGTGTGGTCTGCGAGGATGTACGTGTTCGACAGCTTATCTAGACTCTTTCGCTCGTTAGCATCGAGCGATCTCATAAATTCAACTTCGGAGCCATCTTCCATTGAATATGCATTTATGAACTCCCGGAGGAAATCCGGTCTGCCGAGCTTGATCTCGTGCAACAGGTCGGTCAACATCTTGGGATAGAGGGCTTCGTAAACGGTGTCTGTCCCCTGTGACAACCACGTGAGCCTTTCTATGCCATATCCAGTATCCACGATCCTGTTGTCCATTTTCCTGTATCTTATTCCATCTATCTCGATGTCTCCTTCGGGGGTCTCGACCATGTCCATAAAGACCAGAGTTGCTACCTCAAGCCCCCTCAACATGACCTCGAGGGAGGAGCCAGCATTCCCTCCTCCCGCCCAAGGTTTTTCCTTGAAGACTATCTCTTCCTTCTTTACTCCCAAGTGTTGAAGAAATTTCACAGAAAGTTCGACCGTCTTGTCCTTCCAGTAGATCTCCTTTCCGGGAAAGTTAAAGGACTTTGCACCTCCCATCTCAAATACGGATAGGTGCCGACCGGTCTTACCCACATTATCCAGATCGACGGTCCTTATGCAAGGCTGCGAGACTACTAGAGGATTTCCCGGCGGGGGGACCTTCCCAGAAGTCACGTGAGGCTGGAAGTCGTAGATACTAGCGTTCACTAGGTAGACGTCCTCCCTCCATCTAGCGACTATTGGGTACCTCTTTATCCTCTTGTGACCCTGCTTCTCGAAGAATGAGAGAAACTCTTCCCTCATTTCCTCTAGTGAATACTTCTTTGAGGTCGGAGGATTGCCGATGAACGAATAAGGATCGCAGGGAATCTCACCGCACGTCTCCCTCTTTTTATCTAGAGTCCAGAAAACCTTTCCACAACGAATGCAAGTTTTCCTCTGATAATCGTTATCCTTTAAGTATTTGATAACCTCTTCTCGAGCTGGCACAAGAGTGGAGGATAATCTATTTTAAATTCTTTATTCTGCTCTATTTGTGCTAATCACTCTTTACAACGACAGGGAACTTTACTCCTTCTCAAACAAGGCGGGCCTAATTTATGTTAGGGAGTTAGGAAACATAGAGACCGGTAAGTTCTCCGTATCGTCGGAGGAACTGGAGATAGGGTCGAGAAAGTTCAGGACTAGGAAATCCTCTCTTGGCGACGTTTCGTCGTCCATAGAGAGAGGGCCTCAGATAGTTCTACCCAAAGATGTGAACCAGATCGGATTTGATCTGGACTTGCCGCTCAGTTCGAAATTACTCGAGATCGGAGGAGGTGCGGGAGGCTTTTCCATACTCGCAGCCCTCATGTACAAAGTGAAGATAGTGAGTTATGAACTCGATGAACAGTACTACACACTCCTGAAGAAAAACATCAACAGGTTTGAGGTAGGCGATTTGATAGAGGCAAAGAATAGAGATGGCAGGGAGGCAGATTTCGATGAGTATGAAAGCATATTCATAGACAACCCCGAACCTTGGAATTTTTTGGACATCAAGCTTACTGGGGCAAAGAGAATCGCATCCATTCTGCCTACCTATTCGCAGGCAGAGAATTTTTCGCGTTTCCTCATAAAAAAGAATTTTTTAGTAAGTGTTCATCAACTCATCGACGTCCCTATCAAGCTTAGCGCGATGGGAATGAGACCCGAAACATCGTTTCTGTATCACACCGGATTCATCGTTTCGGGGGTAGGTGTTGGATTGAATGGATGAGGTTAAGAAGAAGGCATTAGAGAAACAGGGGTACAAGATAGTCGGAAACCATTCCGGTGTCAAACTATGCCACTGGATGAGGCAGTCCCTGTACTACAACAGGCCATGCTACAAGCAGACTTTCTACGGAATAGAGAGCCACAAGTGCGTGCAGATGACCCCATCTGTTGACTGGTGCTCCGAAAACTGCACTTTTTGCTGGAGGGCTCAGGGATGGGAAGGGGCAAGAATTCCTCAGGAAGATGAAGCGGAGGATATCTTGGAAGGATCGATACAAGCTCAGAGACTATTGCTCACAGGTTTCAAGGGGGATTCGAGGACCGACATGAAGAAGTGGCTCGACGCTCAGCAACCGAAGCACATGGCAATCTCTCTTACCGGAGAACCGACGCTTTACGGTAAACTTGACGACCTGTTGAGCGAGGCAAAGAAGAGGGGAATTTCGACCTTCGTTGTGACGAATGGAACTGATCCGACTGCACTGGAAAAATTGAAGGTCCTCCCCACTCAACTCTACGTCACTGTCGCTGCTCCAAACAAGAAGTTGTTCAATGAGATCCTGAACCCGATCTACAAGGATGGCTGGGAAAGGCTAAACCAAACTCTGGAACTTCTGCCCTCTCTGAAGACCAGGACCGTGATAAGGCACACTCTCGTCAAGTCGTTCAACCTGGGATACATCGAAGAGTATTACAGACTTGACAAGAAAGCAGATCCTGATTTCATAGAGAATAAAGGATACGTTCACGTAGGAGGCTCAAGGAGCAGACTCACCATCAACAACATGCCTTCCCACGAAGAGATAAGGGACTTCTCCTTTAGACTGAATGGTTACCTGAACTACGATTTTGGTGGGGAGAGGCAAGACTCGAGGATAGTTCTCCTGAGCAAAGACGTGAAGAAGAACATGATAGATTTCTCTGCAGTCTGAATCCGAATTTGGTTGTGCAAAAATTTTATGTGGTATACTAAATAGTCTCAACTACGCTAAAGATTTATATCGTTTCAATCATTGAACCGACAACTAAGCGCACTGATGAGGTATATGAGTTCTGAGTATGTTAAACACGAAACGGATGTTCTCATAATAGGGGCAGGAGGGGCAGGCATGAGAGCCGCAATCGCTGCGTTCGATTCTGGATCGAGCGTGACTATTCTCTCCAAGTCTCTACTGGGAAAAGCTCACACCGTAATGGCTGAGGGAGGAATTGCAGCAGCACTCGCAAACGTGGATTCGAAAGACAATTGGGAGGTCCATTTTGCTGATACCATTGAGGAGGGAGTCTACATCTCAAATTATAGAATGGCCGAGATACTTGCAAAAGAGGCACCGGATAGGGTCAGAGAGCTGGAGGAATATGGTGCTCTCTTTGACAGGACTCCCGATGGCACCATAATGCAGAGAGCTTTCGGTGCACACACCTATAGGAGACTGTGTCACGTCGGTGACAGGACCGGCCTCGAGATCATCAAGACGCTCGAAGATCAGATCCTCCACAGGGACGTGAAGTTCTTCGACGAGATGTACGTCACCAAACTCCTGAAGGATGGAGATAGGGTAGTCGGAGCCATCGGTCTCAAACTCAATAACGGAGAATTTCACGTCTTCAATGCAAAGGCAGTGATTATCGCAACGGGAGGATGCGGGAGAGTGTACAAGGTCACCTCCAACTCCTGGGAATCCACCGGAGATGGTCTTGGACTGGCATACGACGCCGGAACAGAACTCATGGACATGGAGATGATCCAGTTCCACCCTACCGGCATGGTTTTCCCACCCGGAGTCAAGGGACTACTGGTGACGGAAGGAGTCAGAGGAGAAGGGGGAATCCTGCTCAACGCAAAGGGAGAGAGGTTTATGGAACGTTACTCTCCGAAGAAAATGGAGCTGGATGCGAGAGACGTGGTTGCAAGGGCAAATTATGCAGAGATAATGGCGGGAAGAGGTACGGTTCATGGGGGCGTCTACCTTGACATCACTCACAAGGGAGCTGACTTCGTAAAGAAAAAGTTACCGAGCATGTACAAGCAGTACATGGATTTCGCAGGCGTCGACATTACTAAGGAAAAAATGGAAGTTGCACCGACGGTGCACTACCAAATGGGAGGAATACGCGTGGATCCGGAGACGACCTCGACAAATGTCCCGGGACTCTTTTCTTCTGGAGAAGTCGCGAGCGGACTTCACGGAGCTAACAGGCTCGGTGGAAATTCTCTGGCAGACATCCTGGTGTTCGGAAGGAGGAGCGGTGAAGGATCTTCAAGTTATGCCAAGAAAGCATCTTTCGGAAAACTGGACGAACCAACGATTATGTCGGAAATCCAGAGGGTCAAATCTTTCCTCGGGAAGAGTGGAACTAACCCCTACGACGTTGCATCGAAGCTGGAGGAAAACATGAGCGAAGGCGTCGGCATAATTCGCAACGAGGAGAGTCTCAAGAAGGTACTGGACGCGATTCTGGAACTGAGGCAGTCGGCAAAGCAGGTGAAGGTTCCGGGGACCCTAAAGTACAACAAGGGACTGTTGCAGGCACTCGAACTTCCGTTCATGCTGACCGCAGCCGAAGCAATCGTAAGAGGAGCTATCGAAAGGAAAGAGAGCAGGGGAGCGCACGCAAGGAGCGACTATCCAAAGAAGAACCCCGCATTGAGAAAGAACATAATCTATTCAAAGGGCGAGAGTGGCATGAAAGTAGTGTGGAGAGATGTTCCGGTAATGCCAGAGAATTTGAGGAAACTGGTAAAGGAGGAGGATTACTGATGGATACAATCACGGTGAGTGTGTACAGGCACGATCCCTCTTCAGAAAAGGAGGGGAGATTTGTGGATTACGACGTCCCAGTCGAAGAAGGAATGGTCGTCCTGGATGCGATGAAGTACATCGAAAGGCACATAGATCCCAGCCTTTCACTGAGGTGGAATTGCATGGCAGGAAAGTGTGGTTCGTGTTCTGCAGAGATCAATTACAAACCTTCCCTAATGTGCAAGGCCAGGGTTGATTCATTCAAGGGTGCAAAGATCAGGGTCACCCCCATGGCAGCTTTCCCACTGATAAAAGATCTAGCGACTGACGTCTCCGAAAATTGGGAACTCCTGAAGAAGATCCCAAAATTCACCCCGAAAGAAGGGTTAGAGAAACCGTGGAAGATATCTCAACAGGACATAGAGAGGTCTAAGGAATTCAAGAAGTGCATCGAGTGTTTTCTGTGCCAGGACGTGTGTCACGTTATTAGAGAGCACCATTCCGGTTACTTTGGGCCACGACACGTGGTCAAGGCCGCTTCATTGGACATGCACCCGCTCGATGCTCTCAACAGAGCTGAGTTCATGAACAAGGACGCCGGACTCGGCTACTGTAACATCACCAAGTGCTGTACAGAAGTCTGTCCGGAGGAGATTCACATAACAGATAATGCAATAATTCCCGAGAAGGAGAGAGCGGTCAACTTATTCTACGATCCTCTTGCGATTCTCGTGAGATCGAGGAGAAACAGGAGTGGGAAGAAATGAGGGCCGCAAGCGAATCTACTCTCAAGCACATAATACCGCCAGAATTTCTTGAACCAAACTGGAGGTTCTGGTCATTCGTTTTCATTTCAATCCTCGGTTCGATACTGATTGTGCTGTACAAAGTCCCCGTATACGATGGACTGACTGATCCATTCTACACTCCCACTGTCTTGATCCTCCCACTGGTGGTACTGTTCAGATTGACTTGCTATGCTTACAGGAAGGACTATCACAGGCACCTATTCCACCATCCGAACAGCTGCACTACCGATGTTCGTTTGGACACAAACAAGAGAGGATACAGCGGAGAAACTGGATTCTTTAGAATTGAGAATGCACACAGATACTTCATGTACACGGCGTGGTTCATTCTGCCGTTCTTCTATTACGATATCTATTACTCAATCGTTTACACCGGCGCAATCACCTTGAGTCTGGGAACGATAATCCTTACGGTAAATGCACTTGCTGTGACTGCGTATACTTTCTCGTGCCACTCGGTCAGGCATTTGATCGGTGGATACAAAGACTGCGTGAACTGTCCTGCGAACAATAACAAGAAGAATTCTCTTTACCGGTTCCAATCAAAGCTCAACGGACATCACGAACAGATAGCCTGGACAAGTCTGATTATGTTTGTGTTTGTGGATCTATTCATTAGAGGGATGATAGCTGGAATCGTTCCGAACATCATTCTCCTTCACGGAGGGCTGTAACCGATGATGAAAATTCTGCCGACTCGTTACAAATATCCTCTCTTCTTTCTAGGGATCCTTATGATGGAAATCGCAGGAGTACTCTTCAAAGTGACAGACGTAGGAAGAGTTGGAATCGAAAGCATCGTCGTAGTAGGGTTCATAGTGTTCGCTTTTTCGATCATTGCCACCTGATCCGGATCAGATGAGGGAGAATTTGACTATTTTTCATTAAAAATATAATTTAAGCGTACTTAATTCCATTCTTCTATAAAAACTGAGAATTTTTATAGCGTCATGAACTTCCTTATTGGAGATCTATTTGGTCGAAGTCTTTGATTACGATTTAGTGATAGTAGGTTCCGGACTGGCGGGTCTTCGAGCCGCGATCGAAGCAGCCAGAATTGGCAAGGGAAAGTTACGGATTGCCATAATTGCAAAAAACCAACTGATGCGACCCCACTCTATTTCTGCAGAAGGAGGGTCTGCTGCAGTTCTCTACATGGATGAAGGTGATTCTTTCGACCTTCACGCTTACGATACGATAAAAGGGTCAGACTATTTGTGCGACCAGGACGTCGTAGAATTTTTTGTTCGGCAGTGTCCGATAGATATTCTAGAGCTTGAACACTGGGGAATTCCGTGGGCAAGGAGAAATGACGGAAGAATCGCACAACGACCATTCGGAGGACACTCGTACCCGAGAGCGACTTTTGCAGCTGACAGGACTGGATTCTACGAAATTCACACTCTGTACGACACTCTTCTGAAATATGATAATGTAGACAAATTTCACGAACAATTCGTGTACGATTTCCTGATCGAAAACAACAGGTTTAGAGGAGTTGTAGCGTTCGATATTCCGACCGGACAGATCCGAATTTTCAAAGCAAGAGCTGGAATCGTTGCGACAGGTGGTCTTGGAAGACTGTATGGATACACCACCTATTCTCACCTAGTCACGGGAGATGGGTTGGCAATAGCTCTCAGAAGAGGTATGAAACTGAAGGATATAGAATTCGTTCAGTTCCATCCAACCGGACTGGTACCATCCGGAATTCTGATCACAGAAGGAGTCAGGGGCGACGGTGGCATACTAAGGAACGCGAAAGGAGAAAGATTCATGGAAAAGTATGCGCCTACCAAGAAAGACCTCGCACCAAGGGACATCGTTTCCAGAAGTATGATGACAGAGATACTTGAAGGAAGAGGATTCAAGGGACCGGGTGGACTTGACTACCTCTTATTGGATTTCTCACCAATTGGTGCCGAGAAGATAAAGGAAAAACTCTCTCAAGTAAGGGAAATAGGGGCCCACTACGTCGGGATAGATCCCCTAGATTCGCCGCTTCCCGTTAGACCTTCTGCACACTACACAATGGGTGGAATAGACGTGACTCATACTGGATTCACTGGAGTCACCGGTCTGTGGGCAGCAGGCGAGACCGCGTGCCTTTCCATTCACGGATCGAACAGACTCGGTGCGAATTCCACCAGCGAGTGCGTCGTCTTCGGAAAGGTTGCAGGTGAAGATTCAGCAAAGTGGCTCTTGACCAATAGCAACTCGGTCGATCTTTCAGAAGGGGACAAAAAATATGCGGAGAATTTTCTTGCCGACGCTTACAGAGACAAAGGAGACTACGATCCATACGAGATAAAGAGAGAGTTGTGGACAACGATGGACAAGGACGCATACGTTTTCAGAAACGAAAATGGACTTACTGAGGGATTGAAAATTATTCGGGGTTTAATCGAGAAGAGTGGAAAAATATCGATCTCAGAGAAGGGGAATGTGTACAACCAGAATCTGATCGCATCCTTAGAAATGAAAAATCTCGTCGAGCTTGCGGAAGTAGTGGTGAAGGGTGCTCTCGAGAGAAAAGAGAGCAGGGGCTCTCACTTCAGAACCGACTATCCAACGAGGGATGACGACAATTACCTCAAGCACACAATTGCCCGGAGAGCGGATGGTGCATTGAATATCAGTTACGTTCCAGTCACGTTAACAAAGTGGAAACCGGAACCGAGGGTATATTGAGGTGAAAAGATGACGATCGAAAATAAGAAAGGGTGGATTTCGTGGTTCAACCCGTTCAAGTACGGGACGGACAGGTGGATGTACGCCCTCCACAGACTCACCGGAATCGTGCTTGGAGTTTACCTGATGTTCCACGTAGTAGAGACCTCTAGAATCCTGGAAGGTGCTGTTACCTGGAACAGCCTAATGGTCTGGCTCGATTATCCTTTTGGTCCTCACTTCGGTCCGTTGATACTCTCCGCAGTTCTGCTGGCAGCCGTATATCACGCACTTAATGGCCTGCGCCTTACGATAGTCGAGAACGGTCTGATGCTTCCGAAACCTTACAGGCCGGAATATCCTTACAAGCCCAGATCACTAAGAGGATTGAACAATTTCCTAAAGATCTTCCTCGGATTCTTCATGATCGCAATCAGTGCAGTCGGCATAATCTACATCTTTACGGGGGCGATTCTGTGAGAGAGTCTCAGATAATGTTCATTCAGTACATGACCGGATTACTCATCCTGGTATTCGGTTCGTTCCATTTTCTACTGATAAGCGCTCTTGCCCCTACCACAGATAAAGTTCTTTACAGCTACACCTACCTTAACGGCATCCGCACCCTTGCCGGAGGAACTCTGTACTATTCCACCGTGAAGGCCGTGTATACTTCACTGATGTGGGGATCCGTTTTCGAACTGCTCCTCACTTTTCTTGTATTCCATATATTCAACGGATTCAGAGTAATACTATCCGAACAGTTTCCCGGAAGCAAGGCTGAGAAGATCATCACCTATTCGGTGCTGATCGCTGCGATGATAGTTTTCATCTGGGGATCAAGGACGATTGTACTAATGTTGAATGGAGGTCTCTAATATGCAGGAAATCGCACTGAAAGGATTTGGAGAGGTTGTCAAGACTGTCACGTTCAGAGTCAAGAGATACAGCCCCGAAAATGCGGATATGCCGAGGTACATGGAATACAAAGTCCCGGTCCAGAGGGGAATGACCATACTCGACGGAATACTCTACATCAAGGAACATCTGGACCACTCACTTTCGGCCCGTTACTCCTGCAGAATGGGAATCTGCGGATCGTGCGGCATGATCATAAACGGAAAGGAGAAACTTGCGTGCCAGACCCAGATACTCGAGCTCGGCAAGGATCTGATCAAGGTGGATCCTATGGGAAACTACGAAATTGTGAAGGATCTGGTCCCCGATCTCTCGAAACTCTTCAGAAACCATCAAAAGGTAAAACCATACGTGCTGAGGGAGGAGGAATCTCCAACCAGTGAATACCTTCAAACTCCAGAACAGCGGGAAGAATATGCGATGTTTACCGATTGCATTCTCTGTGGAATGTGCCTGTCGGCATGCCCTACGAACGCAGCCGACGAGCTCTACCTCGGTCCGCAAGCTCTCGCTCAGGGATTCAGGTACATCTCAGACAACAGAGACCTGGGATTCGAGGAGAGGTTGAACGTTCTGGATTCAAAACACGGCGTCTGGAGATGCCACTTTTCTGGAGCCTGTTCAGAGGTATGCCCCAAGGGAGTAGACCCAGCACTGGGCATTCAACTGCTGCGGCAACTCCTGACTGAAAACATATTCGTCAAACATAAACAGAAGGGTACGACAAGAGGTCCGGAGAGAAAGTCGGCATCGGGAGTTTCCTGATGTTTCGTAAGCGCGATGCAATTCTAAAAAATTATAAATTTGATGATTCGCTTGAGGATAGATGAGCATGACCCCTGAGTTGGCTGCCCTTGCTCTGGCAGTCATTATTGTACCTATAATCATTGCGATACTGCTCGGAACTGCGCACCACTTTTCTCCAAAGTCTTACGGAAAATATACTCACGACAATTACGAGTGCGGTGAAGTAGCTTTGGGTGACTTCCAGTCGCCTTTGCCTCTGCAGTATTTCTTCTTCATGATGGCTTTCGTCGTTTTCGACGTTGACTTCATTCTTCTTCTTCCCTGGGCAGGATACGTCAAGGCGCTTGGGACTGGAGTCTTCCTCGATGTGGTTCTGTTTATCGCCATAATGCTTGGTGGACTGTTCTACGCATCGAAGAAAGGATACATGAGGTGGTCGAGTGTCGGATAATATTCTGGTCACAACTCTGGATGAAGCACTCAAGTGGGGAACCGGAAAATCGCTGTGGCCTTTTACGTTCGGACTTGCCTGCTGTGCTATAGAAATGATGAGTGCAATGGGTTCGGATTATGACTGGGCGAGATTTGGTTCTGACGTTTTCAGGGATTCACCAAGGCACTCAGACCTCATGATCGTTTCAGGAACCGTCACCAAAAAAATGGCTCCAAGAATCCGGAGACTTTATGATCAAATGGCCTTTCCAAAGTTCGTTATCTCTATGGGAGCTTGCGCTTCCGCAGGTGGCCCCTACGTCAGAGGATATTCTGTTGTGGATGGAGTAGATCAGGTCGTGCCGGTCGATGTGTACGTGTTCGGTTGCCCCCCGAGACCTGAAGCACTGATACAGGCCCTCAAGATGCTTCAGGACAGAATCGTTGCGGGGAAGGTGAAACATTGATACAAATCGAAAGCGAATCCTCGACCAAGAACGGGACAAGGATCGTTTACGTTTCAAAGGACAACGTTTTACCCTTCTTGAAGGAGAAAAAGGAGGAAGGTTTCGATACCCTCCTGATGGTATCCGGGGTCGATTATAAGGATCATCTAGAG
Organism: Thermoplasmata archaeon; assembly: GCA_021792255.1. Lineage (GTDB taxonomy): Archaea > Thermoplasmatota > Thermoplasmata > Thermoplasmatales. The sequence goes on from JAJYUZ010000003.1 coordinate 95,054, forward strand.
GTGATCTATCACCTCCTCTCTTCAACAAACAACTCCAGACTGATAGTCAAGGCAAAGACGGACGATGAGGTCGAGTCCGTTACCTCTCTCTGGAAGGGAGCAAACTGGCACGAGAGAGAAACCTGGGACCTAGTGGGAATCAAGTTCAAGAATCATCCCAACCTGACAAGAATACTTCTCGCAGAGGGATGGGTCGGTCACCCTTTGAGGAAGAATTATCCTATGGAGAAGAAGCAGTTCGTCAACCTGGCAGAAGACGGTGAAGACAGAGTCTCTTTTGAAAATACGGAGGGGTACTGAAATGGAAGACAAGATTATCGAAGTGAACTTTGGGCCCCAGCATCCTTCCACACATGGTGTACTTAGAATCAAGGTGAAACTGGACGGCGAAATAATAGTAGAAGCTCAGCCAATTATAGGATACCTTCACAGAAATGCAGAGAAGCTTGCAGAAATGGGAGCATATCCGAAAGGGATGGTCTATATCGACAGACTGGACTACGTAGCTGCCCTCAATATGGAACTTGGTCACGTATTGTCCATAGAGAACCTGATGGACGTCCAGGTACCAGAGAGAGCACTCTGGATCAGGATTCTCATGGTAGAACTGAACAGGATTGCCTCGCACCTCATATGGCTCGGAACTCACGGGTTGGACATGGGAATGCTCACCCCTTTCTTCTACTGTTTCAGGGAGAGGGAGAGAATACTGAGAATCTTCGACGAGATAACGGGTAGCAGACTCCTCTACAACTACTTTGCAATAGGGGGGGTTTACTCCGATGTCACCCCAAAATCTATCGAAATGATCAAGGAATGGACTGAAGATTTCGTCGATAAGTTGGAAGAAATACAGGCGATCCTCGGCAAGAGCTACATTTACGTCAGCAGGACGAGAGGGGTAGGAAAATTATCTCCCGAGGATGTGCTGTCGTACGGAGTCACTGGCCCGATGCAGAGGGCCTCTGGCATAAAGAGAGACCTCAGAAAGGATTCTCCTTACTTATTCTATGAAAAGATAAATTTTGAAATTCCCACCAGAACCGAGGGAGACGTGTACGCGAGATTCCTCGTCAGAGTGGAAGAGATGAGACAGAGCGCGAGAATAGTGAAACAAGTGCTCGAGAAGTTACCCCAAGGGGATTTCTACAACAAGAAGTATTCTAAACCGATGCTCGTGAGGCTCAAAGCAACTGGTGAGTCATACGTTCCGACGGAGTCTCCAAAAGGAGAGTTCGGCATCTACCTAATCGGCGACGGCTCCTCCATCCCGTACAGAGTAAGGATTAGGAGTCCGAGCTTTGCAAACCTTTCCTCAATACCCACGATGCTCAAGGGATACAAGATAGCGGACCTTACGGCAGCCGTCAGTTCGGCAGATCCGGTGTTCGGTGAGGTGGATAGATGAACCTATTCTTCTTCCTGATGAGTATCCTGTATGGAATAGTGAAGTTCCTTCACATCAATTTTATTCCCTTCACTTATCAGGGAGTGCCCGTAGGAATCTGGATTGCTTATTTCATCGTAGCTACGATCGAAGTGGTTCTCGTATTCGCGTTCGCAATGCTGGCAGTAATCGTGATCATCTATGTCTTCAGAAAATACATGGCCGACGCGCAGAACAGAATAGGCCCGAACAGGGTTGGGCCCTGGGGTACGCTACAACTGATAGCAGATGTGTTCAAACTCATCCAGAAGCAGGATATAATTCCAACCGCCGCGGACAGAACTGCGTTCTTGGTCGCACCATATCTTGTGTTCACTCCTGTCGTTCTTGGTTTCATCCTCATCCCGTTCGGCAGTGTTTCGATACTGAATCTGATGGTCGTGAATTTCAACTATACTATTCTCTTTTTGATCGCTTTTATGACGATTGCACCGGTCGGTGAGATAATCGGAGGGCTTGCGTCTCACAACAAATTCTCCCTGTACGGTGCACTGAGATCGGCAGCACAGGACGTCGGTTTTGAAGTTCCAATGCTGATATCGCTCATTTCCGTCATAGTGCTCGCAGGAAGCTATAATGCAAACGACATAGTGACTGCGCAGAGAATAGTTCCATTTATCGTTCCGGAGATCCTGGGATTCATCGTTTTCTTCTTGGCAATGATAGGAAGACAGTCGATCCCCCCGTTCGACCTACCAGAAAGCGGAAGCGAACTGGTGAGTGGATTTTCGACGGAGTACAGCGGGATGAGGTACGGAATATTCTACATGGCAAATTTTGGCTTCATGGCGCTGGCTTCCTTTGTGGTAGCCGTTATCTACCTAGGAGGGTGGGAGGGACCCATATTTCCCGGAACCATCTGGCTTGTAATCAAGGGAGCAGTTTTCATTTTCATATTCCTATTGACGTGGATATCTCTGGGTAGAGTGAGGATAGATCACCTGCTCAATATCGGGTGGAAGTATCTTCTTCCGCTTAGCATAATCAACCTGCTGATAAGTGCGGGCATTGCGCTATACTTTGGAGGTGTATTTTAAGTGTCAGATGCAGAAAAAATCCCAGGACCCATACAAGGAATTGCTGGGATTGTGAAGGGCATCTGGACCGTGTTCATGGAAGGCTTCAAACCGAAGGTGACGAGGCAGGTCCCGGAAGAGAAGTTGGAATATCCGGCCAGGACGACGGGGAGAGTTTTCCTGAACGTTGAGAGCTGCATAGGCTGTACTCTCTGTGAGCAGATTTGCCCCAACGGTACAATCAGGATGGTGGATTTCCATCACGACAAGAAACAGGAATTCGAAAAGAAATATCCCAACAGGCGGGAGATCTATCCGAGCGTGGACGTGTCTACTTGCATCCACTGCAACCTGTGCGAAGAGATATGCCCTACTGGAGCAATAACTCTCGAGGCAGATGTGGAAGAGGTTCACTTCAAGAGAAAAAATACTAGGTACACGCCCGAACAACTTCAAAAGAAAGAAGTTGAGCTATGGGGGGAGGAGAGGGAGTGATCGTCTTTTACATTCTTTCAATTTTGGCTATTGCTGCAGCAATGTTAGCTGCCTCCAGCAAGAATCTCCTTCACTCGACCCTGTGGTTGACCTTCCTCGTGGTCGATGTAGCAGGCATATTCTTCTATCTCGAGAACTACTTTATTTCTGCAATTCAAGTGCTGGTCTACGCAGGTGCGATTATAACCCTGATTCTAACGTCTGTAATGCTCTCAAGGAGGTATCAAGATGAGGAGTAAGTTTGCTGTCGTGCTTTCGATCCTGCTCTTCCTTATCATGATAACGTTCATACAGTTCGGCTCATTCCCGAACGGAACCATTCCCGTTAACACCGGAACTCCTGGAAGTCCCGGAATAACCCAGTCGCTGTTCACCATCTACCTGCTTCCATTCGAGATCGTCACTTTCCTTCTGGTAGCGGCCATGCTTGGTGCGATGTATCTGGGTGAGAGGGGTGAGAACAGATGAATCTTTCGAGCTTAATCTCCGCTCCCATGAACATAGGAGTCGTCGAATTTCTATCGATAGCAATACTTGCCATCGGCATCTATTCATTCCTGAGCTCGAGGACTGTCGTCAAGGCCCTTATCTCCGTCGAGATCATGGTGAACGCCGGACTGATCAACCTGATCGGCGCTTCTAGCTACTACGGTAACGCAGCCGGTGCAGACATGACCCTGTTCGTTCTCGTAATCGCCGCAGCAGAAACCGTCGTCGCAATGGCACTGTTTGTCGCCGTCTTCCGTAAAAAGGGATCGGCCGGACTAGACGTCCTTAAACTCTTGAGGTGGTAAAAATGGATCTATCTGTTCTTCTGACCTTTCTGATCTTTGGACTTCCTTTGATCGGTTTTCCGTTCGTGATAGGCATTGGGTATATCAAGAAAAATTACTCAATGTATCTCGGGACTTCTCTCATTTTCCTTTCTTTCCTGATCTCCGTCTACGTTTTCTTCACATATACCGTTAAGGGAATTGCGATACTGTACAACTTCAACTGGCTTCCCTCCCTCCCGGCCGTAATACCTGTAGGAGTCTATGCGGACAATCTGTCGATGATAATGGCCCTGATGGTATCGTTCGTCGGCTTCCTGATCATCTTGTTCTCAGTGGGTTACATGAAAGAGGATCCCAACAGGCACGTTTTCTTCGGTGAAATGGTCCTCTTCACTTCGTCGATGCTCGGACTGGTCCTGGCTTCTTCTCTCATTATGCTGTTCATATTCTGGGAGCTCGTTGGTCTCTGTTCTTACCTGTTGATAGGCTTCTGGTACTACAAGCCGAATGCTGCTTCCGCCGCAAAAAAGGCGTTCATCGTCACGAGAGTAGGAGACGTGTTCTTTATAGCAGGAATAGGCGCCGCTATCCTCTATTCTTCGGGCGGAGCTCTCTCCGTCGCGGGGTTGAGCTCGATCCATCTGGTTTGGCAGAAGACGATAGTCTCTCTTCTATTATTCGGAGGAGCCATAGGCAAGAGCGCTCAGTTCCCGTTGCACGTCTGGATCCCGGATGCCATGGAAGGGCCCACGACAGTTTCGGCCCTCATCCACGCTGCGACCATGGTCACCGCTGGAGTGTACCTGATAGCTAGGACTTACAGCCTCTTCACTCCAACCTCGCTGACCGTGGTGCTTTACGTGGGTGCATTCACCATCATTCTGTCCGGTTTGATTGGCATAGTGGTGAACGATATCAAGCGTATACTCGCATACTCGACTATCAGCCAGATAGGATACATGGTCGCTGCACTTGGACTCGGGTTGGGTGCTACCAGCATTGGTCTCTCGATATACCAGCTGGAGGCTCACGCCTTCTTCAAAGCGCTTCTCTTCCTCTCAGCGGGTTCAATTCTACACGCAATTCTGAACGTCAGGGATATCAACAAGATGGGTGGACTGTGGAAGAAGATGCCAATAACAGTCACTTCGATGTTCATCGGTGCTCTCGCACTCTCTGGATTTCCTCTCACCGCGGGTTTCTTCAGCAAGGACGTCATAATCTCCACGAGCTATGGTGTTTCTATACTCGCGTGGATACTGCTTGCAATCGGCGGCTTCCTGACCGCACTCTACTCTTTCAGAATGTTTTTCAGGGTCGCTCTTGGAAAGCCAAGGAGCAACCCCGCGGAGCACGCACACGAATCGAGTACGATCATGCTCATCCCCATCCTGATACTCGCCGTGTTCAGTCTGATATTTGGAGTATTCCAGGGAGGGTTTTACACGTTCCTTGGAGGCAGCCCCGTATCCTTGTCGACCATGGACATCGTCCCGGTCGTCTTGATGCTAGGAGGTATGGGATTAGCCTACTTCGCGTGGGGAAGGAATTCCACCATCCCAGAAAAAGTTGCCAACGGAGCAAGGGATTTCTACCTCTTGGTTAAGAACAAATTCTTTATCGACGCTTTCTTCACGAACGTCATTGCGGAACGAGGAATTCTTGGTCTTTCGGCGGTTTCTGATGGCTTTGAAAGGAAGGCAATAGAGGGTCTCGTTGATGCCTCGGGAAAACTCTTCCAGAATTCTGGTAAGGTCTTGCGGAAGTTCCAGACCGGGCTCGCGAGACAGTACGCTCTCATTATCCTGATCGGACTGATCCTGGCACTAGTACTCCTGAGAATATTCATCTTGACGGGGGTGATACATTGATCTTCCAGCTTAGCTATCTCCTTCTGATCCTGGTCTTAGTTATCCTGGCCTCGATAATCGCAAGGGGAAAGGTTCCAAGATACCTCACGATCCTGTTCTCCTCCATAGTTTTCTTCTTCGTGGTTCTAAACGACATGACCTTGACGAAGTTTGACTATGGAACCCTGTCAATTCTGTCACTCTCATTCCAGCTGAACTTTGTGAGTTCGGTATTACTCATACTCGTATCCTTCGTTGGGGTATTCGTGGCGTTAAGGTACAGAAGTTCGCCTGGATTCTTCATACTACTCCAGTTTCTGTTCTTCTCCCTGATAGGTCTCTTCACCTCGAGAGACTTCATCGTCTTCTACATATTCTGGGAAATGGTCCTCATCCCCTCGTTCTTCGTCATAGGAATATGGGGAGGTAAGAACAAGAATTACGCAGCAATGAAGTTCTTCATCTACACTCACGTCGGATCGGTTTTCATGCTTCTGGCAATATTCACGATGTTCTTTACGGAAGGTGCTTCCAACTTTTCTATGGTCACTCTGACATCCGGATTCAGGCTCGTTCCCGCACCTTACCAGGCTTTCGTAATATTCGGCTTCCTATTCGCCTTCCTGATAAAACTCCCAACCGCTCCACTACACTCGTGGTTGCCTGATGCATACGTGGAAGCTCCCTCAGAGGGAACTGTGTTCATCTCTTCGCTCCTTTCGAAGATGGGTGCCTTTGGGTTGCTGGTCATATTCACCCCAATTTTCCTGACATCTTCATTTTCTGGCAATTCCGCTGTTCCGATCGTGATCATTGCTCTCGGAATCTTCTCGTTGATTTACTCCGCTCTGGTCGCGCTATACCAGAAGGACCTGAAGAGGATGATGAGCTACACCAGCATCGGTCACATGTCCTTCATCACTATAGCCGTCGGAGGGTTCCTCTATCTGAACGGGTCAAATCCACTAGCCTCTCAGCTTCTCTACTACGGTGCCGTGTTCCAGCTCATATCTCACGGAATCATAATAGCGATGATATTCGCCCTAGTCGATACGCTGGAAAAAGCCGCCGGGACTAGGCAGATACCCTCACTTGGTGGACTGGCAAGAAAACTGCCAGTTCTTTCGTTCCTCATCCTGGCTGCTTTCCTGGCTTCCGTCGCAATTCCTGGGTTCTCAGGTTTTGTGGGGGAAATCTCCATTCTCCTAGGAGCCTACGCCGTCCTGAAGTACTACCTGATATTCGTGCTGATTGGAGTGGTGTTGACAGCATCCTATCACGTGTTCGCGCTTCAGAGGACTATTTTCGGACCCTATAACGAATTTCTCGGAAACATCAGCGCGAAGAGGGAAGAACTCATAGTGTCGATACTGCCACTGGCGTTGATCTTCATCCTCGGCATATACCCCGCGTTAATCTTCCACATATTCAACATTCAAGTGATCCAATTTTCTGGAGGGATTCATCCATGACAATATTGGGAAACTACGACTACCTTTGGAACGTGTTCATCCTGTTTATAGGCGCATTCGTTGTCCTGTTTACTAGTCTCGTTACCGAGAAGAGAGCCGTGTTGGTGACTATGGGAGCTGCGTTTGCTGTCGTCTCACTGATGCTGACGTTCGCTCAGTATTACGGTGGCGTTCCGATCGGAGGCACCCTGATCTTCTTGACGGGTTACTCGAAACTATTTTTCATAGCAATCCTGATCCCCGGACTCCTGTCACTAATCGGTATCCTCAGGTCTCCCTCGAGCGCAAAACCGGGTCTGATGATATTCATCTTTCTCGTGTCACTGGGATTCATGCTCCTGGCCATTTCTTCCTTCAATCTGTTGTTCATATTCGTCGCATTCGAAGGCGTTTCCATTCCCACTTACGTGCTCGCTGCTTACGGAAAATCTGAGAGCGAGCTTGAGGCCGCAATCAAGTACTTCATCATAGGTGCGTTCTCCACGGGACTCATCATCTTCGGTATATCCCTCTATTACATTGCTACCGGTACCCTGCAGCTCGGAGCCGTCCCTAACTTCCACAGCATCTACTTCCTCTCAATGGGTCTGCTGATATTCGGACTTGGATTCAAGCTCGCGATATTCCCCCTGCACGGATGGGCCATAGACACTTACACTGGTACCTCCAATTCCATCTCTTCGTACCTGAGCACCAGCTCAAAGATCATGACGCTCATAGTCTTGCTTAACGTCCTCTTCACTTCCCCCCTCTTCTTTAGCTACCTGAAGATTATCTTTGCAATCATCGCAATTCTCACGATGACTTTCGGCAACGTGGTCGCGATATCCCAGAACAACGTAAAGAGGATGCTGGCTTATTCATCGATTGCACAGGCCGGTTACCTTTCCGTAGTGTTTCTGGTCGCCGGTACAGGCGCCATAAATCTGGCACTAATCAGCCTCTTCATGTACGCACTTGCTTATGGGTTCATGAAGGGAGGATCCTTCCTCGCCCTGGACAGCTTGGGCAACTACGATATCGAGAACTTTTCAGGAATGTGGAAGAGGAACCCCGCTTACGCGGTATCTTTCGCGATACTCCTGCTCTCTCTGGCCGGCTTCCCGGGTACCCTGGGTTTCATAGGAAAATACTTCCTGTTCCTCTCGGTTCTATCTACCAAAACGGCCCTGGCATTTCTGGTCGTGATCATTTCTGTCATCAATTCGGTTGCTTCCTTTTACTACTATGGCAGGGTGATAATGTACATGTTCTGGAGGAAGGGCACAGAAGAAAAGGTTCCGAACAATTACATTCTTTATGCTTCCGCACTGTTCACCGTTCTTTTGGGAGTCCTTTATTTCGTCGTGTTTTCGTACGCGCAGAGCATCCTTCCTGCGATAACGACATTCCTATCTGGAGGGCTATAGATGTTGGAACAGGCGTACTTCCAGATGTACGAGACAGAGATGATCGGAGGAGAGATCAAGAGAGCCGTTCACTTCCTGGAGAGAGCCTCAAAAGGCAAGGGTTTCTATTCTCAGGTCTCGCAAGTATTCCTCGATGCGCTGAAGAACCACACCGAACCGGAGGAAGTCAAGCAGAAGGTTATGGACATCCAAGGCGATGAGGAAGAGAAACTCGCGATATACCTTAGATTCCTCTATTCGGTCAACAGGTACGACGTATCGTATCCAAAGTACGATTCAAAGAGGTGCGACGACAGATGACTGAGGATTTCGAGCTGCTGCGCAAACTCAAGTTGGAAGGACAGGAGATCGTATTCTCTCAGGAGAAGAAAAGGATGATACTGCTGAGCGAATTGTGGGACAGCTCCAAGACCAAGATCATGGAAGAACTCTCCCAGAAATATGGCATAGAGAGCAGAGAGAAATTTCAGGAATTCAAGGAAAAGTACAACCTTACTGACTACTGAACGACTCGAGTGTCCTGCGAGTCTCATTGTATGGAATCTTCTTGTTGCCGGAGTGCATGTTTCCTTCCATCCAGGAATCAAGATCCTCCTCGTTTCGAAGTCTAATCCTCTTTATTTCCCACAAGCAGTCATGACAATACAATCCAGAGACGACCACGCTACCGCATATTAAACAGTGGGAAGAAACCATCATGAGAAAAGGATGGACCGTTAATAAATTTTGTCTATCTCCTTTGAAGGAATGTCAAAAAAAATCATGCGTTAGCATTAATTTGAGAACGTAAAATGGACGCTCGACTCAATCGCCCCATCTCTTTATCAGTTTATTTTCTACACCGATTATATCGAACACCCTTGAAGTCACGAAGCTCAACAGATCCTCCAGCTTAGCCGGTCCGTGATAGAATCCTGGACTGGCAGGGAGGATGTAAGCACCGGCTTCTGAGAGGGTGAGGAGATTTCTCAGGTGTATCGTACTTAGTGGCATTTCTCTGAACACAATCACCAATTTCCTCCTCTCTTTCAGAGCTATCGATGCCACTCTCGTAACTAGATTGTCTGAAATTCCAGCTGCTATTTTGCCGATGGTGTTCATAGAAGCGGGAGCTATGATGAGCGCATCGTACTTGTGAGAACCTGATGCCACTGGTGACCCAAAATCGTCTTCGTCGTACGATTCGTCTGCGTAACTCTTCAGGGTCTTTTCGTTAACTCTTCCTTTCAGTTCATATCTTGCAACTTCTAGCGCACCATTTGATATTATCAGGACCTTCTTAGAAGGAAGCTTCTTTAAAATATCCACTCCGTATGCTAAGCCAGATGCGCCCGTTATGGCCAAGACGTATTCCATGGTCGACTATCAACAAAGCCTATAGATATTTTCTCAAGTCTTCTTCGTCGAAATACGCCGCTATTATTTTCTTGATGTAGTTGATTTTTTCGAATTCTGAGAGCGCCTGAATCGCATCTCTGACATGTTGTAACATCATCTGAATAGATCTTTCGATTGCGTTCTTCTTGCTTTCCCCTTCATTTTCGAGAATCGACACTATGTTTGGCCTATTGAAAGCCTTGTCATCGTTTCCCGGCCTCCTGCCGAGTTCGAAAGAGCCTATCGAGTTGATTACATCGTCCCTGACCTGGAATGCGATGCCTAGCGACTCCCCCGCCCTGGAAAGCCCACCGATTACACCTTCGCCCATTTTTTCGCTGACCGCTGCGATGCTTATGGAAGCGGAAATTAGAGATGCCGTTTTCTTCTTTGCGATCTCCATGTAATTTTCGTGCGTCATATTGATGCTCTTCCTCTGAGTGCAGAAGTCCATGGATTCCCCGTCGCACATGAGAAAAGCGGCTTCGGCTATCCTCTTGACTACATTCTCCCCATATGGAGCGGAAAGAGCAACTGCCCTCGAGATCAGAGCGTCGCCTGCAAGTATCGCATTTTCAATCCCATATCTCTTATGAACTGTTTCTATTCCGCGTCTTGTGTCATCCTTGTCAATTATGTCATCATGGACCAGTGATGAGATATGGAGGTACTCAATCGCTATTGCTAGATTGACAAATTTCATAGAATTAAGTCCGACAGACTCGGCACCGACAAAAACCAACGTAGGTCTAAGTAGCTTCCCATTCACATTCAATAGGTGAAAGGTCGACTTTTCAAGGTTTTTGCTGGAAAAACTCCAGTAAAACTTTCCGCTTAGGTCATTCTTAACCTCTTGAAGTGCAACCATGGAATTTTCGCTTATGTGAAGCATATTCATGGACACCCCAATATCACAATAAAATAGTTAAATATTGTCTGATTAGGTGCCTGAAACAATAATGGCTATAGAAGTCAAGAAATTAGAAGGATGGTTCGAAAAGCAGAAGCTGATGAAAATCCTGAAAAACGACTATGATAACTTCTATATGCTATTTGACCTGGACAATTTCAATTTCCTACTGGGAAACAGCTCCTTTCTCTATTCAAAGGTGAATAATGAGATCACAGGCGTTCTTCTAAACTACTACCATTCGTCTGGCTTCAAGGACATTTGGCTCTATGGGGACATTGAGTCGACCTCGAGCCTGCTCGGCTACGTGGATAAGAGTTCATCTGTCATCCACGTAAGGTTTAACGACAACCTCAAAATCTTTGACGGCTCGCCGAAGGTTTACAGAGAATACTGTATGGTGAACGAGAGACCTGCTGGTAATCGTGACGAAAACGTAAAGCTTCTCACACAGGACAAGTATGTCCAGTACTCAAAGCTGATTTCTCAATGGTCAAATACTCGTTTCAAGACGATGGAACAAGACGAGTATCGCAATCTCTTGAATTATAGCACAATCTATGGCTATTTTATAGACGGCGATCTGGTAAGTGTCGCCACTCTGGGAGCGGTATGGAAGGACTGGTTTGTCGTATCCTCTGTTTTCACTGATCCCAGCTGCAGAAACAAGGGATATGTCCAAAAATTAATCTCATCGATGCTTGAGCATTACAGCAATCTGGACAAGGCAATTCTTTTCGTCAATAAGGAAAATGCACCTGCAGTCAAGGCTTATACGAACCTTGGTTTTCGTATATATTCGGAGGATCTGTGGGTCGATTATGCAACGGGACTCGTTCCTTGACACTTGATCCTGAACTCGGTTACTGCCCATTGTCGTGCTTGAAGAAATATTCTACTTTGTGTCTTCCGCTAATGGCTGTACAATTTCTTCCACAGGAGTAGGATCACTGCACCGGGCTTGTGAATAGAAGTATGAAGAGATAGAAGATAGTTCATCGGTTAGGAACTTCTCCTCGCAAACCGGGCGGACATTCATTATCTTTTCAATCGAAGTTGCGTTGTAAAGTTGTTGTTCTTTTGCAAATTAATGGCAAGAAGAAAGTCAATATACTCTTAGCCAATTGAAGGCGAGCGGAGGTTGCCGAGCCAGGTCAAAGGTGACAGATTTAGGGTCTGTTCCCGCAGGGGTTCGCCGGTTCGAATCCGGCCCTCCGCACTTTTCTGTGTCGTCATTATTATGTAGCTGATCTGCTAGGCCGAAAATTGTGACACTTTCCCCCATGAAAGCAAGGAGAATCCTGGACTATATACGACAAATCTCGGTGGCTGAAAGCTGTGTACCTCCTTTCATGTTATTATAAGGAGTGGCTAAATGACTGGAAGAGAAGAAGTCAGAAGTGATAGCAGAAAAAGGCGGGGAAGTAATTGGGAAAGTGGCACAGAAAGGTGTCGGATCGCATCTATCTTTTGTTGGCTTCGTACCTGGTCTTAAGTTGAATGGCATATCTGGCAATGTTCTGCGTGTTTAGGTGTCCAATAGAAATTTGGATCAACTTTTTGTATGAAAAATAAAACTGCAGTATCATGATTGATACAAAGTGTCAATGAGTCAGACTCGACTCACTGACCCTGCCCAAGAGAATAGCCTGGTACCCCATCAAATGTATAAAGACCCTCTGTTTTGATAGGTGGCAATCCCGAACCGACCAATTTTGAAAGAAGATCAATAAAATCCTCGTGCTTAATGGAAGCCTCACGACCGGATGCCTGAAAACGACATCTCCAGTGATCCACGCAGAACGTTTCAGGTAAGCCACCTGGATAGACCTTTGTTCCTCTGTTTGTTATCATGATAAGCTTCAGATTGCCACTGGTAATTTTTTCAAGCTTTTTTCCAAGTTCGTTTGGGTCTCCATCCCAGTCCAGGAAAACATCCATTCCTACAAGTTCCTTCTTTTCCTTTGGCTTACTTTTCAGTACAACCTTAATCGGCTCAGATCTGGACGGGTAGTCAACGGGTTTGAGCACTGAAGGTTTCAATCCCAGCCTTTCAATCACTGCATCTCCAAATTCATTGGTGCCGACTTTCTTTTTTGATGTTTCCTGGTTGTATACGTCATATGTGTGTATTCCATCTTCGATTGTCTTTAGCCACGCATTATGAACTCTTGATGCAACATCCCCCTGGCCGATGTGCACAAGCATTTGCACTGCTGCTAGGAGCAGTCCTGATGGGTTCGCAACGTTTTGTCCAGCCCGTCTTGGAGCAGAGCCATGTATTGCCTCGAACATTGCTACATTATTGCCTATATTAGCACTGCCTGCCAGTCCTACTGAACCAGCTATCTGCGCAGCAACATCTGACAGAATATCACCATATAGGTTAGGAAGCACTATCACATCGAAATCCTCTGGCTTATCCGCCAGTTTTGCTGCCCCAATGTCCACAATCCAGTGTTCGCTCTGAATATCTGGATATTCCTTTGCCACCTCATCGAAAACTTTGTGGAACAGACCGTCGGTCATCTTCATGATGTTATCCTTGGTGAAGCAGGTGACCTTGTGCCTGCCATATCTCTTGGCATACTCAAAGCCATATCTTATGAGCCTTTCCGATCCGGGTCTGGAAATAAGCTTCAGGCACTGCACAACATCTCCTGTCTGCCTGTGCTCAATCCCACCATACAGATCTTCCTCATTTTCCCTCACTATTACTACATCCATTTTCGGATGCTTGGTGCTCACGAAAGGATAATAAGAGGGGCAATGTCTCACATTTGCGTATAATCCAAGTGTCTTCCGTACGGTGACGTTCAGGCTCTTGTAACCGCCGCCTTCCGGGGTGGTTATGGGTGCCTTCAGGAATACGCGAGTCCTCCTAAGCGACTCCCATGCGGATGGTTCTATTCCGGACGAGATACCTCTCTTGTATACCTCCTCGCCCACCTGAATTTCCTCAATCTTTAGCCTGGCCCCGGCAGCAGAAATTATCTTCAGCGTTGCCTTCATTATTTCTGGGCCAATGCCATCCCCATATGCGACTGTAATTGGAACTCCACTTCCAGAATCTTTTTCCCAGCTCATCATTATACCATATCATTCATCTAACTTGAAATTAATTGAACCAAATTCAGAGAACGAAATATCAATTTCTCAGATGATGGATATTCTGAAATTTAATAAATGACCGTTCTGATAAGGTGTTTCCCACCTATTTGTGCTTCCTGAGTTTTGAATCTTTACCTTCGGGTATCCGTCAACACATAATTGAATGAGACCGGTAACACATATAAAGGCAATGATGAAGAACGATAGACATTAATGTCGAATAATATGCTTCAAAAATCATGTCCGCGTTTTTGTAGCCTTATTGAAGTCCGGTTCAGCAACGATATTTCCTTCAATCTTTTTCTCGTCATTGATCAATCCCTTGCTTTCGAGAAATTTTTAGTAAATCGAATGCCTGACTTTCAGACTTTAAAAGCAAATCTTTGGTCAAATCATTGAGAAACCTCCCGAATGCCCTTTGATGCCATAGTCGTCGCAAGCTCGGTTCCCATAACTCTAGCACCAATTATCGAGGTCTAATTTATTTCATTAGAAGAGACCATTATTTCACAATTTTTTATGTTTGTTCGTTATTAAACCTTTTCTTGGTCGATCGGAACTCATAGGATCTCTAAAATCTCTCGAAGGTCATCAACAGTGTACGTAGGATCAACGTTAGTCGGCAAAGGTTCTTTGTATCTGTTTACCCAGATTGTTTTCAGACCCATTTCCGATGCGGGAATAATGTCGTGGTAAATGCTCCCCGCAATGTGGATTACCGCTTTCGTGCTCAGACCATAAGTTCTTAACATCTCAAGCCAGTGTGCCTTTTGAGGTTTCTGACATCCTCTCCATCCTGAAGGGTTGGAGGTTCCTGATTCATAGAGTGGCAACTCGTAGACCTCCTTTTGAGAGTTCCGCCGCCGTAGCACTTTCCACAGGCGTGAATTCGGGAATGCCCTTCCCTACTTTTATCAGTCCGATATTACGGATGTTTATTGCTGCATTCAGGTCCCTGTCGATGACAAGACCGCATGTATTGCAGTGATACGTTCTATCTGAAAGCTTCAGGTCATGTTTTATACTTCCGCACCTTGAACACATCTTCGATGACGGATCGAATCTCCCTATCTCTATCAGTTCCCCGTTTCTCCACTGCAATTTGTATTTCAGCATTGTCCTGAACTGATACCATCCCTGGTCCGTTATGCTCTTTGCGATGTGGTAATTTCTCTGCATGCCTTGAACGTTCAGGTCTTCAATCACAACTGTGCCGTAGTGCTTGGCTATCGCAGTCGATACCTTGTGGTTGAAGTCCGTCCGCATATCCCTGATGTGTTGGTATATCCTCTTGACCCTTACGACTTGCTTCATCCTGTTTTCTGAGCCTTTTGTTTTCCTTGACAGTTTCTTCTGTTGTCTCTTCAGACTTTTCTCTTTCTTTCTGAGTGCATTCAGTGGTTCTACCTGCAACCCATCTGATGCCGTGATGAATGCCTTTACGCCCATGTCTATTCCTATTGTACCCTTCCCTCTTTCCGGATTTTCTTTTGTTTCAAACTGTACTGATGCATAGTATCGGTCAACGTCCTTTGTCACAACAATCTGCTTGATCTTATCTGGAATCACGGATTCATCTCTGTATTCAATACCTTCCATAAATTTTGGAATAACGAGCTTGCTTCCTTTATCTTTAAAACCAGACGGCACAATGAAATATTGATTGCCCTTCTTTGACCTGAAGTTGGGATAATCCGTATTCTTCCTGAAGAACGACTTGAATGCCTTGTCTAGTTCCACCAGAGAGTGCTGGAGGCTCTGTGAATTTATTTCGTTTAGCCATGTCGTCTTTTTCTTCAACTGTGTGAGCATCTTCATGGTGTCGAATGCATTCAGTCCCTTCTTCTTGTCACTTTTGTGTTCGGCATAATACTTGTTCCTGATATCAAGGAAATGGTTGTACACGAATCTACACGACCCTAAGTGCTTCTCAAGAAGAATTTTCTGTTGATTATTTGGATACAACCGCACTTTAAGGGTCTTTATCACAATTTACACAATCCCTTCGTTTTGAATAAAGCTTTCACATTCATCCACCTCGCAAGCTCAGTGGCTTTCTCGCTCAAACATTTCATAAGACCTTACTTCCTCTGCAGTAATGGATCCGTCCACCTCAAGTTCGCTGTTTTCAATGGTTCTTTTGAGAAGAATTCTGTCAATATTTGAAAGAATTATAATTTGATATCCTTTCTTCCCCAGCGATTTTAGCGTCAGCGAAGTGTCCTCAAAAGCTGGCCAAAGCGTTATACTATCTGCAAATCCATCAGCATCTTGTTTGGATGGGTCAAGACTGAGCTGATGCGCCATTTCCAAAAAAGTCGTCGCGAGTATTTGCCTGTAAGAGGAGTAGTTGTTCTCGAGTCTTGATTCGATCGCCACGTAGTTCTTGAATATGTCATATTTTCCTTGATCCCCAAACTTCGCAAAATTCTTGAAGTTATCCTCTATCCCTTTTTTCCAGTCTATCAAAGTTCCGTAACAATCGAAGGTCAGATATCTCAAGGTCATTTCTTGGATTAGGATAATTGTACTCTATTTAAGAATCAATAGTTGGCAGATTGTGCTTTTTAAATTGAGTTGGTTTTTTTGCTGAAGATATGCTTAAATAAAACAATGCATCCATCTATTGAATGGCAAGTGATCAGAGTAATTTCAAGGATCTGCTTTCGAAGAAGCCCCTCATATTTACCGTCATTCCTCTGAGAGACAACAAGACGGGAGACGCAGTACGCGACGCTAAAATACTCAAGAATCTCGATAGCAGAAAGGAGGAGCTTGGAATAGCCCTCAGTTCTTTTTCCAGACTTAATGCTATTAGTGTTCCGGAACTCGTCGAAGAAAATCACGAGGGAAGACCGCGTTACAACAGCATATACACCAGAGCGCTTGCGAGAGGAACGGCTGACATTCTTCACATTGATGCTCTCGTCAACAAAGTCGTAGCACACATTGAAGACTATGAAAAATTTGTTGAGTGGATTAAAGAGACTCATTCCCTTGGGATCAGTAATTTAATTTTCGTAGGTGGAAATACCAGACATCACAGGTACCCTGGTCCAAGCGTTTCAGAAGCAAATGTCATCGGAAGAAGGCTGTGGAAGGAATTTCATCAGGAAGAGATTACGATCGGAAACATATCTCTCCCAGAGCGCAGAGACGAGGCGAAGAGGATGCTTTTCAAGACTCTGGCAGGGGCAGAATTCTTTACAACTCAGCTCCTCTTTGACAGTGCACAGGAAGTCAACATCTTGACGGAATACTACAGACAATGCACGGTTGCAGGAGTCAAACCAGCGACGGTTCTTTTCAGCTTTGGCCCAGTCAGAAGCATCGCAGATCTTAACTTGCTTGATTTTCTCGCGGTGGAATTACCTGACAGGGCAAAGGACTACATCTTGGAAAATAATGATCTTTCCGAAGCGTCAAAACGTTCGACCTTTAATTCACTCAGGGTGTACAGTGAAATCCTATCTGCTATTGAAGATCGGGGAATAAAGGTACCAATCGGAGTCAATGTCGAGCAATTGACAAAATCAAATCTCCAGTCGTCGCTTACGATGCTAGAAAATTTCGAAAAGGTAATTGACCTTTCTGGAGCAGAAGTGCTAGAACATCTAGAGAGAACGAGGGGCAACTAGGTTCTTCTGTTTACTAATATCTCTTACCTTGCTCATCGCCCAGGATATCATCTATTCGCGAGTTCATTCGGCACATTTCCACCGTTATCTTGAGACTCCTCAAATTTTCTTCCATTCGGGGATTTAGATGAACACAGATTACTTTATTCACCTTATTGTCTGTTAACATCTTCAGTACACTTCCGTGTCCAGCCTGTTCGTTTGTCATCTTGTTGTGTGGGTTCTCGACCAAATTCTTCACAATCTGATTGTCATCCTCCAGTCTTGCAATCATGAAATCTCTAGATCTTCCAAAATGTTCACTGACGGTTACACCGTCGTCGGTAGGTATTCCAACTATCAACTTAGATCACCATTCGAATCGAGATCACTTATTCCGAGATTATCATTTCTGTATTTTGTCACAGAGTGCTGTGCAGGGATTGCTCATTTCCTGGTGTTTACACCTTCAGTCTTCATAGGGATCCGTACTTCAACTGATAAGAGAATCAAACTTTCTGGCTTTATCTAACTTTCCCGATAATTGAAAGAACATTCTGCCGTATAGTGAGATAAATTTTTATAAAGTGGAATTCTCAGTTTTTATGAGAGGTCTCGCTGGTAAAGTTGCAATAGTCACAGCGGCTAGTTCTGGTATCGGGAAGGGTATCGCGAAGGTTCTGGCTTCCGAAGGATGCGTTGTCCACATTTCTTCTAGAGATGAGGTAAAATTGAGGAAAAGTGCAGAAGAGATAATGAAAGAAACTGGAAAGGAGGTACATCTCAGTCCCTGCGATTTGACCAAACCATCCGACGTCAGGAAAATGCTTTCCGAGGTTAAGAGCAAGTCAGGAAGCGTAGACTTTTTGGTGATAAATTTTGGGGATCCGAAAGTCGCACCTTTCATGGACATAACCGAAGAAGACTGGGATTCCGCAATCAACATGTTCCTAAAGAGCACCGTGATAATGACGAGGAGTATCCTTCCAGAAATGGCAAAGAAGGGAGAGGGAAGATTCGTTTTCATCACCTCTCTGACGACCAAGCAGGTTCTAGAAAATTTCGCCATATCTGCTTCACTCAGAGCTGCCGTGGTCAGTCTCTCTAAAGTTCTTTCGATCGAGTACGCTCAAAAAGGCATTACCTTCAACAGTATTTCACAGGGGTACATCCAAACTCCAAGATTGGAAAATATAGCAAAAAGGAATGCAGAGAAAATGAACATCTCTGTTGAACAAGCGTACGATGCTATACGACAGGGGATTCCCGCAAAAAGGTTTGGAAAACCTGAAGAGATAGGGTACCTAGTTTCGTTCCTCTGTTCGAGCGATTCGGCGTATATAAACGGAACAAACATACAGATTGATGGAGGACTTGTCAAGTTTCCATTCTAAAGAAAGTTTGGAATTTTTAGAAGGAATGGTGTCAACAAGTTAATGCACCATTCACATTTTATCTCTCGTCAAGAGATAATATATATTTTTGAAAATACTATCATTAATCATGATTGTCAAGAACAAGTATAGTGGCGATCAATTTATCGAACTAAAAGATACGAACCTAGTAGACGCAGAGACAACCTTGAACAGAGCTAAAAAGGCATTTCAAGAGATGAAAGAGCTTCCCTCTTTTGAGCGATATGAAGCCCTCTTAAGAGTATCAAAAGAGTTAGAAAACAGAAGAGAGGAGTTTGCGAAAATAATCTCAAACGAAGCGGGAAAGCCGATTAAATACTCTAGGGGAGAGGCAAGAAGAGCATCTATTACTATGCTTTTTTCAGCGGAAGAATCTAAGAGGATTTACGGAGAGACTATTCCTATGGATGTAGAGTCTCGCGGAAAGAACAGATATGCCTATTACAACAGGGTCCCGATAGGTCCCGTCTTTGCAATCACGCCTTTTAATGATCCCTTGAACCTGGTCGCACACAAGGTAGGACCTGCACTTGCTGCGGGTAACTCGATAGTGAACAAACCCGCCTCCTTGACTCCTTACTCTGGTTATAGACTCAATGAAATAGTCAACAACTCTGGACTTCCGGAATATGCAATGCAGACCGTCGTTGGATCTGGCGGAGGGGAAGTGACGAACTACTTCTTGAATTCTGAAGATGTCAAAATGGTGACCTTCACGGGAGGAGTTGAGGCTGCTGACAGACTGATCAAGAAAGCGGGGATCAAGAAATATTCTATGGAATTAGGGAGTAACTCACCAGTCATAGTCTGGAACGATGCGGATCTTGAGCTTGCCACCGATGCAATAGTGGACGCTGCAATGGAATCGCAGGGGCAGAACTGTATCCACTCTCAAAGAATACTTATCCACAGGGAAATATATGACGATCTGTCCAAGAGACTGGTAGAGAAAGTAGCCAAACTAAAGGTGGGCGATCCCTTGGACGATTCGACCGATATTGGACCGATGATTGCAGAAAGTGAAGCCATACGAGTGGAGAAGGAAGTCAATAACGCGGTAACTCACGGGGCGGAAGTACTGATTGGCGGTAAGAGGAATGGAAGATTTTACCAACCGACGCTAATGGCGAAAGTGAGCCACGACATGGGACTGTGGCATAACGAGATATTTGGTCCCGTCTCGATTCTTCAGCCCATCGAGGATTTTGAAGATGCGATCACCATGGCCAATGATGTCCCATATGGTTTGCAGGCGGGAATCTATACCAACAACCTGGATATCGCAATGAAGGCGATCCAGAAACTAGATTTTGGAGCCGTACTCATCAATGACACCTCAGATTTTAGAGTGGACGTCATGCCCTTTGGTGGTATGAAACTGAGTGGACTCGGCAGAGAGGGCATCAGATTTGCCATCGAAGAAATGACCGAGATAAAACTCGCAATCTTCAGG
Organism: Thermoplasmata archaeon; assembly: GCA_021792255.1. Lineage (GTDB taxonomy): Archaea > Thermoplasmatota > Thermoplasmata > Thermoplasmatales. The sequence continues at coordinate 115,402 of JAJYUZ010000003.1, forward strand.
AAGTGAAACGTAGAAAAATAACATCTTTCGGCAAGAAACGACTGTCATTTGAGAGGAGAAAGGAGGAACGTGTCAGAAGACATTAGAGTTTGAAAAAGTGATGGAGCACCCGGACCAATAATTGCTAGAACGCTTGACTTCATCCTGATCGGTAGTAACAAGGAACAATTTAGCCCTAGTATGAAAATTCTAACTAATCTTTCTAGAGGAGATCTAAGACATCGAGACTAGATACATTTGAATTGCATCAAGTCCAGTATCAATAGCTTCTAATGATCCCGAGAATGATATTCGAATGTGTCCTTCTCCCGTTTTCCCAAATGCAATTCCTGGCAGTACTGCGACCTGATACTTATCCAATAGTCCCTTTGCCAAGTCCTCTGATTTCATCTTAACTTCGTACGATGGAAAAGCATAGAATGCTCCTTCGATGGGATAAGTCTTTAACTTCCCTATTTCAGAGAGCCTCTTTTCTACGTGTATCTTCTTTTTCCTAAAGTCTTCCCTGAATTCACTTATGAAACGATCCCCACTTCTTAACGCGTATGCAGACGCCTTCTGAATGAATGGAGGCGAACAGGTATAGGTATGTTCAATGACCCTCGCAATATTGGTTATCACATCTCGATGTGCGATCGTATAGCCGGCCCTCCAGCCGGTCATCGAATAGCTCTTTGACAGACTGAAAATTGTTATAACCAAGTCTGGGTGGTCCTCAAGAGATCCGATCGAGAAGTGTTCCTTCTCATAGACAAGATCTTCGTAAGCCTCATCACTTATTATTTTGATTCCTTTGGACTTGCAGGCTTCGTACAACTCTTTGAGATCCTTCTTGTCCAGGATTCTTCCGGTGGGATTACCTGGTGAATTTATCATGACAGCAGCAGTCTTGTCGTCAAGCATCGAAGTGACATTTGAGATGCTGAAAGAGAGATCGCTTCTGAGAGGGTACCTAACTGGAGTCAAACCTGCAAGAAGCGCTGGTTCGGTATAGAAATAGCCTGGATCGGGAATCAGTATCTTTGGTCTCCTCCCAGCAATTGCCATCATCGCGGCGTAGATGCTTTGCTTAGCCGTTATGAAAACTGTGTTTTCTAAAGTCGCTTTGATGTTATTTTTTCTGTTGACCTTTTCCACTATTGCGTCCCTGACATCCTTTATTCCGTACGATGAAGTGTAGTGCGTTTCCCCCTCATTCATGCTCTTGTACGCAACCTCTATTATTTCTTTTGGAGTTTTGAAAATGGGCTCACCTATCGCAAGAGAAGTAACTTTTTCACCTCTTGCGAGTTTTTGAAGTACCGTGTTTACGACTTCAAGAGATGGAGAACCTTCTAACTCGCTAATGAACATGACAAGAAATCTCTGACTCATATAAAAGGAATGATTCTAATCTGTTCTTTCACCCAAATGTGACATAATTGGTATTCAAATTGGACCCTCTGTTGAGGTTCTCACGACAAGCTCTAAATATAGGTCACCGTTGCAATTATATGGTCGATCTAAAGAAACTATCTTGGTCAGAAGTCAAGTCAGAGAAGCTTACCGAACTGCTTTCCAGAAAGCTGATCTATGGAGACAGAGTGATGCTCGCAGAGGTCAGGTTGAAGAAAGGAACTGTTGTGCCAGAACATCACCACGAGAGTGAACAACTTACGTGGATAACGAAGGGAGGACTCCTGTTTGAAATAGACGGAAAGACAATCAAAGTTATGGAAGGAGAAGTTCTGGTGATTCCATCAAACAAGCCTCACAAGGCCACCGCTCTAGAAGACACAATAGACATGGACATCTTTAGCCCGATAAGAGAGGACTGGCTGACCGGAAATGACCAATACCTCAGAGGCGGAAAGAGTTAGACCTGAACTACTTCGGTCTTAACTCCGTGCGAGACTATGTAGAGCGCAGGACACTTAGTGGAATTCTTGATTATCTCTCTTATGTCCTTGTCAGCCTCTATCTCGATCTTCAGTTCCTTTACAAGAGGAAAGTCACTTGGTTGAAGCATCGGACCTATGTCATAAAAAAGATGAGCCTTGAGCTTGAGCTTGCTTAGTTTCACGCCCTTGAGAGAAGCAGAAAGAACTATGGAAGAGGAATAGCAGGACATTACACCCAACAAAAGATAATTGAGTGGACTCGTATATACTCCCTTCCCGCCAAGAACTGTAGGCTCGTCAACGCCCATATTGAAGGTAGCAAAGTTAGAGGACAATGTCGCTGTGAACATCGGACTACCATCGAAGTGAAACTCTCCTTCCACGTGCTTTTCGACAGCGAAGTGTCCGCCATCGGCTTCCACTTTCTTCTTGGTCTCCCTTACTACGCTTAGATCCAGATTATTTACAATTTCGGGCATAATATATCGCCATTTACACAGCCCTCGTGTCTATTTATAATTTTGTCGGTTCGTTCCGAAGTTCATACTACCTTATCTTCTTCACAACGCTGAATCTGCCTTAGTCGAGATACTAGCTCCTGGGGTGTAACTTTTCGATTAAAAAAGAGAGCAGACCGGTCAATCATACTTAGAAAATTCTGGAAGATGTTTCTCAGATTATTTCCGGTCAAAGTGGAAAGAGTCGGTTAGACCATATCTTTAGTCGTGGCCTGACCCATTTCCATGGGTCTACAGAGACCAGGCAAAAGAAGAAGGCACCTTCGACATCTGAAGGTGCTACTTACCTGCAGTCTCGAATACCTTGCCCAATCTCTTGATGCCCTCTACTATATTTTCGTCGCTACTGTAAGTGTAATTGAGCCTCATCGATTCGTGGTTGTCGCCATCAGGATAGAACTCTGATCCTACAACGTAGAGAACTTTCTTCTTTATCGCCTCTTGGAGCATTTTATCCGTATTGGCCCCCTTCTTGGTCACCCAGATGAACATTCCACCGTCTGGTCTGGTAAACTCGACACCATTCGGAAGATATTCTTCAAGGGACTCTATCATTAAGTCTCTTTTCCGTCTGTACAGTTCTATAACATTTGGAATCCATCTATCGATGTACCCACCGGATACGTAAGCTTCAGCCAAGTATTCGGATATTGTACTGGAAGCTAGATCTAGGGCCTGTTTGACCATCTTCAGTTTGTCCACCAGATCGTGGGAAGTGATTACATATCCCAGCCTGAATCCGGGAGCCAGTACCTTTGAAAACGTCCCGAGAAAAGTCACAATGTTGTTCTTATCCAGTGCCTTGAGAGGAGGTAGCTGAGTACCTGAGAACCTCAAACTTCCATAGGGATCATCTTCCATCACCAATATTCCATTTTCCGAGGCAATCTCTAGAAGTTCCTTTCTCCTTTCCAGGTTCATTGAAATACCTGTGGGGTTCTGGAAGTTTGGCAACACGTACATGAACTTCGGGTTTGGATACTTCTTTAGCGTCTGTCTCAGGGAATCCATCTTCATCCCATTTCTGTCAATTTCCACGCCGACCATTCTCACCCCCGAAGCTTTGAAGGCAGTTATTGCCCCGAGATACGTTGGTGCCTCCGAGATAACATAGTCGCCTGGATTTGCCAATATTTTTCCCAGTAAATATAGGGCTTCCTGAGAACCCGCAGTCTGAACAATATCTGTTGGATCGCACTCTATTCCCTGCTGTTGTTTCATCCTCTTGGCCAGTGCAACGCTCAGTGTGTTCAACCCTTCCGTCGAACCGTACTGCAGCATTTTCCTGCCGCTCTTTGTGATTAGCTCATCGAATATTTTCTTCACATCATCTACCGGAAACGATTCCGGATTCGGAAGGCCCCCTCCAAAAGATATCATTTCTGGGTCTCCTATCGCTTTAAGAATAGATTCGATTGCAGAGGGTTTCATCGAATTTACTATCGTTGAGAACTCTCTCTTAACTGACAAATTCGTGACCATGGAATTTGATGTGATTTGACAGTAAAAATATTTCTACGGTTTTTTGAGAGATGGGGGACCAAAATGCATAAATGATATCACACTCAGTAGGACAAACTAGAATATCTCCATCTTCTCAGATCAAATGTCAGCAGACCATCTGAAAAACGACGCCCAGAAATAGTCTTTCTCTATTCATGCTTCTCAGCCCTCAGCGACTGTGTACGTGCGAACCATTTCAGCAAAGTGGAGTGAATGAAAATCGGGAAAAGAAATTAAAAGGAAAAAAATAAAAAAACTACCTATTTCCGTTCCTATTGGGTAATGTCTTCGACGCCCTTGAAATGACTGCTTCCCTTCACGCCAGAGTAGACCCCGATGTAGTAGAACACGATTGTGACTATGATGAACACGACCGTATCCCAGGGGAAAGGCACCAAATTGATTCCGGCGAAGAACGAGCTGCCTATGTACGAGAATCCAAGGATGAATAGCATGAAGACTGGCATCCATATTCCATACAGGAGCCCCTTTCCGCTTGTCTTGTTGTATCTGTTATAAACAAGCAGGAGCAGTATCCCAGCGAGGTCTAGCGGTATCACGATTTCTATTGCCTTGAACCCAGACCAAAAGACCATCAGGTTTGTGACGACGAATGCAAACGGTGCAAGCACACCCGCCATGGGAAGTTTGTACGGCCTCTTTGCATTGGGTGCCGTTTTCCTGAATACAGATAAACTGATAATTCCTGGCGCGTACGATAGGAGGAAAGCATCGACCATCAATCCGATGATGGTTGCAAGGGACCTTCCCAGAGCGACGAGTACCAGAGATACTATCACCACGAGGATTACGGAGTAAGTCGGAACTCCGCGTCCACTTACGTGACCCATAGTTTTCGGAAAGTATTTGTCTTCCCTTCCCAGTATTTGACCTACTCTTGCTGCGCCACCATAGTAGATGATACCGTCTTTGAATGTTGCCAAGAGAGCGACCACTACTGCTACAATCACTATCGCAGGAATCACAAGCACTTGGGCTTCAGATGCATACGGAGAACCAAAGCTTAGGAAATCGGACCACTGGCTTACCCCGAATGCTCCAAAGTTTGCCGCACCCACGAATATGAATGCAAGAAGGGCGTATATGACTCCAGAAATTACTATAGAGAGCACAACTGCCTTCGGTATGCTCTTTCCTGGGTTTTTCACTTCCTCAGCATAGTCTATCGGCTGTCTGAATCCTCCGTACCCGAATATCGTAAGGGTGATTGCCGTGAAGAAGCCTACGGCACCGTATGGAGCTATTCCTCCAAGTGCACTCGAATTGAAGTTAGATCCGTGGAAGAAGAATCCAAGTCCTATTACCAGTGCTGCAATGAGAACGACCGTGACGACGGTCAACCAGTTGTTTATTGCACCCATATGCTTGATTCTTAGCATGTTGATCAAGAAGACCGCAACGAGCACTATCTCAGAAACAGCTATACCCTCAAGCGAAAGGAATCCCCCAGAATACATTGACGGATAATAGAAGCTCAAATACTCTACGAAGGAGAATACCACCACAGGTGAAACCAGGAGATATCCTACGAAGGCGGACCATCCATTGATTGCACCCACAAGTGGACCATTACTTCTCGATGGATAGTATGCAACTCCACCTGCTTTTGGCCACGTTGTCCCGAGTTCCGAGTATGCAAGTCCTACGGGTATGAGCATAGCCATTGCTACAAACCACGACAGGATCCCGAGGGGTCCTGCAAAGGCAACTGTAAACACTGGTGCGAAGGCCACTGCGGGACCCAGAATCGCCCCCAGAGCGAGAAATACGACACTCCAAGTCCCCAAATCCTTTCTGTATCCAGACACTTTCGGAGCTTCGGTTCCAGGTTCTTTCGAACCTGAAGGAAGCCCCCCACTTTTCACTTGTTCACTCATTTTTTTTACACCTCAATAAACGTCCATGGCTACGACCCTCGCCATGGCTCCACTCGCTTTAAAAATCTTGAGCGGAAGAGCGGCAATTAGGTATTTTTTTCCTTCCTTGAGCTGGTCCAAGCCTGCTAGATCTTCGATGAAGGCAAATCCGTGCGACAGAAGCGCTTTATGAACCTTAAAGTCCGCATGACTGTAAGGCTCTATCCCGAGCGTGTCTATTCCGATTAGCTTTGGCTTGTGTTTTATTAGAAAATCGACCGTATCTAGTGCAAGCCCCGGGAACTCGTACTGAAACTCCCTGGTAAATCCCCTCTTCTTGTCCCATCCCGTATTGATGAGTACTATTTTTCCGTCATACTCATCCTTCCACTTATTTTTCAGGTGTTTCAGAGTAATTTCAGTTCCGTCAGTTTTGGGTCTGATCACATAGCCTTCTCCGACTAGTTGCTTCAGGGGGAGATCGTCTACTGTCGTCATGGTTTCAATCATGTGGTATGGTGCGTCGATGTGGGTACCGCTGTGTGTGACAGAAGAATAAGACTCCACATTGTAACCATCTCGAGCCGCGATGCCTATTGGAGCCACACTCAAAAGAGGATTTGTTGGCCACAAAGGCATATAGGTTTTGAGGGTTACGCTCAGGTCGAAAATACCCCTAATTTCCATCAAGACAAATAATTTAACGATGTATTAAGTTTATCGGTAAGCGCTTGATTTCTCGCACTGGACAACATCTGAAGACATTCGTCTTCGAGACAATCTTCCTCACAAAGCTTCCTTGACAATCAAAATTCTCCAGTAAAGAACAATCATCCAAATTGATGATGCTATTTTTAACCAAGTCGACTATAGTTCTAAGAGCAGGAAAGTTAGGCTGAATTTTAAAAAATCGAAAACATTTTGGACTTATAAACAAGTTAATATATATTAAAATTCATAACACAGATGGGGGTTTTAGCATAACATGACTCAAACGGAAGAAGCAGCAATTAAACCTACACAGGTGGAAAAGAGAGAATACAGAAAGGAGCTAAATTTTTGGCATATTGTGTTCTTGACAGTAGGAGCAATTTTTGGATCCGCTGTTGCTTTTGTCCCTGTCTATGTATTAGCATATGGGGGGCCAGCAGGTATATTGGCATGGCCTATCGCCTTCCTGCTCATTTTGCCGATAGCTTTCCTGTATGTAGAATTAGGAACTATGTGGCCTAGATCAGGTGGAATCGCTTATTATCCTGCGCGTAGCCACGGCAGCGTCGTCGGCTTGATGAACGGATGGAGTACCTACATTGGCTACACACTTGCGCTGCCGACAGAAGTCGCAGTCGTCGTGGAATATTTCGGGTTCTACTATGCTCCACTGTATTCAAACGGATCTATTACAGCACTCGGAATTCTTTTGGGAGTAGTAATACTTGCATTGATATTTATCGTAGAAATACGACACGTAAAGGTCATTGGAAATGTAAACAATGGTTTTACAATCGCAAAAGTCCTGCTGATGGTAATAATAGCACTCGCACTCATATCATTCTTCAACGGTAAGAATCTCACCGCCTTTGGGGGCTTCGCACCCTTTGGATTTCCCGGTATCTTCCTGGCCATCTCAGCCACCATATTCGCTTATGCTGGCTTCAGGCAGCCAGTAGACTATGCCGAAGAAATCAAAGAGCCAGGCAAGGTTCTCCCGAAAGCAATTGGAATCTCTTTAGTCATCGTAATGATCTTGTACATCCTTGAAAGCGTCGCCTTCGTGGGAACAATTAACTGGACAAAGCTCAGTCTTCCTAGCGGTGGATGGGCAAACCTATTCAGTCTGAGCTCTCCATATACGAGCGCCTCGGTCAATGTAGGATTGGTCGCGTTCGGAGTCTTAGCCGTGATCGTGATCATAATTGCGTCGTTCAGTGATGGAATCGTTTACTGGGGTGGGGCTGCCCGAGTCGGCAATACCCTCTCTAGATACGACAGATATTTCCCGGATTTCTTCTCCAACCTTAGCAAGAGAGGGATTCCATTCAATTCGGTAGTTGTCGTATTCCTGATTGCGGTTTTCTATCTGATCCTTCTTCCGTCTTTTGCATCTCTAATTGGTGTCTTCATAGATGCTGTCGTTATCTCCTATGCGCAGTCAGCAATTAGTCTTGCCATATTCAGGAAAAAGTTTCCTAACGAAAACAGACCATACAAGTTACCATTTTACAGAGTCATGGCTCCGCTGGCGTATGTCATTGCCGGACTCTTGGTGTACTGGTCGGGTTTCCACGCGATAATGATCGCGATCCCATCCGTCTTTGTTGGACTGCTATTCTTGATCATCGCAAGGAAAAAGAACAATTTCGGCATGGCAGACCTGAAGGCAGGTATTTGGCTACCAATATATCTCGTCGTGATAGTGGCTCTATCCTACCTCGGGAGTTCGTATTTTTACGGCACAAACCTGATACCGTTCCCGTGGGATAATGTACTGTTCGCTATCGTTACCTTGGTCTTCTATTATTGGGGATACTACTCTGGAATGAAGTACGAGGGAAAAGGAGTCGTTGACGCACCCGCTTGATCTTTTTATTTTTCTTTTTTCTTTACCCTATTTTCCCATTTTTTTAAAATTAATCTCCACAGTTAACGAATATGCATTTCCCAAAATTTATGCCAATAATTTGCTACTGTGTGATCGGCTGTCTGATTTAAGTGCAGATAGTTTAAAGTAAAAGAATCAGATTGAATCCCATATGAAAGTTAGAGCAATATACGATCTAAGCGTGACAATCGAACCAGGGATGGCGACATGGCCGACAAATCCAGAGGTTGTACTGAACCAGGAATGGACCTATGAGAAAGATGGATACAAAGAAGAAATGTACTCCTCTTCAACTCACACCGGAACACACTTTGATGCTCCAATCCACATGTTCAAGGAAGGCCAGTCTGTTGACCAACTTGATCTGCGAATGCTTGTTTCGGAAGGATACTGCATTCGCCCGAAATTCTCGGGGACCGAAATTCATCTCGACGATATCAAAAAAGTGTGGAATGAAAACTACGACGGCAAAACGATTTTGATAAATACGGGCTGGGACAAGAAGCGCTCAAAGAGCGAAGAATGGCAGTACAAGTTTCCGGGACTCGCTGAAGACACAATCGACTTCTTCGGCGAAAAGAAGATCAAATTAATAGGAATAGACACACTTGGAATTGAAGCAGCAGATCATACGACCTTCCCAGTGCACATCGGTCTTGAGAAGTACGGGATTACGTTTATAGAGGACATGCGAAATCTTGATCAGCTTCAAGCGGGAAAACCCTATCTCGTGGCGGCGCTGCCACTGAAACTAAAAGGCGCTAGCGGATCCATGTGTCGCACGGTGGCAATTGAACTGTAAAGTGCAATGTTGGTACAAAAGACTCTACATGCTGGATGCTTTGATACCGCTGCCTATCCTGAAATCCGTATCACAGATTGGATGTGAAGATTGAGTAAAGTGCAGAGGTATTTCTGACGATGTGAATTCCTCTGAACACGAGCAAATCCGATCCTTTTTCCTCCCAACAGATGAATTATCCTATCGCAATATGGTCACGAGGTCAGTAAGCGCAGCTTGAGCTGTCTGGATCTTTCCCGCTCCAGGTCCCATGCTGTATATCTTTCCCATCGTGTCTGTCTCAATCTCTATTGCATTCATAACACCACTTACTCCTGACAGAATATCGTCCTTGGAGAGCTGCATAGGTCTCACATAGGCCGTCGATCTATCGGCATATGCAACGAGTTTTGTTTTCGCCTTTGCCTGCTCAGGTGTCACATTTCTGATTCCTTCAATCTTTAGGTCTGCGAATTCGTGTTTCCATCCCAAGATGTGGGAGATTATTGTGATCTTGGAAGCGGTATCGTACCCGTCAACATCGTTCGTTGGGTCCGCTTCTGCGTAACCAAGTTCCTGGGCTTCTTTTAGTGCTACTGAAAAATTCTTTCCCTGCTCCATAGAGGTGAGAATGTAATTGGTTGTCCCGTTCATGACACCCCTGACGCTTTTCACTTCTGCCCCTGGAAGCAAATCTAGGATATTGAATGACGGAGTGCCTGCCATTACAGTTCCTTTCATCAGGAATTTTACACCCTTCTTCTTTGCGAGTTCCGTCAGTTCCTTGTATTTGAGCGCAGAAGGTCCTTTGTTCGTGGTTATCACATGTTTACCTAATTCCAGCGCAGTCCTGACGTGCGAATATGCTGGTTCCGCAGTCTTAAGGTTCAGCCAAGTGAACTCACATACTATATCCGCGTCCGATTCCTTGATTGTTGAAATGACATCCTTCTGTGGAAAAATTTTACCACTGGCAATCTCTCTTATGATGTCTTGTTTAGGGTTGATTATGTGACCGTACTTCATGTCGACTATTTCGCTTATCGAAACATTGTTCAATCCCAGGGAGTCTTTCTTTCTTGAGAATAAATCGAAAAATCCCTGCCCAACTGTTCCAAAACCTAGTATCAAAATCTTGGACTTTTTCGAGGTCATGTCGAATCATCGTTTGCGAATAGTTAAAGATTCTGGTGAGGACAAGAAAACGCCGCAGAATGTGGAAGGAGTTTGGGTCTAAACGAGGGATATTTTAGTGGGGCTGAGACCTAAATATTGGTTTGAACCGGCTATCCAAATTTTTTTAGCCAGAATCTCGCAATTTCCTCTCTCGTAGCTATCCAGAGTTTTTCCTTATTCTTGACATATTTAAGAAATCCTTCAAGTGCAGGCAGTCTCCCGGCCCTCCCTGTTACTCTGATGTGAAATGCCGCAGACATCATCTTTGAATTCCTATCAGACTCCCGGTAGAGCGTGTCGAACGAATCTTTCAGATACGAGAGGAAATCAGAGCTGTTGGAGAATCTGTTCATCGGATTTTGAAAGTGGAAATCATTAGAGTCTGGTGCGTATGGAACTATCAGCATACCCGTCCCCTTGTCAAAGTAAGGTATGTCGTCTGCATATGAATCAGAGTCGTAAATGAAATTCTTGGACTCCTTCAGGAGTTCCAAAGTGTTGGGGCTGGGTTCTCTTGCGTAAAAACCTACAGGCCTCTTTCCCGTTATTTCAGTTATCAGATCGACGGACTTCTTTATCTCCTTCCTCTCTTCTTCTTTCGTCATCCTGTATAGTTCTGTCCAAGAAAATCCATGGTCGCATATCTCGTGACCTTCTTTGATTATTGCCTTCGCGGCCTCCCTGTTGGCATCCAGAGATCTGGCCGTCGCATAGAACGTTGCTCTAACGTTGTATTTTCCAAGTAGGTCTAATATCCTCCATATTCCAACTCGTTGTCCGTACTCATAGACGGACTCCATACCTACATCCCTGACCTTGACATCCACTGGCCCGAATTCACCTATAGTTTCGACAGTGTTGTCCGTTGCGACCGAATGTTCGCTCCCTTCCTCATAGTTGAAAACGAGAGATAGGGCAAGTGTTTTTCCTCCTGGCCATTTGAACTTTGGAGGAAACCGCCCGTAACCGACATAGTCTCTTGAGTTTTCCATTCAATATATTATACGCTGCTTAGAGAAAAAAGTAACTATGCCCTCCCAGTGGACGCTGGAAAAAACTGTATCGTGCGGTTGCAGAAATGGCATGAACATCGGCATCTTTACTCAAAGTTTCTTGAGTTCCTGTATTACCTTCGAAATGGATTCTTGCGCATCGCCGTAAAGCATCTTTGTCTTGTCCATATAGAAGAGATCGTTTTCAATCCCTGCAAATCCCTTTCCCGCACCTCTCTTTAGTACCACCACGTTCTTCGATTTGTCAACATCGAGAATCGGCATTCCATAGAGAGCGGTACCGGGAATTCTCGCAGCGGGATTGACTACGTCATTTGCTCCGATTACCAGCGAGACGTCAACGTCCTGGAATGCTCTGTTCGCCTCATCCCGATCTTCTAGGAGATCGTAAGGCACTCCGGCTTCTGCCAGAAGAACGTTCATGTGCCCGGGCATCCTTCCGGCAACCGGATGGATTGCGAAGAATACCTTTATTCCTTTCGCTATAAGCATATCGGAGAGATCTCTGACCTTGAATTGTGCCTGTGCCGAAGCCATCCCAAATCCCGGGACTATTGCCACTGTCGAAGCGTACGCAAGCATCACCGCGACATCCTCGCTGCTTATGGGTTTCAGATTTCCAGATACCGTCCTGCTTTCTTCCTGCACCTTTCCAAATCCCCCTGCCAGTATCGCTACGACCGATCTGTTCATTGCCGTAGCCATCGCAAGAGTCAGAATGGTGCCTGCTGCTCCAACCAGTATTCCTGCTACTACCATAGCGTAGTTTGATATCGCAAACCCTTCCAGTCCAACTGCTATACCTGTCATTGCATTGTACAGAGAGATGAGAACTGGCATATCTGCCCCACCGATCGGGAGGGCCATAAGGAAACCGTATCCTATAGTCAGAATGAAGAAAGGAATCAGCGCCGATCTGTAGGAAATCAGAAGGCTGTGGTGAGTGAGAAATAGTATTCCAAATAGCACACCCACTGCTACGACTATTAGGTTAGCGGCTTGCTGGAGGGTGAAGATTATAGGCTTCTGTCTTATCCATCCCTGAAGTTTGAGGAAAGCTATCACACTCCCCGCTATAGACACATTGCCAATTATCGCCCCCACCAAAGCGATCGTGAGATTGAATGAAGATGTACCGAATCGTATCAACTCGATTGCTGCTATGCTGGATGCCGCGCCAGCCCCCATTCCGTTGTATATGGCAACCATCTGGGGCATGTCTACTATTGCGACTTTCCTGGCGGCAATGAAACCTATGACTGCGCCTATCAGAATTGCTGTAAATATCAGGACGAGGTTTGAGAGACCCGGGACAAAGAGCGTGGCACCGATTGAAAATGCCATCGCTATTCCTGCCCACAGTATTCCACTTCTCGCCGTTGCAGGGTTGCCCATCCTTATCAGACCTATTACAAATGCAGCAATCGTAAGAACGTAGATTGGCTGGGTTATGTCGATCATTTCCCCCCTCCCTTCTTCCTGAACATAGAGAGCATCCTTTCAGTCACCACATAACCCCCTACGACGTTCAGCGTGGCCATCACAACTCCTGTGAATCCTATGACTCGTTCTACATCGTTTGTCGCATATCCGAGAGCAAGAATCGCTCCCACCAAGACGATTCCGTGAATGAAATTTGAACCCGACATCAGGGGGGTGTGAAGTATCACGGGAACGTGGCTTATGACCTCATATCCGACAAATATTGCAAGTATGACTATGTAAAGCCATGCCCAGTCTGTAATGATCAGTTCCCGCCACCTTCTTTTGACATAGGTGGAAAAGTCAATTTTCCATCGGTGCATATCATGCAAGCCGCTAGGAGTTCGTCCTTCTCTGGGCCGACGAAATTTCCATCCTGTCCGATAAGTATCGATAAAAAGGACAGGACGTTCCTCGAATACATCTGGCTTGAGTTGGTCGGCACGTCCGATTGAGGATTTACTGACCCTACAATCTTCACTCCATTGTGTACTATAATTTTCCCCTGCTGAGTCAATTCACAATTTCCCCCGGACTCTGCCATTACGTCAACAATCACACTGCCAGATTTCATTTTGGAGACGACTTCAGAACTGACTATCTTGGGAGCCTTTTTGCCCGGAACCCCTGCCGTCGTAATAATGACATCAGATGAGACTATGGCAGCTTCTAGAATTTCTTTTTCCTTATTCTTTTCTTCAGCTGTCAGTTCTCTCGCATAACCTCCCCCTCCTACTGCATCTAGGCCAACTTCGAGAAACTTGGCCCCTAGACTCCTGACGTCCTCACCTGCGGCTCTCCTGACGTCATATGCCGTGACAGATGCGCCTAGCCGTCTTGATGTTGCAATTGCCATTAGTCCAGCGACCCCTGCACCTATGACGAGAACGTTGGCTGGTTTTACCGTTCCAGCTGCCGTCGTGAGCATCGGCATTAGTCTTGGCGAGTGGTAAGCTCCGATTATCGTGGCTCGATATCCTGCGACCGCAGATTGCGACGACAGGACGTCCATCGACTGTGCGCGGCTCGTTCTAGGAAGAAGTTCCAGAGAATAGACTCTCAATCCGCTTTTGGCCAATTCCTGAGCAAGTGACTGGAATCTTAGAGGATATATCTGACCAACCACTGTAGATTTTTCCTTAAAGTTCAATAGATCTTTGATTTCAGGTCTTCCTAACATTATTGTTAGGTCTGCCCTTGAGAGGATTTCGCTTCGACCATCGAGTACTATGCATCCCGCTGCGCCGTATTCTGAATCTTGGAAACCTGCTCTGATCCCCCCGCCTGACTGCACGAGCACTTCCAAGTTCTTTGAAACCAGCTTCTTTGTATCTTCTGGTACCAAAGCCACCCTGTTCTCATTCTCAGAAGTCTCGTTTAGGACTCCGATACTTATGGTCAATTTCACCAACCTCTGCGCAGATAATAGATTTTCATAAGTATGTATCGTTTCACCTTGAGAGACCTGGAAATAAACAGTCATGTCATTCGACTTCGAAAGAGTTTAATCTGTTGGTGAGGTTGGCGCTTGTGAAATTCACTGACAGTATAGAGCTGATTGATGGAACCATGGCAAACTGCTACGTCGTGAAAATTCAAGACAAGATAATACTGATTGATGCTGGAATGAAGAGCTCTGCGAAGAAGATAATTGATCACTTTGAAAGAACCAATACTCCCCCTGACTTGGTGCTGATTACCCATTGTCATCTTGATCACATAGGTGGATTGTCTGATCTTGACTCGAAATTCCATCCTCAAATATTTGTTCCGGACAAAGAGCTTGAGATTGCGAGAGGTAATGAGAAAATGCCATCGACGGGTGGGTTTATGTCAGCAATGGTGGGCCTCACAAGGGCAAAACCGGTCAATGGTGCAAGACCGATGAGTGAGCTGAATCAGGAAGGCTTGAGGATTGTAGACACCAACGGGCATACTCCTGGAAGCACCTCTTTCCTTTTTGAAGAATATAAGGCCATTTTCGTTGGCGATTCGGTATCGGAGAACAAGGGAAGATATGAATTCAGCAAGTCTTTCACTCTGGATCCAAGAAACGCAGAAGTATCTCTCAGAAAAATATTGGATATGCACGGAATGACCGCATATCCAGGGCATGGCCCGGTATTCGTCGTACCGTAGTTGGGTGGTGCTGTTGATCCGTCAATGGACTCTAATTTGTTTCTGTCATTAGATCATTCAGTGCTTCCTCAATGTTCGGATATTTGAATTTGAAGCCCATCTCTAGCAGTCTCCTTGGCACAACTCTTTGACCGCTGAAGACAGAATATTCGCTCCCTTCTCCGAGCACCAGTTTGGCTAGAGAGGGACCCATTCTGATTCTAATCTTCTTTCCCATCTCTCCTGCTATGAGATTCATTAGACCGTCCAATCTCAGTTGATTTGGAGAGACTGCGTTGTAAGCTCCTTCGAATCCCCCTTGCGTCATGAATATGATTGATGAAACGGCATCGTCCACGTGAATCCAGGATTTCCACGATGCCTTTCCTTTTGTATTGAATGATATCCCTGATCTAGCTCCCCTCAGGAGCTGCGGAAAAGCTCCGCCATCATTTCCAAGGATCACCCCAAACCTCGGGGTCAGGAGCTTGACGCTCTTGTCAACTTTCTTTGCTTCCTCCTCCCACCTTGTGCTGAGATTTGCAAGAAAATCGTCACCTGCTTTTGAATCTTCGTCCACGGTACCTTCTTCGACATTCCCGTAATATCCTATTGCAGACGCACTGACGAGGTATTTTGGCTTCGAATTTGCAGAATTTATTGCATTCACAAGAAGAGAGGTACTTCGTACCCTGGAATCCACAATTTCCTTTTTGTAAGTTTCAGTCCATTTCTTGTCTATTCCTGCACCAGCCAGATTGATGACCACGTCGTAACCTTCGATGCTGTTTGCCTGGATTCTTTCGTCACCAGTGGGATTCCAGGTGATCTGCTTGTAAGATATGGACGGGTCAGCCTTCCGTGTCAAAATGGCCACTTCACCTCCACTTTCGATTATCTTTTTGGAAAGATGTTTTCCTATGAACCCGGAACCACCAGCTATTAAAGCTCTAACCATCTGAACCTCACTCCTCGTTAAGGTACTATGCTTGACTACCCAGAATAGAGAATTAAACCTTACGCACTGGAAGTGACTGTGAATTTTGTCGGTGAGGTGCCTGGAGGAAGAGGTGGATCGACGATAATCCTGAAAGGAATACCGTTCTTTTGACAAAACGCATCTATCTCAAAAACTTGAACATCAACAATCTTGTCGGCATTCTTTTTTGTTGTCGCGAAGGTATTGTAATATATGGACGATGTATCCGCAGGGGAACTCTTGCTCTCCGTATACTCCACCTTGACCTTGTAATTGTGATTCAGATCGCATATGGGGCACTTTAGCATAGATACGTTGAACTCTAATTCGGTCATGATTCGTGATTTGGTCGTGATATATACGAATTTGTTTGCATCCGAACCCAAATCTGTGACCAAACTATCCAGATTGCATGCGTGCCAGTGTTTTCAGACTTAATAATTACCTCGGCATAGGGATCCAATAAAGGGTACGCAAATGTTTGAGCAAATAAAGAAATTGGCTGATGTATCCTCACGAGGGGGAAGAGTTCCTCCAATCTACCTTTACCTTGTTTTCATCATCCCGGGATTTGCTTATTCTGTTACCAAAACAGGTCAGTTGAATTTCATCCCTTTCATCCTCGTCTCAACGGCCATAATGCCACTGATCGCTGCAACGAACTTGTTTGACGATTATTTTGATTACGATTTGGGTTTTGACAAGAAAGACTCGCCCAACACGATTTATAGGCGACACCCTATCTTTCATTACAAAGTGACTCCCACCTATCTGATTAGATGGGCAGTCGTGTTTTCAATCATCTACCTGATCTTTAGCTTCCTCATTTCTCTGAAATATGGATTGGTACTGAACCTGATAGCCATCATTGGACTCGCTCTTGGATACGGATACACCGGTCCCCCGTTTGGATACAAGTACCTTGGTTTAGGTGAAATAGGAGTGCTGCTTTCAGCGATAGCCGCAAGCGAGTTCATCTCTGTTGCTGCAATTGGACGTTTTTACCCGACTTCGGTTCTATTCTTTTTGCCATTTTCCCTTTTGATCGCCCTCGTTCTTTTTTTGGGAAATTATCGAGATTTGGAATTTGATCAGAAATCTGGATTTAAGACCCTTGCGACAGTTCTGGGAAGAAGAAAGTCGGGACTTTTCTCGGCATTAGTATTCACCATCTTCTATGGTACTATAGCAATCTTATACTTCATGAGAATTTATGGAGAATTTTCTTTGATAGATTTCATTACAGCTCCCTTCGCTTACTATCTTACCGTTGAGTGGTCAAAGAGGGACAGCTCGAAATTTGAAAGGTTTGCGGGACCATACCTTTTCGCTATTCTTATGCTCCTCATTTTGTTGCTGGTTCTGTAGAGCCTTAACCGCGCATGAAAGGAAGAAACTGTTAAATCTAGAATGCGTTCTCTTTCCTGATACCCATGGATGAGTTCGACAAACGCATTTTGAAAATACTACGAGAGGATGCAACTCTGTCATTGAAGGAGATTGGAAAGAGAGTCGGACTTTACTCTCCATCTGCTATAAGCAAGAGAATCGAAGTACTCCGGATGAAGGGTTACATCAAGAAGATAACCGCAACCCTCGATTATTCAAAGATGGGTTTCTCATTTTCCACCATCACGCTGATAAGGGGCAAGTACGGCGGAAACTACAAAGAATTAATTGCTGAAAAATTGAAGAAGATACCGGGGATAGTTTCTGTTCACTTCCTGCTTGGAGACATAGACTTCATGATTCAGACTATTTCTAGAAGTAAAGACGAATATTCGAAAATTCTGGACAGGATATCATCCATAGCAGAGATAGAAAGATCCGATACTAGAACGATTTTGCAGACCTACAAGGAGATGGATTTTGGATCAGTCGAAATCTAAGCGGCTATCAAATTTTCTATTCCTCGCAAATTTAGTTTAACTTTTCTTTTCCTCGTCTTTGTACAACCAACACTTCACTGAATCGCCCGCACGCCCGAAAGTTGGGGGAGCATTCTCGCACTCGTCGTATCGCTTGACGCAGGAATTCTTGTATATGCAACCTTCCCTGCTTGGCTCTCCAGACTCGTGAATATTAGATGAAAGGTTTGAAGAAGTGAAGGAGAAGTTCGCCTTGACGAGGTCATCGGTATAAGGGTGCTTAGGTCGCTCAAATATCCCAGATGTACTGCCTTCTTCCAGTACTTGACCGTAATAGAGTACCGAGACCCTATCACACATGTATTTGACAACGTTGAGGTCGTGGGTTATGAAGATGTAACTTATTGAGAGTTCTTTCTTCAGGTCTCTCAGCAAGTTTAGAATTTGTGCCTGAATAGATACGTCCAAAGAACTCGTGGGTTCATCGAGGACCAATATTTTCTTTCCACCTGCGAGAGTTCTGGCAAGACTTACCCTCTGTTTTTCTCCTCCGCTCAGTTCAGGGGGATAGGACTCGAGTTTACTCTCTGGAAGCTCTACCAACTTTGAGGCACTCTTGATCTTCTTTTGACGTTCCTCTCTTGTTAATTTTCCTTGATCTGGTAGCCCCTCTGCAATAATGTCTGAAACGGTGAGTCTCGGATTGAGACTCCCAACGGGGTCTTGGAAAACGATACCTATGTTCCTTCTCAAGAACAGCACGTCCTCCTTTCTCCTAAAATCTATCTGTTTACCATTTATTTTGATTTTGCAATTTTTCGGCTTGTATATCCCGACGAGGGTCTTTGCCAGGGTTGTCTTTCCTGATCCTGTTTCACCGACGATTCCAAAAGTCTCTCCTTGATTAATACTGAAAGAAATCTTGTCCAGCACCCTCTTCCACTTCTCCAACTCTCTAGCCGGTTGGAACATCTTTGTCTTGGTCCTGAACTGGACCGTCAAATTCTCCACTTCAAGTATTGGTTCATTCATAGAGCCAGCACGCGACCTCGCTTCTTCCCGTCTGTCTCTTCAGCTCGGGTACTTCTGTGAGACACTTTTCCTTGACAAACGGACACCTGGGATTAAATGCACATCCACTTGGGAGTTCTCTTAGATCCGGAGGGGTTCCTGATGATACCTTCAGTGGTCCTTCGCTTGAGTACCCTTCTGGTACGGAATTTTTTAACATCTTAGTGTAGGGGTGCAGGGGATTTCGAAGCACGTCTTTCATATTTCCGCTTTCCACTACCCTTCCTGCATACATCACGTATACCCTATCACACATGTTCGCAGCTACTGCCAGATCGTGCGTAATCAGAAGTATGCTGCTCGATATTTCCTCTTTCAGGCTAAGAATTAGGCCAATAATCTTCCTTTGAACTATTAAATCAAGTCCCGTTGTGGGTTCATCCAAGATCAACAGGTTTGGTCTTTGAACAAGAACCATTGCGATCGAGACCCTTTGTCTCATTCCTCCAGAAAGCTGGTGTGGGTAAACGTTCAGGACCCCCTCTACGTCCCTTATCATTACTTCTTTGAGTGTTTGCTTTATGAACTCCTCTTTCTCTTTTTTTCCCATCTTTGGTTCCCCGATATTCACAGCTTCTTCCATCTGGTCGTGTACCGAATAAACCGGGTTCAAGGAGGTCAAGGGTTCCTGAAAAATCATGTTTATTCCCTTCCCCCTGAAGTTGTTCTTCTCATCAAAGCTTGGAAAAATCTCTTTTCCGTCAAAATATATTGTACCTTTTGTTATGCGTGCCGGGGGAACGTCAAGAACTCCGATTATTGAAAGGGCCAGAGTTGATTTCCCCGACCCACTCTCTCCTACGACTCCCACTACCTCTCCTTTTTCTATTATCACTGAAACGTCTCTGAGAACATCCACCCTTTTGTCTATTGTTTCAAAGTTGACGGTCAAGTCCTTGACATCCAGAAGGTTAGGTCTCAATTCTTCTCGAAGGGCAATAGAGGCCATAATATAAAATATATTAGTTCGAATCGAAACTTTCTTCGGTCGTTATCTTTATGCCTCTTTTCCCGAGTTCTGCAAAAAAAGGCTTAACAGGCACAATCTGCTCTGGTGGCTTCACTCCTTTTCCCTTTATCACTCCGCTCATTATCATCTGAGCAGCAATAGATCCTGGGACTCCCACCTCCTTCTGAGATGCTGAAACCTTCCACTTGTCGTCATATCTGAAGTACGCCCTTAGTTCCACCATCTTAGGTCTCCCTTCGTCTGTGCCTTTTGCCGTTACAACTGTCATTTCAAAGTCCATGACTTGAATATTTTCTGGTGGAGAAAACATGTTTTGCGACTTCAGAAAATCAAACAGGAATTCCCTTGGAACAATCTCTGTCCCTCCAGCTTTGACCTTGTCCGTTCTACCAAACCCAATATCTGTGAGGAATTTGAGTTTCTCGATGTCCGCACTTCCCTCTTTCCACTCTACATACTTAATCCCCTTTTCAGCAAAACTTGAGGGTAGTGTGGCTATCTCCGAATGAATGGATCTGAAAATCTTTGCCCTGCCTATTTCCCAGCCAAAATCGTATTCTTCACTGCTACTGAATGGATCTGACTCGACTACGCTTCCGTCAAAATGGACTGCCCTGAAGGTGAGCTCATCAAACAGAGTGCTTGGGGACCAGGTGAAAAACAACTTTGGGTAGTTTGTCTTGTCAATCCAACCGTCGCGTATCACGATCTCGTCGACCTTGTCTAGCTTGCTGACGGCGAAACTTGCCATAATGTTTGAGATTCCTGGCTGAGCCCCCATTCCGATAATTGCAAGCAAACCTGCATCCTTGAAATCCTGGTCCAGTGCTAGTTGCTCCAGGGTCACTCTAAAGAGCCCTCCGAAATCGATGTAGTTGGTTTTTGCTTCCAGCGCTGCCTTCATGATCTTGACGTTGTGATAATATTGAACCGCGTTTATGACCACATCAGCACCTCGAATAGATCTTATCAGAGTATCCTTATCGTTGACGTCGAGTTTTACAAATTTGACCCTCGGATCTCCAAATTCCAGATTTTTCACACGATCGCCAATTATTATTTCATCAATTTTATTATTATCCATTAAATCTAATACCGCACACCTACCTGTCAGACCCATTCCACCTAGTACTACAGCCTTCATATGGCTATATTGAAATAGATAAATATAAACATTGTCCTCATTTGTAAAAAAATTGTAAAAAATCGAATTATATTTAAACGATTTTTAGCAAAATATGCCTCTGAGAAAAAATAATATACCCTAGAAGAATATCAATCCATATATGGTTGTGAAATTATGGAATCTGAGGAAGAAACTCATGAAGATATTTTAAGAGTTCCTGAGAGAGTAAAAAATTATGAGACAAAGAGATCACTTAATCTCTTTAAAAAGACAAAAAAGTTGATTCCTACCGGGGCGAGCTCTCTTATGAGAACTAGCTCGTGGGACGATTATCCGATTTTCATGAACAAGGCGAAAGGGACAAGAATGTGGGACGTAGACGGCAACGAATACATCGATTTCTTAATGGCATTCGGTCCTTTGATTAATGGACACTCAAACGAGAAGATCACCGCTGCTGTTAGGAAGTACATTAAGAATGGCGATTTGTACGGAACGCCAAACGAGCTGGAGTACAAATTAGCCAGAGAATTTAAGAAATTTGTCAAGACACAAGAAATGGTGACTTTTGCGCTGAGCGGATCTGATGCGACTTTTAATGCTCTCAGAATCGCCAGAGCTGCAACTGGAAAAGACATGATACTAAAGTTTGAAGGACACTATCACGGGCTGCACGACTACGGAGCAGTCTCAGTGGAAGCACCACCCCCGGTCGCAGGACTGAAATGGTTTCCCAAGTCTTTGCCTTATTCGGCGGGCATTCCGCAAGGCGTCATGGACACAGTGGTAGTCTCATCTTGGAATGATCTTGAGAGCCTCTCTAAGATTTTAAGAATAAGAGGAAATGAGATTGCCGCAATAATCATGGAGCCAATAATGGCTAACTCTACTCTGGTTTCCCCGGAACCGGGTTACCTGAAGGGGGTGAGGGAGCTAGCCGATGAGTACAACATTCTACTGATCTTCGATGAGGTGATAACTGGATTCAGAGTCAGTGAAGGGGGAGCGCAGAAACTCTATGGCGTGACTCCAGATCTCTCATCCTGGGCTAAGGCTATCAGCAACGGATACCCTATTTCGGCCATCTCGGGAAAGAAGGAGTACATGGAGCTTATTGGAAACGGAGTGGGGTACGGGGGAACTTATTTCGGCACTCCAATATCACTTGCGGCAAGCATTGCAAATCTAAAAATCCTGGAAACTAACGAGTTTGAAGGGTACAGTCACCTGGGTAGACTTACTAGGAAAATGGCAAGAGGAATTGAAGAAACTGCTGATGACCTTGACGAACCAGTCTTCGTTAATTACGAGACAGGATTATTGACCTTCGTGTTTACGGAGCAAAAACGGATAACCAATTACAGGGAAAGCATCATCATGGACTGGAACAAATACAAGGGAGTTCAGAAGAAAATGCTCCAGAAGGGAATCTATTACCATCCGGATGGAGCTGAAAGAATGCCTCTCTCTATGGTCCATACGGAAGCCGATGTGGACGCATTCCTGAGTGCTCTGAGAGACTCAATTAAGGAATATAATCGCGAGAACTGATTAGGTGACTTAAGGAAAAATTGATGCACAGACCCAGAGTGTCTAGAGACTTTGATTGGTCGACCATGTTACTCTCAACTCGGGATAGGATTTCACACCCTTAGAAGGAATCGGACGACCAATGGAATAAGTACTGGTTTCTTGGGCGCTATGAGGATACAGGGAAATGTTACGCTGGAGAGATTAGTATGAATTTCACCTTTTGAACCTTAGTTTAATATAAATTTCTATTCTTTAGAAAGAATTGAATAGTTCGTATAGTTACTCTGACTATGGTTGAGAAATATTCCGACCGTTTAAAAGAAACTGCCAAAATTTGCACAAATTTAACATATGGTACTTGGAGGAAACAAGACGGTTGGTCTCCCCTCACCATCGAGAGTGCAGACGGATCGTATTTTACTGATAATTCCAGAAAGAGATATCTCGATTTTTCGTCGCAGTTGATGTGCTCAAATTTGGGTCACGGCAACAAGAATATCAGAGAGGCGATCTCTGCCCAGTTGGACAAATTCGAATACGTTCAACCCGGGTATGCAACCGAGGTTAGGGCAAGGGTTGCATTGCTCTTAAGGGAAGTGTTGCCTTCGTCTCTTACAAAATACTTTTTCGGTTCTTCTGGTACCGAAGCCAATGAGGCCGCTATAAAGACTGTCAGAATGTTCTTTCAGAGGGAGAGGAAGACCAAGATAATTTCTAACTACAATTCCTATCACGGATCCACGTCAGGGAGCATAAGCCTGACGGGAGATTTCAGGAGAACTCCTGTCGACACGTACTATTCAATTTCTGGAGTTGTCCATTCCATACCTCCCTACTGCTATAGGTGTCCGCTAAAACTCAAGTTCCCTGAATGCGACTTGGCTTGCGCTGACTACAACCATTATTTGGTGAAAAACGAAGGCAACATAGGAGGAATGATCGTTGAACCGGTCACGGGAACAAATGGAGTAATCGTCCCTCCCGATGGCTACCTCCAGAGGATAAGGGAAATTACGAAGGAAAATGACGTTCTCCTAATTGCAGACGAAGTCATGAGTGGCTGGGGTCGAACGGGGGAGTGGTTTGCGGTAGATCACTGGGGGGTGAAGCCTGACATTCTTACAACTGCAAAGGGCATAACCGGGGCCTATCTTCCGTTGTCGCTCATGGCCACAAATAAGAGAATCGCTGACTACTTTGACGAAAACTATTTTGCCCACGGTCACACCTACGAAGCCCATCCGGTTGCACTTGCAGCTGCTAACGCCGCAATAAAAGAGTACAAAGAAATGAATCTGATAGTAAGATCGAGAGAGATGGGAAAGAAGCTAGGCAAGAGGCTGGAGGAGATCAAGGAAAGACATAAGTCTGTAGGTGATGTTAGAAGCATAGGTCTGTTTGGAGCAGTTGAGTTAGTCAAAGATAGGAATAAGAAAACTCCTTTCAACGTGTACGAAGAAAAGTTGGAAGGAAAGACCCTAATGACTGACAGAGTTTCAAGAAAAGCAATGGAGCAGGGAGTCTATATAAATAACTGGTTAAATCACTTCGTGCTCGCTCCTCCTCTGGTGATAACTGAAGAAGAGCTTTCAAAGGGGCTCGATACTCTTGACGCATGCTTGGAAATTTCTGACAGGGAGGTTGAATAGATGAGAACCATAAAGAATTACGTAAACTCAAAATTCGAGGACGGCGAAGGACAGGAGATGTACGAAGTGTTCAACCCAGCTTTCGGGAAAAGGATCGCGTACGTCAGAGAGGGAAAGAGAGAAGAGACAAACAGGGCGATTGATGAAGCTCACGATGCACAGACAAAGTGGCAGCAAGTTCCAGTATCTGACCGTATAAAATTTCTCTTCAGACTTGAGAACCTAATGTGGAACAGGTTGGATCAGATAGCTGAGGTCACGACAAATGAACACGGGAAGACATTTGAGGAGTCCAAAGGAGATGTGGTGAGAGCAATTCAGAATGTTGAGTCTGCCGCAGCGGCGAGTTATCAGCTAATGGGAAGGAACAACAGACAGATCGCTTCTGGAATTGATGAGGAACTCGTTAGGGTCCCGCTAGGCGTGTGTGCAGTGATCTCTCCCTTCAATTTTCCGGTTATGATTCCATTCTGGTTTTTTCCGTATGCAGTAACTTTGGGGAATACCGTCGTTATCAAGCCATCTGAAAAGACTCCAATGAGCATGGAAATGATAATGGACCTGGTCAAAGACTCGGGCTACCCTGACGGAGTCATACAACTCATAAACGGAGGGAAGGAAGTTGTGGACTACATTCTCGAGAATAAGAAAATAGCGGGAGTGAGTTTTGTCGGATCCACTCCCGTCGCAGAGTACGTCTACAAGAAGGGAACCTCAAACAGGAAGAGAGTTCAAGGAGGAGCATCCGCAAAAAACTACATTCTCGTAATGCCTGATGCTGATCTCGATGGAAGCATAGATAACATGATTGGATCCTTCTACGGTAATGCCGGGGAAAGGTGCCTCGCTGGGTCAGTACTTGTGACGTTCCCAGAAAATCATGACAGGGTCTTAGACGCATTCAAGAGAAGGGCAAAGGAACTGAAGCTGGGATACGGAATGGAAAAAACGACAGACATGGGTCCTCTAATAAGAAGGGATCATATGGAAAGGGTTGAAAGGTACATTGATGCGGGACGCAATGAAGGGGGGAAAATCGTGCTCGATGGAAGAGACTCTAGGTGCAGCGAGTACCCAGAAGGTTTCTTCCTAGGACCATCAATCATAGACAATGTGGCGGAAGGAATGACTGTAATGAACGAAGAGATATTTGGACCGGTTGCATCAGTCCATACTTCTGATTCATTTGAACACGCTCTTGAAGTAATAAACAAAAGCAGATATGGGAATGCATCCTCGATCTATACGACCTCTGGTAAAAGCGCAAAGAGATTCTCAGAAAGGATAGAGGCAGGTAACATAGGTGTGAATGTGGGAGTAGCTGCTCCCATAGCATTCTATCCGTTCTCTGGAATGAAAGACTCATTCTTTGGTGACCTGCACCCACAGGGTGGGGACGATGGTATCTCGTTTTTCACTGAGAGAAAGGTGATTATCTCAAAGTGGTAAAACAGTATTACCTCTAAATTTCTAATTTTATCTCATTATCTCTGGAAAATTTAGCAAAAATGCATCAAATTTTGAGAATAATAGACGGCAAACTTTAAATTAGGTGATTGTTTGTAATGGTTGACGGTTAAGATGAAGCGTTCTGTTATAACAATAATTGTGGTGGTAGTGGTATTAATCGTAATTGTTTCCTCATTAGGAGTCTATGAAATAAATCAAAAGAAATCTAGCACTCCGGACACACTGGTCGTCGAGGAGCCACAACCCTATGACAGTCTCGATCCTGCAGTGACTTTTGCTACGCCTGGGTGGGAAATAATGAATCAAGTCTATCAGGGATTGGTGGCACCGAATGGAACAAGCGAAACATCTTTTGTCCCAGTACTGGCACAAAACTGGTCGGTCTCTTCTGATGGAATGAGCTATACTTTCTTCCTCAGACATAACGTCACATTTTCGAATGGAGATCCCTTCAATGCGTACGTAATGTGGTTCTCTCTTTACAGGAACATGATGGTGAATCAAGCCCCCGAATTCATTCTTGGACAGAACATGGCCACGAACAATACCGCGACTAATGACACGTTCAATATAACAACCTCATTTCTGAATGACACTAATTACACGAGCCCTAGTCCTTCTTCGCTCAGCGTAATGAACAATCCAAATCAGTCAGTGCAAGTCATAAATGCCTATGAACTGAAAATAAACATGGGTTGGGGATACAACGGTTACCTTCCATACAATCAGTTCCTCATGACGCTTACTACTCCTATGGCAGCAGCGGTCGACCCTATCGTAGTACATAATCACGGAGGAGTGGTGGCAGGACAGCCCAATTCCTATATGGCAGCCAACGCGAACGGAACTGGATTTTATATGATAAGATCTATTACTCCGGAACAAAGTGTTACACTAGAGATAAACCCTAATTACTGGGGAGATAAGCTTCCTTCAAACCAGCTCAATGATGCTATCAGTCCTCCTCACATTAAATACATAGTGATAGAATACAAGCAGACATCCGCCATGATTTCTGATCTCAAGGGTGGCAAGGCTCAAATAGTCCAGCTCCCAGTCACGGATTATGCGAGTGCACAATCAATTTCAGGAGTTAACGCGAGTCTCCTTCCCATCAAATTTGGTTCATCTGAAAATGCGTACTACGTATTCATGGATCAGAACGTAGCGCCATTTAATGGATCCTCGGGCATCTACGTCAGAGCGGCCGTAACATACGCACTGAACTATACTGGGTTGATAAATTCCGTTTTCGGTGGCAGGGCCGTTCAATGGATTGGACCTGTGCCACCGGGATTTGAATACTACAACCGGTCGTTCTCGAGTTTGACACCGTCAGAACTCCAGTACATGCAGTCTCAGGGGTACACTTCTAATGTCACTTCTCTGAGTCCTTACCAGTACAATGCCTCTCTTGCTGCGGAATATCTCCATATGGCTGGATATCGCGCCGTTTTCCCTAACGGAACCGTACAACAGGGTCCAAATGGTAGTCTACCATCCATCAACTTCCTTTACGATTCTGAAGACCCATCGCAAGTCTTAGCTTCTCAAATTATCGTGCAATATCTCGGAGCAATAGGTATCAACGTCACCCTGAAACCACTCACAAGCACACCTTACACATCGTGGATTTACGGAATTCTTGGGAACACGTCAGACTATCCTATGGGTATCAACTTTTACACCGAAGACTATTCTGCAGCAATAGATTACGTTACAAATCTTGCAGCCGGTTACTACAACGGGACGGGTTACTGGAACAACACTGTTTTCAACTGGACAGTAAATGCCAGTACATCCTTTAACGATAACATAGTCGCACAGAACTTAACGTACATAACTTACGCAATGTATACCAACTACACCATGGCGTGGCTCTACGTACCATATTTCCTCCAGGTTCATACCACAGACGTCACGGGAATGATCCCCAATACCGCAGGATCTGGAGCGGGTTACTTTATGTACTATAACACTGTGCAGTTCACATAAGGTGATCCATTGGAGGGGAAACAGGAACTGGCGTACTTCATCCTCAGAAGAATTGGTCTGTCAGTACTCGTCATACTGGGGACAATTGTTATAATTTTTTTAATTTCTCATTATCTTAGCAAGGATCCTGCAGCTCTATGGGCAGGTCCAAAAGCTAGACCATCAACTATAGCAGCCGTCATCAGGAGGTACGACCTCAACAAGCCAATCTGGTTCCAGTTATCTCTATTCATAAAGGATTTCTTTACCGGGAACTTTGGTACCGATCCCGTCACCGGCCTCTCGATAAGCAATGAAATATTCTACTACTTCCCAAACACGCTTGAGCTGATCCTCACATCTCTTGTGATAATAGTTTTAACCGGAGTCGGTCTGGGATATATTTCCGCAATCAACTTCGGATCAAAGAAGGATGCGTTCATAAGAATTCTCTATACTGCTGCGTGGGCTTCTCCAACTTTTCTCGTTAGTATTCTTGCGATAATTTTGTTCACCTCATACATACCCCTATTCCCCTCCAGCGGGATGTATTCCGCGATCATTATTCCGCCACATCGCATTACAGGACTGTTCATACTGGACTCTCTCATCTCTCTGAATTTCGGAGACTTTACGGACGGAATATATCACATCATTCTTCCAGCCCTATCGCTTGCGTTCCTCAATTTCGGCATAATCACGAGAATAAGCAGAAATGGAATTCTTGGAGTCAAATGGCTTCCCTACGTAAAATCTGCGAGAGCGAGAGGGCTCGATAATAGGAGTGTTAACAGGAGGCATATACTCAGAAATGGACTTGTTGAGAGTAATACCGTTATTGCAGTAATGTTTGGCTGGTTAATCACTGGCGATGTCATTGTTGAAGAAATCTTTGGCTGGCCGGGAATAGGCAGATTCGCCTATACTACTATCGCAAACGATGATTATCCCGCACTGATATTCATAGTGATTGTTTTTACAATTCTGGTCATCGTAGCCAATCTTGTCGCGGATATAATGTACGCAGCACTCGATCCAAGAATAAGGTTGGGTGGTGAGGATTGAAGCCCGTTCTGAAGAGGCCTCTAGAGATCGTGATGAGCAACAGACTATCTGGAAGCGGTTTCATAATTATTGCGGTGTTTGTGCTAATAGGTTTGGCGTACGTCATTTTTGGAAATCATTTGGTTCCGTACAATCCGCTTAAAATCAACCTCTCTGACGTCAATGCTCCTCCAACTTTCTCTCACGTCTTTGGAACCGATCAACTGGGGAGAGACATATTCTCCAGAGTGGTCGCCGCCATCCCGATAGACATAGGGCTATCGATTTTCATTGTCGCTGTTTCTGCCCTCGTCGGTCTATTCTTGGGTACTTTTGCGGGCTATTTCAGAGGGATAGTGGAGGAGGTGATAATGCGCCTGACGGACTTGTTCTTTGCCTTTCCACCTCTTGTCATGTCTATGGCCATTGCTGCTACTCTTGGGCCGAGCCTTATCAATGCAGCCTTCTCAATCATATTCGTGTGGTGGCCTCCGTACGTGAGACTGGTGAGAGGGAGCACACTCCAAGTCTCAGCGAGCGACTTCATAACAATGTCTAAAGTCCTCAATACAAGATTTTTCAAGATAATGTTCAAGGGCATTCTCCCAAACATTATGACAACACTCGTCGTCTACGCTACGATGGATATAGGAACTGCAATGCTGACCCTTTCATCTCTGGGATTCTTAGGAATTGGGATACCGGTATATCAGCCCGAGCTTGGCCTAATGTCATCAATACTAACCACTAACCTGTATACGGATCCGTTAGAAGGGCTAATACCTGCGTTATTCCTGTTCATCATAGTGATGGGATTCAGTCTTATGGGAGAGGGACTGGCAGAAATAATTGACCCGAACATCAGGTCTCATCTGTTCTCTAGAAGAAGAAGATTGGAAGAAATCAAAAAGGCAAGTGAAAAGAAGGCTAAGGTAGCCGACTGATCATCTCTTTTACTTGTCAGAATTTTTCTTGGATCTGAATGAGGGGATAGGTACGAAGATGAGAGCAATGATCACAATGATTAGTATGACCATTATCTCATTGCTGGCTTGTGGAATGTATTCTGTCTGTCCCGTAACCCAAAGCTTGAGGACCCCAAACACTGGCAGATAGCCAACAGCATATCCGACTACCTGAGTTGTATTCACCAGACTACCGTAGTCAATGCCGGTATCCTGGTCTGCGGCAATGGTGTAATTTCCGTCAACTCCTCCAATTCTGTTGGCGAAATTGTTATCTCCCATAGTCACGAATCCTTCCTGCCCGATCACGTTCTGTAGTTTTACTTCCAGATTTTGGTGAGTGTAACCCACGTCCGTGATGTAGACGTTTGACCCCTGAATCGAGAGCCAGGATGGATTGTTGTTTCCATAGAGAATGGGAGTTGTTCCAGACCAGCCTTCTACGTAAAAGATGGCCCTGTGAATTACTAGCTCCCTAAGAACGTAATTCTTGTAAACGATTACGTTACCGAACTCGCCGTAATTTGATGGAAACCCTCTTTCTCTCGCTAGCAGATACGTCTGCACATCAGTGAACGAACTGACTTTCTTGACCGCTACGATATCTCCCGTATTGATCACGCCAAACACGAAATTGTTTCCATGTTGCATCGAACTTGATTCAACGATAACTGCAGGAGGCCAGTTTCCAGTGTAGATGAAGAGGGATGAGAATACTATAGCCAGTACTGCCAGCATCGTAATTATGCTAATTGTTTCCTTCTTGTACTTAAGGATCACCGCGGGTTTAGATGATTATCAATTAAAGTATTTGCTGTCGAGTCTAAGTGGAAAAAATTTATAGACACAATGTTTTATTAATCAGAACTATTTAACTGCTGAAATGAAGGATGGAAAAATTACATTAGATCAACTTAATAGCCTCGACAAGAAGATTCTACTTAGCATCTTCGAAACGAGAGAGACAAATCTGAGCGTCATTTCTAAAAAAGTTGGAGTTTCAAAATCCACAGTTCACAATAGATTGAAGAAAATGAAGAGTAGCAATTTCCTAAAGGGGGTCATACCTCTCATTAATCAAGCGAACCTCGATAGAGGTATCACTGCAATTTCCTTGATCAGGTCAAAATATGGCCCAGAATACGGAGAAGCAATGGGAGCTAAAATTGCTAAGATCAGGGGAGTATGGGCCGTCTATTTCGTTCTAGGAAGCATAGATTTTGTCGCTATGATCCGTGCAAAGAACAAAACAGATCTTGCCGCAATAGTCAACGAACTATCGAAGACTCAGGGAATAGAGAGAAGCGAGACTATAATGGCACTAAACACTGCTAAGGAAGATTTCCCAGAGTCCCTTAAGCTCATTATAAAGGATTGATGACGAATAAAGTATCTAAATCATCTAATTTAGAGTAATTTTTTTCCATTGTTATCACAACCGGAGAAACTTATCCACGATTAATATACTGGATTTCATTAATATCCGTGATGATAAATGTCAATGCAAACACCGAGCAGATTGAGTATTGAAAACGCACCCATATTGAAGACAAAGGTTCCTGGACCAAAATCGATGGAATTTCTTGATATTCAAGACACACTTGAGACATCTAGCAGATCTTACACTAATTTCTTCAAATTTGCCATCGATTATGGAAAGGGATCGACATTAGTGGACGTGGATGGAAATGTCTTCATTGACTGGTTCGGAGGCGTTTCAGTTCTTAACTTGGGCCATGGACATCCCGCAGTAATGCAAGCTATAAGGACACAACTTGAGAAAATTACCCATATAACAGAAGTTCCTACCGAGGCTAGGATCAGGTATCTAAAGACCTTGAATTCTGTGTTACCGGGAAAAATGAAGGATAATTCGAAGATAATGATGACCGTCACAGGGGCGGATGCCTGTGAGGCAGCAGTATCCCTGGCAAGATTTAATTCAAAGAAACCAACCATTATCTCTTTCACGGGCTCATACCACGGCATCGCTGGCGGAATTGTAGGAGCCACTTCTAATTATCATTATAGAGATTACGCGGGGTTCTCTTCGCAGAATTATGTGTATGCACCCTACCCGTATCCGTACAGATTTTCTAAAAAAACGAAAAAGGAAGACATCTCAAAGGAGGTCGTAGAGAGAATTGAAGACATGATTGGTGATCCGTACTCTGGTATCCCTCCTGTCGGAGGGATTATCGTTGAGCCTATTCAGGGAGAGGGTGGGTACATCGTGCCACCAGATGATTTTCTACCAATGCTTAGAGAAACTTGTGACAACCACTCCATCCCTCTCATAATAGACGAGGTTCAGAGCGGAATAGGAAGAACAGGAAAGATGTGGGCCTCTGAATATCTCAATGTCACTCCTGATATAATGTGCATCTCAAAGAGCATTGGTGGAGGTATTCCCATTTCCTCTGTAGTCTACAGGAAGGATTTTGACCAGGTACCTAAGGCATTCCATCTGGGAACGTACAGGGGGAATCCACTGGGACTGGCCGCAGGAGCGGCAATTTTGGACGTGGTAAAGGATGAAAAATTCCTGGAAAGGGTCAGATCTAAGGGAAGATATCTGTTGGACAGATTCCAGGAAATCAAGGATCAAACTGAGATCGTTGGGGATGTGAGGGGGAGAGGTTACATGGCAGCGGCCGAGATCGTTAATAGCAGGAATGATAAGACCCCAGGAACCGAGCTTACGGGAAACATAAGAGAGGCGTTATTCAGGAAGGGACTGCTGATGCACACTTGCGGACATTACGGCAACGCAATGCGGTTCATGGCTCCTCTGACTATAGAAGATGATCTTCTCGATAAAGGATTATCTATCTTTGAAGAAACGATCAGGAAAACGGAAGTAAGATCATGAACATCGTGACCAGAGATCCCTATTCTGGAAAGGTCTTGAAAACTTTTGACGCTGACGATATGGAAACAGCAATAAACAAGATAAGTAGAACAAGGAAGGCTCAGATAGAATGGAAGAAGAGCCTTGAACTGAGGGTGAATCATTTCAAGGAGATCATCAAACCGAATTTTGAGAAAGGAGCGGATGAGCTAGCTTCCATAATGACCGAAGAAATGGGAAAACCCATTTCACAAAGCATCGCTGAAGTGAAGAAGAGCATCAAACTTCTTGACTATCTGATAGAGAATGCACAGACTATTTTTTCTGAAGAAGAAATCAAGACCGATGCCTCTAGAAGTTACATACGATTTGATCCACTCGGAACGATAATGTGTATCGAACCGTGGAACTTTCCGGTGTGGCAGGTGGCGAGGGCGGCCTTCCCAGCAATGATTGCAGGAAATGGAGTGGTGCTAAAACATGCAAGCCTCGTTACTGGAGTATCACTCAAACTTCAAGAGTTGATAGATTCGTCAGCCTTCAACAGTCTGATAGTAGACGGAAGAACGGCAACTTCTCTGATAAAACACGTCGATGGAATTGCATTCACGGGATCTACAGCAGTAGGGTCCGGAATTGCTGCAGAAGCTGGGAAAGAACTCAAGCACGTGGTAGCGGAGCTAGGAGGTTCTGATCCTTTCATTATCCTGGACTCGGCTGATCTGAAAGCAGCTGCAAAGGCTGCTACAACCGGTAGACTTCAGAACAACGGTCAGAGCTGCATTGCATCAAAAAGATTCCTGGTTCAAGATCAGGTGTATGAAGAGTTCAAAGAGCTCACCGCAATTGAATTTTCCAAAGTCGTTATTGGAGATCCAAAGAAGAAAGATACCTATCTCGGTCCGCTGTCCTCGGAGGAACAGAAACGGCTGGTGGATGGACAAATAAGGTACCTTGAAGCCAAGGGAAAAGTCCAGTACCTTGGAGAGGGAGAAGGCAACATCGTACCTCCCATTCTCGCAGAACTCAACGAGAACTATCAGGACGAAATATTCGGACCAGTAGCCGTCCTCAGAAAGTTCAAGAACAAAGGGGAAGCCATAAACATCGCAAACGAAACACCATACGGACTCGGAACTTCTATATGGGGTGAAAAAGAAGATGCAGAGAAGATGGTAGGTGATATTGAAGCAGGGATGGTTTTCATCAACAGCATCGTCTTTTCTGATCCAAGGATCCCCTTCGGTGGAGTTAAGAAGAGCGGCCTGGGAAGGGAACTTTCTAAATATGGATCTAGGGAATTCACAAACATGAAGACGGTCTGGATCAGTTAGTTGAAACCGTTATAGCGTAATGTCCCCTATGGAATCTTGAAATGTCCTTTACCTGCTGAACCGAGAACCTCGCCCTTATCTTCTTTATCTCGTCATTGACAGAAAAGTCGCTCCTTAGGGAGAAAGTCTTGAGCATGAGTATCCCTCTTTGGGACCCGAAATAGTCCATGTTCTTTGCGAAAATATCTATCTGGTTCGGTTGGGAAACGTCCTGATATATTATGTCCACTTTATCTACAAACAATCCGTAAGCCTCTGGTTTCTGTGCATCAGAAAGAATGGGAAAGATGTTCTCCTTTATTCCCGAAAGAGAGGCCAATTTGATAAAAGGGACCGGCGCAAATTCGACCGCAAATATCGAACCAGTTGAAAGTGAATCGGCGAGGTGAGATGCAGTTGTGCCGGCTCCAGCGCCCAGATAAAGCATGTGATCTCCTTTCCTTATATCTGGTCTCAGACCCAGTTTCATTGAAGAGGATAACTTGCTTCGCAGCGGGGAGAAAATTCTAAAGAATTTCCCCCCTCTGCTTGTAACCTGTTCTCCGTAGATTGAGTTTCCATCTCTTGACTGAGAAAATAGATTTCCCTTGTCTTCGTAAAAATTGGGGACCTGAATTTCCCTCATCAGACAAACATCTCTAGGTTTCCTTTTACTTGGGAAGCCTTGTTCCTCTGTACGTTCATCTTTTCGACGCCTTTCATTAGATCTGACTGGATTATGTGGTCTCTCCCATCCCTTATCGCAAACATCCCGCTCTCTACCACCGACGCTCTTAGATCTGCGCCAGAGAAACCTTCAGTTATTTCGGTTATCTTCTCCAGGTTGACCTCTTTTAGATTCATTTTCTTTGTATGAATCTTGAGTATCTCGATTCTCCCTTTCTTGTCAGGGAGGGGAATCTCTATAATTCTGTCAAATCTTCCCGGTCTGGTAAGTGCTTCATCTAGTGTATCGGGCCTATTAGTGGCGCCTACTAACTTTATGTTCCCTAATGGTTCAAAGCCATCTATTTCTGCCAGAAGCTGCATCAATGTTCTCTGCACTTCCCTGTCCCCAGACGTTGAAGAATCGATTCTTCTTGATCCAATTGCGTCAAGCTCATCGATGAAAATGATTGAGGGTGCCTTCTTTCTCGCAAGATCGAATAACTCTCTTACGAGCCTCGCGCCTTCTCCTATGTACTTCCTTACAAGTTCTGAAGCGACCACCCTAATAAAAGTCGCATTCGTGTTGTGGGCTACTGCCTTTGCAAGAAGGGTTTTCCCAGTACCTGGAGCCCCCACCAGAAGTACTCCTGTTGGTGGGTCTATCCCCACCTTCCTGAAAATTTCTGGATTAAGCAAGGGAAGTTCGACCATCTCTTTAATTTCCTTAATCTGTTGCTCTAATGCACCTATGTCGTCGAACATCACGCTCGGCTTTTCTGATATTTCTGCTGCTACCACGGTTGGATCATACGCCTCTGGAATGACCGATATTACGGAGAGAGTAGCCTTGTTTAGGGCGACCCTCGTTCCTACTGTGAGTTTAGAAGTTGGAATGTGCTCCGAAGTATAGACTAAGAAGCTCGGTCCGGTGGAACTCCTGATCACAACTCTTCTCTCATCTATGACGTCCTCTATCGAACCGATCAGAAGCGGTGGAAGCTTTAACCTGTTCATCTCCTTCTTGAGTCTCTCTATCTCATCCGTCAGCCTCTTGTTCTCAAGCTCTGCATATCTCTTCTCCTCCTCAGCCGTTCTGAGTTGCCTGAGAACTTCTTCGACATCGTTGAATTCATCCACGTCGTCGTCTGTCTTCGTCTGCCTTCACCAGCCTCTAAAACTATCCTCATTATTTAAATGTAATGTATATTCGTTATTTCTGGACCAAATTTTTGCCGCATAATACTGGTTCCTGAAAGACTTTTTGGTTCTTCAATAACGCAGTGTCGAAGATGTACTCAAGTTCCAGATTTCTTGAGCTGTGATTTTGGAAAGACTTCTCTTTTGGCTGCACTAGTGGCGTAATATAGCACTGCGGCCACTATAAATCCAATGAAGTAGCTGATATCTATTCCGCCAAGTCCCTTGGATATGAGGAAAGTGTAGTTAAAACTTCCAAGATAAACGTTCATGAAGGGAACAGAAACTGCCAGACCCACGCAATAAGCGATTATGCCATTCCAATTCAACTTCTTTTCAAAGTTCAGTTTCTGTCTTTTTAGGACTACGAAATCAATTACTAATATCGCCACCCATGGTGATATCCAATAATCCAGTACTAGAAGGAAAGACTCAAAGAAAGTGTAGAAACCTTTGTAAAATAAAATCGAAAGAGCCGCTCCCACAACTGCAACTATTCCTACGAACCTTGTCCTGCTCATTTTAATCCCTCCGACCAGACCCGAGAGGGATGCCGAGTAGAGGTTCAGGACGTTGGCAGCTATCCCGCCGAGTGCTATCGTCATTAGAGATATTTGATAAAAGCGACCAGAGACCGCTATTAGAGATGATGCATAAGAGCCACTGAGGGTTACAAATGAAATTACAAGAGCCACGATTTCAACAAAAGTGGTGGAAATAAAAGAGCCTGCAACTGTGCTGGAAAAAACTCTCTTGAGAGAAGTATTTTGAGGCAAGTAACGGGAATAGTCTGACGCATACGGACCCCAGCTCATCAGGTAGCTGTAAGAAAAGGCTATCATTCCAAAGAAAGAGATGTCAATTTTGGGAAAGGACAGAGAAAGTCCAGAAAAATTCTGTAACATCTGATGACTTGGGAAAAATAGGACTTCGACCAGTATTACGAGAAACAGTACCCCAAGGATGTAAGACAGTACTCTTTCAACCTTGTGAATGAAATTGTAACCGATATATGCCACCACGTAGATGATCAAAACAAATATTGGAATAAGCAGAAGATATGATACCCCGAAAATCAAGTACAGTGCCAAAACACTGAGTATGTTGTTCACGATGAACCATCCAACCGTGTTGGATAAATTGATTATTCCAAAAACCCTCATTATGCCATGTCCCATAGAATTGGTAGTCCCCATCATCTGAGGATAGCCAGTTTTTGGGCCCATTATTGCTGAAAGACCAACTATAATTGCACCAGCAATGTTCCCGATGACGATTGAAATAAACGAACTTACAAAGTTCATGCCTAGCGATATCGGGATAAATCCAAGTGCAAAATCAGCAATAGTGAGGTTTGCGGCGAACCAGAGATTAAAGAGCGAGCTCGATTTGCCGTGCCTAGATTCAGTAGGTATTCTTTGTATCCCGATACTTTCGAGAGTCACTCTCGAACATATGTTCGTGCTCTAAAAACTTACTCGTTGAGAATAAACCAGGAACCAGTTCCATATGAGCAAAGTTTTCCGTCACCGTCGAATACTTCAACCTTTGCGACGCAAATGTTTCTTCCCTTTCTTATGACCTGGCCTACCGCCCTTGCTGGTGATTTGACCAGTGGGGACAGGAAGTTGACGTGAAGGTCTGTAGTCACCTGATTTTTTCTAGTCGTCGATAAAACCGCACTACCTCCGGCCATGTCTATCATCGAACAAATAACACCACCGTTTGCGATATTGCCCAGTCTCATATGCCTTCCTTCCAAATCGAGCGTCGACTCTGCTTTCCCTTCTTCAAGGATTTTTGTCTTTATACCAATAGAGGTCATAAATGGGTCTCTGTTTAGCATCTGTTCCATGACTTCCTGTTCATCCATAAATCGAAATAGATTACTGCTATATATACAGGATTTATGGGGAAGGAGCAAAAGAAATCGTGGAACAGAGAATACAGGTTGAGAGGAAGGTTGTGGAGAGGAGAACTAAAAGAAAAGGAAATTTTCGACCAGGCGCTTCTTCCTGGACGGACCCTTGACAACGGTTGCGGAAACGGGAAAGGAACTCCTTCAATAAAGAGTGTTGTTGGTCTTGACTTCTCCCCTTTTGCACTCTCCTTGTATGGACACGAGCTTAGAGTTCTGGGAGAGATAGTCTCTCTCCCTTTCAAAGACGGGGCATTTTCAAATGTACTCTTCATCCACTCTCTGGATCATCTGGACGAGAAAGAAAGGCGAATCGCGCTTGAAGAAGCATCCAGGGTCTTGAGGGAGGATGGTAGGGTCGTTGCCAGGGTATTCTCAAGGCTCGACTTCAGGTACGGAAAGGGGCGAGAAATCGAAGAAGGCACCTTTCTGCGCGGAAACAAGATCCAGACTCACTATTTTGATAAAGAAGAGTTTCTCAATCAACGACATTTTATAATTTCCAAAATCATGGATATAGATTATGACATAATTATACAAAACAGGAAATTTTATAGGAGAGAGTTTATTATAATTTTGGTTAAATATAAATCAGAAAATATCCAATAATATTGCGTCGAACAGCCTTATAAATGCATCGCCCCCAAATCATATATATATACGTTAAACGTATAGGTTAAGAGGTTATGGAAGACTATACAGCAAAGGACATTGTAGTGCTTGAAGGACTGAAAGCGGTCAGAAAGAGACCAGCCATGTATATTGGAAGCACGGACGTACGGGGCCTGCATCAGCTTCTGTACGAGGTTATGGACAATAGTGTCGATGAAGCAATGGGTGGATATTGTAAGAACATCTTCGTCACAGTAAAGGGAAAAACTGTCACCATTGAAGACGATGGAAGGGGGATACCTGTAGATATACACCCAAAATACAACAAGTCCGCCCTTGAGATTGTTCTAACAGAATTGCATTCTGGTGCAAAATTTGAACAAAAAGTCTACAAAGTATCCGGCGGACTCCACGGAGTCGGTGTTCACGTCGTAAATGCCTTATCGTCAAGTTTTGAGATATTTGTCAAGAGAGAAGGTTTTGTCTATCATCAGGGTTATTCGAAGGGAGAGAAACTCACCCCAGTCGAAAAAGTTGGAAAGATAGAAGACAATAAAGTCAGCTGGACCAGAGCAATAAGTACGAGTTTCCATTTCAATTCTCGAACTGGAACCCTAATAAGTTTCGAGCCCGATGAAACAATAATGGAAACAGCTGAATATTCGCTGGAAACTGTCAGGGGAAGAATTGAGGAATTGTCCTATCTGAACAAGGGCCTTACCATCACACTGGATTGGAACGGCGAGATTGTTACCTATCAGCATCAGGGCGGAATAGAAGAGATGGTCAGGAACATGAACAAGGGCAAGGAGACCCTGCACGATGAAGTGATCTATGGCCAGGTAAAGTTTAATGGAGAGATGAAGGACGTTTCGAAGAGCAATAAAAACGGCAGCGAGGAATCTAAAGATGGCTTCGAGCATCCCAGCACGTACATCGAGTTTGCCATTCAGTACAACGAGACCGTCAGCGAGAACCTTCTCGCTTTTGCTAATGATATCAACACCAGGGAGGGAGGAACGCACGTATCTGGATTCAAAGGCGCTCTGACTAAAGTACTAAACGACGAGGCGAAGAATCAAGAGATAATTCAATCGGATAATTTCTTTAACGGTGAGGACGTGAGGGAGGGACTCACAGCAGTTATAAGTGTCAAGATACCCGAACCTCAATTCGAAGGACAAACGAAAGAAAAACTCGGAAATAGCAATGTCAAGGGTATGGTCTTCAGTGGTGTCGTCGACCACCTGAAGAGATACTTCGAGGACCATCCAAAGGTTTCTGAGATCATCTGTAAGAAAGCCTTCCAGGCTGCAGAAGCGAGGGAAGCAGCGAGGAATGCTAGAGAGATGGTGAGATCTAGGTCCTCCCTCAATGCCACCCTTCCGGGAAAGTTGGCAGACTGTACGCTAGAAGATCCAGAGAAGACAGAACTATACATCGTAGAAGGAGACTCGGCTGCAGGACCTGCAAAGCAGGGCAGGGACAGATCATATCAGGCCATATTACCCCTAAGGGGAAAGATTCTGAACGTAGAGAAAGCCGGGTGGGACAAGATTCTGAAAAACAACGAAGTGAAAAACTTGTTTTCAGCAATTAATATGGGACCGAACGATCCCTATGATCCCAAAAAACTGAGGTATGGGAAAATCATTTTCATGACCGATGCCGATGTGGATGGAAGTCACATCAGGACTCTCCTGCTCACCTTGTTCTACAGGCATCTTAAGGAGCTGATAGTAAACGGTCACGTGTTCATAGCAGTTGTTCCCCTATTCAGGGTTCAAAAAGGAACCACCGTGAAGTACATCTATACGGAAAAGGAAAAAGATGCTTTAGTGAAACAGCTGTCAAACCCCATAGTGCAAAGATTCAAGGGACTTGGCGAGATGAATGCCGATCAACTCTGGGAAACGGCAATGAATCCAGAAACCAGGAAACTGGTAAGAGTGCAGATAGAAGATGCCCAACAAGCAGATTCCCTGTTCACTCTGCTGATGGGTGAGCAAGTAGAGCCTAGAAGGGATTACATAATGGCTCACGCAACTGAAGCTCAGAACATCGATGTGTGATTTTCATGATTGAAAACAGAGCTATTGAAAAGGAGATGAAAGACTCCTACCTGGATTACGCGATGAGCGTGATTCTTGCCAGAGCGATACCCGATGTAAGGGACGGGCTAAAGCCCGTGCAAAGAAGAATTCTTTACTCGATGTACGAGATGGGGGTCACCTTTGACAAGCCTTACAGGAAGTCCGCAAGGATCGTTGGAGAGGTCATGGGTAAGTATCATCCTCACGGCGATTCGGCAATTTATTCTGCGCTGGCTAGAATGGCACAAGATTTCTCTCTGCGTTACACGTTAGTAGAGGGTCAAGGCAACTGGGGCTCGCGCGACGGGGATCCACCGGCCGCCATGAGGTACACCGAAGCTAGATTGAGTAAGATATCAAACGAAATGCTAGCTGATATCGAGTACGAAACCGTAGATTTCTCTTTGACCTTCGACGGAACACTCAAGGAACCGTTATGCCTCCCCTCCAAGATCCCTAACATTCTGTT
This sequence comes from Thermoplasmata archaeon, assembly GCA_021792255.1. Taxonomy (GTDB): domain Archaea; phylum Thermoplasmatota; class Thermoplasmata; order Thermoplasmatales. The sequence continues at coordinate 156,123 of JAJYUZ010000003.1, forward strand.
GAACGGAACCTCGGGAATTGCGGTCGGTATGGCGACAAACATGCCTCCTCACAATTTAGGGGAAATAGTAGATGGATTGATACTGCTGATCAAAAACAAAGAGGCTGGGATCGAGGATCTCTTGAAGATAGTTAATGGCCCGGATTTTCCTACCGGAGGGATTATTCTAGGCAAGAAGGGAATTATCGATGCATACAGCACCGGAAGGGGCAAGTTTGACCTAAGAGCCAAGGCAGAGATAGAAAAGAACGAGATAATTTTCTCCGAAGTTCCTTACGAGGTCAACAAGTCCGAACTGCTGAGCAAGATTGCCGAACTTTCGAAGAACGACGTGATCGATGGTATATCTAACATAAAAGATGAGAGCAACAAGGATGGAATCAGGATCGTAGTAAAAGTCAAGAATGACTTCAACCCAGAGATCACTTTGAATCAGATATATGAGCATACCCAGGCTCAGGTATCGTACGGAATCATCAACCTCGTTCTCGTGAACAACGTTCCCAGAACCATGGGACTCAAGGAAATGATGGTCGAGTATCTGAACCACAGGGAGCTGGTCGTAAGAAGGAGAACCGAATTCTTTCTAAAAAAGGCCAGAGAAAGAGAGCACATCCTGGAAGCTCTTCTCAAGGCTCTGAATGCAATCGATCTTACCATAAAGATTATCAGGTCATCCAAGGAAGTGAAGGACGCGAGAGAGGGGCTGAAGAAACAGTTCTCACTGGACGATCTACAAGCAAATGCTATCCTCGACACGAAATTGCAAAAGTTGACTGGAATGGAGATTGCCGATCTCAAGAATGAGATGAAGGAGATTGAGGACAAAATAAAGCACTACATCGATCTCCTAAAGAATGAGGACAAAAGATGGGATCTGATAATCGAAGAGTTGGAAGAAGTCAAAGAAAAATATGGGGACTCCAGAAAGACAGAAATCACTGAGTCTTACGTCGAAACTACAGAAGAGGAGCTTATTCCTCACGAAACTGATACCATCGTTCTTACCGAAGACAACAGGATAAGTCGTATTGAAGCAGATACCTTCTCCGCTCAGAAGAGGGGAGGCAAGGGTGTGTTCACTGGCTCTTCCGAGAGTGAGATCAAACAACTGATAACTTGTGACTCCCACGACAGGGTATTCTTCTTCTCTGACAACGGTAAGGTGTTCCAAATGAAAGCTTACACCATTCCCAAAGGGGAGAGAAGATCAAGGGCGAAACTGATCTCCGCCGTTTTCGATAACATGAAGGGGAGAATTGTTTTCATAATGAGTGAGAAGGGGGGAGAAGGCAAGAAATATCTTCTCTTTGTGACCGAAAGAGGGAGGGTAAAGAAGACCGAGATTTCTCAGTTTATGAACATCAGGTCAAATGGCCTGATCGCCCTGAAGCTTAGACCGGGAGATCTGCTGAAGGACGTGTTCGTCACCTCTGGCGATGAAAAAATCGCACTGCTCTCGACGGACGGAAGATTGGTCCTGGTCGAGGAGCGGGAATTCAGATCGATGGGCAGGGCAGCCTCTGGGGTCACTGGTATAAGATTCAAGGGAGAAAACAAGGTCGCAAGCGATGCAACAATAACCACAGAAGACATGATCGTGATAGCCGAAAGAGGACTTGGAAAGAGAGTGAACGTAGGAGACTTTTCGATGAGACACCGCGGCGCTAAGGGAATGAGGGCTATCAAGATTACTGAAAGAACTGGAAGGCCAATTTATGTCTCATCCATTGAAGATACTGACGAGCTCTTGATCATTACCAGGAACGGAAAAACAATTCGCACGGCAGTGGCTTCTATTCCACAGAAGGGAAGGAACGCCCAGGGAGTCAAGCTTATAGGTCTGGATGAGGGAGATCTGGTGGCTTCTGTCACTCGGATCTCTTGAATATACCCGCACTAGTGGTAGAGGTATCGAATACCATTACGTTCATTTCCTTCAATTTCTTTATGAGTTTCTCCTTTTCTCTTGGAATTATGACTACTGCTCCCCCTCCCCCTGCGCCGGTGAGCTTCGCACCATAGCCATACTCCCTTCCGACTGAAACTATTCTTTCGATTTGGTCCGTGGATATTCCGAATACCTTGAGTTCGGAGTGGTTCTCGTTCATCAATTCCCCAATATTTGCTGCATCCCCTTTCATTACCGCTTTTACCCCGTCCTCCGTTATGCTGCCTATCCTGTTCATTATGTCCTTCGCGAACTTGCCCCGCTCGTAGAACTTTCTCACCTTAGCTACTTGCTCCTTCGTCGATCCCTTTGAACCGGAGTACACGATCACCATTTCGGTGTTTCTCGTCGGGACACTGGAAAAATTCCAAGAAATTCCGTTCTTTTCTATCTTCCACAGTGGAACTCCCTCTTTTCCGTTTGTCAAGACAAATCCTCCGGCCGCTATTGTGGTAGTATCAATTGGGGAGCCCAGACCCTGAGTTTCGTATTCGATGTTGAATGCCTCGTTGGCCAACTTTTCCTTTGTGTAATCTCTCTCACTGAGCAGTATGCTTGTTATGATCATTGAAGAGGTTCCGAGCCCCGATCCCGAAGGAACGTTCGTTTCCACCTTAACGTAAACATTACTCAGACCAAGATAAGACAGGGTTTTCTGAACGAATGGCGTGTACTGGAGCCCGCTCCTGCTGGGAACGAGATAGATTTTGGCGAAGAGGTCTACTGTAGCAGATAGTGCGGGGTAACCGTACACTACTGCGTGTTCACCGAATAAAATTACCTTGTGCGGCGAGTAAACTACCATTAGCTCATTTAAGAGATACTGGTTGACTTTGACTATCGTCCTTCTGGGCTACGACCGCCGTTCCATATGCTAAAACTTCTGACATCGTTTGTCCGATCTCTGATGAATCGAATCTCACTTCGATGACCGCATTAGCACCAAGACTCTTCGCGTGTTGTTTGAGCCTTTCGAGCGCTTCGAACCTGCTCTGGTCGAGCATTTCTGTGTATTCCTTAATTTCTCCACCCGCAATCGTCCTAAGTCCAGCAATGACATTACCTCCCAGTCCTCTGGATCTGACTATCAGCCCCCATGTGAACCCTATAACGCTCGTTATTTTGTATCCAGGTATGTAGGGAGTACTTACGACTACCAAGTCAGCTGTTGAAGGATTGTAGCTTCCACTGAACATGAAGAAGTCAGAAATAGAAGATATAAAACGGTTACGTCAGAATTGTATTTACTTGAAGAATCAGAGGAAAGGAATCCGTCGTACGCTAACGTGCTCACAGTGGATCGATGAAAGAGGAGATAAGAATATAAAAAGAAAATTAAGGAATGGAATGATGGTTACGATTGCTTAGTCTTCATCACCACCGGGTCTTCCTCCCGGCGGTCTTGGAGCTCCACCGCTAGTGGCTTTCGTCGCAATTACATCGTCGATCCTGAGAATCATAACCGCTGCGTCGGTAGCGCTGTCGATTGCCTGTCTTCCTACCCTGATCGGTTCAATAACTCCCAGATTTAACATATCTATTGGTTTTCCCTTTATGACGTCTACGCCCGCATTCTTTTTTCCATCAGCGTGTTCTTTTTTCAGGGAGATTAGTATTCCTATCGAGTCGAGACCTGCATTTTCAGATAGGGTTCTCGGAACGATTTCCATTGCTTCCGCGAACTTCTCGATTGCGAGCTGTTCCCTTCCGCCAACGGATGCGCTGTATTCCCTGAGTTTCATTGCAATTTCTACGGCTGCCGCCCCGCCACCCGGAATAATCTTTCCATCCTGCAGTGCTGCAGCGACCACGTGCAGCGAGTCGACAATGCTTCTCTCAATTTCGTCAACAACGTGTTCCGTTCCACCCCTTACGAGTATGGAAACTGCCTTTGGATTCTTGCAACCGGTCACAAAGGTAAGATGGTCCTCTCCGATCTTGACTTCCTCAACCCTCTCTGCGTTTCCAAGGTCTTTGGCGGTCAGGTCGTCCATGTTCGTGATAATTTCTCCATCGATGGCCTTTGCGAGCTTTTCGATATCGCTCTTCTTCACTCTTCTCGCCGCATAAATTCCTTCCTTTGAGAGATATGCCATCGCTAGATCGTCAATTCCCTTCTGTGTAAGAACAACGTTTGCTCCAGTTGCCTTAATCTTTTCTACCATTCCACGAAGAATACTCTCTTCCTGTTTCTTGAATTTAGTAATAGATTCCGGGTCCTCGATCCTTATCGAAGTGTCGAACTCCGGTTTCTTGATTTCGAGTGCTGTATTGAGCAGTGCTATCTTTGCCTTGTTGACCAAGACGGGCATTCCTGGATGGACTCTCTCCTTGTCAACTATGACTCCCTGAATCAACCGAGTGTCGTCGACAGAACCTCCCTGCTTCTTTACCAGCTGGATGTCATCGAAATCGACAAAGCTCTTGTCGCCCCTCTCTTGGGCAACCTGCAAAACGGACTTTACCGCTATATCAGCAAGCTTGGTCTTTGACGTTGAAGCTCCCTTGGAGTTAAGTGCAGTGTTGGCAATCTTTAGAAGCACTTTCTCGTCCTTCCCTACTGGTGTGGAAATGTCGTTCAGAACTTCTTTCGCTTTCTCTGCAGCCATCCTATAACCGGACGCTATCACCGTCGGATGGACGTTCTGGTTAAGCAGATCTTCTGCCTTCCTCAGGAATTCTCCAGCAAGAATTGCGGCCGTTGTCGTACCATCTCCAACTTCCTGATCCTGTGTCTTGGAGACTTCGACCATCATCTTTGCTGCCGGGTGATCGATATCCATTTCCTTTAGAATTGTCACACCGTCGTTCGTAATAACGATATCACCGAGTGAATCGACAAGCATCTTGTCCATTCCTCTTGGACCCAGCGTTGTTTTTACAGCATCGGCAATCGCCTTTGCAGCACTGATATTGTTTTGCATTGCATTCTTTCCAGATTCTCTCTTTGCTCCTTCTTTTAGAATAAATATTGGCTGTCCTGGCATCATTTAACTGGACACCTCTGTTTCCGTATTTTATTCTTCTATATAAATGTGTTTGAACGAAGAAATTCAACACATTCAGGAAACTTTGACACAGAGCCGTTTTCTCAGCGCTTTGCCCAATGGAAATCAAGATATATAGAATAAAGATTAGCTGTAACGCCACCGTGGCTCAGTCGGTAGAGCAGCTGATTCGTAATCAGCAGGTCGGGGGTCCGAATCCCTCCGGTGGCTTGACCAATCGAGTTGAAGGGCTCTTTTTCGTTAGACCTTTTCTAGCGCGGATGAGATGTCTTCTAGGAGATCCTCTTTATCCTCTATCCCCACCGATAACCTTACAAGATCGTCGGTCACTCCGACCTTTTCTCTCACTTCCCTTGGAATTCCTGAGTGGGTCATAAGGGAAGGCACTTCTATTAGCGACTCCACTCCACCTAGACTCTCTGCAAGTGATATATAGCGCAGATTCCCAACAAATCTCTTGACACCATCTAGATCTGAATTCAGTCTGAACGAAAGCATTCCACCATATCCTCTCATCTGCTTACGGGCAACTTCGTGATTCTCGTGATCTTTCAGTCCGGGATAGTAGATTTTTTTTACCTTCTTGCTGTCTTTTAAAAGCGATATCACTTCACCTGCATTTTTTTCGTGTTCTTTCATCCTTATGGCAAGAGTCTTGATTCCCCTCATCGTCAGATAGCTATCGAACGGTGAAAGTACTGCACCTATTGCATTCTGGTTGTATTTCAACGTGTGGTAATGCTCATCGTTGTTCGTGATGAGTGCTCCTCCCAGAGAGTCGCTGTGTCCGTTAATGTACTTTGTTGTGCTGTGAACCACAACATCTGCCCCTAGGTCTAACGGGTTCTGAAAATAAGGTGACGCAAACGTGTTGTCCACAACAGCCATTAGACCGTTCTTCTTCGCCTTCATAGACACCTCCCTTATGTCTACTATCCGCAGGAGCGGATTAGAGGGGGTTTCAAAGTATATCATCTTGGTCCTATCTGGGATCGAGTCCAGCGACGATGTATCCGTAAGGTCACGAAGCTCATAGGAGATTCCCGCATTCGAAAGTACCCTGCGCAGAAGTCTTTCCGTCCCACCATACAGGTCATCCGCTGCTATTATGTGATCACCGACCTTCAGGAGCGACAGAAACATTGTAGTTTCCGCGGCAAGGCCAGATGCAAACAGGAGCCCGTACTTACCATTCTCAATTGAAGCAATCTTCTTTTCCAGAGAAAGTCTGGTGGGATTACCTGTCCTCGTGTAGTCATATCCTTTAGTAGGCTCTAGAGGATCATTTCTTGCAAATGTAGTAGTGAGATGGATTGGAGAGACCACATCACCTGTCCCCCTGTCTTTGTCAGGTTCCTCTCCTACGTGAATTGACTTTGTTGAAAATCTCATAGAAACCACTAGATGAATCCGTTGTCCCTCATCCAGTTATCGTTGTAAATTTTGCTCAGATATCGATAACCCGAGTCGGGAAACAGGACCACAATGTTCATCCCGTCGAATTTCTCGGCAACCCTCATTGCGGCCACCATCGCAGCCCCAGACGATCCTCCGGCAAAGATTCCCTCCTCTCTTGCAAGTTTCCTTGTCATTAGGAAACTCTCCCTGTCGTCTACCCGTATGATGTCATCAATGATGGAGAAATCCACTGCCTTCACGAGATAGTCTTCTCCTATGCCCTCCACTTTGTACACGTGGGGTTCCTGAAGCTTTCCCGTTTTGAAATAATCGTAGAATACGGAGCCCATCGGGTCGACGCCTATGATTTTCACTTTTGAGTTCTTCTCCTTGAGAAATTTCCCTACACCAGAAATGGTCCCTCCTGTACCTATTCCTGCTACGAACACGTCTATCTGGCCATCCATCTGCTCCCATATTTCGGGACCCGTTGATATATAGTGCGCCTCAATGTTGTCAAGATTGTTGTACTGATCCGGATAGAATGCTCCCCTCTCTCTCGCCACCCTGCTTGCGACGCTGTAATAACTTTCTGGAGAGTCGTGGGTCACATCGGTTCTCGTGACTAGCACCTCGGAGCCATAAGCCTTCATAAGGTTGATTTTTTCTTCGCTCATCTTGTCAGGTATCGTGATCAAACACGAATATCCCTTCACTGCCGAGATCATGGCTAAAGATGCTCCGGTGTTGCCCGATGAGTTCTCTACAATACTGTCTCTGAACGAGCCTGATTTCCTAGCTTTCTCAAGAATGTGTTTTGCCATTCTGTCTTTGACGCTCCCGCCTGGATTGAAAAACTCCAGTTTCCCATAGAAGCTGTTGCGTTTGTCTACGACCTTGTTTATTCTAACGATAGGGGTGTTCCCAATTGTTTCGAGAATGGTATCATAAATTTTCATTTTCAACTTCCTGTCAACAATCCAAATCTATCTTATAATTCCTCTGCGACCTCACTAAAGAAATATGTGGCATCACCAATTTAATTCTAGGATGTATTAGTGTGCCTCCCGTTCTCGCATTTTTTCTCGAACCTGGTGCATTCCGTAAGTCCCCGAATGAACCCCTCGCCCTCTAAAAGAACCGTGATTTTTGCACCTGACTGCTGGAGCCTTTTCAAAATCTATAATCTTCAGTTGCCTTTTGAAATGAAATTGGAAAAAATAAAAAAAAAGGAAAGGTAGACTACTTCTTGCCACCTGCTCCGGGGGCAGTCACTTTCTGAGGCCTAGCTACGCCCACAACCGCCGAACCTACCACTGTGACTAATAAATTCACCACTAGCGCAATGAGCCCGACATACAAGAATCCGAGAGGTGTGTTGAATTTGAAGAAAGTAGTAGCTAGTGAAGTAAATTTGAACTGCACGAAGTTTGCATAGAGAAGCATTGTCAGTCCCGTTATCATTCCTGCTGCCCATCCCACTCCAACCGACCACTTTTCTAGTTTCTTAGTGTACAATGCAAGGAATATTGCTGGAAGGGTTTGCAGGACGATGATACCTCCGACCAACTGCAGCTGCAAAGAATACGTAGCCTGAATTAAAAAGATGAATGCCAGTGCGATGAATTTGAACATTACCGAAAAGTACTTCGACATTCTTGCTTCTGTTTTTGCTGTCATTTTTGAATAATATGGCTTTATGACGTTCCTGGTCAGCAGATTCGCCTGAGAAATGGCCATTATCGAAGCGGGTACAAGTCCACCGATGAATATTCCCAGGAATGCAAATCCCACAAACCATGGAGGGAAATATGCATAAATCAGTGACGGAACTGCGGTAACGACGCCATACATATGAACTAGTGCTAGAGCTTTAGAGGAGCCATATACCAGTAAACCAAACAGTGCGAGCAGTGCCAGCCCCACTCCATAGATGGGTAGAAGGGCCGTGCTCATTCTCAGTTTCTTCGTGCTGCTAGTGCTGAGAACTCCGTTGATCGCGTGCGGATACAGGTACAGCGCGAGAGCACTCATTATAGATAGACTGACGAAACCATTAAGATACAGAGGAGCAAGGGTGGCACCACCTGTAGGAAGCTTTGGTAGAGAAGAAATGGCGTGACCAAAACCACCTATGTAAATCGGGACGAGAACTATTACGACAATGACCGTGGTAAAAATGATGACATCCTTCATGACAGCTGTTACCACCGCTCCCCTGAGCCCGCTGGTAAAAGTGAAAGCTGCAAGTATTATGAACGCTATGATCAGAGATATTTCTGTCAAAGTAGCGGCATTGCTAGTCACTAACTGACCTATCATTACAGTAAGTACTGCCTGCATACCGTAAATCTGAAGTGCAATGTACGGCAGCTCAGCGACTATTCCCGTCAGTGCGATGATAAGTGCAAGGGTTCTGCTGTTGAACTTGTCCCTTACCATGTCGACCGCTGTTACGTAGTTGTTAGTCTTTGCCATTTTCCATAGGCGAGGCATCGTGACCATTGCAACTCCAAACGTCATTCCAACGTAAGGAACTGCATAGTAGAAGACCGCTCCCTTTAGGAATACCGACTCTGGGATAGCTATGAAAGTATAGGCGGTATAGAGGTCAGCGCCTATCAAGAACCAGGCGAGATAACTACCAAGTCTGCGACCGGCTAATGCCCACTCTCCAAGATCGCTCAGGTCACCTTTCCTAAATCTGGAAGACCAGAATCCAAGGGCTACGAAAAGAACGAACAGACTTACGAATACTAAAACGACCTCAATGTTGTTCATTTCTTTCCTGCCTCCATCTTATTCAGCATAAACGCAGCACACGTGTAGAAAGCAGCCGTAACAAAAAGCCAAAGGACCTCGAACCAGTAAAAGAACGTCAATCCGAACAGCCTCGGACCGGCCTGGTTGTAGAGTGGCGTCAGAGCAAAGACGACTATTGGGATAAGCAAAAGAAGCGCCACTACAGTTTTCTGTGCGGTTGTCCCTTTGACCTCAAGTGACAGTTCGTCAACACTTACTTCACTCGTTGTCATTTTTAACCGATATGTGCTATGAAGATGGTCGTATTTATATTTGTTTGAATTTAGTGTCATTGTAACTGTTTAAGTGTTCTGCAAACGTGGGTCAAGACTGATAAATTATTAATCTCGAGACTGACTTGCGTGAAGTGGAGTACAAGTGGACGGTTCTTTCCAATACCACACTCGGTACTTTGATGGCTTCTCTCGATTCAAACATAGTACTGATATCTCTTCCTACAATTGCCAGAAGCCTTCCAGACACCACAATTCTTGATCTGCTCTGGATACTCATGGGGTACACCCTGGTCACGGCTGCTGTACTGGTGAACTTCGGTAGACTCTCAGATATGTTTGGAAGAGTCAGACTGTACACAATCGGTTTTGCAGTGTTCACGGCTGGATCAGCTCTCTGCAGCTTATCACAGATTGGACCGGAACTGATCGCATTCAGACTGGTTCAGGGAGTTGGAGCAGCATTTCTTTTTTCAAACAGCGGGGCAATTATCACGGACGCTTTTCCGGAAAAAGAGAGGGGAGAAGCGCTGGGAATCAATCAAGTTGCGATAGTTGCTGGCTCTGTCTCCGGTCTCGTGCTCGGAGGGTTGCTCACGTATACTATCGGTTGGAGGTCCATATTCTATGTTAACATCCCCATAGGAATAATCGCGACTATCTGGGCTCACCACAACCTAAAGGAACTCGCAGTCATAAAGAGAGGTCAGAAGATCGATATCGTTGGAAATGTTTCATTTGCAGGCGGCATAGGATTGATTCTCACTGGAATCACATTTTATGCGACCGCATCTGCCGGTCTGAAAACGGTCATTGCAATGATCGTTGGCGGAATCATCATCTTCTTATCTTTCATAGCGTTTGAGCTGAGAACAGATCATCCCATGTTCGATCTAAAATTGTTCAGAATTCGATTGTTTGCCGCTGGTAATTTTGCTATATTTCTTAATGCCTTGGCTAGAGGAGCAGTAACTTTTGTGCTGGTATTTTATCTCCAGGGTCCCACAATGAAATTGAATCCTTTCGCTGCAGGTCTTTTCTTGGTTCCAACTTCAATTTCACTCTCTTTCTTTGGTCCGATAAGCGGCTGGTTTTCAGATAAGTACGGCGCCAGACTCATCTCGACTATTGGGCTAATCGTTTCGGCCATAGGATTCCTGTTTCTGACTCGTTTGGGACCGATCACCACCTTCAACAGCCTTCTATTACCACTGGTCCTGGTAGGAAGCGGGATGGGCATCTTTGCTTCTCCAAATAGGGCATCTATAATGAATTCCTGTCCCTCTCCCGAAAGAGGGATTGCTTCAGGAATGAGTTCCACGCTAGTAAATGTCGGGAGCATATTCAGTATGGGAATGGCGTTCTATGTCATGTCGTTAGCAGTACCAATGACAAGTCTTGCGGGCATTTTTCTCGGAACCTCACGTAGTGGAATTTCTGGCCCTTTGATACAATCATTCATCGGTTCTATCCATTCTCTCTTTTTCATATCAGCCGTAATTCTGGCCATAGCAATTGCACCATCCGTCCTGAGGGGAAAGAAGAGCCTGGTCTCTCAATGAACTGTCGAATAGAAACCCATTTGTTGATTCAAATTTAATCGTACCGAAAATTTTTAAAACTCTAATCAACTTTCAAGTAATGCATCCCGATTATGCGAAGATTAAACTCCCTACTGGAGAGACTTTTTTCGACACAAAGAAGGAAGTCGATTCGCTGAATTTGCACACGGTGTGCGAGGAAGCAAGATGCCCCAATAAGGGAGAGTGCTGGAGTGATGGAACCGCGACCTTCATGGTCCTCGGTAAGAACTGCTCTAGGACATGCAGTTTCTGTTCAGTCACTCACGGTTTCGTTCAACCGCTAGATCCTCTAGAACCTCTCAATGTTGCGACCGCCGTAAGGGAAATGGGGTTGAAGTACGTGGTGATAACTTCAGTCGATCGAGATGACCTTTCAGATCAGGGAGCGCATCATTTTGCAAATGTCATAAGAGAAGTCAAGAAGACTGGAGCAAGCGTCGAAGTGCTAATCCCTGATTTCAGGGGAAACAAGGATTGCATTGACGAAATTTTGAACGAAACCCCCGTAGTGCTTGCCCACAACGTCGAGACGGTCAGAAGGCTCTCACCGACCGTAAGAGATCACCGTGCAAGTTACGACCAGTCTCTAGAAGTTCTCAGGCACGCAGCATCCAAAGGCTTCGTTACGAAATCGTCAATAATGCTTGGACTCGGAGAAACTGACGAAGAAGTTACTGAAACAATGAGGGACCTGAGGAATGTTGCTGTCAGCCTCCTCACGATTGGTCAGTACCTCAGACCATCCAGGGTCCAGTTACCGGTTGTGGAGTACAGCAGACCAGGAAGATTTGAAAAATTGAAGGAAATTGGATACGAACTAGGTTTTCAGTACGTTGCTTCTGGACCCCTTGTCAGAACATCCTATAAGGCCGCAGAGGCGTGGACTATGCGGAGGCACTGAATATGGGTATTGTGGGAAATCTTTCAAACGAGCAGACAATTTCGGCCTATAAGACGGCTGTCCTCGCGCGTACTCTCGACATAAAGATAATAAATGCACAGAGGCAGGGAATCATAGGATTTCACGTCCCCAATCAGGGGCAAGAAATGATACAGATTGCTATCGGAATGCTTTCTGAAAAGGACGACTTTATTTTCAATTACTATCGTGATTTGGCCCTTTTGCTTCAGAGAGGTGTACCCCTTTCGCTCATTTTCGATCAGATGCTGTCAAACAGCAACGATCTTCAGAAAGGGCGACAGATGCCAGACCACTTCTCGTTCAAAGAGTTCAACTTTACTACTGTGCAGAGCCCAGTTGGAGCCCACCTCCCTCTGGCAGTGGGGGCTGCATATTCAATCAAGTACACCAAGAAGAAAGGAATCGTGATTGCTACATTCGGCGATGGCGCGACATCTACCTCGGATTTCCACGCTGCGCTGAACCTCGCCTCGGTCTACAATCTGAGCGTACTCTTTGTTTGCGAGAACAATGGCTGGGCAATATCGCTTCCATCGAGCAAACAGACAAAAGCAGAGATCTACAAGAAGGGAGCCGCGTACAATATTCCCGGTAAGAGAGTCGATGGAAACGATCTAATCTCATCCCTCTTGGGCCTTCAAGAAGCTCTAAACTATGTCAGGGATGGAAAAGGACCGTATCTCGTTGAGGCAACGACGTATAGGATAGGACCTCATTCCACATCAGACGATCCAAAAAAGTACAGGTCAGATGAGATAACAGATGGCAGCGAAAACGATCCGATCAGGAGACTGGAGAATCTGATGCTTAAAATGGGGGTAGTTGATCCCAGTTTCATTCAATCGGTCAAGGCGCAGGCTAAAGAAGAGATCGACAAGACCATGGACGAAAGGATGACCATTCCTCCAGTGGACCCCTCCACAATGTTCGATGATGTCTACGAGTCGCCGTCCTGGATCCAGGAAGAAGAGAGGAGGGAAATGAATGACTCAGATTAACATGGTCCAGTCGTTAAATAAGTCCCTAGACCAGCTCATGGCAGAGGACGAGAGAGTGATAGTTCTCGGTGAGGACGTAGGAAGGGATGGAGGAGTGTTCAGAGTGACTGATACTCTTTTGAACAAGTACGGTGAAGAGAGGGTGATCGATACGCCGTTGAGTGAGCTGGGCATAATTGGGATGGCTGCAGGAATGGCAATGCACGGATTGAAACCTATTGCAGAAATCCAGTTCCAGGATTTCATCTACCCTGCATTCGATCAGATAGTCAACAACATCTCAAAGATAAGATACAGAACCGGTGGCAGATACAGCATTCCTTTGGTCATCAGAACGCCCTATGGTGGCGGAGTCAGGGGCGGTCTGTACCACTCTCAGAGTGGAGAGTCATATTTCGTGCACACCGCCGGTCTTACCGTGATCACGCCCTCAAATCCTTACGATGCAAAGGGCCTCCTGGTATCGGCCTACAAGAGGAACGATCCAGTAATTTTTCTAGAGCCAAAAAGACTATACAGATCTGTCAAGGCCGAGGTACCGGACGGACTTTTTGAAATCGAAATCGGAAAGGCAGCCAAGTTGAAGGAAGGGGACGAAGTATCGATCATCACATATGGTAGCATGGTTCCAACCGTGATGAATACCGTTGAGAAGAATGGGATAAACGCTGATGTAATAGATCTCCGGACGCTCCTGCCTATGGACATTGATGCCATAATTAAAACAGCCAAGAAGACTGGCAGGGTCATCACCGTTCACGAAGCCCCGAGAACCCTGGGAGTCGGAGCGGAGATATCGGCCCTAATTGCTGAGAGGGCACTTGATTCCCTTCTAGCTCCAATAGTGAGGGTCGCGGGATACGACATTCCTTTTTCGTATTCTCACGAAGACCTGAACATTCCCAGTGAGAAGAGAATAATGAGTGCCATTAATAGGGTTCTAGAGTATTGAGGAGTTGACATGCCTACATTTAAATTGCCAGACATAGGGGAAGGAGTTCAGGAAGGGGAGATCGTAAAATGGAATGTGAAGCAGGGAGACAAGGTACACAAGGACGACATATTAGTGGAGGTTATGACCGACAAAGTAACCGTGCAAATACCCTCGCCCTTCGAAGGGGAAGTTACAAAGCTGTACTACAAAGAAGGAGAGATCGCGAAGGTCGGCTCTTCGCTGTTGGACATTGGAGGAGCAAGTGCTACTACCACTCAAGAACAGGCACCTGCAGAAACTGCAGTCAAGACTTCAATCAATGAGGAATCAGTAGAGAAACAATCAATTCTTGCACCTCCGGCTGTCAGAAAACTAGCGAAAGAAAAGGGGATAGATCTTTCGAGAATCAGGGGTTCGGGACCGGGAGGGAGAATCACCGTAAAAGACGTCGAGCTGTTTACCGTCGAACCCGAAGTGACGACGGAAACTAAACCACTTAGAAATGAGCCCGTTGAAAGGAAAGTGATAGAACTTAGAGGACTGAGAAGGCTCATTTCGGAAAAGATGACAAAGTCGAAACACAACATTCCTCACTATGCAGTTGCCGAAGAAGTAAAAATGCAGGAACTTATAGATTTCAAGGAGAAACTCAAGAACCAGGGGGTCAACCTGAGTTTCACACCTTTCTTCGTGAAAGCTGCGGTCGCGGCCCTGAAAGAATTTCCTTATCTAAATGCACGTTCGCAGGAGGATGGAAATTTCGAGATACTCGATTACTATAATGTCGGGATAGCTGTCGACACCGTCGAGGGTCTAACTGTTGCAGTCGTGAAACACGCCGACAAGAAAACGTTGACGGAACTTTCGGCCGAGATTGAGGATCTTGCCAAGAGGGCAAGAGAGGGCAAACTCAAGCTCGATGAGGTCAAGGATTCGACGTTTACTGTCACAAACGTCGGGAGCATCGGTGGGATCTTTTCCACACCAATCATCAACTATCCGGAAGTTGCGATCATGGGCGTGCATAGAATAATGGAAAATCCGCTTGGCAAATTCATGTATGTGACTCTGTCTGCGGACCATCGACTGATCGATGGAGCGATGGCGGCCAGGTTCATCGCCAGGGTCAAAAGATATTTAGAGGCTCCAGCTACACTGCTGGTGTGAAAAATGGAACTGGATTCCATAATTCTTGGAGGAGGACCAGGAGGTTACTCTACCGCAATCAGACTTGGTCAGAACGGAAAGAAGGCGTTGGTAATCGAGGAAAACAAGATCGGAGGAGAGTGCCTGAATTATGGGTGCATACCTAGCAAGGCCATTATTGAACTGGCGGATGCAATCTCTTATCTGAAGGAAATGCCCGGAGTCTCTTCCTCGGTTTCTATTGATATGAAGAAATGGCAAGAGTGGAAGTGGGGAATGATAAACAAGCTCACCTCAGGAGTTGAGAAACTGGTAACATCCTATGGCGGAGAAGTTGTCAAGGGAAAGGGTATCATCGAAAACAGCAACTCCATAAGGGTGAACAACGAAACATTTGACGCAAAGAGTCTCGTAATTGCAACGGGTTCAGTCCCTTCAAAGATAAAGGGTATTGAGGACGTATTTTACAACAAGGATATCCTCGATGCTGACCACATTCCGAAATCCCTAGTAGTAATTGGCGGAGGTTATATTGGTATCGAACTGGGTACTGCGTTTTCAAAACTGGGGAGCGAGGTGACCATAGTCGAAATGATGCCAAATATTCTGCCAGGTACAGATACCGACCTCAGCAAATTCGTCGAGAGAAGAATGAACACACTGGGAATAAAAACATTCGTCGGAGCCAAAGTGGAGAAGGTCACGAAGTCGGGAGAATTCAGCGTCAGTCTCGCTGACGGAAACGTCTTGAAATCGGAGCTAGTCCTGATGACTGTTGGACGCCAACCGAACACACAGGGATTCGGCTTGGAGAACATAAACCCTGAGATGGAAGGAAAATTCATCAAGACGGACAAGAGGAAAATGACGAGCGTAAAGGGCGTCTACGCAGTAGGTGATGTGAGTGGTCAGCCGATGCTGGCTCACAAGGCTTTCTATGATGCAGAAATCGCTTCGGAAAACATATCGGGAAAGAATTCAGAAGTGGATTACAGGGCAATGCCCTTCGTCATCTATTCAGACCCTGAGATTGTGACAACGGGATCAAAGACAGACAAGTTCAACAACATACCCTTAGCGACTAACGGAAGAGCATTGGGTATGAACTCCAACCAGGGCGTGTTCAGGATTTACGTTGACAACGATTACGTCATTAAGGGAGGGGCGTTTGTTGCCCCACGTGCTTCAGAACTAATCAGCGAAATTTCTTTGGCGGTGGAGGCAGGGCTCACTTCAAAAGACCTGGGAATGACCGTTCATCCTCATCCCACCCTTTCAGAGGGGGCAAAGGAGGCAGCGGAGGCAACCTATGGCAAATCGTTACACTACAAATCCAGTCGCTGATCTTGGAACCGTAGATTACTCGGATTCGCTTGTTCTTCAAAGGAAGTTGGTAGAACTCGTCAAGAAGGGCGAGATAGGAGACGTCCTGCTGATTCTCGATCACCCACCAGTCTTCACGGTGGGCAGAGGAAAGAAACCTGAAAATTACTCTGGAGTGGAGGTTGTGGAAACTGAGAGAGGAGGAGATGTGACATATCACGGTCCTGGGCAACTGGTTGTCTACCCTATCATCGACCTTGAGAAAAACGAGATCGGTGGTGCGAGAAAACTTGTTCGCCTGATCGAAGAAGTTGCCATCACTTCGATCGGCAAGTTCGGTTATACGGTCAGAGCGGGGGATGAGCCAGGCATATGGTTCGACGACAAAAAAGTAGCCTCAATTGGACTGGCGATCAGGGGCAACGTATCATTTCATGGCATTTCGATCAATATATCCGAAGAAGTACTGGGCGGGTTTGCCAAGATCAATCCTTGCGGACTCGACCCCGAAAAGATAGGCTTTGTGAGGATCGATAGAAGTGCAATAAAGAGAGAACTGATAGACAATTTTGAAAAGTTGATCCATCCGTTTGAAGAGGTGGATGCTAGTTTCTTTGACGGTATGATATGACGTGGTGTCACTGAACAGCTTCACTTGCTGCTTTTCTGCTTCTCAGAATCACATTCGTATTTTAATTCATAACTTTCAATACCTTCTCGGTGATGTTGGAAGGTGATAGCAAATTCGGGTATTGTGCTCAAGGACGGAAGCCTTGTCGTTGTCAGGGAATTCAACAGATCCGATCTATCCAAATTCAAGGAATTTATCTACTCCCTTTCAGATTCTGCCATTCAAGGCAGATTTATGCAAAATATTCCAAGAGATGCTGCCATCGAGCTTCTTCTAGCTAAGGGAGTGACTTCGGTGGTGGCAGTCAGAGATGATAAGATAATCGCCCACGGAGCACTTTATGAAAATGTGAAAGAGACTTCTGAAATGGGAATCCTCGTGGACGACAAGTATCAGTCTCTCGGTCTCGGGACGGCCATGCTCGGATTACTCGCAGAGCATGCGGTGAGATCGGGTGCTGGTGAGATTAGAGCGTATGTTTCTCCAGAGAACTATAAGATGATCGCTGCGGTCAAGAATCTGGGATTTGCGGTCGAATCTTCTGCAAGACCCGGAGCTCTGGAGGTCAGATTTTCTCCCTCCTCTCTTCCCGAGGCAATAAACAATTTCGAGAACAGAGACGCCATATCTGCGGTCAATGCAGTTAAAATTTTCCTAGAGCCAAAGAGCGTTGCAGTCATAGGAGCTTCTTCGAACAGATCATCAATTGGTGGACAACTTTTCTTCAACCTGCTCGAGAGCAACTTCAATGGTCAGATATTCCCTGTCAACCCTTCCCACGACTTCGTGCAGGGAATTCGGACCTACAGGTCAGTAAAGGAAATAGATTACCCCGTAGGATTGGCAATCATAGTCGTTCCCGCAGAGCAATCCCTAAGAGTAATAGAAGAGTGCGGAGAGAAGGGAGTGAAGGGACTGGTGATAATCACATCTGGCTTCTCCGAGATAGGAGGAATCGGAAACGAGAGACAGGAACAACTCTCGAAGATCTGTGATAAGTATGGTATGAGGGTAATCGGACCTAACTGTATGGGCGTAGTGAACAATTCTGATATAGTGAACCTCAATGGCCAGTTTTCTCCGTTCAAGCCGGTGAAGGGCAGGGTGTCTTTCCTTTCTCAATCCGGAGCCCTAGGGATCGCGGTCTTTGACATTACTACAAAACTCGGACTGGGGCTGAGCTCTTTTGTTTCAGTTGGGAACAAAATGGACATTTCTAGCAACGACCTGATACAGTACTGGGAAAATGACAAAAACACTGACGTCATCCTGCTCTATCTGGAATCCTTCGGGAATCCCATAAAATTCTCGAGACTAGCTAGAAGAGTAACGAAGAAGAAACCCATAATAGTAGTCAAGAGCGGGAGAGGTTCTGCTGGATTCAGGGCTACCCAATCTCACACAGCTGCATTGCTTTCCACTTCCGATGTCACCGTCGATGCCCTCTTCAAGCAGAGCGGAATAATCAGGACGGATACTCTGGACCAGATGTTCGATGTCACTTCCGTGCTCGCCCATCAGCCCGTCCCAAGGGGTGACAGGGTTGCGATACTGACAAATGCTGGTGGCGCTGGCATATTGGCAGCCGATGCTTGTGAGTCCCATGGCCTAATCGTTCCTGATCTCCCAGAAGAAGCTAAAGAAAAACTCAGGAAACTTCTTCCCGCGATTGCAAGCGTGAGGAATCCGGTAGATATGACTGCTGGAACGGGACCTGAAGCATATGAAAAAGCGCTGGAAATACTGGGTTCGGTCGATGAGATCGATTCCATAATTGTCATCTTCATCCTCCCTACCGTACTGGATCCAAACGACGTCGCGAGGAACATTATTGCTGGAACCGAGAAAATAAACAATTCCAAGACCATAGTGTCCGTTTTCATGGGTACGAAGGGAGTTTCACAGGTATTGAAGGGAGAGAAGGTAAGTATCCCATCCTTCACTTTCCCCGAAGACGCTGCAATTTCGCTCTCAAAAGCCGTGGAGTATGGCAGATGGAAGTATGCACCTGTCAGAACTATTGGGGAAAAAGAGGACATTGACAAAGATATGGTCAAGGCAATCATATCAGGAACCCTGAGAGAGGGAAGAGAGTGGTTGACTTATGATGAGTGCAACGCTGTTCTTAACACGTATAAGATCCAAACCGTAAAGACTGCAACCGCTATGAACAAGGAAGAGGTCAGAATAAAGACTCAGGGATGGTTGGGAAAGGTGGCGATCAAGGCTTATGGGCCTAAGCTCATTCACAAGAGCGACGTTGGTGCCGTAAAGTTGAATGTGCCAGTTCCTGACGCAGCGTACGAGGCAGGTCAAATGATCTCGATGCTCAGCGCTAAGGGCTTAGAAGTTGAATATCTGGCCATCCAGGAGATGGTTCCAGAGGGGATTGAGATGATAGCTGGATCAACTCACGATCCAGCATTTGGCCCGATCATAGTCGCGGGTATGGGAGGAAAGCTCGTAGAACTCCTGAAGGATATTTCCACCAGACTTGCGCCGATCGAGAAGGAAGACGCAGACCAAATGATCGCTGAACTCAGGACCGCACAGATATTGAGAGGTTATCGAGGCGGTATAGTCGCAGACGAGGATTCCTACAAGGATGTCATCGTGAGAGTATCCCGACTCGTCTTCGATAATCCAGAAATATTAGAGCTAGACCTAAACCCAGTTCTGGTTCTTGAAAAGGGAAAGGGCTCGAAAACAGTCGACTTTAGGATCAGGGTTGGCAATCTCCCACAGAACAGTCTGCCTTTCGTGGCAAAGAGCATAATCAAGAGCACTCCCTGAAGAACGGTTCGTTCAATAAATGAGCAGTTGAGAATGATCAAAGAACTCCTTCCCAGCCGTAGTGAGTTTAGGCGTCCAATGGAGTGTTTGGTTTAGTCAGCTGCACGGTCTCGACTCCGCAACTTGAACTTGCTCTCTTTCTCCTAACTTTTTTATAAGGCGTCAAACTATCGACAATAACGGTGATATGAGTAATGGTTACCATGAGGGCTGTAATCTCTACCTCTGACGGGAAGACAAGGCAACTTGAAGTACCGGAAGACAGGCAGAGTGCCCTGTACGGAAAGAAGATAGGAGAAGTGCTAGATGGCTCTCTGTTGGGGTTCAGCAACACTAAGCTCAAGATAACTGGTGGAAGCGACAAGGATGGTTTCCCGATGAGGAACGACTTCCCAGGGATGAGGAGGAAAAGAGTACTGCTGACGGGAGGAGTCGGCTTTCATCCAAAGAGGGAAGGTCTCAGAAAAAAGAAAAACATCAGGGGAAACACTGTAGGAGAGGACATTTCTCAAATCAATTTCTTTGTAGTAGAGGGAGAGATAGAAGAGACGAAAGGAGAAACGAATGAAGCTGCCAAAACCACCTGAAGTCAACATAGGCATGGTTGGCCATGTGGATCATGGCAAGAGTACTCTGACAAAACTTCTCACTGGCGTGAAAACTGACTATTTTTCGGAGGAGATAAAGAGGGGAATTTCCATCAAACTCGGTTATGCGGATACTCCCGTCTACAGATGCCCCGAGGGATGGCCAACTAGATACTCGATAAACCCTTCGGACTGCGGAAAAGGAGGAGTTCTTGAAAGAGTGGTGAGTTTTGTGGACTCGCCCGGACACGAAAGCCTGATGGCTACTATGCTGTCTGGTGCAGCAATCATGGATGGGGCAATAATGGTCATTGCATCAAACGAAAAATGCCCTAAGCCTCAGACGAGGGAGCACCTGATGGCTCTCAATTTTCTTGGAATTAGAAACATAGTTATCGTTCAGAACAAGATCGATCTCGTCACGGAAGAGAGAGCTATGGAAAGCTACAACGAGATCAAGGAGTTTGTGAAAGGGACCGTCGCCGAGCACGCTCCGGTAATACCCATGAGTGCTCTCGACAACGCAAATCTAGATTCACTTCTCGACGCAATCGAGCATTCCATTCCTACCAGGAAGTTTGAGACGAACGGCAATGCGATGATGTACATTGCGAGAAGCTTTGACGTCAACAAGCCAGGAACAATTCCAGATTCACTTCAAGGTGGGGTGGTAGGCGGATCAATTATGTCTGGAAAATTCAAAACAGATGATGAAATTGAAATTTCTCCTGGGATCGCTTTCACCAAGGGTGGAAAAAAGAGCTGGACCCCCGTTCAAACGCAAATTTCATCAATCATATCTGGCAGTATAACTCTCGACGAAAAGGGACCAGGCGGACTGGTCGGAATTGGCACCAAACTGGATCCATTCTTGACGAAAGGGGACAGCCTAGTCGGGATGGTGGTTGGACTGAAAGGAACTCTGCCCAAACCAGTTTTCAAGATTTCACTGAAGACAAACATCCTGAGCAAAGTAGTCGGAAGCTCAGAAGAACTCAATGTTGATCGGATAATAAAGAGCGAAACTCTTCTCCTGAACGTTGCAACAGCCGTGACAGTTGCAGTCGTAACTCAGGCAAAGGGGGACGTTATGGAAGCAGACCTGAAATATCCTATAATAGCTCTTCCTGGACAAAACGTAGCCATAAGTAGGAAGATTCAGAACAGGTGGAGACTTATAGGCAGCGGAATAGTTAGTTAGTCTACGGTTTCTTTTTAGAACTGATTTTGCCGCGGTTTGCTCCTAGGGAGTAAGCTTTGCGATCTAGGATCTTTCTGTACTTTTTTTGCAGTGTCGGTTTACGAATACGTGAGGCCACGTGAGTCAGATGGATGCTTCGTCATCTAGAATTAATGTTGCAGAAACGGAAGTTATTCTCTTGTTGTGTTGACCTTGTCTGAGAATCCCTTGCTCCTATTTCTTGGCCGAACTGGCTCTTCCCTCTCTAAGTGCCTGTTTGCCTTTCCTTATGCTCTCTATGAATCTAGGCACTATTTCGTACGCATCGCCTATGAGGGCCACATCGGAGTACTTTACAATTGGAGCAGCCGCGTCCTTATTAATGGATATAATGTATTCCGAAGATTTCATTCCTGCGATGTGTTGAATGGCTCCTGATACTCCGACAGCAATGTAGAGTTTTGGATGAACTGTTTTTCCGGTCTGCCCGACCTGCCTGTCCCTCGTGATCCATCCTGCGTCTACCGTTGGTCTAGAAGCCGCAACTATTCCGCCGAGTTCGTTCGCAAGATCTTCCAGAATCTTGAACCCCTCCTTCTTTCCCAGTCCCATTCCACCGCATACAACTACATCTGCGGTAGTTATGTCGACTTCCTCTCTTGTCACGATCTGGAGTAGCTTTGTGACTACGTCCTCTTCCTTGATGCTGTTCTCTACTCTCTCTATCTCTCCCTTTCGTCCTACTACCCTATCTACGGGCTTGAATATACCTGGTCTTGCACTTGCCATCTGCGGTCGATGCCTGCTGCACAGTATATTTGCAAGGATTGCTCCGCCGAAAGCGGGTCTCCTCGCTTCCAGCAGTTTCTTGGATGGATCTATATCTATTTCGGTACAGTCCGCTGTTATTCCTGTGTTGACTCTGACCGCAATTCTTGACGCCAGATCACGTCCGTTGTGGGTTGCACCAATGACGAAGTAGTTTGGCTTCTTTTCCACTATTAGTGAAGCTATCGCGTCGGCATATGGCCTCGTTCTGTAGTGTCGATAGACCTGATTCTTGACAAAAATAACCCTATCTACGCCATACTCTATCGCCTCTTGAGCCATTCTTTCTCCGTTCTCATCTGCCAGGAGAATACCGACCAATTTTTCGTTGTATTTATCGGCCAGCTTTCTGCCTATACCGGCCATCTCGAGTGAAATCCTGGACAGCTCTCCGTCGTTCTGTTCCAACCAGATCCAGAGGTCCTTGTATATCTCTACATTCGCTGGTGGGGTCGCGCATCTATTCTTTATCATTTCACTATCCCCCTCTCAATCAGGACTGAAACTATCTTGTCCAATTCTTCGATGCCTGGTTTCGACGGATTCTTCACAGGGTCAGGAACGGTCTTCATATCCTTGACGATCGTCGGTGAACCCTTCAGGCCTATGCAAGCTGGATCCAGCTGCAATTCCTTGTTTGTTACCAGCTTCACTCCCTTCTTGTAGGCCGCAATTTTTCTCTTGAGCGTTGGATTTCTGGGATCGTTGGCGTTGAGAGTTATTGTTATCACTGCTGGCTTCCCTATCTTTATAGTTTCCTCAGCTCCTTCGATGTCTCTGACCACTACGAAAAATCCGTTTTCGTACTCCACCTTGTGTACATAGGTGGCCTGTTCATAACCCATGAATTCTGCAATTCCTGGGCCAACGTGCCCCGTAGATGAGTCCGTGGTCTCCTCCCCGCAGAGTATCACGTCAAATCCCCCAAGGTAGTCCGCGACAGACGCAAGCGTGAAAGCGGTTGGCCACGTATCTGCACCGGCAAAAACTCTGTCTGTGACGAGTACTCCGTTGTCTGCCCCCATTCCCATCAACTGCAACAGAGCAGAATCTGCCATCGGTGGTCCCATCGTAATCACCGTAATCTCTCCTCCATACCTGTCTTTGAGCTGTACGGCCGCTTCAGTGGCATTGACGTCCGGGGGATTGACCACATTTCTAGCCATGCTCCTGTTCAAGGTCTTCGTGACTGGATCTATACTTATGTCCTGACTATCAGGAACTTGTTTTATCATAACTGCAATCTTCAACATTTACCATCACCCGTACTTGTAAATGACTCCCTTACCGGCCTTTGGAAAGGTCCACTTTACAGACCCCTGATCACACGCAATGGAACACGTTCCACATTCGACACAATCTTCGTACTGGAAGTTGAGTTTTCCATCCTGAATCGTGTAACACTGTGCTGGGCACGCCATGACACAGAAATGATGCGGACACTTCTCACATATGCTTTCGTCCACAGTTATGTGAGCGTATGATTTGTCGACATCGTACTTTGTCTTTCCCAGTCGCTCCTTTATATCCACTGTCACATCCTCCGGTACATGTAATAGAAATCTGTTGCGGTCTTCAGCTTGCCCACGTTCAGATCAGCGGCGCAGGAACCAAGTATTTCCCTGATCTTCTTCTTAGGCTGACCCCTTTCCCACAGCATTTCCAAGAGGATGCTCTCTAACATTTTCGGATAAGTCGTATACATGCTCCTGTTTCCGGTGACCTTCCTGATGTCCTTGAACGTTTTCAGGTCCTTGAGCACATAGGTCTTTTCCAGTTTCTGTCTGTAGAGTGCAAGAGAATCCGAGGAAAAATTATTCCTTCCCTTCGCTTCTGCTGCCGTTTCTCCTGCGAGTATTCCGGAGAGGAACGCGTAGTTCATTCCCTGGAGGACCAATCCATTGCTGAACCCAAAACCAGCCGCATCTCCCACTATCATGTAACCATCTCCGTAAAGTTTAGGAACCATGCCCAGTCCCCCTTCTGGAATCATGTGTGCACCATACTCCGCAACGGTTCCTCCCTCAATGAGAGGAGCGATGGATGGATGCTCTTTGAATTGTTCGATTATGTCATATGTGTGCGTAATCCCGTTTTCCCTTAGCTGCTCCATCGGGGCAACTATTCCGAGGGAAATACTGTCCTTGTTGGTATAGAAGAATGCACCGACATTCAATTCCTCCAGATTTCCCATTATATATTCGGAAGCCATTCCAGAATTGGGGGTCAGGTTGAACCTGTCCTCTATTTTCTGTGGACTGAGTTTTATTATCTCTTTGACACCGACGGAAACTTCCCAATCCTGGAGCGGCTCCCTTAGACCGGCTTCAATCGAAAGCCTTGGGTTGATTCCCTCTGCAAGTATTACCACATCCGCTGTGATAACGTCCCCAGACTCTTCCACTCCGATAATCTTGCCATCCTTCTTTGCGAGGGATTCGACTGTTATTCCAGGTATGACCACGGCGCCAGCTTCCTTGGCTTTCTTTGCAAGCCACGGATCGAATTTTGAACGCAAGACCGTATGCCCCACTTTGTTGTCTTCGAAAATCTTTGTTTTGAAATCAATTATGATCGAAGACTTGTCAGTTAGAAATCCTATCTTTTTGTCTTGAATAAATCGTTCGAGTGGAGCTTCATTCTGCCACTTAGGTAGTATTTGCGCCAAATCATTTCCCCAGAGAACTCCTCCGGAAAGATTCTTTGCACCTGGTGGGTCGGACCGATCTACGAGCAAGACGCTCAGCCCTTTTGAAGCCATCGTGATTGCTGCAGCTGATCCAGCATTTCCGGCACCAACAACTATAGCGTCATAATCTGGCATCTTTTTGAGAGCACTTCAAAAGTATTTACGTTTTCGATTATTCTGTTCATAAAAAGAATTTTAAGGACGTAGTAATCACAAGGAGAAATGCCACCGTAGCACAGCCTGGTACGTGCGCGTGCTTGGTAAGCACGAGGTCGCGGGTCCAAATCCCGTCGGTGGCTTCTCAAATTAGGTCAGAGCTACTACTTCATTTTTTAACCAAATAACTTTGGGTGTGGGCTATAAGAGTTCATTTCAAACATGTTGCTCGGCCGACCTTAAACATTCCTTCAAAATTGTTTCGCCGTACCGTATAATGACCCATTACAAACATCAGTATGGATTGGAAATTCACAACCAATGACCCCTATAAGTTCAGATACCTCTTACATCTTTAGTTCCCACTTTCTCTTGGAAATAGAAGTTCTCTATCTGTTGAAATGAAGTCATCTCTCCAGAATTAGAACACCGCGAAATTAGAAGTGAATTTATTAAGTCGTTAGGAATTGTCTCACGTGCGCTCTCCTGCTGAACGCATTATTCCTATCTTCTTCATATCAGTCGGAGCGCTAGCGGTTGCTCTCTTATTTTATTATCAGATACTTGAATATGCATCTATCGGAGTAATCAATCTAGGCAGTTACTTTCTTTATGAGGGAATTTTTCTGCTGGCTCTGGTCCCAATTACGATTCCAGTACTTCATTTTTTTAGAGAACGTTCAACAGAGGATTATGACGAGCCATCACCCAGGAAATTCTTGAGAAAGTCGTTTGGCATTTTGTGGATTTTTGATGGTATACTTCAAATGCAACTTCCCTTTCTTACTCTCTTCGTCCAATATAACTTGATCCCTCTTCTAGGATCTGAACCAATAGTGACATTCCTTACTGGACACGCAATCACTCTTTGGAACGTTAACCCCCCACTAATGGACGTTATTGCATCCCTCTTACAGGTATATCTTGGTATATTTTTCCTGACCTACAAGAGGGGGTTCGTTTTCAGGCTTGCCCAGGTATCTGCAATCTCTTGGAGTCTGGTTATTTGGATGTTCGCGGAAGGACTTGGCGGCATTCTATCTCCAAGCGCAACATTGCTCACCGGTTCCCCGGGCTCTGCTCTTTTTTACGCAATTGCTTCGTTCCTCTTGCTGATATATGAACAAGAATCTTCATCAGGAAGGGCCCGCACAGTGACGAGGGTGACAATGAGCGTCACTTTCTTAGGATTTGCCATTTCTCAAATCTTGCCGTCCAATGGATTCTGGGCTGCTCTTCCGATTTCATCCTTTCCGTCTCCGTTTGCATTACTGAACAACCTGACATTCATCACCTTGCTCATAAGTCAGCACGCCTCCATTTTGAATGCCGTATACGTTCTTGTGATGTTCGCAATAGGCGTCTCTTGGCTTGTGCTTCCCCGGTTCGCTGGTTTTCCAACGTTGTTGTGGGGCTTCTTCACTTGGTACATTTATCAGGGATTCGGTATCTTTGGCATGACCAGTAGCACTGACCCGAACACTGGCTTGCCACTAATATTTATTTCTTTGACCTTCCTTCTAATTACCAGGTCGACTGATGTCATTCAAAATTACAAATTTGCTTTCTACCGTAGAAAAAAGAGCTTGGTGTAGCACGGTAAGATCGGTTGTAGCAAAATGTTTCGTGTCTTGTGGTTGTTTCCTAATACTTGGATGTTTGCCTCTTTTGGAATAACTATTTTTAGAAATGGCGATGGACTGGAATTGTGCGAAATTATTTTTGAAGTCTTTTTACCTCATTTTCGCCCACTATGACAAGCCGTAGATTTACCAAAAAATCGGCTATAGCAGCCGATTTCCAAACCATTATATAGACGAAAAAGCATTCGCATCTTAGTGATAGTATGACCTATCAAATGTTTGTTAACGGGGAGTGGAAAGATTCCTCGGATGAACAGAAGATCTCGGTTATAAATCCTGCGACTGGATCAATAATTGCTGAAGTCCCAAGCGCCAGTTCAGAGGATGTTGCACTCGCAGCTGAATCTGCGAAAGAATCTTTCTTTGAAGGTACTTGGAGCAGAATTAGTCCTGGTGAAAGGGCGACCGTTCTCCTCAAAGTAGCACAAATAATGGAAGACAGGACGCAGGAGCTGGCGAAGCTGGAAACTCAGATATCCGGTAAATCTATCAAACAGTCATCGGGGTACGATCTGCCATACACGGTAGACAACGTTAGATTCATCGCTGGAGCTGCGAGAATTCTCGAAGGAAAGGCGATGGGTGAATATGTACAGGATGGCACAAGTGCAATCAGGAGAGAGCCTATCGGTGTGGTAGGAGTGATAACACCATGGAACTATCCGCTGATGATGGTCGTTTGGCGGGCATTTCCCGCTCTCGCGATGGGAAACAGCGTGGTGGTAAAACCCGCAAGCTACACTCCTTTGACGACCCTTGAACTTGCAAAAATTATGGAAAAGGCCGGCGTTCCCAAGGGTGTTTTCAATGTTATCACAGGACCTGGGGGAAAGGTAGGAGAAGAACTAGCTGGAAACAAGAACATAGACATGATCGCGTTTACGGGAAGCACAGAGGTTGGCAAGAGACTATCAGAACTCGGATCTTCCACTCTCAAGAAAGTTTCTCTTGAGCTTGGTGGTAAGGCTCCTTTCATCGTTTTTAGAGATGCGGACCTTGATGCTGCGACAGAGGGTGCTGTAGTCGGTGGCCTTGTCAACAATGGCCAGGATTGTGCAAACGCTACCAGATATTATGTGCACGAATCCGTAAAGGACAAGTTTGTCGATCTTCTATTAAAAAAGCTTAAGAAAGTCAAAGTTGGAGATCCTACTGACCCCAGTACTGACATTGGACCGCTCATATCCAGCTCACACAGGGACAGAGTCGAGGGGTATATCGAGAGGGGAGTGAAACAGGGAGGAAAACTTCTGGAAGGAGGTAGTAGACCCAAACTGAAAGGAATGGAGAATGGATTCTTCCTCAATCCGACGGTGATCTATACTGAAAACCAGAAATCTGACATTGTTCAGGAAGAAATATTCGGTCCCGTTTTCAGTGTGCTTCCGTTTTCGACGTACGATGAAGCAATCGCCAATAGCAATGACGTGGTCTATGGACTGGGTGCCTCGGTCTGGACGAAGGACGTCACAACGTCGATGAGAGCGGTAAGGGACCTGAGATTTGGGACCGTGTGGGTCAACGAACACATTCCAGTACCATCAGAGATGCCATGGGCGGGTTATAAACAGAGTGGCCACGGTGCCTCTCTTTCGCCCTACAGCCTAGAGGAATTCACTTACATCAAGCACGTTTATTTTGATCTGACGGGCGGAGTAAGAAAGAGCTGGTACTACCAGATTTATGGAGGGCAGTAGGTGATCAAAATGAACTCTGATGGATATAATCCTTTGAAAGTGAATACAAACCTGGACTTCGGAAACCCATCGAGAGTAGTTTTTGGATTGGGTGCTGCGTACAACAGTTTGCCAGGACTCATAAAGGAGCTCAACCCGAAAAAAACCGTCCTGGTGAGCGATGAAATAGTTTCCAAGACAGGTGCTCTGGAAAAAATAGAATCGTCTCTCAAGGCGGCGGATTTGAAATTTGAGGAGCTGCTGATCCCGGTCGGCGAGCCGACGACAGAGATGACAAGAGACCTTGTAGATAGAGCCCGTAAAGATAGACCAGAGATGTACGTAGGGATAGGTGGAGGAAGCGTACTTGATATGACAAAGTTGATGTCGATAATGGTGACAAATCACGGAGAGCCAAAGAATTATTACGCACTACCTCCGGATCCCTGGTCCGATAAAGTTACCAACGTCGGAGTAAGGAAAATTCTAATTTCGACTACCGCAGGTACAGGCAGTGAGACCTCTAACACTCTTGTAGTGACAGAAGGTGGTTACAAAACGTGGATAACGAGTTCAAAGGTCACTGCAAACGTATCGCTCATCGATCCATCGTTGACTTTTACCTTGCCCCCGGTCGCTACGAGAAACACTGGAATGGATGCACTAAGCCACTTGATCGAGGGAGTGCTGACAAACATGCCAAACCCCGTATCAGATGGAATGATCCAACAGGGAGTCCATCTAGTTTCCAAGTATCTCGTTAGGGCATACAACAACGGAAATGATGAAGAAGCGAGAGTGAACATGTCTTTTGCCGCGATGATGGGAGGCTGGGTGATTGCGTTCCCATGGGTCGGTGGCCCCGCAACTATTGGGCACTGCATGTCAGAGGCTCTGGGTCCGAAATTTGGTATCCCCCATGGATTCGCGTGCGCGATAATGTTGCCTCACGCTATGGACTTTAACCTTCCACTGGTCGCGCCTAGACTCAGATCAGTCGCAGAAGCGTTTGGGGTGGATACGTACGGACTTTCTGATATAGAAGCTGCCTCCGAAGCCATAAATTCCGTAGTATCACTAATGAAGAGTCTGGAGATGCCAGTTGCCCTGAAGAATGCTTCTAAATTCAAAAAGGACAGGCTTGCAGAGATGTTCGATTATGTGCTGAACGAAAGGCAGTACATTTACAACCTCCCTGTCTACAATCCGAGGAGACTGACCAGAGAGAATTTGTCAGAATTGTTTGATGATGTCTGGGAGGGCAAGTTCACCACGGCTTCAAAGCTGGCAGAGGGTAGCGTGAAAACTTTTTAAGTCCTCTCCTCACTACATCAAAACTAAATACAGAGCTTAGCTTTTACTCGAATGTCACTGAAGGTCGGAGATAGAGCCCCAGACTTTGACAGATTGACGGACGTCAGTGAAAAAATCCATGAGTGCAAAACTAAAGAACGACTCCATCTTCTATCCAAAGAACACTTCTAAGATGTTCTGAAGCTTATTTCTGCCTATTTTAGTCTAAATACCTCGAGCATTTGAAACGCACCTTAATATCGATACTGAAACTAATGCTAGATCAAGACAATCGGAGTACATAAAAAAAACCAATATTATTTTTTCAAGGAAATAGAGTCGTCTGTATCTTGTGCTTTTATTTGCGATCCAGTCAGTGGCTCTACAAATTGGGCTTGTGTTCCAAGACGTCACTTATCTAATTGATCGATATTCTTAGTTTGCAGTATACTTGTAGATAGCAAGAATGAAAAGTAAGAATAAGGGGTTGGTTCAATTAACATTTAATATTAAAAAATCCCTATGCTATTGTGTATAGAATCGGCATAGAAGAACACGATAGCACCTTCTATGCGATAGTTCTGACAAATAATGACAAAGTTCTATGGAAGGGAAAAAACAAAGATCTGACTGAACTTCTGAACCTTCTCGACGAAAGTGAAGCGCTGAAAGGGCATGATATCGAGTATGCAGCATTTTCAACCGATATTGTAAACAGCATTTCTCCAGTTATGAAAAGAACTTCCCCCATTGTTCTGATAAAAGTGGGAGGATCCAAAGATAACTTTTCTTATGTGTCTACAGAGAGGAATTCTCGCCCCTTCAAGGGATTGGAAATTCATAATTACTTTATTAAGGGTGCAATGAAACCATATGGAGAAGAAGAATCGCCTTTAGATTCCAAGGAAATCAAAAAAATAGCCAAAATACTCAACGAAGACAAAAGTGTTAAGGGAGTTGGGATCATAGGTCAATTCTCAAACTTTTTACCTCAGCATGAAGAAAAGATCGCAAGAGAGCTGAATAAGACTATTGAGAGAAAGATTTCAATTTGTTTGTCCTCATTGGTGTCCCACAGGAGCCTGGTGTACAGGGAAAGACTCCTCGTTATGAACCTAATTTTGGCAATTTCAGCCAGTCAGCATCTGATATTCATAGCAGAAAAGTTGAAAGAGTACCTAGGGCGTTCAAGACTCTATTTCTTAGGTTCTGATGGTTCACTAGTGCCAAACGAGACGGCACTTAATTACCCAGTGCTGCTGAATGGGTCGTCATACGTGTCGAAAATTGTTGGGCTTGGTGCAACCACTGATTTGAAAGACCTCAACTTGATTACCAAGCTCGGAAAGAAGATTGTCCTCATGTCGTCATTCGATGGCGAGCCAGTATTAAAGAGGAAGGAGGATACCTTTAAGAAAGGAATCAACGTTTTTTCTTCTGGAGTCATGAGACCGCTGAGTGGCAGATCAGAAGAGATTGAGCTCGTAATAAGAAATCTTAAAAAGAAAGATGAAACAACTACCGTGATAGACAAGAGTATCTTTCAAGAGTACCCCAAGCTTAATACCTGCGGTGCCAGATTGCAAAAGGTAGACGGATACCTAGGGGCTATGGGAGCAGTCTCAGCACCAATAAGGTTGACAATGGATTTCCTAGGCTCTATCCAGTTCAGTGGGAGGAAAGAAATATTGGAATCCTTCAAGAACATTGTCAGGGAAAAAATCATAGAGGTGGGAGCAAAAACTGAGTCGGTAAGAGTCGTTCAAGTGGAAGAGATCCCTCTAAGTTATTTACCATGGGATAGCCTAAGAATCAGGATTTCAGTTGAAGGAAGACCGGGAGGCAGCCCCACATCTGGAGGCAAGCGGAAGTGAGTTTGATTTGATTGAAAGGGGAGAGACTAAACAAGAAGAGCACCTGGACGAGATAGACATAGGCATAATTAATATCTTGCTGGAAGACGGAACCAAGAATTTGAGTCAAATTGCCTCTGTACTTAAAGTGGGAATAGCCACCGTTCACAGAAGGCTAAGGAAACTTAGGGATGAGGGTGTTATTGAGGGTTATACCCTTCTAGTGAACCCGAAGAAGTTGGGTCTTAATGTGATTGCAATTACTTCCCTGAAAGTCGTGTCAGGCAGAGAACAAGAGATTCTCAAAGAGGTCGAAAAGATTAGAGATGTAACTGAGATATACAAGATCTCCGGCCAATTCGAGATAATCTTGAAGATAAAGGCAGGAGATCTTGGGGAACTGAACAAGATTCTAGACAGGATCAAGATAGTAAACGGAATTCAAGAGATAAACACGAGCGTGGTTCTTGAAGTCCTTCGGGATCAACCCATACACCCTATCGGTGGTGAGACCAAATGAAGATAGGAAGGAGAGAGCTCGAATCCCTCTCTTGTGGCTCGGAGATAATTGGAGGGGGAGGAGGTGGGAATACCTTTCCTGTAAGATCTGTCCTGAATTACTATCTGAGGGAAAATCATCCTCCAGTAACCATCGGAATTGATGACATTTCAGATTCAGCATTGGTAATGGGCGTAGCCTATCTTGGCTCTACTATGGTGATTGAAGAGAGGCTTCCGCAGGGACGGAATCTTATTTCTTCAATTAAGACTCTCGAGAATTTCATAGGAGAGAAAACATCGGCAATAATTCCAATAGAGGGGGCAGGCGTGAATGCTTTAATTCCTCTCTTGGCCTCAGTAAATTCAAAAACACCAGTGATAGATGCTGACGGCATGGGACGCGCATTCCCTGAACTTTCTATGACTACATTCTCCATAAATGGAATATCTGCTTCCCCTCTCACAATTTCAGACGATCGAGGGAATGTGGTGGTTGTAGAGGAGCTTGAAGAAAAGCTGACAGAAGAAATGGTCAGAGGGATTGCTCTTATATATGGAGGTGGCGCATGGCTAACTGCCTTTCCCATGACCGGAGCGGAAGCAAGAAAGTTCAGCATAAAAGGGACTATTTCAAGGAACATTCGGATAGGAGACGTACTCTTGGAAAACACATCACCAAAGGAGAAAATCAAGAAGTTAGAGAGAGAATTCAACGTGAGATTGGTTGGTGAGGGCTACGTAAAAGAGATCTTTAGATACAGGGAAGGAAAGTTCTCGAAGGGTGACCTGTTCATAAAATGTTATGATGACAGATTTCTAAAGGTATCTTTTCAGAACGAATACCTGATGATCACTGAACAAGATGAAGTAATAGCCAGTGTTCCCACCATAATCACACTAATTGACGCATATACCCTCAGACCCATAAGGACTGACGAGGTTACAACGGAAGACGAAGTATTAGCTATATGTATTCCAGAGCCTGATGAACTCAGAACCAATAAAGCTCTCAACAAGGTCGGGCCGAGAGTCTTTGGATACAAAATATGAATAGATCCTGTTCAGTCTTTCTTTAACAACCTCTTGACACTTGCGTGCCAGAGCTCTTAAATAAGAAGCTAGGAGATAGTGGACTAATCTTGATGGCTTTCATTTCTTATGAATTAAAATACCAAAAAAAAATATATAAAATACTTAGTCCAGAAAGTATATCTTCTTTCTCGCCACGTCAACAATCATAAACACTGCCAACAGAGATATGACTGTCAGAAGTACCACCTGTATCGCTACTGTCGCCGCGTTATCTGCGAAGTACTTTCCGAACAACAACGACAACACCGCGGTGGTAACGGAAAACGTAAGCCAAGAATGCTGTGCTCCAATCTTGCCAAATTTTTCAGAGCCCTCAGGACCATGCTCTTTCACAGTAGTCACCCGTACTAGTCCAAATACTGCAGACAGAACATTGACCAGTGCAAGTATCTCGAGCTCTATAGACGTAGCCTTGTTTGATGCGGTCAGTACTGCCACCAAAGTCACGAGGGACAGCACTGCAAAGAGTGCCAGCGTTAAATTGACCGTCTTCTTTAGATCCATGACTATTCCTTCCCTCCTGAGGACTTGGGAGATTCTCCTATTGCGGCCAACAGTTTCCTATGTTCATACTCACCAAACTCATATCTAATATTCAGCGCCTTGCATACGTAAGCGATGATTATGTAGGCAACTATCCCCACAACGAATGCATTAACGGCGGCAATACCGATGTGTAAAAATAGTCCAGTTGCAGCGCCTATCGCGAAACTTAATATGCCGTTTACGTTTATTTCAGGATACTTACCTTCCGTGGTAAATTTGTACCGGTCTTCAAATCTCCGTATCCCCTTGACGTATCTGTGAACTATATAGAAATCAGCAATGACAACACCAGCAGCTGCTGGCAGCAAATCTCCAAGCACGGTTATAAAATTCTCAAACGGAGCTATGGATGCACCGGAAGTGTATCCTATCCATGCAGCTATCCCAACTCCTATGACGCCGTTTATGATTGCAGCAGTTCCACGTTTCATCTTCCAGAGATTTACGAGCGAAAGAGAGCCCGAATAGAGGTTAACTGCGTTTATGCATAGTTGCCCGAGAATTATGATCAGGAGTACCGCTATCCCCATCCCAACGCTTAACATGGCTTCCGTAACGAGGTATGTACCAGTTACAAGAACAAGTGCCACGCCACCCAGTATGAGGAATGGATAGATGGCAAACATGTGAGTAGTCCAAGAGACCCAAGCGATTGTGCCTGATTTCGAGAACCTCGCTAGGTCACCTGCAATGAGTGCACCCGCTATGTACAATCCGACAGCAGCTGTAATTCCCTCCGCCATTGAATAGGGATGGAGCGGTCGGAGAGTCAATAGATTACCGCCCCCATGCACCAGAGAGAGGGCGATAATAAAACCTACGCCAATCAACCATATGTGCTGCGGAAGCGCTATGTAAGTGAGGAACGATAGTGCCCTGTAACCTATGTACGTTGCAAGAACCATCAGTGCACCCCCCCAGAGAGAATCAAAGACTATGTTGTGAAGCAGACCAGTTGCAAACATCTCAGACATGACTATTCCAAACAACCATGTTTCTACAGCGTACCATCCTATGCCTGTCGTGACCATTATGAGCACGACTCCAAATATTCCAGCCGGTATTCTACCAAAAGAATATCTCCAGTTCAGATAGGTGGAGCCTCCACTCTTGGCAGACATGAAACCGGTTAAGGAGCCAATTATGGCTAGTATGGTGCTTGCTGCAAACACAGCTATTACTGCACCTACAAAAGTCAGACCGTATCCAAGCGCTCCTCCTCCCCACACGACAGCAATCGCTGCGAACGAAGCATTCATCACCATGAACAGGTTGAAAAATCCTCTTCTGGATTTCCTTGGAACTTCTTTAAGTGAGAAGTCGTCAACTATGTCTCCAAGCTTGTTTTTAGAAGGATTTTTTGACATCTGCCCGGTCGGAGCGTTCTCTCCAGCCATGGTCAACCCTCCTTTTTAGTCGTTAGAAAAAGTACTTCAGTAGGGTAAAAACTCACTGCTAACATGTTACTTCACATTTGTACGCATTCAAAGTATTTAATTTTTTCACAATTCTCACTTTTTACAAAAAAAAATATCATAGGCATAGGACTTGTATCCTGATAGTTCATTATGAATTATTCAATTATCTTAAGGACTATATGGACTGAGTCTGATGTTTTCTCTTTTGTTTGTTATCAATCGAATTACTTTCGTAAAAAAAAAATTCTGAGAAATGGTGATAAAATGGAAAATAAGAATCTTTAATATGAGCAAGCTAATGAGAGTTCGATAGAATGAGTTATCGGTTGGCACTTGACGATAAGGATTTCTTGAGGAGATTTGTAAAATTTGCGGTGTCGTCTCATCATCTCGAGATTGATAGAAACACCCTTCCATTGGAGAGGGAATTGACGTGAGAGATTTAAACGTCCAGGATTTGGAGAATCTCGAGGTGGGGGCTGGCATCCTTGGAACCGGTGGAGGTGGGGACCCCTATATAGGAAAACTCCTCGCAAGGGAACAACTCCTAAGGGGGAAGAAAATCACACTCGTAGATCCAAAGGAGGTAGATTCTGAGTCCGAAATACTCCCAGTAGCGATGATGGGAGCTCCCGTGATTATGATCGAGAAAGTTCCAGGAGGCAAGGAAGTTGTAAAATCTCTAGAGTATTTCGAAAAGAATCTCAAAGAGAGTATTGATTTCATCACTCCTATTGAGATTGGGGGAGTAAATTCAACTGTACCTTTGGCAGTGGCGGGCATGACGGGTAAACCCGTAGTTGATGGCGATGGTGAGGGAAGGGCCTTCCCGGAGCTCCAGATGGTCACTTTCCACTTAGGAGATATCCAGGCGTCTCCAGTCGCAATGTTTGATGAACGCGGAAACAACAACATTGTAATGGCCACGGATAATGTCTGGGCGGAGCGCATAGCTAGATCTGTCACGGTCAGATTTGGTGGGAGCGCGTACGTCGCCCTCTATCACATGAAAGGGATAGACTACAAAAAGTGGGCAGTTCTGAATACCATTACAAAATGCATAGACATAGGCGATGCTATTATGGACGCTAAGAGATCTGGTAGAAATGTTTTTGACGCCCTCCTTGACGAGACAGGAGGGGTTATGATCTTTTCAGGAAAAATCATCGAAGTGAAAAGGGAAGTGGAGAGAGGATTTGCGAGGGGTTCCACTGTTATAGAAGGCTCTGGGGAATTCAGGAACAAACATATGAGGATAGACTTCCAGAACGAGAACCTTATGGCCAGTATAGATGGCGAAATCATCACCAGCGTGCCCGATCTCATAACCATCCTAGACAGCGAAACTTCAGTTGCAATAACCACAGAGCACCTAAAATATGGGTTTCGTGTAAACGTGATGGTAATGAAATGCGACGAGAGATGGAGAACAGCTAAGGGACTGGAGACAGTTGGCCCCAGATACTTTGGGTATGACATAGAATACAGACCGATGGAGGAATTAATTTGAAGGTAAGAATTGGGATTGATGTCGGTAGCACAAACACGGATGGGGTGGCCCTTGATGAAAACAACAACGTGCTCACCAAAGAAAAGTTCCAGACTACGGAAGACATTTCCACAGGTCTTTTCAACACCCTTAGAAAGGTCATTCAGAATCTCGGCAATTCGAAAGGATATATTGGAAGTGTAATGATTGGAACCACTCATGGATTAAATGCCATTACATCTCGGGTAGGGCTTACAGAGGTTCTAGCGATCAGGATAGGTCTGCCTGCCGGAGAGGGGATTCCTCCCCTGTCAGATTGGCCAGAGGAACTGAAGGAGGCCATAGGAAACCATATCCTTATGGTAAGGGGAGGACACGAATATACTGGAGAAGAGATAGTTAAATTCGACGAAAATGGTCTGAGAAATTACCTTGCAAATTATAGGGGAAAGATTAAGTCTGTTGCCATCACTTCGATCTTTTCGTTCGTAAACCCAGAACACGAACTCAAAGCAGAATCCATAGTGAAAGAAGTATTAGGGGAGGAAGTCTTAGTAACACTCTCCAACAAGATCAGCAGTCTCGGTCTACTTGAAAGGGAGAACTCTACGATTCTCAACGCAAGCATAAGACCACTAATGATGAGAATTATTGTGTCAATAGAAGAGATACTCAAGAATCTTGAACTGGGAGATGTAAAACTGTATTTTGCACAGAATGATGGAACCGTCGCCTCAGAAGACTTTGTGCGGAAATTTCCGATTTTCACCGTAGCAGGACCAATATCAAACAGCATCAGGGGTGCATTTGTACTCACAGGAATCGAAAATGCCGTTGTCTTTGATGTAGGGGGTGCCACTACCAACGTGGGGGCACTGACAAACGGTTATCCGAGAGAGTCCAGCAATCCTGTCATAATAGGGGGTGTCAGGACGAATTTCAGGATGCCTGACATCTTATCCATACCGCTTGCGGGTGGGACTATAGTCAGGGATAAGATAGGACCTGATACGCTCGGTTTCAGGTTGACAAAAGAGGCAATATCATTTGGAGGAGATGTATTGACGGCTACAGACATTGCGCTGAACGCGCTGAAGATTGATCTTCCTGGAGCCGAAAGGTCTAGGGTTTTGAAAAAGTTTGACAATGATTTCATAACAAGTAAATATGTGACGATGAGAAATATGTGGGAAAATTGCCTTGATAAGATAAAGACAAAAGCCGGGGATGTCAGGCTTGTGACCGTGGGTGGTGGCGCCTTCATGATACACAGCAAGCTTCGAGGTTCGTCAGACGTGATAAGACCGGAAAGTGCACAGTATGCTAATGCAATTGGGGCAGCAACAGCCCTTATTGGTGCAAGGATTGACAGAGCATATTCTTACGAGGCTGTGAAGAGGGAAAAGGCCATAGAGGAATCAATTGAGCAGGCAAAATCTATCTCTGTAGAGGCGGGGGCAGTACCGTCGACCATAGAAGTGAAGGAAGTGGAAGAGGTGTCTATGCCTTACCTCCCGGGTAATTCTGTCAAGATATCAGTAAAGGTAGTGGGAAAAATGGCACAATGACGTGGAGACTGAGGCACGAAGACATCGACATATTGACTCTTGGAAGTTCTCTCCTGGGTTCAGGCGGAGGAGGAAACCCATACATTGGAGGCCTCTTGCTAAAGAAGTCGATGGAGAAATTAGGCATAGATGGGATAGAAGTTATCGCCCCCGATAGTATTAATGACGATGCTACAATAATCGCTTCTGCAGGGATGGGCTCTCCGACAATTGGATCTGAAAAATTGCCGAATGGTGAAGAGTATGCCCGGTCGTTGTCGAGACTTGAGAAAGATATGGAAATTGAATTTGAATACGTGACGCCTTCGGAGATTGGAGGGGCCAACTCGGTCGTACCCTTCATAGCTGCTCTGTTTAGGGGCCTTCCAGTGCTTGATGGCGATGGTGAGGGAAGGGCCTTCCCGGAGCTCCAGATGACGACCTTCAATCTGTACGGTATCTCTTCCACTCCAATGTGTCTTGCGGACGAGAGAGGAAACGAACTGATCATCAACTCGGTTGATAATCTCTGGGCAGAAAGCATTGCAAGGTCTGTGACCGCACGTTTTGGGGGAAGGGGATACGTGGCCAATTACCCAATGAGTGGAAAGGACTACAAGAAGTCGGCAGTAAAGAATTCAGTGAGTAGAGCAAGAGATCTCGGAGAGCTCCTCTCCAGGGGGATGAGGAACAATTCGGTTGAAGATGTGCTGACAAAAGAAGCAGGCGCCAGCGAGCTTTTCGATGGCAAATTGACAGATCTTGTAAGAGAAAACAATGGTGGTTTTTCCATAGGCTATGCGATTTTCCGGTCGACAGAAGGAGAGAAGACCTCAAGAATTAGATTTCAGAACGAGTATCTGTTCTTTGATGAGAAAATCGAAGGAGATATGATAGAGATTGTTACTACTCCCGAGATTATCTGCATACTCGATAGGGAAACATACATGCCAATAACAACGGATAGGCTACGATACGGCCAGAGGTGCAAGGTATTTAGTCTTCCAGTTGGCGAAAAGTGGAACCATCCACTTGCGGATGATCTGGTAGGTAGAAGAGTATTTTCGGTTTTGAAACACTTTCAGTAGGGTAGACTTACTTGTGCCAAAGAAGGGTGTTCCCCGAAGAGACCCATAGTTCATCCGGAGCAAGGTTTCGCACTGATTTATCACCACCTGTCTTGGAAACCATAAGTAATCTGTGTTGACCCACAGCTTCGTTTGGAAGATAGTCGGTTAAACATATTCTTTTGGGAAATGTTTTCGGTGGGACCCACTTGACCGGTTCTTTAATCAATAATGGCACTTACTGGTGACTCACCATGACCAATTATACAGAAGTGGGGCGACTCTTGACTTCAATTCGTAACTTCCTTTGTAGCTCCCGCTGGGCTTCGTGACGTCATGACACTTCATCATTATCTTGAGTTGAGATGGAAAATTGGTTTCTCCCTTACAAGAGGACTAAATAAGGAACTTGATTTTTGACTACATGAAATTTAAAACAGACGATCGAGGACTAGATTTTGGGGTCTGACTGACAGTGGAGAGAGAATTACACTGAGTGAAAAATTGAAAGAAGGACCAGTCCTCTTGTACTTCTATCCGGAGGATGAAACTCCTGGATGTACTACAGAGACGTGCTCATTCAGAGACAACTGGGATGAGATAAAGAAGGTGAGAGCGACTGTGCTGGGAGTGAGCTTTGACTCAGTTGATTCCCATAAGAATTTTAAATCGAACCGGCCCCTACAGTTCATCCTCGTTTCTGATGAGAGTAAGGCGATCAGAGAAGCATATGGAGCTACTGGTCTACTGATACCCCACGTATAGCTTTTGTGATAGACAAAGGCGGAACGATAAAGGAAGTCTATAGTTCTCAGCTCAATGCGACCAACCACGCTGATGTAGCACTGAAAACATTGAAATCTGTTAGGCAGTAATTGCCGGGGACTACGTAGAAAGAATTCAAGAGCGGTGAAGCGACCTGATATAGTAGATCTCAGTCATTCTGCGAGCTTTCGTTGCAGGACTGCTCGTTCCAGTTTTATTAGGGCACCTGCAGTCTCCCCCTTCTTTTTGGATTGATCGGAAACAGGGTCATTCAGGAATCTCCTAGCCCTCTCCAGGTGAGCCTGTGTCTCCTTCATATCTTTCATTGAAAAATACATGTTAGCAAGAGATAATTCCGTCCTTGCATCATCTATAACGTCATCCGGAGATTTTGTCGCGACAGCATACTCGGTTCTTGAGTACCTTGGGTCTGGAGGCTGACTCGAAACGTACTCCTTCTTCACTTGCTTGAGGTAGTACGAATTCACTATACTAGTTGCCACGATGCTGCTTATAAAGACCACAAATATGGCTGCAAAGAAAACGATGTATGAGATGGCTCTGAGGAAATAAGCTGCATAAGAAGCAACGTATCCTATTAGCAGAATTATGGGGCTTAAGTATCTTAGAACTACGGGAAGCTGAACAATTGGAGGAGCCGTAGGGTTGTTTATGCAGAAAGATATCGTGCCAAGCAGATTGACAGCCTTCTTATCTTTCTTGCACTCGGGATTTTGGACTGTAGTAAATGCGTCATTAAGCATCTCTCTTGCTTTCGACGGTGCACCCGACAATTTGTAGAGTTGGGAAAGTTCGAATTGCGTAAATCCAATTTTATAATAGTTATGGCCCTGTCTGTTTGCTGCAGTCTCTCTTTTCAACAGTTTCTCAAGCTGAGAAATCCTCCGCTCAGCTGTTGTCATTTACACTGAACCTCTTTGCACCTTCCCTTTCGGGAACTGCTGATACTTAATCGAAATTTAACTTAAAAATTTAATGAAAGTATTTTCTTCTTTTGGCATCTCAAATATAGCAATTTTTTCCTGATACTTCCTCATTCTGGAATGAATTTGGTTTGCAATCAGATAACTACCTGTGAATTCGTCAATGCTCGATACAGTGATATGAATAGAAAGTGCTGGACACCCAAGTGATCTGGCATTTGCAAAAACCACCCAGGACCATTGATCTTGTAGAGTGGTAAGATCAAAGCTTGCTCTTTACAAAATCTATGAAGACCTCTGCATCTCCGAAAACATTGGACAGTTTGGCATACTCATTGGGCATGTGTTCAGTTTCATCAAGAGTGCCCCATACTATTGTGTCTAGCCCTTTGTTCCTAAAGAATGCTCCGCAGGTCCCTCCACCTATTCCAACTCTGTTGACTTCAATCCCCCTGATCTTCTTGATACTGTTTATGAATTTCTGAACAAATTCCTTTCCTTCTGGAGTATTGGAAGATGGGTTTGCCCTGTTGATAAATTCAAGCTGAACTTCCACTCCAAATTCCTCCTTAAATTCGTTAGTCACTTTCTCCACTTCTTTGAAAACTTCATCAATTGAGTATCTCGGAAGAATCCTCATATCGAAATAGAAGCTCTCTTTACCGGGGATGATGTTTATCGATGTCGTCCCGGGTTCCACTTTTGTAGGTTCAAACGTGCTCATAGGAACAGTGAATTCTGAATCGGTCGCGTTGAATTTTGAATGGAGATCTTTGTCCAACCTCAACTCCAGCTCCCTTGCTAATCTATGGGCGTTCTTTCCAGCATCCGGGGTCGATGCGTGACATTGCTGCCCCACGACGCTTATCTTGAGCCATATCAATCCCTTTTCCGCTATCTCCACCGAGTCCCCTTCCGGAGTGCCAAAATCAGGAACTACGAATTTGTCGTTTTTACTGAATTTCTTGTTACGAAGAACGTAGTCTATACCGAAGGTGCTTCCAGCCTCCTCGTCTGAAACAAATATTACGCCTATGTTGTTCTGCAATTCCTCTGGACACTCCAAGAAGTACTTTAGTGCGATCAGGGAAGAAATTCCTCCTTGTCCGTTATCGCACGTCCCTCTTCCATAAATTTTATCTCCATCGATTGTGGCCTGGAAAGGGGGATATTTCCATAGACTTAGGTCGCCCTCACTTACTGTGTCCATGTGCGCGACAAACCAAACAGTCTTCTCCTTTCCCTTGTCCAGTAGAAACAGGAGGTTCGGTCTCTTGATTCCATCGGATACCGCTACATACTCTTCGAATTTCAAGCCCTTGTTCCAGCTCAGTATCTCCCTCTTAAGGAATTCGGCTCTCTTTTCTTCCCCTCTTCCTCCACCGGCAGGGTTAACTGCATTTATTTCAATCATCTTTGAGTACAAGTCTAAGAAGTAGTCCCTATCACTCATGCGAATCGTTCGTTAATTGACTGCAACGAGATAAGCTTTGATGAGCTACGTTGAGCGCGCTTATGATACTGCTCGCTATCCTTAAATTATCTCTTGAGTAAGTCTGTGGTTCATGAAGCAGTTTACCATTACGTAATGAAATAGGAACCGAATTATATTTCGTGACCCTTGATTTTATTGGGGGGCCAAGAGATGTATATTCGCAAAGAAAGGAAAATTATAATTTCTTTACTGGCAATAATTATCGTACTGGGAAGTTTTGAACTCTTGTTCGATGAGCAGAACACCGTTAATACTGAAGCACAGCATGCGGCTTCAGCGAGCCTGAATCTGATACCTTCAACGGATCTTTCTTCTATTTCTCTTAGTTCGGTTCAGACCGGACCGATGAACGCTTTTCCTGGGCAATTGATTAATGAGTCCTACTATCTGGGAACAACGGATCCTTCTGCGTCATACTATGAAGTTACTGTCACTCTCAACAATTCATCATATGAAACATTGGATGTATTTCCTACTGGCACAAGCGCTCTAACTCCTAGCGGGTACTATCTTCTTTTTTCTTTTGAGATGCCAAACGATCAACCCGGTATGTGGTGGACCGTGGGATATCATATTTTACCCGTTACGGTTTCTACTATTCAAGAAGGAGAACAGACCATACTAACAACAGAAGGAAGCCAAGTTTGGATGCAGTATTCAACTGAATCCATGGCAGGTAATTACATGATTAAGGGTACCGCAAATTTTTCTTTTACAAGCAACTGTACAGAAGTTCAGTTGTATCCGTCTAATCCTCAAGGCACAATAATAGTATCTTCACAAGTAAATTATTGGAATTTTGGATCAGGAGTTATTAAAGTTGACTTTTCCCTTTATGAAAATATTGGAAACTCGAATGGGCTCACAACTCCACCATTGGTGTCTGCCTCAATTGACTATGATGTCCCTTCGTCCTTGGCAACATCTGGGAGTTTGATATCCGGGTCAGATTACAGAATTACTTTGATTCAAGGAAACGGAGCATATATAATGGGAATAACTTCAGGACAAATTGCCGAAATTACTGATGCTATGAACCAGACTCTTTCCATACCTATTTCGCAGTTGAATGCAGCAGTTGTATCAATAAACGGAGACGTCGCGACCTTACAAACATCATTCGGAACAATGCTGACAGATCTCAGTTCAATAAACGCTTCTATCTCAACAATAAGATCGGGAGTTGCTTATCTGAACACTTCCATCGGGCAAGTCAAGACTTCTCTATCATCCATAAACGCTACCATCGTGACCATAAAAGATGACACGATCACCCTAGAAACTTCTCTAGGGACCATATACACAAATCTTAATGCCGTGAACGCGACTGTTTCAAGCATCAAGAATGATCAGGCTACGATAACTACAGCAATAGGAAATGTTCAGGTCTCTCTGAGCAGTATCAATGCGATAATTCTTTCTATTGAGAATGGTGAAGCCAGTATAATTACCGACATGGGATTAATTGAAACTTCTCTCTTTAATCTCAACGCGACCCTCGTCTCTGTAAGTTCGGGAGAGGCCAAAATTTCTACCGATATTGGAGATATAAACACGTCTATCCGTTCGCTGAATGCTTCATTTGATGGAATTAGTGGAACGGCAGCGGTAATTCAGACAGATATAGGGATAATAGAGACTTCACTGAACTCAATTAACGCCACTATCTTCTCGATTCACCTAGGAATTGTGGGATTGAATACTTCGATCGGTAAAATAGAGGTTTCATTGAAATCTCTAAATGCTTCGATAATTGGACTCTCGGGAGACACGGCTAAAATCATGACGATAGCTGGAGAGGTCAACGCATCCTTGAGTGACCTGAATACGACCATTTTTGTTTCAGGAAGCGGCACTTCTTGGTTCAATGACACTTACGCAACTATAGAAACGTGTTTAGGAAACATAACTGGAACAGTCACAAAGGTCTCTAACGATACCGCGACAATCGAGACCAATCTTGGTGTTGTCACGGCATCTGTGAATAGCATAAAGACGATGAACGGTCAAGACCTGAGTGGAGATTCTTTTTCCCTTTTCGATATCATTGTCATTGCGTTGTTGGGGGCATTGATTATCATTGCATCCCTAGCAATGCTAAGCTCCAGAAGCACACTCAAGATAATGGGAGATAGAGTGAAATGACGAGAGGAGAGTTTAGAGTTGAAGCTCAACTCA
The DNA here is from genome assembly GCA_021792255.1 of Thermoplasmata archaeon. Classification (GTDB taxonomy): domain Archaea; phylum Thermoplasmatota; class Thermoplasmata; order Thermoplasmatales. The sequence goes on from JAJYUZ010000003.1 coordinate 200,792, forward strand.
ATAATCTTCTCTTTTTTCACAAAATTAAGAATGTTTAATATCACATAGTCCATTAACAAATTTACCAATGAACTCGCACGCGCCAGAAATAAAGACAGAACTGGAGAGATGCGTTGATGCACTTTCTAGAATAGATTACAGGAGGAATGAAAATTGGAACTAATTTCTTTACTTTATGGGATATATCCAAGATCGGAGAATCTTAGACGTTCTTATGGAAAATGGGAAAAAGGACAATTGAATACCAAGGAAATTTCTGATAAGATACAGGAGGAATCTTCGATTTACTACGAGCTAGTGAAAGAAGCGGCGTTGAATTACTTCACGGATCCCCTGTTCAACTGGTACGATTTACTTCGTCCGATCGCGCTGTCAGTGGAGGGGATAAGGCTAGGTTCCCTTACTAGATACAAAGAAACGAACACCTTCTACAGGCAACCAGAAATAGATGCTATTGGAAAACTTAGGGAGGTGAAAGGCTTCAAAGAATTAGAGGAGAATCCTCCTTTCCCGATGTACCACGAACTAGAGAATGAATCATATCTACATTTCCTACCGGGAATCAATTCATTCGTAAGAATGAGCAAGGTCTCTGGAGACTTTTCAAAGGTCAGAAATGAGCTAAAAGACATCTACCTAAAACTTATAGAAATGCTAAAGATCAAACGTCTACTGATATACGAACCCTTCGAGGCCGAAGATTTTGAGATCTACAATGAACTAAAAAGTGTCACTTCCTTATTTCTAGTAATAACTGGAAACAGTGGAAGATTCAGCGCTGATGGAGGAAAAAAATTCTATTCGATAATTGGAAATGACCCTTACGCGTACTCTAAATATTGCGAGGTTCCAGGAATAAAAGTTGTCGATGCTCAAAGCACAAAAATTGACGATGGAGTACTGGAGAAGGTGAAGGCTCTGTCTAGCGATTTTGATAAACTCATAGTCGCAAACACGGAAAGCTTTGATTTTCTACCTAGAATCATAGCTGACAAGAAAGTATTCAGTTTCAAAGGTGATGCATGATGGAAGAACTTATAACCCAAGAAATAGGGAGTTTCAGGAAGCCCACTTATCTATCCTCTAAATTCAGATCTTTCAAAGAGAATGAATTTCAAGAGGTTGCGAAGAAAGCTACTCTAGAAACGCTAGACCTTTTCGAGAAGAGCGGACTGGAGAATATCGGGGTTGGCGGTGAAATGTTCAGATGGGAGATGTACGAGCATCCCATTTCAAGAATGGATGGCGTGAAAATCTTCGGCCCAGTGAGGTCATTCGACAATAGGTACTACAACAAGGGAAGCGTGTACGAAGACCTCAAGAGAAAAGAGCCCTTCCACTTGGAGGAGATCCAACTATTCAACCAACTGAAGATGAAGAACATCAAGCTCCCTGTGACGGGACCGTACACACTAATGGACTGGTCTTTTAACGACCACTACAAGAGCAGAGAGGAGCTTGCTCTTGTGTTTGGCAAGATAATGAATCAGGAGTTACGGGAACTGAAGTCTGCGTGGGGAGACGGCACTCTCCAAATTCAGATAGACGAACCTGCTGCGACAACCCATCCCGAAGAGATGGAATTAGTCAGAGAATCCGTGAACGAAAGTGTGAAAGGAATAGATGGGATCGAAACGCATCTTCACGTTTGTTTCAGCACGGACTATGGTCTCCTTTACAGCATTGCTCCATCCCTAGATATTTCTGTCTATAACTTGGAGTTCGCAAACAGGGATCCAATCTCACTCCAAGACCAACGGAATGGATACGATGACGTCAGAAGATTCAAGGAGACTGCAGAAACGATGACGAAAAAGATAAGTCTGGGGCTGGGGGTAACGGACATTCACAAGGATTTCATCGAGCCTCCCCAACTCATTAAGGAGAGAATCGAATACGCTCTCAAGTTCCTGGAACCCGATCAGCTAAGGATCAATCCGGACTGTGGATTGAGGACGCGAAGCAGGGAAATCGGGTATGAAAAACTGAAGAACATGGTGACAGCCACGAACGAGGTCGTGAAGGCTCTATAAACATATATTCTAAAATTTCATCCTGAAGCATGCAAAGAGCAGCGGTTCTCACCAAGATCAAGGAGTACCCTCAAGTCAAGGAAATTGAAGATGAACCTCTTAGAGAAAATGAAGTCCTGATCGAACAGACTGAGACTGGAATTTGTTATAGAGATATCCTGACGATGGAGGGATTTTTCCCCAGACTAGTCCTTCCTATCGTCCCGGGCCACGAAATTTCAGGAGTGATTAAGAAGACTGGTTCAAAGGTCACAAAGTTCAAGGAAGGAGAAAGAGTTTCTAGTCTGATCTATGTCCCGTGCGGAACGTGCGAATACTGCAAATCCGGTAGAGAAAATCTGTGCAGAAATAGGAAGACTTTCGGGGAAAGTATGAATGGAGCTTACAGGAAATACATTCACGTCCCAGAAATATCACTTGTCAAGGTTCCTCCTGGAGTTAGCAGTGAAGCGGCTGCAATATCTGCGTGCGTCACAGGAATGATCGTAGAGGCACTGGAAGTAGTGGGAGGGCTGAAAGAGGGCCAAACAGTCTTGATAACTGGTGCAGGAGGGGGAGTCGGGTCCCACGCAGTTCAAATTGCCAAAGCACTTGGAGCAAAAGTAGTTGCGGAAACTAGTAGCGAATGGAAGAAAGAGATGATTCAGAAAGTTGGCGCAGATTTTGTCGTTGGAGGACAGAATTTTTCACAGAAGGTTAAGGAGATCACTGGAGAGGGAGTCGATCTCACATTGGAGACAGTGGGATCACCTACCTTCAACGACACGTTCAGATCACTGAAATTTGGAGGCAGAGTAGTTGTCGTTGGCAACGTCGATGTCAATCCTGTCAGCCTACCACTAGGAAACCTGATACTCAAAGGAAACTCTATAGCAGGAAGCATCAGTTCGACCAAGAAGAGCGTGGAGAAGGCGCTGAATCTTTCAAAGGAAGGAAAAATATCCCCCGTCGTAGGCAAAGTGTTTGAGCTTAACCAAGTCGCGGACGCCTATAAGGCGATGAAGAACAGGGAACTGTTCGGTAGAGCCTTTTTAAGACTCTAATTTTTTGGCTTTAGAGATATATTTTTCTCGTCAACGAATTTCGATATATTTTCTATATTTCCGTTGATTATTTCAAGAACCACTGCATCGAAGTCTCCAGATATTGATGCGGACCTAAAACTGTTAATGTTGTCAAGTAGGTCTATGGAATTTCTGAATCCAGCTTCGTCCAAGAGATAGAGTTTCTGAGCGTCCGGCTCAGTTATCATAAGGGGCTCCGATGGGAGTGCCACTTTCATGTTCTTTAGCTCTTCGATTTTCCTGTAGACCTCTCCCGCTTTGTCCTTTTCGTCGTGCTTGTCGTACATCTCCAGGTTGTCGATCGCTGCCTTGAAATTCGTCAGAGATACATCTACCCTCTTTTTTATGTCATCACTGAGGATCTGTGAAGAAATCCTCGCATCCGTTCCAATCTTGTATCCTTTGTAGCCACTCAATTTGTTTTGAATTCGCTTGAGAATGATTGCGGCCTTGTCTGGAGGTAGGTCAATTCTTATACTGCTCATCTTTCTTGCGATAATAGAGATATATATTAGGGTTGTGAGAGCCTGGAATTGACAATTTTCATTGCCAAGAGGATAGATCATTTCAATACTATGCCATTTTTATACCAGAAAATATAATTTAATTCTATTATTCTACTCTGGTCCCCTCCTATAATAAAATAGGGACCAATCCATACCCTTATCTGTTATTGCACCATCAAATGCTCATTGCCCAGTTTCTAGGATATAACGGTTAGGATCAAATATCAGAGTCTTCATTTTCACAATATTCTGTTTCGCGGGAACTATGCTACACGACACAAAAGAGCTTTACTATTTCGATTTTCTGGCATAGATGTAACAATAGTCAAATGGTCTCATATAGTCATCGGATTCGATAAACATCTCTGATATTTCGAAACGAGCCTTGTTCAGGAGCAATCGCAATTTATCTGGGGTGTAATAGTTTACATTTATTTTCCCCCCTTCTCTAGATTCTTCCTCTCTTGTCAAATCTTCATTCCCGGTTCTTGTTGCGACAAAGAATGTGCCATCTTGTTTTAGAACACGTCTTGACTCTTCTAAGGTTGCCATTACTCCATTTTCGTCAAGGTGGAGAAGACATCCAGAATTCCAGATTCCATCAAAATAATCCTCGGAGAACCGGAGAAACCTCATGTCCATCTCAATAAACTCCGCGTCTGGATTCGCTCTAATGGCGATTTTGAGCATAGCTTTAGAGACATCTATTCCAGTGACTCTGTAACCATCCCTCATGAAATACTTGACAAATCGCCCTGTACCGCAACCGGCGTCCAGTATATGACCGGAATGCTTGACGTTCCTGATGAACCTAGTATATCGCGTTATGGCTTTCTGAATCATCGCTGGATTGTTGATTTCTTCATTAAAACTCCGATGATAATTCTCCGCCGCTTCTTTGGAACTGTAGTGATCCAACTACAAACAATAAGTCAGTAATGCTTAGACATTTTGTCTAAGGTAAAGAGACTTTAAAGAGAGGAGCGAAAGAAAGCACAAAATGGCCACACTCAGTTCTTTATTCTGTCTCACTTGATTTGCATTCATTATAAAAAGAAATCAATTTATAATAAGTCACAATCCTGTTTGCTTAATAGGTGAATAAAATTGCCCTCAAAAAGTAGCTATTCGTTCCAGTCTGATAACTTTCTCACATCCAAGGAAGAAATGAAAGGAATGGTCAGGCAAAGGATGACAGAGTGGAGAGCATCAGGCACAGTAGAGAGGATTTCAACTCCAACAAAGTTATCGAGGGCCAGGGCACTCGGATATAAGGCCAAACCTGGATTTGTTGTCGTTAGAGTTAAGGTAAACAGAGGTAATATTCACAAACCAAAGATACTCGGTGGAAGAAGGCCAAGGAGATACGGTTACAACAAACTTACTCACGGAAAGAGCGAGAAATGGATCGCTGAAGAAAGGGCGCAGAGAAGATATCCCAATCTCGTTCTCCTGAATTCGTATTACCTAGCAGAGGATGGAAAGCACAAATTCTACGAAGTTATGTTTGTGGACCCGGAGCATCCCTCAATTGCAAAAGACAAGAATCTGAATTGGACCGCCGATAAAGCGCAGAAAGGGAGAGTATTCAGAGGACTTTCGACTGCGGGTAAGAAATCAAGAGGACTCGCAACAAAAGGCAAGGGCACTGTGAAATCCAGACCATCCATTAGGGCTAAGGGTAGACTCAGGAGACACTGAGTAAATATTTCTTTCCCCATCTCTTTATTTCTATCAGATTGTCAGGGTTCTCTAACTTGACCTTCAGACCCCTTTTCTCAAAGCTGGGAGCAAAAAGGTCTATGACCTCCCTAGAACCTTCTATTTTGAAAGTACTACCTTTGATCTCGACTTCTTCTGGATTCTCGTTGACTAAATAGCACCATTTACCGCTCACGTTCTTCGTTCCCTTCATATCTGGGAAAATGAACAGGAAATGAAAGTTGTTCCTTTCCTCGTAGAACTCGACGCTCATCGAGATCAGAGATTCCCTCGTTTCTTTGGAGCGCTCCCTTCGGACGAGTAATGCCTTCACGACTTTTAATTCCGACAAGGAAAATAAATTTATGCGTGAATTTATTGATATTTAGTGAATTTTTCAGTTGTGCACATCGAAAAAGATGACGAGAATGTTGTGCTAGGACAATCCCATTTCATCAAGACAGTAGAAGACCTCTATGAAGCAATAAAGAATTCTTCTCCATCGGCCAAGTTTGGGATAGCATTCTGCGAAGCATCGGGGAAGAGATTGATCAGATTTGATGGAAATGACGATGCTCTCACAAAGCGTGCAGTAAGGAACGCTGAAAAGCTAGGAGCGGGTCACGTCTTCATAATCCATCTAAGGGATTCTTTCCCGATTAACATCATTCCTCACCTGAGGGGGGTACCGGAGGTACTTTCTCTATTTGCAGCTACATCCAACTCTCTTTCCGTGATCATTGGCGAAGATGGAGACAGCAGAGGAGTAATTGGAGTGCTGGATGGAGACAGACCCCTTGGTGTCGAAAAGGATGAGGACATCAAAGAAAGACAGGAGTTTTTGAGGAATATAGGATATAAAAAATGAAGGAGATCGAAGATTTCTACGACTTCGAATCGCTGTACTACGATGACATATACGGCATATTCAGTCAGGACATAACGTTCTATAAAGCAATGACAGCGACTTCCCCGTGCCTTGAACTCTTTGCAGGCACAGGGAGAATAATATGCAAGTTTAGCGGTGGGATAGGTCTAGAAATTAATCCAAACATGTTGCGCAGGTCTAGAAATCATTTCACTAAAGTGATGGGAGATGCGAGGATTTTGCCTTTCAAGAAGCACTTCAACACCGTTATCATCGGATTGAACAGCCTTCTATTGGTTCCCAACGGGCAGAAGAGGCTGATACTAAGAGAGTCGAGGAGGGTACTGAATATAAATGGATACCTCTTCGTGGATGTGTTAAACGGGTTTAACCTTAATAAGGGAACCTACAACATTTCTGATTTCGACGACGGTAAGACCAACATTTCTCTGAAAATGAGAGCGAAAAGTCTGAGAGATAGTTACCAGCTAAAGTACACCTACAGGATATTCAATAAGACCAAGAAAAAAGTGGAAAAGACTATAACCATTTATCCGATAACTTCGATGGAGCTTGAGAAGATGCTGTCTACGGAGAATTTTGAAGTGGACGGAACTTTTGGCGATTACGATCTTTCTCCTCTACGAGATGACTCAGAGAAGCTGTTGGTGAGAGCAAGGGCTATTTGATTAGAGAGTGGGTCCGTTGAGTGCAAAAGACAACGTCGGAAGGATCTTCAAGTCACTAGAAGACCTGAGAGAAAGGAATCTCTCTGTACCCATAATAGTCGAAGGAATTAACGATGTTAGGGCCCTGAGAAAATTGGAGTTTAAAGGGGAAATTCTTCAACTTCATTCGTTAATGACGATTGAAGGATTCTGTCGAAATCTATCGAAGAATCACAAGGAAGTCATCCTCCTCCTTGACTGGGACAAAAAAGGCAAGAGGCTCACCTCTTCGCTCATAAGGCATCTCAATTCCTATGAGGTCAAGAGTGATTATGATTTTTGGAAACTGTGTTTTTCAATGGTATCGCAGCTGTCGAATGTGGAATCTCTACCTTCAGTCTTTTATAGATTAAACGCTGGGAATGGAGCTTTCCCGCACACCTGACACACAGTTCTAACTTTGCTACGTAGTGTTTCGTACAAACGGGTTTGCCACACATCTTACACGTTACGCCTGCGGGCAGTCCGCATATGTAGCAGAGAGAAAGAACTGTCATTTTTCTTTCCTGGCATAATTCTCTTTGACGGATATGAACCTTTTGTAAAACGCCAAATCATAAGCTATTTTTATTGCTCCTCCGACCACGAAGGAAAGTGAGCCTGCGGCGATAGAAATCAAGTAGGAGGAGATGTACGGGCTGGCACCGTTAGATGCACTTCTGACGGCATTCGATACTCCTACAACGTAGCTCCTGTCATCTCCTTCCACTACGCTATTGAGGTACGACTGTCTTGTCGGCACGTCCATCTGACTTAAACTCTGCCTCAGAAAGAGGAATAGAAGGGATAGTGATAGGGTAGGGACCAACGGGATTAGAATCAAGAAGACGTTAGAAGGTAGGTGAGTGAAAACGATCGTTCTGACCAGACCTATTTTGGAAGCAATATATGGAGTCAACAGGACCGATACGGCGGTTATTATATCGACAACCGTGAAAACGTACCCAAGCTGTGAAAGACTGAAGGAATATTTCTCGTGGAACCAGTATGCCATTAAGCTCTGCAGAACAAATCCCCCGGCTATCGCATCGAGGGAGAAAAGGGCGCTTACATCCCTAGCAATGATTTTGCTCCTCTTCGTTACTGGAGCCTTTCTTACGCTCTTCTTCCCCTCAATGGACGGTATGAAGAAATACGAGCCTATCACCATAGCAGCAAACAACATCGAAAGCTCAAACGACAAATTCAATCCGAGGTTTAGTGCCAGAGCTCCTAGTGAAGCTGCGATGTAACCTCCAAAAGTGTAGCGTGCAAACAGTCTGTTTTTCTCTCTCTGATCCTCCTTGATCATTGCGATGATTGGTTGCTCGTATGCAGAAAAAAGAGTGTTATCAGATGGATTCACTCCAAGGGATCCGACTATTGCAAACAGTGCCTTTGATGCTGGATTGGTTGTGAGAAAGAGACCAGAAATTCCAATGAACAACAGCAAAGAAAAAACGATGAGGAAGACTCGAGAATAACCCGTACCAAATCTCGAAGTGATGAGAAAGGTGAAAAATGAATTAACTATGATAGAGGCAGTTACCGCAATACCGGCTTCCAGAGGGGTTAGTCCACTCTCTATCAGATAGATTATTGTTATGACTGAGAACACTCCGTATATGAAGCCTCTAAGGGTTCTTGTCAGGAAGAGGAGATATCTCGAGTCCATTATGTCAAAACGTTGCTCCTTCTAAATACCTTTTCACTCGAATTGGACGGATAGAACAGTTTTATTCTTCTAAATCATACGGTAGCGATCGATATGAGCGGCGACCTATCAGAGTTGCTAAAAGAGTTGAAGATCCAAAGTACAGACGAACTTTTCAAGGACATTCCGGAATCAATCAGGACCAAGACACTTGGTCTCCCCAAAGGAATGGACGAAGACGAAGTCCGAAGAGTAGCAGGAGAGTATGCGGGAATGAACAAGACCGTAAACCAGTCACATTCATTTCTTGGTTTTGGTCTCTACAACCATTTCGTTCCAGCTGCTATCGCCAACGTGGTAAACAGGAATGAATTCTTGACTGCTTACACCCCATACCAAGCAGAAATATCGCAGGGGATAATGCAGGCTTTGTTCGAATATCAAAGCTTGGTCGCAGAACTACTGGAGATGGACGCAGTGAATTCGTCAATGTATGATGTCTCTACTTCCCTGGGAGAAGCCGCTAGAATGGCTAAGAACATTACAGGTAAGGATGAATTCATTGTGCCAAAGTACATAAGCAGGAACAAGCGCGCGGTTCTGGAGAATTATGCCAAAGGTGCTGAAATAAAGATCAAGGAAGTAAATTTAGATGAGAATGGAATGATCGATCTCACCTCTCTTAGAAAGGAACTTACCGATGATACATGCGGGGTCTATGTAGAATATCCAAACATGTTTGGCATCATAGACACTAACGTCTCGAAGATAAAGGAAATAATCGGAGACGAGAGAATATTCGTTGCCGGAATTAATCCGATATCCCTTGGTGTGCTTGCCCCGCCAGGCAAATTCGGAGTCGATATCGCGATAGGAGAGGGTCAAGTTTTGGGACTCGGACTCAACTTTGGCGGACCGGTCGTAGGTATATTTGGAACCAAGGAACAATACATAAGGAAGATGCCTGGAAAAATCATGGGAATTACCAAGGACCACAACGGAAAAGTCGCGTATTCGATGATTCTCCAGACAAGAGAGCAACACATTAGGAGAGAAAGAGCAGTCACGAATATGACGAGCAATCAAGCGCTGATGGCTATAGCATCGGCAGTTTACCTCTCACTGCTTGGCGATTCAGGACTCAGAAAGATTGGCGAAGTAAACATGGGAAGAACGAAAGAACTAATCGAAATTGTGAACGAATTCGGTATAACCATGCCGTATCAGGCATCTCCCGTATTCAACGAATTCCTAATCAGATTGAATGAATCCAAAACTTTCGTGGCAAGGATTGCCAAGAAATATAACCTCATACCGGGTTATATGCTCGGCAAAGAGTACGGATTCAACGATAGAAACAAGTCAAATATTGTAGTAAACGTCACAGAAAGAAACACCGATGACGACTTCAATGCATTCAGGGAATTCCTGAGGGAGGTGGCATAGATGTATCATCAGGCAATTTTCGATGAACCCAATATCCTTGACTTGAAGGGAAGAAGGACAATCAAAATTCCCCACGAGGATGAAAAATTCAAAATAGACGTACCAGCAATAATGAGAAGACAGACAACCGGAATTGGGGACAGGGAGGAATTTTCCATCATTAGACATTACGTAAAACTTTCCGAAATGAATTTTGGTGCGGATTCTGGGTTCTATCCTTTGGGTTCTTGTACGATGAAATATAACCCCAAAATAAATGACGAAATCGCGAGCCTTGAAGGATTTAGGATGATCCATCCTCTTCAGAGTAGCAACGAGGTACAAGGCGCATTAAAGCTGCTTTACGAACTCACCGAATCGCTCAAAAAAATTACAGGGATGGATGCAATAACGCTACAGCCTCTTGCAGGGGCAAGCGGAGAATTTACAGGATTATCCATAGTAAGAGATTATTTCGAATGTACAAAACAAATCGATTGTCGGAGAGAGGTTGTAGTTCCAGATTCGGCTCACGGGTCTAATCCTGCTTCTTCTCGGATGGCGGGTTTCGATGTTGTCCAGATACCTTCTACCAGCGATGGTACTGTTGATATGCAAAAGTTCAAGGAAGCCGTAACGGAAAAAACGGCAGCGTTTATGATTACTAATCCAAATACTCTTGGAATTTTTGAGGACAAGATTGTGGAGATGGCTAACTACGCTCACTCTAGGGGAGCGCTCCTGTACTATGACGGGGCGAATTTGAACGGAATCATGACGAAAACAACTCCCGCTAAAATGGGATTTGACATCGTTCATCTGAATCTCCACAAAACCTTCTCGACTCCCCACGGAGGAGGTGGCCCAGGCGCTGGACCCGTCGGTGTTGTAGAGAAACTGAAGGATTTCTTGCCATATCCTCAGGTCACGTTTGATGGCACAAAATATCACTGCGATTACATTCCGCCCAAAACAATAGGTAAGGTGGCTAGCTTCTACGGTAACTTCGGAGTATTGGTCAGGGCTTGGACGTACATCAAAATGATGGGAGAAGATGGACTCAGGGATGCCTGCGATACTGCGGTGCTAAACTCAAACTACATGCGAAAGAAAATGCAGGAGTTCATGCCAGTGCCGGGAAAGGCCATCAAGAAACACGAGTTTGTCGCATCTTCGATGGGAGCCAATATGCCAAAGGCAGGAGACATCGCGAAGCATCTGATCGACAATGGAGTCCATGCACCGACGATCTATTTCCCGCTCATAGTGCCAGAGGCCCTAATGATAGAACCGACGGAGAGCGCAACTAAGTCTGAAATGGATTTATTCATTGAGACGGTCAGACAGACCCTGAAGCTACCTCACGAGACTTTCGAAAAGGAACCCGTGAACTTGAAGGTGACTAGAATAGACGACGTCGATGCTTCAAAGAACCCGAGGCCGTCTCTAAGACTCGTGAGGGAACAGAGAGAGCCTTTGCAACAGGTTATTTAACTTCCCATCAATTCTCCCCCAGCGGGGGTTGCCGAGCTTGGCCAAAGGCGACAGACTCAAGATCTGTTCCTATAGGGGTTCGCCGGTTCAAATCCGGCCCTCCGCATTCTCTTGGGTGTGCTATCTGCTACTGTAAATATTTCCCCTTTTGAATATAAATACCCTTCGTTTTCCTTAGATTGTAGCTTGTGATGTCAATATGTAAACTTGTCCGTTTTCGAAATTGTAGCGTTTAAGAGATGACTAACAAAAAAGAACTTAGAATAGAAAATACAAAAATTACTTGACCACTCTTTGCAAGCCATTTGAGTTTCTAAGCAAATCCAATATCATCCAAGGATTCTAGTCACCTACTATTACAAATTTAAATTGAATCTCTCAGCCTTAATGAATTGAGAGCTTTCTAACGAAACTAAAAAAATTAATTAAAAAAAAAGATATTGATCATTGTTGCAGTTCTAAGATTTTTCTGGCAAGTAGTGTACTTTCCCAGTCTCATGAAACATATACTTATAAGAAAGGGCACCGAGAGAGCCACCAAGTATGGGCGCGACCCAATAGATCCACTGATAATACTGACCCTTGAGGAGTATTCCAGATAAGACGGCCGGTCCAAACGACCGAGCTGGATTAATTGATCCACCGCTCACGGTCGCAAGCAGGAATATCATTATGGTGACGTATATACCAATAACGATTGATATAATGGCTGTATTGGTAGTTCTTGAAGTGACTCCCATAATTGTCCAAAGGAAGAAAAACGTCATTATGAACTCACCAAAGAATGCTACCCACGGACCCCTTATCCCGGGAATAGTTGCACCAAACTGAACAAGATTTGCAGTGTTATATCCATAAAATACTGCAACAGTCGCAGAAGCCAAGACAGCACCGATAAGCTGTGATACGATGTACGGAATAACGTGCTTGCCTGGGAATCTTCCGGCCAAATAGAGTGATACCGTCACAGCCGGATTAACGTGACCGCCTGATATGTTTGCTACGGCCATAATTGCTATGGCTATACCGTTCTCAAAACATTATGCATTGTTGTGCATAATATCGTTCGAAGCGTATACCATCTCGGTCCCTCCTGCTCCCGCAATATCAGGTTTATTGCGGGTGTGAAGGTATTCATCCATCACCGATGGTAAAGAGGCTATCGCACTCACGGTGAACGGGTCTCCGCACAGGTAGAGGCCACGGAGGGTTATTGCCAGTGATGACAACCTGTCCCTGTCGTAGTCCTTACCACAGTTTTCGCATCTGGATATCTTCCAGGTAGGGTGCTTCAGTCTTCCACCACAAACGGGACATTCAGAAGAAGTCCCTCCCGGATTCACGTATAGGGTCTTGTATTTACTCTTGTATTCTATCATCCTCTGGAACTGGGAATAGGGCCACCTGTTCAGATATGTTCTCATCTTCTTTGATTGTGGTCTTGAAGTTTTTCTTATGTTCCTCAGGTCTTCAAGGACGAACGATGAGTCTTGGTGTTCTTTTACTATGGAAGAGGAGAGCTTGTGAAGGGCGTCGTTGATGCGTTTCCTCTGCCTTCCCCTAGTCTGCTTGAGTTTCACGATCCTCTTCCTCTTATTCCTTATGTGCTTCTGTAGTTTCCTTCTCCTCCTCGAGAAGTCGTTCTGTATTCCGACTATGTTAGAGGTTGATTTTCTTATGACCTCCCTTATGCCTTTGTCATAGACCGTACCAATTGTGTTGGAGAAGTTCAGGTCCATTCCGATCTTCCTATTTGATATCTCCCTGCTGTCGGGAATGGAGAAAGAGAGTGATATGACTCTGTCAGTGATGAGAACTTCTCCTATCCTGTGCTTCGAATACTCTTCCCACTTCTTATTCTTGGTGTTGATTGGGATGAATTCGTATTCACCTGGCCTAATTGTTACCCTTATGCTACCGTCAACGATCTTCACAAGCTCTGAATCGAGTCTGATAGCGAGCCTGTTGACTTGAGGGTATTTCTTGTCACGATTGTTCTTTCTGAAGGATCGGAGAATGGCCGTGGAAGATCTGCACACCGGGTTGATGTGGTGCTTCGCATAGCCGTAATTGGAATCAAACCACGACTTCATCTCCCTCCTCAGGTCTATGGGGGAGGGTATAGTGCCATTATCCTTCCAGTGCAGGTAAGATTTCGTCACCCCATACCTAATGGCATCCCTCATGTCGCTGAGGTAATGCATTATGGCGGGTGAAGGTTCGTAGTACCACCATACCGTCCTCTTTGAACCAGAAGACTTCCAGGGATGGGTCAAGACTTCACCTCGTCCAATATCCTCTTCATCTTGTGGGATCTCAACCCGTACAACCTTGCGGAAAAGGATGTTATGACGGATATCAGGTCTTTCTTGAGCTCTTCATTCGCTGAAAGAATTTCCTCGCCATCTATTTCAATTATTTCCGTTCCATGAATTTCACACACCCTTTCTACGAGATCGAAGCCGAAACGCGCCAGCCTGTCCTTGTGAGTTATGTAAATGGTTGAAACCTTATCGTTCTCGATCATGTCCAAGAGACTCAGGAAACCCTTGCGTCCAAACTTCATACCGCTTCTAACATCTGAAAAAACTTCCGATTCCCTTGAGAATTCCCTGAGCCTCTTTATCTGGGTGACGAGGTCTCCCTTCTGGTCGTTCGAGGAAACTCTTGCATAGATGTACGATTTCCTGTCTTTTTTCTTACCCAGGATCCTGTCTATTTCGCTCTCGGGTATCCTTCTGTATCTGTTCTGGAGCCTCACGCACCTGATCTTCCCTTCGTTGTCCCATCTCCGGAGTGTAAATGGGTTGACGCTTAACATCTCACTAGCCTCCCTGATTGTGTAGAGTTTTTCCATTGTGACAGTATAGTATTGCATAAAAGAGTATAAAGATTGCGATTAACGGTTAAACCCCAGACCAAAGGTTGTTGCCAGGTAAAACAGGGTGGACGAATTCAGTGTTGTTTGAAATACAGCAATAAATGCTACGATGCTTCCGGGACCAAATAAGACAAAAATATAGGTACCTATCAATTCTGCTATGGATTTTCTTAATAAATTTTCCAAGGGCCGGGATTTTTTGTAATTATATAAATCCTTGCGACTAAAAACAGGCTCTATGACATTATCGCGACAGTTCTTTGTGCGGGTGTCGTAGTTAGAACAGTTTATATAGACTCATTCTGTTTTACCTTCAATGAACACTGAAGATAATTTGGGGGTTCTCATCGCCTCCTCAAGAAAAATTTCAGACAATGGTTCTCTAGTGATCTATAACCTCACAAATGGAATCGATTTTTCCGATCCTAGAAAGGTCGCAGACGCCCTTGCAACAGTCTTCTTTGAGAAGGACGCATCCAAATGGTTCAAGACAGAGGGAGATCATGTAGAGTTCAATCCAACGTACAAGGTTAGAATTCTCTTGGCGGAGGAACACAATAAACTTCTAGGTAAGACCGTGACGGATTTTCTTGAAGATCTCAAGAGCAAGGAACTGAATCTGAAGTTTTCAAAACAAATTAAGGATATTTCGACCAATGAAGAAAAACTCAGGACGGTCGTAGGATTAGCTGCAATTGGCGCTTTCTTCAATAGACCATTCGAAAAGAAGGACGATAAGTTAGAGATTGAGGATCAACTTTTCACCGAACTGCTTGGATCAATGGAGATAAGGACGCCAGACAACTCGGATCTGATTGACTGGGAAAATCTTCCTATATGAAACCTTAGAGAATTCAATGCTGCTCTGAGGACAGTCTTTGTTCTCGCTGGTCGGACCATACAGCAAATGGATACGCCACATTTTTCTATCTCAACTTCAAAGATCTCACGGGAAGCATTGGATTATTGTCTACTTGACCTTCTCATCGCGCGAGGCGGATTTGCTTGGTATGTTTCCTCAAAATTGGAAGCGAGGCCCCGTCACTGACCGACCTCAAAAGTATGAATGTCAAGTGAGTTAATTTTGGAACAGTGGCTGGTTATGTAACTGCTTTAGAAGATATCTTGCGATATATGGAAAGAAGGAAGAACTGATCTGTCACTGGATTGAGAAGATACTTTGGTGTCAGGTTCTTTCCAGTTTGAGCTTCCTGAGAGCAATTTCTTCATTTATCTGCTTCATCTGCTTCTCAGCCCTCTTGTGTGCGTCCATCAGCTCTTTGAGGGATTTCAAGTAGGCTAGTTTGTCTCTTACGTAGGCTGTTCTCTCGTTCAAGTATTCGTCAATGGTAACTCCGTCTTCCTTGACAGTATCGAGAATTTTTTCCATTGTAGGAACGGTCAGTCCGAGATTCATTAGTTCCTCAAAGTACCTTGAGATTTTGAGAAACTGATCGATGCTT
Source organism: Thermoplasmata archaeon (assembly GCA_021792255.1). GTDB lineage: Archaea > Thermoplasmatota > Thermoplasmata > Thermoplasmatales. Next base: position 216,588 of record JAJYUZ010000003.1, read on the forward strand.
AAGTCTCTCTTTCCGATCAGAGCAATCTGTGCTGAAATCTCTTGTATTTTAGCAACATCATAGTTAGAGTGCTTTAGACCCTCTATGACGTTCTTTATTGCGTTTTCGTCTTCCGATTCTCTGGGGAGTTCCCGTTTCAGGTAATTAGAAAATGCTAGTTGCCTTGAAAAGTTCTTGCCCTGTTCTTCTATGCTCTCTAGCTCATTTCTTACTTTTGATAATCTCTCACTCAATTCCAAATTCTGAATTTCCTTGCTCTTAATCTCCCTATTCAACTCTTTACCCCTTTCGACCATTTCTTCTATTGCCTTGGGAATTTCAACGTAGTCTATGTTATCGTACTTTGCCAGCTTCATCATCTTTTCAGCCGTTTTCACAAATTGGTCTCTCTTTTCTTCGCTCAGCGAATAAATTTTGTTGACTATTCCGATGATCTTTTCCCTGTCCTTGTCTTTGAAAATGCCATAATATTGATACCCTTCAACTAAGTCGTGCGGCGTAATTTCCTTATCTCTAATGAGAAATGCTAGTTCCTTGAGCTCCTTTGCAATGTCGTTTCCCAAGTCCATATTGATGTACCCTTGTCTCCATTCTTCTATCACCTCCTCTACAGTACTCAGCGATATTTTCTCTTCAAGTGAAATGTCTTCTAACTTCCTGCCATTTATGAACTTGACTATAACTCTATTTTGAGCTTTGATCGGAACTGAACTCATCTAGGTTTCAAGGAAAATCCAATATTTAACTGTTTTTTTAATCCCTTATCCTGTTTAACTGTGATGAAGATTTCCCCTTCATTTTTGGCCTTATCCGAAGAAATTATATCTCTAGAATCTTCTAAGATTGGTAGGTTAATGGAAATTGATAGGCTGATAGTTGGACCTTTGCGAACCAACTGTTACATACTTAGCGAAGGAAGAGACTGTATCGTGATAGATCCAGGAGGAGATCACGACATTATTATAGGACATCTGCAGAAGAAGAATCTTACGCCTACAAAGATACTTGCAACCCACGGACACTTTGATCACATTCTATCAGTTTCTGCAATCAAGTTGAAATTTGACATACCTTTTTTTGTTTCCAAAAAGGATGAGCCAATCATAGAAGGATTTAGGAAGTTCGTCAAGACTTATTTCGGTATGGATCCTGGAGATCCTCCAGTCCCAGACAAGGATATCAACAACGAAGATATCTTTAGGATTGGCAGCAAGTCCCTAAAGGCCGTTGAGAACCCTGGCCATACGCCTGGAAGCCATTCGTTTATGGTAGATAACGCAATGTTTTCAGGAGACTTCGTTTTCAATGGATCTATAGGCAGAACCGATTTTGGAGGTTCGTACAGTGAAATGTCGAACAGTATCCGAAGCCTTAAGAAACTAGAGGGCGACGTGAACATCTATCCGGGCCATGGAGAGTTTACCACATTAGAGGACGAAAAAAATAATAATCCGTTTTTCAAGGAAATATTCTGATCTTCAACGGTCGCAGAAGCTTTGAAGGTTGATTTCCACGACGTAATCACCGTAACAGATCTGCGACACTAATCGATTTTTTGTCTTTTAGGATAACAACGGTGTCATCATACTCAGAGTCTATAGCCATATTTCTCCCCTTTCCCGTGACGATGAGAAAGAAAGATTTCTTTTCCTTCCCACCGAGTACTACTCTGAACTTGTTCGAAATTTTACCCCCAGATTCGTAACCATAAACGACAAATTCCCCAGAATCGAGGTAAACTCTTTTTTCTGTGATCCCTTTCTTTGTCACAGTTTCGTATTCTTCCATAGAGAGAATAGGAACCTAGAGTTATAATAGTGTTCTTGATAAAAATTAAGATTTCTAATTACTTGGGGCAACAAAATTTTTTTATGGAAGTTTCATTGTTACAATTATGAGAATTGTAACTCACGAAAGATCCGGACCGTACAAAATGAAAGTGAGAGACTTACCCGGAGCAGAAAAGCTTGACCCTAATTCAAAGCTACTAGATCTCCCACTAGAATTTTGTGGATGCGGACTTTCCCGCGATAAACCGTTTTGTGACGATAGTCACAGAATAACTAGAGATGAAGAACCCGGCAAAATATATGTCTATAGTGAAAGCAAAGAAAGAATAATCTCTGGTAAATTTTATAGGTCGGAAGACAAAATCTGAACGATTCTCTTTCGATGTAAGTTAGCCCTTTTTCTTCCATACTAAGTATTTTTTATATACTTAAGTCTCATTTAGTATTATGAACAGTAATTTAGGAAACAATAATGGCTTAGTGGCCCCTATCCTCATTCTCAAAGGAAAAGAGGTTCGAGATGGCGCGGGAGTAAAGTTGTCGAGACTGTTTGGCTCCCCCAGAACTTATGAATTCACGGATCCTTTCCTTCTTTTGGACTATTTTGGTTCGGATCGGCCTGAAGACTACTTGAATGGATTTCCCTGGCACCCTCATAGAGGAATAGAAACACTGACTTATTTGCTCAAGGGGAAGGTGGAACACGAAGACAGTATGGGAAACAAGGGAGTGATCCATCCCGGCGAGATCCAATGGATGACTGCCGGGAGTGGAATATTTCACCAAGAAATGCCCAGTTCCTTTGGGCAAAATAATGATATGCTTGGATTCCAGCTCTGGATTAATCTTAGGAAGAACGACAAATTTGCAAAACCTACCTATAGGAGCATAGACGTGAATCATCTAAACAAGATACAATCAGAGAAAAAGGAAATAAAGGTAATATCGGGAAGCATCTTGGGTGCAGACAACCCATCTATGGAAAAGCACAGTCTAGACGTGAGCTATTTTGATGTATCCTCCAATGGTGGAATTCTTGAAATATCAAAGCAAGAAGGGTTCACATCTATGGTCATCCCGCTAGAAGGTAATTTAACTGCAAACGGTGCATCATTAAACAAGCTAGAAGTGGCTGTTTTCGGAACTAATGAGGGAATCATCAAGATAGAGGGCAAACAGAGGCATCGCTATATTTACATTTCGGGAAGAAGGACAAATGATAAGATAAGTTGGTACGGGCCAATAGTGATGAACGAGTGGAACCAAATAGAGGATTCTTTTAGAGAGCTTCAGAATGGCACCTTCATAAAAGATAAGAGTCCGAACTTTAGCTCATTCTGAATTGAAAGGCATGTAGTTACCAGTGTAAGATAAGTCATATTTAGTCCATCGTTATCAATTCGCAATGAAACTCCTCGTTCCGTTCAAACTGGATGAAAAGTACAGGAAATTAGGAATTGAAATTCTCGGAAAAGAAAATATCATTTGGTTTCCTGAGACGGGAGACGCAGAGATCATTCTGATAAAGGACAACGATTTTCCAAGGGACAGGAATTTCAAATTCATACAAACAATAAGCGCTGGAACAGATCATATAGACATGAGTGGTGTATCTGAAGGAACCATAATAGCTAGCAATGCTACTGCATATTCTATATCGGTTGCCGAGCATGCCTTCGCCTTATTGCTAGAGAGGTCGAAGAGGATTTCTGTGTTTAACGATGAGACAAAGAGAGGACTCTATGCTCCAAAACCGACGAAACTTCTCTATGGGAAGACCATCGGAATAATCGGTTATGGGGGGATTGGTAGCAGAGCAGCCTCCATAGCAAAATCGTTTGGCATGAAAGTAATAGCGGTCGGTAGAAGTTACAGAGACGGAAACTCTGATAAATTCCTCAGGATGGATGAACTCGATGTATTACTTCAAGAGTCAGACTTTATTCTAATTTCAATTCCGTTGACCAGTAAGACAGCCAGCCTCATAGGAGAGGTACAATTGAAAGCGGTGAAGAGAGATTGCACTATCATCAATGTTGCACGACCAGAGATAGTCAGAAAAGAAGACCTACTAAAGTTCCTGGAAGATAATAAGGAGGCATCGTACCTGACTGATGTTTGGTGGGGAGAACCCAAGCTAGAAGTTTCTAATCACGAGAATATCGTGATAACTCCTCATGTCGCTGGCGGTTTATCAGGAGAAGTCATGGAGCACGCCTTCGGACAAGCATTTGAAAACATCAAGAGATTTATGGAAGGACAGGAACCGCACAACTTGGTTAATAGAAAAGAGAGCATTTTCGTTGGCAGACAAAAAATTGGAGTTTAGATATCAATTCGATAATTTTAGGAAAAGATATCGTATCCCGATAAGAGAAAATCCTTTAAGTCCGTCGAACTGAAGAATTATGTCTTCTGGAGATATAACCAAAATCAAGAGGCACCCCGAACGAGCTCATTCTGAAAAAGAGACTCTTCTGGACATCCTTAACAATGGTTTTGCCTGTCAGGTGGCATTTCAAGTAGATGGACAACCCTTTATAATTCCTATGACCTATTATAACAATTCTGAGTACATCTACATCCACGGAAGCCCTGTTGCGAGAATTTCCGATACACTTAGAAACAAGACTCCAGTTGCCATATCCGTTCTAGAATTGAATGGGCTCGTGCTTGCAAAGGGACTCGCAGACAATTCAATGAACTACAGGTCGGCTATTGTCTTTGGGAAACCAGAAGAAGTCGTTGGAGACGAAGAAAAACTCTCCTTCTTCATAGAGTGGATAGAAAGACTCGTTCCAGGGAGGAAGGAAAATACTGAGCTGCCCAACAAGGATGAGCTGAGAGGTGTTTCTGTATTCAGGGTAAAGTTAGAGCAATTTTCTGTGAAAATAAGAACTGGAGGACCATCGGAAGTTAAACGAAATCCTGAAATATGGTCGGGTGTGGTGCCCTTCTCAATAAAATTATCGAACCCAGAATTTGCTTCTGGGACTCAAATTCCTGACTACGTGAAGAGATTTATAGACATTAGAAACGGAGAAAAGAAGTAGAAAATACAATTTAAAAGGAATTTAGAGAACTCTAATCCGTAGTACGATCAGGAATAGTCTAGGTTTAATTTACCTAGTTTCATTTGGTTTCTTCGCAAGCTCATTTTCGTTCTTTCAGCCACTTGAAAATCTCTTCATAGAACTGTTCTATGTGCTTTCTTTCCTTAAACCCGTGTCCTTCCCTCGGATATAATAGGAGTCTCACTTCCTTACCTTTGTCTTTTAGTGCTCTGTAGAATTGATAATATTGGCCAACTGGTACATAAGGGTCCTCTATGCCGTGTGCGAGCAGTACGGGAGTCTTAACTTTGTCTACGTACCATAGAGGTGAGAATTTTACGAACCGGTTGAATTTGTATGGATCCTCGTTGTAGTGTATACTGTCCCACTTTGGAAGATTGCTTACTCCGTGGAAGCTAATCCAGTCTGATATGCCAAAGAGCGAAACTGACCCCTTGAAAATGTCAGTCTGGGTAATGGCCCATGCGGAGATGTATCCGCCGTACGAACCACCAGTAATGAAGACATTCTTCCTATCTACCCCTTTGTTCTTGACTAGATATTCTATTCCTGAAAGGATGTCCTGCAGATCCATTCCCCCCATATCACCTAGGTTCTTTTCTGCAAACTTCCTCCCTTTTCCAACGCTCCCCCTGTAGTTCGGTAGAAATACGGAATAGCCATGCGAGATGAACAGAGTTGGGTTTCCGATGAATGAGTCTGTCGATGAACCTGTCGGACCTCCATGGACTATCACCATGAGTGGGGAATTCTTTCCCGCCGGTCTGTAAATGCCCGATATTTCTAATCCATCCTTGGACTTCCAGGTGATTCTTTCGGAATCGTAACTTTTGCAGTTCTCAAGCTGTTTGTTTATACTTGTTATTACCTTTTCCTTCCTAGTAGATAGATCAATAAGGAATACTTCATCAGGTTGGTTTGCACTTTCGAACGATAGAGCTGCCTTGTCATTAGAGATAGAAAATGAGGGAGACCACGGTTTATATACCGATCCATATTTTGACCAATTAGTTCTTTTCTTGTTCCCTGAGAACGTGGAAATTGAGAACGTGCCGTCCCTGTTGGAGAGTACGTAGAACTCTTTTTCATTAATCCACTGCATTTCTGAATAACTCTCTTCTTCTCCCTCTGTGAGATTCTTCGACTTGAGGGTCTTTAGATCTATTTCGACTATATCTCCCGAGTTTACTCCCCTATCGCTCCAAAGTGACTCAAGGAGGACAAGTTTCCTGTTGTTCGGAGATAGTCTCGGCTTGGCGACCTGTCTATCCTTTATTGAATAAATTTTCTTGACTCTTCCGTCTCTCAGATCAATTAAGGAAACTGCGGATTCGTACCATGACCATTCGAAAGGAAGGGAAGAGGTGATCGCACCGATCAGACCGTTATTGACGTCAAACTCCCAAACTTGGATTCCTTCAGTGATCCGGCGAAAACCAGATGCTGTATCGTACTGCCATAGCGAATCAAATCTTGGGTCCTCTTCGAAGAAGTATCCATCATCTCCCTTGTCTTTCTCTTCTTTCAGTTGATCCTTGTCCTTTATGAGAAGGACTAGGGAATCGTTATCGACCCAGTGCAGAGCATCCGCGGCGCCTTCCACGACAACTTCTTGCCCTGAATTTTTTTCTAAATCATAAATGAACAATCGGTATTCTTCTTCCTTCTTCGATAAGTACGCGAGCTTTCCGCCAGATTTGTTCAACTTCGGAGAATAGTTATTCCACTTTTCGTGTGAGAATAACTTTTGTTTACCATCTTTTACCGTAATTACAGCAACATCTGATCCAAATTCTTCTTTGAAATTCTTGTAAACTCCTGCGACAGTAAATGCGATTCGTGAACCGTCCTTACTAAAATCTAAGTCAGATGCATACTTTGAATTCAGATAATTGTTTATGTTGTGGTCGTGAAGCCTTACCATAGTACTCCCTTGTATTTTGAAAACGCGCATGTCATAATAAAATTTGTCAAAACTTGGTTTTAATTATACTTGATTGTCTTATGACTTATAAAAGAGTTCGACCGTGGAGCTACTCTGTAATTGGAAATGATTTTCAGGTTGAATTGAAATCTCTGGCTACGTCTTCTCTGAATTTTCTGTCCTCAGTAAACTCTTTTGCCGTTTGGCTCAGCACAGTTATTATTGTAAATAGAGACTCTTTCGCCCTCTTGGTCTTTGCAGCTTCTAGCGACTGTCTAGAGTGCCAAGGCGTGCCTTCCGGTGCAATTTGGAAGCCCACTTCCAACGCGGGAACGACCTGCGAGACGTTGGCAAAATCAGTGGACCCCTTGGGCAACTCGGAGAACGTCTCTTCAAGAGTTAGACAGTCTATGCCTTCCTCAATGAGATTTTTTCTTATTATATTTGAGAGCGTTCTGTTGATCTTTGTAGTCGAAAACAGGGGACCAATTTTCTTGATAGAATAATTCGTTTCGGTCGCAATTGCACATCCTTTCACGATCTTCTTGAACCTTTCGACGAGTTCATCGTGATAGACTAAGTCTGAGGTCCTTATACCATAGGTTATAACGGATTTTTCTGGGGTGACATTTGAAGCGGTCCCTCCATCCTTAATTATACCGTGCATTACAAAATTTGCATCTCTTCTAACGTGCTGTCGCATCATGTTGACTGCATTGTAGGTGAGTACCGCTGCGTCAAGGGCACTTCTTCCTTCGTTCGGACTTGCCGCTTCATGTGCCGCTTTCCCCCTGAATGTGACCTCAAAGTCTTGAACTGCAAGGGACTGGTCTCCCACGCTCCATCTATCTCCGGGATGTGAACCTAGGACCAGATCTATATTTCTAAAAGCCCCTCTGTCGGCCATGAGAATCTTGGATCCTGCCCATTCTCCCGAACCTTCTTCGTCTGGGGTACCTATCACGGAAATCGTTCCGTTGGTTATTTTTTCGGATGCCTTAATGGCAGAGAAGACAGCCGAAGACGCGATCAGGTTGTGACCACAAGCGTGTCCAATGCCAGGGAGGGCGTCGTACTCTGCTAAGAAGGCAATAGATGGTCTACCATTGCCAATCTGTTTCTCTGCCTTGAATGCTGTAGGAATGTCCATGAATCTGTCCTTGATCGTAAAACCGTGTGTTCTTAGTACATTAATTAGAAGCTTAGATGATTCAAATTCTCTGCTTCCTATTTCACTTAACTCGTGAATTCTAATGGCTATGTCCCAATAATCCGTATTTTCAGGTAAAAGATAACCTGACATAGATTTGCATAAGAACTTAGGTAAAAAGACTTAGTTATTCTGAGACGAGTCAGATGTGATAGAAAGAAATAAAGTAAAGAATTGCAGAAAGGACTCCAAAGGCAATTATGATATATCCCTGAAAAAATCTCAGCGAAGATTGAGGAGCTTTACTAATAACTCTTGAACCCAGAATTCCCCCAATCACAGCACCGATGACCAGCGGAGGAGCGAATAAGATGTTCACGAATCCTGTATAGTAGAAGTGTATTGCCGTTCCTGCGATTGTGACGGGAAACATCGCTGCGATAATACTCGCAAATGCTATTTTCGGCGTGGATCTCTTTATTGCAGTAAGATACGTTCCCATTATACCCCCTATACCAATGCCTATAAATCCCGACACCAGTCCAGCGATGAAAGAAAGAGCTCCGATATCTGGCGAGTGAGGAGGACTAACGTAGTGACCTTCAATCCCTCCCCTCGTCTGCGTGCGGGATGAGTATACTGAGAATAAACCGATGCAAATAACAATGATGCTGAAGATCCCTTTGAAAGTGCTCGGGGATATGTAATTGGTTACCACCGATCCTGCTATCGTCCCTATGACCGCTGCGATTGCCATCACCTCGAACAATCTCATATCCACAAGCCCTTTCCTCGTGTTTTGGATGAGCCCTGAGAGAGAGCTGAACACTATCGTTAGAAGGCTTAGGCCGGCTGCGTCCAGCGGACTGAGCTTGAACACATAGATCAGGAAAATGACAATAATGACCCCACCACCTATACCTGCAATGTTCCCTATTACGCCAACAATCAAGGCAATTGCAAGCACTATTATGGCTGTAAGGAAGAGCACTGACACCTCAGGCGTTGCAGATATTTAAGAACGGTCTGCGCAGTCCAGGGGTTCAATTCATCCTTTCTGCCTCCCATCTTTCGCGTCAAATCGTCTGTGTTCATATAAACCCAGCTGCTACGAGCCTATTTATGATCTTACTTCCTACGGTCTTGCTGCTGATTAGTGCGATTGCTATTCCTCCCAATATGGCGGCGGCAAGCACCGTAATCGTTAAAGCAAGAAATTGCAACCCTAATTCTAGGAAGCCATAGGAGAGAGCGACGAAGAACCATGCCGGTGAAGCAGGGAGGAGTGTGGCCATCTGCCTCAAATTAAACTGACCGGGCATCATTAGGTCTTCCTTTATTTGAAATGGACTAAGGAAGGCCGATGTGTATACCACTATCACGATAAGCGAGGGAATTTCCACCAATAACAGAAGACCAAAATTCAGAGCTTGCAGGTTACCCTGAACTGCAATGAGGAAATTGGACACAGCGAGTGGAGCAAGGAGTACGGTCATTGAGAGGGATTTGGCCGTTAATTTATCTCTCAAGTAGTGAGTTGGATCACGAGTCATGAAACCTAACCACAGTCTTTCGTTTCCAAGGACGCCCATCGTGAAAAACATGATGAAAATCACAGAGTAAATGGAAAGGACCATGATGGCTACTTCTGCCTCTTGCAATGGCAATTTTGTGATTGAGAATAGGTAATAATATACGGCAGCTAAGACCGCACTAACTATAATTCCATTTTTTAACTTGAATCTTGCTGATCGGTATGCCCCACCACCTCCGATAGAGTTCATTCTACCTGCTATTTCTACTGTGAAAAAATTCTCTGCATAAATTGCTTTTATTGGAGTCATCCCGCTAAATCTTCTTGTGTGCTTGACTTGGCCAGATGTGTACCTCGTAAACGTCTTCATCAGATCAAGATCTACTCTTGAAAGTGATCTGAGTGCTAAGGGCACTGTGACTGCTGCAAGAACTACTGAAGACACATCTGCAAAAATGGGATGACCAGTATAAATCGCTGCAGGAGAAAGAGGAAATCCGAAGAAAACGGACAATGACCAAAGTGCAAGTAAAAGTGCCAGAAGAGCTCTCCACCAAGGTTTCAGCGAGTACGTTATGGGCCCCAACGAAGTCATTGCTAGGATTAGCCCAGTGATGTCAATAAGCGCATAAATGAATACGGGCTTTAAGTTTGAAAAAGAGTATCCCAATATATAAACGATTATCAGGCCAAAGCTAAGAAATTGCACTATAAAAAGCGAGACTGCAAGGTCCGATCTCTTTACAGGGAGGGTGAACAGAAAATCTCTGTCTGATTTCAGAACTGCTATTCCGCCACTCAGAATGGGCAGTACTAGGAAGAACGCAAGAAATGCCGGTCCATAAATTTCGAATACGTTACCAGAAGGACCAGTTTTAATTGATGTGTAAATCGAAAAGGCAAAAAGTACGATCATCAGAACCAGAAGTTGCTTAGAAAACCTGGACATTATAACGAACTTTAGTAGCTTATAGAACATCGGTTAACATCCTCGCCACGACACGCTCAATCGACTCTCCCTCTTTTCCCAATTTCTTCAATTCTACAAGCGTTCCTTTCCATATGACCACCCCACGTGAGATCATAATTACCTTGTCCGTCAATCTGGTCGCTACTTCCATTATGTGAGTGGACACCAGTTGCGTCGAATTAAAGCTCTTTAGATAGTCGATGACGTTCTCCTGAGTCGGTATATCGAGATAATTTAAGGGCTCGTCGAGCAAGAGTACTGAAGGCTTGTGAACGATTGCAAGTGCCAAAGCCAGCTTTTGAACGTTTCCTCTTGATAGACTCCCTACCTTTGATCTTTCATATTCCCTCAGCTGGAGATAGTCGAGAAGTCTGTCCACTTTATCAGAAACATCCTCTACCCCTCTAAGTGCTCCTATGTACTCCAGATTCTCCCTTACACTGAAAGACCTGTAGGGTGAGGCATCGTCTGGCAGATAACCCACGATCCTGTGTGCCTCTTCTGAGGATGGAGAAAAGTCCCCAATTCTAGCTTCTCCTGAATTAGGGCTCAGGAGCCCTACTAGGATTTTAAGAGTTGTTGTTTTCCCTGCGCCGTTGGGTCCCAGGAGAGCATATCTTTCCCCTGGCTCAAGTCTAAAGGTAAGTCCTTTCAATGCCTCAATGTTTCCGTAATATTTTGAAACACCTTTCAATTCTATTGATGGCGGGGTCATTGATCTTTCCATGAGCTCACTCACTCTCAGCAGAAACAAGCCGAGATTCAGTTGAAGGGAATTCAGAGTTCAGAACAGAAATGACGTTCCATATAGTTAGATATGAATCTGAATAGTTCGTCTGTCCCATTATTCTAAATTTTTCTCGACGATTTAACGATTCTGTTCTTTTGTCAAGCCCGTTTACTGTGGTGTCTCTGATTTAAGCGTACAATTATGGGATGCGTCTCCTTCTCGCTAGTCTCTTTGAGACCCCCCAAACCAATCCAATAACGACACCGATTAAGGATACAAGAAGTATGAAATCTAATAGGGAGAACATGTGTGGTACTTCCAGTGGAACGAGTTCGACGTTGTGAAGCACTGTTGGATAGGTTTTAGACGTCACCGTGAAATTGTAAAAGTAATTCCAGTATCCTAGAGAAGTCACCTCCATTTCGTATTTATGGCCAGCCGGTAGGGTTAATGTGAAAACTCCGCCTATTGTAGTAACCTGCTTACCATTCATAAACATAGAGGCTCCGTCAGGCGTCACAGAACCCGTAAAGGTAATTGAGTATATACTGAACTGAATATTCACTGCTGCACCAGAGCCATCTATTATAATGGTTCCAGTCGTTGGAGAAGTTGTGTAATTCATCGGTACATTGATGGTATAAGGATAGGAACCATTTTTTTCCAATAGTAAGATGCTGTCTGATGAGGGAAAACTCGTGATTCCGTTGAATGCAATCGACCACTTAATTCCACTTGGAAGTCCTGTTTCACGGAACATCACTTGGTATAATCTAGAATACGTTATCGTAATGTTCTCCGAAGCGCCCGATACTGAAAATGAACCTGCGAATGGAGCCACCGTGAAGTTGTGTATTAGACCTACGATATAGCCATAACTGCCATTGGGTCTTAGGAAAGTTATTTCGTTCGACAATGATGATTCGTTTGTACCGTTAAGAGATATATACCAACTGGTCCCGGTGGGGAACCCTCTTTCTATGAAAATGACATCATATTCCTTAGGACTCAAACTTGTCGTTTCTCTGACGTCGCTTAGGGAAGCAGTCTGTTTGTCTTCTCCACAAAGTTCGCACATTGCGAAACCGTTAGAATAGTCGGTAGGGATTAAATGGTGCGCCCCGGAGTCTCCAATGCTTGCAATTAAAGGAGGCGAGGGATGCGCATCTAAAATCATTGCCGATCCGGAAGGAACAACGTTTGAACTCGTAGTCATTGAAACGAGACAAAATAGAATAATTACCAGGAGTAATTTCTCTTTATCTAGCATAAATTAGTTAAGGATAGTATCGCATAGTTCGTTTATTATATTTTCGATGAAGTTGCAGAAAGCTAACTCTTGGACCGTTTTCAAATGCTAGATTCAATAAAAGAGGAATTCAAAATAGTGGAGATTCTTTGGTTCTGTTTGATGAATTTACATCATGCTGTTCCAACATTAAGAGGACACAGAGCAGTTCGAAGTTCATTATTTCTCAAGAAGTTAAAGAGTTTGGCCAAATCAGAATTTCGAAACTATCTATTTCACTTTCTTTACTTTATTTTTTCCGTAATCTACAGCTTCTTGATATTTTCCCGTTCGCACGAATTGCCAGAATTTCTCATCGTCCAATAGATTTCCAAAGAGCTCTGAGCTAGCATGTTGGCCAATTCCCTTTGCTGACTTCCTTATCTCTTCTATCACGGGCAGAGCGACTGAACACTCCTCGGCCTTCTGCCTCAATTGTTTTCTGATGAACTTCGAGAATGAGGGGGAACGACCTTCGGTAGACACAGCCACTGTGACGCCATTTGTGGTAAACGCTGCCGGAAATATGAATGGGCTATCAACCCTATCAACGCTGTTGAAGAGCACTCTTTTGGCATCGCAGTACTTTCGCATCTCATCGTTAAATCTTGCGTCGTCGCTTGCTATTATGACTATAGTATCTCTATTTATAAAATTCTCCACAGATGATGGCGTGTCTAGATGCAGTACTATCTTTTCCACATCCATACCGTCTATGTATGGGTCGAATTTCTCAGAGATTACAGTAATTTTGTCGAATTTAGAATGAAGATTTCTCAGCTTAAGTGCTGCAGCCGTGCCGCCACCAATTATTGTGAGCTTTTTTCCGGTAACGTTGAGCATTACAGGTATAAATCTCATTATTACCTTTCCTTCGATCCGTCTTCGGGTGAACGCCTTGCTAAAATTATGCTATCTAAGGGGTTTTTTAAAGTTCCCCTCAAGTTCGTTGCAGTAATGAAACCGCTGTCAGTGAGGGCATTGATCACCCTACCTATTACGATGATGCTGGGAGCCTTCACTTCAAACTTATCGACGATTTTTGGAAGGTCACTCAGCAGCCCAACGAATATTCTCTGATCTTTCTGGGTACCATTCTCAATTACCGTGACTCCCGTAAACGGGTCCATACCCCTCTCTATGAGATTTCTCGCTATTTCTAATGAGCTTCCAACGCCCATTAGAACAACTATGGTACCGTCGAACCTCGCAATGTTGTCCCAGTCGTTCTCGATCACAGAATCCTTCCGATGGCCAGAAATAATAAGGAGAGATGAGGAATAATCTCTGTGAGTCAGGGGGATTCCTATTGCAGTCGCTACAGCTATGGCTGATGTCAGGCCAGGGACAACCTCGTATGGAATGTTCTTCTTCTTCAGGAATTCTATCTCTTCGCCCCCTCTACCAAATATGAATGGATCTCCGGACTTGAGCCTGACAACGTTCTTCCCCTGTCTGTAATACTTCAGCACGAGTTCGTTTATTTTTTCCTGCTTAAAAGATGATTCAAGTCCGTGACTTGTCCCGACACATACCTTCTCGCAGGTATTGGGTACGAGTTTCACTATCTCGTAGCTGACCAGCCTATCGTACAAGAGAACGTCGCATTTTTTGATCAGTTTCGTGGCTTTGACAGTAAGATATTCTGGGTTACCTGGGCCAGCACCGACCAAGTACACTTTCCTGGATCTCTTACCGGATTTTCCGGACTTATTTGCCTTCATGATACATCAATCTTAAGGCACGATTGCCTTGTAGACAAGGTCCATTAATCCGGAATAGGCAAGGGCCTGGTCGTGTTTCTTATTAAGGCGCGGAAGAGTGTGACTAAGTTGTGCTTTACAAATAGCGCAGGGTCTTATCACGTGTGTACCGCCAACAGATATGGCGTCCTCATACCATAACTTAGCATATTCTGTTCTCAATGGAAGCAGTTCATCACTGAGCAGACCGCCTCCACCTCCGCAACACCACGTTCTTTCTCTTGAATGTGGAGAGTTTTGATAACTACTTACCACACTAGATAGTACAGATCTTGGTTCATCAATCAGGTCCCCTCCTCTTGCATAATTGCAGGGGTCTTGGTATACGTAGGAGGGCCCATCGTTATTTTTGGGCTCTAGTTTTATTTTTGCACTTTCGATAGCATCCTCTACAAGATGGAACACGTGCAGCCCAGATAATCCTTTTTTCTCCAGTTCTGGAATTACATAATTCTTGAACGCTCTCCAACCGTGTCCACACTCTCCCGCAATAACTGCTTTGACCCCAAGTTCCAGTGCGACATTCACCACGTGATTCCCTATTTCCCTGAGATGTTTCGCATCCGTAAACAGACCAAAATTTGCAAGCTCAGCGTGCTTAGTTGTGAACGTATAATCGAATCCTATGGAATGAAAAAATAACATGTACCCTTTCAGTGTTTCTATGTTACTAAAGAAATCAGCAGAAGGAGGAATAAACATTGCATATGCGGGTTGATCGATTTTTGGAATCACTTTTACTCCCTTTTCTTCTAAGATCTCGTCTCTGGCAAATTCTATAGTGGATTTTAGTGCGGCGGGCGGGAGAGCCATGTTGTTTCCAGTCCTTTCCACATTACCAATGACTACTGCGGTATATCTCGATATTTTACCCATATCGTACAGAACTGACCTAATCGTTCTGGTAACATCTGCCTGGTCTATACCAAAAGGGCAGATTTCTCCACATCTCCTGCACTCTAGGCACTGATAATAGTAGGTCGAAACGTCCTCTAAGGATTTGTTGTTTAACTCCCTCGCTCCAACCGCTTTCTTAAATATCTTTCCAGAAAGTTTGGTCGATTTTAGGAGCCCCCTAATCAAATCGGCTCTTCCGACTGGAGAGTTGTATGTATCTTCAGTAGTTAAAAAAGTGGGACAGGCATTAAGACAGGCTCCGCAATGCACACACGCATCTATAGCGAGTTTGACGTTCCTATTCCGTTTAACTTCTCTCTTTACGTTCTCTACAAAAAAATCCACTTGATTTTGATTTGGGGTCTGCGTGTGACCAACCTTATCGTAAAGCGCATTTACGAGCTTTTCGTCAGCCCAGAGAGATTCAAAATTTGAAGTGTCTCCTTTCCTAAACTCTATTTCGTGCGGTATTGTGTTCACCTTCCTCGTCGATTCTTAGCATATACGCTTCCGTCTCCTTAAATCTCTTTATTTTGAAACTCGTCTTCGTTATAGTTGGCTGAAACAAGTATGCAACTATATGGATTATTTTTCCGAATGGGATGTACGCTATGAATACAAAGGCTAAGGTTATGTGGATCGCTGTTACCGGACTGACTTGGGTCATCGTGGCTATTTCAGGCCTGAACTCTACTATGGAGGTAAGCCAAGGCGAAACGGTAGAAATGAAATCGGGTCGTATATAGAGCGTCTGTGTAAGCCCGAGTATAATCAGCGCCAGAAGCATTGAGATTGCAAAATAATCGTCTAAGTAGCTTATGCGCCTCACTTTCTTTACTTGTAATCTCCTCGCAGCAAGAATTAGGATACCGATAAAAGCGCTGATGCCAGCACTTCCACCCATGTAGAGCGCTACCATCATATGAAATTGGATGGAGACGGGTAAGGGAACGACCATGGCAAGATGTCCCAGCAGTGAGAACCAGATTCCATAGTGAAACAAAATCGATCCGACGATGAGCGTTCTGTCTTTTTCCATTTTTGGGAGAGTATAAAAGAGAAAAACTCTTTTGGCCAGGTCTTTCACTATCGAAAAAAGACTGAATGTACCGGGAACTATAGCGACAGTCTTTAACTCCGTTAAACCCTTGGCAGAGATCCAGCTGGCTATTCTGTATATGAATCCGACAAGAAAAATAGCAATTGCACTATAAGGAAGGAAAATAAATAAAATACTTGCGAGTAGATTGTTCATAATGATCTTTACCGAACGGGAAACTGCCTAATCCCGAACTCGGAACTTACGAACTCAGTGTTGTTCCACCTTGTTACAGGAATATCAAGTGCTTTTTGAAATTCCCTTAATCCAATTCTCCGCACATAGTCTGCGAGCCTTTCACCCGCCACAGCATTCCCCTTCCACATATCTATGATCTTCTGTAGAACCGCGACGACTTCACGATAATTTGGTGGGCTTATTGGAATCCAAGGGATGAGGACCATTGCAAGATTCTGTCCTCTTCCAGTGTTGCTACTCTTGCCTCCGACCAATATCGAGATTCCGATTTTTGTGGTATCAAATGTGATGTAATCGCAGACATCCTTGCAACGACCACAGGCTATGCATTTTTCGCGATTGATTTGAATGCCGACGGTGTCATCGTCCTTTTTGAAAGCGGATATACATTTCATCGGGCAGACCATGACAACTTCAGGAACAGCAACCTCTAATGCCTTCGCACTTCTGGGGAGGCATAAACCTATTTTCTGTGGATCGAAAGAAGGAGCATCGCCGTAATGGCCCACAACTACTATATCAGACGTGAGTCCACCACAGGCCGTAGGACATCCTGCAACACTAATCCTCAATTTGGCGGGAATACTTTCCTCATCAGTAAAATATTTTCCAAATTGATCGTAGAGGACTTTTGTGATAGAAGAAGAGTCTGCGACTGCCGTGGTACAGGAAAGGTACGCTGTGCACGACCCAATGGACCATAATGAATTACGCCACCCTCCTGCGTGAAATCCCATTTTTTCTATCTCATTTTTGATCAGCAAAGACTTTTCAAGACTGTCGGAGATAAATTCCACATTTCCCGATCTTGTGAACCTCAGAGTCCCAATTCCAAATTTATCCTCTATATCAGCAAACACCCTGAGGGTATTAGAGCTAAATCTAGCATTTGGCGGGCTTCCGACCTTAATCGTAAACAAATGATCGCCTTTTTCAGAAATGTGTTCGATTATTCCGCCGCCGTGGAATTTTCTATCTGCCCATTTACCCAGATTACTCTTAATTTCCTCTGGAAGCGAGTCCGTGTATGGCACTGGCAATCTTTTTTTCATTCTTTCTGATAAGTTTGTTGACATTCTTCACTCCCCGTACTCCTTTACAATATTGTCTACCCATTTAGAGTAACCTTCTCTCTCTTCATCAGTCAGTACTGCACTGGCAATTATTCTTTGTTGTCCAGTTGGATGCCCTTCAATTTCAGTCGGAAGACTGCTGCTGACTGCTTCCACTGTTTTGGAGAATCCTGATTTGAAAAGCATGTCTCCTATCCTGTCTTTGTGGGGAGAGCCATCTTCCCAGATGCTGATTATCTTCATTATGAATTCCTTAGCCTGGGCATAATCATCCAGAATTGATACAGGCTTTCCCATTTTTGGACCAAACCTTCCCTTTATATTTCCACCTGCCAGAAGTGCAACTTTTCTGTTCTTTCCTGGTTTAATGGCAGGGAAGGCATACCTTATGCAGTTCATGGATTTTTTGCACTTTTCAGAATCTATTTTGATTCCTCCTGATTCTCGATTTTCAGATATTGCACCTGATGGACATTCCTTGATTAAACGTTCTATCTTCAGATCATCCTTCCTTATCTTGTCTTGAAGTAAACCCCAGTCAACATCTGGACTCCCCTCCCACGTTCCAATGAATCCGAAATCAGCCCTGTGAGACGCCCTCGCACAGTCCATAGGACATCCGCTGAATTTGAGTTTCACCTTGAATGGGAATAACTGATTCGAAAGGTTGTTGTATATCGGTTCATAAGTCATGTAATGGTCCCTTGCTTGGAGGGTGTCGTATAAAGAATATTCGCACAGTGCAGGGCCGACGCAAGATGCAAAATCCCTGTAAGTATCGCCCGTATCTCCAACATCTGTTCCTAGGTTCCTTATTGCATCAATTGCCTCATCAGCCCTTTCCGGATTCATTGAAATTATCATCCCTCCTGTCTGTCCGATAACTTCTATGAGACCTAGTCCGTACTCATCAGAAAAATCAAGAATTTTCCTTAACATTTCTGTTCTGTAGAATTGTCCGGAAGGATGATAAATTCTGAAGTGAAGTTCTGAGTCTTTTCCGTCCTTGGTCCGTCTGGCTATAAAACCAGTATAGACATATCTTATCTTTGCCGACCCTCCATACCATTGAGTTTCGCCAATGGCTAGTCCACTGGAGTACGCCCTTATAGGATACTTAGTTTTCTTGATTTCTGTAACGTGACTTGGCCATTTCCCACTCTCCAAATATTCAAGAATTTTAGCACCTTTATCAGAGATGGCGATGTCTTTGTCATTTACAGTCATTATCGCTCACCTTCCGTTATTAAGGTCCGCGTTTTAAAAGAAATTCTACTGCCCCTTGCTTTTCAGTAATTTCAATAATCTTGTTCCCTGTCTGTTTGGACCAAGCATCAAAGTCGGATTTCGCTGCGGGATCATCAACGATCACCCTGATTTCATCTCCGACTGCTATTTCCTTTATCGCCTTGGCCGTCTTAATAATCGGCAGGGGACATTGCAAACCCTTAAAATCAAAAACTTTAGCGTTCATCAAATTTCAATCTACACTTGATATTAATAACTTTCCCTTGAAATATTAAGGGAAAATTAAATCCACGTTGATAATGGATGGTAGTAACGGTGCCACTGTGACATCCTCAGAATGCCTTCCTTCGTCTTGAATCTGTGCTTTAGCAACCATGACATTGCAGAAAGTCACTTCTACCCCTAAGGATCAATAGAAACGGCAGGGAAGTTCATATCATTTGGTGTGTAGGATGTTTCACCAGTAAAATCGTTCAAGTTGGTTGTGATGATTCTATTCTTGACGAATGTGTATCTGTGAATCTTCACATTACATTTCCTTTCATGTATATTTCATGCTTTCCCACATTATTTCTGGGAATGTTCAAAACCTACTGAACGATACAAATTCAACTTATGCTTGACATTCTCTATTCAGCAAAAGGTTCTTATAAGGGCTAAGCGTAGTATTAACATGAGTGAAGAAACTCCTTCAAAGAAAAACAAATTGGTAATAGTTTTAAGCAAAGGGACGCTGGATGCTGCATACCCAGCCCTGATAATAGCCACATCCGGCGTTTCTCTGGGGATGGAAGTTTACATGTACTTCACCTTTGGTGGAATGAAATTTCTTACAAAGGGACAGAGCGATACTGCCGAGCCCTCAAAAGATCTCGGTCTCTCAAAAGAAGAGTTGAAAAATTTGATTTCACAAGGAGGAATGCCATCTGTTCAAGATATGCTGAAAATGGCAGTCGAGATGGGAGTCCACATTAATGCGTGCTCCCCGACTATGAAATTGTTCGGTACTACCCAAGAGAATTTGACACTGAAAGAAGCTGACGTTGTTGGGGCATCAACTTTCCTAGGATGGGCATCGGATCCTTCTGCTATAACGCTGTTCATATGATATAACTAAAATTTGGTAACGATGGTCAATAACAATTAGGGAGGAAAGAACGTGGAAGAAAATAGAAAGAAGATAGCTTTTTTCTGCACGATTTCTCCAGGAGATACAGCTAGGCTAGATACGATGCTTGGGTATGCGGCTGCAGGGATAGCGATGAACTATGAAATTAAAATATTCCTAGCTCTTGATTCCGCACTCGTGGTGAAAAAAATGATATTTGAGAAGCTTGATACCAAAATAAAAGGACGGATAACGGACTCTATAAAAGAAGGAGCGGATATAGGTGTTTGTTCTGCCTCTGCAAAAACATTCGGGATCGGAGAAACTGACCTGATAGAGGGAGTTAAAATAGAAGGGATAGCCTCATTCTACTACTATGCAGAAAACGCTGATATAGTGCTTTCCTGGAACTAGGAAACCTTTCCTCTTACTGACAGTGATGCCCCCTACAGTGGGCACACTCCTTTCTTCTTCAGACAGCTTTACAGTAAAAATCTAATGGAGTTTCCGTCGTATCGGGGTGTTAGCATTCCAATGAAATTGAACGACTGATCATCAACAGCCCATGGCCGATAGAGGTCAGTAGCACTCTGGGAAACGATATCGCATTTTATTTGTCATAAAATCCAAGTCTAACTTATGTTAGTAAAATGTCCTGGACAATTACACAGGACTATTTTTCTAAGGTTTTTTCACAGCAAATTTTTGGGAGATAGTTTTGACAAAGTCGTGGACTGCTGGGTGAAGATGTGCATATTGAGCGAAAGTATTCTTCACCTGTATCCCATCAAACTTACCTTCTATTCCAGTTCCTTTTTCGTGTAAAAGATTGAATTCATATTTTTCCTTCAGAGAAATTTTCGAATAATGAAATTCATGCCCTTTCAGTATGTCGCCTTTGTCCGAAATCAGGTTGTCTTTTAAAACGCTCGCAATTGAATAACCATGCGCAACAGGTTGATCATTCATCAGAGTCCTTCCATTTATTAGTCCAACAAGATCGTATTCCTCACCATTGAAAGTGACAGAATTCGTTAGGTAAATGAGACCACCGCATTCTGCATATATGATGCCCCCATTGTCGCCAAAAGACCACACGGAGTTGCGAAAACTTTTGTTTTTTTCAAGATGCTGAGCGTAGACTTCTGGGAAACCGCCTCCTATGATCAACACATCCAAATTAGGCAATTCATTATCTTTTTCGGGATCGATGAACCTTACAGTCCCATAAAGACTTGCCTTTTCAATAGTTTCTGGGTAGTAGAAAGTGAAGGATTTCCCACCCATTATTCCAAATTTCAAGTTAGACCTAGTCATCGATTTTTTTTCTGACCCACCTACCCACACATCAATGTCCTCTGACTCGCTTTTGGCAAGTTTCATTATTCTGTTTGTCTGAAACGATTCAGCTGGTAGTTTATCTAGTATGGTTTGAAAGTCGTAAGATGGGCCCTTCTCGGTAACAGGTTGTAATCCGAGATGCCTATAGTGGAAGATGTCTGTGATATCTCTGTTTCTGTATATAACTCCGAGGACGGGTACGCCTTCTTCCTCTATCACTTCCCTCATCTTGTCATACTGACGTGGAATTATATTTGTCAGGACTACCCCTATGATCTTCACCTTATGGTCAAATTGGATTAGTCCTCTGAGAATTGCACCTGCTGTCCTATTTATTCTCTCCCCATCAATCACTAGTAAGATCGGGGCTCCCAGAAGCTTGGCCAACTGTGCCGTACTTCCGGTTTCGCTTATACCATCGATGCTGTCGTATAATCCGTGATTTCCTTCAATCAAGGCTATGTCGGACCCCTTTGATTGCTGGTAGAATAATTTTGTAACTGTATCTCCCATAAGGAAAAAATCAAGGTTTCTTGAATATTTGCCGCTTGCAGCTTTATGATAGGTAGGGTCGATAAAATCCGGTCCGTTTTTGAATGCGCTGACTTTGTAACCTTCCTTGGAAAGAGTTTTTAAGAGAGAGACAGTGACGAGAGTTTTTCCAGTTTTTCCCTTGATAGAGGTGATAACGATCCTTGGTACGGTTATTTTTTTTCTAATAATGGTTATTTTACCCCATCCCCGATGCTATTTTTCACTCTGCAGCGAATTTTCAATAAAGACCTCGAAGGAACGTTTCAACGACCTGTCTAATTTAGCCTGAGGAACAGTAGTACATGGGAATCCACAGTATCGCGGCGGTCTCCACGTGTTTAACTCCTTAACAAATTAAACGGTTCGAAGAGTATTAGACGCACCCAGTCGGTTTGGGAGCCCCTGCTACTTTACAGGCGCCATGGGCAGGGCCATCGGGAAAAAGTTCGAACATTTTTTCAAGTGTGATTCCGGTCTTTTTGACAATCATTTTGATTGGCGGGCAGACTCCAAAGGTTCCCCAGTACTCTCTCAAATACCGAATGAGTACCCAGTGCTCTTCGGTCATATCTGGAACTCCTGCTTGCTCTTTTGCAATCTTTTTGGCTATTTCTTCATTCCAAATTTCCGGACTTTGCATGAATCCATCCTCGTCAAACAGGACTTTTACCCCGTTGACCTCAAACGACTCAGATTTTTCATCCGTTGTCATATTTATCGATTTGTACAATTTGATATTGTTTAAATAAATTGTGCGTGACTTTACATGATTCAATACTGATTGCCGGTAGTATTGCATTATACGATGTCTGTGGTACATTGGGACCGTTGTACCTATGTCTGTTCTATCGGATTCATTTTCTTCAGATAATAACCAAGGGTGAAATTTCCCAGACCAGACATAATCTAATATTTCGAGAATAATACTGCCTGTTAAACGATGCAATAGACAGCGTGAGGAACGTGAGAATTTTTCTAGGGCAGAATAGTTTGGATTTGGTGCGACGCCCCGAACGGGATTTGAACCCGTGTCACGAGCTCGACAGACTCGTATGATAGGCCACTACACTATCGGGGCTTTCCGTCGTATTGTCTGAGTTTATTTAACACTTTCTTGTGGATGGGTGAGTGGGAACAATCTCCTCAGTGCTTCTATCTCTCCCTTTAATATATGAATTGCGGCGAAGCGCGTAAAGGGATACCACAGCCCCTTCATTTTCAGATCCATCCTTATTACGACCTTTTTGTCAAAAACCTGAAAGACTTGATAGCCCTTTATGGGACCATCTCCATACTTAATCAGTATGGACAGATCCTCCTTCCTTCGACCGATCCATTCTGTCTGTCTCTTGTTCCTAAAAGCCAGTACGGACTCCCTGTTGTTTTGATCTATCCTCTTGATTGCAAGGTGCCCTCTCCAAATTTCGGTGTCGTCGATGCTTTCGATCAATTTCTGGAAGGCATCCTCGGGTTGTTCGATTAAAGGAAATTCGTAGTAGACACGCACCAAGTTGGATTGATTTCTGAAATATAACATTTTAAATCATGATATAGTTTCTAAGCTTTTCTTCCCTTTCGTTTTGGAGCTAAAGGATTAATTGTCTGTTCAGATAATGTGTGATGGTTGGTCTATTCGATGAGAACGGAACAAACAAGATCGGGTTAGGGACGTGGCAACTCGGGCTTAAGGGGTGGGGAAGAGACTATGAAGAGAGTGAGCTCGTCGAGGGCCTAAAGTTTGGAATTAATAATGGACTGAACTTCGTCGATACCGCAGAAATATATGGAATGGGAAAATCCGAGAGTCTCGTCGGAGAAGTTGTAAGTGAGTTCGAAAGAAAACAGCTTTTCATCGCCACAAAACTTGCAGGCTTTAACGCAACCAAGGGAAGAGTGCGCAAAAGCCTAACAAACAGTCTGAAAAGACTGAGAATGGACTATTTGGATCTCTACCAGGTCCACTGGGAACCCAGTCTATACACGAACCTGACGGATCTATTCAGGGAACTCGAGGAGGTAGCAAAAGAAGGCTTGATCAATCATATCGGAGTATCTAATTTTAGTGCCAAAAGCATAGAAAAAGCCAACGGTTCTATGAAAGAACTAAAGATTGAAAGCAATCAGATCAAGTTCAATCTGGTAGAGAGACCAAATTCAGAACTATTGAGTTTTATGAAAGCAAACGCAATTAAACTTATAGCTTGGAGCCCTCTGGCTCAGGGATTTCTTTCTGGAAAATACTCTAGCGAGAGCAAACCATCTGGAAGCGTCAGGAAAATCAATAGACTATTCTCTCCATCCAGTTTTGAAAGATTTGGCCCTTTGCTTTCAGAACTGCGCAGAATATCAGATGAGAGGAAACTTAGTCC
Source organism: Thermoplasmata archaeon (assembly GCA_021792255.1). Classification (GTDB taxonomy): domain Archaea; phylum Thermoplasmatota; class Thermoplasmata; order Thermoplasmatales. The sequence continues at coordinate 240,678 of JAJYUZ010000003.1, forward strand.
GATTCAGCTGGTTCTGGCCTACGAAAAACATATTGGTATCCTTCCTATCCCCGGATTCAAGAACGTAAAACAGGTGAAGGACTTGGTCTCTGCTAATTCTCTGGAGCTATCAGAACAAGAAGTCTTTTCAATTGACTCGGCTCTTCAAAAAAGCGGAGTTTTGGAAACGTCAATAGGTTTCTATCCAAGAATACTTCCAAATTTCATCGCAAGATTGGGGTTTCTGCTGATCTAGTATAGACAAATGTCGAATGATAATGTCGGCAAAGGCTAAATAACCGATGAAATTCTGAGATGATTGTAATGAGTTCAATAGTGTCCTATGGATCTTACGTTCCGAGGTTCCGAATCAAGTCCGAGGAGATCGCAAAAGAGTGGGGAGAGATTCCTGAAAACATCAAGAATGGACTCTTTATCTTCAGCAAATCCGTTCCGGGACCTGACGAGGATGTCCTAACTATTTCAGCAGAGGCTGCAAAGAATGCACTCAAAAGGGTTGACCTTGATAAGAACAAAATAGGCGCAATATACGTTGGTTCTGAAAGTCATCCATACGCCGTAAAGCCTACGTCGTCAATTCTCGTTGAAGCTCTTGGCTTATCTTACGATATCCATTCTGCAGACTACGAGTTTGCGTGCAAAGCGGGAACCGCCGCAATGCAAAATGTAATGTCTATGGTCGACAGCGGGCAGATCGAGAATGGAATCGCAATTGGGGCTGACACTTCCCAGGGAGCACCGGGAGATGCACTTGAATACTCCGCGTCCGCAGGTGGAACAGCGATTTTGATCGGAAAGAATGGTTTTGCGGACTTCAATGCTACTCTTTCGTTCACAACAGATACACCAGATTTCTGGAGGAGGGAGGGGGAGAAGTACCCGAGCCATGGGGGTAGATTCACTGGAGAACCTGCATACTTCAAGCACGTTCTTACCGGTGCAAAGAAAATGATGGAAAGGCAATCGACGAAACCAGAAGATTACGATTACGCAGTGTTCCACCAACCCAACGGTAAATTTCCAACGAGGGCAGCAAAAATGCTCGGCTTTAAGGATGAACAGGTAAAAGATGGTCTGCTCACTCCATACATAGGCAACACGTATTCCAGTTCAATGATCATTGGTCTGTCAGCAATCCTGGACAAGGCAGAGAGCGGAGACAGGATACTCGCCGTTGCGTTTGGTAGCGGAGCAGGCTCGGATGTTTTCGATCTGACTGTCAACGATCACATCAAAACCCTGAAAAGAGAGAAGGCTCCGGGAGTGATGGAGCAAGTCAACAAGCAGATATGGATAGACTACGCTACTTACGTTAAATACAGGGGCAAGATAATTATGAGGGGGGCGTGATCCAATGAGGGACGTTTACATTCTCGGGGTAGGTACGACAAAATTCGGAGAACTGTGGGATTCAAGTTTAAGGGAGCTAGCATCCGAGGCGGGTCTGAAGGCAATTGTGGATGCAGGAATCTATGCGGAAGATGTTGATGCTCTGTATGGCGCAAATACGAGTGGAGGTCAGTTTGTTGATCAGGAACAGATAGCTGCCCTGATTGCTGACTATTCTGGGATAACCGAGCTCAATATCCCTTCGATAAGGGTAGAGGCAGGATCGGCGAGTGGGGGGGCTGCGTTGATGCAGGCTTATCTGGCAGTAAAGTCCGGTCAATACGACACAGTAGTTGTCGGGGGTGTGGAAAAGATGACCGATGTCCCTTCCGAGGTCGCGAACGAAATAATTGGAGGATCGCTGGACGCAGAGTGGGAAACATTCTTCGGTGCTACTGAGTGTTCAATTGCAGCCATGATAGCCAGAAGACACGAGTACGAGGGAGCAGCAAAAAGGGAAAACTACGCAGTGTTTCCCGTGATATCGCACAAACACGCATCAATGAACGATACATCCCATTTCAAGAGTGTTATCAAGATTGAGGATGTAATAAGAGCTTCACCGGTCGCTGAACCGCTCACGGTCTTCGACAATGCACCCATTAGCGATGGAGCATCTGCACTGGTAATATCTGCCGACACTAAGAAGATCAAAGGAGTCGCACGACCCATAAAGATAAAGTCGAGCTCGGCTGCGAACGATTTTCTATCCCTTCACGACAGAAAATCTATCGATTCATTCAGGGCCGTTAAGAAAAGCACAAGCAATGCTCTGAAGTTAGCGGGTCTTGATGTCGGAAAGATCGATGGGTTCGAGATCCACGACTCTTACAGCATTGCAGCACTCATCCAGATGGAAGAGATTCTAGGAAAAGCGGCAGTGAAGATGACAGAGGGAAATGAATTCTACTACAATTCTTCTCATCCCGTCAACGTCTCAGGGGGTCTTAAGGCCCACGGAAATCCACTCGGGACCAGTGGACTGTACCAAGCAGTCGAGGCGACGTTGCAGCTCAGAGAAAAGGCAGGGCAACGTCAGGTAAAATCACCGAGCAATTTTCTCATACACAATATGGGTGGTCTCGGGACGACTTCCGTTTCGACTGTAATAGGAGTTGATTAAATTGAGCGAAGTACCGAGGTTTTGGAGAGAGTCGAGGCACAGGTACAGATTAGTTGGAACTAGGTGCCTAAACTGCAATACACTATATTTCCCCCCGAGGGTAATATGCCCATCTTGCAGAAGAGAATCTGTGGGAAAAATGAAGGAGGAAGAGATGTCTGGAGCGGGGGAAGTATTTTCCTTCACCGTCGTTCACGATGGATTAGAGCAGTTCAAGATGCAGATTCCGTACATTATGGCATTGATCAAGATGAAAGAAGGTCCGTTTGTAACTGGACAGATCGTCGACTGTTCTCCCGATGACGTCAAGATTGGGACCAAGGTCTCGGCCACACTGAGGAAAGTGAGGTCAGAGGGGAAAGAGGGCATAATACAGTACGGGTATAAGTTCACCGTTTCTCCCTGATTGAGTTACGTCGGGCTGACTGCGTTTTCTATCCTTGGATCGTATTACCTTTATCCCTGCTCACCAGAAGCTAACTGGCTGTCATTTTTGCGTTACTCAGGCCTTCACCGTTACTATCTCTACGTAAAAATACAGAGTCTTTCCTACGAGGTAGGAGTTATCGTTTATGCAGTAGTAGCTGCCAGTTACGGCGCTAATATAAGAACCGGAGTTTAGTATAGTGCCGTTCACAACGTTGGTGTAATAGTCGATAGTAGTGTTGTTTCCACTTCCCGTAATATTCTGAGTCACAATACTGAATCCCTTGGTCGTTTCATATGGGTAGTACTGCCCACCGACGACCGGTTCGTTTTCAATTTGTGCATACCATCCATTGAAGCTCAGCACGTGAACGCTCCATCCATAAATAGGGCTGGTTAATGTTTCTCCAGCATTGGGAAACACTCCGAACTCGGCTCTGAATGCGCTATAGTTGAGTAGCTGGTAGGCCGGAACACTTCCGTTGATACTGTGCCTGTGAATCAGGCTGGTATTCTCTAGACCGTACCCTTGAGACGGCTGGATCGTTATGATCCCAGATTCTCCCTTTGCCATACCGACCAGCCCGCTGTCAAATCCCTTTATCATGGATCCGGAACCAACGGTGTCGTTGAGGACTTTGAACGGAGGGTGATAGCTGAAATCAGGAGCCTTGATGTAAGTCGTGTTGTTGTTGGCCACGTTCGCTATGTTTGTGTCGAAGATCAACGGATTGCCATCCACGACTATATACCCGTAATACCAGAGCGTGACGTTATCTCCTTGTTTAATAACAGTTAGCTTGGGCTGGAGATAATAGTGGTACGCCCCGTATGATGCCACTGGGACTATAATCACCAGTGCAATCAACAGTATTATCAGGGTCCTGAACTGCATTTACCCTGCAACAGTATCACAAATAAAAAACTACTCATTTATTTAAGTAATTAGAAATTCAAATTGCTGCGACACAAAGCATTTTTTATTAAGAGCGCTTCAGCCCGATGGATAGGAAAGTTGCTTTCGGGAGCCTTTTATTCGTAGCAATAGTCTGGGGTTCGACGTTTCCTATCATCAAAGTATCCCTGAGCTACATAGATCCTATGTCATTTCTTCTCTTCAGGTTTGTCATCGCTTCACTCGTACTGTTACCGTTTATATACAAGAAGATAAACAGGAGAGACGCCCTCTACGGTTCTCTTGTAGGAGTGCCACTTTTCGTGGGCTATGTTACTCAGACCATCGGCCTGGAATATACCTCTCCGTCAATGTCTGGTCTTATCACCGGGATTTACATCATCTTGACCCCCATTCTCTCGATCTTCGTATTGAAGAATGGAGCCGATTTGGTCAAAATTTATCTTGCCATGGCGGCATTCGTCGGGATGGCCCTAATGACCGTGTCTTCCACATCAGGGGAGATCATTGGGAATTTACTGACCCTGGTGACAGCCGTGTGTTATGCTTTGCAGATGGTCCTAACCGAAAAGTATCTGTTGAAGGGAGACCCATTGGTCTTTACCTTCTTTCAGTTGGTCATCGTTGCGGTGCTGAGCTTGCTGGTAAGTCCCGGCTCGGTAATGAAGGTCGGTGCTCTGACAAACAGCTACGTCCTATTCTCGGTATTATTCAACGCGATATTGGGTACCTCGCTTGCCATCTGGTTCATGAGCGCTGCGATCAGGAGTATAAGCGCTTACCTATCCGCACTGATATTGGTAATAGAACCCGTTTCAGCAGTGGTCGTCTCCACCATATTCTTCCACTTCCCAATCTCTGGATTGATGGTATTAGGTGGAGTAATCATACTGGTCGCGATGGTGCTTGCGATAAATAGGGAAAACAAGAAAATTTAGGAAAGACAGTTGAAAGTGCCTCTCTTTTTTCTTAACCTCCATTCTATTGCTTGGAACTTTCTACTGCTCTCCTGAAAAGAGATTTCCTGAGAGACTGCAGACCACCAAATCTTGCATATGTAAATCCCTCAGCAAATCTCGGTATTCTGGACATCTTTACGTAGAGCGACATAACGTCTCGTGCCTTTGACTGTGCCCGGATCAAGATGGCTGGAGCCTCAGTTTTGGCCCGCAGGAGAACGTCGGGTATTTCATCTTGTGAGTCCACATCATCTAACAGGTCCTTCAGAAAGTCTGACTCTGGAGCACCTCTTTTAAAAATAATGGATGTCTCTAAATCGGCTAGGTAACGCAGAATTTTCTCGTAATTCTCCTTCCATTCCCTGTCCTTGGACAATAACAGCCCTATGTCGGATTCAAGTGATGCCATCGCAGTAAAGAAAGTCTCAACCTCCGAATCGTACTCCTCTTCTGTGTTTGAAATTGCGCACCCAAACTTCGGAAACTCTTTCGCATGCTCCATACTTTCCTAACTGTGTGCTGCATCTAAACTTATTGATTGAAGAGACGCTAAAAGAAATGGTTCAAGTGAAGGACCTTTTCGGAAGCTGCGCTAGCCTGATACGAATACCCTACCTCGATTTCTTGATTGCCCTGATAAATAATGCTTCGCTCAGGATCCTTAGACCATCGAATCTTTCTTCAGAGAATCCTTTTGAAAATCTCTCTATTCTGGATACTCTTATGTAGAGTGCCATCAGTTCTTCTACCTCCGCGGCGGTTCTGATTAGTATTGCGGGAACACTGCTACTAGAATGCAGCATAACATCAGCTTCGTCAACATCCTTCGGTTTGTCGACCAGAAATTTGTCCAAAAAACCAGAATCTGGAGGACTCCTCTTCATGATTATTGACGAGCCAACGTCCGAGACGTACTGGAGCATCTTGGCATATTCATCATTCCAATCTTGGTCTAGATGCATTAGGATGCCCAGATCAGATTCGAGATAGATTAGATGTCTGAAAAACTCCCACGCTCCAGAGTCATAGTCTTCTGGCGCGCCCGTAATCACGCATTCAAAAGTCGGAAACTGCTTCGTATCCTTCATCTTTATCGCGATCTATTCTAAGACTGGGTTTAAGTCTATTGTTATGTGGTTAATGAAAAAAAACAGAATGATAAATGGGTGTTTATGATTGAAGTTTCACTTCTATGTTTATTCCATCAGGTAGCTGAATCCTCATCACTTGCCTGATCGTTCTCTCGTCTGCATCGATGTAAATGAGTCTTCTGTGTACCCTCATTTCCCATCTGTCCCAGGTTGCTGTTCCAGCCCCATTCGGAGCTTTTCTTATGGGGACGAGTAACCTCTTTGTGAGAAGCGGAATCGGACCCTTCATCTCGACGCCTGTCCTGCTGGCCAATTGCCTAATCTCTGTGCAGACATTATCGACTTTTTTGACATTGGTTCCGGACAGTGAAATTTTCATTCGGTAAGAAGGCATTGAGATCCACTACTGTGTTTTCTTTTCCAGATCAATACACTGTCCAGCTGCCACGGTCTGTCCCATATCCCTTACTGCGAATCTCGCCATCTGGGGGAATTCTGACATCTTCTCTATGACCATTGGCTTGGAAGGAATGATCTTGACAATTGCGGCATCTCCAGTCTGGATGTGCTGGGGATTTTCTTCTTTCGTTGTTCCCTGTCTTGGATCTATTGTCTTGATGATTTCTGTGATCGTACACGCGACCTGTGCTGTGTGGGTATGGAATACGGGCGTATATCCTGCAGCGATTACGGAGGGGTGGTTGAGTACCACTATCTGACCAGTGAAACTCGAAACTACGGTCGGAGGGCTCGAAACCAAACCGGCAACGTCTCCTCGCCTTATGTCTGTCTTTGAGATTCCTCTGACGTTGAATCCAACGTTGTCTCCAGGCTCTGCTTGCTGAATGTTTTCGTGATGCTCCTCGATCGATTTGACCTCTCCCACTTTGTGAGAAGGTTCGAATATGATGTTATCTCCAACCTTCATTACCCCGGTCTCGACTCTTCCTACTGGGACCGTTCCTATACCTGTAATGGAATAGACGTCTTGTACGGGGAGTCTGAGGGGCTTGTCGGTTGGTTTTGGCGGAATTGTAAGCTGATTAAGGAGGTCAAGTACGGTCGGTCCAGACCACCAGGAGAGGTTGGGGCTCTTCTTCATTATGTTGTCTCCCTTGTATCCTGATATCGGGACGACTGGAACATTCTTGTATCCAACGGAGAGAAGGAGCTGCTCAATCTGTTTCTTGACTTCCTCAAATCTCTTTTGAGAATAGGGCGGCTGGGTGGCGTCCATCTTGTTTACTAGAACTATCAACTGTGGAACCCCTAGGGTCCTTGCAAGGAAAACGTGTTCCCTCGTCTGGGCCATGACACCTTCTCCATCTCTCGCTGAAACGACGAGGAGAGCAGCGTCCGCCTGACTCGTTCCTGTTATCATGTTCTTTACGAAGTCTCTGTGACCGGGAGCATCGATGAGGGTGAAGTAGTACTTGTCAGTCTCGAATTTTCTGTGTGCTACATCGATAGTAACACCTCTTTCTCTTTCCTCTTTCAGCCTATCCATAACCCAAGCAAACTCAAAAGTTGCCTTTCCTTTCTCTTCTGCTTCTTTCTTGTATTCTTCTATGATATGAGCAGGGATTTCGCCGTGCTCGAATAGCAGTCTTCCTACTGTTGTTGATTTACCATGATCCACGTGACCAATGGTTACGAGATTCAGATGTGGTTTTTGCGTAGCCATACTATTGTGCCTCCATATTTGTACCTAGCTACCGCCTATTTTATCTCCGTATAAATCTTTTGTTGTGTTCATTTCCCGGTTCTATCATTGAGCGTGGTGGTCACACCGCCAGATCACGTCAAAAACTGATAGGTCAGCCGTAGAAGTAGATATAGATCGAAGTCAAAAATAGTGCGACCACGAGTATATAGTCCACAGTCGTCGGTTTCAATTTTGACAGATTCTTCACCACTCCTGTCATGACCACCGCAAGCACTACCAGTAAAGCCAAGATACTCACCGCTATGAACGTCACGCCGATAACGGTCAATTCAACATTTCCCAGCGGGTATGATGCCATTATGATCGGCAGGAGAACTGGATCTGGAAGTATGCTCACTATTAGTGATGTGCTTTGTATATTCTTGGAGCCCTTCTTTTCCCTTAGAGTGTTTATTAGTACATACATCGCTACCAAGACGAGAACCACGATCGAGACTTCTTTAAGGTCATTCAGACCAAACGCGCTGACGCCCACGAATAACGCCAGCATGGAGAGAAGCACAGAAGTCGATCCGTGGAGGAACCCCAGGACCGTCGAAATTTCTAAAACTCTTCTCCTCTTGTAACCCTCCTTTAGAGATAGGGCGGTAAGAGGGAGCCAGTGATCTGGTGCGATCATATGAAGAGATGCAACCGCAGTCGCGAGAGCAATGAAGACCAGAGGAGAATACATTTACTCCCGATGCCTTAAAGTTATTAATAAATCCTTGTTGCAGAGAATCAAAATTGCGAAAAGAAAAATCGTTGACCAGAGAGAGTTTTCCCTCCCTCCAGTCATTTCTGAAAAGTGCGGCTATAGGTTTGCGTAGTAATTCGCATCGTAGGGTTCCGGTTTTAGTCCCTTTCTTTCCCTGATCTTCGCAACCACGCCGGCCTGCAGGTCCCTCGGGACTATCTGGTGGCCGTGATTCTCCGTCGACCACAGGACTCTTCCACCCGTCGCACCCCTTATGGCGGATGCAAATCCGAACATTTCGGGTACTGGAACCATGGCTGATATCTTTGACTGCTCTCCTTCCTGCTCCATTTCAGTGATGACTCCCCTTCTCTGCTGGAATTCCCTTGTGACCGATCCGGATTCCTCCAACGGCGTATCTACGAATACCTTCTGAATCGGTTCAAGAAGTATCCTGTTGGCCAGACACATTGCGCCGTAGATCGCATTCCTCACCGCAGGAATTACCTGGGCTGGTCCTCTGTGGATGCTGTCTTCGTGAAGCTTTGCATCGACCAGCATGATCTTTGTTCCGTACACTCTTTCGGCGGCCAACGGTCCCCTGTCTATAGCTTCGACGAAGGCCTCCTTCACTAGTTCCATCGTCTCATTGAGGTACTGTATTCCTTTTGTAAGATCTAGCAGGATGTTTGGACCATGAACGGCTTCTATCCCCTTGGCCTCATCTCTATCGAGACCGAGTTCCTGGAGGGTCGCAATGACCGCCTTTTTGTCCTTGATCCTCTCAGCCTGTAATATGTCTCCCTTGAGAATTGCTTCCGTGATGGACTTTTCTAGTGGTGCAACTTCTATGTAAAACCTGTTGTGCTTGTTTGGGGACTTGCCTTCGAATGGTCCGCCCTTCCCTTGAACCGTTTCTCTGTAAACTACGATTGGATCCGAGGTATCTACCTCGACTTTGTGCTCGTTCTTTATCCTGTAGAGAGTCACATCCAGATGGAGTTCTCCCATACCGGACATAAGGTGTTCCCCTGTTTCTTGATTGATTTCGACTTCGATGCTGGGGTCTGCCTTTGCAATAGTCCTCAAAACTTCGATGAGTCTCGGAAGATCTTTGGTGTGCTTCGCTTCTATTGCGACCGTCACGACCGGTTCCGAGTAATGTATCATCGGCTCGAAGACTTCCATATCGGCTATGCTGGATACTGTAGATCCGGCTATGGCATCCTTCAGTCCAACAACTGCCGAAATGTTTCCTGCGTCCAATTCATCGACAGGAATCCTGTCCGGTCCGACCATCATGGCAAGCTGCTGCACTTTGTATCTTCTATCCCCTGCCCCTGAAATGTAGAGTTCTACCCCCTTGACGAGCTTTCCGCTAAAGAGCCTTCCGACTGCGACTTCGCCTGCGTGCTCATCGACTATGATCTTGGTGACCATCATCATCACCGGACCATTAGAATCGCAAGTAGTCATTGCCTTTCCGACATCAGACGTAATGTCACCCTTCCAGATCTGTGGTATCCTGTAGACCTGGGCCACTTTCGGCGGAGGGAGATGGTGTACCACTGCGTCCAAGAGGACCTTATGCAGAGGAGTTTTTTTGGCTAGCGTTTTCTGGTCTCCGGCCGTCAGGTGCTGGTATACCTCCTTGAAACCTATTGATGATTTTGGGGTATACTTGGTGGAGAGAGCCCAGTTATTGAACGCGGATCCAAATATGACGGATCCGTTCTCGACGTTTACCTGCCAGGCTTCCTTGAACTCTTCTGGGGCATATCTCTTCAGCAACCTGTTGACTTCTGTGATTATCTTCACGAAACGCTTCATCATGTCGTCTGGTCCGAGCTTCAGTTCGTTTATCAGCCTGTCGACCTTGTTAATGAAGAGAATTGGCTTAACTCTCTCTCTTAGCGCCTGCCTGATGACAGTCTCTGTCTGCGGCATTGGACCTTCAACTGAGTCAACGACGATGACCGCACCGTCGACTGCCCTCATTGCCCTCGTGACGTCTCCTCCAAAGTCAACGTGTCCTGGTGTATCTATTAGATTTACGAGATATGAAGTCCCTTCAACTTCGTGAACCATTGATGCCGATGCAGCGTTGATCGTGATTCCTCTTGCCTGCTCTTGCTCATCGAAATCCAGGACGAGCTGTTTGCCAGCTAGCTCCTCGCTCATCATTCCCGCGCCAGCGATCAGATTGTCCGATAACGTCGTCTTTCCATGATCTATGTGGGCGGCTATTCCTATGTTTCTTATTCTGGTTATATCCTTCATTATTTCGGAGGCTTTCTGAATGTTGTCTTCTTTTCTTCCCACTTAAAATCACCTCGCCGAGGAAGCCTGCCTTTCCTTGTCGTCCTTCTCCTTTATAGAATAACAGTTCGGGTCGTTCTTCGCTGCTGCGATTATTTCATCCGCTAGCGCTACCCACATGTTTTTCTTTGTCTTCTTGGCCGTTTGCCTGGCTCCAAATGAGATGTTTCTAATCGCCAGATCCAATCTTCTAGATGAACTCGTATCAACGGACTTAGGAACGGCGATTCCTCCATATTTCAGTCTCGTGATCTCTTCCCTCGGCCCAGCATTCTGTATTGCGTTGACGTAAACCTGGACGGGATTCTCTTTCGTCTTCTTCTCTACCGATTCGAAAGCGAGTTTTACCGTCCTGTAAGCGCTCTGCTTTTTTCCAGTCCATCTGATGGTCCTCATAAGATTGTTTATGAGGCGCTCGACCACATTCATTCCTGCTTTGCCCATGAACTTGTTTGCGTGTTTCCCTCCGCTGTGGAGAGTAGCGGTTGGTTTCAGAGAGATGTATTTCGAAAGTGCAGGATCTACGACAGAAATTCCCTCCGTTTCCCACTTTTCAAAAACGAGAATACCCACCATTCATATCACCTTACTGGTTTCTCCTTTCTTCCCTTTACTAGCTCTTTCAAGGAAACGTTGTTCACCTTAATGACCTTGTATCTCACGCCGGGGATGTCTCCTTTTGACCTTCCCATTCTTCCACCTATTCCTTCCACAACGACTTCGTCGTGTTCGTCTATGAAATTTATCGCTCCGTCTCCCGGTGCAAATGCGGTCAGTTGTCTTCCGTTCTTTATCAACTGTATCTTCACGCATTTCCTTATTGCGGAATTAGGCTGTTTTGCTTCAATACCAACTTTTTCAATGACGATTCCTCTTGCCTGAGGTGCACCCTCAAGCGGGTCACTTTTTATCTTCAATCTCAGTACTCTTCTCTTGTAGTCTCTATCCGACCATCGTAACTTGTCTCTATTGACTCTAACTTGTTTTCCACCCATTAGTCCGTTAGGCAATTTATTCACCTCAAGGCGCCTTTCAAAATGGAGAAGCAATATAAGAGACTATCGATGTACGTCTTGGATATGTGCTCTTACTTACGAGGACGAAATCTTTTCCAAAAACTGGAAAATCCCTATTGATAGAAAGACCGTTCCCTCTTTTAGAGGAGAGAAATCACTTTAGGATAGAGCTCTGCTTCTTCCTGTTTATTGTGCTCGGCCAGAAATTCTTTCAGCGTATTGAGATCGTTCTCCGTTTCTGTCCATCCAGTGTATGTTGATTCAACGGACTGCTCGACCAGCTTCATTATCTTTGGATGATCCTGGAGTATCTTTATGTAAGGTTCTGATGCCTCCTTGCCTAACTTTTCCAAGAGAAATTTCAGCAACGTGGCTTCCTCATCGATTATGTGCTGCGAGAGAGTTTCCCTCACTTCTGCAATCACGGGAAAGGCACCGCTGAGATTTCCAGTTTTGTAAGTTATGATTGCATCATCTATCAAGCCAGGGAGAGATGAATGCTCCTCCTTCAATTTTTCTATCAGTTCCTTTATGGGAATTTCTCTGGGTTTCATAAGCCGTTAATTAGAATCATCATTTAACCTTTTCAACCCTTTCTGCTAAATAGAGGATGTCTTTGATTTTGAATACGAAAATCTGCTTCTCGCCTTGAAGGTCCTTTTCAAGAACTCTTCTCATCTCATAATACTGAGAGGGATCGACCGAGTACCTGATAAAGACGCTCTTAGCATTCAGATCTAGTAGTCTCCTTCTTAACTCTTGGATGCTCCTCGCACTCTCTAAGAGTGAGTACGATTTTATGAGAAACGGGTTCTCGATGAGCTTATCGGATGTCAGCAGCGTCTTTTGCCTGTCTTGATGCAGTAAACTCAGTCGATCATCTTCTCGTAGATATTCTGGTACTAGGTCAGAATTAGAGAGGGAACCATCCAGATCGTAGATCCATTTTGAGGGTCGATCCACGATTTCAACTTTCCTCGTCAGGTCTTTGTCGCCTACAACTCTCGTCTTTGAAGGAAGGGTGATCGCGCTCCTTTCGAATCTCTTGGCTCCTCCAAGATAAACGCTCAATCTCTTTAGTTCTCCTTGAAGTGAAATATACTCGAGTTCCCAAGTGCTTGGGATGAGGCTAGGAGACATAGAAGCTGGAAGATCAAATGATACGTTGTCGGACTTATACAACTTCAGTATTTCCATCGGATTGGGTGATAAATCTGAAAACGACCACCTATCCGCTGACTTTTGTCTGGATGGATCGGAGTGGACTACTTCCACATCTCCTATCATCTCTACGGTGGATTTGTCAAGTGCATTTGAGGCTATAAACTCGATATTGGTGAGCCCCATTATTCCTGCGTTCTTTCTGCACGCTTCAATTCTCTCTGAATTGTTCTCAACGACCACCACTCTCTTCGAAACGAGTGCGAAGTTCAACGATTGGATTCCGATTCCAGCACCTAGATCTGCAATGCTATCCGCCTTCAGTCTCTCCGCCTTGTATTCTGCAATTAGGGGAGGTGTGCTCATCCTGAATCCCTCACTATCGTATAGCAGCTTTTCGTCGAGCCTCTTCTTGACTTCAGTCATATAAGGTCCCTGCGATAAGGCGGTCAGATGAAATTTTCAATCCTTCGGAAACGTAGTTACAGCATAGAAAACTGATTTGAACGGTGCGATAGACGGCGGACAGTTCAGTCACTTTTCATCCTTATTATTTTCCTCTCCTATCATTCCTGTGACCTTCACGAATCCTTCTGAGATTGAATCCTTCATATCTTTTACGCCATACGTCTTGAGGAAGCACTTGATCGCATCAGCGGTTATCCTTGAGGCCGCAAGACTGTATCCCGTGCCCATAAGAAGTAGTTCCACTTCATTTCCATCGTTCTTGAGCTCCATTCTGGTCAGCGGGCTAAATAGAGAATACTCTTTGAATTCTTGAGATAAATTATTGATGTCAGGTATTGCGCTCTTTATTACCTCTCCAGCTATTCTACCAGCCTCGCACCACAAATCCATCACTTTGTTTTCGGAGGCATCAAGAGCCAAGTTAAGAGTTGCATCGAGGAGCAGGTTCGGAACCGGGACAGCGTTGAGCGACTTGGATACCTCTTGGTACTTTAACAATCTCATCAGTTGGTTTCTAGATAATCCCATGCCTTTGAGGTGTAGATAAAGGTCCACAGATTCCGTAATTACAGAGCTTATGGTTTTCCCATCTGCATCTGCGGATTCCTGAATCTTCTTAGCCATCTCGTTAGTAAGGGAGACATTGAGCCTAGCCATTGACGCTTGTGAATAACTAGAAGTATAAATGTGTTCACTTGGGCAAAGATGTGTCCTGAAGTGTCTGATAAGAGAAATAGACTGCAGTAATCTTGAATTGGTGACCTAAAATGGCGTGGTTATTTACAGACCCATTGGCTGCGAATCTTTTCGTGGTAGGAATAATGTTTTTTGGCTTTGGATCTTATGCAGTCTACAGGTTCCTATTAAACAAGAACAATACGGAGGTGAATACTGGCTTTGCCTACTTTCTCATAGGAACCGGAGCATACGCTCTGCTTTATGGATTGCTTTACAGTATTATCGTCCCATCACCTTTCACCGTAGCTGACGGAGAACTTTTCGGAGACCCCCTTGTATTCCTTGGAATTGTTTCAATCATAACCGGAATCATTTTGATAAAGCACGTTTCGCTGAGCTTCGCAAGCATATTTGCTTTCTTCGCTGGAATCTTTGGAATAACGTACGGCGTGGACGGATACAAACTCGGAATGTCTAGTCCCTTAGTGCTGTTACTGATGTACGTTGGCGCTGGAATAGGCGGTATACTGGTGGTTCCTCTCGTACTGACTCCCAACAGGAAGGTAGTGGCAGTCACTGCAATAATAGCTGCAATAGCCTTCTTTGGAGTTGCGGTCCTGACGCTCTACGTTGGCACGACGGCAATTGGGGGACATCTCGTAGACTTCGCTAAAGCAAGGGCCTAAACTTTTTTTTATTTTTTTATGAAAACTCTGCTGGTCTCCTGTCCAAATTGCGGATCTAAGGATTTTGTAGTACGGGAACCAGCAGCAATTACTTATGAATGCTTTGTTCGGGTTCCATTTATCTGCAAAGGATGCGGCTACAAGGGTGACATAAAGGTCCTGAAAGAACGAGATAACGAAATAGAAGTAGTAATAGAGTAGACAGAAGTTCACTCTTCCTGGTAATGAAGACAAATTTTGGTTTGTTGAGAACTTTACCGAAAAATTTATCCTAAAGTAGAGCTAAACTAATGTGTGTTTCTAAAGAAAGTGCAGATTTTCGTCGTTTTGATGATCGTCTTACTTTCTTCGGTGACATTTCTGGATTCTGCAATAAAAAATTCTCCGACAACGAATGTTATACAGCAGGATCCTATCATCGCCAGACCCCCGTTGGGAAGTTTTGCGTTCTTGTCTGAGTTTGGATCAGGCGGTACTTACTCGAACTACGGTTGGTCGCTCATAGATAAAGGCTCGGCTCCGCCTATAACGAATTCTCCTAACTATTTCGGCGAACCTTCTCTGAACGTTACGAACGGCACTACTCTTTTTTCGGACAGGAATATCACAAAGGGAGATCGATCTGTTTCGTTCCAATTCGCGATAAATGCAAGAGATGGAAATGGCTCATTTACCGTGACGAATGGTTCCGGGAAAGAAATAGCGACTATTCGCGTGTGGGGTAACAATGTATCGGTTCGTACTGCAGATGAAAATGCTTCCGTTAACGGAACCGCACCAGTGACCCCAAACGGCACTGGCTGGATCCTCATCACTGGCAATCTGTTTAATGAGAGCGGTGGAAACGGATCTGGATGGAAGCTGGAAGTTTTCGTAGACAGGACCATATCGGTTTTCGCGAACATCAGTGCGCCGGTGGGATATTCGTACAGTGGGCTTGAAATCTCGTGTGTCCGGGGAAGTGTATTTTTCACCGACATAATCTTTTCTAGTTATAACATGGCAGTGTTCCTGCCAGGTTATAACAACATGGAAGGATATGGTCAGGGATCAGGGTTTTTGGTAAATCTCCTGCAGCCATTCACCATTCTTCATGCAGATTTCGTTCTCTACAATTGGTCTGTCGCTAGATACTCAACACTGAGTTTTCAGATAAACGCTATGAATTTGATTGCTGCGGAGAATCAAACGGCGAAAGGTTTCTTTCAACTAGGAATCGATCTTGACCCCAATGGAAAAATAGCCCCGTGGTACGTTGGAGGAAATAATGCAATCGCGGTCTATTTCAAGAATTACATAGGTCCAGATTTTATGCCCGGGTTTAATACGCCCAGTGGAACTGTTCTGGGGCTCACCATTCAGTACCTCCCTCTAGAAAAGATAATATTTTTCCAGATTGTCGACTACAACAAAACGGGAGAAACCAGGTTTTGTAATGCAAGCGTGTCCTATAGTGGTCCCGAATTTTATGCCGCTTACACGCAGCTTGAGACCACATCCTTGGATGAATCTCAGCTTAACGGTTACCGCTTCAATGGAAGCGTATTCGATATTACGCACGGGTCAGATTTCTCGAGCATGACCCCATTTAATAGCAGCTACATGTTGCCCTTTTCGATTGATACACCGGTCACTTGGTCTCTCACCTATTACAACAATTATGTGTCTGGCTACAATCAGGTTGATTAACAGAGCGAAATTCTGAAGGTAAATCGGTCCTCTTTTATGCCACTGGACCCTGATTACTCAGTTCCTTCTTGAAATCGCTCATCAGCTCTTTTATATTTACGATCTCGTATCTCACCCTCTTGTTAGAGATAGCGTCTCTGACCAGCCTTTCCCTCTTTATGAGACCCGAGCTCTCCCCACTCTTTATTTCCAGAAAAATGACCTCCATCTCTTCCGTTTCGTCACTCAGCCCTCTGAAAGCTATGAAATCAACCGGAGTACCCAAGTGTCTGAAATCCTTAAGGTTGACACCAAATCTGTTTGAAAGAAGTACGGGAGAAAACTCTTCACCTATTTTGCCAAGCAGGGTGTTTATGGACTTTTGAATTGCATCCTCTCTGATCTTTTTCTCTTCCTGTTTCTTCCAGGACTCAAGCTGTACCTGATAGTCCTTCCTGACCGTGTCATTAATCTGGGTTCTCATAACATTGACGCTGGTTTCGGTCCATTGATTGAAGAGCTTTTGCGCTAATTCCTGGGCCGATTTTTGTCCTGTCAATCTTTCCCTCTCGATGAGTACTCTCAGTCTCGAGATTCTCCTTTCAAATATGAAACTGATAATCAGAATTATTACTGCGGAAACAAGAAGCAGTCCTATTATCAGAGTGTCTGATAATGTCATCTGAGATTATCATCATCAGACCTAAAAAGATTTAACTATAATGCAGCCAAGGGAGGAATTCCTTTGATGACAGGTATCCAGAGATTCCTGACATATCTGTTCTTCAAAAGGCGTGAACGTTAAGATGTTACACTGGCCATTACTGGCGAAATGTCCATGTATATTCTGTAGTCTTCTATCATATTCTCTCTGTACTTCAGGACACTGACAACTGGAATGGAAATTACTCTCCCATCCTTCATGGTGTAGTTTGCGACCGCCTCGACAGCATATCCATTTCCTTGCACATAGACCCCCTTGATATCGTGTCTAAGTCCATTTATCTTCGAGAAAAGATAGTTCAGTCCAGAAATTAATGCATCTCTTCCTGTCCATAGATCATTATTAGAAAATCGAAATTTCACATCGATAGTCATGAGTTCAGAAAATTCAACTGCATTCATTTTGTCTGCAGTCCTAAAGACTTCTTCCACATTTTTGGTCATATTTCCGATATCGCGATGGTGACTAAATTAGTTTCTTTTCCACACAATCACCTACCGTACATCGACTCTGTACAACTTTACCGCCATCCGACCTGTTTTCACTTCGTTGCAATGACATCTATTTCCACCAAAATATCGTTGTTTGCAAATCCCGATACTATTGTTGTTCTTGCAGGTGGGTCCGTCGCGAAGTACCTAGAATAAAGTTCGTTCATTTTCTGAAAGTCTTCACTCTTGGAGAGTTGGACTGTCACCTTGACCACGTTCTTCAGAGTAAGTTCTCCGATCTCAAGGATTTTTGCACCTTCACCATTTCATTTCCAAACTGTTCCTCAAGGTTTGCGGCCCTGTTAGATACCATACTACCTGTCCTGAGAGATACATAAAATTACCAGTGGCTACCGCATGGAAATAAGGTCCTGCATTGGCGATGTCTGAAACATTTATGTTTATGCATACCCATAAGTCAGGTCCCGAAATTTAAGATTTTATTGATTTTGATATTTCTGTTTTCAATCGAGATTTTTTGACAGGAGTTTCTCGACAATTGTTACGTCCTTCCATTCTCCATCAAGTTTACCGTGTTTTTAGTAGGTTCCAACTTCCCTGAATCCGACTTTCCTGAGAAGTGAACGACTTGCTGCATTTTCTACAAAGACTCTGGAAACAAGCTTCCACGGAACAGCCCAAGAATCAACCTGCACAGCAGAAACCAGTCCAGCCTCAGGGTGGCTGGAAATCCGAGGTTCTTAGGCTTCTCAACGAGTTCCCGCAGAATCTTGAGAGGAAATCGCAGTCCAAGATCCAGATTGTGAGGGAGATTCCAAGAAGCGACTGGAACATTGTGAAGAAAGGTTTTGAGAAGGAAGGGTGGATATACGACTGGAAGGAGAAGGCCTTCTTGATCTCCGAGGAGATGAAGGCATGACAGAAGAAAATGAGACTGCAGCCACTTCAGGTATTTACTATCAAATATGCCAAGAACGCCAAGATGAATGGAACGGCAATGAACTTCCATCTCCTTATCAGTCTGGCCCTAATGTAGAGGAGGATAAGGATGAAGTAAAGTCCAATGCAGGCGAAGAAACAAGGGACCGAGTACTTTATGTAAAAGAGAATCCAAGTATAGAAAGAGGGGTAGATGAAAAAGAAAATGATGGGAAGCAACACGAGGATGAAGAAGTAGCCTGCAACGATCAAAGAGAAGGGCTGGAATCGGTTGCTCCCGACAAATTTAGCCCACCCTCTGCCCGGCTTCACCAGAAGTCCAAGGTAGCCAATGACGAGACCGGTAATGAGGATGTAAAGAATCTCAATCCAGTTGCTGATAAATTCACTAGACATTTAAGGAATACCTTGGCAATATCATTTACAGCAGGTATAATAATTTCTTCGCTACTATCCACTCTCAGCTTCGATCTGGCCTTTATTGCTCTAGCTTCCGCTCTTGGCTTATCTGGTGGACTGATTCTTTCGGAAGTCCTGTTTCTTGAAATAATGGAGGAAAAGGCATGACACTCGAATCAGAAATCATTGAAATTTTCAGGACAAACAACCTGAGGCATCTGAGCGCAGTTGTCACTTCTGACGGGCTGATCAAGGTCTCGATACAGGAGAGGAAACCTCCCAGAGTCAAGGGATTCGATCCGGCAGCATACTATAGAAACAACAAGGAAAAAATCAAGAAGTACCAGCACGAGTATTATCTGAGGAAGAGAGGGAAGAACCAGAAGACAAGTATTGTCTCCGGAGGGACTTATGTTCCGACTCCTGAAGATCTTGCTAAGGCAATGGCATCTCTCTATTCTAAAGATGGAACTGCTCTCAAGGCAGATGAACTCAGGGACACAGCTCTGCATGTGATGCAGTTCTTTGGGTTCGAGAGGGAGGTCGTTGGAAATCATCTGGAACCGGACGAGATATCGCTGATGTACCAGCTTGAGGACATCGGGCTGATAAGCACGAGAATAGAGGAACACAATCTCCTGGATGGGAAACCCTGGAGGGTCAACTACTTCATTCTCAATGTTGGGAAGATCAGGGAATATTCCTCAAAGACAATTGAAGGAAATTCAGCTGATGCGTGCCAGGTCTACGAGAATCTTCCAGAGGAGATGTGGGCGAGATGAAGTATTTTTATTCAGATGCGTGCACCCACAACCAGCACCCAATCTGCAAGGAGCAGGAATGCCAGTGCGGATGTCACTTCATTGCAAGAAACAACGGAATTACCCCGGAGGAGTGGAAATCCTACCAGGCCAGGGTCGCGAAAGCGGAGGAATCGCTATGAGGTACAATTGCTCCCTTGACTTCGGGGCTCTGGAAATAGACGGGATCGAGGCAAACAGTAGGGAGGAAGCCAGGGAAATAGCTATGAGGTCCTTCAAGCCGGTGATCCTCGCCATTGATGAAACAAGCATCAAGGCAACTGCAGGAGAAAGGAAGAGAAGACCGATAATAGTCACTGGCCCAAGCACACTTGAGCCTGCCAAAAGGAAGGAATCTTCCAAAGAGATTTTTGAACGCAGGGTCAAGCGTTGCAGGTTGGTTGCAAAGAATGCTGAGCTGGAGACGGGAGTGAGGTGAGACAATGAGCATGGAGAGCATTTTTCCATTTATCAAGAAAGAGGCAGACGACCGGATCGACGGGGAGCCAAACCTGCTGAGGTCACTGCTCAGGGTTATGGAGAGGGATGAGAGATGAACGGAGACCTAGGGATAAAATTGGAGGAGTACCGGATCTGGGCCTTAACGTTGGGACGCTACTCATCGTCGACCGTAACAAGGTCCGTGAGGAGGATAAGGGAGCTCTCGAAGGCGATCGACGTCCTGAGACCGACGCAGAAGCAGGTCCTTGACTTCTTTGCAAGGGAGGCAGAGAAGGGGATGAAGCCCCATACCATGAACAACCAGAGGAAGGACCTCGCGTCCTGGTTCAGGTTCCTGGGAATAAAGATACAGCTCCCCGTTTTCAAGGAGCCTCCTCTCCCGGATCCATGGATACCCACGGACGATGAGGTGAAGAAGGTGCTTGCTGCGGCGGAGAGGTCGGGGGACAGGATGAGTTCCGCTAGGAACAAGGTTATGGTCGAGCTGCTCTTCTTCGGGGGGATAAGGATAGGCGAACTGATCAAGATAAACCTCACCGACCTCAGGTCCAACGGAATAAGGATAAGGAGCGAGAAGGGCGAGGCCGAGAGGATCATAGGACTGCCCGGGAGCATCATGGAGGAAATAGCGGAGTTCGTGAGATACTACAGGTACAACAGCGACCCTGCCGCATTCTTCACCACCAGGGATGGCAGGATGAGCTATTACTATGCCAGGAACATCCTGAGCCGAATCGGTGCAAGGGCAGGGGTTCCGAGGTTCCATGCCCATGCTGCAAGGCACTGGTGCGCCACTGCGCTCCTGAGGGGGATTTTCGGCCAAAAACCCCTGGACATCCGCATGGTCCAAATCCATCTGGGCCACAGATCCCTGAGGACCACCCAGAGGTATACTCACGTAACCCAGGAGGAAGTTGCGGAACAGGTAAGGGGGAGGCTCGCGGACTTTTTTCGAGTCGATGAAGAAATGAATTTAGGCACGATGAAAGTCGAATCCGAACCAGAACCAAGTGGGGCTGCCCGGATTTGGACCGGGGTCACAGACTCCCAAAGCCCGTAGGATACCAAGCTACCCCACAGCCCCTTCCGACCTTATTTTCATTCGGTTTATATTCCTTTCCACGGGATCAGTTTTTCATTTTCTTTTTTATTATTCTTGATATATTGTCCAGTACCTCTTTCCTTCCCCGATCCGCATTTACTTCAATACCAAAATTGAATTCTGTTGATTTCTTGTGTACCATTCTCGTTTCGTTTTCTCCAAGAGAGCTCCTCCTGGAAGCATCTCTTCGCATGCACACTTCCAGAGGGACCGCGAGTGTTATCACTATGCCCTCAAACTCTTTCAGCCGCCCAATCAAATCAAGAATAACACTCTTGTAATAGAAATTTCCGTCAAAAATTACGGGCAATCCGTTTTCAAGTTGCATCATTGATTCCTTCGCCGCAATTTCATTAACTCTCAAGAAACTCATTTCCGAAATATAGCCATCTTCCCATTCTTCGAGATTGAATTTTTCAAGAATTTCATCTATAGAGATGTGGTGAGCATTGTAATCTCTGGCTAATTCCTTGGAGATTGTTGTTTTCCCAGCCCCCAAAGGACCTCTGATTATGACGAAGAATGCTTGATGCACCTTTTCACTACCTTGATTAATTCCTTTTAGTGCCACAACTTTCCCAGCCATTAAAATTATCTACTAATTGTCGCTTCTAAGACCATGAACTGTGAATTGTGTGGAAATGTGATGGACCGCTACCACGAAGTCATCATAGACGGAGTGACGATGAAGGTCTGTCATGACTGCGCGAAATATGGAAAGGAGGTCAATAAGAAACCGGTCGCAGTCCAGAGGGAACAGATTCCACAAACCGTTCAGAAGAAAAATTTTATTCACGTGCCTCCGCCCCCTCCACCAAGAAGGAAGGCTGCAGGCAACCCTGAAGATACGGAAGAACCGATCATTGATTTTGGCAAGTCAATAAAGAAGAGACGGGAGGAGATGGGTCTGTCCCAGGAAGAGCTAGCAAACAAATTGCAGGAAAAGAAGAACCTGGTCGCTAAGATAGAGAGGGAAGAGATCAAGCCCGATAAACAAACCGCAAGAAAGATTGAGAAACTGATGGGCATAAAGATCCTTGAGAAGGTCCAGTGAAGATCCCGAGTCTTATTGCGACTCTCTCTGCAACTTGTCCTATTCTTTGAGTCACTTCATTGGAGGGAACAGGATTACTTCCTTTATCGAAGTCTGATCTGTGAACAGCATTGAAGGTCTATCAATGGATATTCCGATTCCAGCAGTGGGAGGCATTCCGTACTCCATTGCCCCGATAAATTCCTCATCGAATGGAGGGGCCTCTTCGTCTCCCTTCTTCCTCTCTGTTTCTTGATCTTCAAACATTTTCCTCTGGTACATAGGATCTGTGAGCTCTGAATATGAGTTGGCGACTTCCATTTTTCCAACGTACAGTTCGAATCTCTCCGCGAGAAGCGGATTCCCTCTCTTTATCTTTGTCAGGGGGCACATGTATGCGGGAAAATCCATGATGAAAGTTGGCTGTACGGTCTTGCTCTTCAGGTACTTGTCAAAGAGTGAATCTGCCACATGGTACGGGTCCGGATGTTTCAGCTCAAGTTTCTCCGCTTTGTTGATCTTCTCTGCCTCTTCATCCGACATCGTAGAGACATCAGTTCCCATAATGTTCTTCAGTTGTTCCACCCAGTACATTCTTGCAAACGGAGGCGTGAAATCTACAGTCTCGCCCTGATACTTGATTTTCAGAGTTCCAAACGTCTTGAGTACGAAGGAACTCAACATATCTTCCATCATTTTCATGAAAGTTTCATAGTCGCTGTAAGCTTCATAGTATTCTATTTGAGTGAATTCTGGATTGTGAGTCGTATCTGCATCCTCATTCCTGAAGTCTTTTGAGACTTCGTAGACACGCTCTGCGCCGCCGATGATCAATCTTTTCAAATACAGCTCGTCCGAAATCCTGAGGAACATCTGTTTGTCATCCAGGGTATGATAGGTCGTCTTGAACGGTTTGGCCTTGGCACCACCGTAGACGTCTTGCAGAATTGGAGTCTCTACTTCGATTCCTCCTCTCGAATCGAGGGTATCTCGAACGTGACGTAAGAATTTTGATCGTATCTCAAAAGTTCTAAGGACTTCCTGATTCATCATCAGGTCCACGTGTCTGTACCTGTACCTAGCTTCCGTGTCCGTCAGCCCTTGCCACTTATTCGGCAGAGTTCTCAACGTTTTTGAGAGCATGGTAATTTCTCTGACTCCAACGCTGATCTCTCCCCTCTTGCTTTTCATTACTATTCCTCTGATTCCTAGGGTATCGCCTATGGAGGAGTTAGCTAGTACCAGGAGTGATTTCTGGTCTAGTTCGTTGTTCCGAACCAGCGACTGAATCTTCCCCGACCGGTCCTGGATATCTATGAAGGTTATTCCACCCATCTGCCTCATTTGCATTGCCCTACCTGCCATACTAACTTCCTTCCCTTCCATTTCATCAAAATTGTCCTTGATCTCCTTTGCGTGGTGGGTGACCGCATAAGAATACGGGTATGGTTCTATTCCAGCCATTCTTAGGGCATTTATACTCTCGAGCTTCGCCTCGTCTATAGTGGAAATAATACCACCTCGGTACGAATTAATGTGCGTAGCATTGTCACTATCATAAACTTCATTCACCACTGTTATGGAACAAACTGACCGCGCCGAATCATTACTTGAGCAACCTAGCTCTGACAAGAGACCTCAGCGGAACTCCGTCGATTTCGTCCTTTACCGTTTTGTTCGTTAGAACCACGACAAGTATTGGGTTTCCTTTCTCCTTCTTTACTGCGCTCAGTGCTTTGGAAATTGTTTCCCCAGTGCTCACAACATCATCGACCAGCACGACGTTCTTTCCGGAGATATCGGCGTAGTTACTAGAAAATGTTCCCTCTCCCTTTGTGGTTATTGATCGGTAAATTCCGAGTTCCGTTCCGAGAATGTCAGAAAGGAAGGTTGCATAGGGTATTCCATTGATCGTTATACCGACAATAGTGTCTATTTCCTTCTCCAGTCTCTGAGTTTCTTCCTCAATTATATCTGCCATTATTTCGGCAATATTGTAGATTCTGTTTGAATAGACCCCGATGCTTCTCCACCCTATCTTGACATCCCCGGGAGCCTTCTCAATCTTCGATTCGCCGCTGAGCAACCAAATTATGGTATTAACGGAAAGGTGCATCTCGGTAGCAATATCTTTGTCATTCATCCCTTTCTGCTTGAGTTGTTTTGCAGACTCTGCTAGTTCTTCGATACTCTTCATATTTATCACCATTCAGCACTCATAGGGGTCATCACAGCCTTAGCTCAGCTGACCCTTATATCATCACACATTCCAATATGTATTAAGAATATAAACTCTTTTTTGGGGATGAATCACTAAGAGCCTTGCTTTTGGCATCTGTATTGCGCTCTAATTCAATTTATAGCCGTAGAGGAGGTGAGGGATGTACAGTGCTTATGCACTATGGCACACAGCTAAAATATCAGCAGGTGATGTTCAGAGCGTGCACACTGTTTTGGACTCAAGAATTTTGGACGCTAACGCGCAGTTTTCGGGGGTCAACATGGAAGCACTCATGAATCGTGCAGGTCGAGCAGTGGCTAAACTAGTCAAATCGTTGAACCCAAAGAGGGTACTGATCGTCTGCGGAAGAGGAAACAACGGAGGAGATGGATACATGGCTGCGTCTATCTTGAGAAAGGATGGAATCTCAGTAGATTGTTATCCAGCTTCCACCCCTTCAAGCGATCTTTGCAAGAAGAAACACGACGCCTTCCTCAAGATTGGAGGAAATGTCGTGAAATCATTAGACGGACAGAAATACGATCTGATAGTGGACGCACTCCTGGGAGTCGGAGTGTCTGGACCACCAAGGGAACCATACGCCTCGATCATAAAACGACTGAACAAGTCAGGCGTGAAAATACTCTCTGTCGACGTTCCATCTGGATTCCCTTCGAACAACGTGGTTAAACCGCAATTTACGGTCTCTATGCAGTTCCAGAAGGAAGGAATGACAAGATCCAATAGTGGAAAGATCGTGGTGTCAGATGTCGGTTTCACGAAGGACGTGATCGATATGATAGGTCCTGGAGATATGATTGCTTTCCCTTCTTCTCCTAAGTATTCCCACAAGGGAGAGAACGGAATATGCGTATTGGTGGGAGGGAGCAAGAAGTATTACGGCGCCCCGCTTTACATGGCAGAATCGGCACTTCGGATGGGACCAGATCTCGTGAACTTATTCACGCCGTCCAGCATTCACGAATACGTAGCTTCCAACTGTCAAGGCATAATACTTGGAAAATCAGGAATTGTCGATATTGAATTCAATTATGATCTCATGAAAATTCTCAAGGAGAGGGCAGATTCTCTCGCGATAGGACCGGGGATTTCCAAGAGCCCAAAAGCACTGGAAGAGGCATCCAAGATAATAGATTTCACTCTTTCTCAGAAGAAGCGCATGGTAATTGATGCGGATGCCCTAGAAGCAACAAGAAATATCAGTGACTTTGAGAGAAATACTGTTCTAACTCCGCACAGGGGAGAGTTCAGATCGACATTCGGCCTAGATCCCACAGAAGAAAATGCAAAGAAAGTCGCTAGAAAGATCAATGCCGTGATACTCTTGAAGGGTGAGATTGACATTGTGACAGATGGAGAGATCCTGAAGAAAAACAAGTCCTTCCATCATCAGAGCATGACGCGGGGAGGGACTGGAGATCTTGTCACGGGATCCGTCGCCGGGATACTGGCGAGAAAGGTCGACCCCCTGCACTCTGCATTCCTGGCATCCTATATCGTAGGGCAAGCCGGCCTGACCGCATTCACGAGGATGGGATATGGCTATTTCACATCTGACCTATTGGCCATAATGCCTGAAATTTTGGTTTCTGGCATAAAACAAAATTCATAACCAAGCTAACAATCGGTTATTATGGTGTCGGTAGGAGAGATAATGACCACAAAACTGATTACACTGACTACCGAAGACTTCATTTCTATTGCAATCGCGAAGATGAGCGACAACAAAGTGCACCATATCCCCGTTGTTGACGGGAAGGGGGAGTATGTTGGCATGTTAGATTACAATCTCCTCTACAAGAGGGAATCCATACCTGTCACGACTAAAGTGAAGACCGTAATGGAAAGAACTACCTCTATCTCAGCCGATGCATCCGTCGCCGAAGCTGCAAGGCTAATGATTGACAGCGGATTGAAGGCACTGCCGGTTAGTGAGAAGAACAAGATAAAGGGAATCGTAACTTCGACTGATATAGTTCATTCCATAAATTCCATTCCAGAAGTGGCAAATCTTCTCGCTTCAGATATAATGTCTGGAGAACCCATTACGGTCACCGAAGATGATGATCTGGTCGAAGCACTTAGAAAAATGAGGGATATCGATGAGACGAGCATACCAGTGGTGAACGATGAAGGAAGAGTCACTGGTATGGTGAACATCAACGACATTAGCAAAGAACTTTGGAGGGAAAGAGGGAGGATGAGGCAGGGTGAATATTACAGGAACAAGGCCAGACCGTCCGTCAAGGACGTCATGGTTGCCCCCCTCGTGACCAACCCGAACAAGAAACTGTCGTCGTGCATGAAAGACCTGATTGATTCAGAAGCGAGGGTATGCACAGTGGTCGATGAGAACATGATGCCAGAGGGTGTGATAAGTCAGGGCGACATACTCGGAGAAATCGTCAAAGGCTTCACTGGCGGATCTGTCCTAGTCAACCTGTCGGGCGCAAGATTTGACGACCCTGAGGTGTATGACAAGCTATATTCGATTATCGAAAAATCTGCAAAATCGATTGCGAAGTTCAAGCGCATGAAGCCCATGCTCATAAACGTCCACATAGAGGAATACAATCAAACGGGGAAGGAGATCAAGTACTCAATAAGAGGAAAAATGGTCACCGAGTCTAAGACATTCTTCACTAGGAGCTGGGATTGGAATATCTTCAGAGCCGTCAAAGAACTTATGGGCCAGTTCGAGAAAATGGTCCAGAAAAATAAGAACTATAAATAGACGGGGGTGAAACTATGGAAGAACTCGTAGACAAGGCGTTAGACTATGCTTCAAAGAGGTCCAAATTTGCCGAGGTAAGGTTCGCATCATCCACGAGGAATGTGGTGCTCACGAAGAACGGAACTATTTCGGCAACTGGCTACTCGGTTGATTCTGGACTGGCAATAAGAGTGCTGGACAATTCCGTCGCATTCTCTTCGATAAACATACCTGAATGGAACCGAGTCAGAGACGAAATTGATAGAGCCTTGATGATGGCAAAGAAACATGGCAGGAACAGATTTTCTAACGAAAATCCAGTAAAGGATTCTTGGCAGGTAGACCAAATAAAAAGAATAGAAGACGTATCGTTCGAGGAGAGGGTCTCCCAGTTAAAGGGAATAGACAACCTATTGATCGATGAGAAAATTTCGATGAGAATACTGGCCCTGAATGACAATGTGGAAGAAGAGTACAATGTCAACTCTGAGGGCCTATCGCTCAGGTCAAAACTTCCGAAAATTTCTTTCTTTGCAATGATCGGATTCATGGAGAATGGCAATTTTGAGCAGGGAACCGTAGAACTTGGATATTCAGGAGGATACGAAGCACTTGGCGAATGGAAACTCGACAAAAGAGTGAAACACGAATCGGACGTGCTAAAGAGCGCAGCGAGAGCAAAGAAACTGAAGGATGGCGTGTACGACTTGGTAGCTGGTCCGGAAATATCAGGCATCGTCGCACACGAAAGCTGCGGTCATCCGACAGAATCTGACAGGATATTAGGAAGGGAGATGGCTCAGGCAGGCGAGTCCTTCATTAAGAAGAACGATAAGGGGAAGAGGGTGGGATCGGATGTCGTGAATCTCGTAGACGACCCGACACTGGAACATAGCTTTGGGTTCTACAGATACGACAGAGATGGCGTCAAGTCGAGGAAGAGGTATCTCTACAAGAATGGATTGATCAACGAATTCCTGAGCAACAGGGAAAGCGCTGGACGCCTCGACGTGAAGAGCAACGGTGCATCGAGGTCATCGGAGTGGGACAAGGAGCCTCTTGTACGGATGAGTACTACGTACATCGAGCCTAACGATCATACCTACGAAGAGCTGATTGAAGACGTCAAGGATGGGATCTATATGAAGAGTTTCACTGAGTGGAACATTGACGACATACGGTTCAATGAAAAGTACGTTGGAAGAGAGGCTTATCACATTCAGAATGGTGAATTGAAGGAAACGATAAAGCGACCCGTCATTGAGACCACCACGATCAACTTCTATTCTTCAATAGACGCAATAGGGAAAGATCTGGAATTTTCTGCAGGTTCCTGCGGGAAAGGAGACCCAATGCAGGGGGTTGATGTCTGGATGGGTGGCCCCCACATCAGGTTACGTAACCTGAACGTGAGGTAGGTGCGTATGGAAATTGAGAAGATATACGAAAAACTTGAAAAGAAAGTCGACCAAGCTGCAGTAAAACTCTCGAGATCGAGGATTACCCAGATCAGATTTTCTAATAACATGATAGACATAAGCAACGAGTGGAATGAAGAGCTGGCGTCGGTATTCCTTGCTAAGAACGGAAGGACGTTCATATTCGATCTGAAGAGTGAAAAAGACCTTGAGAAGATAGTTCCTCGCTCGCTTGCTGCGATGGAAAATATTGAAAAGAACAGTGACTTCATCAGTCTCAACGACAAGAAGAACGTTTACAGGAAAAAGAGGATAAAAAACGAAAAGTTGAGAGAAGTAGACAGCCAGGAGTTTGTGAGCGGATTCGTTGATGAACTCAAGCCATTTGTGAAGAGGTTAGGTGGGGTATTCTACAAGAAAGAAATAGTGGAGGCGATCAAGACTCCATTCAATAGTGGAAGCGAAGAACAGTTTGGAGTTGAATTCGTATCGAGAGTCTTTAACGACCATGATTATCCAGTTCAGATTTCATTCACAAGCTCGTCTGATGACGATCTGCCAGCACTGATGAAGAGGGGGAATGAAGCACTTGGCCTTTCCAGGAGGGTCAAGAACATAAAGGATGGAAGAGAAGGGAAGTTCAATGTGATATTCAGTCCCCTGTGTTTTGCCTCACTGGTGTCTTATACCGCTCCGATGGCCTCTGCGTTTCAGATAGATTCTGGAATGTCTATGTTTGCCGATAGAATGGGTGAAAGAATAGGAAGCAGTTTGTTCACCCTGTACGACGATCCGACAGATGATTCGATGCTGAATTCAAAGACCTTCGACGATGAAGGTACCTCAACAAGAAAGACTCCTGTGATAGAGAAAGGTATAGTTAAGAATTTCCTTCACAACTTCTCAACTGCAAAGAAATATAGCGTAGAGACCACTGGAAATGCAGGGATTATCAGTCCTAGTCCCTGGCAGATTTCGGTAGAGCCTGGAAGTGAAGATGTCGATGACATGATAGCATCTACTAAAAAGGGACTTTTCATAAACAATACCTGGTACACAAGATTTCAAGACTACAGGGAAGGAATTCTATCCACTGTCCCTAGGGACGGAATATTCTATGTGGAAAACGGTGAAATAACGGAGAGTTGGGGAGGCATCAGAATTTCCGATTCCCTCCTTCATATGTACAAGAACATCGAAGGCATTAGCAGAGAAACCGAAAAGGTGAAGTGGTGGGATGAAACAATGCACACCAAATCTCCATATGTTGCTGTAGCTGACGTGAACATATCCAGAAGCAAGTAGCGAAGCTTTAAGCTTGCCAGACTCCGGTTCTCTCAACTTTTGTAACTCAGAAATGTAGATATATTAAGTTCAGTTCCTCAATTGCTCACTGCCCCTTGGCCCCTCCTATCGGGCAGTGAGTTTAAATTATCTCTGTGAATATCACAGTTGTCGGTTTAATTTTGAATTTAAGGTTCTATGACCTCCTCTTGCCTGCTGGTCTATCCATTTTTGCAAGTTTTATCCAAAAATAAAGATTGTTTGTCTCTTCCAAAGGTGCTTGACTAGACAGACAAACGTCTTCTATTTCGACTACTCTGTACTGCAGCTTTACTCCTTTCCATCCCAAGATCGGACCGCAATAACTAATGATGAGGCTCTGTACTATGACAAAAACGATTTACTCAATAAAGTTAAAAGGAAAATAGCCGATGCTGATGTTCCAAATCCGCTGAACCTGTCTCCTAATCTCGAAATGCTGGTGCCTAGTCCCTTGATTATAGCAAACTCCCAAGTTTCTTGTTTGCCTCGTCCCAGTTGACTATGTGCCACCAAGCACTTACATAATCTGCTCTCTTGTTCTTGTACTGGAGATAATAAGCGTGCTCGAACTCGTCCAAAATCAGGACAATTGGCATCTCTGCGAGATGGTTCATGAAGTGATTTTCCACCGTCATGATGTTCAGATTGCTGTTCTCCTTGTCATACGTCAGGACAGCCCATCCTGTACCGGGATTTGAGTTTGCAGCCTCTGTGAATATCTTCCTGAACTTCTCATAGCTACCGTATTGCTGCTCTATCATGTCTCCGAGCTTGCCACCTGGCTTGTCTCCACCTTTGCCTTCTGGTGCCATATTGTTCCAGTACAGCGTATGGAGCTTGTCCCCGTTAATGTTGAATGTGAGATTTCTCAATACCCCGTGAATATCATAGCTCTTTACCTCCTCCTTTATAATTCCATTCAGCCGATCTATAAGATTATTGGCTGTATTTACATAGGCCTTATGATGGCCATTGTAGTGGACATCCACTATATCCCTGTTGATGTGGGGTTCTAGCCCGTCAATTCGGTAAGGTAGCTGGGGTAACTCATATTTATTTAATCCCTTATATTCCACCATCAAATCACCGACTCAACATATGAAGGCTCGTTTTAATATTTTTGTCAAGATGTTAGGAAATCCTTTCAAAATTTCTTTGCCCTCGGCGAAAAAATTATGTACCCAAAACCTCAGTTCATAGCGAGTTTTGATGGCAATGATGAAAGAGTGGATTTCGGATATCATTTTCGCTCTCTGAAGAATGAAACGACGTAGGATACAGTCTATCGAAATGCAGTGCAATCTCCATTAGGCTGGTACTTTCAAAATCCTTAGAATCGCTCTTAGGTATATTGACTGGTTACTCGCTGCTTGAGATTAAATCAGAGACCGGGGTATCAGACTAAAATCCCTGGAACCACTTTGGGATGGATTGTTGCTTTAACATTCTAGTTCTTAAGGAGAGCTTTTGCGATTACTATTTTCCTGACTTCTGTGGTTCCAGCTCCGATCTCGTAGAGTATTGCATCCCTGAGGTATCTTTCTAGCGGATATTCTTCGGAATATCCATATCCTCCAAATATCTGCAAAGCATCCTTTGTAATACTCGTGGCAGTTTCCGATGCAAGCATTATCGAAGCAGCTGCAAAGGAAGGGTCAGACACCTTCTCCTTCGCAAGGAAAGCCGCCTTGTAAGCGAGCAGTCTGGCTGCTTCTAGCCTAGTGAACATGTATGCCAGTTTTTCCTGAATGAGCTCGAACTCCCCAATCTTTTTCCCAAATTGCTCCCTCTGATTGCTGTAGTTCAGAGCTTCATCTAATGCTCTTCTTGCAATTCCAAGAGGACCAAATGCTAGAACGGCGCGTTCCGCATTAAGGCCATTGTAGATGATGCTCTTCGCTTGTCCCTCTCCTTTAATAATTCGTTCCTTTCCGACCCTTATATTCTTAAATGAGACCTCTCCAGTCGGAGAACCCCTCATGCCAAATTTCCTGATTTTCTTTGGAGTTTCGACCCCGTCTCCTCTTTCTAGGATAAATGCGGAATATGATTTTCCGTTTTTTGCATAGACCAGAAAAACGTCTGCTAGGGGGGCGTTCGTAATGAAGGTCTTTGAGCCATTTATTTCGTAACCATCTCCCTTACTTTCGTATGTGGTTCTCATGCCACCAAGCGCATCCGAACCAGCTCCAGGCTCTGTGAGGCACAATGAGCCCATTTTTTCTCCTGACACTAGTCCAGGTAAGTACTTTTCTTTTTGTTCCTTTCCTGCATTTCTGCTGATGTTGTCAGCGACCAGATTATTGTGGGCACCATAAGAGAGCCCAAACGATCCTGAATAGTAGGATATCTCCTCCATCGCTACCCCCTCGGTAAGATAATCTAGCCCTGCACCTCCGTACTCTTCCGGTATGGTGAGACCCAGCATCCCTAGTCTGCCCATCTCTCTGAAAATTTCAACTGGGAATTGATCTTCCCTGTCAATTCTTGCTGCGATGGGTTCTATCTTCTTCACTGCGAATTCCTTAATTAAATCTCTAATCGCAATGGTTTCATCCTTGAGTTTGAAATCCATCTTCCTTCATTTCTTTATCTTTATTCCAATTAAATAATTTCTCCGAGTGAACAAAAGATTATTAGCACCAAGAAAGTATGGAAACATTCGATGGAAATAGCATTTCCAGATGTGCCTGAATATCACTTCATCCTCAGGGGATTGTATTCTGACAAGTTCGCTTCTTATCCAAAATTTCAATGCGAAGCCCTTACAGAATTTGGAGATGAACTTACTGCTGATGTTGCCTTTGTCCCTGCACCGATTGCAATCCAAAACTCGCACAACTATCTCTTCTTGAGGGCTGGAAATATTTTTTCGTATTACTCTGGTCCGCAGATCCTGTCTGCACAGCCAGACGTCAAAGAACTCTTTGTAAGTAATGATGACTTTGTCTCCGAATACTACGCAAAAATCCTCCTGAATGACGTAACTGTGAGGAAGGGAGATGGTTTTCCTGCAATCATGGAACCTAGGATCGCAATGCTGAGGGGGCTGAGCGGGTACCCGAAAATTGACTTATACGGCAAATGGAAATCAGTCGCGAACAACCTCCCTTTCCCCCTCTATTCCGGATTAATAAAGAAGTCTATTAAGGACCTGAGGGGAATCGTGGAAGGCGCAGTAAATGCATCGATAAAATATGCACTTGACAACTCTCCTGAGATCATCAAGGATATCGCAACCATGTACGGTATCGAAAACATCGAGATGCTCAAGAGGGTGATGTTTCAGTTCATCAACAAGAATACACTCTCGATCTCCGAAGATGAGATACAATCCCTGAAAGCCCTTAATCGTGAAATGGAGACCAGAGGTTACGCTGTTTCCAGCGTGATGTTTTGAGACTCTCAGGGTAGAGACAAAAACGTACCCTTTAATATCATTAAATTTCATGATGAACGATGGAATATATCGAAGAAATTACGTCCCTTAAGGAGCAGATTTCATTCCGGGGGATGATAGATGTCCCGAGTGCAATAGACAATATCGTTATAGCGGGGATGGGGGGTTCAGGAATAGCCGGTAGGATCTTTAAGGAATTCTATACCAAGAAACCAGTGACATTGGTCCGTTCATACGACATACCGGAGTTCGTCGGTCCGAAGACCCTATTTGTCGCAATTAGTTACTCCGGTAACACAGAAGAAACCCTACTTGCTACCAAGAAAGCGAGAGAAAAAGGCGCCCAGATCACGGCAATTTCAACAGGAGGAAAACTCGCTGAACTTGTGAAGGACACCGTGATCGTTCCAGACGGCTATCAACCGAGATCAGCGGTCGGTTACCTTACAATTCCTCTGCTAAGCGGTTTTGAACTGTTCAATGAGCCTGAGTTAGATGTCGCCAAAAAGTTGCTCATAAACTCGGATGTGAATGTGAATCCGTATAAGAAATTTGCAGATGAGATCTTTTCCGGGAGCAAGATCCCGGTGATATTTGGCACACCCGGATTCGATAGCGTTGCATACAGATGGAAAACTCAATTCAACGAGAACGCGAAAGTGCTCGCATACTCCACTTCATTCCCCGAACTGAATCACAATGACACTATGGCTCTTGAAAACACGTACAGGAAGGACGAATTCTACTTCTTCGTTCTGACTCACAAGCCATTGGAAAAGGAGATCGCTGACAGAATCAGGATCACTTCAAAACTATGTAAGTTTGAAATGAAGGAAGTGGAAGGAGAGGGAACTTCGCTGTTTTCGAAAGTATTTACCCTGATACACAAGGGAGACTATATCTCGTATTTCCTTGCGCAGAAGAGAGGAGTTGACCCGAGGAACGTTGCAGTCATCGAGAATCTCAAGAATGAACTGAGAAAATCAAAATGACTTTTGTGCTGTGAAGCTAGAAGAGAATTCATTCGATATGCCGCCTAGGACTTAACATAATTATAAATATGTCTTGGATTTAAACCATGAAATCGAGATGACGGTTATTAAAAGGGAAGAGCTGGTCACTGCCCTGAACGTCATATTCAAACCGTCAGGAATGAACCAAAAGGAAATTGAGGAACTGGCAGACTATGTACTTAGTTTCTTTGGATTTGAAGACACGCTGGTGGACAACATACTGTCACAGCAAGACAGGGATGTATTCTATACGTTAGAAGAGACGGGCATTCTATCGACCAGCAGCGAAGATATTACCCTCATGAAGGGGAAGACCTGGAGAATTCACTACTGGCACATCAACGATTTGAAGATCAAGAACATCCTCAGCACGAGAAAAGAGGGTGAAGAGAATATCTACGACAAGATTTTCAGAGAAGAGCTCAAGTAAGGAGCGCGTGTAAACCGGCAATCAAGTAGAGATTGTGTTCAGGAGAGACTCTTGCCGTTTGCTCAAGCTATTTATACGGATTTTCCCTTCTCAGATTAATGGAAAACGAAGTACTCAACCTTCTTAGGAAAGGAAGGACAATGGTGCTCTCGACATATGGGGAGAGCCCCTGGTCTGCTAAGGTTTTCTATGCGCTCGAAGGTGGTCTTGTTTTCCTAGTGGAAAAGGGCAGCTTGACTCTCAGAAACATTCAGAAGAATGATAACACTGTATTCACCATCGACTTTGATACTCCGGATGTCTTCGTCCAAGGGACGGGGAGAGTCACGATTATGGGCGAGCCCAAAGATTTCCATACGGAAAGGGGCACTCTTCTTTACAAGGTCCCTGAAGATACTCTTTTCGTCAAGTCAGGACACGTCCTTTTGGCGAAACTTTCTCCCGACAATATCAGGTTTAGCGATTTCAGGGCACAGCCAAAAAAGACCGATGTGAAGTTCAAGCCTGAGGAATTCATTGAAAGGAAAACGTTCCGATACTGGAGAGCTCTTCGACCGTGGTCCTTCCAGCAGAGCGTGACCTCCCTCATATTTGGCGCGCTGCTAGCGTTTCAAGTCAGTTTTTCGTATCCCATCAATCTCTATCTTCTCGTACTCTCGGTTATCGCTTTAGTAATGGTACACGGAGCGTTCAACGCTTACAGCGACTATTTCGACTTTACACTAAAGACCGATAAACCTGAAGGAATGGGTTCTGCCGGAGCGAGGGTGCTGATAGATCGTTTAATCCCTACAAACAGATTCCTCTCCTTTACTACTGGAATCCTTGTTATAGGACTGGCACTTGGAATTTACCTAGTAGTCCTAAGACCACAGATTCTTCCCTATGTAATAATCGGTGCGGTCGCTGGCCTGCTTTATGGCCTCCCCAAGTTCGGATGGAAGAGAATTGCGCTCGGGGACCTAGCCGTTTTCTTAGCCTTTGGGCCAGGAATATTCCTGGGATCCCTTGTTCTTCAAGGTGGTCAGGTGGGTATTCCCCAGCTTCTCATTTCTTTCTCCCTGGGGATGATAATAGTTGCGATTCTTCATGGAAACAACTGGAGGGACATCAATGATGACAAGGAAGCGGGGATCAAAACCGTCGCTCTCTACCTTGGCGACAAGGGGTCCCTGATCTATTACGTCACTCTAATCTGGGTTTCCTACCCCTTGTTTGTTGTATCGGTAGTCCTTGAGCCAAGATTGTTCCCGATATTGGGTGCTCTTCTGACCATACCGTGGGCGATAAGGCTCACAAAAATAGCCAGAAACTCCAAGAACATGAAGAGAAACCTTCTGGACATGCTGACAGCGGGCTTCACTTCCCTCCACATTTACTTCTCTGTCGTATTCCTCACTGCATTCCTTGCAATCGTTTACTACTTCCCTTCGTTCCACTTGCCGTAGTGCAGATTAAGGAAGGTGTTTAACTCTTTTTGGACTTTTGAACCAGAACTTCGGCGACCAAGTTGCTCAGCAGTTCTCTCATGAACTTGATTGCGTTCTCATCTGCGAACTCTCCTTTTTCGTTTATCTTCTTGTCTACGAAGTTGATTATCACTTCTGGTCTGTTTATGATCCTCGAATCCAAAAAAACGAATGACTGTCTAAGGTGATATTGTGCTCTGGATCCTCCCATCATACCGGTAGAGGAACTCATTATGGCCCCTATCTTCGTTGCAAACACGTTGTTCGGTACCGATGCCCAATCTATTACATTCTTCAAGAAGCCCGGCACTGAATAATTGTACTCCGGGGTAACAATTAGAAAACCATCCGACTCGAGGACGAGTTTCTTGAACTCGATTACCGATTTGTCCGGTTCTTTAACGTAATCCGAGTTGAATACTGGGATCGTGGAGATATCTGCGATTCGAAGGCTTGATCCACCAGGCATGAGGTCAGCTGCCTTCTCAAGTACCTTACGACTGAACGATCCTTTTCTGAGGCTGCCTCCTATTCCGACGATCACTACTTCGTTTTCTGCGTTCATGTTAAAGAATTCAGAATTCATTATTAAATTTCTCCCATCTAGAGTTACAAATTTCAAAACACCTTCATCTGGAATGTCGCTCCTCTCGGTGATTCTTATTTGTCGCTTTTTTCCAAGCCAAAGTAATTAATTAAAGATTGTTTGTGACAATTATGGAAGATGACTTCCCAAAAATCGATTATAGGGAAATTGGATCGACGGGAGAGAGAGTATCAATAATGGGGCTCGGGACATATGGCATAAGCAACTATGAAAAAGCTCAGGAGGCTTTTGTCTATGCAATCGAGAGAGGTGTGAATCTAATTGATACTGCTGAGATCTATAACACGGAGGATTTTGTGGGAGAAGTAATAAAGAGAGTCGGAAGGGATAGGCTGTTCATAACGACAAAGGTGTCGCCAAAGAATCTGGTTTCTAAAGAGAGTACGCTCAGCGCTGCTAAGGGTTCCCTGAAAAGACTTGGAATAAAGGAAGTCGATCTGATTCTCATTCATTGGCCCAACGATAGCATGAGTATAAGTGACCAGGTCAAGAATATTGAATCCGTGCTTACAGAGGGCCTGACTCGACATATAGGTGTGAGCAATTTCTCGGTCGAACAGATGGAAGAAGCAAGACATTCGACGAGGTCAGCAGAAATTGTCTGCAATCAGGTAAAATACAATATATCTGAGAAGGAAATCGAGAAGGACGTTCTTCCATATTGCGAGAAGAATCATATGACCGTTGTGGCTTACACCCCAATAAACAAGGGCAAGTTATCGAAAACTGGACAGGTAAAGGAGATAAGTAGGAAATCAGGAAAGACATCAATTCAAATAGCCTTGAATTTTCTGATGAGTCGATCAAACGTCATTCCGATACCGAAAACCGAAAGTCTGGATCACATGAAGGAAATAATTGGATCAATGGGATGGAAACTGACTCAAGAGGAAAGAAACGTTATCGAAGGAACATAGCTGGAAATGACCGATCTACTGACAAATTCACACATTTTCACAGATTGCTTTCCATCAGGGACTTCATTGTATTGTCGGTGTAACTTGGGTCGGTAGAGAAAGTCTGATGCAATTATCTTACTCCGTTTAAAATAGTGTGAAGTACACCTCGCTGCGCACTTTAATTTTCAGCGTTTCAATAGTAAGGATTAGCTAAACTTCGTGAAGTCAAAGTAGCCCCTGACACCAACAGTGGAAGAATGATAAAGCAAAGAAGAAGAGTGTTTTAGAAACATTGTAGAATTTTTAGATTTTGCTTTTGACCAGTTGCAATGACAGGTGGAGATTGTTCATAATTGTGGATGACTTCCCCATGATTTACCGCATCTTCATTTTACTGTGAGATGAACAGGTAGAGAAGCAGGAATGCAACGAGGGATACTGCATTAATGCCGAGAAGTGGCAGTGCAACCCCTGAACCGTACCTGTATGAGAATCCCACGCTGACGGAAACTACTAGCAAGGAGTATAGAAGCATGAGGGCAGAGAATAAAAAGAGCGTTCTGGTCACCCGAGCACGTGTTCTCCTATAAGTCCCGTGAGTCATCGCCACTATTAGCGCAAATAGCACAATCTCTGCCGCCCCTATGACTATATTCCCTATCCAGTAAACTCCTATCACCTAAATGCCCCCTATACTCTGTAGCGCACGAAAGGAAGCTTCGATGTACTCTTTCATTCCTTCAATTATGTAGAAGAGGGAGTTATACCTCCTGAAATCACCTTCAACAACATTATTCTTTATTAGTACTGAAAGGTGGTGTTCTACCGTCCTGTAGTTAACGTTGAGCACGTTGCTCAGCTCGTTCTTATTCATGGGTCTTTCTCTAAGCATCAACACTATCCTGCTCCTCAATGCGCCACCCCTGGAGTAGAGGAAAAGATAATAGAAGAGTCTCCTGATCTCCTTGTCATCGATACTGAAATCGATATTAGATCCTCCAGGGAATCGCATCGCATCACTCGCATGTTGAACTCCTTTATTAATATAAATTAGAAAAAAAAGTTTAAGAAAATGTACCTACCTGAGACAGCGGGCCGCTTTGTACGTTATCGAAGATCTCTGAGGCTATATAGAAGTTCCCTCCAATCATGACGAAGTGTATTGTATAGACAACGTCAATGTAAGAGAACTGTGAGAGGTTTGACGAACTCTGGACGACGAACTGGATGTCTGCAGTGACTGTCCCGCCTGTTATTACTCCTCCTGAGGAAGTTGCATTGAGTATTGGTGGCGCCTCGGAATAGAACCATACAGCATTCCATATTGAGAAGAACTTACTCCAGACGCTTCCTATATCGCTTGAATTTGTGTAGTTTCCTGAAAGTTTCCCCCCAATCCATTGAAGAGTTGAGTTGTTCAGATATTGGCTCATCGTAAGGGAAGCGTTCTCTATTGCTATGTCGTTCCAGTGTGCAAAGGCAGCATTGCCTATTGCGTCGGACTGCAATGCCTCATAGCTCTTCGATGTGTAGGATATTGTGGAGGCAGATATTATACGCCACGTCTCCTTGACTATTTGAGGAGACCCGTTGACAGTGTATTCAAGGGAATAGTTTGTAATTATATCGTTCACCTGTAGTGGAGTGGAATACGAAGTCAATACCCACTGCACTGTTGCGTTTACATAGTAGTTACTGCCCGATATTGATAACGAAGGTGGGGCCTCTGAATAGTACCAGACTGCCTGCCATAGATGTGAGAACTTCCCCCATACTGTGGGTATCTGGCTATAGTTGTACGTTCCCGAGAGGGGACCTCCTATCCATAACAGTGAGGCTCCGGAATAATACTGTTGCATTATGAGTGACACGTTCTCGATCGCAATGCTGTTCCAGTGTGAAAAGGAGTATCCCATCACGGCTTCCCTCTCGAGAGAAGTTACCTGTGAGGTCGGATAAGAGACTGTTCCGGATGCGACGATCTGCCACACTTCGTGAGAAATGTACCACGTTCCCCCGGTACTCTGATACTCAAGAGCATAGGAGATGTTCAAGAATTGCACCTGCAAGGGAGTTTTTACTGCAGTCAATAGGAACTGAACCTGTGCGCTGACGATGGACGTATTTCCTGATAAGGAGACGGTTGGAGGGGTTGGAGTATAGAACCAGACTGCTCCCCATATTCCGAAGAATTTCGTCCAGACTAAGTCAATTGAGTTTATGCCACTGTAGTTTCCAGACAAAGGGCCTCCTATCCAAGTGAGTGTTGCGTTGTTCATGTATTGCCCATTCATAAGCGAGACATTCTCTATCGAGATGGAGTCCCAGTGAGAGTAAGCATTTTCGAGGACAGATAGAGAAGTGGAATTGTTAACTTCCTGGCTCAGAGTTTTGCTATTTTTTGTGTATACGCTGAGTTCTTCGTTCAGCTGCGTTAAGTTTCTCTGTTCACCGCTAACCTTGTTTGTAAGTGTTGTGACTTTTGAGTTTGTCGAAGCATAGCCATACGCAAATCCTGCTGCGAGGACTACCAGTATCACTACTATTGCGATTGTCAAAGCCTTGTTCATGACTGTTTATCACAGCTTATGGCAAGAGTATTTTTCAAGATTATATGCAAATTGCATGCAATTTGGGTACTGTATAGACCCGGTCACAATATATTCCTCAACCGTCATAGTTTCCTTTTACAGGGGCGCTGACTTTGGTTCACTATTAAGTGGAAGAGCTTCAATGTAAATCAAATAGGGAGGAGAAATTCGAATTTAAATGTCTGAGTGGGTATGGGAAACGATAGGAGTGGAGATACATTTCTCTAGGCTTACGAAGGTAATTGAGGGAATCATAACAAAGTAGAAGAGGTGCTGAATACAGAAAACTTTGATGAGAAGATATGACCGTATTCCTCGTGGGGAATAATACAGTTGTAAACTGACCTGTTCAACGAATTAAATCACTTGTCACTCCTGCAGCCTACTGAAGCTTTGTATACCGCAATATCGATGACTAGTGGAGTTTGTACTGTTATATACGAGATTTCTACCTTGACGAGAAAAAATTGGCTGTATAAGTACTCTGATGTAGAATTTCATCAAATATCATGGGAGCCATCACAGATTTCCTAGTACCCTCCACAGATTCCTAGATACTTTATCTACTTGCCAAAGCCCTATATAGAATCAGGACATCCACTGACTTGGAGAGTGAAGGGGGCATGTCTGATGAACCGCCTAATTGGCTTTTTCCGGTTTCAATATCCATACTCTCATCTTGGAACATTCCAAGCGAAAACACTGCCGAGATGCTACAATGGTCTCGGGAATTTCACTGATTCACCGTGTTCAGATGATAGGAGTGACGATTAGTGTCTTCCTGGAAAAAGCATGTCTCAGTACAACTTGGCCATGAAATGGAGGAGAAGATTAATTCCCTTCCTGCGGAAATTAGACTGAGAGCAGAGGACAGAATCCATATCAATCTGCACCGTCAAAGTCCTACGCTCATTTCCAGAATCGAGCTGTTCCTCATGCTCATCGGTCCTGGCATACTCGTTATGGTCGCAGACAATGATGCAGGGGGTGTGATCACTTATGCGCAAACTGGCTCTATATTTGGCTTAGGCTTCTTTATTCCCTTCATGGTGCTCATGCTCCCCGTTGCATTTTTCGTGCAGGAGATGACGGTAAGACTCGGAGCAGTGACGCACAGGGGTCACGCCGAAATGATATGGAAAAGGTACGGCAAATTCTGGGGTTCCTTCTCGCTGGGAGACTTAATCATAGCAAACTTTCTCACGTTCATAACGGAATTCATCGGTATAACTATCGGTATGTCAGTGTTCGGCATTCCCCGTTTCGTCTCAGTTATAGTATTCGTATCGCTCGTTATAGCAATACAACTCTTTCTCCGCTACTATACGTGGGAGAGAGTCTCACTCGTCATCGCAGCCTTCAATCTTGTCTTCATTCCCCTGCTGTTCTTTCTCCCTCATCCATCCGTCAAGGACATTTTGGACAGTTTTGCAACATGGAGGATTAGCGGAGGGGTAAGCTCCCTTTTCATATACGTCCTTCTTGCAAATTTGGGTACTACTATTGCACCCTGGATGCTTTTCTTCCAGCAGTCCGCCGTGGTTGACAAGGGCTTAACCAAGAAGGATATAAAGTTTGGACAGAGAGATACCCTCATCGGTTCAACTATCATGGTTGTTGTAGCAATCGCAATAATAATTCTCACAGGTACTACTGTCTATGGTTCAGATGCAAATGGAAGCTTGGGAATAACCGGCATCCTTCAGTTATTCGCCAAAAGAGTAGGATCATTCCCAATGGAGCTTTTCGCCGTTGGCCTTATTGAAGCTGGGTTCATAGCTGCCATTGCCATCTCGGCTAGTACATCATGGGCAATCAGCGAGGCATTCGGCTGGAAAAGAAGCATAAATCTTCCAGCCAAGGACGGTGTGAAATTCTATCTCCCGAGTTTTATCGCCTTAGTCATCGCAGCTTCAGTCACACTTATACCAAACGCTCCCCTGGGCTATCTTAACCTCACGGTTCAGGTGATAGCAACAATATTCATGCCCGCTGCCATGCTGTTTCTCTTACTTCTCCTGAACGACAGGGGCGTAATGGGCAATATGGTAAACAAGAGATGGCAGAATGCGATAGGATTCACGATAATAGGATTCCTGATAACGATGAACGGGCTGTATGGCCTTTCAGTTGCTACTCCTACAATATTCAATCACCTCGCAGGGGTGCTCTGAATGGAGGCAAGTTAAATGGTGACCGAAGGAAAGGAGAACGAGAGTGACTTAGAGAAGGAGCTCGAGGAGTTCCTAAAATCAGAAGAGCTGGATGAATATGACAAAATTCCAGTTGAAAGAGTGAAGCTCAGCAGAGGTGTTAAGGCAGTGTTTTGGTTTCTGAGGATATACATCGCTTTGATGGTTGTCCTTGTTGTCATAGGCTTCTCCCATGTGATATAAGTTCGATATTGTACATAGAAGCATGACCTTGCACTTAGAAAAGTTGAATGGCTCGTTAGAGAGGGTGACGGTATAACTTGGACGAAGATAATTAAATAAAGCCTAACTTTGATGTTCTCATTAAGTTGGAGTGACATGAGCTATAGATTTTAGCAATGTAAAAAATTCCAGATTTATTATTCTCTTCCTCGAATTGAATGTGGTGAAGAAAACTGAGGTTTCAGTTTTATGAAACTGTTATGACTATGTATGGAATAATATCTGCTTAAAATAAGTGAGGAAAAATTAAGGTTGAAAAGGGCAATGAGGAAGGAGAAGAAACGTCAGGAGACTCTTGTTAATTTATCTCGCAGTTTGCCTTAATCTGTGTTAAACAATAGATACTATGTATCAATTTAAACAGACAAGATACTGGAATGCAAATATCTAAAACCTTAACTCGCGATGATTTAGGTGATATGTTGAGGTCCAGTAATTGTATAATGTCTTCGACTCACTTGGATATTTCCAGAAACCCGGTAGTTCCGACAGAGTATCTCACCGGATATACCCTCGACAGCTGCAGCAACACATCATTAACGGATTGCTTAAAACCTTATCAGTGAGTGTGTTCTGTAGCGCTGGTACAGGAGATAAAAGTAACGACGAAATAATCCCTTATGAATCCCGGTTATTTTTAGTCCAATCCTTTTAGATTTGTATTCTAGTACTTCGCCACATCGGAAAACAATGCTTCCTCATGACAAATAGCCCCGGGCAGATTCGAACTGCCGTCGTCGGATTCAAAGTCCGAAATGCTTGTCCACTACACCACGGGGCTTCGAACACTCTATTTCAAATGAAATAAAAATTTATCCCGATTTGTAACTCAGGAATTCCTTCCCCAGCAGCTCTCTCGCGATTATGAGTTTCATTATGTTTGTTCCTCCTTCGGCCCCTACGTAATATGACATCACTCCGCCCTGCGCAGCCCCCAGAGGAAGATCCTTCGTATAGGCTAGGGCACCATGCCACACCATGATCTTTGTTACTATCTCGTGTGCGGTTGGAGGTGCTGTCATTTTAGCGAGTGAGATTGCTAAGTTCTGCTCGGTCAGCGGCACTTTTTCTTTGCTTCTATATACTCTATCAAGTATCCAGGCTGCTTTCTGAGTGAGAAGTCTTGAAGACTCTAACTTACCGTACATTTCAGCAAGCTCGAATTGCAATCCTTCCTGTTTTCCAAGGGGCTGATTGAACAGAATCCTGTTCTTGAGATGCTCCCTCCCCATAGATATTGCTTCGAGTGCTGCACCGTTGCACGCGGCAGCGACGTATATTCTTGCGATGTTGAACCCTTCCATTATTATGTGAAATCCTTGACCAATTTCCCCGACTCTGTATTTGTCTTCTAACTCGAGGTCATTGAAAGAAAACCCTCCCATGGATAGACCCTCCCTCGCAATATCTCTGAAGAGTGTAGTCGATACCATGTCATTCCTGCTACCATCCGTCTTCTTGATCATAAGTGCAAAAGTCGTGAATGCTTTCGGACCAAGACTCTTTTCTCCTGTCCTGAGCAAGGTAAGAAAGCCTCCACCTCCAGGCAAGGATGTCGCTTCCCTCACTCCACTAATATAGACCTTTTCTCCTGAGGCTGACCAGATCTTTCCTTTCTTTACTGCGT
Organism: Thermoplasmata archaeon; assembly: GCA_021792255.1. Classification (GTDB taxonomy): domain Archaea; phylum Thermoplasmatota; class Thermoplasmata; order Thermoplasmatales. Next base: position 285,061 of record JAJYUZ010000003.1, read on the forward strand.
TCGATTTCTCATTCATAACGTCCGATCCACCAGAAGACTCTGTGGATCCGATTCCAAGAAATGTTCTCCCTTTCACGATCGATGGGAGTATCTCTTGCTTTGCCTCTTCGCTCCCGTATTTTTCAAGCATTGCGGGCCATCCGTTCAGTAGCAGAATGTATACAGGTAGAGCCATTGATACGTCCCCTCTAGCTAGCTCTTCTACTATTGCCGACATCTGCTGTATGGACCCACCAGCCCCACCATATTTCTCAGATACCGTGAATCCAATGAATCCTGCATCGGCAGCCCTCTGGATTAAATCTTCAGGAATCGAGGAGGCATAGGAAATCTTGTCTCTCCTAGGAATTATGTACTTTTGAACAAACTCTCTTGCGTTCTCTCTTACAAGTTCATCCTCTTCTGTGTTACTGAAGTCCATTACAATCAAGTAGTGATAGTTTCTAAATATTTTAATCCTTGACTCCTCAATATTTATGTAATATATCCAGATCTAGCCTCATTTCGGATCTATAGCGTACACATACGTAATAGACATAGGAATTCTATCACCAGACATGGTGATAGGTCATCGCGAATAGCGAAGTTCCAGGACAGAGACTGGAAAATGGGAGGCCTATTCTGTAAAAATCAAGAAGTTAAGGTTTAATGGGTAAGCGTTCTATGATCTTCTAGATGGCCCGCTTGTTTACCAAGATCTTTTGACTTATCGCCATCACATTCACATTATCTTGGTTGTCTACTTCTATCATCAACTCCACCAGTCCATTTTTTTCCTTAGATTTCTTATTTTTCACAATGACGCGGCAAGTGAGTGTATCGCCTATTCTCACTGGCTTCTTTGCTTCAAATTGCAAACCAGCCATTGCAACAAAACCATCGTCAAATGGTCGGTTTGGAAGTTGATAAGAAAGACCAATAGCGATTGATGCCGTAAGCATACCTGAGACAATTCTCCCTCTGAACCTAGTTCCTTCTGCATAGTTCTGATCGATGAAAAGGGGATTATAAGCTCCAGTCAAAGTAGAAAACAAGACACTATCAGTCTCTGTAACTGTCCTTCCTTTCGTTTGAAAAGAGTCACCCAAATTAAATTCCTCAAAGTACATATATTTTCGTGACTTTATAATTTTATATCCCTTAAACCTTTCTGATTTAAGTGAATCCGTCAATTGATTCGAAACGAGTACCTGTTTGACTTGGCTATTGCAAATCAAAGATTAGTCATTTAAGTTGAGGATTACTCTTTGCGTCATGACTAATGAACCCTTCGAAGTCAATCCGTGCCAAAGATATGATGACTCACTTAGTTTGTGGGGTAGCAGTTGATATTTTCTCCTGAATCGTCTACCATTATTTTGGCATCGTCTCTCAAAAAGATTATGTAAGAAAGCACTTCTCTCAAGGCAAGTACTTTGATGTGGGGAGAAAGTCCATTCCAAGGTCCAGAGCCCCAGCGAATATTGGCAGCAATTTTCTGAGGATTTGATACCCCGTTCTGAACCAGATGCTCAACCTCTGAAACTCTCTTCTCATGGTGCGCCATTATACCCTCTAACCTTTTCCGAGGTTCCGCAAAAGGAAGTTCATGCCCAGGAAGCGCGATTGATACGTCAAGTTCTTCGGCGAGGGCAAGAGAGGAAAAATAGTCCTTCAATGGGTTATGCCCTGAATAATATGGCCCAATGTTTGAATTTATTCTTGGCAACATAAAGTCTCCGGTTAGCAATGTTGTATCCTCTGGAATATACAGAGAGATGCTTCCAGGAGTATGGCCAGGCGTGAAGACGACTTTAAGAGAGATTTCGTCTACTAGAAAGGATTCCCCTCCTTTTAAGGGGTCAAAGCCTGAAATATCGATTCCATCATACGCACTGATTTTGTTCCTTTTTTCGAATCCATCGACCTCCTCAGGAGAGAGACCTGATTTGAGCAGAATTGAAGACAACCAGTCTACATACTTCATGTGGTTTTCCAGAACTTCCAATTCTTTCTTACTAAGATAAATACTGATCCCGAACTCACTTTTTAAATCCAAAGCTAAACCTAAGTGATCTTGGTGGTAGTGAGTGACAATGATTCCATTCAAATTTTGTATGGAATATCCTACTGAATCTAGCGCTCTTTTAAAGTTCAAAGAGTTAAATTCGTCGAGCCAGCCTGAATCTACGAGGAAGAAGCCCCTTTTGTTTCCAATAACATAGCAATTGCTGAATTTTACACTTCTTCCATTCGGTACTGGCACGCGTATTAAACTTATTCGACTCGATAGTTTCTCAGGTTGGAAATACTTGGCCCCTGGCATTTTTACTCCGCAGCTAAGAGTGTCAACTATAGAATAATCTGCCCTTCCGCAGTATTAATTCTAAATTACTCCCTCCTTACGCAATGAATCTAGCTGAACCTTGTCCTTTCCAAGTAATTCAGACAGTACGGCATCTGTATGTTCCCCCATCATAGGTGGAGGCAGATGAATTGAGCACTTCGACTCACTGAATTTAAACGGAATTCCCAAGAGTTTTAAAGATCCTATAGTTGGATGTTTCACACTAGTTATCATTTCATTTGCCGCCAGCTGACTATCATTAAAAGCATCTTTGAGTGTTTTGACGGGTGCACAAGGGATATCGTTGCTTTCAAGAATCGCCAGCCACTCATCAGTAGTCTTTCTTTTAGTGACTTCGGAAATAATTCTTATCAGTTCTTCCCTGTTTACTACTCGGTTCTCGTTACTCTTGAACCTGTCATCGTCTGCGATGCCCTCAAGTTCCAAAGTCGTACATATTCGTCTGAATAAGCTGTTTGTACCCCCTGCTATTACTATATAGCCATCCTTGCTTGGAAAAGCCTGATATGGTACAATCTGAGGATGACCTGAACCAAAGGGCTCAAAATCAACTCCACCATCAATGACTGGTACAGAATAATTGATTAGGAGGCTCATTGTAGCATCGAGAAGAGACGTGTCGACCTCTTGGCCAACGCCGGTCCTTTCTCTGTAAAATAGTGCTGAGACAATCGATGTCACACAGTAAACTGCTGTGCCAAGATCAGCAATTGAGGCACCTGGACGTACGGGTGGAGAACCTTTGTAGCCAGTAATGGACATTACACCTGACCTTGCTTGAACCGCTACATCCATCCCCGCTTTGTCCGACATAGAACCGGATTGCCCGTACGCCGATATTGAGGCGTAAATTATCTTGGGGTTGACTGCCTTGATATGTTCGTAATCCAGCCCCAAACTGGTCATCACTCCAGGCCTGAAGTTTTGGACTACAATATCTGCCTTTTTCGTAAGTTCAAGTGCTATTTCTTTACCTTTTGGGTTCTTTAAATCTACTGTTATTGCCTTCTTGTTCCTGTTGATGGATAAAAAATAATCTCCTCCAACTTCTGGTATTCCACCTTTGAGGTTCGGGGTTACGTTCATATACCTACTGGCATCCCCCCTGCCTGGCTTTTCTATTTTTATGACTTCACAGCCGAGATCGCCTAGTATTGTCGTAGCATATGGTCCCGCCACACCGTGTGTAAAGTCCACGACCATCAGGCCACTCAGCGGACCAGTCATCATTCCCACCTTGCGATTGCTGGCCAGGGATTCGTGCTGGTATCCTTGGAGGGTAACTTTACCTCTGCAGTTGCGTGGGATATCTCTTCCCCGCGTTGATTGATGATCTTCAGATCAATCGATACCAGAGCATCACCTTTCGTTACTGTCTTTCCAGTCACTGTGCCGGATACGTGAGAAAGGTCGCCCACAAGATTCGGAGAATAATTTTTTGCGCTAAGTTTTGTGACAAATCCATTATCACCAACCCAGTTTGTCAGGCAGTGGCTGAACCAGTTGACCCTCATCCAGCCCTGATCATAAATACCTGGCATTCCGATCTCTGACGCGATTTCCGGATCCATATGCCCTGCTGCTGGATGGACCGGATAGCCTCTAGTGGGTGAATAATAAACATTATCAGGATGTCTGCGTCTTTCTTCGAAGGCTATCTTCAGAACATTGTAAACTGATCTTCTGCCTGCATAGAATCCCACGATATCAACAATAGTCAAAGGGCCCTTGATGATAGATGGCAGTTGATCGCCGACATTAATTTCTTCCCAGTACAGAGTGCTTGATCCCCTGCGGAACTCGTTCAAATACTCCCTATCTATTTCAGAGATTTCCTCTCTGGAATACTTGTGGATTTCCTTCTTGGCATCGTAACCACGCATTCCTCCACCGCTTCTGGACCTTGGGACTCTCAGGGTTTCTGGGTAGTTCCGCGCAACGATGTGGTTGTGCTGGTTTACGTATATTACCTCTCCCTTCTGGTCAAAAAAACGCGGGACATGCCTTCCTTTCTTCTCAATTAGGTCTATGAGACGTGCTCTTGCAACAATAGTATCTCCCGGTTTGATTACGTCATAAAATTCCCAGTTGTCTCCACCGTGGATCCATTGGACTCCTGGGAAACCGGGACCGACTATTGTGCTATCAATAGTGTAAGGGAACGTTGGAGGAGCAATGACGCTGCCCCAGATCGTTTTCTTTCCATAATCTACGTCACTGAAAAGGGGATTGTCGTCACCCATGCTGTAAACTGCCCATCTTCTTATATCGTGCAGGCTGATCTGTTCATAAGTTGCAGGCCAGTGAACGTCCCTACGCAACCATACTCCAATTAACTTTCTTGCCTTCTCTATCATCTCTTCATTTATTTCCGGACTATGTTCAACCATTTTTATATCTCCTCCACTACTACATCGACTGCAACCGGCTCTCCACCATCGTAAGGTATTATGAGCGGGTTGATTTCTATTTCCTTTATTTTCTCATTGTTTATATATAAATATTGAAATTTCATTATATAATCAACAAACTTCTCCTTGTTTGGCTTTGCATTTCCCCGTTTGTTGTCTAAGAGTTTTCCAATGTAAGACTCTCTTAGCATAGCATGAACCTCGCTGCGGTTAACCGGAACTATTCTGACGCTTACGCTCTTGAAAACTTCTGTAAGTGTACCTCCCACGCCTAAAGTCAACATAGGGCCAAAATTGACATCATTTCTTATGTTCGCTATTGCCTCGACGCCAGTTATCATTTTCTGGACGATGACTCTGCTCTGGTTCAGGCCTTTTAACCTTTCAACTGCATCTTTCAGTTCCCGGACATCTCTTATGTTTGTTACAACTCCTCCTATATCAGTCTTGTGAACATTCTCTGACGGGGCCAATTTGGCCACAACTGGAAAGGATACGTCTGTTGAACTCAAATCTATGGGAGTCTGGAAATTGAGCCTGTTGTGCAAAAACAGATTCAGCACCCTATCAAATTGAAGCCTGTGAGACTCGCTTGCCCTTGATTGTATGTAAGGGCATTCCTCTAGAGTCTTTGGTTTGCGAAGAGCCCTGAGAACTATGGCTGAATCTGCTGGATCATCAGTCACTATAACCTTGTTTCTCAGAAGTGCTGACTTTTCAGAATCTTCAATTTTACCAGAAATTAGGGTGAGAATAATGGGTTTCCCATTCCTGGCAAGTTCGACCAGCTTCTCCCTGTACTCCCTTATGTATTCCACGCCCCTGTTGCCAAAGACGTTAACAGAGGAGCCAACGTTCTTTTCGCTCAGAACTATATCATTCAGTGTGGGAATAAGATCCTTAATGGTTAATTCACTTGCAACAGGGTCTATTGGGTTGTTTATACCTGCGAATGACGGGAGAATAGCAGAGAGTTTTGCCCTTGTGTCTGAACTGAACTGAGGTATGTTGATGTCATATTTCGCTAAGTTGTCAATAAACGTCAGGCGACCTCCACCTGACATACCAATTATTGCGGGCCCCTTTTCCTGATTACTATCGTTGAATGCCAGCACTCCCATCAGCAGCTCAAGTTCACGCAGTGTGTATGCCTGTATGATTCCAAGCTGCTCAAACGCCCCCTCATAGGCAACAGAATCAGTAATCATCTTGCCGGTATGTGACAGAGCCACTTCTTTACCGGCTGCTGTAGTTCCGCCGTGCAATGCAACCAATGATATGTGCCTGTCTTGAGCTTTTTTTGAGAGGTTAACCAGTCTGTTGCCAGAATTGAAGCCTTCAACAAACATGCCAATGACTTTAACTTTCGAATTTTCCACAAGCCATTCTGCAACATCTATTATGTCGACATTCGTTTCATTACCGACGCTGACCATGTATGAAAGGCCGATTCCCGACTCCTGAAATCTCCTGGCGATGGCTCCTCCGATGCTACCGCTTTGGGATACAAAGGCTAACGGGGCCTTGACTTTGGGGGCATCCCCTCTTGCAGCAGAACCAAAGGATATTATCATGTCATCCTCAAGGTTCCAGAAACCTTCGGAATTAGGGCCAATAGCCCTTATTCCGTTCTGATTCATAATTTCCTTCAATTTCTCCTCAAGTTCTGCGCCCTCTTTGTCAGTTTCTTTAAACCCTCCTGTAGAAATCACCAGTTTCTTGATTTTCAATCTCGCTGCTTCCTTTACCACATCTAAAACATAATCCCGTGAAATAAGGATATAGACCATATCCGGTACCTCTGGTATTGATGAAAGATCTGGAAAGCATGCAATCCCGTCAATCTCGCTGTATCGTGGATTAACTGGATAAATTGACCCTTTGAATCCAGAACTTGTAAGGTTGACCAGTGCATTATGGCCCAACCTGTTGGTCTTAGACGCACCGACTATCGCCACCGATTTAGCCTTGAAAAAACCTTTGGGTAGACTTGATCCCACGAATCATCCACCCTTCAATTCAGTATTCCTGGCAGAGTCTCTAGCTTCTCGAGCCTCCATAACTTAGCCAGCAATCCCTTGATCTCGTCTTCCCCGGCAAATCTCCTCCCGAGTTGCATGAATTTAGTCTCCAGAACATCCTTGGTGAACGGCCTGCGAGGGTCCCCGGTCGGGACGTCCAGGTGTTCTGAATATATCCTCTCATCTTTTGTTGAAACCTTAACTGTAGACTGTGTCAGATCTGGATAGTTGGAACTGAAATCCCTGTTCTCGGTCGCTTTTACCTTTGGCAGGAACTCCTTTACTCTCTTGTCGTTCCACTGTTCGTGCTCAAAGGATTCTGCAGTAAGATTCCCATTGAGGAATGACATCGTTATGCAGTAGGGGAGACTGTGGTCTGCGGTCTCTCTGGTAGTCGGTGACCACCGTGACTCATCTCCTGCTGCAGTCTTGATGGCTCTTGAAAATGTTTCAACCTCAATACTGCCTATTGATCTGTAATCCTCAATCTTTTCCTGAATCTTCAAAGCAGCTTCAATCGTGGTCTGCATAAAGTACTGTGCAGGGTATCGCTTGAGCCGAGTCTGAGTTATCCTAGTAAAGACACTACTATCCAGATTGAAGGCAGAAAAGTCAGGAGACAGGACGTTGATTATTCCAAATTTGCCTTCGAATATTTCCTTCGGACCCGTAATTCCGTGTTTTGCAAGATATGCTGAGTATACCCCACTCTTGCACGCGTAGCCTGCCGCAAGCCCTTTCCACATGGAAAGTTGTCCTATTCTTGTCTGGAATAGTGAAATGGTCGAGGAGCCTGCTATCCTTATTGCCTCCACGATTTTTTCATATGGAAGGTCTAGGAGCAAGCTTGCCATAACGCTGGAAGAAATTGCACCGTAAAGGAGGTTGTCAAATCCCCTGTCGTCTAAGGCCCCAGAATCCGTCAACATACAGTTGATTTCGTATCCTACGCATAATGCATTCAAAAACTCCTGTCCACTTTTTCCTGTTGATTCCGCAACCGCCCAAGCTCCCGGTAGATTGTCACTCGGATGACACGCCTGGTACTTGCCTAGGTAAATGTCATTGTAGTCAAGATACCTTGCAGCTGCACTATTCACAAAGGACACGTTATCTGGTGACATTGTTTGGTTGGTGCCCCAGACATGCGCTGAAACCCCTTTTGAACCGAATGAGTTACCCATTTCCTTGAGCAGCTTGACGGGGGTAGAGTCGAGTGCCCCCAGTGCGCAACCGATAGTGTCGATTACCTTCTGCTTCGCCTGCTCAACTGTTTCGCTACTTTTCCGAGCATTTCTTGATGAGTCTGCATACTCGGCTATCTTCTCCTCACTTAGCATTAGTCTACCACGCACTCCTAAGTATTCCTATAATCTCATCCTTAGAATTGACCGCTTTTGGGTTTCCAGCGATGGCAGTGTCAATGAGGGTCCTTTCTGCCAACATACCAAAATCATCCTCCTTTACGCCAATATCTCTGAGCCTTGTTGGAAGACCTAGGACCTTTATCAGGCTTCGAGTTGCCTCAATTGCATCTTCTGCTGTATTGCCTGCTCCTATTGCCTTAGCCATTTCACTGAGTTCGTGTCCAGCAACATCGCTGTTGAACTGCATCACATTTGGCAACATCACACTGGCTGCTATGCCGTGAGATATGTTGTAATAGCCACAAATCTGGTGATCTATTGCGTGCCCCACACCAACGTGGACATTCTTGGTACAGAACTGAACCATCCAAGAGGCGTAAAGCAAGTTATTTCTGGAATTCAAATCACTGGGTTTGTCGTGGCTCTGCTTAAGATTGGCAAAAAGTAGGGAAAGTGCGCCAAGCTGAATCACATCTGAAAATGGGTGATGTGTGTTGGAATATAGCCTTTCAACTCCATGATCTATAGCCTTTACACCGCTCGAAAGCCACAGTGTAGTTGGAGTGTCAAGAGTGATTTCGGGGTCGAGAATGATGCTCTTTGCCAAAACATCCTCGGCATAGTACTGGTCTTTTCTTCCTGTATTCGTATCTGTAAGGCCTGCCTGATAGGTGAATTCAGCTCCGGATAAGGTTGTTGGTATTGCAAAAAGAGGGACTGATTCCCGGACGTGCTTGATTTTCTCATACCGGTAGGATACATTAGCCTTTTCTCTCTTGACCTTACCTATTAGAATATCGAGATCCCCGTAAGTGTGTGCCATTATCATTCCTTTTGCCACGTCGACGTTGCTTCCCCCACCGAGGCTTATCACGGCATCCACATGGTTCTCTTTCATTTTTTCCAGGCCATCGTATACAGATGACAATGGAGAATTTTGTTTCGACCCAGCGTAGACGCAAGTGAGTTTACTGCCGAGAACATCCTTTACTTTTTCCAGGGCACTGCTCTTTGAAACGCTGTTGGTGGTGACTACGAGAACCTTGTTAGAATTGAACCTGTCAAGCTCCGACGGCAGCTTCTTCAGCGAATTTCTGCCGAATAGCACTTTCCAGTTCCTTTCGTTGTTGAATTCCCCTGCTATCTCGTTCACTTTATTTCACCCTTGCTTAGTTATGACTTAAGATGCAACCTTCTCGAGCTCCATTTTGTTTGAATTTGGCATGAATATGACTGTAATGAAAATCACAACCATCGCCGAACCCACAAAAATGAAAACGTCTAGTACGCTCCTGATCAGAAGATATGCAATAATGTAAGAGGACAATGCGCCTGACACCCTGCTCATAGCGTACCCAAAACCGCCAGCACTAGCTCTTATACGGGTAGGGAACATTTCTTCCTGATATGCGTGTATAACTGGAGAATACCAGTTCGTCAAGATCGATAATATAACTCCGGTTATGACTATCAATACTATAGTCGGTGAATATGCGAACGCTAAACCGTCGGCCGCAACGAGAAGTGAAAGTATTCCAATCTGCCAGCGACGCTGAAAAACTTCGGCAAAGAGAGAGCCGATATAACCGCCGATTGGAATGAACATTGCTATCAGGAAAGAATAGAACAATGCATGGGTTATGGTGAATCCCCTGGTCACAAGAATTGTTGCAGTGAATGATGCGAATCCAAAATATCCTATTGACTGCATGAATTGAATGATACTCATGCCCAGCAATCTTTTTCCGTATTTTCCACTAAAAGCTTCTTTGAGAGGAACTTTCGTTTCCTTTTCGACCTTCGTGTCGGTCTTCACTGGAGGCAGGGTTATATTCAACTCTGAGGCTGCTCCGAGTTCAATCTCTTTTACCAACCGATCTGCTTTCTCATATTCTCCCTTTAACTCGTACCAGCGTGGAGTCTCAGTAAGTTTTCTGATCAATGGCCAAAAAAGGAGTGCACCAAATCCCCCAATTAGAAAGACCCATCTCCAACCCGCTAGGAAAAAGGTACGAGGTACGAGCAAGAATGAGATAAAAGCAACTGTAGTGGCTGCCGTAAATCCTATAGTGTACGCATATACAACGTATTTACCTCTCTTTGCTTTTGGAATAGTCTCTCCAAGATATGTGTCTACCAGAATGTACTGGGCCGCCATCGCTGCTCCTGCGAAAAACCTCGCAATAGTCATCATCTGCCAGTTTACGGAAAGGGCAAGTATTATGGTAAATATGGAATACGCCAACAGAGTCCATAGGAACAGATGCCTTCTTCCGTATCTATCAGCAGTTATTCCCAGAAAGATTGATCCTAGCGCCATTCCTGAAAATTGACCTGCGAGAACTATGCCCACCTGAGACAACGTTAGAAAGTGGGCAGCAAGTAATGCAGCCAGAACATAGCTAACTGCATAAAGATCGTAATTATCGAACCACTCTCCTATTCCAACCCTCCCAAGCACTTTTCTATGGAAGCTGTAAATAGGAACATTGTCGAGTCGCTCCCCGACATTCACGGTGCTATATATTGCCTCTTTACCTGGCCCCGTCACCGGTGCCTGGTCACTTTCTTTCACACCTTTGTCCATGTCACGCAAGAGACTGAGACGGGTATATTTATATTTATATGGACATGTCCCACTTATGTTCTTTAAGGCAATGATTGATCACAGTGATTGCTGGAGCCAAGTTTTATCTGGATACGACAACATAACTGGAGAGCTGATGTTTCAAAACGTTAGAGAGGATTCGATAGATGCCACCGTCCTTTTTAAGTGTATACAAAGAGGTGAAAAGAAAGTCTTTCAAAGTTTTTTCGAGGAGTTAAAGAATCACTCCAGAATACTATCCTTCAAGAGTACTACTTCCCTTGACCATGGTTATTGTAGAGTAGTAAGACTTGAGGCAAGTCGGGATGTAAGTTTCTCCGACCTATTGCTTAGATCGGACACTTACACCATTAAGGAATTTTTCATCAAAGGATATGAACTGTGGTACTGGTTCGTGGGAACTTCCAATATGAACTATTTCCTTGAACAGGTGAAACCAAGGACCAAGTCTATCAGAATCAAGAATTTGGGGAATTCACTTTCGCTGGAGCAATTTACCTGGCTTAATGAACCGATGACTCCATCACAGGAAGAAATCTTGGGCGAACTTTTTTATAACGGCTACTTTGAAAAATCTCAGAGACCTGGCTTACGAGATATTTCCAAAAAAATGAATATAAGTAAATCCAGTTTGGCCCGAAAATACAGAAATGCGATCGGAACGTTGGTGTCAAATCATGTCGCCAAGATCAAAAAAATGGACGAACTCCTACAATTGGACTTATAACGTGAATTGTCTCCACTGACAGAAATACAAACACTTTTCCAGTTCTCTTTGATTTAGTGGCGGTAAAAGAGGGGAGTTCGGGATTTTATCAGGTTGTAAAAAGAAGAAAAGAAAATAATTGATTAGGCGCGTGTAAATGGCAAAGTCCTTATCCTACAAACAGTGACTTCACAAAAGAGGACTTTCGCAACAGTAGGGAACATATGTTATACCCTCGGAAACGCATATATCTAAGTCCTTGCAATAATCCGCTAACGACAGAATCATCTTTGAGATTTAGTACATAAGGGCAATCTCAGATGCCCTCTTGTCTTCGGTTGTGAAATTGACATAGAAACTTCCAGGTTCATTTGTCGTTGGAGTACTAATTATGAAATTCTCTTCAATGGGTTCCATAATTCTCCAGACCACTGAATCATCTAACTAATTGCTATGCCCCACACCTTCTCAGGATTCGAACAGTGCTACATTTATAATACTAGCGTGGAAGAATAACTGTAGATTTGCTTCTGAGGTCAAGTCCTTCAGTTGAAGAGAAGTTTCTTGTAGCCTTGGAACTCGTTTCAACTTCGACTAAGTTCGGGAGATAAAAAGTTAATATTTAATTCTAAACTCTGGAGATTTCCCAAAGTGAAGGTTCTATCGTATGAAAAATAGAGCCAAAAAAAGTATCTGATCCCGACGGGTTAATTCTTGCGATACTTGGAAGATTGGGACTTGGGTCTTGTCTATTCCATAACCCGATAGGATCTCGTTAAGCGTTTCTGCTTATTACTCTGCGCTTAACCTTAGCTTAGTGGACGTACAGCGTTCCTGCCATCCATCCTGGAGTGCTCATCGCACCCTCCCAACCGGTGGGTCCGCTGCCACACGATACTTCACACTGCCAGGTGTAGGTCCCTGGATGCAATATGAATGAGGTCTGGACCACGCTTGAGGGTGTGATCGGCAAGTTGAGCACCACGTTACTCCCGTTCTGAACAGTGAATGTATGAGCAATGTTGTTGACTGGCACTGACGAAACCTGTTCGCTACCATTCAGCAAGATCCCGTTGGCGTTTTCTGAAGAGTTTACGTTAGTGTTGTTGAATATTGCCTCCTTTCCATTCAGAGTTCCGGTAACATTTGCATAAACAGCGCCAACTGAGCCATTCCCGTCGTCATAATTTATGATCGTCACGTCTATCTGTTCATTTGCTGGTATGGTTATGTTGGCCGATGATTTCAGAGTTCCATTCTGAAGAACAAAGAAGGCAGGTTGATATCCGGTACTAGTGTTATAAAAGTTGTTAGTTGTCACGACCAAAATTAACTGAAAGGGACCGCTGTTGGCTGAGGTAATCTTACCCTGGCTCGAAGTAAGACTGCTGTTCGCCATAAAATAACCCGCGAACAGACCAGTTCCGATGCCTAAGGAAATTATGGCGACAACAGCTGCTATTACGATAACATTCGTAATGGTTTTATTATGCAATTTAGCCACCATTAAATAATTACGACGTGGCATATCTCTTTTTGTGCACGTCTATGCACTTCCAGTTACTAAACCGTAGCAAGGTAACCATTACAGACAAGACAAATTTTCCTCCACTTTTCGAAGAATTTCTGAAGTTTAGAGGAGAATTCGCAACCCAAATTCAACTTTTATCATCCATTGCGATACTATGACTCGAGTGGGCACAAGAAGTTAAATTCAGAAGAAACATTTGCCCAAAGCGGGGGTTGCCGAGCTAGGTTAAAGGTACCAGACTTAAGATCTGGTTCCGTAGGGATTCGGGGGTTCAAATCCCCTCCCCCGCATCCCAAAATTGTCCAGTGTTCCGCTGTCTTTGAATCTCTTCATTCTCTCTGAATCGCGAATGCATAACAGTTAATAATTTGTGAAGGAATACCAATTATGGATGTAAGCCCTGATATCCTCGCAAGAGGGAAGGCAAAGGTAGTCGCAGTCATAGGTGCTGGGAAAATCGGAGAAGCAATTGCTACAAAAATGTCAAAATCTGGAATTGTAAAAAAGGTAATTGTCACAAAGAGAAATGTTGACACTTTGAATATCTCCTCAAAGAAGATTCAAATCACATCCAACAACTCGCTTGCTGCAAAAGGAGCCGATGTGATCTTTCTGTCAGTGAAGGCTGCGGATGCAAAAGAAGTTCTTGGAGAAATATCGGGCCATGCAAAGGGAAAGCTCGTGATATCCGTAATGGCTGCAGTTTCGATCAAGAAACTAGAAAGAGCACTTCCTGGTTCGTTCATAATACGGGCGATGCCCAACATTTCTGCGATGATTGGAGAAGCGGTCACCGCTTATTCACTAGGTACCGGTGTGAAAGAAGAACACTCGAGCACTGCAAGAGTCCTTTTCGGAAGTTTTGGAACGCATGTCGAGGTACCAGAGTCCGCCATGGATGCAGTCACAGCAATAAGCGGAAGTGGACCCGCTTACATAGCGGTACTTATAGATGCTATGATTAGCGGAGCACTGAAGGTTGGCCTCTCCAGAGATGTAGCCTTCAAACTCGTTACCAAGACTCTCACCGGAACTGCTGATCTTCTGGAGCAACACAAGATGCATCCTGCCGAATTGAGGGATATAGTGACCACTCCAGCGGGAACCACAATTGCGGGAATTTATGAGCTTGAGAAAGGTTCATTCAGGACTAGTATAATGAATGCAATAGAAGCCGCAACACAGGCTTCTAGCAAGGTCGGTGCAAAATTCGAGAGTGAATGACCCCCTTTTCAGGTAAAATTCCATCAAGTTTATCTGTAAGGTTTCTTTATAAATCACAATGGAAGAGTTTGAAATAGTTGAGCATGTACCAGATAAATCGGGCAAGGGATTCTCAGTAATTGCGATAGATTTCAACGGTCCAAAGTTTGTGAAGATCAACGCAGTCGAAGAACCTAAGGCATACACAACGATAAAGATAGATGGAGACAAGGCACTCTATGGTGAGAAGCAAATAGGCAGAGTGACCGATAGGAAGGATTCAAGCGAAGTGAGAATCAGCACCAAGTACGACATCAAATATACAGGGGGTTATTCGCTAGACGGGAAGACCGTCTATCTGGACGAGCACTTCCCAAAGAAGCTGATGGTGGAAGGCAAGGAAATAAGTGCAGAAGAGAGCATTGGATTCCACCACGAACTGCCAGAAAAGTGGATGTCCGACATAGGTTACGAATATCCTCACGCGCACGAGATTGCGACCGGAATCGAAAAGAAGTACGTCGAATCTCAGGGAGTCACCTGGAAGGGGTATTGCACAGAAGTCGATAAGAATCTGAGACTCGTTTACAGGAACAAACTGGAGAAATCTCCACCTTCTCTTGACCTGGCACCATACCTTTATTGTAGGGACAGGGAAGCGCTAAAGGAGATAAGAGAGAGTAAGTGACTTTAGCCTATTTTTCCAAAATATTGCTCTTCATTTGAACAAGAGTTAATAGATAGCTTTACATTAAGAATGGAAGACAAATGAGTCGTCAGATTACGAACCTGTCGTTTTTTCTTCTGATCATCTCATTTTTTATTGCGACCTTGGGGGTTTGGTACTTGACCGGTCTATCGGTGAAGTACTTCGCACTGGCGACCAAAGATCATCTTCTCGCTTTTTTCAAAGGCGTCGTTGACTTCTTCAATGTCTTCTGATGCCGAGTGGAAGGGACTTCCTTAACGGACCTATTTTCTGATTTGACTGGTTTATCGTGGAGTTACAGGTCTGTATTAGAAGAATAAATTTAGTTAGACGCAATTCCCCCACATGGGTCCAAGAATCCTGTTGTACACAGGAAAGGGTGGAGTTGGAAAGACGAGCATCGCTGCTTCAACGGCGTGTTCGATTGCTAAGAGAAAGAAGAAAACGTTAGTCATTTCCACCGATCCAGCTCATAGCCTAGGAGATGCTTTTGGTACCGAGATAGGACCGAAACCTAAACAGTTGACGGAGAATCTTTACGCCCAGGAGATAAGCGTTAATGAGGCAATAAATACCCACTGGAATGAACTGAAGGGATACCTCACAGGATTGTTTCAGACGGAAGGACTGGATCCAATTTCTGCGGAAGAAATAGCCACGCTTCCCGGGTTCGACGAAGCATCTCAGCTGCTCTACTTGAGACAGCATTATGACGAAAAGAAGTATGATGCGATCATAATCGATAGTGCACCGACTGGAGAGTCCCTGAAGCTCCTCTCGTTCCCAGAAGCACTTACGTGGTACATGGACAAAATATTCCCAGTAGGAAGACTTGCAGCAAAGCTGGTTCGCCCCGTTTGGAATACTGTTTCAAATCTTTCTATACCAGACGACGAGGTCTTCAGGAGCGTTGAAAGCCTCTATGATTATCTTAGGAAGATCCGGTCAATCCTAACAGATTCCAAGATTTCTACGATCAGACTCGTAATGAATCCTGACAAAATGTCCCTCAGCGAAACGAAGAGAGCCTTCACGTATCTTCTTCTCTATGGTTATCCAGTCGATTCAGTTTTTGTGAACAAGATTTACGACGAAACCACCGGTTCCTTCTTCAAAGGATGGAGGTCAAATCAAGGAGAAATAATCAAGGACGTCAATGATTCTTTTACGGATCTCAAGATATTCAAGGTACCGATGCTGAAGGAAGAGCCAATTGGCTTAGAGAGACTCGAAGATATGTCGGATCTGATCTATACTGATACAGACCCTCTTGATACCTTTTCGAAGGAGAAGAGCATCCAATTCATCAAGAAGGATGGAAAATATATCATCAGACTGAAACTGCCATTTGCAGAAAAGAAGAATCTGGAAATATTCAACAAGGGAGGGGAACTCATAATTCAGCTCGGGAACTGGAAGAGAGTTTTTTATCTTCCAACAGTCTTCTCTGACAGAAACCCAGTAAAGGCAGAGTTTATTAACGGCGTTCTTGATATAGAAATGGAGTAGCATGGCAGAAGATGATAAGGAAGACAGGATCACGATAGAAATCAAGATAACGGTACCTTCAATGAGCCACGGCGTTGGAAGTGCCCTGAATCACTTCTTAAAAGCATCCGAGGAAATAATGAAGGCAGGTAAGTCTGTCATGGTCAAGCCAGAAATAAAAACAAAAATGAAGAAAGTAGAGATAAAATAACTACATCCTCGTCTCTTTGACTTCAGAAATACTGCACAGAATAGTTGTCGATTTAATTCCTAACCTTTTTCGTTTTCCCTGACTTTTTTTTACCCCAGTTTCATTATAATCTATGGAGAATATTAATCGTTAAATATAGTTGCATCATCCATAATACGTATGATTTCCATTGCTGCTCTTTTTGGTACAATAGGGAAAGGCATTCTCGGCTTGAGAAGCAGCTGGAGTTTTGCTAACACGGTAGATCTGCTGCGTAGCTTCACAACAGCAATAGCGTTCAATAAAAAGGAGCGTCCGTTCCTTCTTTCTCACCTGGAGCTAATGAAAATTCCAATCGCAATTAGCACAAATCCACCTAGGTTCAATGGATTTAGAGTTTCGTTATTCAAAAATGTGCTGAACAAGATGGAAAGTGCTGGAACGGCAAAGAGATATGGAGATACGTGAGAGACCCTGTACTTCTTGATCAGACTCCAGTAGATGAAATATGCTGCGGAAGATCCAATAGCCCCCATATAGAGAGTGAGGAGGATGAAGTTGAAAGTTAGTGGTTTTAATCCACCATAGAAGAGGGTCACAACGAGTATTACGGGGATCGCGAACAAAAACTGGTAGGTGTTGACTGCCCCCATATCGGCATCTCTCAGGTACTTCTTGTAATAAATTGTTCCAGCTGACCAAGAAACGGCAGATCCAACCAACAGGAACAGGCCTATGCTATAACTGACAGAGAGCTGATTTATGAAAATTACTACTACCCCCACAAATCCTATGAACAGACCCAGAATCTTTCCAGTTGACAGCTTCTCCTGCAGAAACAACCAGGAAAAGAAAACAGAAACGATAGGATATGTGTATACAAGAATTGAAGAGATAGAAGAACTTTCGGTTCTCTCCCCCACGAACCATAGCCCCATGAATATTGAGATATTGAAAAGGCTCATCAAAAAGAGTTTACCAATGCCTATGCTCCTGAGTGACCTTAGAGCGGAATATGAGAAAGGAATTGAGAATACCGAAGCAAATATTATTCTGAAGAGGAGGGCCACCATCGGAGGCTCGTAGAGCAGTGCAAACTTCAGAAAAGAGTAGTTTAGGGCCCATGAAGAAGACATGATCAAGAAAAGCAAAATGTCAAGGGGTTTAGTTCCTCTGTAGTTCACCAACGGTCAATCCATAGCGACCATATATCGTTTTTCAGATATTTTTCGTCCTAAGGTAATATGGGAATAATTTACTTCTTTGTCAGAGATGTAATTAAGACCAGAAAAGTGTGTAGGTTAATTATATTAACTTAGTTTATATATGGGATTGTGCAACACAGTCATTATGACATGGAAACCAGAAAGAATTCCACTTGTCCTGTGGAAAGAACCCTATACATACTGAGGGATGTCTGGACTTTCATGATATTAAGAGATCTCGAGCCTGAATCTAAAGGATTCAACCAACTCAAGAAATCTGTCGAAGGTATCTCATCCCGAATGCTCTCGGAAAAACTGAAGTTTTTGGAGGAAGAAGGAATTCTCAGTAGAACTGTCAGTGATTCTAGGCCGGTGCGAGTCACTTACGCGCTTTCCGAAAAGGGGAAGTCTCTGAGCGCAGTAGTCGAATCAATGAGACACTGGGGAGATATGTGGATATCGACAAGTAGGGAGAACTGTGACAACTGAGAATCTATACTTAGAAGGAGAAGAAAAATTCGGACCTGTCACTTCCTTTTTGTTCGGTCTTAGCTCCGTTGTTCTAAACAAGTATTACGATGCAATCGTGGAAGATCTCAGGGGAAAGAAGTTCGGTAGTTTACTGGACTTGGGTTGTGGCAGGGGAAACCTCCTCATAAAGCTGGCAGGTGAGCTTCAAACCCCGAGTTTCTACGGCCTTGACCCCTCGCCATATATGCTAAAGAGCGCCCAGAAGAATCTCACGAAAAAGGGATTGACATCCAGGTTGAAAGTGAAAATTGGAAGCAGTAGGGTCATTCCCTTCGATGAAAAGTTTGATGCAATTATATCGTCTTTCTCTTACCATCACTGGAAGGATCGTGATAGTTCCATTGCCACAATAGCTTCTCATTTGAGCGATGACGGTTTCATTTCCATATACGAACACGAGGTTGGACGTGATAGAATAAGCAAATCCCACGGAATTAAGGAATCAGACTGGGAGCATCTTGAAGTCGAAGGTTTAAAAAAGACCGTAACGCACAATAATGGACTTATTATTCTCACACTGACTAGATGAGATTTTAGGACAGTTTAAGTTGGCTAATTCTTTTATCTTCCCGCCTAATAATCTATGCTAACAGGATGAGAAAACTCACTATTAATGGCTATATCGCAATTGCGCTGCTACTCCAGATCAGTGTACTTTTAATTAGATTGACGGGAATGCTGATCTACAGGAACTTTGCGCTTCTCTTTGAGAGTTTTCACATTCTGACGGATCTGCTCGTAACGATCGTTGTTTTCGCTGCCGTAAAGCTCTCTAACAGCAGGTACAGCAAGAGGTACTCCTATGGATTGTTTAGAATAGAGGATCTAGTGTCACTAGCAATAGCCGTTCTTATAGTATATACGGCTGTGGACCTTCTTTTCACAGTTTTATCCACTACTCCATCTTCAAATCTAGAATCTGGTATGATTCAACTTGCCTCGGTGGTACCACTGTATTTATCAGGAATAGTGAAGATAGTCGGAGGTCGAGCCGTAAATTCTCCGTCTCTAGTCTCCGATGGCTACCACAACTATTCTGATGTCTACGTAGGACTGGGCGTCGGGACCGGACTCTTGGTGAGCTTTGCGACCAATATTCGAATCTTTTATTTCTTAGCGATTGGCATGGCAGCCCTCGGAATCTTGTACACTGCGTTTAAAATAGGGAGGGATAGCGTCATAGGAATAATGGACTTGCCGAAAGACAAGAAAGTGATTCCCAAGATAGCTGACATTGTCAGGCAAAATAAAGAGGTCACCGATATCAGAACGATAAAAGCACGGTGGGCAGGACCCGTCATTTTCGTAGAGATTGTGCTCACCATGAACAGCAAAATCACGATGGAAGAAGCCCATGATGTAGCCGATTCTCTAGAAAAGAGAATACTAAGTGAAATATCGGATGTAAGGGATGTCGTGATCCATATAGAACCTTCCAAGGACTCTGAAAGAGTGGTCATTGTACCCACTTCTGAACACGATAAGATAGAGTTAAAGACGTCAAAATCGCTGAGTTATCTCATCGTTACTATAAAGGACGGAAAGAGGGTCTCTTCTAAGAGTGTGCAGGTGAATTTGAAGGACATCACATCTGAGAAGAATGCTCAGAGAGTACTCTCGATTGCCAGACAACATCTGGTCACTGATGCCCTAGTCTTAAACAGCGGTGAAGTTCTTTCGTCTTTACTGGCGGTAAACCACATTGAAGTCTGGAAAGCCCAATCAGAATCTGTCGAAGAGAATCTAGACTTGTTGGTCCAGAACAAACTCAACAGATTGCATTCCGACTGATCTCGATTTGGTCCGCTTCAAAGCATGTCCTTCGGATGTTCTAAGAGTACTTCGTCCGTTTATTCCGATAATGGAAATTGCCAGGTTTGTTCCCTTTTTGGAAGAGAAGAAAGGCGTCTCAGGATCTCTGGAAGCGTTATGCAAGGAGTCATTTCGTTAGGTGTGTTACACTTAGTGATGATAACTTTTACAACTCAGTGGTTCTGAATCCCGGGACTTTCTCTTGGGAGTGTACCCATTGCTTGACCGAACTTGCGTAGAGATCATTTGCGTCTACGGAATTTAAAAGGGCACCGTTTTCATTGAAGACAAAATGAAAGAGTATTTTATCTTGCCTTGAAAACTCAAAGTTCGACAATAAGGTCCGGACATCTAGTTCAGAATTTGAGGTAATCTCGCCATTATGATTCGTCTTACGAAAAAGAAATTAGGCTCCTCGTTATGAATGCAATGCTATGCTGGACTTTGCTCAGGGAGTTGAGAAAGTAAGGAGCCACATGAAGCTTGCATTCAGCATCGATGAATTCAATATTACAATGGCAAAATTCGAAAAAGATCAGACGAATGAGAAGGAAGTTTGGAGATACAATATTGAATATCTGTCCTCGGGAAAACCAAGCAAGGCGATGATAGAGATTAACGCAAACACGGGAGACGTAATTCTTTTCCAGCGGGAATCTCAGTGGAGACTATAGAACCCAGTCCTCTTCAAAGACTTTGAACGATAGCGAGCTATTCAGGGTAAGATTATGTATTGTGATGGAGTATCCTTTTTACCGAATGAGATGAATCGATGAAGATACTGCAGCTGGACGTTGAAAACATGACTTATGAGCTGTTAGAGCCGGAGGCGAGCGTTTACGACGAAAGCGAGGAGAAGAAGTATTCTATCGACGAAGCTGTGGTAATGTTGATTTCCGTTGAAAAGGGAGACAATGAAGTAGTGGCAAGAGAGGCTATAGAGGACACTACTACTTTCATGGAGAGACAAAAAAGGAAGTTACTGCTCATTTATCCCTTCGCACACCTCAGTAGAAACCTCGCTCCGCCAAGGGAAGCAATGAGACTTTTGGAATTGATGCAGAAAATCGGGTCTGAGAAAGTTGAGGTAAAGAAAGCTCCATTTGGGTGGAATAAGAAATGGAGCATCGGAATTAAGGGTCATCCTCTCGCCGAACAATTGAAGAATTACGGGGGGACAGATCTGGAAGTAGCCATCTCAAAAGAGACACAGAGAGAGATTGTCAAGGGAGGGATCTCTGATGCGATAAAGCAAGAAGAGAAAGTCAAATCTACGTGGTATATCTTGACCGCGGAAGGGGAGCTGATTCCGAGATCGGACTATAGGGAGAATGGGCATGAGAATCTTAAAAAATTTGCAGATTATGAAATAACAAAGGTCAGAACTTATCAGCAGGTTCCACCACACATAAAGCTGATGCAAAAGCTGCAACTTGTTGACTACGAGCCAGGGTCAGATCAAGGAAATATGCGTTTCTACCCTAATGGAAGATTGGTAAAGAGTCTTCTCGAGAGGTACGTTACCGAGAGAGCATTAAAATATGGTGCAATCGAGGTGGAAACGCCCATAATGTACGACTATGAACACCCCGCTCTCAAGGAGTACTTGAACAGATTTCCTTCAAGGCACTACACCGTGAGATCCGACGACAAAGAGTTCTTCCTCAGATTTTCTGCGGATTTTGGACAGTTCCTCCTAATGAGTGATGCGACCATATCCTACAAGCAGCTACCATTTAGGTTCTACGAAATGACAAGATATAGTTTCAGGAGAGAACTCAGCGGTGAGCTCACCGGACTGAAGAGATTGAGGGCATTCACAATGCCCGATATGCACACGATGTGCGCTGACATCGAGCAAGCGAAGGATGAGTTCAAGAAACAATTCGATTTTTGTGTATCAGTGCTCGATGAGATTGGCATAAAGCGAGGTTCGTATGAAGCAGCTATAAGGTGCACAGACGAATTCTGGAGAGATCACAATGAATTCATCAAGTATTTGGTTGGAACGTTCGGTAGACCAGTGCTCGTGGAGATGTGGAACTTTAGGTATGCCTATTTTGATCCTAAGTTCGAATTTAACATAATTGATTCTATGGGCAAAGCTACCGCACTGTCTACTGTCCAGATGGATCACGAGAATGGAGAGAGATATAAAATGACCTATGTGGATGCGAACAGTAATAGGCAGTTCCCAATAATACTCCACGATTCGCCGAGCGGAGCAATCGAGAGGGTTATCTATGCGTTACTCGAACAGGCGGCCGAGATGGAAAAGGAGGGTAAGATT
Organism: Thermoplasmata archaeon; assembly: GCA_021792255.1. Lineage (GTDB taxonomy): Archaea > Thermoplasmatota > Thermoplasmata > Thermoplasmatales. The sequence continues at coordinate 307,480 of JAJYUZ010000003.1, forward strand.
CCATCTCTACCACTCTGGCTCTCCCCTACCCAAGTGCGACTCATTCCCCTCGGTGAAAGACACACGGAAAAGTGTATCGAAATCTCCAATTCAATGAGCAAAAGCGGTATCAGAGTGGATGTAGATGATACCGATGCGTCGCTCAATAAGAAAGTGAGGAATGCAGAACAGAGTTGGGTGCCATACGTATGTGTTATTGGTGATAGAGAACTGGAGTCAGGTAGGCTCACCGTAAGGATTAGGGGTAAAGCGAGCCAGTTTGAGATGTCGACGGAAGAGTTGGTGAATGGTATTCTAGGGATAGTCAAACAAATGCCAAATGGAACACTGTCACTTTCAATGATGCTTTCCCGGAGACCGACCTTCAGGGGATAACAGAACTTATTCCAAGATATCCCAATAGAGAATTGACCTACAGAAGCATAAATTCTTTAAATAGCTAAATTATTTGTTTTTGAGATGGTCTTACGACTATAGAACAAATTCTCGGCGACAAAAATGATAGAGAAGGAGAATTGCTTGAAGAACTGAAAAAGATCAGAACCCTGCTGGAACCAAAACCAGCTGCCCCGCCTCCCAAAGGATTCGTGAAGGAGTTCAAGGCGTTCCTGGATCAGTACAAAGTTATGGGAATGGCAGTCGCTTTCATACTTGGTCTGTATTTAGGAATACTAATTCAGGCTCTGGTCACGGATCTGATTATGCCTTTTATCGACCTGCTGATGCCCGGCGTAGCGTGGCAGACCATACATTTTGGTCCCTTCCTTGTGGGACAATTTTTGGGAGCCTTGGTGACCTTCATAATAATTGCATTGGTGATATTCCTGATGGTCAAGATGACCACAAAGGCTGGAATAAAGTAGTTGCCCAGTCTTTTAGTTTGGTACAGGGACTTGACTCAATAGTCAGGGGTATGAGCTGAAGTTATGGTTATTTATATATATTAAGTATGCATATCGTACTTATGGAAGCAACCGAAAATTCCAACAAATGGAGCATTGACAAATCACACAGCAACCTAGAGTTCTCTGTAAGACACATGATGATTTCCAACGTGAGGGGCCGGTTTAAGTCCTTTAGCGGAGATGTGAACCTAGACCTAGATAACACAGCAGATTCTAATGTCAAACTTGATATAGATGCTGGTTCGATATTTACCAACGAGGAAGACAGAGATAAACATCTCAAGTCTCCTGACTTCCTTCACATTGAGAAGTTTCCCCTTGTAAAGTTCGAAAGTGCAAAGATAATAAAGGTAGGAAATCAGCTAGATATAGAGGGAAAGCTCACCATCAAGGATGTCACTAAGGACGTGTCCATCTCTGGAGAGCTTCAGGGACCGATCAAGGATCCTTATGGTAAGAAAAGAATAGGATTCGATGGTGGAACAACCATAGTCAGAAAGGACTACGGATTGACCTGGAATATGATGCTTGAGGGTGGAGGCATTTTGGTGGGAGACAACGTGAAAATAGACATTCACATGGAGCTAACCTCTCCATAATTTCTTTATTTTTGACGAACAATATAATCAACTGAATCGATCGAAGTTCGGGTTGCGTAAAGTTTAATTGTGGCTTGAATTAAGTCACCTATTGAATATCAAACGTGACGCCTTCTCGATTCGATCCTTCTTAGAGGAACTTCGGAAAAGTCGACCCGAGGAGATCTTTGAGGTTGATACCAAGGTGAGGGTGGATTTTGAACCCACTGCTTATTATTTGAACCTTAGTAAGAGTAACCCTGTAATATTATTCAATAAAGTGGATGGCTTTCATAACTTCTCTCTCGTGACGAACATTTTTGGCAGCGAAGAGAGACTCGCTACGGTGGCAGGATTAAACTCCATAAGTGAGGTCGTGGAGCGATGGTCTTCCATCGCAAATAGCGAACCAAATGAGGCTTTACTCGTTTCAGAGGAGACCACACCTTTTATTTCTAAGATCACTGGAGAAGACCTAAATCTGTCCGATCTGCCGGTACCCTCGCATTACGAATTAGACGGGTCGAAGAAAGGATTTAGCAGATACATAACTTCTGGTCTGACTACCACTATAGATCCTGAGAATCAGTCCACCATCAACTTAAGTTTTTCAAGGATTCAACCATTTGAAAGAGACAAATTTGCATTTGATGCTGGGAGCCGGGGACACCTTTGGAAGCATCTAAGCGTATCCAGAGAGGCTGGAGAAAGGTTGAAAATGACAATACTTATTGGACCGAACCCCATATTCTATCTCTTAGCGGCATCATTCATTGATAATGAATACGTTAAGGCTAACAAATTCTTTAACGTCAAATTCTCAAAAGGATATCTGAATAAAATCCCAATACCATCTGACACAGAGATCGCAATCGAAGCGGAATTTTTGCCTAACGAGACTTTTGATGAAGGCCCTTTTGCAGAGTATGTGGGTTATATGGGGTATGACTCAACGAGGTTCGTGGCTAAGGTCAGGTCTATCCTAATGAAGAGGAATCCAATCTATTATGACATTCAGCCGTCCAATTCAAGCGAACACGTTAATCTGTTTTCCGTGCCCAGATCGTCTCTTGTCATGAAATCGGTAAGAGAAGCACTTCCCAAGGACCCTATCTACGAAGTAAAGTGGCCTCACTATGGCGGAAGGTTCATGTCATTTGGCTACGTGGATCACGCTGAATCTGGGCTAGCAAAACAGCTTGGAATAACGATTCTTGGACTCGACCCACTCTGGAACAAAATTGTCTTTATTAATGAAGGGAAGACTGAATTGACTCTCGAAAATGCTCTGACCAACCTAGCTCAGTTGACCGAATTCTCAGAGAATCACATCGCAAAAATATCTAACACTTTCATCATAAGTTCTGATCCAACTCGAAACGAACTCGGCAATTCTGGGAAAATTGTATTTGTGACCGAAGGAAAATCCACCAGAGTTGAGAGGGAAGTGAAGAGAGATATCGTAAAACTTAAGACGAAACAGGGTAACGTTTTGATCTCCCACGATTACACTGATGATCAAAAGGTAAATGTGATAGTCTCGCAAGATATTGACTTAAAGGATCTAGATCAGATTGGTTGGGCTATATCTACTCGCCTGAACCCAGATACAGATATCAACATAGAAAAAAATAAAATTACTTTTTTGGCCACGAGAAAAGTTCCGCCAGTCGCTCGTGTGCCTAAAAGTGTTAAAGAAAAAGTCGATAGAAAAATGGCTTTACTTCGTGACAGAATCCATTGACATTCCTACAGATCCCGTATTTTTCAATTCCTTGAGCCTCTTCCTCTTGACGTACATTACAATGAACGTCGCAGCAGACCAGACTATAAATGTGCCAGTTCCTATCACCACCGGGGTGCTCAGACCAATGAATGTAGATCCGAGGATGAAAACGAATATGGCAATAGAGACGACACTGAGCGCAATGTTCTTCACTCCGTATCTGCCCACGAATTTCTTGTTTATGGAGGGGAATGCTGAGTTTATGATTATATGTACGAAAAGCGTTCCAAGTGTTGCCCCGATAGCAGCCATTATGAATGCAGTGAACCCACCTAGAATTTCTGCGCCTAAGGAGGAAATTATGAATGCTGAAATTGTTATGACCCCAGCGGAAATATAGGGTGTCAGTCTCTTGCTGTGCGTTTTTGACAGTGCCTTGGGTGCTAAACCATCCCTCCCCATAGTCATGAGGACTCTTGATGTGGCATTGGTCAGGACGACTAGTCCAGTTAGCAAGCTGTTAATGAAGAGTACTGTAATGACTATGGCAGCACCGACTCCTAGGTAACTACCCATTATCGTTATACCGGGAACTAGAGCGCCAGCATAGCTAGCCATGTTGGCTGGTCCGTACGCAACGGTGAAAACATAAGAAGCAAAGACGTAGAATATGCCCAGTATGATTACTGAATAGATTACCGACTTGCTTATGGATTCTTTTGGTTTCTTGGTTTCCTCACCCAATGGAGTGGATGCGCCGAACCCAGCAAATGCAGTATACATCAGCAAAACACCTAGCGCCACTCCCGTAATTCCATTTGAGGAGTATTTGAGGGTAAATACCGATGGATTGTTGAGTGAAGGATGGGATATCAGGACGTAAAGTCCCATCACCACTATTACTGCAATCTCAATGAAAGCCATTATCATCGTGTACGAGGTTGAAATCTTGATTCCTCTGATCGATACAAAGAACCCATATGCCAGCGAGACTCCCAGCAGAGGAACCACGAATATGGATGAGATGTTGATGTTGAAGACGTAAGAAAGTGCGGCAGGAACGAATACGGCTATACTAAGTGCTACAAATGCGATGGCCATTATTTGATAGAAGATGTACATATAGCCTGCGAACAGTGCAACAGAAGGTCCATGCCCTGCCTTGACGTACTCATAATATCCACCAGATCCTGATACCTTTTGGGAAATTCTGCTTATTATGAATCCGTTTAGCAGGACGATCAAGAAGGCCAAAAGAGCGGCAAGTGGAAGTGCACCTAGCGCAAACAAAGCAGCGCCGGTAAACGTTGCTACGGCAGCTCCCGCTGGTGCTGCACTTGCGACTCCCTGAAGCAAAGCATTCCTGAATCCGATTGCGTCAGAATGGAGCTTAGACTGATACATCAGAGATCACCTGCCCTTCCGTCATCATAAGAGGCCGTCCTCCTAAGGTCATATTTATGCCATATTGCGATATTTCATACATTGTAGTTTTCATCTCAACTTCATGGTAGAAATTCATACTATATTAACCTTTTTTGTTCAGACAGAAGTATTTGGAGAACGTACGTCGCTCGAGAATCCAGAATCAGAGAAGGCATGAATAGACTACAATGACTTGGGATTTTCCAGTACGTACCTAATTATTGCGCACTAAGTAAGCAAGAAATGAACAATGGTCATGAGGGCCCGATCGGGTCAGAAACGTAACCTCAGTTCTGAATGGTGAGTCAATCACCTATTTTTCAAGAGTCGGTGAGGTCAGATGAAACTAGCTTGCTGGAAAAGCAAGATTCTTCAGTATATGGTTACTCCCCTGATTTTGCTCGACTTCTTCAGCTCCGGAATAATCGACGCTGGAATTGGCGAATCCGTTATGATGTACAGCCTTGGATCACTCTCGAGATCTGGGTCGTCTCCAATCGCTTGCCTAATGCTCACCTTGTGTTTCCATAGAACTTCAGCTGTCTGATAGATGATTCCGTAATCTCTTGCGTCGTATGGTTCAATCACTAATTCTCCGAATCCGAGAAATGGTGCTACTCTTCCCAAGTGGATTGTCGACTTTAGGTTCTGGAATATTTTTGAAAGTTTCTTGTCAGATTCTATATTTCCGATTGCTGCCTTCACTGCCCTTAAGTCTACCTGGCATATCTTCGCAAGGGATCGTAGTTCTATCTCGATGTCATTGCACATTACTTTTTTATCCTCAACTCGTAACCCGTATTCCAAAATCTTGAGAACCACCAGTTTCTGAGAATGAAACTTTGAAAATTTCTGTTCAATCGTTTCAGTTAAGCTTATCATCGATACCTATCTGCTTGCAAATATTTGTTTTTTCTGATAGGTATGTCTCAACGGACTCCTAATCCGGGAACATGAGGTGTAAAAGTCGGACACGACCAATAAACATGGATTCCATTTTGGAACCCGAAAAAATTAGCGGTGAGCACATACTTACCGCCCTACACTTTCACTTTTTCTTTTTTGGGGTGGTCTTCTTTGCACTCTTGCCTTTTCCTTTCTTTACGGTAGATTTTGCCTTTGAAGCCACCTTCTTTGTCATTTTTTTCTTTGGCATCGAATTGAAATAGATTTTACTTTACTTTAGTTTTGTGCTTCATTTACAAGTGTCTATAGCGCTAGGGGCAAACCGTCGAAACCTCAGAACAAAATCTCACCAATGTGGAGGAGTTGGTATTTCTTTGCAAGAAATACTTTAAATCCAAACGCGGGGAGGGGGAATCGAACCCCCGATCCCATAGGGAAACGGCTTAGCAGGCCGTCGCCTTACCGCTCGGCTATCCCCGCTGTACCTTACCGTATTTATCTGACATCTCAGTAGCCAATTGTTCTAGAATCTCTTCGAGATCTTCTCCCTCCAGAACCAGCTCGTCCCCGTTTGAATAAGATATGACTACCCTGAATGTTTCTCCATCGTGATAAACATCGACCTCTCCAAGTTTCTGCATCACAATCAATCGTGATAAATGCTCTATATTAACATTTTCTGTTCTCAATTTCACTCAGTTTGCTATATGAATCTTTATTTATGCATTTGATTTCTTTATAGAGATGGAAGGCTCTGATACTGAAGAGAGGAAAATATTCTACAGAGGCGTTTCTACTTCCGTTAAGGAACCCTACGTAAACGAATCTTTTGCGGGACTTTTGAGTGCATTGGAGTCTGATAAGAAGGAAGGACTAGTGAACATAGTTATATCTGACCGTGAAGTCGGGACGCTCAGGATAGAAGGTGGCAAGATATACCTCAATGAGATAGTAGACCAGACTCCCCAAGAGACAGAGCTTCTGAGAAAATATCCGGTCCATGGCAGAATTGCATTAAAGTCTTTAATGGAAAAGTATGTGGACACGGTCGCAGAAGACGCGATAGAGGATCTAGCCTTCCTGGAAGGAATAAAGAGTAGCCCCGACAAAAGGAGGGTGGATGATCAGCACTTCATTCTCCTTCTCTGGGACAGGTACTGGAATGTAACTTCAAGATTCAGAGGAGATGCCAGGGACGGGATTTACATTGTTTCCGAAAGGAATGTCTGGGACGAAAGAGACAATAATTCCTTCAACGTCAATGGCTAACTTGATCCTCTTACCTTTTTCAGGATCTCCGCTGCAAAGTCGGCTCTTACCTTTCTTTCTTTGACCATCATTTCCGCTATCTTGTCCACTTCTTCGCCCTTTGCACCAGCCGCTATAGCGACATTTCTGGCGTGAAGAGACATGTGACCCTGCTGGATTCCTTCAACTGCTAGCGCCCTTATTGCTCCAAAATTCTGGGCCAGTCCAACTGAGGCCAGTACATTGGCGAACTCCTTTGCGGAAGATATCCCCAATATTTTTCTCATCAATTTTGCCTTAGGATGGGTAGCAGTTGCTCCTCCGATTATTCCCACTGCCATTGGAAGTTCAATATATCCGGCTAGGTCACCGTCTTCGTTTATTTCCCATCTAGACAGAGAGGTATAACGGTTCATCGCTGCGTACGCATGTGCCCCCGCCTCTATAGCCCTCCAGTCGTTTGCTGTCGCTATCAAAACCGAATCGATTCCATTCATTATCCCCTTGTTGTGTGTCGTCGCTCTGTAAGGGTCAATGCTTGCAAACTTGTAAGCCTCTACTATTCCTTTGACTGCATCGTCTCCTCCCACCGACTTGTTATCGAAGACAGCGTAGGAACTGGTCATCCTATAGGTGGCGAGGTTGCTGAGAATTCTGAGCCTGACTTCCCCCTTTGAAATCTCAGAAATGTGGGGAGCGAGGTACTCTGCCATCGTATTGACGGCATTAGCCCCCATTGCATCTCTCACATCTACCAGGAGATGCACTACGAGCATGGGATCCTTCTCGTCGATTACTCTGACTTCTATGTCTTTGGCCCCTCCACCCACTTTCACCAGGACCGGATCTTGAGAATTTGCCAGTTCCAGGAGCTCCTTTTTCTTTTCAAGTATCCTGAATTTGGCTCCGAACGGATCGGTGACTCCTGAAAGCTCTATCTGGCCTATCATTATTGGTTCGGTGGAAACAGACCTGAACCCTCCCTTGATTCTAGCCATCCTGGCCGCATTTGAAGCGGCAGCAACTACACTAGGTTCTTCTATTGCCATGGGTATGAAATAGTCCTTCTGGTTGATCAGGAAATTGACTGCGATTCCGATAGGAATTTCCATAACCGAAACTACATTCTCTATCATATGGTCAGCAGTGGATTCCCCTAGACTTCCCATATTCCTCAACATTGACATCTCCTCATCGCTGAGGTTCCCAATTTTTTTCAGGATTTCCCTTCTCTCTTCAACGGATAGCTTATAGAATCCCGAAATGCTAGAACTGGACATGGCAGATGATGAAGGGGGCGAATAAAGATTTATCTTTATTCACACTTCAAACGAGATGTTAGGGGATTTGCCACTGATTCTTTACAAGAGTGAAGATGACCCGAAGAAGTGTACGGCCAGGAAATTAAGAAGATTCAAGCTTGCTGTCTTTATCAGCAGAATTCCTTCAAACAGCATAATCCTGTACTCTGATTCCAAGGTGAGACTTTCTCCTGAAGATTCTTCTTATCAGCATCTTGTCGCCATAGATGTCTCGTGGGAAAACGTTGACAACTACAAATTCTCACAATATTCGACTCGTTCTCTGCCATATATGCTAGCTGCGAACCCAGTCAACTATGGCAAACCTTACAAATTATCTACAGTAGAAGCTATTGCGGCTTCCTACTATATAATGGGGAAAAAAGACGTTGCTGTGAAGCTACTCCAGAAATTCTCTTGGGGGATGCAGTTCATAAATTTAAACAAAAATCCTCTCGATGACTATTCTAGGGCAAAGAACTCTAATGAAATTCAGGAGATTGAAAAACTCTACTTCTAGTTCCATTCATCATTCTCAAGGCGAGTCGTTCCTTTGGTGTACTCCCTTAGTATCCCCATTATCTTGTCCCTCCATACCTCGTCGATCATTTGGCTATCACTGAATAGTGGATTTTCGTGAATCTTTTCCACGTGTTCCATGTGAGCACCATGGCTCCCCTTGGATATGAGGAATTTACAATGCTCTCTCTCATCTTTGTCTATCCTGAATTTTCGCCCAAGGTACGTATTCGAGAAATCTAGTATGTCCTGTTCCTTGTAGTTTATTATTCTTGGATCGAGGGAATTTGCATTGAGGAAGAGAAGAATTCCGTCGCACTTGGTGCACCTTCCGCATGGAATTATCTTGCCATCCTCATCGTGGCAACTGTGACACGATCTCTGCAGCTTTGCAAGTTCTGGATATCTGTTGAACAGAATTCTCTCCTCTATCAGCCCGGTAATATTTCTAAGAGCGGAATAGAACTTGATATCGTATCCTATGCTTTGAAAATAGCTGTTGAGAGCGACGTCAAAGAATTGTGTTTGATCGTAGATCGCATAGTAGTGATTGATTCCGAATTCCGGCTTGAACTCCCTTGGATCGTCGAATTCGTCCCCTTTCATTACTCCAGAGATGCCGAATTTCATGTAGTATGGAAGAGAAGAAAAAATGTAAACTGGGAAGATGAAGAGCTGGACTGGATAGGTATCGGACCACATAGCAAGTGCTCTGTCGTTCAGCGCCTTGACTTTTGAATTCATCTTCCTGTAGAATCTGTCTATGGTCGTCCATACTCTTAGTGTGTTCTGGTGATTTGCCTGGAAATAATCATAGGCAACACTTGCCGTCTTCCAATGGCCACCTGACTCATTTATAAATATCGAATAAACGTTGGCTCCTATCTCCTTCATCAATCCGTAGGTCAGAAGGCTGTCCTTTCCTCCGCTCGACATGATTGCGACAGAGCCATCGTTCTTGAAGGGATTCCTAGAATTTTGCTTTATATTTATGTTCATAATGGGAGAGTAGCTGGCCTCCTCGTTGCTGGGGCTCTTAGGTATGAATTCGTCCCTGTAGAATTCCTTCCTCTTAAGCAGCTTGTTCACATATATTTCCCTACTGTTTATCACCATCATTTCCTTGATGAAGTCATAATCCTGCTGTGTGATTGGGAAGTCTGCATCTATCCGTTCGATAAATAAAGAATAATTAACCAGCGGAATAAGGGATAGCAGCCTGAGATCTTGCTTGTCCATGGAGATTGGAAAGTCGTATTTGAACGAAAGGATAACCTCTTCTCCATCAACTACGTACTTTATTGAAATAAGATCATTCCGGAGTTCCGGTTCCAACAATCTTACTTTCTCAATCGATGATAATTTGCCTCTGGCCTGCAAATTCAGCCACCAATTCTCCTAGTCTTTCAATATCAAGCATTGGAATGATTGCGGGAATGCGATACTTGGACTCGTACCACTGTGATGCCTGTAGTGCCTCCTGTGCCGTCAGGTTTTGTGTGTTGATTGTGATTGCGACTACTCTCTTCCCCGATAACAGTTGCAATATTTTTATGACCTTTCCTACATCCGGCATTGGATAGGTCTCGAATCCGTCCAGGAATTTTCTTCCAGGTGCGTCTTGAAGTATGATCGCGTCTGGTCTCCCCGCTGCGATTATCTCAAAACTTCCAGGATATGCTGGGTGGACTACGGAACCCTGTCCTTCTAGAAGTATGAAATCGGGAGTAGTCTTTCTCCAAGCAGTCACCACTTCATTCTCAATTGCACCTGCGACAAAATCGTTGACCGTCGCATCTATGACTGTTGTGTGCTCGATGCCCTGCATCCAAGAAGTCTGTCCCGTCCCGATCATTTCCGCAGTAAATCCCCTTCTCTGCAGTTCTCTCATCAGCATGATTGTAGTTGTTCTCTTTCCTATAGCGCTGTCCGTTCCAAGGACAGCGATCTTGAACGATTTGACCGTCTCGATTTCTCCGGTAAATGGAATCTTTCTGTCTCTGAACATTTTCCTTACGTCTATGATCTCAACGTTCTTTTCTTGCGCTAACCCATACAACTCGGGATCGTCAGAAATGAAATCGTGAAGTCCATTGACGATGTTCATTCCTTTCAGGATTGCTTGCTTGACGATTTCTCTGTATTCTGCGGGAAGTACACCCCCGTCAGTGGCTGCGCCAATTATCAGATAGTTCGGATTGTATCGCAAAGAATCTTCAAGAGATGCAACTATTGGAATTCCTTTGTTTCTTCCCTCGAGATATTCACCAGCATCCAGTCCTACTAGTTGGGAGTCTATGACCGCCACGATCTTGTATCTTGTCGAAAATCTAACGAGTCCGTGAGCCGTCTTGCCATATGTGGAAGAGAACACTTTCTCAGCCAGAATTACCGCGCTCTCCATGTCGCTCACAAAACCCCTCCAACATTTCCCAACCACAATGGATGCAGTTGGTCCCTTATCTTGGAATATGCAACTCTTTTCTTATCTAAACCTAATGTGTTTAGTCTCTTCAGTTTTTCAAAAAACCATCCAAGACCGAACAGGTACTCTATACGGGTGACACGTAAAACGGACGTGCCGCCTGGGTCCGAATCTTCGTTTTCTTCCTCGGTCAAATTTAACAGATCCTCCTCAGAGGTCAGGTGATAGAAGAAAAACATGTTATATAAGAATTGTGCACTTACGAGCAGATGCCGTCCTGACTTTTCACTATAGCATTACAAATTTACTCCTCAAGAAAAGGCTAAGAATATAGAGAAAATAGAGCTTTCATGTTTGAACTCCAAGTCAAACTAAAGAACGCTTCAGTAAGCAACGATATTGATAGGCTCCTTTCCGAGTTCCTCTTCGACATTGGATATCTGGAGGAGAGAGGAGAGTTCAGCCTGGAAACAGTAAAAGAAAGCGTTCCATTCAGGTTGTTCAAGGAAGTATTCCTGACGAGGGCGGATAAAACGTGGCCAGTTAACGAGTTGATGACGTATCTGGACACCTCGAAGCCTACTCTGTACAGACATCTCAACAGACTTAAGGGACTTGAAATCATTCAGGAAGTTCAATTAGGGAAGGAAAAAGGATATGTGATGAGATACAATTCACTTTCTCTCGCCTGGAATTTCGTCGAATCAAATGTGAAGATGGCAATGGACAACTATAGGAAGAGAGTAGAAAATATACAGGCGATGACAGGGTGAAACAAGATGATGACTCAATTGACAAAGGGATCGCGATACAAGATAGTTTCGGCTAGTTCGACTGAGGAAAACGTAGTTTCTGAAGGAATTCTTCAAGGGTTCCTTACAATGGGTGAGGAGCCAGCCATACTGTTGAATATTGGAGAAGACAAGAAAGAAATGCTAAGAATAATTCCTGTTAGCACCATACTGTTCATAGATGTGATCGAACAGACAGAGGAGAAAGAGAAACAAGAGAAGAGAGAGGTCAATTACATAAGCTGATACTTCTGGATTTCGTTGTAAATCGGGCCATCTGGCCTAAGTATGGATTCAAACAATGAAAAGGAAGTAACTTTGCTTTCCAGGAAAACGGTGTCTTCATATTTCGAGATAAGTTCAGAAAAATTTCTTCTGTCCTTTACTCTCAGAATTGTTATGTGTGGATTGAAGGGATGATCTAAGGGTATCTCCCCGGTTTTGGAGTTGACTGCTTGAGCAAGCTTTCTGAGTTGATCTTCCGGATAAGCTCTCACGAACAGCACTCTACCATTCTGGGCATTCGGAAAGGCCCCCATTCCTTTTAGAGTTATTGAAAACCTGCTAGACACTATTTCTTCAAGCTTTTTCCTTATTTCTTCGACGTTTGTTACCTCACCCAAGAACTTGAGCGTAAGGTGAAGATTCTTTCCCTCTACCACTTTGCCCATCGGCCTTACTCCCAATAGGACCTTATCCAGGAGGTCGGAAATTGGAAGAGTTATAGCAACGAAGGTTCTCACTGGCTTTCAATGAAAGGTTCCGCAAAACTTTTTGCCTTATGTTGCATCCTCGACCTATGATCGTTAAAGACGGTCTATACTATACAAAAACCCACGAGTGGCTAAAAGTTGATGGTGATATCGCATCCATCGGCATAACAGACTTCGCTCAGAACCAGATGTCCGATATAGTCTATGTGGATTTTCCGAAAGTCGGAGCGACCATAAAGGCGGGAGAGATCGTCGGTACAGTTGAGAGTGTGAAATCAGCAGAAGATTTCTATTCTCCCATTACGGGAAAGGTTGTTGAAGTGAACAAGAGTTTGGAAAAGACCCCGGAGGATATCAATAATAAACCATACGATTCGTGGATAGTGAAGCTAAAGATGTCTAATTCAGCCGAAATAAGCAACCTGTTGAAGAAGGAAGCTTACGAAAAATTAACCAAATAAAGGTACGATGTCCTGGATTCAGAAGCGAAGATCCGAGGCTTACTACAAGAAGGCTAGGTTGGAGGGGTTCAGAAGCAGGGCCATTTACAAGCTGAAGCAAATTGATGAGAAATTTTACCTAATAGAAAATGGAATGAGAATACTGGACCTTGGCGCTTCACCGGGAGGATGGAGCCAGTATTCTTCCTTGGTCAACGAGATGGGTCTTAACGTCGCTCTGGACTTAGTGCAAATGAGGAGTGTTGAGAATGTTTATTTCCTCAAGGGGGATATTTTTCAGAAGGATGTCTGGGACAAGGTTCTGGAATTTTCTCCGGGTGGGTACGACCTTGTTCTATCGGACATACTGATGCATACTAGCGGAGATAGATCCAGAGATCAAGCTAACTCCTATTTCATTGCAAAAAGGGTATTGGAGATCTGCGAGCACGTTCTCACCAGAAACGGGAAGGCACTCGTCAAGGTACTGCAGGGCGATCTTACCGAAGATATGAAAAAGGAATTCAGGAAGCACTTCAAAAGAGTCCACTTGACTAAGCCTCCTTCTTCTCTTCCGCGCTCTCCCGAAGTTTATATCCTTGGAGAATACTATTCAGGTTCTCGATCAGATCGTTAAATCGTTCCTCTTCGACTATGACCAAGGTGTTACCCTTCTTCTTGTTGACAATCTCTACAGCCATGTGTTTAGCTCTCTCCTTCTCAACTTTCTTGTACCCTCCCTTGTTGAGATAGGAATCCCATTCGGCACTGAATGACTCTGGGCTCGAAAAGTTCCACTTCCTTTTCAAGAGCCTGCGTCTTCTAAGACTCAGTAATATCATGTCTGAAATCTGAACGCTTTCTACAAATATGTCTTCGTACATTCCCGAAGGAATATCAATCCCCACGACACTTATTCCCTTTTTATCCGCAATCTCTATCGCTGAAATGTACGCCTCGGGAGGAATTGATGTGTCACCAAATTTCCTCATGAAGTATTCGTAGATGATCTCCACATCATCCATTTCCACTTCGATGGGATTCTTGATATATTCTCTCAGTCCTTGGATCTCCTCTTCGGTCACCGATAAGAGAACAATATCAAAACCGCCGTCACTAAAAACTCGTTCAACCAGCTTTCCAGAATCCTTTAGCGCCTTGTTTATGCTTAGCAAGAGAATTCTGTCTTGCCCAATGAACTCGGCTCTCAACTATTTCTTCTCTCCTTGATCACTCCCTTCAGTTCTGCCTTGTCTTGGAATTGTTCGAGCTCAGAATAAGAAATGACTGGGATTTTATATCTCTTTGGTTTTTCTATATCTCTCTTTACTATCAGGAGACCGTCCTTGTTGCTCAGTTTTGATAACTCGTTCAGATACTCAATTTTAGTTTCCACTCGGGACATCTCCTCCTCTATTCCTCCTAGATAGGAAGAATCCGAATCTTCCATCAGGAAATTGACTATCGACCTCCTGATCGGGTAGATCTCAAATCCTTTCCTGCTGATCTCCTGGTTGACTAGCCTTTCGAACTCTCTCATTTTCCTGAAACTGGCAGTTACTGATCCCCTCTCGACATTCCAGAGGAATGAAACGTACTCCATTATTTCTTCTCCCAGAAACTCTTCCATCTTTAGTGCAATGTCAATCGAAGCGGACATCCCGGATTGATACATCAGGACCGTCCTTCTCGTCGTTCCTATTGCACTGGCTATCTCCCCTAAGGATAGAGATCTCTGTTCTCTAATCCTCTTGAGTTTTTCCGCATCTATTTCAACGTAAAACCCGCCAGGTCCTGCTCTCACATTTGGTTCTTCACCCTCTTTGAGATAAGAAACTAGGGTCTGCGGAGATATGATTGGTAGGGAGTACCTGCTATAGACGACTCCATCCTCTATTCTTTCATCTCTGTTTCCCACTCCTATGACGAGTGGATGAGCGTCCAAGAATCTTGAAATTGCTATCAGAGATTTTGAAGCTTCTTCCGTCAGCAGGCCTACGTTGTTCATGACCTTTACGACTATCATCTGACTTTCGTTTCTCAAAATCAGGTCAAAGGCGTACGAAAGGCTCTCGTCTGCACATATCGTGGTGTAGCCTCCCCTTGACGCAAATCTTATGATAGAACCAATTATTTCCTGTCTCTTGTCCATTACTTGTCCTCAAAGAATAAGATAAACCAAATATTTAAATAATGCCTCATCGAAGTTTGTCTATATCTACGAGGCTGATCAATTCGACTCCTACGTATTCCAGCGCTTCTTTCGCTCCCTCTTTTCTGTCGACAACTACTACAACCCTATCAGTCCTGACATGCATTTCGTTGAGTTTTGTGATTGCCCGGAGCAATGTCCCTCCAGTAGTGGTGACGTCTTCCACGAACGTGATTGTTTCTCCCAGTTCCACTTTCCCCTCCATGGTTTTCTCCAGGCCGTGCTCCTTCTTTTCCTTTCTGATTATGATGAGATCTTTTCCAGTCTCCAAGGATACTCCAACCCCTAATGGAACCGCACCCAGTTCTACTGCAGCTATCTTATTGCCAGTTATAAATGGGGTGGCCCTCAAAGATATTTCTTTCAGGAATCTAGGATGCAGAAGTGCAGTCTTGATATCTACATAATAATCAGATTCTTTTCCAGATGTTAACATAAATTTACCGAATTTTATGTTTCCATTTTCCAGCAGAAACTTCTCAATGCCTTGTTCGGACATGCGTTCTCCTCAAAAATGGGAATAATAAGGGAATGTGAATACTTTGCTGTTGTTAGTTCAGAGAAATTGGACCGTCATCAGACATCGGAAAATATTATTACAAGTGATTGATGAGCCAGTTAGCCGCTGTAGCTTAGTTGGTAGAGCACCCGGCTGTTAACCGGGAGGTCACCGGTTCGAGCCCGGTCAGCGGCGTTTTATCATCAGCGAAAAATATTTAGATCAATTGGAATCTTCATCCTGTGAATTTAGACCTTTCTGACTACTTTTCTCAAACTCTGGCACTCTATAAGAGTCCCTCTCAGGTTGCCAGAAAGGTCACTGAAACGTGGGCCAGTGATAATCTCTACTGCCCTAGATGTGGACTTCCGCTACATCAGTACAAGAATAATACTGAGGTTTTCGATTTTTACTGTGATCATTTTGATCAGAAATTTATGTTTATTCCTTCGCCAGCGAAGGACAACTTTCAGCTGAAAGGCACGAAATCCTTTCCTCACAATCATTTTCCGTCGACTATCACCGGAGCGGAGTACCATACCACTCTTGCGAGTCTTGAGCACGGATTGTTTCCATCTCTAATTTTGCTGCACTATGAACTAAAACGAAAAGAGGTACAAGATGGATTATTTATACACAGATTATCTGTAACTTTGAATAGCATTCGTGCTAGAACTCCTTTGACTGAAAACGCTAGAAGGAGCAACTGGACGGGTACCAAAATTCTACTGAACGGTATTCCTGAGATAGGCAAAATACCCATCATCAGCGAGTCTAGTATCGTACCGAAGGAGATTGTAATGGAAAAGTGGCTATCAGTAGAGAGGATTCTTCAGGGAAATCTGGACAGACGGGGTTGGATCTCTGCGGTAATGATGGTAATTGACAAGCTTCCAGAGCTGTTTTCTTTGAATGATATCTACGCTTACCAGCCATATCTTGAACAGCAATACCCCAACAATAGACACATCAGGGACAAAATCAGACAGCAACTCCAAATTCTAAGGGAAAAGGGGCAGCTAAAATTTGTGGGCCGTGGGAAGTATCTAAAGTCGAATCACTGAACTGAAAGAATTTCATTTTTAATGATGAAATCTAAATGTAGGTCCATTATTTGCGACATAACATCTATTTTCGCTTTTTAAACTTCGTATAAACTAAATACCACATACTCGTAAAAATTCCATAACCATGGGCGAAATCGATAGAAATCACGCACTAGATCACATTGTTGTGCTTATGTTTGAGAACAGATCCTTCGATACTTTGCTTGGAAATCTCTATAAACCAAACGATGTGCCGAATTTTGAGGGAGTGGCTGGGAAAAATTTTGTCAATCCTGTTCCACCCGGGGTGATTAAGGACGCCCCCGTCACTGTACCTCTACACATTGCAGACAATATGGATACGCCAGATCCTGATCCGGGTGAGGAATATCCTCACATAAACACTCAGCTTTTTGGGAAGTTCATCCCCGAAGAAAATGAGTTTGCTGAGATCGATTACATGAAACCTCCATTCAACTGCCCGCCGTCCACCGTCGTACCGTCGATGAGTGGATTCGTAGCCGATTATATCAGTACGTTCAAGGCGGAGATCAAACGAAATCCGACCTACAGAGAATATGCTCAGATTATGGCTTTCTATACCCCCGATCAAGTTCCCGTACTGAGCTCGGTCGCAAAGGGATTCGGAGTTTTTGACCACTGGTTCTGCGACGTTCCTAGCCAAACGTTTTCCAACCGTTCATTTTTCCATGCTGCTAGTTCTTCAGGATTAGTAAACAATCTTCCTTATGGCAAATTTTCCGTGAAGAATGATGCCCCTACTATCTTTGAGAGGTTAGAAGCAAAGGGGATCGGCTGGAAAGTATACTTCGATCCAGAGCAGATACTTCCTGTGACCGCCCTGATTCATGCTTCGAGAATATACCCTTTTTTCGCTACTCACTTTTGCACAATGGATGACTTTTACGAAGATGCAAGAAATGGAAAATTACCTAGTTATGCGTTCATAGAGCCCAACATGCTTCACCCACACACCGACATGCATCCTCCATTGATGGGAAGACTGAGAATGGACCTTCATCTCCCGCGCCAAAATGCCATATTGGGGGGAGAGCATTTACTCTCACAAGTATACAGTGCGATCAAAGAATCTTCATCCGAGGACGGATCGAATTGGAGCAACACTTTTTTCATGATCACTTTTGATGAGCACGGAGGAACCTTCGATCACGTTCCTCCTCCAGCGGCTCCCTCTCCTAGTGTAAATTCTTTTGGGGAAATGGGATTCAAATTCGATAGGTTGGGATTGAGGGTTCCAACAATTGCTGTCTCAGCTTGGATCAAACCAGGAACCGTAATCAATGAGGAGTTTAGACATACTTCGATGATCAGAACGCTTAGAGAGAAATGGTCACTTGGTGGTGCCATTACTGCCAGAGATGCAACTGCCGCAAGCATAGTGCCAATTTTGACTCAAGATGTTCCCGTCACTCCAGACAAGTGGCCGAGCGTAGCTGCGCCAGAGATCACTCTTGGACACGAAATCCTCTCGAGCCTAGAACTTCCTATGAGCCTCCTAGAAAGAGAACTCGCTGCAGAAGCACTTTATTTCGAAGGAAAACTCTTATCGAAAGAGGTCGCTGCTGACCCAGATACCATTCGACACGGGGATACCCACGAGCAAATGCTGAGACTGAGAGATACATGGTTTCCTCATATAGGCAAGAAGATGGTGGCTTGACCTTGCGAATCAGACCCAAAGACAGAATATTCTAAAATAGAAGAAAATGATGAAACATTTGGATGGTGCCGAGGTCCTCTAAATTAATGAGAAATGAATCCAAGGACGAATCCACCGAATCTGAAATAGTGACCGATATCTCGCCCATAATCGACTCACTAAAGGAAGCGCTAGAGTCTAGTAACAAAACTCAGCTGCAGAAAAAGGTAATGGAGATTGCTCAGACTACCGGGGAAAGTCTCCGTCAGAGTGGCGTGAGTTATCTTCCCCTCAGGAAGGATCTTGACCAGATATTGGAATCGAAGACGCTTGAAAGGGCCAGGTACTACACCAAGAGATTGCTGAAATCTCTTACTGAGAGTAAAACGAATGGAATTAATGACATCAATTTGTATAGATGGAAAGAGTACGACGAAATTCTAACAGACAGTCTTTGGACATTCGATAAGAGAGACACATCTGGTGGGCATCTGGGGTGGTACTGGGGGAATTTTGTACCTCAAATACCTCACCAGATATTTCTCAGATTCACAAAAAAGGGCGACTGGGTTTTAGATCCATTCGCAGGAAGCGGCACGACACTAATTGAGGGTCTTCGTCTTGGAAGAAACACAATCGGAGTGGATATCAACAAGGAAACGATCAAGAGGGCAGCTTCGCTGATTAAGAGTGAGACCAATGTCTTTGGAACTAGATCCGTTTTAAAGAATGGCGACAGCACCAAGATCAGTTTCGAAGATCTTTGCAAGAGGAGTGGCGCTTCTCAAGTGCAGCTGGTGATGATGCATCCTCCCTACCACGACATCATAAAGTTCAGTAAGAACTCAAAGGATCTGTCCAACACTAATTCTATAGGAAAATTCCTACAAGGTTTCGGACAAGTCGTCAAGCGTACCTATCCCGTTCTTCAGGACGGAAGGTATCTCGTCCTCGTGGCTGGGGACAAGTATCAGAACGGCGAGTGGATTCCTCTTGGCTTTTACTTGATGGAAGAAGTCATAAAGAACGGATACAAACTGACTGGCATAATAGCCAAGAATTTTGAGGACACTAGAGCCAAAAGGGAACAGAAGAAATTGTGGAGATACAGAGCTCTGGTTGGTGGATTCTACGTGTTCAAGCACGAGTACATTTTCATATTCAAAAAACAAAACGAGAAAGATAGTGGGGCCGATCGGGTTTGAACCGACGACCACCTGGTTATGAGCCAGGCGCTCTACCGGGCTAAGCTACGGCCCCCTTCTCTCTCCATGCTATAGAGAATTAAAAATTTGCTATTTTTCCTCACGCTTTTGAGCCGTTCAGCTTATTGTACGCCTCGAGAACGTAATCGACGAAGTTCTCGTCTGGATACGCTCCAACGAACTGCACTTCGCCGTTTATCACTATGTGCGGTACTGAGGAAACACCCCATTCATCGGCCCACGCAGGGAATTCGGTTGCCTCTACCATTTCCCCAGTTATATTCTTGTTGGCGAGCGCAAATCTATGAGCAGTCCCTACTGCCTTTGGACAGTATGGGCACGTGGGAGTTACAAAGACCCTTATCGTGACGGGCTTGTCCACCCCTTCTAGTTTCTTCTTGATTTCTGGCTCAATTTCAGGATCGTTTCTTGAAATTCTCCTAATGTCCTCCACCAGAGATGAGAATTCATATCCCATTGGTATGCCTATGTACTTTACTCTTGCGTGCTCACTTCCGCCGTTGGTCGTGACAACAGTAGTTGGAGCCTTTTCTATTCCCCACTTCTTTGCCTTTTCCGAGTCCAGTCCGAGTTTCTCCACGCTGATGAGATCAGACGTTTCCTCAAGTTCATGGGCTATCTCAACGGTTTGATCGCAATACTGGCAATCCTCCTCTGAAGTAAACACATATAACTTCACCTCATTCTTGAGGTTCTTCTTGAACTCGTCCTTTAGGTATGCTTTATCCTTATCTTTTAGCAGTGCCATCTATTTCCACCTTCTTAGGTTATTATAGTAAAGTTAATAACCTTTCCGTGCACCATGTTTATACAATTATAAATTTATGATAGTAGATAATAGAGGAAAAGTGGGATTCCTGCTGATATTTGACATGGACGGTACCCTGATAGATTCAGAGCAGTCTATAGTCCGGTGTTTTAGAGAGTCAGCAGGCAAATTTGGTTACGACGTGGGAGACATTTCTCAATACATTGGAGTGCTGAAACTCACTCAGATATTGGTCAAGCATGGAGTTCGGGCCAAAGATCTTCCAGAAGTAATGAAGAGTTACAGGGATTGTTATCTCGGGACATTCGCCAGCGATACTAAGCCAATTGGTAATTCTCCATTAGTTCTGAAGCAACTACAGGACAAAAACGAGCTTGGAATACTGACTCTGAAGAACCTTGAACTCACTCTCGAAATAACAAAGCGATACTTTCCGGGCGTGGATTTCAGGTACATTGTCTGCGGGGACAGACCGATTGAAAATAAGGTGGAAGGACTAAAGATGATAATGGAAGAATCTGGCAAGGATCCAGATCACATATTCTACATAGGTGACAGGGCTAGCGATGTGAAGAGCGCAAAAGAAGCTGGAATAGAACCTATTTGGGTCAGTTTTGGGTTAGGAAAAATAAGCGACTTTGATTCTGTAACAGATTTCCCTATTGCAAACAGTTTTGATGACCTACTAGAAATGTTCAGCTCACGAACTTGAATCCGTGCTTATCAGCTGTTGCCTTCAGACTTTCCAGTGTGCCGTTTGCACTCTTTTCCTTGAGGCTTATTTCTACAGTTTTTTCTGGTGCAGAAAGTAGCACATAACCAACCGTTACATCGTCCTTTGTCACAGTTTCCTTTCTTGCGTATCTGGAGATAAGATCCTCAACGGTCCACCTGTCCGATGGGTCTACGTCTATGAATTCCTCTAGAGCCGGTTTTATGTTTTCTTCCAGTACGCAAATCGTGGATCTGTCCGTTGATGTGAAACTGACCATAAACAAATAACACCTCATTTCTACAACTTCCTGATTTTGTGCACCACGTTGAGGTCGTACTTGCTTTCCACTAACTCGAATTTACTCGTTTCCAGAATCGTGTTGAACGTTTCATCCTGAAGTACCCATTTATCTTTTGGCACGATCAGCATCAGGGTCTGACCTGGCTTGAGTTCCCTAGAGGCAAGTCTGATCGCCCCCTTGATGTAAATGTATGGCTCTCCACAATTTAGGGCCCTCAGATCCTCAACCCTGTCCGCTTCGCCGTATGCCTCCATACTCTCTAATATCCAACCTATAACTTATAGGTTATGTTTCGAGTTTCTTCAATATCTCTTTAGCCTTTAATCCGAAATTTTTCCTGGTCTCTGCGTCCAAGTCTGTCAGGGGGAAAGGATCCCAAGTTTCCTTGTGGTATACCATTTCAATAAAACCAGCCATAGGAGCTTGCGGGAAGTCATAAAAGTTGGTAAGCTTCTTGAGTTCTGTAAGGACAGCTTGACTTCTTCTCGCTGCTGCAAAGTCTGAATTTGAGAATTCTTTGTAGACCCTTACGGAGAGATCTGAGAAGTTTGAGGTTCCGTTTATCCCTCCCGCAGCACCCATTGCGAGTGATGGAAGAAGGAGATCGTCCTGTCCCTGGAATACCTTGATTTCTTTTCCTAGCGTGTCTAGGATCGTCGAAAAGTTTGAGAAGTTTCCGCTGCTATCCTTCATTGCCGATAACTGGCTGAATTGCCTTTTTAATTTCAGAACAGTTTGCGGCTCTATGTTGTTATTGGTATTTTGTGGAATATTGTAGATTGTGACAGGAATGTCGATCTGGGAAAGGAGTTTTTCATAATATCTATAAATTGATTCCTGCGACATTCTAAGGTAGTAGGGAGTCACAATCGATACGCCATCTACTCCAAGCTCCTTAGCGTATAGACCCATCGTCAATGTTTCGTCAACTGAATTCCTTCCGATCCCTCCAAGAAGATACATGTTCGGTTTTTTTCTTTCCGTGAAATACTCCAGTATTTTCACATGCTGTTCGACTGACACAATTGGAAATGCTCCTGTTGATCCCAACGGGAATACCCCATTAACTCCTATCTTATCTAGAAAATCCATTAGAGCGTCTACGGCATCATAATCGATCGTGTCACCCTTCCATGGAGTAACGGTCGGCGTAATTATTCCCTTTAATTCTGGCATGGATGGTAATATATGCCCTCATTTTTATGTTTACGTAGCTTCCATTCCAAAATGATTGCCGTTTAATGGAGAATCAAAAATTTTTCTCCATGAACTTGAGACCCTCTTTGTTGTCCTTCCTCATGAATCTTGAAAGTGTCTCAATTTCTTCGTAATCAAAAACTATCCAAGTGTCATTGTCCACGTTGTACACATACGCATCTGGTTTCATTATGGACTGAGGTTTGTATACTACCGTTGCCGTGACGATCCTCGAAGAGGTCTTTTTCTTAAGTTCGTCGGCCGCTGCCTTGAGCGTCTTTCCCGTATCGGCGATGTCGTCTACGAGGAGGATGTACCCCTCATTCTTGGAGAGGGAAAATTCAAATTCGCTTATGTGAACGTGAGCCTTAGGTATGCCATCGTCGGTGTAATAGCTGGCTCTAAGCGGGTATATCATCCTCACGGAGAGGAAATCGCTCAGGAGTCGCCCTATGACCATACCTCCTCTCTCTATGTACACGATACTCTCGGGCTTGCCAAATCTGTTCAGGATGTCTGCGGCAAGTTCCCTTGCATATCTCTTCAGGTCCACAAACTTCAGGGCTTCGAAGTTTTTCTTTTCGCTTTCAAAACGGAATAAGTCAAGCCATTCCTTCGCATTTAGAAGTATGTCCTGCAATATTCCAGAGTCCTTCAATTTTCGTGAAATTCTTACGAGTTGGGGAGGAGCCAGTGATGACTCTTCCATTAGTTTATCGTTCTGGAATAGCTCCTCAGGAGAACCATCGAAGATGATTCCTCCTTCCTTCATCACGATTGCCCTCCTTGTATATTCCGCTACCAATCGCATATCGTGAGTGATTATCATTATCGTGACTCCTTCGTTGTTTATCTCCGAAAGCAACTCCATAATTTCTGTGGAGCTTTTGTAGTCCTGTCCCGTTGCTGGCTCGTCCACCATTAGTAGTCTAGGCTTTGTCACGATTACGCTCGCTAACGCCAACCTTCTCTTTTCTCCTCTGCTAAGAGCGTTTATGTCGTCGTTGAATCTGTCCTTCAGATTCACCTTCCTCAGGGCATCTTCCGCTAGGGCCTCGTACTTCGTCTTATCAAAAGAAGTATTGACAAGGCTCGAATAAATTTCGTCCTTAACGGTCCCCTGAAGAACCTGCTGGTCGGGATTTTGGAAAACATATCCGATGAGTCCACCTGCGGTGTCTCTCCTTCCCTTCTTTGAGATGTCACTCCCTTCGAAAATAATCTTCCCTGCCCAACCGGACAGATTTCCAGATATTATCTTGGAAATCGTACTTTTCCCCGATCCATTTGGTCCAACGAGGGAAAGAAACTCTCCTTCGTGGACTTTTAAGTTAAGATTGTCTAGGGCCTTAGTTCCATCTTCGTAATGATACCCCACGTTTTTTATTTCAAGTTGTACCTTTCCTTTCTCCTTCTCGAGCCTGCTCACCCTGAAGTCCTTTACCTTTTCCGGAGCAAATTTTTCTCCTATTTCACCAGTTGGTCCGATGAGCTCCATTAGCTCCGGAACTTCGATGTATCTCTTGATGTCGCTTCTTGAATATATTTTCCCAGGCTCGTCCACGGCGACAACTTCTCCCTTGCTCATCAATGCTACTCTGTCGGCTAACCGCGTCAAGGTTTCCGGATCCTGCTCGACAATGATTATGGTGATACCACTCTCCTTCTTCATTGCGAGTATTGCATCGATGACCTCCCCTTTTCCGACTGGATCGAGATCTGACGTTGGTTCGTCGAGTATCAAGATTTCTGGTTTCATTGCCAGGAAACTCGCAATGACCAATCTCTGTTGTTCTCCCGTTGATAACTCAAATGGAGTCAACTTATTTGCGCTCTTGAACAAGCTTTTCATTTTGACTACCTCAAGAGCTTTCTTGATTCTCTCCTTTTTTTCATCCTTAGAGAGAGGAATCTTATTGAGATTGAACAAAAGTTCTTCCATTACCGATCCGTGGGAAAAATAGCTCTCTGGATCCTGCTTAACCAGACCAACTCTGCCTTCATCAATCTTCCTTATTTTCACTACGCTCTTCTTCCCCGATTTTGACAACTGAACTATTTTTTCTCCGAGTATCTTGACGCTTCCATTCAGATGCTCTTCCTCTTGATATTGAGGTATAGTCAGCTTTTGAGGAATCAATCCAGCTATCACATAACATAGCGTTGACTTTCCTGACCCCGTGGAACCAGTTATTCCGAATACTTCCCCCTCCTTTATCTTCAGATTCACGTTCCTCAGAGTGTACTCTTTCTTTATCCCCGTGAATGTAGGAAAACGCCAAGAAAAATTAGAGATATCTACGGAATATTTCATTTATGGTATGATAGCGACATTATAAATTAAAATTTTGAGGAGCCGTCACTTTATTTTAAAGTCAACGAATCCACGTCACGATTTCCAATTCTTTAGATTTGATAGATAAATAAATTGTTAAAAGCAAATAATTATAAAACTAAATAGGTCATTTAGGTAGTAATAGAGCGCTATATATTCTCTATATATGGTATGAGAAAACGTATTTATAACCATAGTGATACAACATTTGATGGTTCAATCAAATAGCGAAAATAATTCTAATCCCGCTAGCGAACCATTGCATTCTGTATCAAATAATTCAGGTAAAGAGAGCGGGATGAAATACCCTTGGGCAGTTTTTGTTGCTTTAGCAATGGGAATGCTTGTATACGGTGTTGCTGAAAGCTATGGGCCTGTGTTTGCAATAGGGGGTATCATACCCGCTCCGTACGCTTTTCTTGGATTCAGCCTTCCATACATCGCCGGAGGTGTAGGAGCGTTGCTATCAGGGGGACTTGCTGATCGCATTGGAAGAAAGGGCTCCTTCATGATCACATCTGCTATGATTGTGGTCGGTATCGCAATATATCTGTTGGGACAACTAACACCGTCTACGTCTCTGACTTATCTGATTGCTCTGATCATTTCATTCGTACTGATAGGAATGGCTGCGATAGGACTTGAAACTCCAATACTCTCTATGATGGCAGAAGCTGTTCCAGCAAAAAACAGAGGAAGATCTCTTGTAATTGTTCAGAACTTTGGAAACATTGGTGTAGGCATAACGTTCATTCCTCTCTTACTTGGACTTTCTAAAGCTGCAAACGATATTGCATTAGGACTCCTCTTCTTCGCTCCCTTGATCGCACTTGCTATTGCTTGGAGACTTATGTCTGAATCGGCACCATGGACTGCAATAAAAGGAGGCACGAAGTCTGATGTGGAGGATGCCTGGGTCGGGCAGGATGGAGATGCGGAAAAAGTTCATGTCTCTGTTGGATTGCCAATGAGATTCCTGATCCTTATTCTCATCGGAGTGTCTCAGGACGTTGCGTTCGTCTACTTTTCTTACGGCGTCGGATACGATTATTTCTACGGCACAAACGGTATCCTCGCGGCCACAATCCCACTGATTGGAGGGCTCACGATGGCAGTAGTGGGAGTAGTCGCTGGAATTCTCTTTGTCGATAGAGTGAGCAGGAAAACGTTCACGATATTCTCATACGGCATCTTAGTTGGATTTTGGGCGATTCTGTGGGCTTACGAAGCCGCAACTGGCGCAATAAGCGGCCTACTGTTGGTTGCAATATTAACCCTGCTATTCATACCCGGCGAGATAACGTGGGCAGCCAGAGGAATGCTCGAACCAGAACTGTTCCCCACTCTCAAGAGAGGAACTTACGTTTCGTTGGTCAGATTCGTGGTCTGGGTGAGCGCGGGGGTTATAACGGGTTCGCTGACTTATCTGGCTGACAACGGTTTCTCCTTCAACGGATCTGCAGCAATAGTGATGGTCGTATTTGTCATTTCCCTAGCGATGACAGTGTTATGGCAAAGAAGAGGGTTTGAAACAAGATCCTTAAGTCTCTCTGGACTTGACAAAGGCCTCCCCAAGAAATCCGACGGTCTGGAAACAACAAAGTAGACTAACATTTCTTTTTTTTATTTTCTTTTCATAACTTTTAATTCAATTCTGCAACATACGTAGCCAATCTTTTTATCCACACCATGATCAGAGCCTTTACCGAATGAAACTCCCGATTTCCAAGAACGTAATTCAAAACAGAATCATACAAACGGTATCGATAGCTGAATTACTGAGAGTGATGGGGAGATCGGGAATCTGGGTGTACATTCCCATCTATCTACTGAGGGTCAAGAACATCCCTTACTTAGATATCGGAGTCCTTTTCCTCCTCTCGGGAATTGCGGCCATTCCGGTGAGCATATTCGGAGGAAATCTCATAGACAAGGTTGGGCGGAGAAAAATAGCACTCCTCCTTCCTCCAATGATCTCCGTACTGTTTTTCGTGATGTTCGTTGGAATATATTTTGATCTTTCTAACTTCTACATCTACGCATGCTTCGTTTTCTTCGCTGCCGTAGCCACTCTACAATCTGTAGCCGACATGGTTATAGTCACAGATTCAACTAGCGATGTGGATAGAATCGATGCATTCAGTATGACCAGAATAGGGGCGAATGTTGGGTTCTCTCTTGGTCCCGGAATTTCTGGCTTCTTGGTTTCGTACAACTATGCGATCCTGCCTCTGATCCCTCTTATTTTGGAGGGTCTAGGATTCTTTCTCTTCTACAAATACATAAATTACAATGAAGCTCCTCCACAATCTGAAAAGAGCCTAATCTCGTTCCCCAGAGGGGATAATAGATTTATC
This sequence comes from Thermoplasmata archaeon, assembly GCA_021792255.1. GTDB lineage: Archaea > Thermoplasmatota > Thermoplasmata > Thermoplasmatales. Next base: position 334,795 of record JAJYUZ010000003.1, read on the forward strand.
ATAATTTCAATACTTCTTTCGTTGGCTTTCTTTTCTACGGGGCCCTGGGCTTATATCCTTCCCCAGTTCTTTGCTAACGTCGATCTGATTCCCAACACGATCATAGGACTTCTGTTCACCACAAACGGTCTTGTGGTCGTGGGACTGCAGCTTCCGGTCAACAGGTTATTCTACAGAATGGACGACATGACCAGGGTCTCCGTTGGTCTTCTGATCTATGCCATAACGTTCGCAATATTCGGAATAACTAGAAATATAGCCCTTCTGTTTGTGGACGTAGTCTTTCTGACAATAGGAGAGAATGTGATCTCTCCTCCAATGAACTCTGTAATTGGGAAGATTTCGCCTGAAGGCAGGAGGGGAGAGTATTACGGTGGATTTTCGTTGCTGAGTAACTTTGTCAGCCCCATCTCGCCCATCGTGTATGAAGCAATGCTTGCGTACTTCTATTACAGCCCCCTATTACTATGGGGAATGATAGGAATGATATGCACATTCCTGGCCTTACTCATTCCCTTGACAAAAAAACTGTGGCGTTATCAAGAAACTACTTTGTCCCTGACAGACCAAGCTCCTGGTGGCAAGGCGGGATAAACCGATTCCTTCTCTACCCCTAGGAATTCTGATATTTCCTTCACCACCTCCTCCTTTCCTTCGCCGGGCACGATGATGACCTTTTTCCCTGATATCGAAGGTACTGGGGCAGCCACCACGTAATCTCTGTTTTCGTACTTCTGAAAACCGACGGCCAACTCCAGATTCAGGTGAGTGATGTAATTCTTCTTCCCCCTGATGATCCAGGCTCCGCGCGCAAGGTATTCGCCAGACTCCGGAGTTTTACTGACCTGACTTTTCGTAACGTAATAAACGGATCCGTTTCCGAACTTGGAATTCCATGCCTTTGACATGCACCATGCAAATAGCGCTGCCTCTTCAATCCCTTTCTCTGTCGACTCTTTAGAAACCTTCATGACCACCGATGGGGCTCCGTGGATGTCCGCGTGGAAGTACAGATCTTTCTCTCCCAGGTATTTCTTTACCACAGAGTCATTGGTCTCTGCATCCTTCCCCGAAATCACAAAGTTGCCATCGCTGGTTATGAACCATCTGTAATTGGTGAACACCCTCTTGACTTTCTTCAATTCAACTTTTTTTGTTTCTCTTTCCGGTTCGATTTTAACTCTCGACAGTCTATCCTTGATTCTCTTGCTCATCCTGAAGTAATCGTCGGCATTTTCTCCTGCAGTTTCGTTCATCTTCAGTTCTATATTTGTTCCGTCTTCAACGAAAGTGATCGTTTCCTTGTCGTAGTCAATTCTGTACTTTTCCGTATCTACCGTTTTCCATTTCTTCAGAAGACGATCCATTCCCCCCAGATGGCTCATGATGAATTCCCCCGAGGCCCTCAGTCTCTGCATCTCCACTGTCATTTTTTCCACGTTTCGTTTCATGGCTTCGGTCTTGCCATCCCCTCCGGATTCTTCGCTTTCGTAGATTTTTCTGAGCCCTTCGTCTATGCTCATGACCTCCGGTTCTTCAACCCTGCAATGACTTTTCCATACGTAGAACTCGTCCTTGTAGATGTAAATCTTACAATCATTGGCACTTCTGTAGATGGCAGAGATCATTTCCTTGATCTTTTCCAAATTTGCTAGCACTTCCGAGTTACTTTTGATTGAGTGTCCTAATGCACAGTCTATTTCCTCCCCATACTTGGAAAGCCCGAGTCTCACAGCAAGTGTTCTCACGGGATCACTGGATGAGGTACCTATCGCAGTTTCAAAGTCGAATTGCTGCGACCTCAGGTCTATGTACTGAGGATATTCATATCGCTCTCCGACCCTCAGAACCCTACCCCCCCTCTTGCCCTGTTTGCTAGCGTACGCAATCAGTCCGTCCTGAAGCACGAAAAGATTTCCTCCACCCATCAGTTCTATCACAAGGGTCTTTGGACCTTCGATCACGAGGATTCTGTCAGTTCCCACTTGCTTTATTTTTGAGACAGAAATATTTTCCAAAGGAAGTGCGTTCTTTTTTCCCTCTATTAGGTTTTCCTGCGAGAGAAATAGAAATTTGTTGTCTACGAAATTGAGATAGGAAGAATCAATTCCAGATTTCCTGAGCTTTAAGGAGATCCCGGCATCTCCCTGGTAGTTCTTTTCGATGAACCCTCCTTCATATTTTCCAAGAAAATTTGCGAGTGACATTATTTCTGCGAAGGAGATAGTGCCTCTCATTCAGACTCTAATCTCCGTCGCATCATTGTAGGGTGCAAGCGCCCTTATCTTTTCTGTTTTGAGTCCACTCTCACGCAGTGCACCATGGACTGCCTGTATAGCGAGCTGCGGCGTGTTGTTCACTTTTGAAAGATGAGCCAAGAGAACGGGGGTGTCTTCGTTCACCGCTCTCCTTAATATCTTCGCAGTTTGCTGATTAGATAGATGCCCCCGCGCGCCTCTTATTCTCCTCTTCAACATGTCCGGATAGGGACCCTTCTCCAGCATCAAAGGGTCGTGATTTGCTTCTATGAGGATCACATTGCATTCACTGACCCTCTTTTCCAGAAGCGGGTTTGATTCTCCCAAGTCTGTTATAACTGAAGCTTTCCTGTTCCCGTTATGGATGAAATATGCTACGGGATGTCTGGCGTCGTGAGAAATCCTTACTGCCTCAATCGTCAGATCGCCGATCTCAGTGTCTTCCCCTTCCTTGATGAAATTGTCCAGTTCCACACCCATTTCCTGATAACCTCCATATCCGCCTCTCTGTTCCACATAGATATCCGAAGTTTCGTACGTCCCGTATACGGGAACCTGAAAAGCTTTCTTGAAACTGTGAACTCCTGACGCGTGATCTGAGTGTCCATGGGTTATGAACAGTGCTGCAATTTTCTTTGGGTCAATTCCCTTGGATTGAAGTGCAGCATGGGTTTTCCTGACAGAAATACCCATGTCGATTATTATGCAGGTGCTCCCACTACATATTAGACTGGAATTTCCAGAGCTACCGCTTGCCAAGGAAGTAATCAACATCTTGTTTTTCAGAAATGGAATACAATCTCGTTTAAATTTGTTCAGTAATTCTTTACAGAAAACTCTGACCCCTGATTTGAGGGCTTGGGTTTCCTCTAATCTGACCTGAAAACTTCCACTAGGAAATTGCTGACCTTCTCAAACATACCCGATGCTCTTTTCCTATCTACATATGTTTGCTTCGCTTTTCTATTATTGGACTTATTATGATGAGATTCAATCTCAGAGACGAGCATCAGACTATTATCGAAAGCGGATATATCTAAATTTTCGTAATTATATTTAATTAACACGAAGTAAAATGGCCATTTTTCAGAGAAAATTTAGAATCCTGCCATTTTGGAAAGGATTTTGAATGCAACAGCAATCCGAAAAGCAGTGACAGCTTCTTCTTTGTCCCGTCCTCATTTGACCAGAGAAGAGAGGAGAAATCGAACTGTTGCTGTCGCAATAGTCATGACCGGAGTAACAATGAGCGCTGTTGACACAACGGCAGTAGTTCTAGGACTTCCCGTGATGAAGACTGACCTTCATTCAGACTTGTTAAGCATGGTATGGGTGATAATGGCCTATCTTCTCATCACTACCATCTCAACTACCCAGGTGGGAAGACTCGGGGACATGTTTGGCAGGGTCAGGATGTACAATCTCGGGTTCGCTCTTTTCACAGTCTTCTCTCTGTTTTGCGGCTTCTCACAAAACAGCACAGAACTCATCATTTTTAGGATATTCCAGGGACTTGGTGGTGCATTTATTTTCGCAAACAGTGGTGCTATCCTAGCTGATACCTTCCCTCCGAACGAGAGAGGAAAGGCGTTTGGTTATAATGGCGTAGGATGGTCCCTTGGAGCAATCCTTGGCATACTGGTGGGAGGTGCTTTTGTGACGTTCCTTAGCTGGAGATATATCTTTTTCATAAATGTTCCAATAGGCATTGCTGCAACTCTGATCGGCTACTTCATGCTAAAAGAAAAATCACCAAGGATCAAAGAGAGATTGGATTACGGAGGACTGATTCTGTTAGGCGCAGGACTCTTCTTCATACTCTATGGTATCTCCAACATAACTGGTTCGGGATGGACGGATTATTCTGGTCTGGAAATGGCTCTCGGATTGCTCCTCGTCTTTTCATTTATTCTCCTCGAAAGATACATCGAACATCCTCTGCTTGATCTGTCAATATTGAGAAGTAGAATACTGACCGCATCAATATTTGCGGCATTCTTTCAGTCACTCGCGACATTCGCAGTGTTGTTCCTAGTAATAATGTACCTTCAGGGTCCGAGAGGTTTCTCTCCATGGAGTTCTTCTATTCTTCTCATCCCGGGTTACATCTTAGGAGGTGTCGTTGCTCCTTTTTCGGGGCGTCTCTCCGATAGAGTAGGCGCAAGGATTGTAGCAACAATAGGTCTCTCGGTGCAGATATTAGGAATCCTGATTTATCTGACTTTTGGTCTATCTACCTCGGTCTATGTCGTAGTTCTTGGAGCGGTAATTTATGGGTCCGGCAATAGTGCGTTCTTTGCCCCAAACAACAGCGCGGTCATGTCGAATGCTCCTCCCAAGGCATATGGGGTCACAAATGGGCTGCTGAGGACAATTGCAAACATGGGAATGCTGAGTAGTTTCGCCGTTGCCATGCTTATTGCATCGATATCTATTCCAAGATCATACGCCTTCCAGATATTTGTCGGAGCCGGAAAAATAAATGGCAAACTTTCATCAGCTTACATAACTGGGATGCACACTGCCTTGCTTGCTTCGCTAGCTTTGCTCGTGATAGCCATAGTACTTTCAGTCCTGAGGGGGAAGGAGTCTAGAGATGCCCCCAAGACCATTCAGGGCACTCTGAACAGTAAGACAAGTTAATTTTGTAGATATTTCAGTTTTCTACGAATTTTTAAATTATGAATTGTATATCTTTTCAATAATCGTACCATAATCCTTAATATACTATACGGATAATTATGGTATATGGTAAGCAAAACAATACTTGCTGTAATAGTTGTGGTAGCAGTCGTAGTCGTTGGGCTGGGGGCATACAGTGCACTTACCTATGGTCATGGCACTCTAACTCTTTCTGCTGCAGATTTACCAGTAAACAGTAACGTGTCTGCCGTTTACATAACATTCTCGGCAATTTCTTTGCACAGCACTTCTACTGGCTGGACTAACTACACAATTCCGACAAAAACAGTAAACATCTATGGAGTAACGCTTAACAATTCGTCCTTCCTCGGGTCACTATCAATACCGGCAGGAAACTATACGATGATAAGGGTCTATGTTTCAGCCGTTTCCGTTGATGTTGCGGGAACGAATGAGTCGTTCACTTTGGCATCTCAATCTGCGTTCCTTAACCATCCCTTCACCGTATCAGCCTTCTCCACGACCCACCTAACATTTGAATTCAATCTGAACCAGTGCCTAAATTTGAACTCAAAAGTGTTCACCCCTTACATTGGGATCGTCGTTTCTTAAAATAAATCATTTTTATTTTGCTTTTTTCTTTTGCTCGCCTTTAAACGCTTTGTAAACTTTATCGAACCATACTTTGACTTCCCTACCAGTGGCAAAGAATCCTGAAATCTGGTCGCTATATTTTCTGGTTTGAGAAACTAGATAGTGACTGATTTCAGTTGCCATAGAAGTAATGGATATCTTGTTGAGATTCCGTCTGGGGATTGTACTTCCTTAGACGAGTCTTTTCATTACTACACCGTCGCCCCCTTAATGATCCACTCCAATATCTCCCCAATTTTCTCTTGTGGGGTTGAGAATTTGAATCCATGGCAATCTTTACGTTACCCCTAGCCTTTGATACCCAACAGGTTTGTTTGAGCGGCCCCTATTTCTGTGCGCTTACTATTGTTCTAATATTTACGCCTCTCTTTCTAGCTTCCTCGAACATTTCGACTGTGTCATCGACAGCGACTATCTCATAGAGGGCACTCTGCCTAACACTTTATGGACCCTATCATTAAATTGTGGTATGTTACCCATTTCATTTAAAGTAGCCGTATCGAAACTTACGAAAAGGTCAGGTCCACATTTAATAACTCAAAGTGTGCTCAGCGATCTTCTGCATGGTTGAATCCAATACTTCTTTTAAAATATGACCTTCTGTGAAAGACTTATCTTGGCAATTTCCATTAAGTCATCGTTGATAACAATCACAAGGGTATACACTGGGGACCCTCCTCAGAAAGGGTATCGGATTCTTATAGACCGACTATGGCCACGAGGTATATCAAAGGAAAGATTGAGACTTGACAAGTGGATGAGAGATATTGCACCCACGAATGATTTAAGAAAATGGTATTCACACGATCCGAGGAAATGGGATGAGTTCCGTAATAGATACTTCGTTGAACTTGACAAGAATCATCACACACGTGAATTATTAGAGATATGCCGAAAGAATGACGTAGTTTTTCTCTATTCTTCAAAGGTCGAGCATATCAATAATGCAGTAGCTCTAAAAGAGTATGTGGAGGAGCATCAGCGTTAGCCTGTTTTGACAAGAGCCGAATTATCTTTCATCTTCTTTTCTGCGAGGAAATTAAGACTCAGCATTAGCATCACTAATACTATGAACAGAAGAATAAGCCCAAAAGTTAGCTTGAACCCATAGAATTCTATTAGGGGTCCTCCAATCAGGGGAAGCAAGATGCCTATCGCCATCATTATTGAGAAAAAGTAACTGTTCGCAACATTTCTGGAACCTGGATCGAACGACCTTGCTATGGATAGAACAGAAAGAGGGTATGTTAAGCCGTGCGGAATTCCAAGGATCACAAGAGCGACTATGAAAGTGGATATATTAGTAGAAATCACCATCAACAGGATACCTGCAGTCGACATGACCATTGCGACAATCATCAGTAATTTAATGTTTCTAGGAGGTTTTATGGATAGGAACAACCTTGACAGAAACGATGAAAGAAAGAAAAAAGAGAATAGAAGAGTGACCAAAGAGAGTGAGATATCAAATGTTTCCTTTTCATAAATTCCAGCAAATGCAACGATCATCGAAAATGGTACGTTATATGCCACTATATTCAGAATTGCAGATCTAAACCCGTAGTTTCGAAGAACGTTCCCCTTTTGCATTTTTCTACTCTCCTCTGGGAATCTGATTAGAGGAGACAACAAAGTTGAAGAAGCGGCAAACGAAACAAATAGAATGAAAACTGTCCTGAGGGGATAGAATTTCAACAGATATGACTCAACAGCAGGTCCTGCTACAAGCGATAGGCTTAATGACAGTGTGTAAAGTGAAAGCGCTCTCTCCCTTACAGCAGTATCTTTAAAGAGACCAGCTGCAGTGACTAGGTTGGGGATCATGAGGCCAAATACTGCACCAGCAATAGCAGCAAGAACCCAGATTGAGATATAATTAGCCCCCCAGAAACCAATAAACACTACGGTATAAATCACGTTTGATAATATGAAGGCCCTTCTCCTACTACGAGAGTTTAGACGTGCATTCAATAAGGCTGTAGTAATGAAAGTCATTGCAGAACTGAGAGCTGCTATTATTCCCACATCGGTCTGAGTAAAATTGAAATCGTACCTCACCAACAGAGGAATTGAGGTTTGCAACATATTGTTGCTCGCCCTGATGAAAAATGTGATCGATAGTATCACAACTACAGTTTCAACTATCGATAGCCTTGAAATTTTCCTATCTTTTTCATCCTCAATCATTAGAAGGTAATTACTTCGTATCCATTATTCACAAAAAATGCAAGTCTTTCTCCGAATCGAAGAAGCTCAACCCCCATCTCCTTAAGTTTTAGTTCAATTCCGAGCATTTTTGCTACGCCTACACAGGCAGAATCTACTGCACCACCCTTTACCATCTCGCTGAAGGCTTCTTTATCTTCTCCCTGGAGGGTGGTTACATATTCCTCACTTGGCCCATACAAGAGTACCTTAGTATCTTCGTATCTCCTCGCCTTTACCTGTCTTGAAGCAGTCATGACAGCAAGCTTTGCCCTTTCTGGTGCTTCCTTTCCCGTTATCAAAAGAAATAACACTTTCGCCATGTTTTCGTTAATGCGTTTAAGTATATTAAATATATTTAAATACGAAAAGTAACTAATAAATACAAAATTCACGATTATCGAGGAACAAACAGAGAATGCACTTACAACCATTCAGCAGCCTTTAGAACCATCTATAATTTTCCTACACGATTTCAAATGATAATTCTAGAAATACGATTAGTCCACCCTGGCAGTAACCTAAGAATCTTACATTTTCATAACTGACATCAGTTTGGATAAGGTTCTGCATAGTGTCTAGAATTTTAGTAAAATATATGGACTCAATTTTAGCGTCAGAAATCGAACTTCTTTTTTATGTGAATGCGGGGGGAGGGATTTGAACCCTCGAACTCCTACGAGACTAGACCCTGAATCTAGTGCCTTTGACCAAGCTCGACAACCCCCGCTTGATTTTCCTTATTCACAAAGCAATATTAACTTCTTCTAGAATGTCACGAGGCAAGATGTAGACCAAACTGTTTCAATCTACGATTTGGTTTTTGGCTATATCTGGACCTCAAAAAATATGAATGAGATAGGACTGGTCTAAACGTGAAATACAAAAGTTTTGGAAAAACGGGGGTTAAGGTATCAGAATTAATCCTCGGGACGTGGTACCTTCCAAATGGGATCTTCAAAGGGAAGAGGGAAGTGAGCAAGGAGAATTCAATCAAATTGATTAGGAGGGCCTACGATCTGGGAATCAACTTTTTCGATACTGCGGACGTTTACAGAGGCGTCTATGAAAGAGATGCCTTGTCACAAAACTTTGATAGGGTTGGATTTGCTGAGAAAATCCTTGGGGAAGCCCTCAGTGGTTACGACAGGGAAAGTTTCGTAGTCTCGACAAAGGTCATGGGTAGAACTGGCCCGCTAGTCAACGATTCAGGAGCAAATCGAAAACACGTAAGAAGGGCAATCAGAACAAGCCTAGAACGGCTGCAGATGGACTATATCGATTTCTATATAATTCACGCCCCGGACGAAGTTAGTGGAATTGATCAGATCGCAAGGACCATGAACCTTCTCGAGGATGAAGGATTGATCCTCCATTACGGCATATCAAACCACAATGCTCTCGATTTAGTGAAATATCTGAACCTCAAGTATTTTGCACCTTTCGAACCACCAGACTTTATTCAAGACAAATACAACTTGATAGAAAGGGAATTGGAAGGCACTAACATAAAGATCGCAGAAGACAATTCACTTGCATCCATGATATACAGTCCACTGGCACAGGGCGTTCTGGCTGGAAGATATTTAGACAAAGATGAGGGCAATTCGAGGTTGGAATACGAAAAGTGGTTCTCGAAGACTGATAAGGAAGGACACGAGAACAAGGGTTACGATCTCCATGAAAAATATAAGTCAGCCCTAGAAGAGTTGAGAGAGATGGCGAGTTCTAAGGGAGCTTCCATGTCAGAATTGGCCCTATCTTGGCTGATGCACAGAGGAAAGTACATCTTCCCTATACTCGGAGCAACCAGGTTGGAGCAACTTGAAGAGAACGTAAAGAGTACAGATATTACGCTAAGTATGTCAGAAGTTGGCGATCTAGGAAAACTCTTTGAGACCAAGAGAGGATAGAATAAAATTAGGACCAACTGTATATCAAAATTAATCTCCGGGGTAATTTAAAACCTATGCCCTGACAACCGAGAAATTGTAATCCGCTGATATGTGAAAGTACTCCTTCGCTTCAGCAAGTTCTCTTTCTCTGTATAAATCTAGCCGGGCTCGGAACATCCACTTTTACATTGAAGAACCTCTTCTTCATTTCTTCCGATGCTCTCCTCACAAGTCTTCCATCTCAAACTCTGCTCTGACCTATAGTTTCATTACGTTTTTTAAAATAAAAAATTGCTCATATATCAGCAAGGGTTAGATTGACGGATTTTACAGATTTTCGATCGTTAGTAATCGCGGACTTAACGTCTCGCCTTGCGGCTTGGCGCTTACATCCCGATCCTATCAAACTTGTCTTTTACAAGAGATCTGATGACGATGCCTCTTTTCAGGGACGGTTTCGAGCTTAGATGCTTTCAGCTCTTATCCGCATATGACGTGGCTGCCCGGCGAATGCCTTGTCAGACAACCGGTAAACTAGAGACCACGAACCCCCGTTCCTCTCGTACTAAAGGGTCCTTCCCT
>JAJYUZ010000011.1 GCA_021792255.1 Thermoplasmata archaeon
GCAAGAAGGTGCTATTCATCGGTATTGAATATAGAGGGGCGTGATTACTTATTCTACAAGGCTCCAAAACCAGATGTCGCAATGATACGCGGCACAACGGCGGATGAAGTCGGGAACATGAGTATGGAAGATGAAGCAATATTCGGCACTGTGTTGAATATAGCCCAGTCCGCCAAGGCCCAGCCAAATCCCGGTATTGTAATGGCACAGGTAGAGCGGATAGCAAGATTCGGTTCTATAAGCCCAAAAGATGTGCACGTTCCAGGACCAATAATAGATTATGTTTTCGTCTCACCGCCAGAATTTGCCTGGCAGTCGAGTACAATTCGTTACGATCCTGCTATCTCCGGCACGATAATTCCCCCAGATCCCGTGAATGCAAGACGCGGAAAACTTACCCCAGAGAACGTAATAGAAAGGAGAGTGGCTCTTGAGATTTCGAGACTCGTTACGCAGCTTGGCAGGCCGATCATCATGAACCTTGGAATAGGCATTCCAACATTCGTATCAGACATAATCAAGGAGGAGGGCATTTCCAAGTACGTTTTTTCCACTGTCGAGTCTGGTCCATGGGGCGGCATACCTTTGGGCGGAGAAAATTTTGGTGTCTCAATTGGTCCGTTTGCAACGATCACCATGCCAGATCAGTTCAATCTTTATGAGGGAGGGATCATAGATCTTACCTCTCTTGGCTTTCTTCAGATCGACAGAGAAGGTAACGTCAATCCTTCGCTGCTTGAAAATAGGACGCCTGGACCTGGCGGTTTCCCCGTCATATCAGCCGGGTCACCCCGGGTTTACTTCGCTGGAAGATTCACTGCGAATGGCTTAAAGGAAAGTGTGGGGAATTCTGGAATCACAATACAGAAAGAAGGTGATGTCATAAAGTTTGTGAATAAGGTCTATAAGGTTCTTTTCAACGGGAAGATAGCCCTGAGAGACCGAAAGGAAATAATGTACATCACCGAACGTGCAGTCTTTAGTCTTACCGATAAAGGCCTCGTTCTAAAAGAGAAGGCTCCGGGTATTGACCTAGACAAAGACATACTCGAAAGAATGGAATTCAAGCCCATCCTTCCAGAAGAAATAACGGAAATGGATCCTAGAATATTCAGAAACAGACCAATGGGTCTCAGGACACAGATTGAAAAAGAATTCAAAAAGAGATCAAAACAGAGCATAGCTTTGGTTGGTTGATTTTGCGTACGATCTTTTTTTGTGGTTCATGCCAATCTATCCCTGCTAAATTTAGTTACACCTTACGAATTAAAAGGAGTGATCTTTAATATTTTCTAGCAATCCTTAAACATGTTGAAATTCAGTCTCTCTGAGATGCTCTTAGAATCCTCTCCCAACAGGTACTGGAAGATGCTCCATCAGATTGGTATCAAGGATGCTGTCGGTGTACTTCCCAGGAACTTCATGGACTGGAGAATGAGCTTTGAGGATAAGCCATGGGGATACTTCTCTTTGAAAAAGTACAAGAACATGCTTGAAGACAACGGCTTCAATCTCAGAGCTATTGAGGACAATCCACCCATGGACAAGATACGCCTTAATCTTCCGGGAAAGGAAGAAGAACTAAACAGTATTGCAGAGATGATTGAGAATTTCGGTAAGTTGAACATAGGACTATGGTGCTACAACTGGATGGCTGGGATAGGATGGGCAAGGACTCACAACTATATTGAAAGTAAGGTTGGCACAGTATCATCATTCAATGTCAATGATATCTCAGGATATAGAAATGAAAAAGTGAAAATCGACAGGAGCTCGCTGTGGCAGAATCTTAAAGAATTCCTTGACTTCATTGTTCCCATTGCAGAAGATAACAATGTGAAACTTGCAATGCACCCAGATGACCCACCAATCGAAGAATTCGCTGGAATCCCAAGGATAATGAACTCAATTGAGTCCTATGATAAACTTCTTGAACTTCACAATAGCGAATTTAATGGCATAACTCTGTGCCAGGGGAACTTCACACTGATGACGGAGAATCTCCCTATCACGATTAGGCATTTTGGTAACAAAATATTCTTCGTGCATTTCAGGGATGTTCTTGGAGACAAGAACAATTATGTTGAGACGCAGCTCGGTTATGGGAAAACTGATCTTGCCGGCTGTATAAAAGCATACAATGATATAAATTACGACGGGTTAATGCGCGTAGACCACGTTCCCACGCTCGAAGGGGATTCTGCCGACATCCCAGGATATTCCTATCTCGGAAGGCTCTACGCGATCGGTTACATAAGGGGCCTCATTGATTCTTTCAAAAAAATATAGTGGTGAAAAAAGAAGATCAGGCTGTAACGAGATCAGGCTCAATCTGCAGCCTTTCAATGATCTCACTGGACGGTTTCCCATCTTTTGTCAATCCAAGTTCGTCAAGGTATTCATTTCTTAATGAATTGTAGTCTACCGTGATACTTGCAGTCATCCCAGACTTCAGGGGTGGAATACCCATAACTCTGTCAGGAGGTTTTATATCGTATTGATTTACAGACTGTTTTGCGTTGAACTCGTGCCTTAGGATTTGAATTCTCCAACCTATCGATACCAGATCGTCGGATGTGAAATCAATACCCATTATTGCCTTCAGAAATTCGGAATAGGGATAACTGTTTTGCCATATGTTTGTAGAGAACTGGCACATGCCCGTTGAATTCATGATCTCGTTTCCAGCAACGGCAAGTAACTGAAGATGACCTTTCCCGTGATATTCGTATCTCGGGATCTTAGTCCCTGAAGCTTCATGCTTGAAGGGGAGGACAAGTTCAGAACCCTCGTTGAAACCAATCGTTCCAGCGGTATGTCTTCCAGGGGTTGGGTCCGAAATATAAGTTGTTCCTATGCTGGGCATAAGTCTAGGATCGTGCATGGGAAGATCCTGACCTCCAATATCCATGGCGAAATTACTGCTGCCCTTACCTATCACACGTGAGGCATAGTGCTGCCCCATTCCCAGAATCTTTCCGATACCTTCTGCCTTTCCTATGAGCTCAACGAGTTTTACTTCGGCATCCGGGTTTCCGAAGCCTATTTCAAAACCAATATCCTCTTTTGTCAGGACACCGTTTTCATAGCATTCATTTGCAAACGCAATAGCTGCCCCGGTTGTGATTATATCGAGACCGTACCTGTTGCAAAGCTCAAAACTCATGGACATTGCATCCAGATCGGCTATCATATTAAGACCACCAAAAGCACCAGTACCTTCGTACTCCAATCTGTGACCCTCTATATCGCCATATCTTGTACTCCTCTTGATGTGTCCGCCGCATGCAAGGGTACACTGAGCGCAGCCGTATGATTTCAGAACGTCTTTTCTGATCATCTCACCGCTGATCTTCTTTGCGTTTTCTTCTCCGAAATCCTTGAAGCCGGAAGCGGCCCAATTTTTTATCGGTGTGTCACCGTTGAGATGTGACGGTTCGGTTGTTGCGGTAGTGCCAAACATGTGCCATGGGTCCACGAGATTCATTGAATTGCGAAACTGTATTTGTGCCTTCTTTATGGTGTCCATCAACATAGCTTCGTCAAATACTGGGACTTTCTTTGTTCCCCTTGCGAAAACACCTTTAAGTCTTTTTGAACCCATTACGGCTGCAAGACCAGAACGGCCTGCTGCCCTTCCAAACTCGTTCATTATGGAGGCCGCATACATCATTTGTTCTCCCGGGACACCGATTACCATTGCCTGCCCTCTAGGATCTATCTTTTTCAAATCAGTTTCTGTCTCGTATGCGTCTTTGCCCCAGAGATTTGAGGCATCTTCTATCGAATAATTTCCATCTACGATCTTGATAAAAACTGGTTTTTTGGCAATACCCTTTACAAAGAGAGCATCGAAACCGCTATTAATTAATTCCGGAGCAAATTTACCGCCACAGTTCGAGTCACCCCATGTTCCCGTCATTGGTGATTTTGCGACTACCTCCAATCTTCCTCCAAGTGGGGCATTATGGCCATTAAACGGACCAGAGGCAAAACACAGGATATTCTCAGGGCCAAGCGCATCTATTTTTCCCTTGATTTCCCGGTTTAGGATATACGCAGCTAGACCGACACCTCCTAGATATTTTTTATATACATTTTCATCCAAACCTTCAACCCAGCTCTTACCTTGAGAGAGATCAACCCATAAAATCTTTCCATTCATCCCAAACATAGTTAGACATTGCACTCTATTATTTCAGTATTTACGCGATTTCTCATACGATATGATTATTTTGGAGGAATTTCAACGTATGCCTTTGAGAATTACGAGATATCAAACTTGATCGACTATAATTGTATAATCTCACCCGTGTCGTCTACCGGCTGGTAACCTGTGAAGTCTCCAATATATCGTCCTATGCCTTTTAGGTTTAGGATGAACTCCTTTCCCGTTGGCGAATTGTAAAATTTCCTGGACATAAGTATGTCGAATTCCTCTTCCCTTATAGGGTTGAAATGAAGTTTCAGTTTCTCAGCATAATATTTCAGGGATATCCCGGCGTCTGCCCTTCCCTGGGAAACTGCCCTGGCAACTCCCGCTTCCGTGTTAGTTT
>JAJYUZ010000005.1 GCA_021792255.1 Thermoplasmata archaeon
TGCCCTTTCTGTGAAGCTCCCTGCTGACGAAAATCTGTCCCTCTGTGATGTAACCCGTCAGATCGGGGATGGGGTGGGTCATATCATCCGAGGGCATAGACAGAATCGGAAGCTGAGTAATTGAACCGTTTCTTCCCCTGATTTTCCCTGCCCTTTCGTATATCGTGGAAAGATCCGTGTACAAGTAACCAGGGTACCCTCTCCTCCCTGGAACTTCCTCTCTTGCTGCAGATATTTCGCGCAGCGCTTCAGAATAGTTCGTCATATCACTGAGTATGACAAGGACGTGCATCTCCTTTTGATATGCTAGATATTCGGCCGCTGTGAGTGCCACCCTCGGAAGGATGATCCTTTCCATTGAGGGGCTGGAAGCGAGGTTCAAAAATAGAACTGACCTCATTAGCGCACCAGTCTTTCTGAACTCGTCGATGAAGAAGTTAGCTTCTTCAGAAGTGATTCCCATGGCTCCGAAAATGATGGAGAAGCCCTCAGAAGAGCTCAGCACCTTTGCCTGCCTTGCGATCTGCGCTGCGATCTTGTTGTGAGGAAGACCTGACCCTGAGAAGATTGGTAGTTTCTGTCCTCTTACGAGAGTGTTCATTCCATCGATAGTCGAGATACCTGTCTGTATGAACTCTGATGGTTCTTCTCTAGAATAAGGGTTGATTGCATTTCCAACTATCTCCACCCTTTCATTCGAGATGATGGAACTCATTCCATCCAGTGGTTCTCCAAGTCCGTTGAACACTCTTCCTATCATTTCGTCCGAAACAGGAATCCTTGCGATGTCTCCCCTAAAGCGGACGGACGTGTTGCCCGTATCCAGTCCGGTGGTCGGTCCAAATATCTGTACTACCGCAATTCCCTTTCTTGTATCAAGTACCTGGCCAGCCCTTACCTCTCCATTTCCAAGAGTGATCTCAACCATTTCGTTGTAGCCTATGTTATCGACCTTTTCTACGAACAAAAGTGGTCCGGCTATTCTTGAAACGGTCTTATATCTTATATCTGCACTCATTGTTTATCAGCCCTCTCCCTCGCTTCTGTTTCCATATCCTTGATCAGATCTCCATAATATTTGTCTATATCACTCTCTTTGACTTCCTTGAATCTAGATAACTTCTCCTTGAAAGGAAGCGTATCTAGCTCTGACACCGTGACGCCCTTTGATACGGCGTATTTCTCGACTTCGTCCATGGCTAGTATGGATTTGAGCATCAGGTACTGTTTCTTCAGAGAACAGTATGTGTCGACCTCATCAAATGCACTCTGCTGCAGGAAATCTTCCCTGAGAGATTTAGCAATGTCAAGAACTTCCTTCTCATTCTCTGGAAGTGCATCATATCCAACCAGCTGTGCCACTTCCTGTAATTCTGCCTCTTTTTCTAGAATGGTCATGCTCTTTTGATACGAAGAGTACCAGTCCTCTGCAACGTTCTTGTCGAACCACTTGCTCAGTTCTTGAGAATACAACGAATAACTGTTTAACCAGTTTACAGATGGAAAGTGTCTTCTCTGTGCAAGCGACGCGTCTAAGGCCCAGAAGACTCTTGTCACTCTCAGAGTGTTTTGGGATACTGGTTCAGATGTATCTCCTCCCGGTGGCGATACCGCTCCTATTACGGTAACAGATCCCCTTCTTTGATCGCTCGACACGACTCTGGCGTTGCCTGCTCTTTCGTAAAATTCAGCGATCCTTCTTCCGAGGTACGCAGGGTAACCTTCTTCTCCGGGCATTTCTTCAAGTCTCCCCGAAATTTCTCTAAGAGCCTCTGCCCACCTAGATGTACTGTCTGCCATCAAGCCCACATCATAGCCCATATCCCTGAAATATTCTGCAAGGGTAATGCCTGTATATATGCTGGCCTCCCTTGCCGCTACTGGCATATTTGAAGTGTTTGCTATCAAGGTTGTCCTCTCCATCAAGGGCTTCCCTGTCTTTGGATCAGTCAGTCTGGGAAATTCGGTCAGCACTTCTGTGGCTTCGTTTCCTCTTTCTCCACAGGCTGTATATATTATAACGTCTGCATCTGACCATTTCGCAAGTTGATGCTGAACTACGGTGTTATGTAGTATTATCCCTCCGTACCCCCCGACAAAATTCTGTCCGTAATCAGGAACAGATACGTCATACACTGTGACCGGTCCATTTTCTACCTCTATACTGGCAATCTCGTCACTGTAGACAAACTCTGATGACTCTATTAGAGATTTATCGAAATCGTTTAACTGGGGCCCCTCCTCATCCTCTATGATTTGCGCGAAATTCGCAAATGTAGTCATGCTCATGTGCTCGCCGTTCCCTATATAATTATAGATCTCTATCCCGTTTTTGATGAGCTTGGAGTAAGAGGTATTCCTATACATTTCTCTTATGTATTCTGTCGATACAGGAGCAATATCAATCGAATTGAAACCGCGTACCTTTGAATCTATATATTTTCCAATTGAAGAAATCTTATTTGATTTACTCACAAAAACAGATGAAAGTACCTTGAGGTTAGAAATGCTCCTAATGAATATCCTATGATATGTTGTTCCATCGATCGTCCTAGTACCAGAAGTATGAATTATTCCCAGTCTTGTTAAGAGGTACGATAGCTGGTTCCTTAGTTTTGGACTGGCAGTCGAGAGTTCCACGTTTCCCTCGTAGAAGGACCCGTCTCCAATGAAATAGGCTTCAAGAAAGGCGTTCAGGGACTCCTGGCTAGATGACAGAAGTAATTGAGGGATCTGTTTCGTGGAGGCTATCCTTCCGATATCAAGCAAGTCCAAGAGCTTGACCAAGACAGAACTGTGCACTAGGACGTTTGGAGTTTTATCCCCCTGAAGCTCTAACCTTGAATTAAGGCCAAAGAGAAGTGAAACAAGCTCAGAAAATCTGTTAAGCAGGCGCTCATCCGAATTTGTAAAAACTATAGTCTCTTCTCCTCTGATATAGCCCTCTGAAACATAGTAACCGATAAATTCAGCTAGCTCTTTGGTGATTTTAGATGGAATTGTTACGGGTGAGCTTCTTCTGTCTCCAACTAGTTGTTTTGGAATAGGGGGTGCGAGTCCCATAGTCTCATATATTGTTTTCAGCCACTTCAGTTTCGGTGCGACAGATCTGGTACTTCTTGTTAGACTATAACGCGCATTTTTTGGGAGGTCGATTTTAATTTTTTGTGATATTGCTTCTTTCAATAGTTCCGAAGTATCCTTCTTGATTTTCTCATCAAGCGCGCGGAGCTCAGGTAGATCATATAAATCGATCTTCGAGTCTTCATTTCTTACATTAATTTTCTTTGCTGATAATATGTAATCTCCAATGATTAGATTACTAGCCATCGTCTCGCGTATTTTTCCTCTCTCATCAACCCTGAATAATTTATGGACTGGAGTCACTTTGACTATTCTTCCGGTTCGAGTCTTGATCTTGATCACGCTATCACTCTTCCCCTTGTACATCAAACTTGACTTACTGCTCGAAATCTTGTTATCATTGTAAGAAAATAGTTTTATAGGTTCTGGAACTTTGAGATATTCTCCATCTTTCTCTTTTACTTTCTTTGCTGTTTTTTCGTGTCTATTGTAGAGTTCCTCTATCTCAATTAGAGATCCATCGCCCAAAAGCACTGGAGTATCGCCCGTAACACACTTTCCGGATCCAAATGGTCCCGGAACAGCAACGGTTCCTCCCTTTGCAACAGGGAAGAATGAATCGATGACTCTTTGCCCAGTTACAAGAGGAATTTCCGGTGGTAACTTATTCTTCACTGGTCTCGGTTGTCGTACTGGCCATACCTGACCCAACGGAATCTCTTTGACTCCGGATTTTGTCATAACGGTGCCAACTGTTTGTAATGGAGTAAACTCTCCATCTTCTATGCTCTCAATGGTCCCTTCAATTCCGAAGGGTACCATTATTCTGTGATCTATAAGTGATGTTTCCTTCACTACTCCAACTATGTCACCCGATGATACCTTGTCACCCTTCTTGACGGATGGGGTGAATTTCCATTTTTTCTTCATGTCTACCGGTGTAGGATAGATTCCCCTTTGGATGAAATCTCCACCCTGAGCCCTTATCACGTCCAGAGGTCTCTGGACTCCATCATAGATAGATGAAAGTATCCCTGGGGCGAGTACGACCGATAGCGGATGGCCGGTAGATTCGACATCTTGTCCCGGCTTGATCCCGCTGGTATCCTCGTATACCTGTATGGTGGCCTTGCTGCCTTCCATACCTATGATCTCTCCCAGGAGACCCAGCTCTCCCACTCTCACCACGTCATACATCCTTGCATTTTCTATCTCTTCAGCGATTACCACTGGTCCAGCAACTCTCAAAATCTTTCCCATTCACATTCCTCCAAGATCCATATTTATTCCCAAGATTCTCCTAGCCAAATCAGAAATTCCCTCCTCCTCTGCTCCTTGAGTAACGGGTACAAAGACCACTAGAGGAGAGACGCTCCCGTAGAGCAAATTTAAAAATTTCTTGTCCAAACCTCCTAAGAAACTGTTGGAGGCAAGAATCAAACCAAATTTACCTGAATAGTATAATTCCCTCAACTGATCGGGAAAGGTATTACTGTCGACGATAAAAGAGTCCTCTATCCCGACGAGCTTGAATCCTATGGCCAGCTCCCTTTCGCCTATGAACGCAATTCTTCCAAACTTGCTTTGCTCAACCAATCCTATTTCACCCCAGATTTATCGTAGTCATTTTGATCGTCTCCTCTTCTATTCCATAGTACCTGCTGAACGCTAGATTCCTGAGATCCTTCCACTCCGCCTCTGCCCTCAGGAGAAATGCGATTATGTTGTTGAGTGAAAGAGCGCTCATCTCTAGGATGTTGATGAATTCCCAGTAAAGATTCCTGTTGAGCTCTCCCTCTATTCCCACCAAGGAACCTCTCCTCTTGTAGAAGTCGTATCCCTTTGACAGGTCGGCATAGACCTTCAGTTTGTTCACGAACTCTTCCACATCGGTACTCTTCGATAGATCGTCAATGAGTTGCTGAGGTAGGCTCCCTCCGTTGAGTATGTAGTTAGACGTGAGCTGTTCTGATCCGAACTCAACGAACTTCAGGAGCGTCATTATGTTCTTCAAGTCGATGGTCTTCCTAATGAACCTCAATATTGGTCCTTCAGATCCGGAATAGAACCTGAATTTGTCCTTCATCAGGTCGAAATAATAGAGGTCCAGTGAAAGGAGAAGGGTGGAGATGTTGTTGGTCTTCCTGTACTCGTCCATATATGCCAGCAGAGCCTTGCCATAGCCAAATTTAAGCGTATAGGCTATGATGTCTTCGATGTTGTCCATCTGTATGAGGTTCCGGTAGTCGTTTGCATCTAGAAGACCCGCGAATACTCCCAGCTGGGTGTTCGTCTCAGAGACCAGGTTGAGAGAAGTCTGCTCTATCCTCAGGTTGAGGTTCTTTGAAACGAGAATGGTCTTGATGTTCTGTATGTCCCACTTCGTCACATAAGACACTATGAGATCCTTACCATTTTGAGGGGTTACAGCCAGTGCCCTCCTGTTGGTCCTTGCAAGGTGCAGATTGTTTGATGCCTCGATCAAATCCAATCCCTTGTAGTCTGAGGACATTGAGATCTCCTCATTATAGCCACGAGAACTCGCATAGCTGATGAAATCTTCTGGGTTCGAGAGACGGAACATGTCCTCATAGTCCTTCCTTTGGAGAAATTGCGTTTTAGCGACTTTAAGGGTTCCGTAAGGAAGGCCGTAAGAGGTTTGCATGAAATCACCCGTTTATGTATTCTCTGACTATCTTCTTGATCTCATCGCTCTTTCTTCTTATGGCTTCTGCAAAAGTCAGGTCGATGCTCATTTTACCATCGGCCGAAGTGACTATCGCACCACCAAGAGGTCCAATAACATTAGGTGCGGTATCTATCTTGAGTCCTATTCCCTTCATTCTCTTTGCATCTCCTTCGTCCAGATGCACAACTGCATCGTCTCCTAGGATTTTTTTTGCCCTCTCTATCACTCTGCTGAGGTACTTGAGATAATCGTCAGTTGCCCTGAGTTGAGAGACTCTGGACGCAAGCGCTTCCATATATTCGTTCTCAATATTCTCCCTGGTCTTTTCAGCAAAGAATCTGCCTTCTAGAGTCGCGGAAGAAGTTCTCTGTTTTCGTTCCGTATCGGCTTCTTCCTTTGCCTTTGATTCGTAATATTTCTGAATGGAAGACGTCTTTCCTTTTGCCTCTTCTAGAATTTGCTTTGCCTTTTCCCTGCTTCCGCTGAGTATCTCTTCCTCTTCCTTTTCCGTGTCCTTGATTATTCTGTCCAGTATCTCCTCCAGAGGCATAGACTCACAGGATGTGCAGGAGCAAAATCAACCCTAGGACAAATCCGATTATCCAGAGCGTCTCCGGTATTACGAAGAAGAATAGCACTTGTCCGAATTTTTCCGGTTTTTCAGCTATGACTCCCATACCTGAAGCACCAATTCCGCTTTGAGCCATTCCGGTACCTATAAGACCACCGGCCATGGCAATGGATGCGGCAATGGCAAATAGCGCATCAGTTGTAGTAACTACCATTAGTATCAGCACTTCATGTTCGAGAGAATAAAAGTATTTTGCAAATTAAATGGCAATGAAAAATCTGTGCACGCAAAATGCGTGGAAGCACGCGAAATTGAGAAAATTCCCGATCAATTGAAAGCAAACTCGTGCCAGATAATCAATAGCCCTTCGAAAGAGCGAGTCGTGTGAATTTCTTCAGTTTTTGCTTCTCTTTCCATTTTTCCTCATCAACAGGACCGTTGCAGCAACAATCAGGACGAGAACAATGACTATAGCAATAATGAGGTAGTACCACAGATTAAGACCAGCGGTCTGGGGAGAAGTAGTGAATGCAATATGCTGGATGACGTTCGAACCACTCACCGTAATGTTCCCGCTGTGCGGGCTTGAGAAGTAGCCTGACATTTTCTCAATGGTATATGCAAAAGCTCCATTGGGTTCGTACACAATGACAGAACTATTGGTTGACGTGCTGAGAATTCCGTCGAGGTAGACCCCCCACTGCATTCCCGCTTTGAGACCAGACTCTTGGAACTTGATGCTGTAGATGCTTGTCGTGGCCGAGGCAAAGGTCACCGTGTGATTTTGGCTCGACCCATTTACCGAAAGCGTCACAGAAGCAGGATAGGCAGCATAATTAGTCGACGAGAAAGACACTGGATAGGAGCCGTTAGTTAGGTACAGCAATAGATATTGAGAGGTCGAAGAGTATACTGTCGAGCCGCTGGTCACCGACCACTGAGAGCCCGAAGGAAGTCCGTTTTCGGTGAAGTTGACGAGGTACGAATTGTTAAGGGTGAAGAACACATATGTCGTGACTGAGTGCCCTACGATGTCAGTGATTCCAGTCGACGGGTTGACCTTCATCGAGCTGTTGGATGAGGCTGTGAACGAGTACGTCCCGTTCGGAAGAGAGAATGTGACAGTCGAAGTTCCGGAACTCACGGTGCCATTCAGGTCAATCTGGAACGGCACTCCAGCTGGTAGACCATTTTCGACGAAGCTCGCGCTGTAGTATGTGACGGTCGCATAGTTAGACCTCTGGCTCATTCCGAAAGGATCTACCGCATACACCCAGAACTTGTAATCCCCGCCATTTTTGACCTGGAAGTTGTATGAGGTCGTGTTGTTGGAAAGAATGACGGAGAGGTAAATGTGTCCGTTTATGGAAGCGTTGAGCAAATAGCGCTGAATATGGTACTCAGATCCCCCAGGAACGGACCAGTTCAAAGATATCGTGCTCGCGTTGGAACCAGTTATCTGAAGTACGGGTGAGGGAGGTGGAACTATCGCATTGTAAGTCAGTACCAAGTCCATCAGAGGTCTACTCGTATTCCCATAATTGCTCATTGTATAGGACATAAGAGCGCTGTTGGTCTTTTCAATGTTGAAGTAAGTTATGTTCCGAATATTCACTGTGAAGTTGAACGTATCTCTGACATCTGGCTTCGGATTCCATCCTGGCAGCTTGCCTAGGCAGTAGACCTGCAACTTGTCGAGGTATTGAGTCTGATCGAGTGTCGACACGCCAACGAAACTTGTCTCGTTTCCAGATATCAGCGCGACTGAAGAAGTCGAAATCGGAAGTCTCAGATACAAAGTGTAGAGGAAGGCGGGAGCCGACAGGTTTGAGATGTTGTACCCTACGAATACGTCTCCATAGGAGGCGTTTGTGTACAACACGAACAGGATGTCGCTCGAATTGTCTGCAAGTCCTGCCTGCTTTATCGTATAGCCGGGGAACGTGGGAAGTTGATAAACTGAAGGGGCTGGAGGAGGGCCGAACAGTAATGGCCTGTATCCCAGTATCTCGTAGCTGCCATTCACAAACTGTACGAGTAAATTCTGATATCCAGAGTTGGTGATCCTGAACGACACGATGTTGCTCGCATCGGGAATGGAAATGTTGAGCGTGGAGTAAGTCACGCCGCTCTCCACTAAGGGTAATGGACCCTGAGACATCTCATACTCCCTAAGGTACGGAGATGAGGTTGTATTCTTGCTCCACAGCAAGACCACGTAAATCGCACTTCCTATCTGAGCCAGAGAATAAGAGTTAGCAATTCCGGACGAAGTGATATTGAATGGCTTCGACCAGTTGAAAGTCGTAGTGTTGAAAACGGAGTACTGAAGCAGCGCAGTCGAGACCAAAAATGGGTTTGAGACGTTGGTATCGTTGTAAGGGACTGCGATCCAGAGAACCGCGAGACTCCCGTTCTGCAGGATCATCGCTTTGGGGTTAGTAATTATGAATCCATTCTCTTTTGGATCGGGAAGATAGGTAACGTTCCTCGAGCTGGAATTGGAAAGCAGCAGTTGGATACCCAGACCGTGTCTTTCAGATACCGACACGTTGTCGTACGAATAGAGAATGTATGTGCTGTTGTTTGACGTGGATGATGCGAATCTGGCGTAGGGGTAGGCATCGTTGATTGCGGTTCCGTTCCACTGTCCGTCGACCCATCTGTAACTCTGATAGTTGGAAGTGTTGTAGTACCTAGGGGTGAGGGTGAAATTTGAAGCGTTCCCGCTTGTGGCATTCATTGTTATTCTAGATACGTGCGAAAGAGTGGTGGGGCCCCAGTTGAACAGATTGTACGCTCCAGATGTCCATATCGTCCCTGACCAAACGAGTGCATTCCAGTCAACAAAGAGCGAACCCTGCACGTCTCCTCCTATGGTGAAAGGAGAAGGTATGATGCTCATGTTGATGTTGAAAGTGAGAGTGCCACCTCCGGAGACTGAGGCTATTCCTATTCCTGCGTTGAGAGCCGCGGAAACCGCGATGCTGACCTGAGAAGTGATACTGGTTATCATCACGTCCAGATTAGCGATGAACTGAGACGAAGAGGAATTTGTCGGCGCAAGAGCCAAGGTCAGCACGAATGTCGGAGCTATCGTGATCGTCACACTCAGACCTATGTTCACCGTTCCAACATCGGGGACGCTGAAACTGTATCCCACAATCGGGATTGGAATTGAGACAGACCCGGAGACGCTTACAGTCATCGTGGAAGATATCCACGTGACATTTCCGTTGCTGGCCGAGAATTGGCCGGTCAGAGAGAGAGAAAATGTAATCGGCAGTCCTGGAATTGAGTTCGTGCTAATCCCGGCGATAGAAAGGCTGGGAGACGCTATGTGCGCATTCATGGAAATGTTTCCGTCCGAACTTATCAGCAGTGAAGACTCAACGTTGGGGAAGAATCCGTACTGCCCCCCAATCATTGGAATGTTCACATTCTCTCCAAAGATACTCAGGAATGGGAAGGTATCTTCCACACTTATTGTATAGGAATTGTTCCAGGCATAGTTCGTTTCTTCCAGCGTCTCGAAACCAATTGATATCATCGACTTGAGCCAAAAGGGCTCGTTTACCATGTTTACCGGAATGGTCCTGTTAAAAGTCGTGTTGCTGTAGTAAGCGACAATTTCTATGAAACTTCCAGTAAGGGAACCCATGTCGATTGTCGCCTGAAAGGTTCCCTGTGAACAGTTCGTTTCGCTGAATGGATAGGACGATCCCCCGCTGATGGCGACTACACTGTACGGTCTTTCCGGGCCCATCCCGAGGTGCAATTCAATCAGGTCGTCGAGTGTGTAATTCTTGAGGAAAATGTCCGAGAAACTGAACTGTGACTGGATCTTGAAAGTGCTTGAAGCACTGAAATAGATCGTTTCATTTACGGCCCCGCCAGAGACGATCAAGGTACCAGAACCCGGTGAAGCTGCAAACCCTGTTGACGCAGAAATGAAGTTGAAACTACCATTGATTTCTAGGAACTCTATCGTGGAAGGTCCGGAAGTTTTTGTGTTCCCTTGAACCTCTACAGACCATCCCACCGGACTCCCACATGAAGTGGTTGCGGGCAATCCAACCGGGTTAAAATAGATCGGATAGACATTGCTCCCGATCACGGTAATAAAGTTGGCATTCTCATTGGCAAGATACACTTCCAGATCGTTCATACCCAGAGACATGCTAGCGGTCCCGGTCAAAACAAAAGGCCTTACCAAGAATTGGTTTTGAATCACCAGGTTGCTGTCTATCGTGGTTACGGTGTTCGTGTTGGTGCTGCCAACATAAATCAGCTTGTTTGCAGGATCGTAAATCCCATCGGTTGGGTAAGAATCGTTAATGCCTGCGACTACTGCATTTGAAGAGTTCAGCACGGTGATAATGTTTCCGGAAGCATTCAGCAATAGCAGGTCGTTGTTTGCCGGATCGAACAGGAATGGAGTTAGAGAAAACCCACTCCCAAGTATTCCAGGAATGGTGGCCACGACGGATTCCGAAGGGCCAATGGCCTGGACCGACCCTGTGGACGAAGATGCGACATAGATGAAACCATTAGCTGGATCATAAATCATAGCGACTGGCTCTGGCAAGACGCCTATGCTGGCCGACTGGCCGTAGATAGCCACCACTCCCATCTGTGCGTTAGAAATGTAAACGTTTCCATTGGAAGGATCGTAGGTCAGATTCTGAACGAAGTATTGGCGGTTTGCAAATATGTTTAAGGTGTACGCATGTTGGCTATCATAAGACCACGTACCTATCAACTGTGTCCCGCTTATTACCGCGATCTCCGGAAAGGCTATGGACCATATAAGGAACGAAGTGTAGGCCACCAGAACGTAACCGTTTTCGGGATCGTAAATCATCGAACTTGCGTACGAATTTATGCCAAGAAAAATTGATGAAATTACAGAAGTCCCAGATACGACCTCTATGTCAGTGGATTGAGGTCCCGAAAGGTAAACGTATCCATTTTCAGGATCATAAATCATGCTGACGATTCCCATTCCGACGGAAAGGTTCGCAATGACAGAGTTTGTCGAGTCATCAATTACGAATAGCGTACCAAATTGAGAGAGCGCATACGTGTAGTTTAGAATAGGATCGTACAAAATTGAGATTGAAGGCACTGACGTCGATATGTTCCCCACGATTGCTGTGATGGAAGAATTGGAACCCGAAAAAGAATTTGAGAATTCAAAATTTCCTCTGGGGATCGATTGTATTCCTCCAGAATTTACAGAGGTCGCCGAGGCATAATTTATGGTAGAGAAATTTATGGCTACCAGTACGACTACTAGAACAACCGCGACACCACCCCTGGATCTGCCACTTATCTCCATATTTTACTGACCTACCGGCTAGGACCAAATCATTCAGTGGCACTGCCGTCATTCCCCCATCTTAACATTTCAGACTCTATGACTTTAATATCTTGTGCCTTAGTCTATGCTATTTATATACGATTTACCTTTATTTAAAATATTCGTTTTGGTTAAAAAAGTTAGACTCTGGGTGCTTCTCAGAGTCATTTAGACCTCTGATCGAACCAGACAGTCACGATAAATAGAAATATCCGTAGAAATTTTCTACCAGATTGCGAGTGTAGTGTAGCGGTAGCACAAAAGCTTCCCAAGCTTTTAACCCGGGTCCGAATCCCGGCACTCGCATGGTCATAAAACGTCAGGTGGTTAAGGGTTCGCATAGATGAGAACTGGTCTGTATCCGTTTCACCTTTGTCAGTACGGACTTTCCAATCTTCCTTCATTTCAGTCAGGATTGCACTCATTTCGCTGTATGTCATTCCCTTTCCGGTTTTTGCATATTGTTCATTTCTCAGTGCGAGGAAATGATTCCATACAAATCTGCATGCACCGAACTGTTCGGTGAGGAATCCCCTCTGACCTTCTTTTGGGTACATCCTGAATTTGTATGCTTTGAACACAATTATATGATTGATTGTTTTAATATAAATGCCGTGATTGAGGGAAGTCCTTGTATCCCACTGCTGAAGCAGATGGGTTTTAATGCTTCCCTCAAACTCCTAACTTATTCATAAATACAATGACGGAATATCCATTTTCGTGTTCAGTGATTCTCAAGAGAAGATAGATTCGTCCTTCAAATTTCTCCTCATATCAAGGTCGGCAAGAAGCATAGCTTTGATTTTCGTTACGCTTGCCTTTTCACTATATCTAAGTGACTTGGGGTACAGTGTGGTGTTCATTGGGTTGATCTTCATTCCCATAATACTTTTCAACATGTTCTTCTCCCTTGCTCTGGGTATCCTGGGAGATAGATTCGGTTATAGCCTGTCTCTCATTGTCGGCGAAGTCTTGCCTCTCGCAGGTTTGGCTGGCCTTACAGTTTCTACCAACATATACGTTCTCGCAATATCCGCCATAGCGACAGGTATCACGGGCACCGCAGGTGGAATGAGAGGTGCCTTTTCCCCAGGCACGACTGCATTCGTTGCGAGCAACTGGCCTGACGAGACCAATAGGGTGACCCGAATTGCAAACATGAGCGTGGTCGCTTCGTTATCATCTATCGTCGGAAGTCTTTTCCTGGTATCGCACGGATATCTCACGCCTTACTTCGGTACCGCGGGCACATTCCGGTTCCTATTCGGAATTTCATTCTCAATACTCTTGGTTTCTCTAATCTCGCTTCTACTCCTAAAGGAGAGAAAGAGACCAAAGAAAACGAGCAGGGTCATGAAGAAAGAGAGCCTCTCGTATCTGCTCAGAATTCTCTGGCCGAATTTGATCAATGGTTCTGCTATCGGAATCTTTTCGCCACTTCTTCCGCTGTGGTTTGAGATGAGGTTCCACATTTCCGTTTCGTCGGTCGGAGCGGTATTCACTCTGGCTTATGCGGCAACGGCAATAGGTTCCTACATTTCTGGTAGGTATCTGAACTCGAAACGAATAAGGGCGATAACGGTATCGTCGGTCACCAGGCTTTTCCAGGGACTGCTTCTCATCGCGATCGCATTCTCTCCCTTCGGACTGATAGCCTTCTCTTTCTACGCCATCAGAAGTGCGGTTGCGGGAATGGGAATGCCCATGAGAACCGCCATCAATGTCAGGGGGATAGGGAACGAGGACTATGGAACTGCGTCAAGCATCCAGGGAGTAGCGACCAGAGGATCTCAGAGCACGTCAGGACTGTCAGGCTATCTCATGGACGCATATCTTCCCTCTCCGCTATTTCTGGGAGGTGCACTTCAGGTTGCAGGATCGTTGGTATATTATCGCGTGATTAGAAACTGGGAGAAGCAACACGATACTTCCACGAATCAAAAGATCGATTCCGGCTCGGATTTCCCTCCGAACGAAAAGTGAAGCAGAATGAAGGGGCAACTCATTTCACGCTTCAACGAACAAAAAACTTTTAATTTTAAGCATACTTAAAATTCAATGACAGAAACAACAAATGCAATTCCAACGATACCAAAGATCGGAGACAGAGCGCCAGACTTCCAAGCCAGCTCTTCCAAGGGACCGTTGTCACTGAAAGACTACAAGGGGAAATGGGTTGTACTGTTTTCCCACCCAGCGGACTTCACGCCAGTATGCACGACAGAATTCATCGAATTCGCAAAGAGGTACGAAGAGTTTGAGAAAAGAAATGCCCAACTTATAGGTCTGAGCATAGATTCAGTCTATTCGCATATAGCCTGGCTACTTCAGATGGAAAAGATGTATGAAGTGGAAGTGAAGTTCCCCGTTATAGCGGATCTCAACATGAACGTTGCAAATCTTTACGGTCTGATACACGAGAGAGCGAGTGCAACCAGCACCGTAAGAGCTGTATTCTTCATAGACCCAGAAGGAGTAGTCAGAGCTCTGATATACTATCCCGCAAGCACGGGTAGAAACATAGACGAGATACTCAGGGTGCTAGATTCTCTCACATATGTCGATTCATTCATGATCGCAACGCCTGCCAACTGGAACGTGGGAGACGATGTAATTGTTCCCCAGCCAGCGACCCTTAATGCGGCAAAGGAGAGATTGAAGGACAAGAATCTCAACGTGAAGGACTGGTTCCTCGCAATAAAGAAGTCTCCGAAGTAGCTTTTTCTAATTCAATTTTTTTTAACCACTTATTTCCACGATCAAGAATTCGGAAAAGAAAATATTGGGAATTCGCATCTTGTTTCGTCTGATGTACATGACCGATAACAATTCACACATTAGAAGATGGCACGGCAGAAGACCATTCTCTATTGACGATGAAGCAATTGTTGACTTTCTAGGGATCACAAAAGGAATGAGTATTTTGGACGTCGGGGGAGCGGACGGATACTATTCCAAGAGGTTCGTAGCTAGAGGAGCGACTGTCACCATCATAGATGCACACGATTATGATTTCAAGGAGTTGAATGGTGTTGGCATAAAGACCATCTTGCACGATTTTTGCAGCTTTGATGGAGGCAATTATGACCTCGTTTTCATGGCTCATGTCTATCACGATCTGGTCCATACGTGCAAGAAGAAGACTCTTGAAAACCTATCAAGAGTTTCATCGAAATACATCGCCAACCTAGATTTCACGAAGGACGACTTCGGATTCGGTCCTCCTGTCTCGGAAAGACTGACAAAAGAGGAAGTCGTTCAGGACATGAGGAGCATAGGGTTCGCACTTGAAAGGAGTATGGACCTGCCATTTCATTACCTACAAGTGTTCGTTCGAGATTGACAATAAAAAATATGTCAAATAACACTGTTGGGATTCAGTCTTCCGGACTAATTGTAGACTAAAATATGCGTTGGAAACGCAAATTTTAGCGAAATTTGTGCGTTTTAAACGCAAATTTTTAATAACACATTGAACTATCATCAGGGATGGACATCGAGTTACTAAAGAGAATTATCAGTGATGAAGAATCTGAGATACAACAGAAATTTAAGAACGAGAACATAGTAGAAAGAGAATATCAAGCTGAAATTGAGAGATACTTAACCAGACCAAATGCAATAATCCTAAGCGGAGTAAGAAGAAGTGGAAAATCCACTTCAGCTGTTTTGATTACACGAGGGGAGAAGTCTGCGAGAATCGACTTCGACCATCCTTCCCTAGAAGGAATGAAATCGAGTGACCTGATAAAACTGAATGAAGCAATCATTGAGTTGAAAGGCAGTGTCAAGTTCATCATACTAGATGAAGTTCAAAATGTAGAAGGCTGGGAACTCTTTGTCTCCAGATTACGAGAAACAAATATCGTTATTGTAACAGGAAGCAACTCCGAACTCATGTCGGAAGAATTAGCCAGTAGGTTAACGGGCAGATACGTGAGTTTCACAACTTTTCCTTTTTCTTTCAGAGAATATCTGAGCTATCTTAACTTCTCGCCTAACGTTTATGTGGCCAGTGATAGAACTAGGACTAGATCACACTTCGATAGTTATGTTAGAACGGGCGGTTTCCCTGAAGCCATAAGCTTTGGGGAAAGGTTCCTCGCACAGATATACTCGGACATACTGACGAAGGACATCGAGAGGAGATTCGGTATAAGAAATAGAGCCACTTTCAGGGAATTCTCCAGATACATTCTATCGAACGTTTCCAAGGAAATTAGCTTCAACAAACTGAAGAATGTCTTCGGTTTAAAGAGCGTTCATACGGTAAGCAATTATCTTAGCTTTCTGGAGAAGGCCTTTCTGGTATTTGTCATTAACAAGTATTCCGACAAACTAAAAGAACAAGTGAGGGGAAGGAAAAAGGTATATTCTATCGACACAGGGATGGCTATTGCCCTTGGTTTCAGGCCAACAGAAGATAGGGGTAGACTGCTTGAAAATATAGTGGCGCTGCAGTTGATTAGGAGAAAGCATTACTTCAACACTAGACTGGAAATTTACTACTGGAAAGACTATGCTGGAAACGAAGTAGATTTTGTTCTGAGGGAGGGAAACTCCATAACACAGCTCATTCAAGTTTCCTACAATATCGATGACCTAGACACGAAGAAAAGAGAAGTCGACTCCTTGCTCACCTGCTCGGACAATCTCAAATGCGAAAACCTTCTAGTATTAACGAACGACCATGAAGGTACTGAGAATTTTGAAGGGAAATCCATTAGATTCATTCCTATTTGGAAGTGGTTACTAGAAGATTAAGACTAACAGAGCCCATCTCCATCAAGGTTATATTGCAACAATCTTAAAAGATTAAATACTCGCTATAAATATTAAATCGATAGAATATGGAGACTGACGTCACCAATCTTATTGGGCTTGAAATTTTCAGCGACAGGGGATACAGATTAGGTAGTGTAAACGACGTTACCGTCGATTTTGACACTCAAACAATTTATGGACTCTACGTCGAGAGAACCAACGACGGACTAGTAGAAGATGGTGTTTCAGTGCTCGTCCCTTACAGATGGGTAAGAGCAGTCGGAGACGTTATAATTCTCAAGAGATTCCCCACATTCGTCTCTGTCTCGGCCTCTGAATAAGAACTCTTTTCTCCTCGGAATCTCTCTATCTGGAATTTCCTTTTAGAGTGGTCCGGTTCATGGGTGTGTAAAATAGCCCTCTTTCTCGTTGAGCACGTTGACGTATCCATATCTCTCAAACTGGTGGACCGTACCTAGATAGTTTAGTGCATTCTTTTCGACTAGCCCCGTGTCTACCGTCCCATCTGGTTTAGCTACGACGAATGGAATCTCGTTCCCTGATAGCCAGTGAATTATCGGGACCTTCCCGAGTGGTTTGTTGGGGCTCCATTTTTGAACATCCTCGTTGATGCTTGTACCAACATAATGGATCTCATCCGGTTCTATTTTGAAATATCCTAGGTCCTTCAGACGTACCAGTTCTCCATTGAACTTCTGGTAGTCCTGTGAGGAAATTATTATGGTCCCTTTTCCAACAGTGTAGTGTCTGTTCTTGTGTTCACCGGCCCTATTTGACTGGGGGAAGAGGGGTATATCGGCGGTTAGAGTTCCCTCGAAATCAAAGTCAAGGTATACCGGTTGATTCACGAAGAAGTGTCTCGGTGAGCGATTGTCAATGATCTTTCTGTTGAAGGAATAGAATATTTCCCAGGAGAACGTCGTGTCCACACTTCCTATGCCCGACTCTACGTAGTACTTTCTTATTGCAAGAGGGTCGAACCCCCTCTTCTTGAGCGCAAGTAGAGTTCCCAATTTTGGATCGTCCCATCCAGAAAATTCACCGCTCCTTATCCCCTTCTTTATCAATGAAGTCTTCAGGATCGAGTGTTCAATCGATACCTTGCCGTAGTGTAAGTAGTAGGGCACTTTCCAGTTCCTGTATCCGAAGATGTACTTCTGTTTCTCTGTGTTGGCTATGTGGTCCTTACCTCTGATGACGTGGGTCAATCCAAGATAGTGATCGTCGATTGCTACAGAGAAATTCATCATCGGATAGGCCTTGTATTTGTCCCCCTCAAGGGGGTGAGGAATATCGATTATTCTGAATGCGATAAAGTCTCTTATTGCGGGATTTGGGTGATCGAGATCCGTCTTCACAACTGCGTATACTTCTCCTTTTTCGTACTCTCCCGAGACCATCTTCGACCATCTCTCAAGATTTTCTTCTGGAGATTCATCCCTCTCTTTGATTGGCATTCCCTTCTGTTTCTTCGCCTTGAATTCTTCGGTCGGCGTAGTTGCAACGTATGCCTTCCCCATCTCGATGAGCTTCTTCATCTCGTCATAGTATATGTCGAATCTCTTTGATTGAACGACCAGGTCAGTAAAATTGACCTCGAGCCACTTGAGGTCGTCCTGGATCATCTGATATGCCGCAGGTTCTATATTTGCAGGATTTGTGTCTTCTATCCTCAGGATCAACTTGCCACCGTATCTCCTGAAGTACTCGTCGTTGAGTATCGACATCCTTGCGTGACCAATGTGTAGGGGTCCAGATGGAGAAGGTGCAAGTCTCATGACCACTCCACTATTCTCAACGTTAGGTAGATCTGGCAGTCTCTTTTCGTCCTCTTTGGCCGCAGTCACAAGAAGTTCTGGAAAGTCCCTCTGGATGATTGCATTCTTTTCTTCCTTTGAAAGTGAATTGACTTCCTCTACGATTTCTTTGATCATCGGAATCAGGGATTTGAGATTCTTGCGCTCTTCCGGAAATAACCCTATCGTCTTTGAAACGACGGAATTCGGTTCCGCCTTTCCATCATGCTCCAGTGCGTTTAAAGACGCTATCGCCCTTATCTTCTCTCTCACGGATGTTCGCCTCCATAATCTTCTTGAGTTCTTCAATTCCTTCCCCTGTTGAGCAAGAAATCTTCAGGTTGTTGCTGTCCGTCAATTCTAGGTCCAGCTTGTTCTCCACTATCAGTACGTTCTTCCCGAGCCCTTTCAGGGATTCACATAGCTCCTTTTGATCTTCCATCCTATAACCGCACTCTTCCGATGGATCCAGCATGCACACGATCAGATTTCCGATGTTTTCTATCGCAGCGAGAGCGACCTTCTCTATCGCGTTGTGGTTTTTCCTGTTGAGCAGTCCAGGGACGTCGAGAACTTCATATATGCTGGTTCCAATCCTCATCATTCCCACGTTTATTTCCTTGGTCGTGAAAGGGTAATCCGCAATTTCTGGGGCCAGATTGGTCAGTTTAGATATGAGCGAAGACTTTCCAACGTTGGGGAAGCCTGCGATTACTATTATCTTCATTTCCCTGCTCACCTGTGGGACTTTCTTGAGAGCTTCCCTTGCCTCCCTTAGAAAAGAAAGAGATTCGTCCAAATCTTCAACGACCGAGGAGAACCTTCCGTAGAATGAAGATCTGAATCTGGAGATCGCCGCCATGCTCGGCGCCCTCTTCATACCTTTAATCGAGTTTGTCGCAAACTCGGTGATCTTTCCCCTGGCCCAGTTAAGATTGTTCAGGGATCTTTCGTACTCCCTTCCATTGACCATTATGAACAGCAGATCTCTCTCGAACCTGTCTAGATCATCGAATTTGGGAAAACCGTCGTAGACCCGTCCGATCGCCTTCTTTGCGGTCGCTTCCATGACCTTAACTTTCTGGATCGAAACGGTCTTCAGTTTGGAGATAAAGTTGGGCATGTAAACGTTCTGGACTTTCTTTATGTCTTTGAAACTCCTTTCAATAATTTCCTTTGAATCTGGAACCGTTGGAAGCTTCTCGGGAATCAAGACAAAACCTCTTGAATATCCAGCTCTCCCATAACGACGGGCATCCTGATGCCAATGTCCTTCAGCAGCATCGGGTGAACCTCCCCGAAGAACCCGATCTTCTTTTCGTTGATCACGATTCCGGCGATCCTACCTGGAGCGTACATCGCCTCTTCGTCTCTCGTTATCTCATACTTCTCAATTCCGAGATCCTCAAGAACGCTGACAAAGATCCCCTTGATCTCAGAAAATGAAGCTCCCTTATCTGCTATCCCGATGCCTACCACGTCCTTCTCCTTCCCCTTCACGAACACGCTTCCTATCTCGAAAATTCTTTGCGGATACGGATTTCGGAAATTGTTCATGAAAGTTTGCACGAGAGAGGGCGACATCCTGGTCCTGATCGAATCCTGTTCCTGGCTCACGGGGTTGAGCAGGTCCGTCCTGTCGTCATTAAAGCCAAAGATGGAATTGTACCTGCCGTTGAC
Organism: Thermoplasmata archaeon; assembly: GCA_021792255.1. GTDB lineage: Archaea > Thermoplasmatota > Thermoplasmata > Thermoplasmatales. The sequence continues at coordinate 19,968 of JAJYUZ010000005.1, forward strand.
CAGCACACTGCTCAGGGTTTCGTTCAGATTATATCCCACCAACAGGTGTCTCAGCTTGCTCTCCAACGCTCTCAGTGAGTTTGCCCTTCCATAGCTAACGAATCCTTCCTTTCTTCTCTCAATTTTGTCATAACCCAATCCTTTGAAAACGTCTTCCAGAACGTCCACATCTGCTATGATGTCCGTCCGATAGAGGGGAATTATTGTATTGCCATCCCTGAAACCGTACCCCATTCTCTCCAGGGCTGAAGTCATCTCAGCTTCTGGCAGCTCATAGCCGAGCAACTTTTTCACGGCATTCGGAGTAATTCTCTTCTCATGATATTCGAGTTTGGGAGTGATGATGCCATTCATCTTCAACGTACTGATAGACCCATCCGGATAGGAGAGTGATGTCAGCAGAAGGATCATGGTCCTTTCGACCGCGTTCAGGTTAGTTCCCTCTACGTCTACCAAAATGTCTTCAGTCTCTTCAGTAGCGGTAGTAATGGAGGAATTGAGAATCGGAGGAAGGGAGATTATCCGGTCTTCCGAATCAATGATTGCAGGTATTTTTTCACCTGCAAGATGCCCATATTCCAGTGCCTTTGGATGTTGTTTCATGAAAGTATCTATTTGGACTTCTTCGCTCTCTTTAAGTGGAACGAATTTTTGATCTCTGGTCACTTCCTTGTAGGTAATTGGGAACTTTATCTTCTTCAGATCGTGGAGTCCGATCGATGAAAGTTTCCTGTGCCTACCTACCGTAAGGTCGATCTTCTCCTGGAAGTCGATGATCTCTGTGATGAGATTCTTGACTTTGCATCCCCTGACTATTCCCACTGTAAAATAGGGTCTGTACTTTGGTGGATATGATGCAACTTCGAGGTCTTCATTTCTAAAGACCTGAGGTACAAATTTTTCAACGCCAGCAAACGTCCTGATTGCCCTCGTTATTCCCTGTATCGAGTACAGGTCCGGTCTATCTGGGTTGAATTCCATGACGATGTCTCCCCCGTCTTCCCTAGCTTCTCCTCCGAGGAGCCATGGAACCTTCACCAGACTGTCATTTGGAAGACCAGAGAAATCACGTAATTTCTTTTCTTCAAATCTGACCAGTACCATTCAAGATGGGATGTGGAATCCGTATTTATAGCTAAGGAGATGAGAATCACCAGCTCATTAAGGGGCACACCATTGTTGTTGACAATTGAACGAGTCAAAAAAGTATTTATTAACTCAAACGTTGCCGATAGAAGAGATGGTAGTGATTGAGTAAGGAGAAAGCAGGCAGGACAGCCACTAAGAAAGTGAAGGACAAGTGGAAAGCAAAGAGTTGGTACACGATACTGGCCAACGATTCGTTTGGAAAGAAAGAAATTGGCAGTTCGCCAGCTTCTTCGCCAGAAGAGATGGTGGGAAGGGTCTCGGAAGCTGCCCTTTCTGATATAACAGGAGATTACAAGCAGAGTCACGTCAAGCTCTACTTCAGGGTAACTAAGACTGAGGGAGACAAGGCGTTCACGGAATTCGAGGGGCACAAGATAGACCAGGATTATATAAGAAGGATGATCCGGAGAAGGAAGACGAGGATCGACCTCACTGTGAATGGATTGACTTCCGATAACGTGAGCATCAAGATAAAGCCCATCATAGTTGTCGATAGGAAGGTCATCAACAGTGTCGAGACTGGGATAAGGAACAAGGTTGCAGAATTCCTCAAAACCAAGGCAAGGGAGCAGCCCATCAGCCAGTTTGTAGTTTACATGTTTTCAACGCAGATATACAACGATCTTTACGATCAGATAAAAGTCATCTACCCGGCAAAGAAGATTGAGATCAGGGGTTCGGAGATTTTCGAACCAACGAAAAAGATTGGGAAAGAAGTGAGAATAGAGAAAGAGCCGGTCGAAGAAGAGGAAGAAGGGTCTGAAGCCGGGGTGGCTTAGTCGGTAGAGCGTCGGACTCATAGGGATTAAAACTGGGAAATCCGAAGGCCCCGGGTTCGATTCCCGGCCCCGGCATCTTCAAAAAATGAGTTTGATAGTTGGAATCGATTCAATTCTGCTGAGCAGTATCTCGTTTGACCATTACCCATTTTCTGCGGTCTTTCCCAAAAAAGAAATCCATTCTCTCAGGTAGATTTGTGGTATCAAGATAGGCGAAGTCAAATCTCGATTGGTTATTCACTGGTCCACAGTAGCAAAAGATCCTCTCACAAAGAAAGGTTTAAGCATCTGGCGACTTTTATCAGCGTTGAGTGAACGCGAATCTACGCCACCCAGCGAGGGAACTTCGGAATCTCCCCTTAAAATGGAGGAGAGAAAGGGGGCTATCGCCAGGAGGATCTTTTCTACAATCTCAATTCTCCTTGTTCTCCTAGGAACCCCTCTGACAATCACGATCGGGTACTTGTTTCATACCGATTTCTCCGAAGTCTTTAAAATTTGGACTTACGTCACCATGTCGACTCTCTTAATCCTCTCGGTTTTCTCAGTCTTTGAAATGCTGAAGGAAGAAGCTAAGAGATCAGAGGAAAGGAATCTTACTGCGCTGAAGCGCGATCTATTCTCTCTGTTTAGTTACAAGCACATCGTGATACCTCTTTTGGTCTTGTCAATTCTATCGGGATTGGGTTCAGTATCACACGTCTTTACTCCCATCTTTTCGCTTCAGCTGCTTTACACCGCCGTCGTGATCCTGATCTTTGAAACCATATTCCATTCTCTCTATCGATTTTGGCCGAGATTCTTGAAAGAAAACCTACGTCTAAGAAATGCAACACTTACACTTCTGGTCATTTTGGGCATATTCGTTTCCTTATTCGTAATTGGGATCGGTGCAGTGGAATTGATCTCTCTCGTTTTCGGTGGGATACTTCTGGTTGGCGGAATTGGGTTGGCATTCGTAGTGGATACAGTCGCTTCCGATCTCTCTCGTTCCCGTCTGCCGAAAAGGAAAGCGACCTATGCTTCGTTCCTCGCATTCTTCTTATTGCTAGTCCTGTGGTTGCTGCTCTCATCAAATCTATTAAAGTACCTAGTCCTCCTTGCAAATGGATCCGGTGGAACTCTGGTCTCAAATTTGCTTGTTCACGATTTCCAATCTCTAACCTCTGGACTGAACATATCGCTGATTAGCGTCATAATGGCACTTGGTGCAGGCGCGATCTATTTCGCTTATCTATTTTTCAAGAGGAGTTACGACAAAAGGCTAGAAAGGTTTGTCTTCCTGATGGTCTCATTGCCAGTCGCGGGTTTCATATTTCTGTACCTCGCGATCCTTGCAGACGGTGACTGGGTAGCAGCGACAACGTCCTCGGTCAGCGTGCTTTCCTCCTTCCTCCAAGTTATGCCATCGATTGTTCTGTTCGTAGTGGGGTACTCGCAGATCATCATTGAAGTCCCCAGAAAGTCCTCAAAAACGCTAATGCTTGAAGAAAATGAGTTCTTGGTCGCTCTGACCTGGCTGTTAGTTTTCTCAGCTATTTCTGAGTTTCTCAGCTGGCTCGTTTACGGCAAACCTGGATTATTCATCTTTGAGGTCGATATACTGCAGTGGTTTGGGATTCCGATAGGGATTGCCCTGATCTCTGTCAATCATCTCAGAAGCAGAAGAAACAGCAGAACATCTCCAGGTTGAATGCTCCGACTTAGAACTGACTGAATGCCAATATTCTGGGACTTTGTGTTCGGTATAGGAGAGAATGCCTGGTTGTCCAGCTAGAAGTTCATGGACTGAACTTTCACGTTGTGTCGGAAGGATAGAGATTCGGGGAGTTACTGTAAGCAGACATCTATGTGGATAGTCTTATATAACGGTTAAATAATTTAATCGAATGAAAGAACAAAAACCCGTCATTATTCTTTTCACCATACTAATCACTCTTTTCGTAGTATCGACGGCCTTTTCTGGCGCAAATGTTTTTTCGTCTAAAACGAGTCCCCCCTTCAGTAGTACGTACCCTCAAGCAGAGCAGTCATCAAACTCGATCCATCAGCAATTATCAAGTCCAGCGGGGAATTTTTCTACCGGATTAAGGATGTCCGAGAGAAATTTCGCTCGACAGCTAAACTTTCTAAAGCAACAAAGTCACAGCTCTGTTCTCGCTTCTGCATACGGTCCCAGCTATGCAGGGTATAACTATTCTATCACCTTCAATGTGGTAAACCAAATACCTTCCGTTTCTTGGAGCCTCTACATCTATAATGACCTTGCTTCGGAAATTCCTGCGCTTCCCCTTTATGATACTCTCTACCATGTAAATGCCGGATTAATATACTCAAAATCGACCACCTCTTCTTCAATTACGGTCTCCCTGGCAGCCGGCACTTATTTCTATTATGCAGGTCCATCCTCAACGCTTCTGGGGGTGTACGAAATAAATGTGACGGGCACCCAATCCACAACAGTGACCCTTCCAACCTTCTATACTGCGACATTCAACGAAAAAGGACTGGCCAGCGGATTGACCTGGGCCATTACCGCAAGTGCAAGTCAGCCAAATGGGAAAGCTGCGATCCTGTACCAGAGTTCATCATCCTCCTCCATCTCTGCTTATCTTCCCAACGGCCTATATTCGTTAGGATACAGCATAGGATCTGCGTTCATCGAAAGTTCGCCCTTCGCGATTTCAACGGGGGGCGTAACGGAGCAAATAACGATACCCTCTCTGACTCAAGTAACATTCCAGGAGTCTGGTTTACCATTGGGAACGAGCTGGGGGCTATTTGCATTTGGAATTTCCAGTGCCGCTTCCTCTGTGCTCTACATCAACCTATCCATGTCATCGTCAAGCATGGCTTTGCTACCTGAAGGAACGTACTACCTTACTTACAGCGCGTATGGGGTATCGCTAGGCTCAAGCAAAACTCTCTGCGTAGATGCAACTTCAAGCACGGTGAGCGTAAGATTCCCACCTATGTACCTGGTAAAGTTTACTGAAACGGGGCTTAGCAGCGGGTTCAGCTGGAATGTGGAAGTTGGCAACAATACACTCAGCGCGGAAAGCTCGACTTACACCTCAACAATCAATATGCATCTTCCGGAGGGAAGCTATTATTACGGGGCCGGAGAAGATGGTTCATATATAGTCTCTGGGTCCTTCAACGTGACCGGAAATGGGACTGCCGAAGGCATCACCTTCCCCACGGTTCACCAAGTTGTAATCAGAGAGAGCGGTCTTCACTCGGGATTCGAATGGTCGCTCTCGGTGATGAGTTCGTCTTTCAGCGCTTTCTCAAATCAAACGACCGCGTCGTCCTTCACCATTTATCTCCCAAATGGGCAATTTAACTATACTTACTCAGAGTCTCTGTCTTCCTTTTACCTCTTCGGTTTTACACTATCTGAGGATGTTACATCGTCAGGTTATTCATTTAACGTTACCGGCTCATCCCTCGGCGTTTCCTTGGAATTTCCGATGTTGTCTACAGTAACTTTCTCTCAAGCAGGGCTTAAGACAAGCCGCACTTGGGGGATAGATGTGTTTAACGAAAACCTAACAGGCTTCAGCGAGTCTTATGCAAATCGCACACTCTCTTCCTATTCCATGGTTGCATACCTGTTCAACGGCACATTTACTTATTCAGCTGTTGTTGGAGGTGCATATTTCTCATCTAACTCAACGTTCAACGTGACGGGCACATCGATGAGCGAGAGCGTGCATTTCCCTCAGCTTTACACAGTAATTTTTGCCGTGGCGGGTCTTCCTACGTGCGCAACCACGACCATTGACGTCTATCCAGAAAATTCCTCTCTCCCTCTGGGCTACACTAACTCTACAGAGTCATCGAGCATTACCGCATACCTTCCTAACGGAACCTATGCGTATACAATTTATCTGTCAAACGGCGCAATGCTAAGTTCCACATTCACAGTCTCAGGCAAATCTGAAACGGTGACCGTCAGCCTGTCTGCAACCTACGCAGTCACTTTCTCCGAAACGGGATTACCGACCGGGACTCTATGGTCCGTGGATCTTAACGGTAGCTATAACAGCTCTACCTCTTCATCCCTCGAATTTTTAGAATTTAACGGCACCTATGACTTCAGCGTTTATGCCAGCGGGTTCACTGCAAACGTGTCATCGGGAAATGTCAGCATAACGGGAGCACCTGAGTATGTATATGTGGCCTTCACTCAAACATCCAATGTGACCTGGGGCATTACATTCAATGAAACTGGTTTGCCGGCGGGGTACGAATGGAACATCAGCATTCAGGAAATAACCGCCTTCGTCGATATCTTTAATGGTTCGACTCTGACTTCATTAAGCTTCACATTCGAAGAGCCAAACGGAACTTACGAATATAGCGTGAATGCTAGCGGATACATAGCATCTCCCGCAATGGGCAACGTGACAGTAAATGGTGCAAATGAATACGTATCGATACAGTTTAGCAAGATCATCTACTTCACAGGAACACTATCGCCTTCCAACGCATCCCTCTACATCGACGGTCAGCTGATACCGACGGTGGGAGGGGTTTTCAATGTCACCCTTACCGCAGGCCAAACATACGAAATAGAAGTGACTTCCCCTGGTTACAAGCCCTATTATGTGAACGAGAGTGTTTCGGCAACCACACATTTTTCTTCGCTTTCGGTAAAGCTCAGTAAAGTGGCGCCTCCAGCTCCCCTCTCCAGCACATATGTTCCGATCATCGTTGTAGTCGTAATTGTGCTGATCGGAGCAGTAGCCGCGTTCGCCATGAGGGCAAGGAGAAGATGAGCAAAGAGAGGGAAAACCTTATTTTAATTTCATTAAATTTTTGTTTTGTCTGAAAGGTCTCATCGCAGGAAGTCTTCCTGACTTCTCGCGGGCAACCAGAGAAATCGAAAGCCTGATGGAAAAATAGCCTATTGCTTATCCTTCAGAGTCTTCAAAAGAGTCTCCTTCAGTCGAGGATTCCGAATTATTTCAGTCAGCACGTCCTTAAGGATCCTGTCCTTGAAGTTCGGATCGAAATCCTTCAAAAGTTCTTTGGCGCTACTATCAGTTACCGACGGCTCTATCGTAGCAGTCTTGATCTCGTTTCCCTTGTTTCCAGACTCGATGGTCTCACTCTTATCCAGTGGAGCACCGCATCTGAAGCAGTAGTTGCCTATCGATGGATTTTCTGCCCCACATTTCATGCATATTTTAGGCACCGCCTGAATAGTCTTCGTCTTTTCACTTTTCTGTCTTTCAATTCCATAGACCTTCAGAACAGCATCGTCTACCTGTTCATCGCTCAAATTTACGTAAACCCTCGACATCCTGGAGCCATGAACCCACCCCATCGTCGCCTCTAGTGGGGCCTCCTTTAAGTCTTTGGCTAAAATGGTCGCTCTCGTGTGCCTGAATAGGTGAGGGTGGATTCTTCTCTTAATACCAGCTCTCTTGCTAACCTTATAGAACATCATGTTCACATCATTCCACTTTAAGGGTCCACCTCCCTTTATCTGAATGAAGAAAAAATCGTCTGGTATGCTTCTATTGAATTTGTCCTTGTACTGAAGTGTCAAAGGTACGCTCCTCCCTATAACTCTGACCTTCCTTACTCCTGTCTTTCCCTTAACAGTTAGTTTCATTCCATAATCATCGAACTCTAGATCCTTGACTCTTAACGTTAACAGTTCGCCTATTCTGCATCCAGAATCATAGAGCATCGATACAAGGGCCTTGTCTCTCTCGTTTCGACTTGCACCCAGAAGCTTGTCTAGCTCCTCCACCGTCACTATATCCTCTGGTTTCTTGTCCTTAGCAGGATGCAAATTCAGTTTCAGTCCACTGACCGACTCTTCATACTTTCCCTCAGCGTGAATGCGATAGAATTTCTTCAAAGTCATGTAGATGCCGTTCATAGTACTATCTGCGTAATTGCTGTCTTTCCTGGTCTTAGCAGCTTTGAGTTTTAATACCGCCAGTCTGATATCTTGCTTTGTTGGGTGCAGGAATGAATCTCCCATAACACGAGCAATTAGCTTTAGCCTCGTGATGTAAAAGTACTGCATGTGATGGGACAAGTTGTCCATCGAAAGACTGTCAATAAAATCTAGAATGGATTTTTTAACAGCAGGGCTGAGAGATTCCTCCTGATTTAAACGGCTTTTACTCTGTTGTAGGAGTACCTCTATATTATAAACACTATCCCCCTCCATCTAGTAATACGATAACAATTCACTATAAATGTGATTCCGCATGACAATCATGTACTGGATACTCCAATTCTGCTTAGGAGAATCTTAGGTTTTATAACTCTCTTCATTAAGAACAGACAACATTTCTGCCTTCCGTGAATCATTCCGTCAATCCCCTGGCGTTCTATTTCTTTATACAGTAAAAGTAAAGTCTGCGGCTCGCTCAGTCTATCCCACTATCTAGCGAGATCAAATGAGGTAAACAGTTCTGTGACTCTAAATGGTCCAGTAATGTCACAGCGAAATCACTTCGAGACCGATATCCCTTATTTCATTCCTCTTTTCTGCAAATTCCATATCGAGAGTCACAAAAGTATTGGCACGGATAACCATACTTGCAGACAAATGTAAAAGATCCAACGTGCGCATCCTTATCTTGTAAGCAATTTCTTCGGCATTCACGAAGACCGAATCCATGTCAACCTCGGGGACTGCTATGTTTAAGACTTGCAAATATTCCTCATAAGCTTGAATTTCGTTTTCGCTTAGTTTAGTTGTTCTTGAGAGAACTGATTTTAACTCCAGAACTGCGACTTTAGATGTGACCATATCTTTCATCTTGTCCAGTGCTTCAGATGCTTTGGAGTGATTTGAATCATTCTCATTCAAAATGGCCAGTATCAAGTTTGTATCAATATAATTGATCATTCCCTCTCCTTGATCGAGATTGTAGAAAGGTCTTTCGGTAATTCGGGAAGCCCGTGTTTTAACCATTTCTTTACGACTTCTTTCCCCTTTTCCTTCCGCTCTACTACTTTTTTAGCGTTTGGAATGCCATCCCTCATAATGATTCTTACAGCATCTGCTTTGTTTCTTGCCAATTTGTAACGTAGCAGTTTCTCCACAAGGTCGGAAATTTCTTGTTCAACTCTTATGGTGATTACATCTGCTTTCATTTGATTTCTAATGTTTTCACAATATAAATAGCCATCTAAAACAAGGATCTCTGCATATCTCTCTAATTTCTCTGCATCTTTGGGTCTAGTTAAACTAACATAATCTTAATTTTATTTAGTTCCAATCTCTTTTAGTCCAATGCGCTCTATTTCTTTCAGATTATCGAAATCCCGGTCATCTGTTATAATTTTCTTAATGCGTCTTCCGATGGCAGAAGCAAGGTGTATGGCGTTCCTGGGTTTTATATTGTACTTTTCCCTCATAAGTTGGCTCCTTCTCATGACATCTTCGTCCATAATGATAAACCGAAGTCCTGGGTAGTTCATGAACTTCCGTCCTGTTTCAATGGCGTCCGTTCTGCCTAATAATTTCTCAACAACGTGGGATATCTCATCCCAAGTGAGTGTTGAAGTATATGCCTGTATATCCCCTTTTTCAATTGATAAGATTACCTCTCTGGAGAATTCAACCTCCGGCAGGTCTTGGTAAAGAACCGGATTAAGAAAAATATTGGAATCAACGTAGTAAATTCCTTTCATATTCTTCATCCAGGATCTTCTTGATATCAACCTTCTGTTTGAGCTTTTTTGCATAAGTGGATGTGAAGAAATCCGTGTATGACACCGATAGCGGGGCTGACCGGCTAATCACAACTTCACTACCTCTTAGGTCTACCAGCACTTCAGAGAACTCCTTAATTCCAAGTTTATCCCTAATATCTTTCGGTATCACGATTTGTCCCTTTGGTCCAATTTTCATTCGCTTTTCCATTTTATAGTTATATGTATAACTATTATTTATACTACACTCTCTGGTATTCTAAGATGTTTCCTAGACCCAAAACAATTATCATGGTTTTTCTAAGTTTGAGCGATGCGTTTTCGGTTTCGGGATAATCAAGTTGTTTACAATTTAGATTTGCCTACTCCAGGGTATTGCGGAGGTCAGCTCTAGGGTGATGATATCACTACCTTGCCACAGATTAATGATTAACATCCGTACCATAAGAAGACAAAAATCTACAGGACTACGAAGCAGAATTGAAAAGATAGAAACTTCAAAAGGGATGAAAAGTGCGATATTGCACTTTATTTTTGAACTGAGATATGTAACGAGGCTGTTCCCAAAACGTTTAAAAGGGAAATGTATGACAATTTTCAGTTTCAAAACAGACATTAGCATTTGTAAAGTTTATTTCCCTGTTAAATATTTGGAATTTCCAGTCGTCTGAAAAATGTCATATTATGGAAGACAAATCCATGATGCTTAAATAGTATGGTTCTTCTCCTAAAGTTGGAGGTTTTTAATAATGTATAAACCCAACAACAGAAAATTGCTTACGGTATTGATCAGTATAGCAATGGTATTCAGTGCTTTCGCAATATTAGCTCTAACAACAACGCCAGCAGCCGCTGTAACCCCAACACAATCATTTACTCTAACGCCTAACACTGCTCTTGCATCGTATAGCTCTAGTCTCTATGTCGCATCTAGCTCCGTGACTTTCCCATCTGGAGCGACCATTTACGCAGAATGGAGTACCACCGGGGCTTGGTCCGGATTACCGCCTCTCTGGGCTCATCTAGTATCGGGACAAACATCAATTGTGGGACTAGTTGCCCCCCCTTTCAATGAAGCAAGTGGCAGTGGGCCGTGGTACCTTCTGGTATCGTCAACCCAAGATGGTACTAGCGGAACTTTCGCTTCTGAAGCCATATCGGCGGTCTCTTCAGTCCCAAGTGTTACAACCACGCAGGCGAGCGGATATGTTGGCAGCACAGTCAACGTCACTGGCTCAAGTTTCCCAGACAATAGCCCTGTAAACGTATACTTCCTGCACAATCCATCGACAGCTACAAATTTCACAGCTGCAGTTCTTATGACGACAGCGACAGCAAATGCAACTGGAGTACTATCTACGAGTTTCACCGTGCCAACTACGGTATATGGAAATTATGGCGTAATCGTTCTTGATACGAACGGAACAACAACCGTATATGGCTACGATTCTGCTCATTCGTGGTACGTACCTTACTCTGTCGAAGCATCAGTGACCGTTAGTTACAGCAGCGGCAGTTCTATCTACGCCGGACAAAGCTTCAGCGTATCTGGAACAGGATTTGCGGCAGCTGGTACAGTCGCTATAAGCGACAATGATGTCAACGCATCGGGTACACTAAAAACAACGCCATCCACAATCACGGTAGGAAGTGACGGAACATTCACCGCGACCGTTTCAACATTGGGAGCCACATTTGCGGCACTATCCGCTTCAGCACTTGCAACAACTGTTTCCGCAACAGAAACTGGAGTTTCACCTACAGCTACGTCCACTCTTAATGTTACGGGTGGAAGTATAACGGTGTCTCCTGGAACAATTTCGCCAGGTGGATCCTTCACTTTGACGGGTGTCAATTTCTATCCTGGAGGAAGTATAGCAGCAGATTCAATCACGGTCACTTCAGCAACACTTACTAACTCTGCAGTAACTGTCTCTTCTACGGGTACGTTCACCGTCAGTGTCTCTACCCTTAAGTTTACGGGAACCCTAACATCGAACAACAAACAAACGGTAACTGCGCCTGAAACTCTACCATCTCCAGTGACAATAGGCGGTAGTGGTGTTTACTCTGCAACTGGAAAGGTCAACATCGCGGGACCTCAGATAACAGTGACATATCCTTCTGGATATTCTCTGACCGCATCTGAGAATGTAACAGTATCTGGAACGAATTTCTTCCCGGGAGCAACCATAAGCGCTAATTCAATAACGTTTGCGGGAATAGCCGGAACTAACGCAGCATATGCTGTTACGTCCTCTGGCTCGTTCAGCATCCAGTTCACGGTTCCAACGGCTTCAGCACTATCCTCAACAGCCCTAGGTGTGCACCACATTGCAGTCACTCAGACTATGCCAGGTGGACTAGCTTACACAAACACCACTTTGTACGTAAATGCAATATACAGTAAACCAACTGTGAACAATACTGGAATAGAGGTTGCATTATCATCTTCTGCATCAGCCTCAACATCAATCGCTCAACAGAACGTTGGAACGACAATCTACTACTATCTCTTCGGATATCCTGCGGCCCAGACGGTCTCACTCTACATGGGCTCAGTGCAGGTAGTCTCCAGCATAGTGACGGACGCTAACGGAGCATTCTCCGGAACGTTCGCAATTCCAGCACTACCCGGATCTGTAGCTGGAGTCGCATATGCCGTTCAGACACAATCTGCATTTGGACTGCAAGCACACACTTACTCCACTGTATCTGTATCACCTGTGATAACCTTCAGCGCAACCGAGAGCTACTTCACAAACTATGGACTTCTCGCGAGTGGTGATTACTTCAACATTACGGGAACAGGCTTTGACTCTCTCGCAACGGTTACAATAACCGACGCTGCATCTGTCACGGGAACAGTCGCTTCTTCAGTGACGACCGATGTCTACGGTAGTTTCACTGCTGAAATGCAGGTTACAAGTACCAGCCTGACTTCAAACATCGTGGATGATGTCACTGCAGCAACCTCAGCAGGGGCAACATACACCATCACCGGCGCGTTCACAGAATTGGGCACACCAACCTTGTCGCTGTCAGAATCCATCGCGACAACTGGCGACACAGTAACAGCAACTGTCGGAAATGCAATTGACACATCAATCGCACCCGTTTCGTACTCGGTAACTGGTCCAATGGGCGCGACTCTTACAGGCTTGACCCATTCTTCCCCCAGCGGGACAATCAGTGTGACAGATTCCACTAACGGAACTGCAACCGAGACTCTGGCAGCAAACGTTACTGGTTTCCCAGGTGCGAGTGCAGTATTCCTGCTCTCTATACCAGGAAGCACTGGATACCTGCTGAATTCAACAGGCGGTCATAGCGTCAGCGCAACTCTGGGCGGATCATTTACGGTATACGCAATCGGATTTGGATCGGGCAGCTACGTCAACCTCGGTGCAACGGGATCACTAGCACCTACGGGAGGTAGTTCTTCTTTGACCACACACGGAGGATTCATATTCTCTTCAGTAGGTATACCCCTTTCCTCTGCGGTTGGTACATACCTAATATACGGACAACAGGCTGCCACATCTGGAGGATCTCCCACTTACACCACAAGCCTAACGGGATCGCTGGTAGTTTCTTTCGCCGCAAATCTGACACTTGGCGCTTACAATGGCAACATCGGCAGTACAGTATCTGTAACTCCAAACGGGCTAGTCGCAGATCACTACTATAATCTCTACTTCGGAACAATGCTCCTGAGTTCTTCACCGTTCTTGGGATCTGCAGTACCTGGAACGTTCGTAGTTCCACTGGTTCCTGCTGGAACATATAACGTGTCTATAGTGCCTCTGGGATCAACTACACCTGCAGCATCGGCCGTCTTCACAGTGACCGTCACGACAGAATTCAGCCTCAGCGTTGACGCCCCTACGGCCTTCCCCGGACAGATAGTGACATTCGCCTGGAAAGTTGCCAACACAGCTCCTAGCACAAGCGTCTTCTTGACTAGCGGGTACTATGGAGCAACGACTGTAACGGTCTATCTAAACGGAACGGCCTTTGAGACTATACCTGTTTCTCCAAACGTTGCGGTTACCTACACTTGGCTGAATGGTTCATTCCAGATGCCAAACGATAACGTCGGCACATACTGGACATTGACGCTCTCATATATGCAGGTACAATACGGCTCTACGAAGACGGTTTCCGCTACGACTGGCACTGGTGCATACATCCAGCTCGTATCTGGAAATGGCGCACTGCTCACTGGAATAACATCGAACCAGACAGCAACACTCTTGGCAGACATCAACAGCACGTTAAAGACATCAATGAAAGTTCCGCTCTCCGAGCTAAATGCAACAGTAGTGGCACTTAACAGCACTTCAGCTAAAATAACAACAGCATTCGGTAATATGACAGCAACACTCAAAGCAATCAACGCTTCAGTCAACGCGATAGTGGCTGGACAGGTCATAGTCACGACAGACCTCGGAACAATAACGACCAGCTTGGCCTCTATGAACGCAACACTTGCGTCTGTAAGTGGAAATTTAGCTACGGTCGTCACTTCGGTTGGAACAATAACAACGTCTCTCAGCAACATCAACGCAACTGTAGCATCCAACGGACAGAAACTTGTGACCATCACCACGGACCTAGGAACGCTCTCAGGAACGATCACCAGCGTCTCTGGTAAAGTAGCTACAATCAGCACTCAGCTCGGAACAATGCAGACAAACGTGTCGCAGATACAGGGATACACCAGCCAAATAAGCAACAATACAAAGACCATTGGTACCCTTGAGATATTCCTTGTCGTCATCATAGTGCTTGTACTGATAACACTGGTGCTTGCCTTAATGGCAATAAGCGGAGTGAACAAGGTATCCAAAAAGGTCAATGAAGAGAAGAAGCAGTAAACTCAACTGATTTTTTCCTTTTTTATTTTTTATTCCATTTTTATTGGCTAAATTCATTCTTGGATTGTAAGTTGCGGACATCATCGCGCAAGTTGCTAAATGCATTTCAGTCACAGCTTGGGAACGTGTGAAAAGTATTATTATTCAAAAAGGAATCGAAGTTTGTGCGAAAGATACTGTTACTTCTGATCGTTATACTGACTCTCATCTCTCCTGCTATCCCATTAACCAACGGAACATCTCCCCAGAACTACTCGGTCACATTCAGCGAAACGGGGCTTCCCCAGAACTTGAGCTGGTACGTCCTTGTGAACGGGGTGGGAACAACTGCGGACAGTCCAAACATAACGTTCTCCGAGCCAAATGGAACTTATCCGTATTTGGTCGGAGATTCTCATGGCTTTCCCGTGACACCACAGCAGGGTAACTTTGTGGTCAATGGCACAGGTATCCATATCAGCGTTCAATTCGCAGTTCCGTATTACAACGTCACATTCGAAGAGACAGGTCTTCCGAGAGGGTTCAATTGGCAGATAGATTTTGCGGGAAAGACCGTACAGATGAACAACAGCAGTTACGAATTCAGAGAGTACAACGGCTCTCATCCCTTCACCATTGCCTCAGGCAACAGTAAGTACAGGCCGGTACCTTCATCAGGCGTAATAGTCGTTTCCGGTTCTAATCTCACGGAATCGATCGTATTCAAGAAGGTCGAATACACCGTCACCTTTGAGGAGCAGGGGCTCGCAACGGGGACTACCTGGAATGTGAACGTTTCCGGACAGAACAAGAGCTCCAACGGAACTGTCATAGATTTCAATCTGACGAACGGGTCATATCGTTATTCCGTCTCTATGATTCAAGGGTACAGCCTTAGTGGTGGCCTTCGCAACTTTACGATTAACGGGACGAATCTGACCTTTAATATTTCATTCTCTCCTCCTCTGCCTTACACCTTCATAGTCACCGGTCTGGGAACGGGGGCAACCTGGTATCTTGAAATAGGTGGCTCCAAATACACTTCGAACGGGTCGTTTATCACCGTGTACCTCTTTCCAGCCAATTACAGCTACAGGGTTGTGCTTCCTTACGGTTATTCTGCAAGCAATACCGTCGGTACGATAGGCAGTTCCAATGACGTGGTTTTCATAAGTGCGACAAACGTTCTCATGGAATACGTTGTTGTCATTGCTCTGGTGGTAGTCATTGACCTGATCCTGGCATTCTTTCTGTTAAGACGGAGATCAAGGAAGATCCAGAAACAGTGAGCAGATGTCTTCGGAATCTGCAGACAGAAGGGGTGAAACCAATATTATTAAGGAGGGGGTGTACGATTGATTTTTAGGAGGTCTAAAAGTTGAACATTTTACTTACATTATTAGGAACGGTCTTCCTGTTTAGAGGACAAGACCAAGCTGATCAGAACCAACTCAGCTCTCAGGGCACGGATCTATCAAAATGATAATCAGGAGAACATGAGCACAGTATTCAATTCAACCCAATTCTGTCACAGATTTATTCAACCCTGAATGTTCACCAGCTTGATCTCAAGTGAAACCACACTTATTCCTACCGTCAGGGGCTGTCCGTTTGTAGTCAATTCAAGCGCTGGTCGATACTCTACGAAGTACGAAGGAAACTGCTGATAAACGGTATAGTCCACATAGTTGCCGCTTACCTGAAGATCAGAGATACGAGTGGGAGAAGAGGAAATGACAGTACCATTCCCCACCGAAGTTGTCTCGTATATATCAGCGGATGTCAGCACAGATTTGGATCCATTTACCATTAACACGTAAGTCATCTGGTATTCTCCAGGGGGGAGATAGTCGGAGTTTCCGCTGAAAACCGTTTGATTATAGCTTGTTCCCGGAGCCAAGTTAGTATTAATGGAATAGTTCATGATAAGCGGCACGAAAAGAATTGGGCTGGAGTGATAGTGAAGCTTGAATATGGTCACGCTGGATATTGACTCATAGATGCCGTAAGACGAGTTGTTCAGGAAATGCTGGGCCCAGAACGGGCTGAATCCCACGTAATCGGGAAGGGGTACCGTGGCAACGGGTAGTGAACTGACGACGGCATAATCCACCGTTTGATTGTCGTACGTACCGGGCATATAGAAGTACAACCGGTTGGTGAGCTGAGGGAAAGCCTTCTGGGCAAAGACGGAAGCATTCTGAGGTATATCGGAGAATGCGACGCTCAGGTATTTGTCTTCCTGAGAAACATTCAGCTCGGAATGAAGGGTACCGTTCTGGATGTTTGTGACGCTAAAAGGTGAATACAGCAGGAAAGAGAGAAACATGGCTACGATCAGCACTATCATCAGTTTTCTAAGATCGTTCTTCTGCCATTTTAACCTCGATATATTGTAGGATAGTCCCAGAAAAAGGAAGGCAGAGAACAAGAACGTATAGTGGCTAAGGATATCGTAGTACGGTGGAAAGTTGCCGTAGAAGATGACAAGGAAGAACGGCAGGATAAACAGGGAATAAGGGCTCAGCAGGGGAATGAAGAGGAAGCCGGACAAGACGCCATAGAGATAGTTGAGTTTCAGGCCCACGTTACCGGTGAAGCTACCGATAACCGAACCTAGGAGAGTTTCTGTTGCAGCGCTAGGCTGAACCGATCCGGTCCTATGTAGATAAAACGAAAAGAGATAGGAAAGCGGGTATGTAACTGTTACCAAAACCACTATGATCATTAATCCGGCAAACAAAACCAGCAGGCTGTTTCTGTAGGAACGTACAATTTTATCCAGTGTTCCGTCCCTCTTTCTGGTAATTCTCGCAAGGAATCTGTACGAATAACCTTCATTCCTATAGTCCTCTATCAAAAAGAAGATGGCCACGATAAACGGCGAGACAAATGATGTGAGTGCCCCTAAGAGGCCAATTACGACGGATGTCAAATAGTTCCTTCTTCTGAAGAAGTAGTAACTCATCAGAACAAAAGTGGGCAGCAGGATCTCGAACTCTGGGCCATTCGTGATCATGCCATAATTGGAAGGAAACAAGAGATAGACGAGCTGAAGAGTGAATGCCCATGACAGAGATTCGGTCTCTTCTCTAACGATCTTGAACAGAAAATACGATCCTATCGAGATCCACAGAGCTTCAAACACTACAAATGAGACCGGTGAATTGTAAATGAACACCAAAGGGGCCAGCAGTGTGTATATCAGGTCTCCATTGGAATTTGGATTTATGGTCTGACCTGGCAAACCCGCTAAAACGTGAGTTTGAAAAAATGTATAGAGTAAGTGGTAGTTGTAGCCCAGATCTACAACATAGAAATTGTACCCGTTGTAGAAGTTAACGAAGAACCAGGCAAATAGGATTGAAAATACGATTGTAACAATCGCGGATATCAAATCAAACGCATCTAACTTTCTGGGGAATTTGTTCCTCGAAAGGATGCAAGTACTCATATTAGTTCCACTTAACTACTTGACCTTAATTAGTTTTCTCAGGAAATAGAACAAATTGGGAAAAGTTGACAAAATCTTGAATTTGAAAACGTTTTCACTTTAGCCTTGAAATCGGTGTCTGAAAAATTTATGATACTAGCAATAAGATAACAATTTATCTATGGTCTTTAATGACCGCTTTGATTCTTCCGTAGATAGAATGAAGCACAATTCGCTGTATATTTCATCAAAGTAATCTCATTTCCCTCTATTCTATCGAATCTGTTTGAGCATAGCGCCCAAATTTTGAACAAAAAGTAAGATTCAAAGAACAAAGAAAGGATGACTTCAAGAGTACTTTCAGAGAAATAGTACTGATATTATTTTCTTGATTTTCCAAAGCCAGCCGGGAACAAGAAGCATTATGAAATCAAGATCAACTTTATTAAAGGTCTTCAAAACTTTAATCATCCCCAGATAGATGGCAAATCCCAGCAATATGAGAAAGAAGAGCCTGAGGGGTGAGTAGTGAATAGCCGCCTGCAAGAGGAATATTACGATGAACATCACCGTTGCGGAAAGGTATATCTTCGCTACCTTCCTCCCCTCGATTTTAAGTGTGTTGAACTTTTTTGCGTAATGGTACATGATCACAAACGATACCGCGCTTATGGAAGAGTACCCTATTGCAGCGCCTATCATCTGATACCTTGGTATCAGCAGTATGGAAAGTATGAAGTTGGATAGGAGGGCGAATGACGAAGTGAGCAGGAATATCCTCGTCTTCCTTATTCCCTGAAGGGAGACAGCAAGGATGTTGCCAGAAACGAAAACTGAACTGGATACAAGGACGATTATCACAGGTATTGACGCAGGAAGATATGCCCCGTTGGAGAGAAAGAGGATTATTGAAGAGGATAGGGATGCAACTAACATTGCTATCGGTACGTATGTGCTGCTCATCAGCTCGATCCCTTTTGATACATAATTTTTGAAATCCTCCCCTCTCTCCTGACCGTACATTTCAGAAAGTTTAGGTAGGAGTATGGTTAGGAACGGCCCAACTATAAAGCCTATTGCAGAGCTTATCAGGAGTGCAAAATTATATATGCCCAGGAGGGAGAGGTTCAGGAGGTATGAGACAACGAACCTGTCCACATAGCCTGCTCCATATCCAATGAGGGATGCGAGGAATATCGGGAAGGCGTAGCTGAAAATCCTATCGCTCGCTGGATGTTCAGCATTCACAACTGCACCCTGCACCTTCCTGAAGATGAGAATCGCATAAGCCAGAGCTGAGAGTCCGTATCCCGAAGCCCATCCTACAACGATAAAAATCGGATCGTCGAAGATGAACAGAAGAATGACTGGCAGGGAGTAGCTTATAAGTACTCCTACGATGCTCCAAATCGCCTGAGACCTGAAATTCTGTAGACCCAAGAGTATTCCACTGAGCGCCGTCCCCATGATCATGAAGAAAAGGTCTATGCCTAGGAATCTTACCAGTGCCACATATTTTACGGAGTGGAAGAAGAGCATCGCGAATACGGGTGATGAAAAATAGAGAAACACAAGGGAAGCAGATGATAAACCCAGACCTATAACGACGAATTTCTTTATCAAATTTCTGATTATCCCGAACTCCCCCTTACCAAGATGGTAAGATATGAAGTGTTGCAGTCCGTAACTAATGCCAACTGAGAATGTTATGTTCAGAAGGGATGCTATTGCAAGCAGGAGGGCGACTATGCCGACCAGCTCTGAGGTATAGAAGTGGATTATGTATATATAGAAGATGAATCCAGCGAAAACGGAGGAGACGGAGTTTGCATACTGGAAAAAAACACCACTTCCAATATGCTCCCTGATCTCCAGCTCTTCCATTTACTACCCTATGAAGTATCAATATATTACAATTATCTTGAGAATTTGCGCATCATTAACGTTTTTTTGGTCAAGGGCACCAGGCAATCTATGTGCGATTGTCAAAGGGGAGGGAATTCATCCCAATTGGACTGGAGAGTCTTTCGTTCAGGAAGAGGGTTGGTCGCGACTCTCTGTTCCCCGAGCCAGGAGAGACGTGTTGCGGATGCTGGCAGTTCTGGGGTGTGCCCTTTAGGTTTGGTAATCTGAAAGGAATGCTGGATGTAAAGAGAGTCCAGGCAGGTCAGCTGAGAGAAACAATGAAGACTGCTGTCCCTACTGCACTTGCTTACCAGGTTTAGTTGCCGAACTGTCTCGGATGAATATTTTCCCTGTGATGTACTTCGGAGCCCTTGCTTCGCCTTTTGCTTCCCCAACATCCGCGCTCAGATAGACCTCCTTCGATTCCAAAGGTATTGGGGTTGGAAGTTCCAGGCCTTCCAGGATGTACGAGTAGATATACCTCATGGGTTCAATCCCGTCTATCTTCCCTTCGTTAAGATTCTGAAAGAGCATCTTGAGCTTCAGCGTGTTGCGGACATTTTCCATGCTGAGAGAATCCCTGGTTCTTCTGATATTTGAGACCTTATCCTCCAGATCTTCCTTTATTCCAATGAGGCCTTCAACATCCCGTCTCAACTCATCTCTCCTTTCATTCAGGTCATCTATCTCAGCTCCAAACGTTCTAATCTTTAAGCGCGCCGCTTCTTCTGATGCTGCCTCGGCATCACGAATGAGCTTATCTCTGTTAGCGGCGAACGACATGAAGGAGGAGACGAAAGATTCTAGAGAGGGATAGGGTTTTAGGTTCCCCACAGTTCTCCCTATATCTTTTTTATTGATCCAGAAGGATCGGAGAAAATCCAACTCCTCGCCCCTCTCTATCACTACTCTTGGATCCAATCCGCTTTCTATCAGATTAATCACAGTCATCAGGAACCCCTCTGTCTCTCCCTCACTTCCTTCAAATGAAGAAGCTATGTCTGCAATTTTCCTGGCAAGGCTGTATCTCCTTCCGATCTTTTCTCTCGCGTACTCCAGGAAGGAAACCTCGTCCTTCATTTTTTTCAATTCACTGTTCAGACCGTCAATCTCCTGTTTCCTCCTTCCTATTTCAATTAGGAGGCTTTCTGCATCGCTCTCGAGCGATTTCTTTTTCTTAAACAGGGATTCCACATGCTTCTCAACTTCCCTGGCAGAAAACCCCTCTTCCTTCTCCTTTTGCACTATGAATTTGCTCGCACCTAGGATTGAGGGGAAATCTGCCATGTTTTCCTTGTACAATTTAGCAGTGTCGAGGAGTATGATGTTGTCCAGCCCCAAATTCTTGGTCTCCTTGTGAAGAACGGTCGTTGGGCTCAACTCTTCAACGCCTATCCCTTCTCGCTTCATGAACTTGAACCCCTCCCTGATTAATTCAAGGTCGGAAACGATGTCTCCTGGAATATAGTCTGCCTTTCCGCTAGCAATCTCATCAAGCACCTTCCCAACGGTCGGATGCGATATGCTCAGTTGCTTCCCGATGTCTCTGTTCGATAAACCCTGAAGGTGCAGGTCCAATACCCTCACTTTCTTCTGCTCGTCTATTTCATTCATATCTTACTAATGAGAAGCCCTTTTTAAACCTTTGGAAATAAGTGTACTTTTTTTAGCATAATGATTAGTGTATCCACCCTGTCTATGTCTGGTTGCTGACCGATTTATGCGTAGCCTAAACTTAGGTCTTTGGAAGCCTCTGGAGAATGGGCGCATATTAGCGTTTAACTCCTAAAAAAGGGAAATAACAAGGTAAAACATTTAAGTGCTTATAAACAGGTTGAAAAACAGCCTGAGAAGATGATGGGTTAAGTGCGCATCATGAATCAGTTACAAGAGAATAGAGGAAAATTGAAATGGAAAACATGAGTAGCACTTTAGATGGAAAGTGAGGAAGACGCATACAAGAATTCCATAACTGAGATAATTCAAGCCTGCTATAGCTTGTCCAGATCTTCACTACTGCAGGATGCTAAACATGAGAGATTCATGCGTCCATTCCGTAGCACCGTAAGACAAGCAGCTACAATGAGCAATCATTGCAGATTCCACAGGTCATGCGCCACAAGTGCATCAATACGTGATTGATGGCGATATTCGCTGGAGCCTCAGTTCCAGAATCTCAGGGTTGATTTCCTCCAAAAAGCTAGCTTGATGTCAGTGAAATTCAAGGCAGCAAGAAAATTAAGGAATCTTTTTCAGATACCTGAAATACATCATCTGCACTTCAGGCAAAGTCCAGCTGTACCGCGCATGAATACAGGCAAAGCTCTGGTCTTTTTCGCACCAGAGTCTCTGGATACCTTTGTCATCATTCTTCATGAGGATTGTTATCCTTTCATTTGACCTGAGGTCTTCGAGTATGATGTGATCGTCGTATGCCCTTACGCTGAAGATCTGAGGCATCATTTCGAAAATATCTATTATATTAGATTCGCCTGAAAGTTGAGTCTGAGGGAGCTCAGTCCCGTTTAACAAGTCTTCGACCCTTCTCAGCTGAATCGCAGCAATCCTTCCCCTGTTCGTCAAGGAGATGAAGTATGTCCTCCTCACAATGACCTCCTGCCTCATCGTAATCAATCCGAGACTGACAAGGGACTCAAGGTTCCTCTCCAGTGAGTAGGAATTCGGAACTACATCCAGAAGAAATGACTTCGTTACTTCTGAACCTGCGTCGTAAAGCTTCAAGAGTATTGCACGCCCCTTATCAGATATCACATTCCAAAATTTAGCCAAAGTATATAAAACCCATGATAAGAGATATTATTACGAAAGATATTTATATAATTATATCAGATAGTGTATGTGATATAATATGATAAACTCAAACAGTAATTCCGAAAAAAATGACATGCAAAAGACAACAGAGGAGGAATATATCAGAATGGCAAACGAAAGGATTGGGATGGTCTTGAAAATCGTGTGCAGGAATTCATCTGATCCGAGCGCAAAGGAGTGGGAGATATCGAGAATGATCGCTGAGAAAATGATAGATCCTTTCTACTATTGGCAGCATGAAGGACCAAATGAACTGGAATCTGAAAACGGAAAGAAGAATGAAGTCCTAATCAGTGAGATTGCAGAAAAGTACGACCTTGATCTTTCTGAGATTAAAAGCAGCCCCAGCAGGATAAAGATCAGGAAGTATATTGAGAATGGGTTTGAAGAGCTAAAGGTTAAAACGAAGGAAATGGGATATGCCTATGACAGGGAAAGCAGATCGTTCGTGAAGTGGATAAGAAAGTAGATTAGCACTGGTGTTCCTCAGTACGCCTTCTAAAAGGCGGTAGGACAGTAAACACAACCATAGGGGAACACATTGAAGGGTTGTTATTTCAGGAACTGCCGGCCGGTTCCCAAAGATCGGCATGGTGAGGAAGTGGAAGAGGAAACGGAAATTTTTGTTCATGGTCATAAGGACGGAAGAGTTGGAGTGATGTTTTTCTGAAATCATGAGAATGATCATGGGTACTCTCAGGTAAAGAAGTGGCAAAGGTGGTACATTACCTTAGTCATGGGTCGTGCGGAAAATTTGTGCATTTTTCCAATTTTACCGTGAATTTACCGTTTATTTTACCATCACTCTACCGCATCTTTACCGACTATTTTCACTCCATTTCACTACTAGGAGCTCATAGGAAGAACTGTTATAGTCTCGTATGCGTCAGGAGATGGACTGCGACCCGTCCTTGTTCTGGATAAAACATAACCTGCTATAGTCGCTATTAAATTTCTTCCAATCATCGAGGGTTTCGGAATCCTCAGTAGAACCTCAAAAAATTAAAATACGGTAAAAATAATCTAAATCGATGAAGGTAGTCATATTAGCAGGGGGAAGAGGTACAAGGTTATCCGAGGAAACAACGGTGAGACCAAAACCTATGGTAGAGATTGGAGAGCAACCGATTATGTGGCATATTATGAAAATTTATTCCCATTATGGTTTTAATGATTTTGTAATCTGTTTGGGATACAAAGGCAATGTCATAAAGGAATATTTTTACAACTACTTTATCCATGAATCTGACATTGAACTAAACTTGGCAACGAGGGACTTTAAAACGTTGAAGAATCCTCCCGAACAATGGAAAGTCACCCTCGTGAACACAGGGCTCGATACCATGACAGGGGGGAGGATCAAGAGAATAAAAGACCATATTGGAGATGAAACATTCATGATGACATACGGAGACGGCCTTTCAGATCTGAACATTGGTTCTCTTGTCGATTATCACAAGGCCCATAGCAAATATGCGACCGTTACGGCGGTCAAGCCACCAGGAAGGTTCGGTGCGATTTCATTACAGGAAAATGGTCTGGTATCTCAATTCACAGAGAAGCCAAGGGGAGATGGGTCGTTTATAAACGGAGGTTTTTTTGTTCTCGAGCCTGCAATTTTCGACTATATTGAAGGCGATGGCACAATCTGGGAACAAGAGCCTCTCAGAAAGCTGTCGCGGGACAATCAACTTATGGCTTTCAGGCACGATGGTTTCTGGAAAGCTATGGATACAATGAGAGATAAGATTGAACTAAAAAATCTTTGGAACAGCGGAAATGCACCATGGAAGGTGTGGAAGAGTTGATTAAAACCATGAACTTTAGGTATGGAGGAATTGACCATGATTGATGGAACCAAAATTACCGAACTGCGGATTATACCTGACGAGAGAGGGGCAGTATTAAGAATGCTTAGAAAAGATGATCCTGTCTTTTCCAAGTTCGGAGAAATCTATTTTTCGAAGGTTTATCCGGGCGTGGTTAAAGGATGGCATCTTCACAAGAAGATGACCTTAAACTACGCAGTTCCAGTCGGAATGGTCAAGTTGGTTCTATATGATAACAGGGAAAACTCCTCTACAAAGGGGGAGATAATGGAGCTTTTTATAGGGGAGACCAATTATCAGCTGGTAACTATACCTCCAAACGTCTGGAACGGTATTAAGGGAATAGGTACGGTGCCCGCTTTAATAGCCAACTGTGCAACAGAACCACACGACCCAAATGAAATAGTAAGGATGGACCCAGAGGACAACTTCATTCCCTACAACTGGAACTTAAGGTGGGGGTAGAGAAATTGAAAGTTCTCGTTACTGGGGCAAATGGCTTTATTGGTTCTCACGTGCTGGAAGCCTTAATAAAGGAAAATGGTTGGGAAATAGCCATTACTCTAAGACCTGAGTCTGATATCTCTAGAATAAGGAATATGTTGGAAGAATCAAATAGAATCAAGGCATATGTCTTGGGTGAACAAAGCTTAGACAGCATCATTTCGAGTTTTAAACCTGACCTTGTTGTTAACTTTGCAGTTTACTACGAAAAGAAGGACCTTTATTCTAATATAGATCAAATGGTTGAAACAAACATATCATTTTCCTCTAAGATTTTAGATTCCATGTCAAGAAATGGAGGAAGGTTTTTTGTGAACACAGGGACTTACACAGAATTCCTAATGGATAAGCAAATCTTAGCTACAGAATCTAACGTTCACCCTGCCAATCTCTACTCCGCAACCAAGGCAGCATTCGAAAACATCTTAAAATATTACACCGAGAATTATAATATAACTGCAGTCACATTGAACCTTTCAACTACTTACGGACCGAAAGATAAACCCAATAATCTAATTCCATATTTGGTGAATTGTTCTTTGGAAAATAGAGATGCAAATGTCTCAGCGGGGGAACAAATTTTGGATTTCGTTTATGTAAAGGATGTTGCAGAAGCATATGTAAAAGCTATGAGATACTTATTGGGCACCCATAAAAATTACGACGTGTTTAGCATAGGAAGTGGCTCTCCTCACAATCTTAAGGAAATCGCTGAAATTATTAGCGGATTCGGTGGCAATCTCAGGATCAACTGGGGGGCAATACCTTACAGCCTTCAAGAGACGTTCTTCTTCAAGTCTGATATAACCCACGCAAGGAATGTTCTCAGGTGGTGGCCAAAATATACACTGAGTGAAGGCCTCCGTGAAACCTTTGAATACTTTAAGGGTGTAAAGTCCCATGAATGAAGACATCTATCCAGAAATAAGCATACTTGGAGCAAGGCTCTCCGGACTTTCTCTCTATATTCCCGAAGGTTTCGCTCATGGATTCTTAACCCAAGGAGAAAGTAATATCGTCCTTTGCCTTGTTGATAAACGCTATAGCCCTCAACACGAAGGTGGCATTAGGTACGATTCATTTGGTTTTCATTGGCAGATATGTACGCATAAAACACTATCAAAGAGGGATCTCTCGTTCATCAAGTTCAGCAACTTTCGCACGCCATTCGGAGGTAATATAAATGAAAGGTAATTTATCAAAAGATCATTTAGAGTTTTTTGGAAAGAAGAAAATTCTAATAACCGGTCATACTGGTTTCATTGGTTCCTGGCTTACAAAATGGCTCTCGATGCTGGGTTCCCAAGTTTTAGGGTACTCTTTAGATCCTTCAACACATCCAAATATGTTCTCTAATCTAAATTTTGGAAGTAATTTAATCGATGTTCGAAATGATATCCTCAACAAAGAGTCTTTGAAAAAGGCTGTAAGTGACTTTGAACCAGAGATAGTATTTCATTTAGCGGCACAACCTATAGTGTTAGAATCATATAACAATCCAGAATATACCTATCAAACAAACGTTATTGGGACAGTTAACCTTCTAGATATTTTACGAAAAAATCAATCCGTGAAGGTTATAGTGGTAATTACAAGTGACAAAGTTTACGAAAATGTGGAATGGATTTATCCGTATCGTGAGACCGACCCATTAGGTGGGAAGGACCCTTACAGTGCGAGTAAATCTTGTCAAGATATCGTAGTAAGTTCGTTTAGGGAAAGCTTTTTTGCCGGTCGCGATGTAAGTGTATCTTCCATAAGGGCTGGTAATGTTATTGGGGGTGGTGATTGGGGGGAATTTAGGCTGGTACCTGATATTGTAAGGGGAATTACTCAAAAGAAGATTATCGATTTAAGAAATCCTTACTCAACTAGACCATGGCAACACGTTCTTGATCTAGCATTTGGAATGATGAAATTAGCCGAGATGAGTTGGTTGAACACCGAATATGCAGGGATCTGGAATTTTGGGCCTACTGGCGCAGACAATTTAACGGTGAAAGAACTTGCCGGCAGATTAATTAATTTTTGGGGAGCCGGCGAGTATAAAATCTCAAAAAGTGGAAAATTTTACGAGGCATCTTATTTGAAACTTGATATAAGCAAGGCTAGGCATATGCTAAACTGGTACCCGCTAGTTGATATTGATCGGTCGGTGGTAAAGACTGTTGAATGGTATAAGAAATATTACCACGGTCGTAATGAAATTAATAAATTTACAGAAAAACAGATCAATGAGTATTCCGAGAATAGAAATGCGAAGTGAAGCGATAACGGGTAATAGATTAATATGCGAGTTAAAAGAAGAGCCCATAAATCTATTTTTCAGTCTCGCTGATTATAGGAACAGTTATTTCACAAGCAACGACCAGAACAAGATAATGGAGTTCTATGAAGGGGTTCAAGATTCAGAGGAACTAATTGAATGGATGAGAGAAAGACCAAAAGGTGTATCATATGTTCATGAGGTCGAAGGCGACAAGGAGATTGTTGTCGTCATAACAACGGCCGACTTTGATGGCAAGTACGCGAAAGAATGCAGAGATAATATATTTAAAGGCCTCCATTTGATATTTGTAGAAAGTGGAGGAAGAGGTGACTTTTATTTCAACATTGCGCACAACATCAACGTCGGAATTAAGAAAGCGATGGAATACAATCCAAGATGGGTTGTGTTTTCTAATGACGATATGGTAAAACAGGATGAAATTTCAGTACTTCAAGAGGCGCTGAAGAATTACGATCCTTCTAAGACAGGAATAGCGTATTTTTATCCCAGCACAAGTTACCACTCTAGGGAAATGAATATATCCACCATTAGGAAAACAAGATCAATTGTGAATCCACTGCTGCTCTATTCCCGCCGGAAGGCATTTGATATTCTAAAGAAATTTAACACTAAATTCGTTCTATCTGGGGGTTCTATCCGGGACTTACTCTTTTATAAGAGAGTACTCACGTTCAGGAATACAATTGCCATTGCTGTTTATTCAGCGGAAATGATAAAAGAATTTATCTCTAGATACGGTTGTTTTTTTGACGAAACATACATAAATTCTGGCGAAGATGGTGATCTCGCATTAAGAGTTCAAAAGGCAGGATGGGAAAAAGGGGAGGTCAATTTTAGGATACGTCCCCTCATAGGTGGAACCTTTGGCAATTCAGACAGCAGGTACCTGAGGGATCAAGCCGGCAACATCTATTTTTCAAAGAAGCGAGAGGAAGAGGAACATGACTTTTAAGTCACGGTCGTACTCCAACGCAACTAGATTCCTTGGAAAAGTCATTTACAGTGGAGCTATACCGATTGTTTTACCGCGTCTTTACCGGCAATAATTTATCGCTCTTTCCTTTTATAGGGTGATGGGATTAGATTTTATGAATTCAAATGGGTTGAGAAGTGAACTATAGTTAAGGACATTTGTAATTGATTATTATTAAATATTATATCCGTATACAGATACCATGGTGGAAATGGGTATTGATGAGCTCAAGCTCAATTACAGGAATGAGAAGGATGCGGATGTGCGAGAACGCATCCTCATGATCATATGGCTGAAGTCAGGCATATCCAGCTACAAGATTGGTGAAAGACTGTTCTGTCCCCAGTCCAAGGTCATCTACTGGAAGAAGAGGTATGCAGAACATGGAATGGATGGTCTAAGAACAGTCCAGAAATCTGGAAGGCCTACACAAATGGATGAAGTCACAGAACAGCATATAAAGGAAGAGCTATCCTCAAAGGAATACTGGAAATCCACCCAAGTCTCTTCCATAATCAGGGAGAAGGGCAGAATGATCTACACTCAGAGGCATGTGCGCCGTTTAATGCAGAAGTGGGGTTATTCCCTAGTAACTCCAAGGAAGAAGCACAAGAAGGCAGCCTCCGATGAAGAGGTTGAAAACTTTAAAAAAAATCCGCAGAGATACTGGGTTCTCTCAGGAAGGGAATGACTGCGGTGTGCATGGATGAGTCCATATTCGTATACGACTCAATAGTAAGAAGGGTGTGGGCAAGGAAGGGAAGCAAGCCAAGAATCATGACAACGGGTTCTCACAAGAAGGTGCTTCTATCCGGTGCAGTTGCATTAGACGGATCGACTCTATTCCGTTCCTATGAGGGCATGGCATCAAGGGAATTCATCTCCTATCTCAGTGCACTGAAGAGGAAGTATGGAAAGTACGTACTGTTCTACGATGGTGCACCCTGGCACAGATCTGAGAAAGTGAAAAGATTCCTCAAGAAGAACAGGAGGAGGATAAAGCCTGTGATGTTTCCAGCATGTTCTCCCGAGCTTAATCCTGTGGAGGAGTGCTGGAACATAGGAAAGAACACCCTCCTTGGGTCTACGGTGCCGGACAGCTTCGAAAAATTGAGGAGAGAGGTATCGGAATATTACAGGACAAAGAAGTTCCATCTAAATATAATCAACTACATATGTCCATATCTATAATATTCCTCCTTGTATCAGACGTAGCCGATCTTACTGAGGTCTTGGGTTCATTTCTTGCGGTTATCCAATCAGGCGCTGAACTTCAAACAGTTACCTTCCCTTGTAAGTTTGTATTTCTCAATGGTCGCATTGAATGAAACGTTATCGGTTGTCTTTCCGCTATCGGGTATCCGTTGCTTAGTCTGCGCCGTATATCATTCTTCCATTCTAGAAATTTTTCCGGTTTCGAACGGTTCCTTATATCTTTCTACTCGTTATCAGTTGTCATTTTATAGAAAATTTATAAAGTTATTGTTAATCCTCTGGCTATGGCAGGGGCACTTGTTTCGGGTGGAAATGGTTTCTTGGGATCACATTTGGTTGAAAAACTACTTAAAGAGTGTCTTGAAATTACAGTTGTGGATGACCTATCTACTATGGAGGAAATGAATTTGCCAAAAGACGTTCGATTTGTGAAAAAGAAAATTGAGAATTTCAAAACTGAAGAAAAATTCGACTATGTGATTCATATGGCCGCAAGACCTTCGCCTGAAGACTACATCCAGAATCCGATTGATACTTTGATGTCTAATTCAAAGGGTACTAAGGTGATGCTGGACATAGCGCGATTGTCTAACGCAGTTTTTCTGTATACTTCTTCTTCAGAAGTGTATGGGGAAGCTTCCACAATCCCCACGCCTGAGAGCTACTTCGGATACGTTAACAGCATCGGTCCGAGGAGCTGTTATGATGAAGGGAAAAGGTATTCCGAATCTCTAATTATGGCTTATTACAGACAGTTCAATCTAGACGTAAGAATAGAGAGACCGTTCAACGTGTATGGACCCAGGATTAGGGCTGACGGATTTTATGGCAGGGTCATACCAAGGTTCGTTACATCGGCATTAAATGATAAAGACTTAATAATCTACGGGGATGGTCAACAGACTCGCTCCTTCCTATACGTTAACGATTGGGTCGATGCCACTTGGACCTTTCTGACAGAAAGGAATCTTTCCGGCCAATTTATTAACGTAGGATCAAGGGATGAGATTACAATTAACGATCTCGCTGAGAAAATTGTGAACATCACCTCCTCTCAATCGAAAATTGTCAGGGTAGAAGGTAGACAAGATGATCCCAGAAGGCGTGCAGCAGATATTACCAAAGCTGGGGAATTATTAAAATGGAAGTCAATGACGAGCCTAGATGAGGGGCTTCGCCAGACCATAAGTTGGTTCAAGGGGAGAGAGATATGAAGATTTCTGTGGTAGGACTAGGATTTGTTGGCCTAGTTACCTCAGTGGTACTCTCTAGGGCTGGTAATAACGTTATTTGCATAGATACCGATGAATCAAAGATAAATAGACTGAACAAAGGGGAGCTATACATATACGAACCGAAGCTAGATTCCTTGTTTACAGATCAAAAAAGTAAGATGAGATTTGAAACTGATTACTCTGACGTAAAGGGGAGCGACTTGACTTTCGTTTGCGTTCCGACACCAACAGTGAACGGCCGGAGCGACCTATCGTTTGTTCGAGATGCTGTAACAAGAACAGGCAAAGTGGATAGAGAAACAATAATTGTTATAAAAAGCACAGTTCTTCCAGGAACAGCTAAATCTCTTTCCTCTGCCATTAGCAATAGGATAATTTCCAATCCTGAATTTCTTAGAGAGGGTTCAGCCGTAGATGATACACTACATCCTGACAGGATAGTGATCGGAGGAAGGGATAATGCGGCTTTGGACAAGGTTGAGGGGGCTTGGAGATTCTGCGGATCACCCATAGTCAGAACGACAAATGAGAATGCAGAGCTTATAAAGTATGCATCTAACTCATTTCTTGCTGCGAAGATTTCTTTTATAAACGAAATATCTGACCTCTGCGAGAGAATTCCAGGTACGGATGTAGAAATTATTGCAAAAGGAATGGGGTTGGACCACAGGATAGGAAGAGAATTCCTCAGGGCAGGGCTAGGGTTCGGCGGTTCCTGCTTTCCAAAAGATACCCGAGCGATAGCAGAATATGCGAATAAAATAGGGACTAGACTGTCCATAGTCGAATCCGCAATTGACGTCAATGAAAGAAGGGTCGAAAGGGGAGTTAAAATCATAGAGAATACAATGGGCAGTCTTAACGGTAAGAGGATATGCCTGCTTGGTTTGAGCTTCAAAGAAAACACAAACGACCTGAGGGAGTCGAGGGCGTTGGACTTAGCAAGGGCGCTTAGAGAAAGAGGTGCACTAGTCTATGCATATGATCCGGTCATAAAAGACATTGAAGGCATTGGAACACTGAGAAGTGCTGAGGAATGTGATGGCATGGATTGCGTTGTTGTTTCTTCGGAATGGAAAGAGTTTGAAGACCTACCGCTGTTCAAACGAGCTAACAATGTGATAGATCTTAAGAGGATTGTGAATACTGCGACTAATCCAAGTGTCAAGTCAATAGGGGTTGGATATGCAAAGAATTAGAAAGGCTGTGATCCCTGCAGCAGGTTACGGAAAGAGGTTCTATCCGCTCACCAGAGCTCAGCCCAAGGAGATGCTTCCAGTTCTCGACAAGCCGGTCATTCACTACGTCGTAGAGGAGGCAGTGTCGTCGGGACTAGATGAAATACTGATCATAGTTGGAGCAGGAAAGGACGCAATAATAAATTACTTTGACAAGAACAAAATGGACGACGAGCTTGACAATTACGGTTTCAAAGGAATGCCCGATATTTACTTCGTAAGACAGAAAGAGCAGAAGGGACTGGGTGACGCGATAAGGTATGCAAAAAATTTCACAGGCGACGATGACTTTGTAGTTCTTCTAGGCGATACAATTTACAAATCAGAAACAGAAAGGACGGTAACTTCGCAGTTGATAAATCTGTACGAAAAGACGGGTTCCCCTTCGATTATCGTTGAAAGGGTAAAAGCGGAAAAAATAAGAGATTACGGTATTGTTGACGGTGAAAAAGTCTCGGATGATGTCTTCAGGGTTAGATCTATTGTAGAAAAACCCGATCCATCCGACTCGCCCAGCGACTTAGGAGTCACGGGTATATACATTCTAGGTCCATACATTTATGAATGTCTGGAGAACATACCTCTAGGAAGGAACGGAGAATACCAGCTAAGCGATGCATACAATCTGCTCGTAAAGAAAATGGATGTGTTCGCACTGATCATGAAAGGCAAGAGATACGATATAGGAACGAAGGAACTGTGGATAAAGACTTTTATAGAGTTCGCAAGCAAGCACGGCGGATACGGATGAAGTTAATGTCAAATGTGCTTGTTACAGCGGGAGCAGGGTTCATCGGGAGTTCCAGTGTTGACATGCTCGTGGAAGAAGGGTGTTACGCTAGTCTGATAGACAACTTTGAAAGATGCGTTCATAGGGAGTAAGAAGTCAGTTCCTCGTGCTTAATAGTGATTTTTTCCCAAACATAGTCTCAGTAACATGAGTGCCATATAAGTTAAAATATCTGGCCAACTAGAGAAAGTATTCACATATCTGTTGATATTCATTTGGCTTCGTGCCAAATATTATTAAGATGAGTTCTTATAGAACAATATGACGCTCAAAGTAGCATTCATTATGTTCAGCAATCTAAGTGTAGGTAGAGGTACAGAGAATATTGTGATGCAGTACTGCAAATTTTCTCCCTCCGACGTGGACATCACGATATTTCAGACAGATTTTCCGAGAGGCGAGGTTCAAGAAAAAGATTTTGACTTTGGATTATCCAAGCCCAAAATAGTCACGTTAAGAGGATTCGATCAGAGGTCAATTTTTCCTTCGAGGTCAATAGTGGTATTGGCCCTAACTCTTTATGTAAGATATCCCTTTCTTTTTTTAGCTTTAAGATTTATAAAAGAATATCGAGAAATGAGAAAGCAACTCAAGGATTTTGATGTCGTTTATGTGTTCGGAAACTATTGGTCTTCGCTAGTTCCAAGAGGGCCTATAGTTGTCGGCTCGCCTCAAGGTTGGGAGCCGGAAAGAATCGGGGTTCTCAAGGCGCTAAACACATCAATTATTGGTAATGGACTCATATGGAGAAGAATTGATTATTTTCATTTGTTTCCTAGAAATAGCTGGTTTCTTGAAAGATATAACAAAAAAGGATTTGTCTTAGGCAATGGAAGCAGGTTATTATCCAGTTCGTCCGAAACCATTAAAGAAAACAATAAATTGGAATTTTGCTTTTTAGGCGCTCTTGAGGAATGTAAAGGCACTCTCACAGCTGTTAAGGCGTTTGAACTCCTAAGAGAGAGGGTAAGAGACAGGGAATTGGAGCTTCACTTAGTTGGGAGTGGTCCTCTCTTAAACGAGATCGAGGAAGGACAAGGGATGGTAAAGCACGGATTTATAGGCAACAAGAAAGAATTGCAGTCAATATTGAGTTCTTCAGATTGTTTCATTTATCCAACCACCTGTGATACATTTGCTTTAGTTGTTATCGAGGCTTTGTCCGCAGGCACATATGCGATTGTATCAGACAGACTGCGGGGGGTTTATGATAAATTTGAATATATGGGGGTACTGGAATACTGTCCGCCAACAGCTCATGCACTGGCTGATCAAATGCAGAATTTTTTAGCTAAAAGTGTGCCAAAGAAAAATTTTGACATCGCACGCCAGTTGATTCTAAGAGAGTATTCGTGGGAATCTATCACGGAAAAACTATTTGCAGAATTTAGGAAGTTAGTCAAAGAAAATTCTTGACCTTCTTCTAACTTGGAAAGTCTATGTTCTACATTTTTCTCATCCTTTTAACCAGACGCATTTAACCAATACTGGTGATAACCTGCGCGATGGCGAGACTGCAATAAGTCTGAACATGACTTTCGATCTTTGATGTTCTGAAGTCTAGGACTATTCGTGCCTTTAATTGTGTATTGCTGCAATGGGTTGTTGTGGGGAATCTCAACTCCCCGTCGACAGAGGATGACAGTAATGATGCCGGTATGCTATTCTAGTGGGTCTTCCTTTGTCTCGAATCTGTGTTGAGCAACTATGACATTATAGAGAAGTATCTCTCTGCAATTTCAATTGTCTTTTCATAGTTACTGTTTACAAGATAAAGGAATACCTTTCGCTTTCCCCTGTTCTTCTTTAGGAATGAGTGGAATATTAAAATAAAAGGGAGGTGAAATGGCAGAAACCACTCCTTAATTTATTTCGCCGTTTGTCTCAAACTGCTATAAACACTACATAAGATATATAGACTGCGAGGAAAGGTGGTAAAGTTGCGGTAAACTATCTTAATTTTTAGCGCTGCCGGATAATAAAATTTTTAACCAGCTTATATACTCAAGTTGCTCAGAATAATAAATAAGAGCATACGTAGAAGGTCTGACCGATAAGAGATTTTACAAGTCAGTCATAAAAACAAGGAAAAGAGGTTAGGTGACGGGACTTGTTTCTTTATAAATTCTTGTCTGAAATTAGGAGAAATATTACCCTTTCATGTATAAAATCTGCGGAATCATTTATTAGGAATAATTGTAATAAAAAGAAGGGAACATAACGGGTTTAACTTCTAATGTAACCGACATAAATTGCAGTCGATCTTAACTGACACACACATTGGCAGCCGTGCCTTAGTTGCAAGAGAAGATAATTATATCAGGTAAGCGATACCTTTTACTAGGAACTCGTATGACCGTAGGGGCATATACTTTTGCAACAAGAGACTGGAAGGACCTTGAGTACCCATTGGACCTTTATATCAAGTGGAACCATCTGCATTTTGATGAAGTAGCAATTTATACTTACGGAAATATAGACATACAATCAGACATACCGTCAAACGTTAAAATAATCCAAGGCATTGACCCTCAAAGCAAAGGACTCGATTTCTACCGTTTCGGCTTACACAATGCGATGCGAGAACTTTCCACGGACTGGAAGGTTTACCTTGCACTAGATGAGTTCATAGAGAGAAGAATAGATACAAGCAATCTTAACCGTCATCTGGCTTATCCCCTGCGTAGAATAGACCTTTATGGTAATGTTCAGACAGCTATAGAAGGGGCATTTGTTAGATATCAATACTGTATTCATAACGGCAATAGGCGGTTGTTGGGGGACGGTGGTTCTATGATGCCACCGTATTCCGGAAGAATCCATATGGATGGGGTTGCTGCCTTTGTAAAACAGCTTATTACTAGGAGGCCAACATACAGGGATGAACCTATATTTACGACAAATTCCTTCCCAGGAACATTATACCATACCAATTCTCTCAGATCGCCAGAAAGAATGAGCAAGAAATGGCTACTTCAATTCACACGGGAAATCGATGGCGGAATTAGGAGAGACGATTTCAATAATGGACTTAAAAAAGTGCTGCTTAAGCCATTTAGATACGAGGACTATAAACTATACTGGCCTAGGGCGAAGTTGATTCGCGTGGAACCACCAAGCATTATTCTTGAAAATAGGGAGCGGTTCGTAAACGTCAACTTGTCCGCCTGAAGTACTCTAAAAAGATGAATAGAAATGGCAAATGAGATATATTTGTTGAAGTTTCACCTAATAGACGCTTTATGTACGGTCTTTGTTGCCCCTTAGAACAGAATGGAAAAGGTTTGTTCTTGAGCCCTACTGATTATCGTAACAATTACTTCATAAGTAACAATATAGAAAGGATTTTAGAGTTTTACGAAGGGTTTGGAAACAGGGAAGAACTAATTGAATGGATGAGGGAAAGACCCAAGGGTCTACCTTACGTATACGAGGAGGAAGGAGATAGAGAAATTATTGCAGTAATACCTACTGCCGATTTCAATGGGAAACTTGCTCTGACTTGCAGGGAAGAAGTCTTCAAAGGTGTTCATATTATATTCGTTGAAAGTGGAGTTGGTAATAATTACTTCAATTATGCGCATAACTGTAACGTTGGGATCATGAAAACTATAGAATACAATCCAAAATGGGTCGTGGTTTCAAATGATGATATGGTGAAAAAAGAAGAAATTTCAGTCCTCAGAGAGGCTCTGAGGAGCATTGATCCATCGAAGGTCGGAATTGTTTACTTCTATCCGAACACAGATTATCATTCAAAGGAAATAAGTGTATCTACGGTCAGGAAGATCAGGTCGGCCGTGAATCCCCTTTTGCCCTACTCAAGAAGGAAAGCGTTTAATATCCTGAAGAAATTTAAAGTTAAATTCTTCTTGTCTGGGGATTCATTCAAGGACTTTATCTTTTTTATAAGAAAATTCAAATTTAAGAACACAATCTCCATTAAGGTCTATTCAGCAGAAATGATTAAAAAATTTATTTCGCGGCTCGGCTACTTTTACGATGAAATGTATGTAAATTGCGGTGAAGAGGGTGATCTTGCATTAAGAATACAAAGGTCTGGATGGGGAGGGGAAGTAGCAAATTTTAAGATATGGCCGCTCATAGGATCATCATTTGGCAATTCAGACAGCAGATACTTGAGAGATCAGGTTGGAAACATCTATTTTTCGAAGAAGTTGGAGGACGAGGGGTATGCCCTACAGGTACTCGTCACACCATAAAGTACCCGGATTCATTGGGCAAATCATCAACAGAAGGACCATACCGATAATTTTGCTGGTTGCGGGTATTGTGCTTTACAACTATTTCTGGGATATTATGGCTGGAGCACGTATACTTGCTTTTAACAACTCTATATCTCCAGCAACAGTGTGGGATATGGGCGCATTCTACGGAAGAATCTGGGTATCCATTCACAGCGAGACCGTGTTGAATTTTGCGTTTGATGTGATACCATCACCGATCACCCTGCTGATGTCGCCATTGTCCCTGATTAAGGACCCGTTCTTTTTTGTGTATCTTCAGACAGCGTGGATATCAATAACATCAATTCCCATTTTCTTGATTTCCATCAAGAAGCTAAATTCTTCAATTTTGTCCTTGACGCTTTCTGTTTCATTTCTCTTATTCTTCGGTATTGCGGGGCTCAACTGGTATGATATCCATTTTCAGACCCTATTCCTTCCTTTTTTTACTGGGGGAGTCTGCCTATTCTACTATGGAAAGTACAAAACATCAGCCTTATTCATGGTTCTGGCCGGCTCAGTTCATGCTTTATTTATGGTCTTCCCTGTTATCTTCTATCTCACCTATCTAATTGAACTATTCCTTAAACGAAGGTCATTTATCAGGGTGCGTTTTTCAATTATTGCACCGCTTGTAATCTCCCTTATTTTTTTAATTTCAACTGTATATCTAGATTACCATCTAGGGGGGGGCATAGGATTACTTTCAGGTGTCCATTACGCCCAGAACAGCGGTGGCATTTTCCAGCGTCTAGAGAACGAATATATAGATGATAAGGTATTCACGTTTCTCCTGTACTTGTCTCCGTTTATGATGCTTCCTCTATTGTCAAAGCGCTGGTTGTTTCCGATGCTTTTTTATTTTTATGAACTATTATTTGCAAACTCAGGAGTCTTTTTCTTCCCACTTGGGTTGAGAGTCACGGAATCGTCGATGCTTATCCCGTTCCTCTTCCTTGGGACTATTGATGTACTTGAGCAGATGTCCGGCAGATTGCCAAATGAAAAAGCAAAGAATAACGAGAATGTCAGTGCCGCCAACGAGGCAAGGGCGAATTTTAATCAAACAAAGGCAGATGCCAGTCACTCCAAGAAAATTGTTGTCACAATCTTGATCCTCACAGTGTTATTGACTGCAGTCTATCAACCGTACGGCGCTCTTAACAAGTACTCTGAAGCAGATTTAGGGCTGAGTTCTGTTCTGAATAACAATGCCACACTTTTTGATGTATTCAATGCAATTGTAAGCTTAATACCTCAAAATGACCCATTCGTACTGTACCAGAACAACATGCCGGAGGTGGTATTTAGAGACCCATCAACTCTTACGACAGAGTTGTTCGGATATTCTAATAATTTCACATATCCATTCGGTACGGCTTATACTAAGCCAATCTGGTCCCAGCGGGTTGATTACGTTATTGCCGATCCCTACCACCCTTACTTTCTGGGTGGAGGAAGCGGAAATTTTTCTTTGACAATGTATGACACATTGCAGCATTTCATTTCTCAGGGTGGGTACGGGGTAGAGGCAGAATATGACGGTTTGATTCTTCTGAAGAGGGGTTTCACAGGCACTCCTCTGATCTATGGCCCAGAGGACAGGGTTTTTTCTGCAATAGAGCCGGGTACGCCAGATCCTAATGACAGTGCAATAATCAGCTCGTTCTACAGCAACGGTGTGGTATATGCGAACGATGCGACCTCCGGTCAGACTGTATGGTATGGGCCTTATACTTTCCTGCAACCGGGTAACTATCTTCTAAGATTAGAGGTAAGCGCATCCAACATAAGCTATGAAAATTATTTCCAGCTAAGATTTTCATATTTCAACGATACAAACGGAGTGCAAGAAGTTGGTCCCTTGGACGTAAACCTTTTCAACATTACAGGAAATGATTTTTCTGCTTCCAACAAATTTATTAACATCACTCTAAGGATCACTGCTATGAATTTTATGGAGTTTGTCGAATTTGCCGGGCAGGATTTTCACTGGAACGGAAACTTTGAGATCAAACAAATAACATTGGTACAGGTGGGTCCGTTATCTTAAATTGTCAGTATTATTTCAAGGCAATATAAGGAGGGATTAGCGAATTAGCTCGGTAGAAACATCGGATATTTCCCTGATGACCTTTGCAGGGTTCCCATATGCCAGGCTATTTTTTTCTATGTCTCTAGTGACTACAGATCCAGCCCCTATGAGAACATTATCCCCTATATTCACGTCTTCTATGATAGTTGTGCCAGAACCTATCCAGCAGCCCTTTCCTACTTTTACCCCCCCTGCCATGTTTACGCCGGTCGAAATTGTGGAATAATCTCCAATATTCATATCATGTCCAACGGTGGCGTTCATGTCTATTAGAACAAATTTTCCGACTTCAACATTTGTCATAATGCCTACCCCAGCCTGTATAACGCTTCCATAACCGATCGATACGTAATCTTCCACGTTTGCAGAAGGGTGAACAAGAGACTGAAATTTAAATCCCAAAGATATAGATCTCTCTATTGCGTTTCTTCTGTTCGGTCTACCGAGGCCATTCAGAAGAACAACATTTCGCCTATCTACACTAAGAATATCAGATTCAGTGATGCACGGCAACCCATTTATTATTTTTCCTTTTTCTTTGTCCAGACCTATGAACCCTCTCACACCTAAGTCAGGAATCGCCTTCTTTGCTATTGACAAAATCTGTCTCGCTTGTCCGCCCGCACCGACAATGTAATATTCCACCACTTGTATATGATTCACGGCATTAATTTATAGTTTTCATCAACTCTCGCATAACACAGATTGTGATTCATTTCATCACGCTATCATTTCAGAAAAGGTTGAAATAGCCGAAATATCTCTTAATTGAATGGAAAAGAGAGTATTGGTTACAGGAATCACAGGGCAGGATGGTGCTTTGCTGGCAAAGATGCTATTGCAACGCGGTTTCGATGTATTTGGGACGTACAGGCGGATCAGTTCCCCAAACTTTTGGAGACTTTCATATTTAGGGATAGTGGATAAAATACATCTGGTGCCGTGTGATATTCTCGACCCTACGTCGGTATTCAGGGTAATAAAATCCATACAGCCGGAATATATATTCAACTTGGCCGCCCAGAGCCAGGTCTTGGCCAGTTTCGATTCTCCCATTATAACTAGCCAGATTACGGGGATATCCGTTGTGAACTTTTTAGAGGGAATTTTGAGGCTGGATAAGTCAATTAAATTCTATAACGCAGCGACAAGTGAGTTGTTTGGAAACAACGGAGTATCGGGAAGCTTCGATGAGGAATCACCCATGAAGCCTTCAAGTCCTTACGCAGTTTCCAAGCTGTACGCATACTGGATGGTTAAGGTTTACAGGGAATCGTACGGTCTCTTCGCAGTTAATGGAATACTGTTCAATCACGAGTCAGAAATAAGGGGATTGGAATTTGTTACAAGAAAGATATCAAATGAGGTAGCAAAGATCAAACTGGGACTTTCAACTAAGATAAGACTCGGCAATATAGAAAGTTACAGAGACTGGGGGTACGCACCCGATTATGTGGATGCAATGTACATGATGATGGAATCAGAAGAGGCGGATGATTTTGTTGTCGCTACAAATGAAACACATCAGGTAAAGGAATTCTTGAAAATAGCATTTGAGTACGTAGATTTAGACTACAAAGATCATCTGGAGATTTCTCCTAAGTTCATGAGGCCGACGGATGTTAACTATTTAAGAGGAAGTCACGATAAGATTACCCGGAAGCTTGGTTGGAAGCCTAACACCACATTTTCAGAGCTAGTAAGAATTATGGTTAAAGCGGACACAGAAAGGTGGAGGAATCTCAAGGCGGGGCACATTGTTCCAACAGATGCCCTTTTTTATGACGAAAGCAAGTTTGATATTTATAGCCCAGAGGGTAAAATATGATTCC
This sequence comes from Thermoplasmata archaeon, assembly GCA_021792255.1. Lineage (GTDB taxonomy): Archaea > Thermoplasmatota > Thermoplasmata > Thermoplasmatales. The sequence continues at coordinate 60,865 of JAJYUZ010000005.1, forward strand.
AATATACAAGCCTTTGATCGAGGATGAGGAAGTTAACGCAGTCTCAAAAGTGGTTAGATCAGGGTGGGTAAGTTCTAAAGGCAAAGAACTGAAAGTTTTTGAGGACCATTTTTCTAAATACATAGGAAGAAAAGCAGGTGTGTCTACTTCCAGCGGAACAACAGCATTGCATTTAGCGCTGGCAGCACTTGGCATAAGAAAAGGGGATGAAGTAGTAGCTCCCGACTTTACCTTTGTATCTCCTGTGAATGCTGTCATTTATCAAAATGCTGAACCTGTCCTAGTGGATGCCGAATATGAGACCTTCGGTGCCGACCCAGATAAAATAAAAGAAGCGATTTCCAAAAGGACTAAGGCGGTAGTAGTTGCTCACATGTATGGAAACGCTGCAAGAATTGATGAGATTAAGGAGATAACGGAGGATAAAGGAGTATATTTAATAGAGGATTGCGCAGAATCCATAGGAGCGAAGTACAACGGGAAAATGGTTGGATCGAGAGGCATCATTAGTTGTTTCTCTTTTTACGGCAACAAGATCATAACAACGGGAGAGGGGGGGATGTGCCTTACTGACGACTATGAGATCGGAGAGAAGTTGTCCACACTGCGAGATCATGGGATGAAACCGGAGAAAAGATACTGGCACGATGAAGTTGGATTTAACTATAGGATGACCAACATGCAGGCAGCGCTAGGGTTAGCCCAGCTAAAAAAAATAGACCAAATTATTGCAAGAAAGAGAAAAATTGCTGCGCAATACCAAGAACTCTTATCCAACAGACTTGAAGTCCAGTCAGATCCTCCAAATCAGGAATCCGTATTCTGGCTTTATTCTGTTCTTTCAAAGAGCGGAACGGTTCGAGAGAGAATTTTAAGGGAATTGGAAAAGAATGATATAGAGTCTAGAAGATTTTTCCATCCAGTTCATACGATGCCGCCTTACAGGAATTTTCGTTTTATCAGTCAGAAAAGAAAGGTGAGCAATGATATTTCGAGAAGGGGATTTAACCTTCCAAGCTATCCGGGAATTTCACAAGAAGAACTAACGCTAGTAAGTGAAACGGTAAACAGAATTGTATGAATCTGTCTTTGAGAGTGCCCTATGGGAAAGGTTGACCAAATAGACTTCTTGTTCGTGATCGCCCGTCCGCAGATAAATGACGGTGGATACGTTATAAAGCACGCCTTATATCTGGCAGAAGAGGTCAGAAAAAAAGGTTATTCGGTAGCATTCTTAATCCTCCCCCAGGCCGATATGGAAATTGCTTTGATTAGAAAAAAGAAGAGAACTATGCCGTTAAGGCTTTTTTTAGCGAATTTGCTTTACGATTCATTGTTTTTTTTTAAATTCAGCAACTACTTGTTTCAAATTTTTAATCTAAAATTTAACCGATATGCATATAATTTAGATATTCCCGATGAAATAAAAATATTTTATTCTAGTACACGCTGCATTTCATTATCTAAACGAGTTGTATGTAATGACTGGTTTTCAGCGCATTATCTCTCCAAACAAACTAAAGTTCAAAATGGATACTTCATAGTCTACCATTCACACGAAAACGAGTATGTGGGACTCTCTGACATAGTAATCACCACCTACGACCGATGGCCCAATATCATAGTCACAAACGAAGTTATGAGAAGAAAACTTAATTTGAGTAAGGAAGCCGTGATGACGGTTGCAATTGATAATGGCAAGATCTTAAAAGAGAATGATAAGGAAAAAAAGGCCAATACGGTATTAATTTCTATCAGAAAGGGTCCCATTAAGGGAGCCGAGTATGCTATAGAAGCCATTAACACACTCCTACGAGAGAGAGAGGATATAACTGTTTACACATTTGGTGATTTGAATCTAGAACAGTTATCAAATCCTAAGTGGATCAACCTAGGTTACGTAACTAACGATGATCTGAAAAATCTATTTAGCATAAGCGAAATATTCGTATCGCCATCTATAGAAGATGGAGTTCCAGGCACAGCAGCTGAAGCTATGGCTAACGGCTGCGCTGTAGTCTGTACAGATGTAAGTGGCGCCAGGGAACTGATAGATGATGGACATAATGGACTCATCGTACCTATAAGGGACCCTGTCTCAATTGTTAAGAATGTCAACTTTCTGTTAACGCACAGAGATGTAATGAAAAAACTTCAAAATAATGCCAGAGACTCTTTAAAAAAATTTTCAAGGGAGAATATGGCTGAATCATTTCTATCGGTCGTACACTATTATGAGCAATCCGGAGTGCCAAAGAAATAGCGGAAGAGATACGGGCGGCTGAATAAAGGATTGCAACAGAAAGCAACGGGGAAGGCATTGGAAATTTCAGTTAAACTAGCCACCTTTCGATCGAAATGATAATAGTAAAAGTAGAGAAAGGGAGTGGATAACATAAAATGCAATTACTACAGTTCACCCTCCACTTTAATGACTCGTTTTACACTTCATTCTGCCAAGCATTCTGATGTGTTAAGAATGCGATAGCAGGTCAATCAGAAGTTAAGACGAGAGAAAGCAAAGTTTATTAGATTTCGAGGCTTGTATATTAGTGAATCCAGTAGCAAAGCTTTTTTTTTGGAATGAAACTGCATACAAATTGTACAAGCGTAGTAAACTTCTTCCTTGGCTTAATGCTCGATATGTCGAATGGAAATTTTTGAAAGATTTGACATCGGCTAGGTCCAGCATTTCAATTGATGACCCTATGGAGTATATGGGATTTAAAATGGTTATCGACCCATCACAAAGGCATGACCTTTATTTTCTCATTCTAAAGGACAAGAATCTTGTTTACGAAGAAGAAGTTGTACAATTCTTAAGGAAGAGCTCAGAGAAAAATATAATATTCGTAGACATAGGAGCTAACAATGGTTTTTTTTCGTTACTGGTGGCATCTTTATCACAAGGGAATATTGTGTATTCATTCGAGCCTAGCCCATCTGCATATGCGAGGCTTACTAATAACATAGGGTTGAATAGTTTCAAGAATATCCAGCCATACAATCTCGCCCTAGGGTCCAAAGAAGATGATGGATATATGAATATTTCTAATCTTGAAGATGGCCTAAACTCACTAAAAGTAATACCCAATTCCAACTCGATGGTTCCAGTACATATTACGACTCTGGACAATGTGCTTAAAGTCAGAGAGGTAGATATCATAAAGATGGACGTCGAAGGAATGGAAGAGGAGGTTATGAAAGGAGCTAAAGAAATAATAGGGTACAACCATAGTATAAAGATTATATTTGAGCACAATGCAACGTTCTTGAACGAAAAATCTGATAATGGAGTAAGCTTCCTCACAAACTTAGGTTTCAGCATTTATCGGATGGGGTGGGATAGATCTCGATTGATACTCCGACGGGTCACCGATGTAAGAAACTTGCCTGATTTATGTAACCTTATCGCGGTTCGGGACGAAGAATTTGACTGTAATTGGTCCGCTCCCTTGTAGCATTCAGTTTTCAGGGTAGCAGATTAGTTGTTCTTAACTTTATCAATTTGGTATGCTCCCTTATAGAACTGGAACATTCTATAAAAAGTATTATAAATGGGAAATATCCCACTTGATGAAAATTCTGTTGTTGCTTCCAACTCAGTCAAGCAGGTTTTCCGATTTATATAATGTATTCAATGACCTGCATATGGGTCTTGGTAAGATAGGTTATAAATCTGAGATAGTAGAGATTAAAAAAAGTGGAGTTGAAGGCTTTCCATATTCGACTGTGAGGAACATCGAAATAGATGCCCTTGGGAGATTCATAAATGACAACGTTTCTGACGATACGTACTTTGTTACCGTTGATGATATTGATGTGATGAAGGAAATAAGCCGTATCGGAAAGATTCAAAATTTCTTGGTATGGGCCCATTACTTCTTTGGAGCTCGTTTTATCTTCAAGAGATATAGACAGAAACCATATGAGAATTTTGGAGTTAAAAGGCATCATAATTTGTTCGGTCTGGTCCCTAGTAACATTTTTGGCTTAATAGGTCGTTCCTATTATAGCGCGCTGAAAAACAATGGGATCGTCGCTCAATCGCTCTGGACTGATCTTCTCATGGAGCGGGTCTATAATATTGATGTAAAAGGGGTATTATATATTCCTATAGAGGCCAGCTACTACGTCACCAGCAAAGAGAAAGAGGACAAAGTTCTGATATTTCTAGGTAACGATATGGAGACAGACCTGTACTCTTTGGAAAGTGCCATAAGAAAAATTACTCGAATAAACTCAAGAATAGAATTCGACTCATTCGGGAATAGAGATACAATGGATTTTTTCAATAAAAGGTTTAATAGAAATATAAAATATCTTGGAAAATTGGAGAGAAAGGACCTAAACACAGAATACTCACGCCATCTTGCAACTATTGCGCCAATATACAACGGCAACTTCGAGATGGTGCCAATTCAGAGCCTGTTGTGTGGAACTCCGGTAATAAGTTTTATGCAGCCGTTTATGGAAGTTACTGGCAGAAGTTCAATGATAGCCAATATTCAAAATATCAATGATGTCGAAGTGAAATCTGGTAAATGGATTAATAGAATTTACGATAATGCGGATGAGCTAACGCAAAGAATCTTGGGGATTATGGGGAACGACATAATTGCAGAAGAGATGGTTCACAAATATTTGTTGGTATCTTAATTTTAAAGTTATTTTGGGATCGTTCTGATTTCTTGATAAGAATCAGTATCAAACATAATCAGATGCAGGTCGTAGGGTATTTTAATGCACAATAAAATGACAACCTGTATTTTCTTATTTATAAGGTAGTAGTGGGGTCACTTTCCAGTTGGGTTAGCTATATCCGTAATTGAGCTGAACTCCCCTGATATCCGAGATTTAGATTGTGTCGTCGCAATTCACAAGAACTCTTAAAACTTCCATAGCCATTGCAACTTCTTGTTGTTTCCTCTAGGCAATAATAATAAAATTATACATTGCTCATCACTACAATGCGAGAAAATACGTGCTCGACGAATTTGAATCTAGGACAACTATGGAAGAGCATTGTTAAACTAGCTGGTTGAATCCAATGACCAACATTAAAGCATTTATCTTAGAAAGGTCAATATCCTCGTTAAAATACAAAGCCTGCAATTCCTTCGAGAGGTGACTAACTCAGTCAATAGGCGAAGGTCTAACAGCCGAATGAAGTGCGTGGTCAAATTAAAGTCTGGTCCTGAAAATTATGATCTATACAAATTCTAAGTTCCTCGAAACTCAATTGTTTTCTGTGTCGAGACATTTTCTATCCCACAATAACTTTTTGTCTTCCTTAAGTGACTTTGAAGCCTAAGGAGACCCAAGAGCACGTTCAAGATAACGGCATTCTATTCGAATTTAAGCAAAATGCAATTGGGAATGAAAATTCTTTCCAGCGGTTCCGATTTTTGAAACCAGTAATATCAATCCTTTAATCATTGAGGTTACTATCCAAAAGATGAGAATTCTCTGGTTCAGCCACAGGGACATTAAATATCCCAGCAGTGGAGGAGCAGAGAAAACTATTTATGAGGTCGGTAGGAGACTGGTTCTGAAAGGGAACGAAATGAAATGGTTCTCAGTTGCTGCAGATTCTCTTCCCGTGGCAGAAACCATCTCGGGGATTGATATTGTTCGTCTTCCCAGTAACATTTTGGCCCACGTATATGCTCCCATAATACTCAGGAAAGAAAAGTACGATGTTGTCGTGGATGACATGGCGCATGCTGTTCCGTGGGGTTCAGAAAATTTCAGTCATTCGAAGGGTACCGTATTCTTCCGTCACCTGCACAGGAGGTCGTTAAAGGGACAGGTCTCTATGCCCAAGGCTTTTCTTTTATCCGGTATTGAGGCCCTCTATCCTTTTTTATACAGGAGGTGGCCATTCGTAACGGAGAGCGAGTCGTCCATTCAAGACCTGGAGAATCTAGGAATAGAGAAGAGAAGGATTGCGAAGATATATCCTGGACTAGGTGAAAATGATTTTTTAACGTTTGACAAGACGGAAACGCCTTCATTGGTATATTTCGGAGGTATGAGGGACTACAAGAGGCCATGGGAGCCCTTGTACGTCTTAAAAGAACTGATAAATGCGTATCAGGATATACACCTCTTTATGGTCGGTTCGGGTCTATCTCTGCAAAATGTCAAGGAGATCTGCCAAAATACTGGACTGAGCCGTTACGTCACCTTTACGGGTAGACTGAGCGATGAAGAACTGAAGCAGCTTGTTGGTAGATCCTGGGTGAACATTCATTCATCAGTTACTGAAGGGTTTGGGCTTTCTATAGTCGAAGCATCTGCACTTGGAACTCCGACTGTAGCTTACGACGTACCTGGCGTTAATGAGACAGTTGAAGATGGCAAGAACGGTGCGCTTGTTGAAGAAGGAAACAGAAAAATGATGGCCGAGTCAATAATGAGAATTATAGGTCAATATTCCGACTGGTGGGTCAAATCATCCATAGATGCAGCAAGGAAATATTCCTGGGAAAAGACTGCAAGGGCGTGGGATAAACATCTTCAGACTATTGTCTAATAACGTGTTTAAAGATAACCCATAAAACTATACTTATAAACGATCTGGCAAGGTCTTGATATTGAAGAATCTAATTTCAACATTGACTGCTTCGGACGCGACAGATAGAAATGATAAGGTTCACTAGCACAATACAACAAAGGTTTGAGAAATCTAACCTTAGATCCACCTCATCTTCCTGTAGTAAAGATTCACCATACTCTTCGGTACATGCCTGTAGAACCTTGAATGCCTTACCCGAAATGCCGCAAGTGACACACCCTGTCCTATGACCTCACCTATGGGATGGAATTTGCTCTCATCCCTGTGGTTGTAATGCGATTCAACCTCCCTGATCCTAGCCTTCTCCTGCCTCATGAAGAAGAGGAGGGCTACATCGAAGAATGTGTTTGTTGATCCAACCTTCCTCATAGCCCTTATGAACTCATCAGACCTGAATGCCTTGTAACCGCTCTGCGTGTCCCTTACCCTTATGCCGAGTGATGCCTGGACAAGTATGTTGAAGCCTCCGCTCAGTAGCCTCCTGGTGAAAGGTATGCTGTTGCCGTTGTTGTACCTTGAGAATATGATGCCGTCATACTCCTGCAGCAGGTGCAAACTGTCCACCATATCCTTAAACGACATGCTGCCGTCAGCGTCCATCAGTATGACGTAATCAGAGTCAATTACGTTGAGAACCCTCTTGATTGCAGCCCCCTTTCCTCCCCTTGCATTCGACTTCATCATCGAAACAAATGGAAAAATATCAGAATAGGATGAAACGATCCTGTCCGTACCATCATTTCCGTCAATTGATACAATTACTTTCCAGTTCAGTTTCCTTGTGGAGATGAAATCGCTCACCTCCTCTAATGTTTTTCCAATGACCTCCTCCTCGTTGTAGGCTGGGATGACTACGGTGAAAGTGTGTTGCGATAAAGGGGTGGTTTCTTCTGATATTGTTTCCCGCATTGTATCATCAGGATGTAGAACGATACTGTCTCAAATATAATAACATTTTCATCGTCCTTATCACTGAATTCCATTCATCACAAGGAATAGGACATCATTTCTTCTCTAAGGGAAGGATCATCTCCCTGACTCCTTTCCTAATGTCGTATTCAGGAGTGAAGTCGAGTTCTCTGGCGGTTTTAGAAATATTAGCCTGCGTAAACATTTGGTAACTCTTCAGGGGATTTGGGATGTATTTAGCATCCTTTTCATACTTCATTTCCTCTTTTACAATGTCAAAGATTGTGTTGAAATCAGTGGATCTACCAGTTCCAACGTTGTAGACTTCCCCAGGTTTCCCCTTTTTCATCGCCAGGACGGATGCTCTAGCCGTGTCACGGACGTAAATGAAGTCTCTACTTTGCCTCCCGTCACCGTAGATCACAGGTTGCTCACCCTTTCTTATGCTTTCTATGAATTTCCATATCACGCTAGAGTATGGCCCTTTGCTGTTTTCCCCTATGCCGTACGTGTTGAAATACCTGAGTGCGATCGTCTCAACACCATATTCGTTGAATAGCTTAGCGGTCATTTCATTTATTCTCTTAGTGAGTGGATAAAAGTTGCTGTAGGTTTCCGGTATTGAATCTTCAGAAGTAACTTTAGATGCGCCTCCGTAAACGGACGATGAAGATGCAATCACAACTCTTTTCACCTTGTTAGATTGACTTGCAGCCAGAACGTTATAGGTACCCAGCACATTCACATCGTACCCTTCCCCTGTCAAGTTTTCGAACTCCGGAGGTGAAGTTACAGCTGCAAGGTGATAAACGTAGTCTATTCCGCTGAGAGCCTTCTCGACCATCTGGCTGTCCCTCATGTCGCCCATTATATGGTAGTCTGCTACTGAATTCTTGTCTTTTATGTCAAGGGTTGCAACAGTATCTCCCTCTTCCTTCAGCAATTTAACAATGTTCCTACCAATAAAACCCGAACCTCCAGTCACAAGAACATTCATCCTGCTTAGTATATGCTACTTTAATAAATCTCTAACTGTATTCTTCGGATTGTAACAAAGAAAACGACTGCAAACCGGAAATGATTATTAACCCCTCGGTGTTCCTAATTGCGTTATGCTAAACAGGATGGTAACGACAAGAGCACCTCTTAGAATCACATTTGTTGGTGGAGGTACTGACCTGCCATTCTATTACGAGAAAAGAGATTACGGTGCCGTAGTCTCAGCTGCCATCAACAAGTACATCTACGTCACAGTCAACAGGAAGTTTGACGATGACATCAGGATCAGCTATTCCAAGACAGAGATGGTCGACGGCGTAGAAAGGATAGAGCACCCTGCGGTGAGGGAGGCACTTAAACTACTAGACATAGACAAGGGAATAGAAATAGTCAGCATATCTGACATACCCTCAAGGGGAACGGGACTCGGGTCCAGCAGCACCTTCGTAGTTGCCCTACTTCACGCGCTTCACAGCTTCAGGGGAGAGTTCGTGAACCAAGATGAACTTGCGAGGGAGGCAGTGAAAATAGAGAGGGAAATACTGAAGGAACCGGGAGGTAAGCAGGACCAGTATATAGCGGCATACGGTGGCGTGAATGTAATGAAATTCCTGAACAATGGATCGGTCGAAGTGACCCCCCTAATATCGCACGACAGCAACTTGAGGAAAATTGAAGATTCGCTGCTTTTGCTCTACACAGGAAGAGAGAGAAAGTCGACAGAAATTCACAACGACCAGATCAACAGTTCAGGCAACAAGATGGACGTATATGACAAAATGAAGGGGCTAACTGAAGAAACGTTCAGGGCGGTGTGCGACGGCGATGCAGATATCCTTGGGAAAAAGATGCACGAGAACTGGATGCTCAAGAAGAGTCTGTCGGGCAAGATAAGCGACAGCTGGATCGACGATTTATATTCCAAGGCCGTCAGGCTCGGGGCAAAAGGGGGGAAGGTAGTGGGAGCGGGGGGCGGAGGCTTCCTCCTTCTGGTTGCGGATAAGGAAAAACACGAACCGATTTCTATGGAACTGGGGTTGAGGAAGACAGACTTCAAATTCAGCCAATCTGGGAGCAGGGTGATTTTTGTTGGGGATTGATCCGTCGCTCTTGGATAAGTATATTGCAGATGGAATTGAAGTCAGAAGGTCAATAAACGTGAAGGAGATAGTTGAGGTATCGACCACACTGTATGAGAGGTTGAAGAATGGCGGGAAACTCATAACGTTTGGCAACGGTGGGTCTGCCGCGGATGCACAGCACTTTGCTGCAGAACTGTCGGGCAGGTTCATGAAGGAAAGGAAGTCCTTCCCTGCAGTGGCACTCCCCACCAACACATCTTCCATAACTGCAATAGGAAACGATTATTCCTATTCCGAAATATTCTCAAGGCAGATAGGGGGTCTGTGTTCGGAGAAAGACTTCGTGGTAGGCATAAGCACGTCCGGGAACTCCAAGAATGTCGTCGAGGGGTTGAAGAAGGCAAGGGAGATCGGGGCATTCACCTTAGGGCTGACCGGCAAGAGCGGAGGCGAAGTGAAGAAAGTCGCAGACCGCTGCATCAGGGTGGATTCTGATGTGACCTCCATAATACAGGAGGTCCATATAGCAATTATTCACATGATGTGCTATTCTTTTGACGAGATGCTGGAGTAGAGCAGACTCATTCCCTTATCCAGGCTAACCTTTGCCTCAAATCCTATCTCCTTCTTTGCCTTGGATTGATCTGCGAGAGTGGTCATCACGTAGTTCTTCACTGGCATTTTAATGTACTTTGGGTCAATGTTCTTTCCCGTTACCTTCTTCAGTCTTTCCATAGCTTCGTTTAGGGAGTAGTTCTTGCCTGTTCCGACGTTGAAGACATTGAACCCTTTTGAACTGGAAGCTTTCAGGAGGGCATCCACCACATCTGTAACGAAGACGAAGTCCCTTCTCTGCTCTCCGTCCCCATATATTACGGGCTGCTCGCCTTTGATTAGCGAAACCATGAATTGTGTGACAAGGTTTGCGTACTTTCCCTTACCTATGTCGTTGTATCCATAAACTGAAAAGAATCTCATTGCAGAAACATTTACGTCAAACAGATTTGCGTACAACTCACCCAGTCGCTCGCAGGCTATTCTCGCTTCGGTGTAGAAGTCCGTGACCCCAGGTATAACTTTCTCCCTGTGTGGCGGCTCTATCCCATTATATATCGACGAAGTGGAAGCGAACACCAGAGGTATCTTCGATTCCTTGCAATACTCCAGTACGTTGGTTATGCCATGAACCACCTCCCCTACAAGGTTGGGGTTGTCCCTGTACATCGGAGATGCCGAATAGATTCCTAAATGAAAAACAAAATCAAAATCCCCCTTAATTGACTTGATATCTTTTGCGTCCCCTTCGACAAATTTTGCCCTTCCTTTAATCGCATTTTCGAGGTTTTTTCTCTTACCTGTGTGAAGGTTGTCGAGCACGACAACCTCATTGTCTTTGTATAGAGTGTCCACCAGATTGCTTCCGATGAAGCCAGCTCCACCTGTAACAAGAATGCTTTTTCCTTTCACTGTGAAGGATGCCTAATGGGTATAAAATACTAATTCTGTAATTGTTCCTGAGATTGCAATATTGGGTGTATCAAATTAACGAACCGAAGATTTCGTTCTCCATTTGTAGACGGACTTGTATCAGAGTCTTCCTGTAACCACATGTCTTTCCACTTAATCCCCGACAAATATCAGTCTGCTGCCGCCAAATTGGAATCTGAAATCAAGTTTTTTCAGACCAAGAGTGTTGGTGATTCTGTTATGCATTCTTGGATCGGCAACTAGCATGAGAAATCCACCTCCGCCTGCTCCAATCACCTGCCCTCCAAAAGCTCCTAACTCTAATGATCTCGAAATCGTCCGGTCTATGAGTTCATCACTTATCTTATCGGATAATGCTTTTTTTAAGTTCCAGTAGTTCATCACGAGATGTCCTAATCCAAGTACGTCCCCATCGGCCATATACTTACATGAATCTTCTGCCATCCTTGTAAACTCATCGTATGTCTCCCTCTGTTTGTCTGCTGATATTCCTTGATCCTCAATTATCCTGGAAGATGATCGTTCTCTGTCCAGGTATAGAAGGAGGAGTGATTCTTCTATTTTTTTCATATTTTCCTGATTGGTCATTAAGGGTAGAATATCGACCCTCTCATCACCGTAGAACTTCAAGAGATCGATATTGCCATACGCAGCCATGTACTGGTCTTGCTTTCCTCCGGCCTCTCTCAAGACATTTCTTTCAATGTGAATTGCCTCTTTGGCTAGCTGCTCTGGATCAACAAACTCTCCTTTATAGGAATGAAGAGCGTGAAGAAGTGCCACTATGAAGGTGCTACTTGATCCAAGTCCGGTTCCTTGTGAAGGCACATCAGATATACTCACTATTTCGATCCCCTTGGTTAAATCAAGGAACCTAAGGGTCTCCCTAACAGAGGGATGCAAAATCTCGTCAAGACTGTTAACAATCTCGGTCCTTGAGTAGCTTACCCGGATTTTGTCGTCAAACTTCTTGTTGACTGCTACATAAATGAACTTGTCGATAGCTGCAGAAACGACTGCGCCATAGCCGCTCTTCTTGTAATAAAAAGGTATGTCGGTGCCTCCTCCTAAGAATGTAATGCGGAGTGGAGCACGTGCCATCACCATTCTATTTTTCATATTTACCAGACTTATCTAAGGAGCTATTTAGAAATCTTCTAGACTTATTAAAATTAATCCTTTTCACATGCACGCAAACATCATTCTTCTGTGCGATTTCTGGAATATATATCTTGATCACATTCTTCCGGAATGCATCAGTTCTTGAGAATGAGCAAAGAGAAAGCCAAGCAATGGCAAATTTTTTATATATTCTGCGATTAATAAAATGAATGATTTTAAGTATTTTTCCAAAAATTTTGAGGTTATGGCATGAATGAAATTGAGATGTACGTCAATGTCCTTAAGGGGAAAGCAAACGTGTTGCTTCTTGCTTCGGTCAAAAGATCCCATCTTCTCGAAATGAGAACCATAGCACGTAATCAGCGGAAGAATATCCATTCGTATCTCGAAATCAAGGGAGAGCTGAACTGGAACTTTGAAAAGGGGAATTGGTTATTCGTCAATACCGATTCAAGCGGCCTCATATCCATTGGAGGAAGAACGGAATTTGGATTAGACCCCAAGCACAGAGACCTGAGGATTCCTCAGAATGTCAACCATATCAGTCTAGAGCTGTCGGAATCTGGGGAATTAGGGACACACAGAGATTTGAACCTACCTATTTATTGCGTCGTATACGAGAGAGATGAGGTGTTATATTCTCTTTACTACAAAGTAGAGACAATGATCGATTTCATCGTAATGGAACAGAAATGGGACCTCTTGCGGAGGATCGATAACATCCTAAAACTGGTTCCTGCTTTAAAGATAGAATCTTTGTCCTATTTTGTCCACGCCAATTTGTTTACTGAAATGCTTGGAGAAAACCCAAACAGTTTCGATACGCTTAAGCACGTTAGAGAATTTGAAGACGAGGAGGCAGGCAAAGAAAGTGCGGGTCTTGATCAGGTGAAGACCGAGCTGATGGAACTGTCAAAAGAACTTGGCGCAAATGAAGATGCAAGAGGACGAATAGAGATTGTCCCTTTTGGAAATGCACACATCGACCTCGCGTGGTTGTGGCCAATTGCAGAGACCAAAAAGAAGGTTCAAAGGACCTTTTCGACAGCGCTAAACCTGATGGAGAGTAGGAACCTCACCTTCGTCCAGTCAATGGTCACCCATTATGATTTTTTCAAGGACCTTGAGCCCAGACTGTTCCAGAAAATCAAAAAATTTGCTAAAGAGAAGAAGTGGATTCCGGTTGGAGGGATGATGGTAGAATCAGACTGTAATTTAACCGGAGGAGAGTCGCTGGTAAGACAGGTTCTCTATGGCCAAAGCTATTTTAGAGAAGAGTTTGGGGAGTACTGCAAGATCGCTTGGCTTCCGGACTCATTTGGATTTACAGAACAATTACCACAGATACTTTCCAAGTCCGGGTTTGAATTATTCTTTACGACAAAGTTTACTTACAACGATACAACGAAATTCCCGCACGACTTGTTTGAATGGAGGTCGCCAGATGGGAGCAAGATACTGGCCCACTCGCACATGAGAACTTACAGTTCAGAGGTGGATCTCAAATCGGTCGCCGATACCACTGAAAAGAACCCAGAAACCTCTAAACTAATTGGCAGTGTTCCGCTTATCTATGGATACGGGGATGGAGGTGGAGGACCGACAGAGGAAATGCTTGATGTTATGGAAAGCGTTAATTCAATAAAAAGCACATTTTACACTGGAAGTAATGCGATGGATTACTGGGTGTCAAAGGTAAAGGCTCACAGGTCAGAGTTGCCTTCTATCAGTGGTGAATTGTACCTAGAGGCTCACAGAGGAACCTATACTTCGCACGGAGACATCAAGAGAATGAACAGAAGAATTGAATCCGAATTATTCTTAGCAGATGCAATTTCCTCAATGTTTTCAAGAAGGACTCATTCGCCCCTTAAAGACGAATGGAAAATATTACTGAAGAATCAATTTCACGATATACTACCAGGATCGGCTATTGATGCGGTTTATCACGAATCTCTGCGAGAGCTAGACAGACTTTCTGCGAGAATCAGAAGAACATTCAATGGAAAAATAAAGGTTGGTGCCGAAGGCAATAGGTCCTTCGCCGTATTCTCGCCATACTGGTGGAAAACATCAACCTGGATAGCTATCGATGGTCTGAGAGACGATTACGTAATAAAAGATGAAAGGAACAGAGAATATTCCGTCTTGTCTAATGGCGTGGAGCACGGTTTTTATGCTGATCTTGATCTAGGTATGGGTGTTTACAAATTCATTGCCCAGCAACGAGCGAAGGAACTTTTAAAATCAAAAGAGAATAGCTTGTCATCTCCCAGTCAATTGCACGATTGGTCTGTTGAGTTCAATGATCACGGTCTCACCTCGATACGCATAGATGGACAAGACCTGCCTATACCGGAACTGGTTCTCTTTAGGGATTTTCCATTCTATCTAGACGCTTGGGAACTTGAAGACCTGAGGAAAGAGCAAGGTAAGCCCTTGAGCTCGTCCGGTGTACAACGGATCAAAGAAGAGGGATTTGGAGAGATTATTAGAGTCAAGTACGACCTAGATCCCGGAGAGATTCTATTGACATTATCGCTACCAAAACACGAAGAATTCTTGAGGCTTAAGTTCGATGTTGACTGGAAAGGCAACAACAGGCTGCTCAGAATGTTTCTGAGAACAGGAAAAGGCGTATGTCTCGGTGAAACCGCATATTCAGTGAATGAAAGGAAATCTGAGGCTGCCAAATACGAATTCCCTGCGCATAGATTCGTAGCAATTGAATCAGGGGGCTCGACCTTTCTTTTGTTGAATGACTCGAAATATGGGTATTCATTCAGGGACGGTTACCTTGGAGTTTCCCTTCTGAGATCTCCTTTCTATCCTGATCCATTCGCAGATAGGGGGAAGAACACGTTTTCGTTCTCTTATGGCTTCACCTTAAACAGAGATCCAATATTCTATGCCAAAATGGGAATAAGGTTCAACGTAAATCCAGTGTTGGTCAGTTCTAGCAACACCATAAAGCGGCACCTGCTTGCAGAGAATGCTGTCATAGGTGCTCTGAAGCAATCTGAGGAAGGCAATTACAGGATAATCAGGATTTACAACCCTACCCGGTCAAATAAACGGTTCAAGATCGAGCTACCCACTGAAATATCTAATCTTGTTGAGATAGACCTGTTAGAAAATCCTTTGCCAGATCCATCTTCTGGACATATCACACAACACGGTAACGTTATAGAAGGTAGAATCGGTGCATTCGAAATCAAGTCTCTAAGAATGACTCCAGAGCATCCCAAGAAACAAGGCTCTTAGACTAATCAGATTGTCTTTTCCTTTAATTTCAGCCCCTGTTTGAGGGGAACGAAAATGAAAATCACCGCTGCAACAATGAGGAAAGCACCAGCAAATGGGCCCAGAGCCCTGATGAACACCACGCTTTGTGTCGGATCGTAGAAACTAGTGACCCACCATCCTAGAACGAGTCCCGCCAGGCCAGTCGGCACTCTATCAACCAATCCCTGTACTCCGAAATATATCCCCTCTCTCCTGTACCCTGACATGGTTTCATCTTCATCTACTACCTCTGACAATATGGCATTCGGTAGAATGAAGTACGAAGTCAACCCCAGTCCCGCTACAACCATAACAAGGAGGGTCTGGATGAAATTACTTACGACATGAGTGAATCCGACAAAACCTATGAGAATAAATGCCAGGGCAAGAATCGTAGTGAACAGAATGAAGGCTGATTTTTCTCCACGGTTCTTTGAGTAGCGGATAAGTAGAGGAGAAAAAATCACAGCCAGAACCAGAGCAATCAGAGTAAATATTCCAACGTAGCTCGTATAATTCGGATTTCCTGGCATCACAACACTTTCGACAATGTATCCAAGGGACGACAGGAAGAAATAGAATCCGAACGTGAACGCGGTTTTCGCTATGATATAACCATCAAAAGTCTTGTTTTTGAAGGTTTGAAGGATGCCTTGGATTATGGAGTACTGTTTCGGAACGATCTCTCCCACCGGTTTCTCTTTGATCGTAAAGAAGACCACGTAGAAAGAAACACCAGATATCACCGCCAGAGTCAGGCCCAGAATCGCATATCCATATCCCAGGGCGAGAAAGATTGCAGGAAGGACAGATGCCAAAACAATCCCAAAGATCGAGAAATATGAGGATATTGTGGAAAGAACGACTCTGTCTCCAGCCTCAATCGTAAGTTCAGGCATCATGGCAAGATATGGAGCTCCCACCCAGACAATCAAAAAGTTGACTCCGACTAAATAGAATACCAGAAGGATGAACAACGCTATACCGCTAGAGACTGGTACCCATACCATTGTCAGAAACACTACGAGAGGGATCGTCCCTGTCGCAATGAAGAAACCCCTTCTTCCAAAACGTGATGTGGATTTATCGCTCCAGTGCCCAATGATAGGATTGGATACTGCCTGAATTATGGTTCCCAAGAACAAAGCCAGTCCGACCATATAAGAAGACAGCAACCTTGGTCCTTGAAGAGGGGAATAGAACAAGAATATGTAAGTGGGAAGATAGTAGAGCGGAATCGTCTCCCCTATTTCACCGATTCCATAAAGAATTTTTTTGGATAGAGGGAGTTTTCTCATAACCTCACATAATAAATCTCAGACGGTATATAAAGATTTATAAAAAAAAATAGATATTTTTCGAGTCCTTTGCCTTAGAATCGCGATATAAAGCTTGCTGACTACGTTAGAAAGAGAAGATGGTTAAGGTTCTTCGTACAGCTGGAAGGTGTCAAAAATGTATCAATTAGTATTTTCAAGAACATCGTTTGCCCTGTTTATTCCATTGGAAGTCTAGACTTCTCTTGTCAAGTATAATTCTCTGATCTCTTCATAATCTTTCACGCTGTCGATAGGCTTCCAAAAACCATCATATTTGAATGTGCGTATTTCCCTCCTTGTTGCAAGAACTTTGAACAGTGACTCTTCTAACCCTTTCTCCGCATATTTTCTATTAAGGAATGCTTTTACTCCCCTTTTCATGAAATAGGTTCCGCCGTTTATGTAATGATGAAGAAGAGGTTTTTCCCTAAAATTAGTCACTATATTTCGCTGTATTGAAACCATCCCGAAGGGGCTCCTCATCCTAACTACTAACATATTGACCAATTCCCTGTGTTGTTGAGAGGTCTTTACAAAGTCCTTCAGGTCTAGATCAGTGATTGTATCTCCATTTCTCAAAAGAATGTCCGCATCGACTTTGGAAAAAAAGTTAGTGAGTGCCCATAGAGTTCCCATGGGTTCTTGTTCTCTCAGATATTGAATTTTCAATCCCCTCCATTTGTTGCCATAACGGCTCTCTATCAATTCTCCCTTGTATCCAGTCAGAAGGTAGACCTCCCTTATATCGGCCTTCTTAAAATCTAAGAGCTGGTGGTCCAATATAACGTAATTGTCTCTCAATGGCAACAGTACCTTCGGAATGTCAGGCGAAACGGATTGGAGTCTTTTTCCGTATCCCCCTGCGAATATTGCCCCAATCACAGTTGTAAATCCGATTCAGTCCGATAAACCTTTTCACAGAATAGGTCGAGTCGGGTCCACAGTGGCACCCATATTCAGGAGGTAAATATTTGGTAAATTTTTATATATTTCAATATTCTATTAATCAGATATGAACCCTAAAAGAAGATTTTTAAATCAAATGGGTCTTGACAGCAAGAAAGTTTTCGCATTTCTCTTCACACTGATAATGGTTCTGAGCGTTTCTTTGATCGCGACTTACGGCACTGGTCAGGTTTACGGAGCTTCGGGCTCAGTGAGCTATAATCCAACGGTCTTTTCCAACCAGGAGACTGTGAGGGTCATTGCTAATGGAGGACAGTTCACTTCGGGAGCTACTCTTAATTTCTACCTCAGCTCTACGGGCACTTTCAGCACATCATCAACATACGTTGGGACTCGAATTCTTCCGAGTGGCGCGACCAGCCTCACAAACACACTGGTGAACATCTCGGTGCCTGCAACTAAGGCGCCAGGCGGCTACTATTTAGCCGCATCGGATAATGGAGGAACTTCTTTCACCTCCGGTACGGCTGTTACGGTGACCGCGCTCAAACCTTCGATTACTCTATCTCCATCCACGATCGTATCCGGTGGAGCTACCAATGTAACGGGCAGTGAATTCGACCCAGGAGCCACTGTAAACATCTATCTTACCAATGCAGGAGGGCAGATTATAGCTAGCAACATTGTTGCCCCGACTGGCTATTTCACTGCAAAGGTAACGATCCCAAACACTCTCCCTCAAAACAGCTTATCTGACTATATAGTTGCAGAGGAGGTATCATCGAGCTCTCCCAATCACGGCATAACGGCTAGCACCCCATTTGCTATTACAGCCTCTATTGTTGTTTCACCGACTGATCTTGCTCCCTCTCTCTCAAACAGCATCGTGATAAACGGCTATGGATTTCAACCCAGTGCAACTATCTCTTCTTCTGCTATCTCTCTTTCCGGAGGTATAACATCAGTTTCCAATGTGGCCACTTCCACGAATTCAAATGGGCAGTTTTCCACAACAGTCACTTTCGATTCGATAAGTGCCTCTGGACCAATAGCCGTTGGCGTAATTACCAGTCCGGTCTCCACCCCCAACAATTTCCCTTCTGCATTCTTTGTATCTCAGTCGAATGCGACAAAAATGGGATTCACCTTTGCAGTGATCCCGACTATCGGCGGCACCTATAACGTAGGAGACACCTTCAGCGCACACGTTTACAATTTCCCATCCTCACAGAGTGTCAATATATACCTCGGTTCAACGTCCATCGGTACGATTACTACGGATGGTAATGGATACGGTGGACTTGTATCCACGATACCTGCACTTTCAGGGAATACGTACACTCCCACGGCTGTTGTTAGCTCGATGGACCTGTATGAACAAGCATCAACTTCCCTGACAATAGCACCATACTACAGCGTGGAGAATCCCTCTGACGGAATGTTTGCCACGGGCTTTTCTGAATACATTCCTTCGAATGCAATTCTGACGATCGGTGCCTATGGATTAAGTCCGTTCACTCAGTATGACGTTCAGGATCCGATAGTCGCGCCTTCGGGTGTGTATGCAGCTGGATTGGTGACATCGGTATCCGTAGGGACGGAGGGAGTTACAGGGATATACCCTGCTGCAAACGGGACGTTAATTTTCTCTTACAGCCCTCAATATTCCACCACAACGTCCACTCCTTCCACACTGTCTATGACAAATGGTGTCTCTCTCTATTCCTACAGCGGGAATACATACCAGACTATAGGGACCCCTGTGATATCCTCTCCTTCGACCATCAACTCCTTTGCGAATCTTAAACAGGCCTCCACACAAAATCTGTACGTTAGCAGTCTGATTCCTTTCGGCTCACCCATATACCCCGGAACTTCCTATTACTACAGTGCATACCTAGGAACGAGCCAGCTTATGGTCAACTACTCAAATGGAGTAATATCCTCTGAATTCTATGCGATGGGAGGGACCTTTACAGGCACATTCTTGACTCCATCGATAGTCGGTGTTTTTGAGCTCAACATTACTCACTACGGCTCATCTTATTCAACCGATCTGGTCTCGCAGTACGACGTAATATCGGCAGTAGGCAGTTCGTATTCCGCTGGCCATATACAGGTGTTTCCACTATCTGCAGGAAGTTATGAGGTGGTCGGCTACGGCTATTACCTGAAAAATCCAACTCTATACTACACAAAGTATTCCGGTTTGCAGTCTGGATTGCTTGAAACTCTCACCAATGGCGCGTTCCTTCAGCAGATCACCCCAGGAAGCGAACCCGGAGGGACATATTCTGTCTTTACCGAGCTTACAAATGCCAGCAATACTTATTTCGTATATTCATCCTACACAGTTTCAGCAAGTATGACCCTCAGCAGCTCTTCGGGAACCATAGGTAGCACACCTGCTCTAACCATCAAAGCGCTCGAACCGAACACTTATTACAACGTTCTGTTCGATGGGTCCTACAATACCAATTTTGTGACAGACTCAACGGGCACTCCTACCTCTACACCAACTGTCACTGTTCCAACAGCACCGGCAGGGACGTACTACATAAACGTATCAACAAAGAATTCGGGAGTTGTAGTCCTCAGCCAAAAGTACACGGTAAAATCCAATTCGGGGCTTTCACTATCTACCGATAGTCAGTACGCATTTCCAACTCAGATGGTCGGTTTCACAGTGAGTGCCGTTGGATTTTCCCCAGGATCACCACCATCTCCAGGGACGGGTGGTTCTCAGACCCTTATAGGTACGTTTGCACTCGTATACCTAAACAACACGTTCTTTGCGCAGGTTCCAGCAACTTGGACTTCAGGGTCTCCTGGCACTTTGAGCGGTAACTTCCAGATGCCCAACGATAACGCTGGATCATTCTGGTCCATATCCATTGGCGCGGTAGACGAATATACGGTCACAACGGTGAATACAGGAACAACCTACAGCAATGCCTACATACCGTACTCCGAGACTGTGGGGTCTAATTTCCTAGGACTAGCAGAGGGTAATGGAGCACTCCTGACTGGAATTACTCAGGGTCAGATGGCTACGCTCGAAGCTAATGTTTCAAACTCTGTCACTACGGCGATGAGTGTTCCTCTGAGCGACCTAAATGCATCTATAGCTTCACTGAATGGACTCAATGCAACAATCTCTACTGCGTTTGGAACCATGACAGCTTCCCTCAGTGCAATAAATGCTAGAATTGCTAACGTAAGCTCTGGGGTCGCAACAATCACCACAGACGTCGGACAGATTAAGGCCAATTTGACTTCGTTGGGGGCGGTCGTGACCGCACTGAACAATGATACCGCGAGGATTTCCACGGATGTCGGAATATTCAATACGACCATCAATAACATCAACGCGACTGTGACAATCAGTAATGGCAATCTCGCAACGATCAAGACCGATCTCGGAACGTTCACAGGAAATGTCACAAGCGTTTCAAACGGAATAGCGACAATACAGACGGCGCTGGGTACTATACGTACAAACACAAATCAGGTTGTACCGTCCTACGGAACATCATTCCTTCTGGAGATCATAATTCTGATACTCGTCATCCTTGCGGTTGCCTTCTCAGCGATGGCAATGATGAATTCCAAGAGGTCTTACAGAAGAGAGTAAGTTCTTTTTTTCTTTTCTTTATTTCCATCATATTTTTAAAGGCACATTTGGAAATGCTTCAAGCAACAACTTTCCAGTGGTCAATCATGGTTAGTCATTTATTCACCCATTAGAAACTATAAAAATAGAAAAAGGAAGAGGTATCTACTTCTTCCTTCTAATCATAGCAAATATTAGTCCTGCGACGACCAGAACGACTGCAACTATTGCAACGTAGAGATGCCAATTAGTATTCTGCTGTGCCTGAATGGAGAGTCTGGACAGAGAACCAGATACGGTCGCGCTACCCGTCAGTTGTGAATTGGACTTAGCGCTGTATCCCGAAGGAAGGTGAATGCTGTAGGAATAAGTGCCGTTTGGTACTTCGAATCTTACTCCGTTGGTTGTTGAGTTAAGCGTTATGTTGATGTTCTGGCCGTTGAATGCCGTCCCACTAAGAGTCACAGACCATTTCGTTCCGTTAGGTATTCCGCTCTGATCCACGGCGAGTGCATAGATGGCTACGCTCCAGTCGATGGAATCACTCGCAGGGCTACCACTTACTGTCACCAATCCAGTATTGGGTGAGGAGTTGTAGCCATTTACTATCTGAACCTGGTACTGGTAACTGCCATTTGGTTCTTTGATGGTTATCGTACTGTTGGTCGATGTTAGTGTGCTGCCATTAAACACAACACCCCACGTGGTCCCCTGCGGAAGACCAGATTCCGAAAAAGTGACCAAATATTCCACTTCTGTGAAAGTTACCGCCTGATATACTGAAGAACCACTTACCGAGAAAGAGCCTCCCGAAGCCCTGTAGACCTTATCGTTAGTCGCTACGTAATATGAGTAGGAACCGTTCGACAGGTTTGCTATGAAAGATGGAGAAGTGATAGGACCAAACGAATCTCCATTTGTCAGGTTGACGTACCACGACTGACCGCTCGGCAAACCCTGCTCTATGAACGTAACCTGATACGTTTTCTCCAGGAAGTGAATAGTCTCAATGATCGCTATTCCAGCAACTGTCAAACTTCCCGTGGAGGATGTAAGATAGTAGTTCTTGTTTACACTCGTAATAGAATAGGTATAAGATCCGTTGGCCAGGGCAATGAAATAGGTGCTTCCGCTTATCGGTCCTGAGGACGATTGCCCAGTCACATTTACGTACCAGACAGATCCAAGAGGCAATCCTATTTCCCGGAATTCGACTTCATATACTGAGGCGGCAAGGGAATACGCCGTTCCTGCCGAGAAAGTATGGTTACCCAGGCTCGTCACTTGTCCCGTAGCATCGTTGTATATTTCAACGGAATAAGTGCCTGGGTAAATGGTCAGGTTGGCAAACCCTCCGGTAAAGTCTGTTGCAGAAGTTCCTCCCAAAATTATTGTTCCATTCATTATATTGGAGAAAATTCGCAGATCCGACAACTGCGAACTGTACCAAAGGTATTCGAGAGAACCACTTCCGGTGGCCACGTTTGCATAGAGGCCACCGCCAGCATTGAAATATCCCGCGCTAACCGCGTTGAAAACCCCTTCTGCGGTATCGCTTCCGAAGTTGAATGCGTTCTGGATGGTCTGGAAGTTGTACCCGTTCCAGTACTTCAATTCCAGATTGATGTCTGAGGTCAGCAGCTCAGTTTGACTCCCTCCTCCAGGGCCTCCCATAATAAGCTCAGCATCGTAGAAGGTGACCCCGTTAGGCTGGTAGACATTCCCATCAACCAGGAAGTATGGAGTGCTATATGGATGTGGGGCGAAGATCAACCTCGCGTTATCGTATGTGACCCATCCATATCCGTCACTGTAAAGGAAGTCCACCTCAGGGAAACCTTGAGAATTGATGAAAGTATCAGTCTCCATATAGAACGTAGTACCCTGGCTGATGCTCACGTTGTCACCAAGTAGATTGGTGTTTGCAAAATCGTAATAGAAGTACTGACTCCCAGATAAGCCAATTGTCCCATTCCCGAGAACAGTGGAATTGTACATTGATGCACCATAGGATGAAACGTTCCATATATTGTCTATGAAAAGGAGATTGCCATTGGATGTGTTCAGGATAGCAACGTCTTGGATCCAGTATACGTAAAAGGTGTACTGATTTACGTAGAAGTACATGTTCACATTCAGTTGGAAGGTCATTTCTGTGCTGTGTGTTGTAGAGGTCACGGACTGTAGAGAGTTCACAGTTACCGAACCCAGGAATGAGGAAGTTACGTATGAATATGGGGCACCGTTCTGGCCGATTCCATAATCTGCTATTCCCATCGGCGCAGGTTCTTTCTGATACAAAGAGATCACATTAACCTGCTGACCTACAGGAAGAGGTGATTGTCTTAGATTTGGTATGAGATTTGATTGTGCCAAAGTGTTACTTGCCGAATGTCCTGCCGTCATTTCTGCACCGAAAGCATACGAAAAACTGAGCAGTAACGTAATTATTACTGCTGCAAAAAACAATGCCTTTGAAGGCGGTTCTATTTGAGCCGTCATATTTATTCCATTGAATTTATAGTATAGTAGTTAAAGAGCTTTTTCACCAAATACAGCATCAAAACATTGACAACATGATCTGACTGGAACTGCTAATCGAACTTGGTATGGGAGAGATGAAATGTTCAATTATTCTTATCGTAAAGGATACGGTACCCTGCTTTCAGAATAAGGTGAGTACAAATCCCTCGTTGACAAGAAAATTTCGGTGAATATTTCCTAGAAATATCTCGCAAAAACATAAATAAGGCACCGACATCTGCAACTCGAAGCGGGGTGGGGTAGCCAGGCATCCCGACGGGCTCATAACCCGTAGACCGATGGTTCAAATCCATCCCCCGCTATTTTCTGGATCAAAATAATGAGGAACTGTATTGGCATGTTGATGAAGGTTCTCCTTGATTATTATTGATCAGTATTGTAATGAAATGGCTTACATGATATT
>JAJYUZ010000006.1 GCA_021792255.1 Thermoplasmata archaeon
ATGCGCAAGAAGTTAAATTCAGAAGAAACATTTGCCCCAATGCGGGGGTTGCCGAGCCAGGTTAAAGGTACCAGACTTAAGATCTGGTTCCGTAGGGATTCGGGGGTTCAAATCCCCTCCCCCGCATCTACATTTGTAATCAAATCAGTCAATTCAAGCATCTAATTTAGAAATAAGAACAACTTCATTTGACTGAAGACATTCCTTCATTATTCAATGTAAATATTGGAAATTGGAATGTTAAATTAACAATGCACCTTGTTTGCAAATTCAATGGTATTTCCCTGTCAGCAGGAGATTTGCTGTCTAGGGTAATGCGTTTATTGGTTCATAAAGGCAAACATTGGCACGTCGAAATATTTCAGTAGAAACCCCTCTGGAATTATTACATTTGAAATATCTATATTCATAATAGCTGAGGCAAGAATATATCTTGCTAAATCATAGACAATTAATTTGCCTCTTTCCTTGCCTTCAGATTTTATGACTACTTCAGCGTGATCGAATGAGTTGTCCAATCCACCACGAGCAGCAAAGTCATCTAGAACCCGCTTCGCGGAGTCCGGAAAAGAAAGCAAAATTTGAACAAGGTACTCAGAATATTTGGCTTTTTCTTTGATTTTGCTCTCAATGCCACCGTAAAGACTGAAAGGTATCAAGAAAGGAAAAAACAGACCTGCCAATCTTTGGTCAAGCCTCTGTATGGATTCCTTCAGTTTTCCTGGTTCTTCTTCATCGCTATCTCCTTGCCTACTTTTCTCGTTGAAAAGATTAACCAAGTTGTTAAAAACATTGTGCGTTTCCCACAATTCCATATACCTTTGGACCGTCAACGAATACGGATTCAATTCAAGCTTTTCAATCATGGATTCCACATATTTCAGTTGACTACGAAGCAGTTCTTCTTTAGCGGAGGAAAATTCAGGGCCTTCAATTGACCCATTCTGCCCATTCTCCGCGACATATTTCCGAGAAGAAGCTGCCTTTTGCCCAGCTAAGATCAGGTCATCATCCGCCCTGGCAGCCTTATCCTGAACTTCCTTTGGAACTGCTGTATCGACGCCTTCCTGCCAAATAAATTTTGAAGGCGTAGACCCCAACTTTTCTTGGAGTGACGTCGATAGTTCTTGACAGCCTCTGTAATAGGCGTCAGTCCGCATATACTCTTTCAATTTCTTTGTGAGTTCCGTTTTTGCATACTTCGTTAGATCGAATATCTTGGAAGAGATTAACGCAAATTTTAGGGAGTCTTCTACTGGAAGCTCATAAAAGACCTTCTTAGTATTGGGAACACCACGGAGGTGTCCACTACGTATGCCTTTTATCAACCCCTCTTTTTCTAGGGATTGAAGTATTGCATGAACCGGTCTCTTGTGCATGTTCACTTCCTTTGCGATCTCAGACCACGTGTTTATCCCCATTGCTATTGACATCAGGATTAGCGCTTCGTTTCGTGCTCTATCCTTCCTCATTTACATGCGCCGTGGATTGATATTTGTTTAAACTACTTGAATCTTATTAAAAAATAATTATTAACTGATGCTAATTAATATAAAATAAAGCTTTAGAGAACATATTAAAGGCTAATATTCATTATACGCCCCGTCGATAATGATGCTGAAACAAAATGTAATAATATCTGATTGCGGAATGAGCACTGATTATGAACATTAGAATTAGCTTTAGGTTCATGAAACAACACTCGAATGAATTCACGGAACCCGTTGCAACCTTGATCCAACAAGAGCCTGACGAAATGGATTTAGAGACATTTCTAGCAGATATAGCAATACTTGAAAAACTTCTGAAAATAAAAAAGGAGAAGTGATGATATGCACGAGAAATTTCCCGATACGTACAAATTCTCCAAATTTGGTGCTCCACTTTTGAATAAACTATTGAGAGAATGGAACAAGGGTCACGGCTATGAACCCAAGAACCTTGCTGAGTTAATTCAGGGGGTGCTAGAGTAATTGCGAAAAACTCTTATTTGCATGCTTATAGCGAGCAGTGTTGGAGCATTCATTACTGCAGGCGTTGACTTCATTTCATCAATGAGTTTCTTTTTCACTAAAACACCGCCAATCGTGCAGTTTTTCAATCATACATTGTTCATCTTCAAGGTCGAAAGTATCAGCTGGTTGCCCAAAATTCTTGGGATAGGTAAAAGCGGCCAGCAATCACTCGTGATCGTATCCTTTGGCCAAATGTTTACGCTGATTTTCCTCATCATGTTTCTCATTTCTGTGATCTGGAGCATTAGGAATGCCGGTAAGCTCAGTTACCAAGAAACTTTGCGGGTCAGAAATAAAGCTAGAAATAAAGAAAATTCACAAGACGCGTCGAACACACGTACTATTTCAAATGTTAGGAAACAACCCATAGATTCAACTGAAAGGAGGTCGAGATGATATGATTTACACGATGGCAGTGGCCAATCTCGACGGCCATTATATCGAAGATATAAAAATTGAAGATAGCGACCCATCCCTGCTATGGAAAGGTGCAAGTATTAGAGACGAGAAGTTCTTTACGGGAAGGGATAAGAGTACCGGAGAAATCGTTAGATTTCCCCCTGGGAAAGTAACCACAAAACAGTGGGAAGATGGAACTATTAATGTGGGCGATACCGTAAGGGTCGCGTTTAAGGTCTCCAGTAAAGGCTACCCGTATGCCTATTTCGTGCTTATCAAATCGAAAAAACAAATCGAAGAAGAGAGCCGGGAGTCAGAAAGAATTCGCAAACTAGAGGAAGAAGAGAGAAGACGGAAAAAAGAAGAAGCAGAAAGAAAGCTCAGAGATCAAAGAGAAGGAAAGCAAAAATATCCTAACTTGAATAGGAGAATGCAAGACATTACAAGAAAGCTCCGAGAGTCGCATCCGGACGTTATTGGTAGCAGCCCTGAACATGAGAAAAAGTATCGAGAACTTATAGATGAATATAAGAAAATTAAGGCTAGGTTAAGAGAGGTGATGTGAATGAGTGATGAATTTGGAATAGTGCCATATGAGAAGCGGGTAAACGCAATGAAGGATGTGGAAAGAGAGATAGAAACGAAGCTGAAGCATTATCCGGAACAGATCGTAAGACAAATCGGAAATGAGTTCGTAGAATTGGTGGAAAGGAGCAGATTCCTAGACGTAGAAGGAGGAATGACGGTGCGAGAGTTCCTGGACTACGTACTGAAGAAGTATGGGCCGGAACTGGGATACGCATGGATCCTCTATGAGATGAAATCCTGGTATGAATTCCAGTCATTCTTCAAACCCGACAAGAAAGAGGGAGAGGTGTGACGGAATATCAACTTCTGAAGCATGAAATGCTGAACGTGACGTTACTGTCCATAGTTGGTTTGGTTGCAGGAACCATTCTGGGACTCGGTGTTGGGTCCGCTTTAGGCGAGTCGTCATTCAGTGAAGTGATGAAGTATGCAACATTTCTTGCCTTCTGGATCGGTATAACCCTTGCCACTGCTGCACACGAGATAAACAGGTCAAGAGGATACAAACTTAAGGATGACCTGGCAGTGGTCGGTGTAGTGAGAAAGGTGTATCAGCCCATCAGGACCAGTCGTGGAGAACACGTTCGTTACGAAATAGCAAGAGAACAGGTATATCCCTTTTCAGCTCACTTGGCCTCCTATATGGAAGGGAAGGAGCACAACTTCAACATTGCCATTGCTGGACAGTCAGGAAGCGGGAAGAGTATTCTAACATACTGGCTAATCCGTAAGATGCCCTTCAAGCACATCATCTTCAGTTACAAGAATTCAGATATGTACGTACAGCTGGGTTTTCCCGTATTATATATCAGAAATTTTAGCCCCAACGTATTTCTTGACAAGGAAAGCTTCGTGCAGGCATGGGTTACAGCATTTGTCCCAAGTTCTCAAGGGATAACAGCGTCTGCCATAGAACCTCTTGTTAGAAGCATCGTCTCAAAGTGCAGCAACTGGCAGGAGTTCTCAGATGAGGTGGAGAGGAGACTCAGGAGGGCGGGAGACAACTATGTTACGAGTGGAGCACTCGCCGACATACAGAGCAAATTGGAGAGCGTATACAATGAGAAGATGTATTCCCTGGATTTGCCTGACGAAATCACAATAGATTTCTCTGGCCTGAACGAGAACGCATTCACCTTCAATGCGGAGTATCTGCTGAGAAGCATTTACCGGCAGATAAAGGATGGCTCCAGGACCGGGACGATGATCTTTTGTGACGAAGCTGAACGGTTCCTCAGAGCAAAGAACACAATCTTACGGGAGATGAGTAGCATGATAAGGTCCAGAGGGGCTTTCCTTCTTTCAACTCAAAGACTTTCTGATCTGCAGGGGATAGTGGGCAATGCGGCTTCACAGTTCGTGTTCAGGCAGACGGAATCGGAGGACCTGCAGAGGATAAGGTCGTTATCTGAGGAGTTCAGGTGGACAGTCCAGAGATTGCATGCATATGAGTTCGTTGATCTTGCACAACACGAGAGTCATCTGGGAATCTACATCTTCAAACTGATTGCTCCCAATCTCGAATTTTCAGAAATCAGAGAATGGAAGCCTGACAGATATTCTGACAATACGAATGATGTGTTTTCCAGGAAAACTCAGGCGGGACCCGACAGCACTATCCTTGAACTCGAGAAGGAAGTATTTGAACAACTCGCACAACCAAGAAATGCCCAGGAGATCGCCAAAAGAATAGCAGAAAAAACAGGGGAGGATGTCAACACAGTGAGATTCCGGATAACTGCCACGAACGGGGCCATCGATAGACTGATGAGACAGGGGAAGATATCTTCCCTTAAGCTGGATTTCGTGAAATTCGTAAACAACAGAACGTACTTCGCCGACACAGAAGCGACATACTACTTCAGAACAGGCACATATGATTTCCATGATTTCGTCGTCTCGATGGTTGCTTCCATTCTCACACATAGAGGAATAGATTGCAGGGTGATGCACCATGGGGAAAGCGTCCCAGATATCATTGCAGGGAAGATGGCAATAGAGGTAGAAACGACAGACAAAAGGGGAGAAAATTTTGAAAAAGTGAGAAGGAGAATAGAACGGGAGAAGCAGGATGGTTATACCGTCATGGTGATAGTTTCTAGCCAAGACCTCAAAAGTAAATATCAGGGAATAGACGGAGTTTCTATCTTTACTCCGAGAGAGTTATGGCAGACAGACTTATCAGATAAGAAGGACAGTTCAACAGATCGGGAAGGTTAAAACGTCTTCTTTCTGGTTTAAGATTGGTCACTGCCGGGGATCTGTATGCACTCTTTGATTTTTTTATTGTCTCTATTTTATAGTAAATTGACCTTTCCAAGAGACCTACTCCGTGTTACTAGTATAGTGGTTAGAAACAATGGGAGAAACCGAGGCAGACAAGCATGTTAATGGTTCATGTGTTGACAGATTTATATTGTTAGGTCTGCTCTTCTGTAGTCTAATTGCTTTCCCCCCCGGCTCTCGTTATGGAGCTCACCCTTTGCACTTCCTTTCCCTAAAGGTTCTAACCAGCCTCCGGATTGCACCAAACGGGAGAGGGGGGACAGACGCAACTATGGGGAAAGCTACCAAAGGACCCAAACTTACCATCTAATCCATAGACAGGAATCTCAGGATAACAAGGAAGAGGTCAAGGGGAGAGAGACCATATTCCGTCATGAAGAGAACTTTCCATGGAGAGCACACTTTCGTCACAACTGTTCCGAGGGTGAGGGTCAAGGCAATGTGCAAGAAATTGAGGTAAATACAGTGCAATAACAGTATTTCTTGTAACCTCAATCAGACTGAGATGCATCTTGTAGAAAATTTATTTGGTTGAAACTCAGAAAAGCCATAAAGAACATAAAAAATCCAGCCACCCAGATGATCAAATGTCAATCTCTCGAAATGGGAATATAATCCTTGGGTTTTTCTTCCCTTGTTCCCAAACCTGCTGTAGTGATTCTGAAGTGAAATGAACGGGAACAACCTTTTTGCAATTACTTTCTTCTGCCACTTTCATCACAGAGGAATATGTGGAATGCTTCCAGAAATTTGCCAATTCCCTATTACTGTCTGCATAGGTCATCTCGTGTATGAGATATTCTACTCCTGATGCTGCTCTGACTACGCTTTCAGAATAAGACGTGTCCCCGCTATAGACTAATGAGCCGTCCCGATGATCAATCAAATAAACGTTATCAGTGATTATGTGATCTCCATTAGAGGAACTTATGAAATCGAGTCTATTCCCTTCCACGAAATTCACGTTTACTGCGGATATGTAGGTAGACGGTGTGTTCAATAGGTCAAGCATTTTTTCAGTAGCTTCCTTTATTCCCTTCGGACCCATGATCGTCATCTCATTTTTCACCTTTTCCTCCGCCCTGTACCACAGCAGTTCTGGGAGGCCTGAGAAGTGGTCAAGATGCATATGAGATATAAGGACAATCTCTATTTTCCTTGGGTCTATGTGGTTCTCAAATAATGAGTCCATCGTGTGAGGTCCGAATTCGATCACAATTTTGTCATCTATGGAGATCGAAACATTCCTTTGAAATTGGATCAGATGAGATGACCAGATGCCAAGGAATTTTATTTTCATTTCCTCATCCTTATCTTTCTGTGAGCTCCTCGAGGCTCTTGTTTTTAGTTTCGGGTGCAAGAAATATTGTCAGCATCATCCCGATGAGCCCAGCTATTGCGAAGAACAAAAGGCCGTAACCCAATCCATAAAGCGTAACAATAGTCGGAAAAGTGGTGAGGCCCAGTATCGCTCCTATCCTGCTGATTGATGTTCCCCATCCCTGTCCAGTGGCACGTATAGACGTTGGGAAGAGTTCCTGACCGTATACGAAGTCCGTGCTTCCCATGCCCCATGACTGAGTGAGTTCGAACAGTATGTACATCGACGCTATCAAGACACCAGTGATACCAACTGCAAATGCATCCTTGGGCGTCCTTGCTGCGATAAATGCTAATATAAGCAGCGATATGAACATGCCTGAGAAACCTAGAACTGTAACGGGCTTTCTGCCCCACCTGTCGACTGTTAAAATGCACATAACTGACCCGATTATAGCGATTGACGAAAAGACTGCAGATCCCAGGATTGAAAGGCTGTGGGTCAAACCTAGCAGCGCAAGTATTGTTGGCGTAAATATGCCTATTCCGTAGAATGCAACGTCGTAGAAGAACCATGCTGTGCCGAAATATACAGTGTTCTTGATGTACCTTTTACTGAATAATGTCAGAAACGAAACCTTCTGCTTAGAAGACCCAAGGTCATCTGACTTTCCAACCACCTGCTTCTCTATTTCTTTGGCTTTTGATGCATTCCCTTGATTTGCAAGCCACCTTGCTGATTCAGGTACCTTTCTCCTCAACACAAGCACGACAACTGCCGGGATTATGCCTATAGCAAACATCCATCGCCACGAATTCACCCCAAATGGGAGAAGCAAATAACCGACGGTGTATGCAAAAGCAGCGCCGACCCACCAAGACAGTCCATCGCTTGCAAGGAACTTGCCTCTAGATTTCTTCGGAGAAAATTCAGAAATTATCGTTGCGCCTATTGCATAGTCAGCACCTATCGCAAGACCCAGAATCAACCTAAAAATGAAGAGGGACCAAAAGTTGAAAGATACTGTTATCAGTGCCGTGAATATGATGAATATTACCATATCCCACATGTACATGAACTTCCTACCTCTCAGGTCAGTCACATAACCTATGGAAAGCGCACCGAATAGCATCCCTATGATTGTGGAAGCTGCCATCAAACCCTTTCCCAGCGGAGTCGATGCATAACTGAATGCTGAAATCGCCGTTATGATTGTGAGTGCAACACCGATTATTGAAATATCATATCCATCTAGAAAAGTTCCCGCAACAGAAAGAGCTGTTATTCGAAAGTGTGTCCTGTTTGGTGGAGCATCATCCAGAGTGCCAAAAACAGAGCTTCCTTTCATCTCACTACTGCTCATAATTGCGCCATCATCAGGGGAACATAGTCTTGATGCATATATTGTCTATACATGTTATGACAAACATTCCGCTACGTATCCATGCATAGAATAATGGCAATGCGCTGATATAATCTCTTCCACTCTTAATTCGGGTAATTGAAATGTATGAGGAATATTATTATGAATTGAACAAAAAGAAGGGAACGCACAGTGGAATCAAAGATACAGAATGACATGGACCCCTCAAACCTATCTTCGCCCTTTTGTACTACTACAATCCAATCTTGAGCTTTTCTATCAACTCTCCCTGCTCCTTGGTGTATTCCACATGTGCATGCGATCCATTCGCG
The DNA here is from genome assembly GCA_021792255.1 of Thermoplasmata archaeon. Taxonomy (GTDB): domain Archaea; phylum Thermoplasmatota; class Thermoplasmata; order Thermoplasmatales. The sequence continues at coordinate 8,305 of JAJYUZ010000006.1, forward strand.
TAAACAACTTCCCTGATGCCTGATATGGTCTTCAGCGCCTGATTGTATGTGATGGTGCACTTGGCTGCCATGATTGCTATCATCGTATACCCAAGTATTGTGAGGAACAATCTCGCTCTGGTACTGTATGTAGTTGCGAGAGTTCTCAATGTCCCTTGATCTGTGGATCAGTTCATTCATGGACGGAGAGCGAAGAAGGGAGAGCCCCAATGACACTGTAGCCCTTCAGGTCATTGAGATTATCTGCGCTGTAGAACCCTCGGTCGATGACTATGAGTATCGTGAGTATGCCATAGTCCTTCAGTTCGCCGGAGAATGTATGAATGGTGGATACTGATGTATGGAACCCTCAATTATAGCCTAGTGTGCTGGGTACCACATGTTTCAAGAATCCTTAGGGAATGCTATCGCTGATTTTTCGAAGTGCACAAACATCCCTTGAAAATTCGACCGATGGTTTAAATACCACTACCAGATGGATAATAGGTCGTCGCCTGGCGGCGGGGAAAAGCATCTGGATCGTGTTAACAAACCTCAGGGCACATGTAGAGCCCGGGTTTGAGAGAACAGGGGACGGGGGGTGGCGATGGCCGGATTCCCCCGTTTCTTCATTCCATTTTCTGAACTATGATTCTGTGGGCAGTTGTGGAAATAGGGAGTACAAGAAAAAAGATAGGAGTGATCACCTTGACGGAGACAGGCAATTCGCTCTGGAAAGGGTCAGGGAGACCCAAACCCTGAAGAAGATGCGATGTCTCTTATTGATCGGAGCATTCCGGGGAGAGAATAAGTTTTCTTGCCAAATTCCTCAGGAAGGTGCCCCTGGACAGATTCACCTTGTAGTCTCTGGGTTCAAAGCCCAGCATGCTTGGCCTCTGCACTACAGGAGTAATGGCACCGGAATGGTTCGAACATCCGTCTACGCCCTCAGAGAGCGTTGTTCTTCACCCCTACACTACGGTGCTGTCTCTTGATTCGGTCCAGAGATTCAATAGTCTGGGGTTGACAAGAAGTACTATATTCCAAGAGCGAGATGATATGTATGATGGACGATAATGGATTGAAAACAATCAGTAGGGAGGCAAGGGATGAATACATAAGACTGGCACTGGCCGTTACAAAGACCGCCAGGGAACTGAAGAAACCACTGTCTGAATTGGACGTTGATGTACTGGGCGTTCATCTGGAAGAGATGAAGGAGGCTGCTGCATTCATTGACAGTCTTCCAAGGAAGACCATAGCTGATGTTGTTGAAGAGGAAAGATCACCTGAGGGTGAGATGACCCGGGAAGAGTTGAACGGGATGGTCGTGACTGTAGTACAGAACGTGGTGGTCCAGGTGGGGTTCCTGATCCACAACCTGCTCATAGGTGATCTTGAAGACATTTAAAATCTCGGACTGAGGCTTGAGTAGAGATTACGGTGGAAGGATGGGAGAGCATGGAGGTTGAAGGGGAGTGAGCAACAGGGGCTTCCCTCCGGCCAGACCTCTTGTATAGTCACCGTTGGATGGTCCACTGGCGAAGTCACTTCGCTTGGCGCTGGCGATTGCTGCAGAGCCAGCAATGTCTGGTGGACATCCGACGTTCGGGAGGGAGGCACAGTCGCCCCCTTCCAATTTCAGGGCAAACAGAAGAGTGCTGAAGGAGTTGATGCTGGTCGTATATTGCTTCTACGGTATTCGTCTCCCGAATGAGTGAAGGGTGCCAGTGGCGGTGTCTCAGAGATGTTTCATCATTGTGATCGCTGCGTCCCGATACCCCATCTTCAGGTACATATTTCTCGCTGTGGAGTTGAACCCGAAGACGTTGAGCTGGATCCTCCCTGCTCCTTCTTTCCTGGCGGTTGTCTCGAGCTTCCTCATAGCCTCCTTTCCGTAGCCCTTGCCCCGTTGATTCTCATCGATTAATATGTCCCAGAGGTATGCCTCCTTCATCACTCTGTCCCTTATCTCGTACCATATGGTCCCGACAGCATCATTGCCGTTCATGATATGCATTATGTGATGCCCCTCCGTCGAGAGACCATTTGGAATGAATTTCCTGACCTCCATCTCCGCTTCTTCGAAAGTTATGTCATCCCTGAGGAAGCCCGCTCTCCCCATGTCCCTGATCCACGACTCGACTGAATATCTCCAGTAATCAGGGAACTCTTTTTCAGTGACAGGCTCGAAATGTATCATCCGGCATCGATAATCCCTTCGCATTAAAAGGAATCACGCAAACGGATGGCGGGACTGTTTCATCGACAGGTAGCATGCCATAGACAATCAAACCATGTGCTGACTGTTCCCGGTCATCAAAAAAATGAATGGAGAAGTGGTCAGATTTCAGTTATCCACTTCTCCGGATTGTTTATTATCTCCGGCACCAGTGATTCCACCATTCTCCTGAAATTCCCCGGAGTCAATTTCCCCTCAGGAGAGGAACTCACCATTTCGGCGGGGAATCGTATGAAACCTATCACATCAGAATACGACGCCAGAACTACCTTCTTCCTTTCCCTGCCGTCCATCCGCATCCTGACGTCTGAAAAATTGATCCTCCTCAGGTCGATATACTCCCCCTTCTGGTAAGCAAACTCGTCCATGATAGGAAAGGTGAAGAAGTAGAATGATTCACCGTCCGAATCAATGCCCCTCACTATTGCAACCTTCGTCCCCTCGGGAATCTGCAGCATGAGCTCTGCAAGCTGGACCGACCATCCGACTGCTATGTCCCTCTTAGTTCTATCTGGAACTATTCCCGCAGCATTCAGTCCCCCGTCCAGAGGTAATTCCTTCCTCTCAGCCCCATCCATCGCTCATCCCTTCCCCTGCGCTTCCCTGATTAGTATCAGGTGCTGTACCATCATCTCCAGTGAATGCAGTGCGTCGTGGAGTACGTCGACCAGCACCTCGTAGACATCCTCCCTGTTGAACATTGACTCGGGGTCTAGCCCCTTCTGGGTCCTCCAGGGGAGTTCCCTTATGTCGGGTACCACTTCCTCCAGCGTCTTGATGCTTTCAAACAGTGTTTTCAGGTCATCATCATTCACTCCCCTCCCAATGATCCCTTCCATGATGTCATTGGAATACCAGAGCTTGAGGTATCTGCCATGCATCTCTGCGGTCATGTCCTTCGGATTCACTCCTCCCTGCTCCCTCTCCTCATCTATGAGCCTCTTCATCGCATCCACCTTTCTGTAGTCTGTAATCGCATCGTCCCGATGATGCAGCCGTAGCATCTCCCTGTCCTTCACCCACAGCTCCTTCGCCCACAAAGGTAGTTCCCTCAGGGGAATCGTATCCAGCACGGTCTCGTATGTGCTGAAGGCACCGACAAAGGTTCCATCCAGGTAAGCGCGTTCCTCTAGCCTCTCCTCGTCCCTGTTCGCATCCCTGATGCTTGCCCACGTTTCCGGGTCCAGTGGACCGTAATAGAGGTAGACCCTTGCAGCATTCTTCTTTTCGTCATACACGGCAGGCTTAGCTACCACCGTATCGGGAGCGTCCCTGCCTCCAAACTTCACCCTCACCAACATGGTTGGTGAACTGTTTATCTTATCCACCAATTCTTTCATATTCACTGTTCTCACTTCCTGCAACAGCACATATTGGCTGCCCTCACCCCTCCCCAAAACAATGGACTCTTAACCCGCAGTGCGGGTCCACACGGGTGAGAACGTGGTTGTCACGGAGACAACCACCCTCATCCCGGGATTATGCCTTCCTCTTACCCCCAATAAACTATCTGGCATTAGTATATAATGCAACCGCTGATCAGGAATTCCTTTCGCGTTATTTACTCCTTTTTAAGGAAAGGGCTTTCCATTCGTACTCCATATCACAGTCCTACCCGCTACCATTTTAGTTTTCATGGGTCCTTTTGCCGTTAAGAGACCTGAGATAATATGATGTTACGACAACAGGCAAAAAAATGAGAAGCACGATTAGCACTATCAATGCTCCATAGCGAGTGTTCAAAATCTCATTGATGATTTTACCGAGGGGGTCAGTTGTGAACAAGTAATACAATAGGTAAATTATCCCACCGTATCCTGATACTACAATTGATATTGCTAACAATGCACGAAGACGCCTTTTCGAATTTCTTTTTTGAAAAGTGGTCAAAGGCATGCCGTATTCCACTTCCCGGTCGCGAACATCTTCCCCTTTCCGGGATCAAGTGGACCGTGGCTCATCCACACGTTCCATTCACCCATTTCGGGATAATATTCAGCATAACTGCAGATCGTCCTCATCATTCCGCTGAAAGTGACAAGGGAGAGGAATGTTGTTGCAGAATTTATCTCATCGCAAAATTCTTTCACATCCATCATGCATGCCATTGCACCGGTGAAATACAATGGTTCTTGTCGTTTGGGCCAAGTCCTTTTTTTGAGAATTCCGTCGTCTAATTGGCAATGAAACGACAACCCGGCCATGCAGTGCATTCAGGCATGGAATGGGAGATGACGGGAGCGGTCTTGCCAAAGAACTGTCGGGCCAGCTATCCTCCCGTCGCCATCTCCTACGTACTCACTATCCACCAATGGTACGTGATACCATCTGCCTGTGCCATTTAATCGGTCTCGATGTCCTCTATCCCCGCTCCGTCGTCTCTCACCACCTTCAGCACCTCCTTCTCGTCTCCCATCCTCTCCCTGAGCCTCCTGATCCTGCTCATGAGCGACATAGACTCCTGAGACGGAATCTTTCCCTCCCTCAGCCTCATCTCCTGATATTTCACCCAGAGCATCGCCGTCCATTCCGGCATCTCCTCAGGTTGCATGAAATCGTATTCGGTCAGATATGGGCGAACGGTTTGGTCGAAGCTCCCTCCGCTGTGTCCTCCAATCTCCGCTCCATCCCTGTGCACGCCATGACTGTTCTCCATCTTGCTCCATCCCTTCGGTTCCACCTTGATCCACCCCGGTGAGAGTGGACCCTCGTACCTGTAATACCTTATCTTGCCCCTCTGCCATCCCTCCCTGGGATAGTACGTCGCAGGCTTGCATATCACTTCCGTCCAGACCATCACCATCACCGTCGGGGCGTTGTTTATGTCAACAGCAAGTTTTCTCAGATTCACATCATCCATTTATTCACCTCCTTACATTCGGGCATCTTCTACCCGCCTTCCCGATGCCGGGACACGGCAACGGTATGTGCGGACACCCGCCAACCCCCGCGGGACTTCGCGGGGCCGCTAAAAGTCACCAGACGTCCACTCCATCCGGTGGCATTATTCTACAGGTATACTATCCACTGACCAAATATAAACGTTCTGATTGAGTCTATGCCAGTGCGCTCTCTTCATTTCGATCAGTTGTGTTTCCTTGAAGATACAATGTTGCTCATTGGGATAATGTCAGAAATGGCTCCCAGAAGAAAGAAGGGGACAGTTCCAGCATTTATAATCAGTCAAATTACTCCATCCCCTTCGATCGCTCCTTTTGAGCCAGCAGGTATATCTTGGAGAAGGAGGAATATTTTTCATACACACATCGAGCAGGCACGGGAAGAGGAATCCCACAGGAGTCAGGGCATCACGCCCGGATCTGTCTTATGGAAGGGTTTAGATTATAAGGATGAGGATCGCCAGGAAAGGAATTATTCCAATTCCAGAGGTTATGGCGAGCACCGCCACAGTTATTCCAGGAGTTACCCGCGGAACTATCCCCGCAACTATTCCAGGAACTGGTGAGAGAACGAAGCGCGTAAATCGCAGGAAGCACGTCCCCGCCAGGGACAGGGACGAGGACGCAGTGAATAGACTGGGTCCTCTTTTTGGTCCCGGGACGAAGCCGGTGGAACTGGAGGAACTACAGTTAGGGGACATGTTTGACGATGGCGAGACGAAGCCGGAACGGAAGAGGAAGAAGAAGGCACCCCACAGGCCCCGCAAGGCAGGTGATTAATGTGGAAAGAATTACCATGATAATTTTTGGATTTACTCTGCTTTTTATTGAAGCGGCTCTCCTCTTCTACTTTGCAAGGTGATTGAAATGGAATGGATAGGGAAGAAGGCAACGGGGACGAGATGGGACAGGAGAGGGGGCAGGGACGGGTTCAGGGGACATTACAAGTATGGTCATACCATGCGAGGAGTTATCACACGGTATAAGAAGAGGGACCAGCAGTACCAGATCACGGGTACCAGGTATGCCGTGACCCTGACGGAGAGTTTAGGATAGGAAGGGGGAAGGAGTGGTTTTACCGTGACCAGATAGAGATAGTGGAAGACAAGGAATCGGGAGAAGGGGTGGAGTGAAGGGCATGAGAGAAGCTTTGGTTAAGTTGATCGCTTACGGGACCTGATGGAAAGTGTCGAACAGACAAGATTGAACGGGGGGAAAGGGAAAGGATCAGTCGAGTGAAGCGATAAGTTACCTGTTAACAGGTTCTAAAGTTACTATATATCCCCTTTATTCTAAAAAGGTCTTCGTTTGGAATTTTTCCCGCATAATCAGACATACTGCATAGGTACACTTGCGGGATTTGCTCCCTTTCGCTTGGTACTTCCACGTCTATTCGACGTAGATCACCAAGATCATGTTTATGTATTTTTTTCTTTTCTCTGGGTGATAATTTTGAAAGGGCTAGGACGCCTGTCCTCGTTTGCTCATATGCCCTTAGAAATCCCCTTATATTGACAATACCATTATTTAAGTTAAGATAGAACTGCAAAAAGCTTGAAGATTTACTCCACGTATCTTGAAGACGATGGCAGATTTCAGAAGAATAACGGGATCCTGTACCGTGAGCGACAGCAATCGAATTTATTGTTTTAATGAGGTGTCCGCCTATACAACGGTCCGCCACATTTTCCCAGTATTTCAAATCTACTGATCCAAGGTAGAGATGAGATACTGTACCCATGAATTTACTTTCACCTAGGAAATCCTCCTCTAATATGTGAGGCGCCCTTACCCAGCCCTTTTCTCTAAGGGGAGAGTTCGATTCCAGGTCTATGTCTTCGTATATAGATAGTATTTCTCCCCTTGGGTCATTTAAGCCCAGTACATGCAAACAATAGCGTTTTCTTTCCATATTTCCAAGATACCAGCTATTTAAGACGAGCTCAGAGCCATTTAATTCTATAAGAAAGGGTATTCTCCGCAAGTCAATGAAATTACTATCTTCAGGGTGTTCACTTAAGTAATCAGTAAAAGAATCGAAGGATACAAAGTAGCCGTCATTTTCCTTTGCTTTTTTCACGATTAACTCTAGTGCTTCCCGTCTATTGGGGGCTTTGAGTAAATTGAATTCTTCTTTGAACTTATGAAATAGTTCAACTAATTTGAGTTGTCTTTCAAAGTCCTCGTCATAAATTACCCAAATGTTGTTAATTCCTTCTTTTCTCGCACTTTTTGCGATCATAAAGATGCTCTCAAGATACAAGCCTCCCTTTGGGCTAACATTTATGCTCTCAAGATAATGCTTCTTTTCTTTTCCCGTCCTATCGAGAAGGTAATCGCTAAATTCCAGGTGGGTCTGAGTGCGTATAATCTGAGACACTCTTACGGACTCGAAATTAGGATTACAGATGGGTGAAAGTCGTTCCGGATGAGTATCATCTTTTACACGATAACAAGATGCAACGTTTCTTCCATCGATGAATAATGGAAGAGAAATAGATTCGTTATGACTGTCGAGATGAGGAGTTGAGCTCGAATAAATGGTTGAATAGTATTGCTTCTTACTATTCTCTTCTGTTGTATTCCCGAACCTGAGTACTTTACTGACATCTTCGAATGACAGAAACGGTTGCTGATCATCGCTAATAGGATTATTAATTGGCTCGACGATAGTAGGTATCCGTAGAACGGCTCCCAGTTCTTGATTTACCATAAAGGTGACTCTATGGCCGTTGATGAAATCTGCATAATCTTGATGCCTTTCTATGTAGTCCTTGAATCTATCGTTTGAAAGTATGTAGCCGTTACTCTTTTTTGCATATTCAATAATAAAGGAATCTGCGTCGGTTCCTGCAGGAGTTTTTTCAATCCTGAATTTATTCTGTAAATCTGTTAACAGGTCTTTGTCTTCGGTTTCATAGACCAGATTCGCATCTAAGAAAACCCAGATATCGGTGAAACCCTTTTCAGTTGCCGCTTCGGCGGCGGTCAAAATATTCTTGATCAGGGGTTTATCGCCCTTTTCTTTGCTTCCGTAGTTCCATGCTACGTTGCTTCCGTCGATGAATAAAGGAGGTAGTTTAGTACTATCGTGGTTTGACTGAGGAGAATCTTCCTGCATCTTCACGTCGGAAATTACATTAAATCGCCATATATATGATTTATTCATTCGGTAATAGGGAGCTAGATAATGAAAGAAATTCAGTAAGGGAGGCAATTAAAAAGGCAGTAGACGTAGGATTATGGGAAGGAACATTCCAGATTAAGTCCACAAATTTCTAAATACGGGCAGTCCATGATAACGATTATGGAGTGGCTAAGCGGTAGAGCACTCCTGATAGTCGGGTTTTCCATGGCCCCTTTCCGCCGTCCAGTCATCTCGGTAGACCTCTCCTGGGTGAAATCTAACGCTCCTGGACCTTTAGGGATAGACCCTACCTCGCAGGGCAGGAGAAGCTTTGGGGGGTGGGAGTGGAGCGATATCCACAAGTGGATGAGGGAAAACATGGATCTGTCTTAACTGGAAGAAGGAATGCGGGTAAGACAAAGCTGGAACCTGTTTTCCAATAATGTTGTCAATGGAGGGAGAAGGCAGCAGGAACGCGGTGGGACAAGTCGACGGGAAGAACAAATCTCAAGGACTCTTACCGGTACGGCTACAGGATGAGAGGAGTCATCATACGATATGATAAACCGAGCAGGAAGTATGAGATGGAGGGTACCAGGTACGTCGTAACGCCGGAGGGGGATACGCGCCAAAGGGTACGGTTCCCGCAAGAAAGCTAGGAGAAGAAGAATACTCCAGACTGGACTGATCCCACAGGAAGCCCAAAAAGTGCTTATTCAGGCATGGGAGGAAAGATTTACCCCGAAGCGGCTGGAGAGACATGAATAAAACTGAGGGAATGCCATGAGCTTCAAGTACAACAAGAAAACCCTTCCATACATTGAGACTGAAGTGTCAGGGGAGCAGAGGCTCATCAAGATAGACAAGATGCTGAGGGATTACGAAATCACAGGGGACCAAGGACTGGGACTCAGACGGAATAGAGCTTAAATTTATCATTGAACAGAGAGAAGGTTAAGCAATCGGAATCAAGTTTGTGGCTCCATTGTTCATAGCCGGACATCGGGTCTGGAACGAAAAGTTAGGGAAATCTGAGATCAAGCAGGGAAAGAACTGGGCACAATCTCTGGCTCTGTTTGAGCATTATCTCAAAACCAAGCTGGAATCGATTGCGTATGGTCTGAGAGACGCAGAGAAAGAAGCCAAAAATAATTTTGACATTACTCGACGAAGGTTAGTAAAGCTTACTTCAAAGGACTATTACTACTATGCCATAGGCTTCCTTTTCTCTTCTTTCATCAATACGTTTTGCGACCTGCATGACAGGGATATGACACTGGACGAGCAGGATGAAGTTGTCAGAATCGTCAAGGAAAGAGTAAAGGAGTCGATAGATAAGACATGACAAGAACCAAGGTAAGGCCATCCAACATAACTACACAGCCTAGGAAGCCAAGAAGCAAGTTAGATATTGCAAGAATCTTGAGTCAAGCGAGAATTGAGGATCCAGTAGTCTATTCGATGAACGGCATAGTCTACCAGATGTATGGACTTTGCAGACGAGCCGTCCAAACGTTCAATTTTCAAGGGTCACCTTTCGCTGAATATGTGTCTTTTGAAGGCGCGGTAGACATACTTTGGAAAAACCGGAAGGATGTTGTATGGGGAAAGGCAAAATGAAGATTACCATCAAGAGAGAAGAGATAGATGATGAGAGGAATAAAGTGATTGTCCTGCTTGTTGGACACGGGAAGAACGTTTACTACAATTTCAAGAGGCTGCTCTAAAGTTCTTTGACCACACAATCTTGAGGGTATCCCACCGAACATACTTGAGGCATTGTCTGTCTATCTCCTCATAGAACACTGAATCGATATCCTGGGTATTCACCTTCAGGTAGCTCTCCCCCTGCTCGTATTTCAGCACCTCCCTCAGCTGGGGTGCAAGGACAGGGATGCCCCTTCTCATCAGCGCTTCCAACATCTTCAGGTAATCATCGTGGAATGTCTCGTTCCCAACGGACAGCTCGTAATGAGAGTTGTATGAAGTATAAGTAGTGTGAAAACCGGGAGGATACAAGTAGATTCCGTAATTGGAGTAACTTGCCACTATCTCGAATGGATGGGAACCCAGCCATTCGTTGCTTTTCAGCCATTCATTGAACTCTTCAACGCTGTCGGGGTCTTCAATATCCAGCATACCACCGTGTCTAAAATCAGCGTGTTTCACGTAGACATCCCTACTGCTCATCATCGTTGTCTCCTTCAGGACAGAACTCTTGCCCACCCGTACGACCTTGAGATAGTCGTTTAGGGAGATTCTGTGCTCCAGTGGTTTTGTCTTTGCTAAATGTGACTCATATTTAGCGAAAATCCTATCAGCGTACTCCTTGGAAACGAGGGAACTCCTATCCAGAACGTATTTTCCCTTTATCTTTCCAGTCCTGAAGAAATAGGGAACCATAGTTTCTATGGATTTTCGATTTTGCATTCTTGGGGCAAATTCACTTGCAAGCTCTATCACTCTAGTGAGAACCGTACTGGCGTGCTTGTCGCCCTTCTTTATAACTATCGATCTAAGCCATTCTGAAGATTCAAAGTGAAGAAAGTATTCACTCTTATATTCCACTATTCCCATTGCGATTAAGGATTGTTCACGCTGAAATTTCAGTGGTACATAGAAATTAAACCATCTTGTATCTATCCCGTTCCTTATTGTGGGAAATGCTGTTTCGGTGAGCCTTTTCATTTGTACGTGTAGCTGGGTATTCTTAACTAAAAAATATCCTTTCGAATCATCTCGGAGCAGACGGGATAGATTCGCATAAGTGAACTGAGGAGTTTTCCTGGGCGCCATGACTGATTCAGTTAACGACTGTTCCAATAAATACCTAAGAGCTTATTTTCTGATTGAAGGCTAGGTAGAAGAGATAGTAAAGGGGAGGCAATGTTTGAAAGCAATAATCCATGATTTACACAGAATCTGTGACACAGCTCGATTCACAGCGTCTTGTATTTTGTGTAGGCAAAATTGTATACAATCTACATAGTATTTAAATACCAGTTCCAATGAAAAAGGAAGAATTTATATTGGAGTAAATCTTGTAATTTATGGGGTTAGAAATGGAAGGAAATAAATCTAATCAAGAGTCAAAACCTGCGTCCATTAGGAATTTTCTTATTCTTACTGGGGCCGCAATGATAATTGGGTACATAATGTATGGTGTTGACAGACTTTCTTTTTCTGTTGTTGTACCCTATGTTATGAAAGAATTTGATATCAACAAGGCCGCAGCAGGTCTTCTTGGCACGGTGATGCTTCTAGCACAGGTTGCAACGATTGGTATTTTTACAGTTTTGATGAGTAAATCTTCTAAGAAATCTTTATGGGCTGTTGTAAGTCTAATTGTGTTCAGTTTTGGAACTCTGCTTACGTTTCTTTCCTATTCTTACGATCTTCTATTAATTTCAAGATTGGTAGTAGGACTCGGAGAATCAATGTTCGTGCCCCTGCTATTTGGTTTTATGGCTATTCTCTTTCCAAAAAATAGAGGTGCAGCGAATGGTGCGGCACTCATAGGATTTTCATTTGGCGGATTTATAGGTCCTTATGCGGTCGGGCAACTCGTGCATCCATACGGCTGGCATTTTCCTTTTCTCCTATTTGCTGTAGCAGGCTTTATTGTTTCTCTTCTTATGTGGCTTAGTTTAAGAAAATTCACAGGTTCAGTCTCGATTCAACCTTTCTCTGTTAAGGAATCCGTTCACATGTTTGCAGAAAAGCCCATCTATTTCCTTTTAGGATTGGGGTTCCTTGCGTGGAACTTCGGGTTCTGGGCATTTGGTTTCTGGACACCAACGTTCTTAAAGGTGAATATGCACATGCCTATTACCTATTCAGCAACAGTGTACGGTATAGGCATTTTTCTTGCAGGGATAGGAGCTTTGCTATTTGGGCTGTTCGCGGATGCTTGGAAAGCTCGGAGAGCACGAGTATACATAATAGCTTTGAACGGACTGCTAATGGCCATTATGTCTCTAATATTTTATAAAGGGATAGCTGGTTATTCAGTTGCTACTGGTACTTTCTTTGCAATCACTCTTGGATTTCTTTACGGTTCTGGCGCGCCTCTAATACTTTCATTTGCACAAAATACTGAAAATAAGGGGAGAATCATTGCGCTTACTGGTCTCTTACAACAGTTTCAGTTTGTAGGAGGAACCATGGCCCCGTACGTAGCAGGACATTTCGCAGACTCGTACGGTTTAGGGAATGCACTGGTAATTACTATCGTTCCAGCGTACCTTATATACGTAGTCTTTGCCCTTGTGGTTGGGTTTAAACTACAGGACACATCAAAGACCCAATCTGGGAAGGTACCACCGTCGCCGAAATCGGCAAGCAAGGTGGAAGGAAACTGATATGAAAGCATTCAAGAAAATAGCGGCAAATGATAATGTTGCAGTAGCACTCGAGGACCTTTTCGCAGGAGATGTTATCAACGTTGGGGGTATCAGTATAACTATCAGGCGAGATATCAAGTTTGGACATAAATTTGCACTTGAAAAAATTAAAATAGGCGCCCCTATAGTGAAATACGGAGAAGTAATAGGTGAAACGACCGAAATTATTGAGCCGGGAGATCATGTACATATCCATAATTTAAGGTCTCTTCGGGCAAGGAGTGATAAATAATGTCTGGAAAGTCTGAAATTTCAGGATATATGAATGCAGACGGAAAATTTGGGATAAGGAAGCACGTTGCAGTAGTTTCGTTGTCAGTTTTCTCCAATGTTGCTACACAATCTATTTCAAACTTAGTCGACGGAACAGTACCCTTAATACATCCACACGGAAGGGCAGAAATAGGCATGAATAAGAAAAACCTCGAGACAAATTTAATTGGCCAAATACTCAACCCCAACGTTCAGTCTGCACTCGTGGTAGGCTACGAGCAAAAGACCACGGAAAAATATCTCACCACTCTTTCTACTTTAACAAAGAAGAGGGTTGAGTCTTTGGTAGTCCTAGAAGGCGGCTCTATATCAGCAATTGCCGAAGGAACCAGAAAAGCAATGGAACTATCTATCGAAGCCTCAGAAGTTAGACGGGAAACTATCGGTTTCGAGGACATTACACTGGGAATTAAGTGCGGGAGTACTGACGCGACGTCTGGAATTGCATCAAACCCAGCAGTTGGTTCCGCAGTAGACACAGTCATAAATCTTGGAGGCACGGCTATTTTCTCTGAAACGACCGAACTAATGGGTGCTGAACAAGTACTTACTAAGAGAGCAGTTAATGATACCGTCGCAAAAAAGATTTATGAGATAGTTAAGCAGAATGAAATGTTTGCAAAACAGCAGGGAGTAGATCTCCTTGGGATCAACCCTGTTCCAGATAACATAGAAGGTGGGATCAGCACGATAGAGGAAAAATCACTTGGAGCAATACTAAAGGGAGGAACCTCAACGATCATGGATGTACTTAAATACGGTGAGCATCCCCCTGCAAAGGGTCTTTATATCATGGATTCTCCTTCAGCTGCCCAAGAAGTCCTTACTGCTCTGACAAGCGCGGGATGCCAGGCGATATTTTTTTCTACGGGTCTTGGCAACCCTTCTGGTACCCCTCTTGTTCCAGTGATAAAAGTAACAGGAAATATGAAGACTGTTAAAAAAATGAGGGACCATATTGACGTAGATGTCTCCGACATAATTTCAAATAATCTTTCATACAATGAAGCTGGAAAGAAAGTGTTCGATCATCTCGCAGCCGTAATTAATGGTGGAAAGACACGAGCTGAGGTACTTAAGCATAGAGAATTTTCTCCCATTCCAGTAGGATTGTAAACAGAAGAGGGAAATTAAATGAAAAAGTACATTACAATAGAGAATGCAGAACTCTTCGTTAGTAGTACTCTCCAAGCAGTTGGAACAGAACCTGAAATTGCAAATATAGTGGCTGAGAGTCTTGTAGAGGCGGAGGCTAAAGGAGTCGGGAGTCACGGGTTAATGCGACTTGGGTCATATATTGAAAGTGTGAAAAATGGGAGTGTATTCCCAAAATCAATTCCGACTTTACTCAAGGAAGAAAATGCGGCAACAATTGTAGACGGACATTTTGGATTTGGAGCATATACTGGTATCTTTGCCATTAAAAAGGCAGTTAAAATTGCCGAAACTTTCGGTATAGGTTCCGTAGCAGTAACAAACATTCATCATACGGGCATGCTCTCATTCATTTCTGAAAAAGCGGCTCAAAATGGAATGATCGGCATAGTCTGCAACAATGGTCATGCAGCTATCGCCCCCCCAGGTGGTAAAAAGAAAGTGATCGGTTCTAATCCTTTTAGCATTAGCATTCCCACAGAGGACAGTCCATTTACTATTGACATGGCAATTTCAGTAGTATCAATAGGTACAGTTAGGAAATTCCTTATGGAAGGAAAAGAATTGGAAAAGTCGTGGGCAATAGACGCAGATGGTAATCCTACTACCGATCCTGCTAAGGCCCTAAATGGCTCTCTACTTCCTTTTAGTGGTTACAAAGGGTTCGGGGTTGGATTGATTGTTGATATCCTCGCAGGGCTTTTAACAGGGTCTATGGCAGGTCCTGATGTGATAACGTGGAATAACGAAGGAAAACACTGGACTACGGGGTTATTTTTGGTAGTAATCGATCCAAGTCGCTTTATAGGACGGGAAGAGTTTAGGAAACGGGTACAAGAATATCTTCTAACCATAAGAAATAGTCAGGGTGGTATAACCTTCAATATTCCGGGAGAAGACAGAACATCTAAGTTTAGAGAATCAAAGTTACATGGTATCATTCTATCCGATGAATTATACACAAGTCTAAACAAGGTTAGTTCCACATTAGACGTTATGTTAGAAGAATTTCTTGTGAAACCAGAGATTGTCTATTGAATAATTATCATTAACGGCATTTGGAAGAAGGCTAATAATCTGCTACCCTCAGAACTGTAACGTCTTTCCTCACTTTTCATTTTTTCCACTTAGAGTTTCCTGATTGTTATGAGAGGTTTAACCTGCAGTAACTGGTCAGTCTTGGGTACTTGACATAGATATTTCCTTTTCAAAATACAGTACTGAAACCGAGAATGGAGGGCATAATCACCCAGAGGCCCTCATATGGCACTAGAAGGGTGACTGTGATGAGGAGGCATATGAGGGAATTGAATCTTCTCCACAGTCATAAAAAGAGGCTCAGGAAGAGCGTTCCAAGGACTATGGTGGTTTCAAGACTGAACATCTTCGGTGGGTACGGATTTCACCAAGGTCTACATAAATAGGGAAGGATTAGTCTATTTCACTGCTTACATTGATCTGTGCTCAAGGAAGATAAAGGGCTATCTTTTCTCAAGGATGTCAAGAAGCGATGAGATGATTGCTGCTTTGGATTCAGCGTTATTCTCAACATTCCCTGACCTTAACATCAAGGACCTGAGAATAAGGTCCGATAACGGTCCTCAGCTTACTTTGACGAAGTATGAGAATCACATCAGGACGCTTGGAATTGATCATGAGACAATTCATCCCCATACTCCAGAAGAGGATGCCTACATTGTGTCTTATGTAAACGGCGTTTACACCTATTTCGACCACTTCTAGGAAGACTATATCTACAGCAGGGAGTTCAACAACTTTGATGAATTCAGGAATTACATGGATATGGCAGTTAAGGATTACAATTCAGTGAGGCCACCCTCATCACTGAACTATCTTATCCAGATGAATTCGAAGAGCGTATTGCTATAGACAGTGTTTTCAAGAAGAAATGGCTGGACAGACAGGTAGGGAGGTACAAGAATGTCTTACTCCTCGAATGAACTCGAAAAGTGGTACAAATTTGAGGGGTCCATGTCATCCTTACCCACTTCTCTAAAGTCACTGTCAGGATTATATACAGATAATTGTTTTCATCGAGAAAACAAAGAAGAAAGAAGATTTCGGGGCAACTGAAATTAATAAACCTCATAACTCTGAGGAGTTAAAGCTGTTAATTTCTTTCTCGTTTTGTCTCAAGATGCGGTGAACATTCCAAGCTTTCATATTTGGATCAATAATAAAGCTTAGGTATCACGGTATTCTTGACGTACTCCCATACATTCGTCTGGTGCTCGTACATTGCCATTCTGGCTCCCTCAGGGTCTCTGTTTAGGATGGCATTGATGATAGCACTATGTTCCTTGACCTCTTTATCCCTTCTCTCGATTGTGCTTAATATGGTGACTCTGACGATCCTGAGCCTTAGTCTGAGAATTCCTAGTTCTTTGAGTATCAGGCTATTCTTGCTTCCCTTTGATATAAGGGAGTGCAACTTGCCGCTAAGATTCGTGAAGGCGACAGGATCGGAGTCGCCGCTGCTTGCTTTGACTATCAGCTTTAGAATTCTCTTGAGCTCCTTTCTCTCGTTCGTGGACATTCTAATTGCAGAGAGATAAGCGGCTAGAGACTCCAGCTCTCTCCTCACTTCATAGATCTCGTTTATCTCGTTTTCATTCAGGTAGATCACGGAGTAGGAGCGACCATTCTTGGAAACAATTCCTTCACTCTGCATCGAGCCAAGGGCTTCCCTTATTGGTGTCCTGCTGATCTTCAATTCCTTTTTCAGGAATTCTTCAGTGAAAGTCTGTCCTGTCCTAAATTTACCGTCAGCAATTCTTTGCATTAATGCCTCATAGGCGAATTTTGAAAGAGGAGCCTTCTGTTTCATGTTGACCGTAATGCACTTTATTGCGCTTCGAATATATTTGTTTCGATTTATACTCGAGGACTTCTATTATCGTCAACTTATTATACTCCCATTCAATGTTATATTGCGATCAAGAGGGTTGCCAGTGCGACCCGTTATGGAAGTCTTTCCATACTTGATTGCCACTTATTGTTGACAAGAGTTAATTACGCACAAGTGCTAAACTCTACTGGATGTATGTACTTTATCTCGATGAATCGGGGAAGGATGACAGTTGGACTGAACATAATAATTTCGTTATAGGCGGTGTAGCCGTTCACGAAGGACAGGTTGCAGGTCTGGTTGCCGCACTGGATAGTGTCCAGCAAGAATTTTTCCCGGGAGTAGACGCTCCCTTGCACTTTCATGCAGTTGACATTTTTAAAGGCAAAGATAAGTTTAGGGAGCTTGGACCTGAAAGACAGACAGAACTTCTCAAGAGGCTGTACACTAGGATTGGAGAACAACCATTTCCAAACTTGACCGCTTTTGCAACGACGATAGATATATCTGCAGTGAACCAGTCGACCCAAGTCTTGAAAGTTGTGTTTGAGGACGTTATTACACGATTCAACACATTCATGGCCAGGCAACATGAACGGGGCCACCCAACAAAGGGATTGGTCATCATCGATCAAGCACACAAAGACAAGTATAAAGCGATGTTCCGTGAATTTAGGGTCGGAGGAACTCGATTCGGGTCTGTCAACAATGTAGTGGATATACCGTACTTTGCGGGGAGGAAAGACACCAGAATGTTACAAGTGGCAGATCTGATTGCCTATGCTGCCTTTCAATACTTCGAACATCAGGATGCAACATTCATCGACTTAATCAAGGAGAAGTTCAACAAGAGAAGTGCATACGGTCCTCTTGATGGATTTAAACACATAACAAATGATAGCGGGTGTAAGTGCTATGCTTGCAACTGGAGACAGGAGAGAAACACATTCAGGCAATACTAAGACTATTTAGGAAACATAAGCCCCGCCCCTCCTTGGTTATAGGAGGGGGCCAAGTGAGGGCGAGGCAGGTAGAAATAAATCCATTGCTTATTGAATTTCTCCTTGACTGGAAAGCATTATTTACGCATTGCAATTGAAGAATTGAAATGAAGAAAGAGTCAACCACTTGACTAAAAGAAGGAGAAAATGTTAACAGTCCTGTATCAAGGACCAGCGAAATTGCAGAGAATTACGTAAAGGATCAATTGATAGAGATGAAGTCAAGAGGGGAGATATTTGGTTTCGAGAAGGGTAGCAAGGGATGGGACTTTACTGTTCACTATTCGGATAAACCTGACCGGCATATCGAGGTGAAGGGGACTGTAGATACAAATGGGTTTGTACTACTTTCTGATTTCAATACCAATTTTAAAGACGCCAAAGAAATGCCATCTGACTGGTGCCTTTGGATTATTGTGGTTTCTAAAGAAAAGAGGGTCGCCATCGGAGAGATTAAACTAACCAATGATAGAGTGAAAGAGAAAATTCAAGAACGCATAAAGAAAGATCGGGAGAAACACCAAGAATCAAGAACTCCCTACAGAACATGGGAAATAGACTGGGTCAAAGATGAGATGAGACTTCTAACTCAAGGTGAGGGATAGAGACCGAGTATTCCTCGTGTTGGTAAGGGAGTTGAGAGAGAAGGCTGGAATGAGCGTTTTCGGTAAAGATCGGCAAATGTTACTGCTCGTACCTCTCCCTCAGTCCATAGTTTATCAGATCCATAGACAATAATATCGGGCCCATGAAAAAGGATTATTGATACCAAACTTGGTAAAATGAGAGGTTATTGGAAATCCTCAATAATATTAAAGTTGTACAAGATATCGTAAAATGGCCTAGATTCTGCGGTCGGAAAGGCGTAACTATTAGGTAGTTAGCCATAATTGGCCAAAAACTAGGAGATAAATAGCAAAAAGAATGATGTTAAGCTTCGCTTAGAGGTTGTTGAACATACATTGACTGGCCATGTCGGGAAATTCAAAGAGAATTGATTAATGCGCCTTATTTCGAGGCGTTTGCCAAGTTATTGCTCTCTCTTTCTGGCGATAATCCAAGTCGAAGGGACACCATGGAGCCTCATTGGATCGAATCCAGAAAAACCGTATTCCAATACCTCAAATCCTATCGAAACCAAGGTTTCCCTCCACTCAGGTGAGGAATGATACAGTTCGACATTTGAGTCGAGTTCTCTTCCATATGTCCAGGAATTTGACCAATAATCATTTCGTAGTAGTACTTGTTTTCTTTTTCTGTTATCGAATGAATGATAACTTTGATCGAAATGGTTTGTTCGCATGACCTTATTGAGTATATCATCCAGACTATCTTCCAATACATATATCAGCCCATGCTCATTTAGAATTTCATGGATATCGTTTAGAATGATTGCCCGGGTGTTTGTAGTTAAGTGATGCAAAGTATGAACTATTGTAATTAAGTCTATTTGCTCGGAAGGATTATTTATTTCAGTTAAGCTATTGACCCACAAGAATTTCTTCGCTAGTTTAGCAATGTTCCTAGGTAAGACAGAACTGTCTGTGTCAACTCCGTAGAGTCTCTTTGCTTTTAACATCTTGAAGAGCCATCTGCTAGATATCCCACTTGCACAACCAAAATCTAATATTTCCTTGGAAGGATTTGGAGTTTTCTTCAAGAATTCAAGGAGAGGACGATATTTCAGAAACGGAGCAATATTTTCTGTATACGACTTAAGCCTTTCAGAAACGCTTACGCGTTGATTGGGGTTTAGATTTCCAGTGATGTAATCTGCAAGAGTAAGATATCGATATGCTTCATTGCGAGGAAAAGTTAGTGCTAACAGAGACTTAAAAGATAACTCATAGAAATCGAAGAGAAAAGAGTCAATTTCTGAATCTAGCGATTTCAATGAACCAAACACATCTAACTAGATATTAATTTTTTCTGCAACATCAAGATTTGCAAATTATAGACTTAGAATCTAAAGTCCTTCTGGAATGTTTCTCGACATTTAACGAATTCTTGGTCCCTGTGTATGTTTAGATCTAGCTAAAGCAACGGGCGCATACACATTGTTATTGGTTTCATGTCTTGCTGATGGCCGAAAGTAGTTATTGCTATGCGTTTGTTATGCAATACTATCATATACTGACCATCGGTCCCGTCCACATAATAAGTCCCGTCTTTGCAGACCCATAAATAATAGCCGTAAGAGTACTTTGGGAAAACACGTTTGATGTCGTACATCGTTGGAGTCAGAACCTTGGTTGTCCTCATCTCGTCGATCCAGACCTTGGGTACTATCTGCTCATCATTGTATCTTCCATCATTCTGGAACACCAAAGCGAACTTATGAAAATCCTCGTGAGACAACCTTAAACCAGTTGATGCTGCACAGTATTTTCCGTAGTTTTTCCATTGGAAGTCTCTTATATCAAGTGGTTCAAATATTATATCCTTAACCCACTGCGAGAGGTTTATCCCTAGCCCTTCTTGAATCAGAACTGAAATTAGGAATGGGCCTGCATTAGCGTAGACAAAGAACTTACCGGGGTCATAAGTCATGTCAGTGTTCCAGATTAAGTCAAGATACTTTTCAGGAGGGATGTCTTTTATATCTTTACTGAACATTAGTCCCACGTCGTGTCCGATGGTGTGAGTCAGGAAATGTTTTAATTTTACCTTTTTTAGCTTAGGTATATTGTCACTGTTTGTTAGATTCACTAGGTCTTCAAAAAATGGCCAAACTAATGTATCTAGAGTAATTTTCTGACCGTCAAAGTAGAGTCCCTTTTCCAAAGCGGTTCCTAACGCTAGCCCGATTATAGGCTTGCTTGCAGAGCGAAGATCGTTGATAGTCTTGTTTCCGTTGAAATAGTGTTCTAATGTTTCTCCTTCGGATGAAGTCACTATTATGCTGTCCATGGACAGATTGTTTCCATTCTTATCCTTGGTTTCTATGAAGTTTCTTATCACTTCTTCGAAAACTTCCTTGAAGTTACCCACCTTTTCAGACATTATTTTAGCTCCTTTTTCTCTTCAAGTTCTAACTCTTCATGTTTAGACAGATAAGGGATTATCAACGTTACCATCAGGGTCAAGATCAAAACGGTGATAAAACTAGGAACTAATATTACTTTCATATAATACATGATTGTTCCAGGTCTCGTCACGGTTATGGCGCCGATCACAACAATCAATATTGCAGTTGAAAATATGCCAGCAGTTCTCCAGAATGGGTTATGTTTTAGCCTATTTTTATACACTTCGACATTATTTGTGAGTCTTTTGATCAGCGTTACTTTGTCATTTATCTCTTTTCTGGATTTGTCTAAATTGGAACTCAGTTCTAGAATTATTGATTCCGATTCCATTTCTTCACTTTCTCTTTTCAAGATTCCGAGTATATCCTGTGTCGAGTAATTGTATTTTTTATTATACAAAATAAGTGCTCGAACAGATTTAGCAGTAGCCTGTAAATCCTGCTTCCAGCTTGATGTTTTGGGGTCGAACTCAGATAGTAGATATGATATCCCCTCGTCTATATTCTCTCTTAAGCCGGTATTGCTTTCAATCTCATTTTTAGCTTGGTCTAACCTGCTCTCTACCTCTAGAAGTGTCTCAATTACGTGCGAGGTCCTTACAACATCCATCCATTTCCCCCTCAGTTGAAGTTTTCTAAGTTGGTTAAGAATAGCTGCGATCGTAGATTGATATTCAGTTACGGAGGAAATGAAAAAATCTAAGTACCGCAGAAGGTCTATTTCTGTTCTTCCTGGTATGAAGGAATTCTCAAGATCCGCAACGTTAATCTGATTGGTAACTTCATTCCACATATTTCTGGATGTTTCTTCAAGCATAGGAAGATTTAGAATAGGTCTTAATGAAGGCTCGTTCAAGACGTTACGGACTGATATGAATGCAGCTATCTTATCATTTAATGATTGAGAGTAGAAGTTATCTATGACCCATTTAAGTGATTCGTTTATCGTATCAGAGCCCATCTTAGCCATTTCGCATATGGATGGATACTTCTTATTTGCCAGAGTCAGTAACTTCAAGAGTCCAGTCGTCGCTCCCATAACTCCATCGTAACTTCCGTGTTTGTAATGCTTCTTAATATCAACAAGTACTGGCTCCAAATATGGTTCGTAACTCATAGAGTAAGTTTCCAGCATTGATATCAAATCAGTAGTAATCCAAAAATTACCTAACCACATTCTGTTATCAAACTTAGAAAGGAGCCACTGAACAGATTGATCTATAATCAAATCCACATTTCCAAATGTAGAATACTGGGAGAGTACTAACTGTTTTGCGTATAGTTGGAAGAAGTAGACCTTCTTGTATGAAGCGCTTGTTCCTTTTAACGTCGATAAGGCATCACTATGCAGAAATTTGTCAACCTCTTCTTCAGTCCATCCCGGCGATAGAATGTAAGTGTTGTGAACATTACTCATTATTTTAGAGATGGCGTCAGGAGCAGAATATACAACGAACGGTATTTTGTTTGAAATTGCATTAGATTTCAGGAACAAGTAATCTCCCGTCTCAACTTTCTCCCTTTCAATAAAGGCCAAACGAGGAGGGCCCTCGGTAATATAACGTACGATGTTTTCCAGAATTTCATTTTGGAATTCCCAATCTATTGAAATGGTACTTACTACAACTCTTTCATCCAAGTTAGGTGCGCTCCCTACCATGAGCAATACCCTAAAATTCTGGACTTTGTAAGATGTATCTAACAGCAATGGGATATACGCTCCTGCGGTCACTGGCACTAAATGAGACCTATAGAAATGGCGCCTGAACTCATTGTTCATACATCTTTCGTTGATCAGCTTGCCAGTAATTTGATTAGGGAAGACTAGCAAAATGTTGTCACGTGAGTCTTGGTTCACTGAAACTTGACCTTTGCCCGAGTCTTCCTCGTCACTTGGTCTCTCAACTGTCCGAAAGTCATAGTTCTTAGGTAAAAAACCAGTAATTCCTGAATCGCCAGATAAATCACCCATGGTCGTTCTAATTCCCCTTTGGGATGAAACAAACAGACCCTTTCCGGACTTAATGAAATCCGTTACCCGATCAACATTTTTCTTCAGTGCTTCTAAGACGAATTTATCGCTAGTAACATTAGTAGTCAGAAAGATGCTATCGAAGGTCTCTAGACAGTTTTCTCCGTTTCCAAAGAGAACATTAACATTCATTGATGTAAAAGACTCGAATTCATAACTTGATAAATTGAGAGACTGAAGCTTTGGTGTAACGTTAGCAAATCCTGAACGAAGAACCTCACTTTCATTCTGCAAAACTGCAACTCGATACATAGCTATCTATACTTCGGATTTGGATTGGAAATGTATGTCCTTTTTTTGGCTCGGTCATGGACGATTTTTTCGTATGAGTACCACCTGCCGTCACTTGGAAAAAAATCTTTCGGCAACTGTTTGAGATACATTTCACTATGCTCCTTCAACCTCTTGATCAAAGGCGCAGATTCAAAATTATATTGCTGTAGCGCTTTGGAAATAATCGGAGACACTAAATACTCTCCCATTTTAAAATCAAACATGAAACTATGCATGATTTGATAATTGTACTGATCCTTTTTCAAGCTCTTCCAAGTTCTCTCAACTGGCAACGTCTTAATATTTAAGTCCTGAATGAGTGATAGATCCTTGTCGACTGATTCCATATCTTTTATTGCAATACCTCTGATTCTCAGGTTTCTATCTATTAAGAAATTGATATTTTGGGCTTGAGCTTCGAGCTCAAGCCCGCAGACCAACAGAAGAGAAAAATAAACATCTAAGAGCGGAAAGAATAAATCTTGCAATAGGAAGTCTGATATATTCTTTTCCTGGGCCGTGAAAAGTTGAATGAGGATAGGAATTTGATTGGGATTTTTGTCATCAGAAGCGAAGAGTGAAAATCCGGGAAGTGGAAAGAGATCAGATGATCTTAGGCCATATGGGTGCGGCTCCCTCAGTACAATCCCCCATTCGCCAGTAACATCACTGCTCTGTGCGACGATAACTCTAGCAAATTTCTCTCGCATTAAGTATAGAAAGTCTGGCAGCTGACGTCCATCGATAGCCTTTGATATTATGCCGGAGACCTCGACAGCTGATTGAGCATTGTTGACGTGTATCTGACGCGGAAATCGACCGATAAGGCCGTCGTAATGAAGTTTAATAAACCAGCCATCTTCACCCGTTGCTTTAACAGTTCTAGCGCTTGAAGTGGGGCTAACTAATAGAGCATTGCAATCAATATCTCTACATTCTGAAAAGAAAGAATTTTTGATCATATCGGGATGTACTAACATATCAAATTTCTTGAAGAAGTCTGGCTCCTCTCCGAATTCGTGGAACGTAAAATGATTAGGGAATTTAACCGAACAAAGACTAAAGGATGTTGTGCTGTCTTTGGGGCGAGTTCCGGATGAAGTTGTGTAAACATCGGTAAAGCCACTAGGAGACCCATCGTTTACATATCTCTCTAGATACATATAATCTTCAGTGTTTAATTTAGAATCTCTGAGGAGCATATTTCAACCGTATGTAGAGATGCTTTTTTTATTTTAATTTTTATATCCTTATTTTCATTTGTGTCGCATCAGCCATATTCCTTTTTTTACAATCGAAAATTTGTAGTGGTTAGTTTTTCATTCCAGAAGCTACTGTGACCGATTCCTTTCTGATCAAAACATCTTCACTTATTACGTTTTGTAAAACCTTCATGTTTGCCTTAAACTCTAACTCCGCTCTTTTGCATAATAGGTATCCCTAGCTCATCAATGATGTCCCGTGATTTCTTAGGGATTTCGGATATTTTCCACACCTCCCCTATATTCAGCCTGCTTATCCTCTCGAGATGCTCTATCACATCCCTTGGGGAATAGTGCTTGAGCAGATCTCTCTTCCTCAGGAGGTCGTAGATGCAGTAGTGGAGCATCAGTGCTACGAAGTTCACGAACATCCACCCCTGCAACTGGTAGTCGTCCCTCACATAAGTGCGATCGGCATGAATTGTGCCCTTCAAGGTATCTCTCCTTTCTCTGATCTTTCAGACTAACTATTGTGGCAAAGTATCCAACTCCACCTGCAACCAATCCACCTATGATAGTGAAGATTACAGATACAATTAAGCTCATTAACTGACCCACTCATATCCTAACAGTTTTGCCTGTTCTAGTACTGTAACTGTAGCCTTTTCACGCTTGTCAGGTGGATATCCATACTTCTTCAGTATTTTCTTGACCATGAGCCTGAGTTTAGCCTGAACACTCTCCCTCTGCGTCCAGTCTATGGTCACGTTGTTCCTGACCGTCTGAACCAATTCTCTTGCAATGGTCCTGAGAGTCTCGTCTCCAAGCACCTGAACAGCACTCTCATTGTCAGCAAGTGCATCGTAGAATGCCACCTCATCATCACTCAGCCCCATTTTCTTTCCCCTACCCTGATCTTCCCTCATCTTCTTTGCAACGTCAATCAGCTCCTGGATCACCTGCGCCGTCTCTATGCTCTTGTTTGTGTACTGCCTTATTGCCTTCTCGAGCATCTCAAGGAATGATTTCGATTTGACAAGGTTGTTCTTCATCCTGATCTTTATCTGGTCGTTGAGCAGTTTCTTCAGCATTTCAAATGCCAGGTTCTTCTGTGGCATGTCCTTCACCTCAGCCAGGAATTCATCTGAAAGTATTGATATGTCGGGCTTCTTGAGGCCAGATGAAGCAAATATGTCTATCACCCTGTCAGAGACCAGAGCCTCTGAAAGTATCTGTTTGATTGCTGTTTCTGATACGCCGGAGTCTATCCTCCTTGTTTCTGTGTTCTTTATTATTGCCGACCTTACTGCCTGGAAGAATCCTACGTCATCTCTGATGGACAGTGCCTCATTATCTGGGATGACAAGTGCGAATGCCTTCGTCAGCTCAGAGACGTTGGTGACGAATCTTTCCTTCCCATCTTCCTGCCCCAGGATGTGATCCATTGCATTCTCTATTATCAGCAACCTCTCATTTGTGTTAGCTGTGAAGAATGACTTGTAATCAAAGCCATGAAACATGTCAAGAACTATCTCGTACTTCTCCTTCAGCAGGGCTATTGCTTCATCTATGGGGATGCCAGTTTCCCTTCTGTCCCCATCAGAGTATTCCGACAGAGCTTTCTTGAGCTCGAATGCAAGTCCAAGGTAATCGACCACGAGCCCGCCAGATTTTCCACTGAATATTCTGTTCACTCTTGCAATTGCCTGCATCAGTGTGTGACCCTTCATCGGTTTGTCGATGTACATGGTGTTCAGTATGGGTGCATCGAACCCTGTCAGCCACATGTCCCTCACGATGGCAATCCTGAAGGGGTCTTTGGTGTCCTTGAATCTTTCAGCCAGGTACTGCCTCCTCTCCTTGTTCCTAATGTGCTCCTGCCAGCTCTCGCCATCTGCAGCAGAGCCTGTCATGATGACCTTTACTACGCCCTTGTCATCATCTCTGCTGTACCATTCAGGTTTGAGCCTGACAATTTCATTATGAAGGTCGATTGCAATCCTCCTGCTCATGCAAACGACAAGTGTCTTTCCATCCATCACTGATAGCCTTGATTCCCAGTGCTCCATCATATCCTTTGCTATTGCCCTTATCCTCTTTTCACTCCCAACAACCTTCTCGATACTTGCCCACTTGCTCTTTAGCTTCTCCCTGCTCGAGACCTCCTCCCCCTCTGTGACATACTCAAACTTTTGGTCAATGTGCGGTCTCTCCTCAGGCTTGATGTCCACCTTGGCAAGCCTGCTCTCGTAGTATATCCTTACAGTTGAACCGTCTTCCACAGATTGCTGCACGTCGTAGATATCCACATACTTTCCGAACACTGCAGGTGTGCTCCTGTCTGCAGTCTCTATTGGGGTACCAGTGAAACCTATGAACGTAGCATTTGGAATGGCATCTCTCAGGTACTTGGCGTAGCCATACTTTACAGAGACATCTTCCTCTTCGTCTTTAGAGATATTAGCCCTGAAACCATACTGGCTTCTGTGGGCTTCATCCGCTATTACGATGATGTTACTCCTCTCGGATAGAAGGGGAAAATCATTCTTTCCCTCCTCAGGAAGGAACTTCTGTATCGTGGTAAATATAACTCCACCTGAAGAAACGCTTATCAAAGATTTTAGGGAATCCCTAGTGACTGCCATCTTTGGTTCCTGGCGAAGTATTTCTGAACATCTTGAGAACGTGCCGAAGAGTTGGTCATCCAGGTCATTCCTGTCGGTGAGAACTACGATGGTTGGATTCTCTAATTTGGGTTCAAGGACGAGCTTCCCCGTATAGAAAACCATCGTAAGGCTCTTTCCTGATCCCTGCGTGTGCCACACTATTCCCGCTTTGTGATTAGAGGCTATTGCGCTGACTGTTGAGATGATTGCCTTATTGGTTGCATTGTACTGCTGGTATGCAGCCACCTTCTTTGAAGTTTTTACTGAACCGCCGCTCCTTTCAGTCTCGAAAACGATGAAATTTCTTACTATGTCTAGGAGCGTTTCTGGTGAAAGCATCCCTCTTATTAACGTCTCTAGTTGAGTCAGACCCTTGGGTTTCTCATAATTCACTGTTTTCCACTGTGAGTATCTCTCTCTTTCTGTAGTTATTGTGCCGTATCTAGTCTCCAGTCCATCGCTTATTATGCATATCTCATTGAACCTGAATATCGAGGGTATCTCACTGATATAAGTGCCTATCTGCCTGTATGCAGACCATATCGTCGCATTCTCATCCTCTGGATTCTTCAGTTCTATGAGGACAATGGGAATTCCGTTCACAAATAAGACGATATCGGGCCTCCTTTCATGCTTGTTCTCTATGATGGTAAACTGGTTAACTGCCAGGAACTCATTATTCTCTATGTGCTGGAAGTCGAATAGAAATATCTTGTCGTGCCTTGTTGACCCATCACTCCTCTTGTATTGAACATCTATGCCATTGACAAGCATCCTGTGGAAATCGTGGTTATTCGAAACCGAGTCCTGACTCTCATTCTTCGTCAGTATCCTTATGGCATCGTCTATTGCTTCACTTGGAAACCCAAGATTTATCAGTTGAAGTCTTTCTTTGAGTCTTCCGATCAGTAGTGGTTCAGAGTATTCCCTCTCTGGTCCCTTTCCACCTGGGGATATGTCAGGCCCGAACTTGACGGAATAACCTATTTCGGAAAGAATGTTTAGGAAAAGTTCTTCAACATCAGATTCAGTCATCCGGTTAGACATTTATCCCTCCAAAGGTGCTCTGATTTTACCAGTTAACAATTTTGGTAAAATACTATCCCTTATATTTGACAATGTTGCTTGTTCTTTAGCTAACAATGTCTGTCGATCAATCAATCTAGATACCATCCAATTGAAATTATCCAATAACTTTAAAGGCGGTTGTATGCACACGCTTTCTTTTATGATTTCCTGACTTATATTCTGCTGAGCAGCCCCTGTAGCAATATTGTTAAGTTCATCTCTTTTGAAAAATAACGTGTAAAATAAATATGGATATCCTATTTCGTCTTTGGCAACTAAACCAGAACAAGCTTGATTTGAAGCCCCATCCACTTTAAGTAAGCCCAATCTACCTACTGTAGGGGATGCATATAACGCAATGAGAATGGTGTTAATTTTCCACAACTTGCAAGAGGAGTTCATTAGACCTTCTCTCGTTATTTTTTCTGCTGAATCAGTGAGTGGGCGATCGTTTAGTTCACCTGTCTTGAACCAGTTGATTTCACCATTCCAATACTTCTTTTCCATCCTTTTAGGGGTACCACCATTTTCTATTGATATACAGAGATCTTTTATTCTCTTAACTTCCCAACTCATCGGTATCTCTCCCAGTTCGGAATCAACCATCTCCCCTCCGCTTGATTTGTACGGCTTCCCCTCTTCATTTGGGAATTCAAAGTCAATAAACCAATTCCTGAATATGGCCTGTGCAATGGCTTCAAGGGTCTTGTTCATCTTCTGGTTGAGTTCAATCTTGGAATCGAGATCGGAGAGGATTTTGGCTATGGCTTTTTGCTCGTTCAAAGGAGGAACTGGTATCAACTCATTTTTAGACCAGCTTTCGATATCTAGTGCCCACACTACCGATCCAGTACTATATAATACAGCTTTTTTCTGATTGAAAATTAGAAAGTAATATAGAAAGTCCTTATTTGTATCATCTTCTATTTTGATTTTTGTTATATGATGAGAGAAAACAGCCCTGTCAACATTATAGCTATTCGGAAATTCTACTATAGCTGGTGATCCTAGTAAAGAACCGTCTTTACTTTGTTCTGTGTTAGCAATAACAATTTCTCCTTGTTTAACAAAATTTTTCTCTTTAAGTCTATCGCTGATTATGTAACAAAATTCCCTCTTAAAGCTCCCACCTTCTTTTATGCTGTTAAGTGTAACAAACAAATATTTTCCACTTTCTATGTTTTTTTCAGATCCCTTATAAGAAAACCCCCTAACAAAGCTCGCAACATCGCTTATCTTCTTGTATTTCCAATTTTTTTTAGTTTTTTGTATACATTTATCAGGAATAATAGGATCGTTATATTCCAAACCCAATCTGCTCCAGATTCTTCTTTATCTCTTCGTCCAGTATATTGCTCTCTTCCATCTGCTGCTTCAGTTCTGATATAAGTTTCTGCATCTTTTCTTCGAATCTTTCATCATCCTCTTCCTCTTCTTCTGTGCCTACATATCTTCCAGGAGTGAGATAATAGTTATTCTTTCTTATTTCTTCAGTATCGGAGGATTTACATAAGCCAGGAATATCTTCATACTGGCCTCCTTCTCCCCTCCACGCGTGGTATGTTGATGATATCTTGTTTATATCCTCATCTGTAAGTATCCTGTGCCTCCTGTCTATCATGGTACCCATTTTCCTTGCGTCGATGAAGAGTGTTTTTCCCGTTCTATCCCTGAATTTGTTGTTCTTCTTATCCTTCGTGACGAACCACAGGCATGCCGGTATCATCGTGTTGAAAAATAGCTGAGTTGGTAAAGCAACGATACAATCCACCAAGTCCGCTTCAGTGATGTTCTTTCTTATCTCCCCTTCGTTTGATGTGTTAGAACTCATTGACCCGTTAGCGAGCACAAATCCAGCAATACCTGTTGGCGATAGATGATGAATGAAATGCTGGATCCACGCAAAGTTTGCATTTCCGGTTGGCGGTAATCCGTACTTCCACCTGACGTCTTCCCTCAACAAATCCCCCTTCCAGTCAGAATCGTTGAATGGTGGATTTGCAAGGATGAAATCAGCCTTAAGATCTTTGTGATGGTTATTCAGGAAGCTGTCTCCCCACTTCACTTCATCGGAATCTATATTCCTTATCGCAAGATTCATCTTGCAGAGCTTCCAGGTCGTCTGGTTGGATTCCTCCCCGAATATGTGGATATCGTCCAGTCTTCCCTGATGTGCTCTAATGAACTTCTCGCTCTGAACGAACATCCCACCTGAACCGCAGCAGGGATCAAACACTCTTCCCTTATAGGGTTCTATCATTTCCACGAGCAGTTGCACGATTGATTTGGGTGTATAGAACTGCCCACCCTTCTTTCCCTCAGCATCAGCAAACTGGCCTATGAAGTATTCGTATACCCTGCCAAGAATGTCCCTTCCCTTTGCCTCTTCTGTCCCGAGAGTAATACCGCCTATCAAATCTATAAGTTCGCCCAGTCTTTGTTTATCAAGTGATGGCCTCGAATAATTTGTTGGCAACACTCCCTTCAGAGATGGGTTGTCCCTTTCAATGACTTCCATAGCATCGTCTATCGTCCTTCCAATTGTTGGCTGCTTTGCATTCTTCTGCAAATATTCCCATCTTGCCTCAGGTGGAACCCAGAAAACATTTCTTGAAATGTACTCATCCCTATCTTCTGGGTCTGAGAGATGCTCTTTGTCATTCTCCAGTTCACTATGAACTTCACCAAAGGAATCTGATATGTATTTCAGGAATATCAGGCCAAGAACAACGTGCTTGTATTCGGCAGCATCCATGTTGCTTCTCAGTTTGTCTGCGGCCTTCCATAACTCCTTCTCTATACTGAGTTCGCTGGTTCCGCTATTTTCCATCAAGTAAATATGGTCTAACGTTAGAAGTATTTTTCGGGTCAGCACCTTTGTGAAACGTACCCATCTTCCAAAAGTTTTAGGAGGGGCCTTTGAGGGGCAGGCATAACGTTGATTTGGGACTTAAATAAATAGACCACCTGATAGTTAGAAAGTCACTCAAAGACCTTAGGGGGGGAAAATGAGGGACAGGCATGAGGTCAATCTTCAGAGGAATAAATAATTCTTTCGGGATTAAGCGAGGCTAAAAGGACAATCTTGGATCAGTCCAGTATCCTTATCAGTTCGTCCAATTTCTTGGAGAACCTCTTGCCCTTGGCAGTCAACGATACCATATTCCTGGGTGGATACTTCCTGCTGTCCATCCTGGTCTTGACCAGGTTCAGCTCCTTCGCCTTCTCTATGCTGGAATACAGCTGGTGAACAGGGATATCCGTCTCCTCCAATATCTCCGTGAGGGCTTTCTCTTTCTTGTCCGAAAGGTATACTAGCAGTCTCAGGAATCCTGACTGCTTCTCCAGGACCTTCAGGGGATCCATCACTTGGTAATGGGTAAGAAGTGCATAATGATTTCCCATTCAGCAATCAAGAATAGTTAAATGCAAGGAAATGATTGCTTGTTGGACAATCATATGAAGTCTCTCTTCCCCTACTGTGGAGGCAAGTTCAACCAGCTGCGGGATATACTGTAGGTAATGGGGGAGCACAGGAGTTCCTTCGACTTAGTGGTGGATGTCTTCGGTGGTTCAGCCAAGGTCCTGCTTAACATACCGGACGAGTGGAAGAAGCTGAAGGTCTACAACGACCTTGACAGGGATCTTTATGTCACCTTCAAGGTGCTGCAGAATAAGAGGAAGAGCCTCGAGCTATCAAGGAGGCTGAGGGTAGCCTTCCAGGATCATGACGCATTCTTCCTGATGAGGAATCGCAATTTCAGGTCAGACGTGGATACGGCTTTCAAGGTGTTCTACCTGCAGACCTATTCATTCATGGGTGGCGGGGCCACATTCGGCCGGTACTTCAAGGGGCACAAGAAGAAGGGGTTTCACCTGGAGGACTTCGTATATGTGAAGGACTGGATTGTGGAGAATATGGATTTCCGTCAGCTGATGGCTAAGTACAACAGGCCAAGAGTGTATTTCTACTTGGACCCGCCCTTCCTCTCCTCGGGAAAGAAGTACAAGCACAGCTTCAAGCTTCAGAACCTGATCGACCTGAAGAAGGCAATGGATGAGCACCAGGGAAGCTTCTTGCTCAACTTGTCATTCTACGATGAAGGAATGGAGGATATTTTTGGGGAGCCTAACAAGACGATAGGTTATGCAAACCCGCTCAACGAGAACGGAAGGAAGAAGTGGGAGTGCGGGTACTGGTGGAAGCTAAGTTAGATTTTTGAGCAAATCTTCAACTGGAGTTAAAATTTGATCATCTTTAACCGGATCTGATAAACAGCTTGGCCAGAGATTAGTTAAACAGAAATATTTCTTACCGTACTGTTCCGATTCTTGGAATTTGTCGAACTCCCTATCCCAGTTCTTTTTTGTTAGAACCAGAAGGAACATTTTTGCATTGGGGCTAACACTCCTTAAACTATTTTCTCTTTTCCTGAAATTCTTTTCCCACGTGTATCGGTCATATCCAAGCTGGGTCTTACATTCAATTGCAGAGACGATATTTTTATCTTTATCCTTTACAATAATGTCTGGTACCAAATCTTTCCCATTCTTGATTTTTATTTTTTCCTGGCCTGCAACTTCATATCTCCCGTGCATTGCCTCCATATACGCTTTTGTATAATACAGAACGGTCTTTTCAAAGAAGTAGGCTGCCGGCTGTTTAACATTATAATGCAGAAATTCTTTCTCCTTATCCTCTGCCTTATAGAATTCTCTCATTCTTGTCAATACTGCTTTTGTGATCTCATTATTCCTGTACCCTGAATTTATCGCCTCTACTACCTTATTATAATGAGAATTTAGGCCCTCAGGGCTATATCTTAACCGTTCGCAGTATGCCTCTTCCAACTCGAGTAGCCTCATTATTTCATCCTAAATCAAATTTTAAGCCTCTACTTAAGAATTTATGATTAACTGTCCTCGGTAAACAAGTGATTCCCCTGACCTGAAGGAGTCGCAGAACCTCCAGAATGATTCATACCTCCAGAATTTATCAGTACGTAATACCCAGACAATTGACATTTTCCTGAAACCTGATGTGGTTACAGAACATTATAGGCATATCACGAAGGGGATATATGAAGACGGAATCAGGTGGGGGTGCGGGTATTGGTGGAGATTTTAGCTCCAGTAGTTGTAAATCTCATCAAATTTTCTAAAGACTCCCATAATGAATTCCGAAGCAGATTGGTACTGTTCGAGGGCCTGAGTTTTATGTTTGTCAAAGAGATCGCCAATTTTCTTTATCAATTCGTCTTGGTCTTTATAGGTTCCTTTTTGAATATCTGCTATCTGCTGAACAAGCGCGAGTCCCTCATAGTTACCGTGGCCAAGAGTGTCTCTCCTCGAGACGAAAAGACGATGACTACCGTCAATCCTCTGATCTATAGGACTAATGTCATATCCAATTTTCTTTACCGCATCAATAGAAGGATCGAGAGATTCGATTTCATAAAAGGACCAGGTTCCATTCCCTTTGTCGAGAAATTCACCAAATCTATTCTTCCAGAAACCAAAGTATTTCTTCCCCTCAACTGTCTGTACGTCGTATCGAGCATACTTTCTAATTTCATTGGCCGTTATGCAGATTTCGTCATGTAACCCATTCAAATCCATCAAGAAGTGGATAATTTTTTCTACTGTCACCGAAGACAAAAGTAGAGAAGCGTTGAACTGTGCAATTATATACGAAGTTGATGCCTGCCTCATGATTTCTACCACTGTGTAAGGCGAGTCGTTAAGTATGTTATCTTTGTTTATGTCGTTTGTGAATTTCCAGTGTCTTAAGGTCCAAGGCCTAAAAATAGCGTCCAATTCTTTTATTCTTTCCTCCACTTCCGGTTTCCATAATAGAGATTGCTTATCGTCTGTTCTGAAAAAATCATCAAGACTTATGAAGCTACCATTACTTTCGAACATGTAGAGCCACGGAAGCTAATTTCACTGAGGCATATCAATAATTTCTTGCTTTGCTTAGAATTTTATTCTCTCATTTTTTTCATTTCTCAAATCAGGCTATAAATTTTAAATATCCGATCCGAAATTTTGGTTTGTGATGTGCGTGAAAAACAACGGGTTCAACAGAGAATTTGACAAGCTGGTCGAGGGAAGGATGAAGAAACTCAACAGGATAAACCTGAAGGAGGAACTTGATTCCATGGATAACATTTCCGCAATATCTGACAGGGACGGAGACGAAGTTTTCGGGGAATGATCTCGGTGAGTTGCAACATCAAAGATCGACAGACTATTCTGGTATGGAAAGACGGTTTGAAGGAACTTCGCCAAAGGAGGGATGTGGGACACTATTCTAGGATCGCCCAATATTGAACAGGTTGTGCCATAAGCCCGTGCAGAATATTGCGCTGTCAATCCTGTCATCCCTCCTCTGCGCCACATTCTGTCCCAGCATCTTCTTGTCTGCAGCAAATCCTGATTCAGAATTGCTCCTCTGATGATACTGCTCCAGATAGGGTACAGTATTCAAAAGGAAATCCTTTATCATGGATTTCCATTCTACGGAACCGTTTAGCGTCGAGTTCTTCTTGGGTATCAAGAACATCTTCGTCCCTTTGAGCGCATCCACATACGATGGAGAGGAGTAGTACCTGCCCAGCCTCAGAGAGCTCAGAGTCATTTCAATTGACTTGAGCATTTCCAGTGCCCTGTCGTACGCATCCCTCTCGGACTTCATCGAAGAACCGAATGCCACATACATCCTCGTCTTCAGATCCATCATGAAGAATGAGTATGCAAAGAGCCTCTTTCTACCAGATCGCCCCTTCTTGTTTGATCCGTTGCTGTCCTCCTTGGCCTTGTCCTTCAATCTCTGCGCATAGGATTCGTAGTTCTTCTTTATTGTCAGGGAATAGCCAGTTCCGTCTCCTGTTGCATCGGATGAGTCTATGCCTTTATTCTTCAGTATGAGGATGTGCAGGTTGCGTATCGCCAGTATAACTTCCTGGTCTGAGTACAGTCTCTCAACACTCTTGTAGCTAACATCAATGCCGGAGAGCATTGAGAATATCACAAGCATGTTGCTGAACATCCTATTGGATTCCCCGACAAGCTGCTTTATCAGGAGCAGCTTCACCCTATTCTCTAGCGTGAGATCGTATGGATGCCCCGGACCGTGATGTATGGTTATAGTAGAAACTGCTTCCTTCACAAGAGGATCGAGTTCCTTCATGGCCGTCTTTATCCTGTGGGAGAATTGTTGCTCATAGGTCCTCCAGTCCCTCTCCTTCATTGGATGCTCAAGCTTGTATTTCTTTGCTATGATCCTATCGATTTCCTCGAGCTTGAGCTTTATGTCCTCGTCGAAGACCTTGGGCATTGGCAATATATATCATGGAGTAATATAAGCATGTCTATAGACATGCTTATTAACATCCATATTATTAACAGCAGTTGAGCAGGAAGATATTCGTGTTGAACAACTCAATGACCCTGAAGGACGATGAGATAGAGGGCATCCTGGAGAGAACTGTTACGAAGCAGGGCACATCAGCAAAGGCAGATGTGCCAAGGAGATATCTAGGGAGGAGGGTCTACGTCATAATCACGAAATCAAAGGGAGAAGTGAGGGACGAGGAATAGTGTCCCACACTGCCAAAGGAGTCTAGATGAAGTTCTGAATGCGATTGGGACGGGGGGAAGGGAGAATGAATCGATTTGACAAGGAATATATAACAGGAAGGACCAGTGGGACATCGACTAGAAGATCATGATGAAGGGATACCAGACTACGAAGACCAGGGATCAGTTCTTTGAGTTCCTGAAGGAGAATATGAGCTTCGTGATAACTAAAGTTTCGAGCGAGAGGGCAGACGAGCTTATGGAGGAGCTAGAGCTGATTTAATCAACTAACTCTTGGTTTTACTTGTTATGTACCAACTCTTGTATAAGAGAAGAAGTAAAGAAACTACTAGGTAAACAAGTATGATGGAAGGAATAAGCATACCTGTTATAGAAATATTGGTGTCAGGAATTATAATGCTATACTTGGCATAATTTATGAGGTGGTACATCCCAAGTACAAGTGGAACTAGAACTATAAGATCCCAGAGTATCCAGGTTCCGAAAATTCCAAGATATCTTTGGAGAAATTTTAGTGGATCAAATACTCTATTTAGAGTCAATGAAAGGTCCCCACTTGAATCCATTATATTCTTTAGTTTCAGATTTGCTTCTGAGTTTATTAGCGTCTGAATAGGGGCATCATCTTTTATTTCCGCTTTAATGAATTCTGCAGCGTACGGACTGTTTAGTATGATTGAATTAGAGTAATCTGTTTTAACAAGGAGAGATGCTATGTAGAAATATTTCACAAATACTGACTCGCTGGGATTAAAAGTGGGGATATCATCCTCTAGAAAGGAATAAACGTCAGTGGATATACGCTTGAGAAACATCAAATGTTCTCGCAAAAGACCAATATAACCCAAACTTCGCAAATCATCAGATTTGTTCACTATTTTATCTAAGATTTTCTGATAGCTGAGGTATTGTGCTAAACCAGCAGCCATTTTTACATAGCCAGCATTGTCTTCCGTTTCCGATAATATCTGAGTTCCTGAATTATTTTCGTCCAGCAAATCTATTAACCTATTAAGAAAGGCGTCTGATTTCATTTCTTTCAGTTGATTAAGTAAATTGTCGTTAAACACTCTTTCCGCTTGAGGTTTTTCTGAATAGACGACCTCAATCAGCGAAACTAGAAATATGTCTCCAATCAGTGTCCTAACACGACTATCATCTATCTTTCCTTGATAGGTAGATGTTAAGTACTCTTCCAAACTATTTCTTAGGGAATCGCTCATTTTTAAAACGGAGTTATTTTGAAATTGAGTTTTCACGTTTTCCAAGATTAGTTTTACAAGTTCGTTCCTTGTGCCCCCTACCCTTGATAGAATATTCCCGAGTTGTGTTCTAGAAATGCCTATTGCTTCCCCGAAGAGGACGGCATAAAGGGACCCCTCAGTTGGAGGCTGATTGCCAGTACTTGGATGAAGAAAAAATCTATTAAGAAGGGTTTCAGCAAATTGTATTACGAAATGCTTGTAAGTTAGTTCTCCATTGTTAGTCATTGTTCTCCCATGTAATTATTTTTCATGAAAAAACGTCTCCACTAGATTAGAAGTCTAATAGGAAGCGAATCAGCTAGGAGAGATAGCTGTGAAATAATCTCTGCCTTCTTTTTGAACGCAATGATAGGTTCAGGTATCCTAAGGGACGCAAGAGAATATATCCTGTAAAGTCGCCTTTTGGCAAGTCTGATTAATGATGTAACATCGTCTTCATCTATCTCAGAGTCCAGCGGATACAGCAGTTCAGAATACATCGTTCCAAAATCAAAAGGTCCCTTCAGTTTTTGAGAAGGTTGATAAAACAGATGTCTTCCGTCTATTGTCTTATAAGAGATTCTAACGTCGTCTGCATCATTTGATTCTTCAAGTCTCTCAATATTACTAAACGTCTTCCCCTCGAGTGATGAAAGATAAAACACTTTCGATATGTTAACATCTTTTTGCCTCAAATTCCAAAGAAGAAGATTCAGATTCTCTTGCTTCATCCTTTTGGTAATGATAATACGGAAACTCAACTTGTGCAGACCCATTGAGTCGGAAACGAATTCTGCAACTTTCTGAGAGTTATTTATGATTTCGCTCTTTTCGAATTCAGCTTCATCCTGCGATTCGTCCTCAGGATCGTCAATTAAAAACACGTTTTCCTTTGACTCTCCTGCTCTATTTCCGAAGGTAACAACCACCCCCAAAAGATGCGAGTACTTGCCAGATGCTGCGAGTTTCCTATCTATCCACTCGTTGACCCTAGAGAAGTAGATGTAACCATCATCGGATATTGTTTCCTGATTCGGATCTAATTCCAGTGGTTCTAGCCCCAGCTTCTGCAATACTTCAAGTTTGACCATATTGAGTGTTGCTATGTTAAGAGATGATACACTGATGTTTTGTGTTGCTATTCTCTTCTTAAGAGTTTCGACTTTCCAATTGAAATAATTCTTGTTCTGTGGTTCACCCTCGGAACTATTTTGGAAATTCGAGAACAGGCAGACCTTTGGGTAGGCATCTTCTGAGCAGGGTATCCCAATTGAGTGGTTGAATCTATCAGCTTGAATTTCAAATCCTAGTTTTGAGAAATCCGATGAAATCTGATTGACTAATTCATCTGAGAACCCTTTTTCAAATTCAAGTTTGTAACCCTTTCCCGTTAACTTTTTTTGAAAGTGATCTGTCACATAATTGAGAGCTTCTTTTCTTTTTCCTGAATTTAGCATATCTGATAATTTGCCTTCCCTGTTTGAACAGATTAATATCTTAGTATCTGAAATATCAACTTGGTTTTCCAATATTAGACGGCTAAAGAATAAAGTCTGATTACTTATCTTCAGACTAAAGGTTTCATCGTTTAGAAGCTCAAGTACTTCAGAAGACTCCTTCATGATCTTCTCGGTCAACTTGATTGCATTCCTATCCTCAGGCTTTATGTATGGCCTTAAAATCAATAATATCCTATAATTTGCAACACGATATTTACCTGAAGAATACTCCTCTTTTTCATTTAGAAAATCTGTTATCAGATTCCAGCCTTCAACACTATTTCCTGATGAAAAGTTTGGGTACTTTATCCAACAGTGTGTCTTTCCCTTTTCGTTAGTCTCCTCAACACCCTCCAAGCCCTTAGATTTAGAATATTCCATAAATGATTTCTTAATCAACAGTATGTTCTCTGGTATCTTCCAGTTTGATTGCGCATTAACTATTCGGTTAGAGTAGTATGATAAAGTCAGTCCTGCCCTTAAATCATCTAAATCTGTAATTGGTTCGTTCTTCAACTCTCCAGCACCCCCTCAGCCTCCATCAGCATCATTTCCCCAGATTCTCCCTCATCCTATCGTACTGATCTTTCGATATTTCACCCTTTGCATACCTTTCCCTGAGTATCTCTTGAGAATTGAAATGGCGAAGGCATCTGTTATCTATGGAAATTTCTATGTTAATAGACATATCTGCTCACTTGAACAATTTATCTTTTACCAATTTCTGACCCAGATAATGGTTTACGTAGTACATGTCCGGGTCAAATCGCTGCGGTCTAGTTCTGATCTCGAATCCTGGATCATTAGGATTGTTACTGTCAAACAGAACTAACCCAAGACCGTAAATCTGACACAGGGATTCGATCCTAAATTCGTCCTCTTCCGGGGAGTTTTTAGGGATAACAAGATATGTCTTGTTACTAAATAATCTATAGGCGCAGGCTTGGCCAAACGCTGTGATCAAGTTGTTAGGATCCAGTTTTATCTCCGCTGACGTAACCTCTATTTGAAATTGTACTATATCACCTACCGTCGGCTTCTTTATACCTAGAACATCAGGGGTTCCCCACTTTTCCTTGAAAATATTTCCCCCCAGCGGAATTGCTTTTGTGCAATCTTCTGTTTCTTCTACTAACCATCTGGCGAAGCTTTCATAGAAATCATCCTCTGAAACCTTTTGGGGCTGTTGGGATTGCACGGTGTTATCAATCTGTTGGCCTTCAGTCCTCGCCATTTCCTCTGTCGTTTCATCTGTATCTGCCGCCCTGAACAGCCCCCTGTCGACTTTAATTATCTTTTTTGAGTACGCAGGATCATTGACAATACCGGCTAAAGTTGTCCATACAGTACTCCTTTTAATTCCTGGGTCATTTCCGAACGAAGAAATGACCTTATGACCAAGGTCTGCATAACGCATAGTCTTAGCCTCGTCCTCGAGAATCTCGTATATTCTTTCCTTTATCCTCTGAATCTTTCCTCCTCTGTTTGCCATTTTACCTCCCCTCCAATATCTCCTCAATCTCCTTCAGGTGCTTTGCAACTTTCTTGCCCTTTTTCCAGTAGCATGCCCACTAGATATAGCATAATCTGTGCTTACTTAACACTTGATGTCTATTTTTCTATTCGTTCTTTAACCTGAACTCCCGTCTTTTAGGCACTATAGCCTATCGGGTAGTTTGACTACGGCCTTTTCTCCGGGAAGCGGACTTACAAAGTCCCACCCTCTCTCTATAAAGGATTCAACCTCATTTAGAGCGATGACTTTTTGTTTGTGACCATTGTTGATTATCTCTGTTTTCCTCGTATTGGTCATCTTCCTCAACTCATCCCGAAATTCCTCAATATCTAGACCGAAAAGCCTTTCCTTTTCTTCATCACTCAGTTTCTTTCCAAACTGAGTTTCGAACATCATCAGGGCAAACTCTCTGAGCTTTCTCGTCAAATCTTCTTCCGGAATCCCGGTCCTTTCCGTTTCGAAGAACACTGCGGACTTGAGATACGCCGCTCTCATTCCCTCAACGATTTCAGGAAGCAACCTCTTGTTTGTTGAATATGTGGACTCAATGTCCCCTTTGTGACCCATCATGAACTGTCTCCATGGATGAGAGATAATTCCCTTGGACTCTGCTATATCGAGTGCCGTGGCAAAATAAGCCCTTAAAACATAAGGTCTCATCATCAAGTCAGCGGATCGAATTGCGTTTCTAATCTCCCTCGATACCAAGAGGGTCCTAAGAAAGTTCCTTCTTGTACTTGCATTGGATGCATCAGGAATCAACAGAGGTGATTCCCTGTTCAGAATCTCGCCTGACTTTCTCCTTTCTTCTAAATGATCCTTAATGTATTTACATCCCTCCTGACCCAGGAATGTGAAATACCTGAATCTAGCCTTGCTGAGACCGTTCCTCACGTTCACCTTAGCTGGAATGTGTGTGAATGAAACATTCTCAATGTTAAGGTCCTCAATGTCTCCCAAGAGGAGACCGTCAGTTCCTTCATAGTTCCCGAGACTTTCAGGTCTCAGGCCACTGAAAGCTAATAGCGCTATAGAGACCCTCCCCCTAGGTGTTGCCATCCTGAGTATTTTCGACAATTCGTCTTTCGTCGGAACTCTTTCGTTCAACGTGTTCTCATTTACGTTTTCATTGGGTATATTGATCTTTATTTTATAGTCAATATCGTTGAAAACCAGCCAAGACCTAATGACTTGCCTGAATTTCCCTACGTAAGCACCTTTCTTGCCATCTGAAATCATCTTTATGACAAAATCCTGGAAGTTGTTCTTTAAAGTGCCATCCCTAGCTTGCTCCAGGATATCATCGGGCGTGATCCCGTTCAGGTGGCAGTACAGGCCTAGATTTCGCCTCCATATATCTGCGGATATAGGAGACCTCATTCTAATATTAAGATACCATCTTTTTACCTGTTCGCTATTTTCGAGGTTCCTGTATTTTCTTGTAAAGCTCACGAATGTTTATAACAGGCTTAGATATATACTATTCGATTACGTTCGTAATCGGGTACCCTCCCCCGCATAGCAAAATAAGTTTAATGCGCTGTCTCCAATCAGCTCCCTTCATCCAACCGATATATAAAGAAATATTAAAAAATGACAATTATATATTATTAACGCCCTCTCCGTAGTTAAGA
>JAJYUZ010000004.1 GCA_021792255.1 Thermoplasmata archaeon
ATGAGGGAACATTTCTTGATGTTTTCGAATCCAAGATTGATGAGGAGGGCTAAGTCATAACAAGGTATCCGTAGGGGAACCTGCGGATGGATCACCTCCTAAGCTTGGAAGGATTCTCTTCCCATCAACATTCCTTTTTTTATCAGATCGACTTTTCTGTGAGGATGCTCCTGACAAATTTTGACCGCGATTGCATTCATGACAAGTCTTGGTAAACCCCCTTTTGGTTGAAGATTAGCTTCGTCCGGGCTCCCGACTGAGGCTACTTGGACTCCACCCTCTTTCGTCTATAAATGTGCTTGATTTAACGTAGCGAGAACGTATGTCGAATCTAGATAGAAAAGTAGGTACTGTGAAGTAATAAGAAAAGGATTTTAACGAAAGGACGATTAACAGACGATGCACTATGCTCAAAGTTGGAATTAACGCTTATGGAACCATTGGAAAGCGAGTTGCAGAAGCGATCACCGGGCAAGATGACATGGAGGTAACAGGAGTCGTCAAAGCACACCCAAACTACATGTCCTACGTGGCGAGCAAGAAATTCAAACTTTTTGTTCCTGATAACGGTGCATTGAAACTGTTTGAGA
Organism: Thermoplasmata archaeon; assembly: GCA_021792255.1. GTDB lineage: Archaea > Thermoplasmatota > Thermoplasmata > Thermoplasmatales. The sequence continues at coordinate 591 of JAJYUZ010000004.1, forward strand.
ATTCAGGAATTAAGGTTGAGGGGACCTTAGACAATCTAATGGACGATTCAGAGCTCATAGTCGACTCGACTCCAGAGGGGATGGGGGAAGAGTACAAGAAAATCTACGAGAAAGAAAAGAAGAAAGCGATCTTCCAAGGAGGAGAAGATCACGAACTGACGAATCTCTCGTTCAATGCATATGCCAATTACAAGGAGGCGTGGGGAAAGGATTTCGTCAGGGTCGTGTCTTGTAACACAACGGGTCTGATAAGGACACTCAACCCGCTCACCGAGTTCGGAAAAGTAAAGGTGAGAGCAAATCTGGTCAGGAGAGCAACAGATCCAGATGATTACTCAAAGGGACCGATCAACTCGATCGTGCCTGATCTGAAGATTCCTTCCCATCACGGACCGGACGTGGCATCTGTCATCCACGGACTAGATATACAGACCATGGCGGTAAAGGTCCCTACGACTCTCATGCACCTCCATTTCGTGAACGTCACATTCCCAGGTGAAGTAAAGGTAGAAGAAATAATAGCAAAATGGAAAGGATACAGGAGGATAGCCTTCGTCTCAGGTAAGGATGGTGTAAAGAGTACTTCTCAGCTGATGGATATAGGGAGGGAGACAGGAAGAGAGAGATCGGATCTTTTTGAGATAATGCTCTGGAAGGATTCGATCAGCGTCAAAGGAAACGAGTTGTTCTACTACCAGGCAGTTCATCAGGAGAGCGACGTGGTTCCAGAGAACATTGATGCAATGAGATCAATGTTCCAGCTCAGGGAAAAGCAAGATTCGATAGACAAAACTGATAAATCATTAAAGATTGGGGAGCTTGCATATGCCAGATAAAGCTAAGAAACCAAAGGAAATAGAAGACCTGACCGGAGTCGGAGAATCTATAGCGCAGAAGCTCAAAGAGAGTGGATATACAGACATAATGAGTTTGGCCGTGGCGTCACCAAGGGATGTTGCAGATGCGACTGATATAGGAGAGAACATCGCGGCTAAGATAATAATGTCGGCAAGAAAGGCGGCAGATATTGGCAATTTCGAATCTGGAGATGTTCTTTTAGAAAAGAGAAAGGAAATAAAAAAACTGACGAGTGGTTCAAAGGCCCTCGACGACCTCCTCGGAGGAGGCATAGAAACGGCTGCAATCACAGAATTCTTTGGAGAATATGCTTCCGGAAAAACTCAGATAATGCACCAGCTGGCGGTAAACACAACTCTTCCATTGGAAAAGAATGGACTGGCGGGTGAAGTTCTCTTCATCGATACAGAGAATACGTTCAGACCGGAAAGAATAGTTCAGATGGCAAAGCACATCGAACTGGATCCGGTCGAAGTTCTGAAGAAAATTCACGTAGCCAGAGCGTACAATTCGAGTCACCAAATACTTCTTGTTGAAAAGGCGTACGAGCTGACTGGGAAGTATCCCGTCAGATTGCTAATAGTGGACTCACTGACAGCTCATTTCAGGGCAGAATATACGGGTAGGGGCACACTCGCAGAAAGACAGCAGCTACTCAACAAACACCTTCACGACCTTCTGAGGTTTGGAGATATCTACAATTCCGCGATTGCCGTCACAAATCAGGTCGCAGCCAGACCAGATGTTTTCTTCGGAGACCCCACTCAGTCCGTTGGAGGAAATATCGTCGGGCATGCCAGCACTTACAGGGTCTATTTACGAAAATCGAAAGGTGGAAAGAGAATAGCGAGGCTGATAGATTCACCTCACCTTCCAGAGGGGGAAGCGGTAATGATGGTTTCGGAGAACGGAATCTCCGATAGCATTTAGTCCACAATATTCACGAAGGCAACCGATCCGATATCCTTCCTTTTTCCATTTTTGTAAGTGACCAGTCTCTGTGGAGGGTACGGACCTATTGGGAAAATTATTCGGCCGTTAGGTTTTATAAATTTGTTCAAAAAATCAGGTTCTTCTTTGAAACTTGCAGTAGAAATTATCAAGTCGAATTTTTCCTTTAAGCACGTCCTGTTCACGTTACCTATTATTAGATCTATGTTTTTTCGAGCATATTTGGAAATGTTTGCAGAGGCCCACTTCGATAATCCAGGTATGCGTTCCAGTGATACCACTCTTCTGCAGAGATATGACATTATGGTAGTCAGATATCCACTTCCGGTGCCGATCTCTAGAACCGTATCTTCTTCCGCAGGCTTCCCGCGGTCAACGAAAATGGCATCCATGTGGGGGGCAGACTGGGTCTGATCGAAAGGTATAGGAACTGGCTCGTCCAAATCAGAATATTTCTTTAGCTCGTCAGATAGGAAATCGGATCGGTCAATGAAATCGAATACCTCAATGTACGTTGAATTACCTAGAAACCCTTCCTTGCTGAGAATAGTCCCCCAACTTTTCAAAATTTCACCGGGAAGTAACTCAGATCGCTGGTATCGACAACTGTGCCTATTCCGGGTTTGGGGTTGAAATTCATCATTCTCTGATAGTTTGTCTGCTCCTGAAATGTGGACGCATTTATGGCCAGAATCCCTCGATGAGTAGTGATTGAGTGATTATGAACGTGCCCAGTTACAAGCACGTCGGGGATAGGGTCTATCAGATAGTAGTCAGACCTGAGAGGAATAAATGATAGGTTCTTTCCGTACTCTGGAGCGAGATGTCCTCTCTTGAGCATTTCTATCATTACTCTGTCTGTATCATTAAGAGTAGTACCCGGAATCGCCTCTAAAAAGTCAAAAATGGAAGTGCCATGGTAGAGGAGAAAGATTCTTCCTCCTATCTCTACCCACACGGGGTTAGACAAAGAAGTCACGTTTGAAGGGAAGAGCGCATTGATCTCCTTTGGCAAGGGATTCTGAGGTTCCATTGGGTACACTATGTCGTGGTTTCCCGGTATTATTATTACTCTCACTTTGTTGCTGATTTTAGAGATGAGATCTGCCAGTTTCTTGTATTGCAGGTTTATGTCATTTATCGCCAGGTCACTTTCCTGATCGGGATAAACACCTATTCCATCGACCAGATCTCCATTCATTATCAAAAAGGAAACTCCCTGGGTATTGACGTAATCTATCATGTTCAAAAAACTGTCTTCGATGAAGTTCTTCGAACCGACGTGAATGTCTGATATCACCATCACCTTCACGCCACTTGCGTCGATTCTCGGTTCCTTCGAAACTTCAGGACGGTACACCCCATCGGCAAATATGGCCGTTCCATCTCTACTATATTGACCCGAGACTCCTATCACTTCATCTCTGATGACAACATCCTTGTAAGTCTTCGGAAGAATAATCTTGATTGAACTATTTTCGTCCTCAAGCTCTAGTATTCTGTACCCCTTCTTTGACTCATTATATTCCACCACCATCCCTGAGACAAAGACACTTCCATTGTCCCTTTTCAGTCTAGACACGGGTGTGAAGAAGTGATTCTTGCTTCTCTCGTTCAGTTTGGCGTGAAGAAAAGAATATCTACTCTTGAAGATATCGACGAAACTCTCACTGATACCAGGATAACCATCTAGATGAAACTCTTTTATGATTGAAAACTCGTTAACTGAGGGCAGATCAGACATTGCAAAAATAGGAGAAGAGAAGTCCAACTTCTTTTCATTCTTGAGGATATAGTCCATCCCTCCTCTCTTCTCTATTTCCTCTATTGCTCTCTCTTCTATAAGACACCCCTTTTCTAGAAAAAATTTTTCGATGTCCCCATTCATTGAAGAGCTAATAATCAGTTAGTAAAAACGTTTACTGAATGTTATGTGTGGAGTCGAGAAACTGAAATAAGAAATACAGTTAAACTCAAATAACAAATAAAGCTTGGTAAGGCGTGGATCAGAATTCCTTGTTCAACAAGGATACGAGGGTGTTCGCATTTGACGACTCGCCCTTTACAAGGAAGGACGAATATACAGTCCTCGTTGGAGTGATAATGAGGAAGGATCGATACATCGAAACTATCGTAAGGAAAAAGATAGAGGTAGATGGAACGGACGTCACAGAAAAAATCCTGGAAGCCGTGGGAGAGAAAGGCTCTGGAGTCAGAGTAATCCTGACACAAGGAATAACATTTGGAGGGTTCAATGTTCTTGACGTGAACAGATTATTTGAGAAGACCCAGATTCCGATCATCAACGTGGTGGATCACGAGCCCGACATGAAGAGAATAAAGAACGCTCTTCAAAAATATTTTGAAGATTGGGAATTGAGATATTCCTCTCTCTCTGCGGATTTTAAGAAGTTCGATTTGCTCTACGTCCAAGCACTAGGGATGGAACCTTCATTGGCTTATAAATTCGTCACGCAGATAACAACTAGCGGCACAATCCCAGAACCCCTCAGGATTGCAGACCTTGTGGCCGGAATTTGTAAATCAAACTGAATCTAATTTTGCTAGTCTGATGTCCTTTCTCTTGCGTTCAAGATACTTGTAGACTGTGCTGTGCTGGTTTCCCCTGAGTATCATAAGGACACTTTCTCTCGAGATCTGATTCTGCACATAATCCCCGATAAGCGAAGCCGTATTGCCATAGATCGAAACGTAAGATTCGGACAATTCTTCAATTAGATGCCTGGTCTTTCCTCTCGTTCCAATCAACCTCGCCCTGACTGTCTTTGCTCTCTTAGAGTTCTTGCCCGTGAAGTCCTTTAGATCTATTACCTCTAGGTAAGTTCCTGTATCGAAAAGTCTGAAAGCCCGCTGTGGAGAAAAACCACGTCCTATAGCCCTGATCACATCTCTTGCCCTCAATGTCATTTCAGGGTCAGTCGCCTTGCTATCATCTATAGTAATGTCTCCGCTTGAGGAATCGACTGTAAGAGTCACAAGGGATCGTTTTTCAATTTCGCTTTTAGTTTCTCCGTTCTTTCCAACCAGAACACCAATCCTCTCTTGAGGAATCTTAACGGAATACATTCGACTCACCTACCGTGTATTTAAGTATCTTGTCTTCTAATAGTTTATACCCAAATTTATTAAAAAATTTTGTCATTATCTCAATATCCCTCCTTAGGAGAATCAAGGCCATCTTGTCGTTGGTCTGTATTGCTTGAGCGATGTCAATCATGTAAGGCCTTTTCCTGTATACCAGAAAGTTGTATTCGCTCAAATCTCCGTGGACCAGTTGAGCTTTCGTGTAAAGTGTCCTGATAGAATGCAACGTCTGCGTCAAAATATTCTCAGTGATGTCACAATCCTTCATTAGAGGTGCAGGGATTCTTTTGGTTCCGACGTATTGCATCACTAGGACGTTTCCGATCACTTTGATCGGTCTGGGTGCAATTACTCCTGAAGCGGAAGCTAACTCAAGATTTCTGTATTCTCTATGGGCCCACTGAACGATGAACTTTCTCTTGTTTCTCGTGTTTTCGATTCCCCAGCGCTGTCCAGCATATCTTTCAATGTTTTTGAAGGTGGAAGCCACAGTTTTGTATATCTTCACCGCGTAGAATTTATCGTCGTTTGAAGCTGCAAACACCAGACTCTCTTTTCCGGAGGCGATGGGGAATTCGAACCTTCCTAAGGTCTTGTCCGTGAATAATTTGTATATGTTGAGAATCGTGAATTTGTCAAAGACATAGCCAAAGACCTTTTGAGTCTCCTTCAGACGATCCTCGATCTTCTCTTTTCTTTCAGAATCACTTGAAAACATCCAGGATCTCCGGTAGAATCTGGTTTCTGGAAAGGTAGGACGCCTGTGTCTTCGTGTACCTGAAATTTACATCTGCTCGCTCGTCTTGAAAACTCCACGGTTTGACAATGACCAAATCGCCTTCCCTCATCCACATCCTCTTTCTGATCTTTCCCGGGATTCTTCCTGTTCTGGTCTTTCCATCTGCGCACATCACGGTGAGTCTCGAGCTTCCAAGAAGTTTTTCAACTATTCCAAACATCTCTCCCTTGTTTGGATTAGGAAGTATTACTCTCGAGATTTCCTCTGTATAGGCTTTTTCTTTATCAAGCACTTCTCTCATAATATCCAGATTTTATAAAAATTTTGCCAATTTATTCTTCAAGCGTGTTTGCTTAATGCCGGGTAATGTCAAAGACTTTTAAATCCAAGATTTAGTTGTAGATAAATGAGCAAAAGGTGGCGGCTCCATAAGTGTCAATAGGAGTGGGATACACTATTGGCGATCTTAACTCGAACTCTTGGCCAAAGTTCGAAGAGTTCTTCAACAAGTACAACGGAGTCCAAAATTCTTGCTGGTGCGTGTACTATCACAAGAAAACTCCTTCTCCTAGGATTAAGAAATCAGAAAAAGCTGATTACAACCACAATTTGAAAAGGAAGCTCGTAGAAGAAGGGAAGTCGAGAGCTGTGCTTGTCTATAAAGAAGGTAAAGTCGTTGCATCGTGTCAGTATGGAACCTTCGACGAATTGCCAAGAATCCAAAATGCCTCCAGGTACGAGGGTTTGGTTATGAAAAACGAGAGCCAGAACGCGTGGAGAATAACTTGTTTCTTCGTCGATACCGCCCACAGACACAAAGGTCTAGTAAAGTTAGCCCTGGATGGCGTTCTAGACAGGATAGCAAGAAGTGGTGGCGGACTTGTAGAAGCTTATCCAGTCACAAAAAGGAACACGGTCGAGATATGGTTCGGTTCTGTCAATATGTACCTTGAGAGAGGGTTTGAGGTAATTTCCAAGTTTGGTAATAGCAATGTGCTCGTTCGGAGATTTGTCGAACCTATCGATGACTGATATAGTTCGGTCAAAATGGTGGGCAATGGCTCACAGCATTCGCGAAGGGAAGACGAGGATGGCGCAGTGAAATGAATGATTATTTGAAGTCGGTTGAGTGGCTATTGAATTCGAAAGATCCCTCGGTGAGATATCTCACCATGACTGACGTGGAAGGAAAGTCCGGGGAATCTTACGAAGTCACGAAGACTAAGGAAAGAATTGTCGATGGAGAGAAGGTACGAAATCTGCTCTCAGGTCAAGACGTCGAAGGCGGTTTTTCAGTACATCCATACAGAAAGTGGACAGGTTCACACTGGAGATTAGTTTCGCTTGTCAATCTAGCACTGCCCAGTGACAACCCGGGCGCCATTAAGTCTGCAAAACTTTCCTTGGACTGGCTTTGCTCACCCAGAATTGACAGATCATTTAAGGAGAAAAACGGTAAAATCAGAATGCACGCTTCAGTCTACGGCAATGCAGTTTATTATTTCTGCTACTTTGGTCTTGCAAAAGAACCAAGAGTAAAAAAAATTGTTGAGTGGATCCAGAAATCTCAATGGGAAGATGGTGGATGGAATTGCGACCCAAATCCAGCGGCGACTCACTCTTCTTTTCACGAATCCTTAGGGACACTGAACGGGCTCATAGCCTATCACAACATTACGGGTGACAAGCTCGTCAAGAAGAGCATAGATAAGTCAGCCGATCTCTTCCTTTCACACCGCATATTCAAATCGCATCACAGCGGTAAGATCATAATGAAAGAATGGTTGAAGTTGCGATATCCTGTATACTGGCACTACAATTTTCTGGAGGCGATGAGGGTCCTGTGTCTTGCAGGCAAAGGTTCAGATGATAGGATGGAAGATTCGCTAGATTTACTAGAAAAAAAGTGCGATTCTGATGGTAGGTGGACAGTGGAGGGTCATTACTGGAATCCGATTGAAAAGAACTATCTTTCAACCAGCAAAAGTCTTCCAAGCAGAGAGGTAGTTGACTGGGGGCGGAGAGGTCCGAATGAAATGATCACCCTGAACGCTCTGAGGGTGCTTAAGGCCACGGGTAGGGTCACATAAAAGAAATGATCTGAGAAACTACGACTTGTTCAAATATCAATTATTACTATTCTCGAGGGAATGCCCACCATTCTAGAGGAGTACGTTCGCAAGTCAATGGAAACGGTAAGTACGAAAGAAGACCTCGAAAAGATGAGACTATCGGTCTCCAAGAAGTTCAAACTCCCAAGGGTAGTGAGCAACACCGATATTTTGCTTATGTTAAGGTCGGATGAGCGTGACAGATTCACGAATCTCCTGATTCGAAAACCCACAAGAACCTTGTCTGGGGTTTCCGTGATAGCGATAATGACTTCTCCCTACTCCTGTCCTCACGGGAGGTGCACTTACTGTCCCGGAGGAGTCGAGTTCTCCTCCCCGCAGTCCTATACGGGATTTGAACCTGCGGCAATGAGGGGGAAACAGAACAATTTTAATTCCTATCTCCAGACCAAGAATCGACTCGAACAACTTAGAAGAATAGGTCATCCCACCGACAAAATAGACTTGATAGTCATGGGGGGGACCTTTACGGCTAGAGACGAAGCCTATCAGAAAGAGTTTGTAAAGGGCAGTTTGGATGCAATGAATGGTTTCGTATCCAGCAACCTGAGTGCCTCGATTCTAGAAAACGAAGTGGCGGAAAATAGATGTATAGGCTTGACAGTTGAGACAAGACCGGACTGGTTTTTCGAAAGGGAAATGGACCTAGCCCTTGATTACGGGGCGACGAAGGTCGAGTTGGGGGTACAGACGGTCTTCAACGATATCCATCGTCAGACGAGAAGAGCTCATAGGCTTTACGATGTAATTAGGTCAACCAAGTACGCGAAGGATGCAGCGTTCAAGGTACTTTATCACTTGATGCCTGGAATAGGGGGAGTAGATCCTGCGGCGGACGTGAAGTCTCTCACAAGATTGTTCGATGATGATAACCTGAGACCAGACATGCTCAAAATATATCCGTCTCTAGTCGTCGAGGGAACTCAATATTACGAGCTATTCAAGAATGGCGAGTATAGGTCCTATGAGAGTGAGGAAGCAGTAGAAGTAGTCTCCGAGTATTTTAGACACATTCCGAACTACGTCAGAATACACAGAATTCAGAGGGACATTCCAGTCTACAAGATTGTGCAGGGAGTTAAGAGAAGCGATCTCCACGATCTTGCACTAAGGAGAGCTCTTGAGAAGGGTTACGACGTCAAGGAAATAAGATACAGAGAAATTGGACATAGTGGTAGTGCCAAAGGGAAAGTGGAGTTGAAAATCACCAGCTATTTTGCATCAGATGGACTTGAGAAATTCCTAGAATTTGTTGACGAAGATTATAGAATCATAGCATTCCTGCGGCTGAGGATCCCAGGGGAAAACGGAACAAGACCAGAACTACTAGGAAAGTCTCTTATCAGGGAAATCAAGACTTTCGGGAAGGAGGCACGGATAGATGAGCAAGGGGAATATCAGCACAGAGGGTACGGGAGGAAACTACTGCAGACAGCCGAAGAGATATCCAATGAAATGGGTCAGACCGGCATAGCAGTAATTTCAGGCATTGGGGCAAGAGAATATTTCAGGAAAAATGGTTACGAACGATTGGGTCCGTACATGTACAAAAAGACGGAATGATTTTTAACACAATCAAAATGTACGTTCATGTCCACTTTGGTTCTGCTGTCCTTCATAATATTGCTACTCTCCATTCTTTTTCTGGCACTTTCAATAACTATGATTCTTAAGAAATATACGTTGAGAGGTTCAATAATTGCCGTCTTCTTCTTGATTCTGTCTGTGAAATACTTGATATTCATTTACTTTCAGTTCGTTGGAATTCCGGTGAATCTCCTGTTGTTCATAGGAGCAGATTTCGTAATGATATTCTCCCTCCTAGCTCTGATGATAACAAGGTGAAGTATTGAGCGCCCCTACCCGAAAGGATCAGATTCTGGATTTCGTGAACAAGAATCCAGGTCATCACTTTAGGGGAATACAAAGGTCTCTCCGTGTCTCGACAGGGGTTCTGCAGTATCATCTCAGCAGTCTCATTAAGGAAAACGACATAATCGTCAGAGATATAAACGGCACAAGTTGTTACTTTCCCAGCAAGTCGTTCAACGAAGACCAATTCAAGGTGCTCAGTCATCTCCGTAATAGGGTTAGGAACAAGATTCTTAGAGTCCTCCTTGATGGAAATCCAAGGCCGCCTGCTGAACTCAAGAAGGAACTATCAGTAAGCTCTCCCACTCTGAGTTACCACCTCGCGCTTATGACTGACGATGGTATCTTGGAAAAGGTACTGGGAGAGAAAGGAACTGCGTACAGAGTAAAAGACCTCAAGATATTCAAAGGGTTAATCGTTGAGTACAAGGAATCGTTTGCAGACAAGCTCATTCAGGACTTCGTCGAATTGTGGTCCAGATAATCATTTCTTTTTGTAATAAATGAACAATGCGAGCATCAAGATGACGAAGATTGCTCCGCCGGTAGCGAGTGAGATTGAATTAGAGAAGAGATTTTGCATGAGCAGGCTCGAGAATCCAGAGACCTGATAATAGCTCATCACGTAATCATTCACAGACTGTCCGGACGATAGTATTTGGTTGAAGGTGAAGGTATAGTTGCCATTTTTTATCGGAAATGAAAAGCTCAGGAGAGAATTTCCATTTCTCATATTGGAGTTTATTGATAGAGAGATGTTTGTCAGCGCATTCCCTATGTAGATCAGTCCCGGGGAGTGGAGGACGAAGGAAGCATTTCCGTAGTCAATAGTGAGATTATAGATGGAGGAGCTCTGAACCTGTTGTATTCCATCGATCGAGACTCCATTGATCTGAATTTCATTTGCGGGTACCATTTCTACCATCGTAACGTAAGAATAAGAAGTGTTCCCACTGACAGATATTGAATTTAGGTAGGATTGTTTTGGAGGAGCCGAGACCTCGAAAGTTCCGTTTTCAGAAAGAAAATCTTGATCGATTTGATTCTTTGAAATGTGAATAGAATCGTTCACAGACAGCGTATCGTTTATTGGAGAGATCAGATCTGTTTCATAGGAAAGATTCAAAACATCAACAGTTCTGACGACCTCAGATTTCCCTGGATGAATTTGAAACGTTTCCATTGCATCGAAGGGGTGATTTCCAAGTTCTACGGAGATTAGGTTTACCATCGGTACCTTTTCAGCCGATGAATTACCATTTACTGCCTGAGCTGGTGCAAATGCCAGAACAGTGGCAACCGTGACTAGTAATGCGACTAAGACTAGGTGCTGTCTCAACATCAATAGATGAAGAAGGTGTTATAATATTATCTGGTACGAATTTCTAACGGTCATTAATGCTACTGACAGAAGCTCCATCATACAATTCAGAAAAAATGATGGATAGCACCACTAAAACCTTCCCTCCCGACTAGGAGTCCTTAGATGATGGAATACCTGATCTTTTGTCCGAGTGATATTGCCTTTCTCAGTGCCCTCCCTTGGACTGACTTGGTCTTTACTTGTATGATTCCATTTTTTGAAACCCTTGCGATGAACAGTGGCGAATCTTCTATCAGTACTTCCACTTCTTTGTCCTTAAGCTCCACTCCAACCTGAAGGTTGATCTTGTTTGCAGTTACTTCTGCACCTATGTTCTCGGCAGCCTTGAAATTCATCTCTTCAATGTCAATTGGCATTCCGATATCCTGCTCCAGCCCCTTTACCCTTCCTCCACCCTTGCCTATCACTTCTCCCATGTACTGTTCTGGAACATAGAGTTTCAGCCTGCCTGAGTCGTCGACATCTATCTTGTGGGGGACATCATAAAGTTCGTTCTCTATGTGATTGACAACGGATTTCATGTCCCGCTTCTGCCTTTTCTTCACAGGCACCACTACGACCTGCTCTCCGAAAGTGTAAATTTCGTACAACACCATTCCCGTGAAGAAATCCTTTATTTCAATAATTGGTCTGGCAAGGTCTTCCTCACTCATTCCAGAAGGGATCTTTACAGAGTACGTCAAGTCGAGAACTTCCTTTATCCCACCGTTTTCAATGTAGATTATTGTGTCGATAATTTGGGGGATCAAACCGAGTTCAATTTTTCCGACGAATCTTTGCATTGCGTCTATTGCTCTGGAGGCATGAATGACCCCAAGCATACCGACTCCGGCTAGTCTCAGGTCGGAATAAGTAGTGAAATCACTTGCGATCCTTATTTCGTCAAAAACAGTGTAATCAGGTCTCTCGAGCAACAGGATATCTCCAGTCTTCTCGATAGATCCGTCTAGCGGAGTGAGCTGAGTTATCTCTTGCGAAACCTGTAAGTCCCTAGGTTTCTCGATAGTCTTAACCACTTTCCCGAGAGAATTATAATACTCAGCCAGTGCCTGAACAAAAGTGCTCTTCCCGGCTCCCGGTTTTCCAGAGATGATAATTCCCTCTACCCTTTCCTTGAATCTCTTCATCAGGGAATCTCCGATCTGGTAGTCTTTAAGGTCCAGCCTCTTTATTGGCCTGACAGCCGTTATCTCCACTCCGTCACTTACTGGAGGTCTAGTTATGATAATCCGTATGTTCATGAGCTGAACTACTGTGGCTCCTCTGACATCCATATCGATAAGGCTTTTGCTATCATTCCTTGCTCTCTCTACAATATCGTTCGCAATCGTGTTCAATTCCTCTCTATCTAGAACGACACTCCCATACTCCAGGTTCCAGTTGCCCGGTCTTCCAACTTTCATTCTAGCCCTAGTCCCTTCTTTGAGGTGAACCGACATAGTGTCCTCCGCGAAGAAAGTCTCAATTCTCTTTGAAAGTATCTGAATTGGTTCCAAGTAAAGTACTCTAATGCCCTTTATCTCTGCCACGGACTTCTGTATGAAATCTCCTGTGACGAGTACCGAATTTGTCTCGAGGGCTGATTGTCTAATCAGTTCGTCAATTTCCCCACTCCTCGCTCTCTTTATCTGCCATTCCGCTGGTCTTCTGCCCGTAAAACTTAGGGAAATCTTCCCTTCATCGCTCATCTTCCTGAGCCTCTTCAATTCTTCAAGGCCCGTAAACCCTATGCTTCTTCCCTCATTCGCCTGATGTTCGATTTCAGAAATGAGCGACTCTGGCACCACTACGTCCGCTGGTGTTCTTTCCTTGAGGAATTCGCAGAATCTTCCATCTACTATCACTGAAGTGTCCGGGATATAGGTCTCCTGCAATTCAATCACCATCCTTTATTTTCATTCCCACTCGATTGTCGCCGGTGGCTTGTCCGTGATATCATAAACCACTCTACTTATTTCAGGAATACCATTCGTAATCTCCCTCGATATCTTAGCCAGTAGATCCAGGGGGATGAAGCTAAAATTTGCGGTCATACCATCCAGTGAACCAACGCACCTGATCGCAACAGTGAACCCGTATACTCGTCTATCTCCGTGAACTCCCGTAGTCCGATCGGCCAGCAGTACGACGAAGTACTGCCAGGGGATATCTTCCATTGCCGAAACATTGGTTTCCAAAATGGAGGTTGCCTTCTTCAAGAGTTCGACCTTATCCTTGGTGACCTCCCCAATGATTCTTACGGCAAGGCCAGGACCTGGGAATGGCTGTCGCATATGAGGGATTTGATAGAATTCAGCAATCTTCCTCACCTCATCCTTGTAGAGGTCTCTGAGTGGTTCGATTATCTTAAGATTGACCTTTTCAGGTAAGCCACCAACATTGTGATGGCTCTTGATGGTGTCTCTCAGTCCACCTCCAGATTCTATCCAGTCAGGAGCGATCGTACCTTGCACTAAATATTCTGCACCAAAAGCTGCTGCCTCTCTCTCGAAGACGTCGATAAAGGTCTTACCAATTATCTTCCTCTTGGACTCGGGATCTGAGACTCCTTTCAGTCTCTCCAAGAATAGGTTCTCCTCTCTTACTATCTTGTGATTGACCGCAAGTCCAGTCAGAGTATTTTGAACGTCCTTTTCTTCGCCTGTACGCATGAGTCCCGTGTCGACGTATATTGCTAGAACATCAGATCCAAGCGCATCTGAAACAATCTTTGCCGCTACCGTACTGTCTATGCCACCGGAGACCGCAATAACTGATCTTCCTTTGACTTCTTTCTTAATCTTTTTTACCGCTTCCGAAACAAACGATTGAGGAGAAAACAATTCAGATCGGTCTTTAGGTCTTGAGCAGGACCGCGAGGAATATCAGTAGAGCAATGACAGCGCCCACTATTGCCGAAACGAGGTAAAGAACTCCGTTGTATATCACGCTCACGATGCTCACGTTTAGCGCGACTCTCGCAAAATAGGTGACCAGCCATACAACAAGGCCAACTACTGCAAGGACTATCCCAAAAGTTCTGACCTTTCCTGATCCGAAATATGCTGCAAATATACCAAGTACCAGCAATGAAAGTCCTAGCATTAGGAGCAACACTGCAACAAAGATTTCTCCAAATGATGAAACCATATTATTACCTACATTTTTATTCCAGTTAGTGTCTTCGTGTCCAAAATACCTTCTATTACTCTAATCTTTTCCATGACTATCTGACCCAACTCTGTAAAATCTTTCGTTTCGAGCTTGGCAATCAGGTCATACTCTCCAAAAAGAGGGTGTAATTCCACTATTTCCTTAATCTTCAATAGCTCGTTATATACCTGGTGCTCTTTTCCTGGAACTGTACTGATCAAAACAAAACCAACAGCCAGATTCACCACCGAAGTTTAATCGACTGGTCTTATAAATCCTTTTCGAGTTTTCTCGTGCATTGGCTCAACATCAGAACATCCTTTTGGCATTGCGTTACTATACTTAAATTGGTCCGAGATGACGCAAATACATTGAATTTTAGCTAAAATTTCCCAACAAAATTTTTTAACTCATAGTGACTAACGTAGTCATGCCAATGGTAGATATCGACCTAATAATTGGTGGGCCTCAAGGGGGCGGAATTGATAGTGCTGCTCAGATTGTTATTCGAGCCTTTTCCATCGGGGGTTATGAGGCATACGGTATCCGGGAATATTACTCAAACATAAAAGGGAGACATAGCTATTTTCACGTGAGAGTAAAAGAGACAGCTGTACGAAGTCTAAGATATCCAGTAGATCTCCTCGTATGTTTGGATTCTGAAAGTCCATTTGTTCACATGGAAGATGTGACGGTTAAGTCAACGATTCTTTACGACGAGGACTTGGTCAACACAAAATTGGAACAGGTTCTGACCATGGAGCCTGAAACAAAGAAACACGTGATGGACAAACTCAGGGCCGGTGGCTATGAGACAACGATAGCAGGCGCGGTCAAGTACATGAAGGATAAGGGTGCAGTTCCGTATCCCGTGTCATTTAGAAATCTGGTTGTTGCAGCGCTTGGACCGAACAAGCCACCAGCGAGATACGCAAATACACTAGGAGCCTCACTCGCAATGGCACTCGTTGGGCTTCCAGCAGAATTTACGATGAGAGGAATCGAAAGCGTCTTCGGAAAGAAGAAAGAGGTAGTGGAAGACAATGAGATGATAGTTAAGGCGGGTTATGAATTCGTTAAAACTCACAACCATACCATGGTGAAAGAACTTCCTCTGAGACCAGCGAAAGACAGGTACATACTGACCGGAAATGAAGCAATAGGCATAGGAAAGGTCATTGGAGGGCTGAAGCTTCAGACTTATTATCCAATCACTCCGGCTGCAGACGAAAGCTTCTTCTTGGAAGGTCACGATTATTTTGAGACATCCGCTGGAGAAGAAATGGACAAGGAGAACGATGTTCTCAAGCATACCGGCGTCGTGGTAGTGCAGGCCGAAGACGAAATTGCTGCAATCGCGATGGCAATATCAGGAGCAATGACTGGTACTAGAACCTCTACAGGAACATCTGGACCCGGATTCTCTCTAATGGCAGAAGCCTTGGGTTATGCAGGAAATAATGAAATTCCTGTCGTCGTGACTCTGTATCAAAGAGGGGGGCCAAGTACGGGTCTTCCGACAAGGAATTCCCAGGCAGATCTAATGTTTGCTATCAATGCAGGTCACGGTGAATTCATAAAAATAGTCTATTCTTCAGGAGACGTTCCGGAGGCCATCGAAGATGCAGTTAGAGTTTTCAATTATGCTGAGAAATTCCAGGTCCCTGTAGTTCACATTCTGGATAAGAACCTTGCAAACTCTTTCTTCCTGGTCGATGAGATAGACTATAGTAAGATAAAGATAGAAAGGTGGAAGGTGCCACAGAACACCGAGAACTTTGAGAGATTCAAGTTCACGGATGATGGAATATCCCCAATGGGTTTCTTTGGGAAGAACATAATGTGGATCACCGGAGACGAGCACAGTGAACTCGGTCACATTACCGAGGACCCTGAAACAAGAGACGCAATGATGACAAAGAGAATGAAAAAGGCTCAAACGATCCTGAGGGAGATACCAGAGAAGGAACAGGTCGAGCTTATAGGAGAACCAAATGCCGACATAACCCTCCTCTCGTGGGGAAGCAATAAGGGGGTAATCACGAGCGTGTTTGAGCAGCTGAAAGCAGAGGGAGTGAAAGCAAACCTCGTGTACGTCAAGTTAATGAGTCCCTTTCCATCTGATCTCGTGTCGAAGTATCTTTCCAAAGCAAAGTTGATAATAGATCTGGAGAGCAACTATACTGCCCAACTTGCGACCCTAGTGAAACAGAACTGCGGCATAGACATAGAGAATTTCATTTTGAAGTACAACGGGAGGCATACCACTGACGACGAGGTCTATGAAGGCATCAAGAGAATAATCGAAAAAAGAGACAGCAGGGTGGTGATGGTTCGTGGCGCATAATTTTAGAACAGATTTATGGGTAGACTGGTGTCCCGGATGTGGGGACTTTGGAATTTTGGCTGCATTGCAGCAGACCATGATTGAACTCAATAAGAAACCGGAAGACTTTGCGATATTCTCTGGAATTGGATGCTCTGCAAAGACTCCCCATTACATAAACGCTCCAGGAATGCACACTCTACACGGGAGGGTGATTCCGTTTGCTACCGGCATAAAGCTGGCGAATCCCAATCTAACCGTGATCGCAGATGGTGGAGACGGGGATTTGTTGAGCATTGGTGCAGGTCACTTCGTAGCGGCAGGTAGAAGGAACGTCGATATGACGATCATCATTCACAACAATGGAGTTTACGGTCTGACAAAGGGACAGGCCTCACCAACTATGCCGAGAGGGGAAAAGACCAAGGGGCTTCAGAGGCCCAACATTATGGACTCTCTCAATCCAGTGGCCCTTGCCCTGTCTGTCGGCTATACATTTGTCGCGAGAGCGTTTTCCTTCGACGTAAAAAATACAAAAGACATAATAATGAAAGCGGTCAAACATCGTGGCACATCGATCATAGATTTGCTACAGCCGTGCCCCACGTACAACGATGTAAACACCAAGGAATGGTATGAAAAGAGGGTCTATTATCTTGACAAGGACCCGTCCTGGGATCCAGTCGTTAAGGAGGCCACTTCTGAGGCAGTGGAGCAAAAATTCATCCAAGCGATTCAAAAATCTCTTGAATGGGGAGACAGGATTCCCTTGGGAGTAATTTATCAGAACGATCTAGTTCCTTCCTTTGATGCAAGGATAGCAGAGCACATTAAAAACTATCTCGAAGTCCCTCCATCTGAATCTCCAATCGTCAATGCAGAAGGACAACCGATCGCGAGGATGGAAAAAATATTCATAGATAGGCTAATTCGAAGATGAAGATAGGCGCCCACCTTTCGACAAAGAATGGATTCGCAAAGCTGCCAGAGAACGCCAACGCACTTGGACTGAGAACCTACCAGTTTTTTTCCAAGAATCAGATGCAATGGAAGGCACGTCCCCTGGACAAAGAAGAAGCCACTGCCCATTCTAAAGCTGCAAGATCTGCAGGGATAGGCGATGAAGCGATCCACGCATCATACTTGATGAATCTTGGAAGTCCGGAAGATGGCAAATTCAAGATGTCATACGATGCGTTCCTCGATGAGATAAGGAGGGCTGACCAGTTGGGGGTATCATTGCTGATTTTTCATCCAGGTGCCCATATGGGTTCGGGACCGGACAAGGCACTCAAAAGAATAGCGGATGCTATGAATTCTGCAATAAAAGAAACGAAAGCAATGAAAGTGAAACTTGTCGTTGAGAACACGGCAGGGCAAGGGTCGATGGTCGGTTATTCACTGGATCACCTCGGATACCTTGCAGAGAATAGTATTGATAATGAAAGGATAGGCTTTTGCATAGACACCTGTCACGCCTATCAAGCAGGGTACGATCTGAGCAATGAGTTTCATAAGTTTCTCTCAGATTTTGACTCAAGAGTCGGACTAAAATTGATCAGGGCATTTCACCTCAACGATTCAAAGTATCCTTTCAATAAGCATTTGGACAGACACGAGAATCTCGGTAAGGGCACCCTATCACGCAGTTTTTACACAGACCTGTTTGAAGAACAAAAACTTGCCAATATTCCTGCATTTCTAGAAACGCCTGAGGGAGAAGACGGGTATCCCAAAGATCTTGAATTCCTGAAGTCGCTTGGAATAAAGCTATAGTCCGTGGGTGACATCCCTTTCCACTAGTTTTTTTGCCTCCTTTACTATGCTCTCCGAAATCCTTTCTCCAAATCCCTGTATTCTTTCGAGATCTCTTGGAGCTGAGTTTGCAATCTTTTGCAGATCAAAGCCACTCATTTTGAGCCGTCTCGCTCTCACTCTACCAACGTTTGGAAGGAATACCAGAGGAATCAGGTCCTGTTGAATTCCGTTTGAAATTCGATAATTGAGTACTCTCAGCTCTGTTCTCCCCAGATTCAAAGTTCTGGATATTTCGTACAGAGAGTGAGAGAGCCAGTTCGCTATTTCTACCCTGTTTCTAAGGTCTGCTGGCCATATGTGATACTTTTCCACAATAGCATCTTCGGGCAGTTCATCTATCCAGTCGCCCAGAATGAGAGCTACCTTCATCTGTTCAGGCTCAGGACGAAATGGGAGATGGGAGGGCGGAATGTAAGGAAAAGACTCGCTTTCGGACACATAGAGTGAAGGCATGTCAGGAGTGGAACTGATTCCAAGAAGGATGTCGTCTACATTTTCAAGAGAAACTGTATTCCTGAGAATTACTCCCGTTAATGGGTCTATGTACAATTCCGAAACCTTTCTTCCGAAAGGAGTCGGTTTAAAGGAACCTTCACCCCTTATCATATCATTTTCTCTCAGGAATTCGAGACTGTTAGTAATCCACTCGTCCAGTTGAAGGCCTTCGTGATGGGCGAGGGTGGTCGAAAAGAACTTGGTAAGTGACGTAAAATCCTTGCTCATTCCTGAAGAAATGAGGCCGAGGACGTGCATTCTGATCTTACCTTCGTTAATTCTCGAAGAGATGCTTTCCAGTTCCCCGTTCACATAAGTCGAAAAGACTTCCTGGAGCCGTATCTTAGAAGAGTAAATGTAACCATTTCCGATCCTGTCGTATTTCACTCTCCCCGCTCTTCCCAGCATCTGTTGTACTTCAAGATTCGGAATCAGAGACGAGCCGAACCCGTCATACCTGTAGACGTCTTTTATGACGACAGTTCTTGCAGGAAGGTTGAGGCCCGCTGCAAGGGTAGTCGTTGCGACTATGACCTTTATTTTTCTTTCCCTGAACAATCTCTCGACCAGTCTCCTCTGCTCAGAAAGCATGCCCGCGTGATGATATCCCACTCCCCTCTTTAGGACTGGTATCAATTTTTCATATCCGGGGGATTCAGATTCATTCTTTATCTCTCCCATCTCCCCTCTTTCTCTTTGACTTATTCTTCCCTCCACGTATCGGCTCATCTTTTCTGCAGTACTCTCCGCCGATTTTCTTGAACGTACGAAGATTAGAGTCTGACCAGAATCGTCGAGGGAATCGGTCACAAAGTCCTCGAAAGATTTCACGTCAGAAACGAGCATACCATCCTCATCTACAATAGAATCAGGGGTTATCACAAACTTTCGCAGTGGTACTGGTCTAAAATCGCTAGTAACCTCTCTCGAATTGAGCCAGAATGCAATGTCCTTCACATTCTTCACGGTTGCAGACATAGCGATAAATTGTGCTCCTTCTACCAAGTGCCTAATTTTTGAAATGACGATCTCAAGAGTGCTTCCCCTTGACTCGTCCAGAATATTGTGGATTTCGTCGAAAACGATGAATCCTAGGTTGTCGAAGACAGAAGGGTTGTTCCTCAGGAGCGAATCAACCTTTTCGGAGGTCGAGATTATGACATCATAGCTCTTCAGATAGTTAGAGGGTCTATCATAATCACCGGTGCTTATGCCTATTTTTAACCCCAGTTCTTCAAAGAATTTCAGTTCCTCAAATTTTTCCTCCGCCAGGGCTCTAAGCGGAACCACATAGAGGGATCTAAGCCCCTTCTTCCAAGCCCTAAGGATTCCAAAATATGCAACAACTGTCTTCCCCGATGACGTTGGAGTTGCCAGCAGAAGTGACTCTCCCCTCGAAAGAATCTTGATTCCATCTAACTGTAGAGAGTATAGTCTTTCTATCCCTTCCTTCTTGAGATAGCTTAGAAATTCATCAGGTACGGGAAATCCAAAGTCCAAATCCTAAATTACCTCTTTTCCCATCAGCTCTCTCAGTACCTTTGGTACAACTATGCTACCGTCCTCGAGCTGATTGTTTTCTATTATTGCTACAAGCGTTCTGGTCATAGCTGCCAGCGTTGAGTTCAAGGTGTGCACATATGCATTTCCGTCCTTTCCCCTATATCTGACCTTTAATCTCCTCGCCTGGTAATCCATTACGTTGGATGCGCTCACAACTTCCCTAAACTGTGCCTGTGCTGGATACCACGCTTCTATGTCGAACTTCCTGCTAGCAACGTTGCCCAAATCTCCCGTTGCAATATCGACTATGCGGAATGGTATTCCGAGGGCTCGGTAAAACTCTTTCGCATTTTCTAGCAATTTCTGATGATAGCTTTTCGAATCTTCTGGCTTCACGAAGGCAAATTGCTCTATCTTGTTGAATTGGTGAACCCTGAAAATTCCTTTTGTGTCTTTTCCATGAGCTCCTGCTTCCTTCCTGAAACAAGGAGATATTCCTGCGTAGAGCAACGGAAGTTGGTTTTCCTCAAGGATGGTGTCATAATGGAAAGCAGCTATCGGGTGTTCTGAAGTTGCTATCAGATACAGATCCTCTCCC
This sequence comes from Thermoplasmata archaeon, assembly GCA_021792255.1. Classification (GTDB taxonomy): domain Archaea; phylum Thermoplasmatota; class Thermoplasmata; order Thermoplasmatales. The sequence goes on from JAJYUZ010000004.1 coordinate 21,504, forward strand.
TCTATCTTGTAAAGGGTATCTTCGAAAGCAGTGAAGTCGGTGGCACCGTCGGTCGCTTGCTTGTTTAGCATGAATGGGGGCTCAACGAGTGTGAATCCTTTCTTTTGCATGAACTCAAGGGCAAAATGTTCCAATGAAGTCTCCAGCAGGACCAGACTTCCTAGCAAATAGTAGAACCTTGAGCCAGAGACCATTGCAGCACTTTCTAGATTTGCAAGATTTCTTTTCACCAGGAGATCGACGTGACTCTGAGGTTTGAATCTAGAAATTTCATACTCCATCTTGCCCATGCTCTGAGCTACGAACCCTTCGACATCACTTTCGAAGACCTTGGCCCTCCCCTCGAAATAGATCGGAAGATTTCCAGAGTCATCCTTTGCAACGGGTGCCTCCGGATCGACAATATTAGGGATTTTCTTCAGTATCAAGTCTCTTTCTGATTCTATCTCTCTTAGCTTTGTTTCGTAGTCGCCTATGTTTCTATCTATTTCAGAGGCCTTTGACTTTATTGAATCCGAATTTCCTCCGGCCCTGATTATTTCTCCGATCTCTCTGACCAGCTTGTTCTTGTCCGCCTTCAGATTATTGGACTTTCTCAGAAGTTCCCTCCACTCTGAATCCAGTCTTATGGCCTCCTTGATGATTTCATCGCTCTGAAATCTTCTCTTTTGGCTGTCAAAGAGAATTTCGGGATTCTTTCTGAGAATGTTTACGTCTATCACTATTTGTCAACGTAATCATTCTAATAAAATTGTTCACCCAGACTTGATTTCTCGAAATGCTCTTTCGAAGTCACTAGTTATCGGATTTTCCTATCACGTCTCTTATTTTCTTCGTCAACAGTTCAGAGATCTCCTTACCTTCAAACTGCCCTCTTGCCTCTTTCATGACCTTTCCCATTATCAGTTTGAATGACCCCTCTCCTCTCTCCTTTATCAGAGATTTATTTTCCTCTATCACGCTCTCAATAATTCTTACCAGTTTTTCCGTATCTTCGCTCTTTATTTTAAAATCAACCCCTATCTCTTTCATCTCGTGTTGGTCTTTGAGAATAAGGGTAAAGTCTAGCGATTCATTTTTGGTCAACATTATCTTTCTATTCTCAGAGAGACCGAACTCTCCGTCCTGGTATAGGGATTCCAGGGATTCGGAAGGTATGTTCCCTTTAGAAAATCGGTTGATCAGGGTCTTCGCCTTCTGCAGATCAGGAGGCTCAGATGAGAATACCACAGAGAGAAATTTTGCACAAATCTTGGGATTCCCGAATTCATTTACGAAAGATTCCAGCACATCATCGTACTCTTTCCATAGCGAATTAAAGGCCTCCTGCCTAGGTACACCTAGAGCCTCCAGAAGATTCACCCTCTGCTCTACAGTAGGCGGCAACTTCTTTTCCACCTCTTTCAAATAGCTCGGATCCAGCCGAATAAGGGGAATGTCCGTTTCGGGGTACATTCTTGAACTTCCTGCTAAAGGTCTCAAATACCTTGTCCCGTTTTCTGTGGCCCCTCTGGTTTCAGCAGGGACTCCACCCAGAGCATCTTTGATCCTATTTTGAATTATCTCGATGCATACCTCTATTTTGGTCGGTTCAAGAACTATAAGACCAAAGGCATCATCAGTTTTCGACCCGAGTTTTCTGGAAATCTCTTGCTTTTCGTTCTCACCTATTCCATAATTTGGCAGCTCATCTGAGTGAATAAATCCGCCAATTCCGACCACCTTCAGTCTCTCTGCTATTTCCTTTCCCAGTCTGAATCTTCCATTGTTAAGAACCCCAGACAATCCCGGAAGAGTGAAGCCAAATATCTTCTTCCCACTCTTTGCTCCCTTTGAAAAGAGTTCGTAATCTTTAAAATAGTTCGAGTTCGTCAAGTCTTCCAGGAGTAACCCCGTGGAAACGGCCCTACCTTTGAGTACATTTGCTATCTCAATGAGGGACTCCTGTCTTTCTATCTCTTTTGAAAGTACTTTCTCTATTTGTGATAGCGACTGAACCCCCTTGATTTCAACCCTGTTCCCCCCCTTTATCGAGACGTTGAGATCCTGCCTTATACTGCTAGCCTCTCTCCTTATCATCCCACTCTGCTTGACCGCCAGACCTATACTCTGAGCCACTTCTCTCGCTTCTTTGGGGCTGCGCATGTCGGGATCAGTTGAAATCTCTATCAAAGGGATGCCAAGTCTGTCCAAATTATAGACGATCTTTTCACCTTCTTCCCTGACTTTTTTGCAAGCTTCCTCCTCAAGCGTGACAGATGTAATTCCTATGTTCCTGGAATTTCCCTTGAAATTCCCGTGCAGTCCAATGATTCCGGTCCTCTGGAACCCGGAAGTGTTAGAACCGTCTATGACAATTTTTCTCATGAAGTGCACATTATCGACAATTCTGCAACCCATTATCAGGGATACCACCACTGCAGTCTCCAGCGTCTCCCTTCCAGGAAGGTGAGGCGGTTCTTCATCCATCTCCACTAGGCACGAATTTTCCGTTTTGATGTATTCGTACTCCTTCCCCTTTGACGATTCTTGCATCGCTGCTGCATCCTTGTCAGATTTTTCTCCGGAGACCACGCTGAGTTTCCTCTCGAAGGATCCAAGTTCTAGTACGCTTTCCTCTCCGAGGCATTCACAGAATAGCTTCCTTCCCTTGACTTGGAAGTGTATCTCTAACCCTATCTTGGTATCATTCGGTTCTTCTTTCAGAGATCTCCCCCCTGAGATTCTTGTCAAGAAGATTTCTAGCAGTGTCTACGTCGAAATTGCCCAGGAGGAATGATAGCTTTGTGTAGGCGACCTCTGGCAGCATGTCATGAAGAGGGATCACTCCGGCTTCTAGAAGGTTCCTTCCAGTCGTGTATACTTCAAGATCCACCGCACCATAGAGACACTGAGTGGTCATTCCTATGATCTTACCCTGAGATGTATACTCCTTGACTCTTGAAGCGAATCTGTTTGTGATGTGCCCAAGTCCCGTACCCGCTAAGATGAGACCATCGTTTACCTGCGCAAACTTTTCGAAGAGCTCTTCACTCAGCCCCGGATAGAAATAGAGAAGTCCAACTTTTTCGCTTAACTTGTCGTACAGTTTCATGGGTTTTTCGTTTATCTTTTCGTATTTTCTCCATTGAATCCTTAGATCTCTATCTACACGGCCTATAGGTTCAGAATTGATGCTCTTAAATGCATCCCGCCTAGACGAGTGCATCTTTCTAAGCCTGACTCCCGAGTGAATGTCGAGAGCGTCATCGCTGGTGGATGAATGCATCACCACGCAGACTTGACCAACATCAGACTGTGCGACTCTGACTGCACCTTTCAGATTAAAAAAAGCGTCCGAAGACGGTCTGTCTGGGGAGCGCTGAGAAGCAGTGAACACAATGGGCGCCTTGGGATTTTCTATCAAAAACGAGAGAGCAGATGAAGTGAACGATAGCACGTCAGTTCCATGAGTGATCACTACCCCATCTCTCTCACTGATTCTTTCGTACACTTTCTTTGCTATGTTGATCCAGTCCGCCTTTTGCATATCCTCCGATAGGATGTTGAGAATGATTTCGGTACCAATCGAAGCTATCTTTGCCAGATCTGGTTGAGCGTGCAACATCTCCTGGGGGGTTTCTGCCGGTTTCACTGCACCGGTCTCATAGTCCACATAGCTAGCAATAGTTCCCCCAGTCCCGAGCACAAACACTCGTTTCCCCTCTCCAGTTACCTTTTCTTCCGAAAATTTTCTCTGGACAAACTTGGAAAGCAAGCTGATCGAACCTATGCTAGAATTCTCGAGGGAGAGGTTGTAGCCGTTCTGAAGTTTAATTACGGTCACTTTTTCATCTTTTGAAATGAACATTCCTGAGAACTTGGTTCCTTTCCATTGAACTTCGACTTTGTCGCCTGATTCTATGGTATCGGACACAGATAGAGATGTCTAATTCATAAAAAAACTTGCCGAGAATGCCAACGGCCTTCGATTAGCTATTTTGTCGAAGGGATGATTAAATGGTAAATATTGTGAGTGACCTAAAAGAAATGGTTTAATGGTAGTGTTAATTCAGTTGTATGCGTCCGCTCTTGATAGGGAGGTTTCAACCATTCCACAACGGCCACATGTGGCTTGCGAGGAAGATTATCAACGAGTACGGCTCCCTCATTATAGGAATAGGAAGTGCTCAAGAATCGCACACACTTTCGAATCCATTCACCGCGGGTGAAAGGCAGTACATGATTCAACGAGCACTGGAAGCAGACTCAATACACGACTACTATCTAGTCCCGATAGAAGACCTGTACAGAAATAGCCTGTGGGTCAGTCACATAGTCTCGCTCACTCCTCCGTTCGATATCGCCATTTCTGCAAACCCACTGGTCAAGAGACTTTTCATGGAAGCCGGGAAGAACGTCTTGGAACCAAAGATGAAATCCAGAGAATTGTATTCTGGCAGGGAGATAAGAAAGAAGATCATAGAAGGGGAGAAGTGGGATGACTTGGTTCCGGATCAAGTATATAAGGTCATAATGGAAATAGACGGGATCAAGAGACTTCAGGATCTTGCAAAAACCGATGAGGTTAATAGGTGAATAAAAATAGGGTCCAAATGAAAGAAATGGAGTTTGTTGTTGTAGATAAGGGGAAGGACTTCATAGTTTACGAAGTACTCAACAACGATAACACGATATTGAGGCCGCTGATGGAGGAGATAGAAAAAGACAGCATGGTTGAGAACGTCAGGTACTATTTCGAGCATCCATATCTTTCAAATCCAAAAATCCACATAAATGTGAAGCAGGGAAAACCTCAGGCTGCCCTCAAGAGAAGCCTCAGGAGAATGGAAAAGATATACGAAAATCTGTACGGACAGTACAGAAAGACAAGCACTTAGTTGAAAACATAACTACCCGCAAGACTTTTTTCGCAGATCGGATCTGCTAATCGTCGACTTGAAAATGTCCAGCAGAACAGAATCATAAAAAATGATGACGGGAGTTTGAAAACCTGCTGACTTGCGTCACTTAAGTAAATACGCAATCCGTGTTCGTATAGAGATCCAACCTTGTCTTCAAGAATATTGATGGTGGGGGTTTCAAGGGAAAGCAGGTATATGGGAGTTGTACCCAAAGGGCTCGGCTTATCCTCTTAAATCGCCATCCCATACAAAACCGGGAATGATAGCCTAGTATTTCCGACATGAAAGTTTTTATCCGCTTTCCTAATTGGTTCCCATGAACCAAAACGAGCCACAAATTATTGAACTGGACAAGTTTGTCTCAAAGAATCCGTTAGTAATTCTTGGATTCGTCGAATCAACCACTTTGGGACTTTTGACTTCATCGTATCTCATAGAGCAGGTCAAGCTCCACCAGATCGCTCAGATCAAGAGCATCCATATTCCTCCGGTGACCGTATTTGTGGGCGGGAAGATGAGGACGCCATTCAGGATTTACATGAACAAGGAAGGTACTCTTATGGTCATCACGTGCGAAGTTCCGATTGACGATGAGGGTCTTTATGAAATCTCATCTGCGCTAGTAAGGTGGCTCGAGAACGTAAAACCTAGTGAGCTTGTGGTCGTGGACGGAATCCCTATCAAGGGGTTGATCGACAAGAGAACGGTCTATGCAGCTGCAGAGTCTTCTAACATCGAGAAACTGTCTATTACCGGAGTAGAAAGCGCTGGATCTGCGATTATTTCTGGAATAGGTGGTGCACTTATTAACGAATGCATAGGGCGGAAGATCGATGCAGTGTCTCTGATGACGGAGACATCTATCGATGTGCCCGATCCCGGAGCGGTCCTTTCGATCGTGGAAGTCTTAAATAAAGCTTACAATCTCAAAATAGGCACCGACATTTTGCATGATTCGGTGAAGAAGTTACAGGAACAGACCAACGAAATAATCAGTAAGTTCAATCAACTACAGAAGGACAAAACTCAGAAGCAGCCAGAACAGTCCATATACGGTTAGATGGGAGAGAGACGTTCAGATTTAAATTTTCGAAGTGAATTAGCCTTAATGCTAAATATCTCCGTAATCGGAGGAAGTGAAATTCCGGCCAAGACCTGCGAGGTTGCGCGTGAAGTAGGACGGTTGCTAGCCAAGGGAGGAGCAACGGTCTTTTGTGGAGGACTGTCCGGGGTAATGGAATGTGTCGCCAAAGGAGTAAGAGAAGAGAATGGTCTCGTAATCGGAATACTGCCTGGAAATCTCCCAGAGGAAGGAAACAAGTATTTGTCTGCCGCTCTTCCTACCGGTCTTGGCTATGCTAGAAATTTCTTGGTGGTTAGGGCAGGCAAAGTGGTAATCGCGATCGACGGTTCCACGGGCACAATCTCCGAAGCATCATTTGCCCTTGCAGAGGGTAAGGATGTCATCGCCATAGGGGATCTGGAATTCGTTCCAAAGAAGAAAAGCGAAGGCAAATTCATAAAGGTGACATCGCCGAAGGAAGCAGTAGAACTCTCATTAAGACTCGCATCTGAGAAATAGGAAGACACGATACCGGGAATTCAAGCGCTTTGTGATACTTGATCAACTCTGCCCCCAAATTTCATCTCGTAAATATTTATTAATTCATATTAACTGATAGAATATGTCTTTCAATTCCTCGCTAAATGAAGCCCTGTGGATAAGACAGAAAGCAAGGGAACACACAGAATTATTCAGGAATTCTATTCCTCTGATTGCTAGTGAAAATCTAATGAGCCCTCTCACAAAAGAGATGGTCATTTCCGATTTTAACAACAGATACGCAGAAGGTCTCCCGGGGCACAGATACTATCAGGGAAACAAGACGGTCGATGAAATGGAAACCAGGGTCGAAGAGCTGGTGAAGAAATTGTTCGACTCTAAACAGGCAGACGTGAGACCGATTTCTGGCACAAACGCCAATCAAGCGCTAGTGTTTGCGCTCCTTCAACCGAGAGAGACCATTTTGACTCCGAGCTTGGATTCTGGAGCACACATTTCCTCCGCGGAATTTGGAGCCGTAGGGATGAGAGGTTGCAACATAAAGAACATGATTTTTGACACCGAGAATATGAAGGTGGATGTTGATGGAACCAGGAAAGTTCTGCTCGCAGAGAGACCGAAAGTGGTACTCTTCGGGTTCTCAGTTTTCCTGTTTCCTGCACCTATCAGGGAGCTCAAGGATACGATCGATGAAGTGGGCAGTTCAGTTTGGTATGACGGGGCTCACGTACTTGGACTGATTGCAGGTAAAAAATTCCAGGACCCCTTGAGAGAGGGAGCCGATGTGATATCTGGCAGCACCCACAAGACCTTCCCAGGTCCTCAGCACGGGGTAATATTAGGAAACACTGATGATGAGAAGTGGAAGAGAGTCAGAAGAGGAGTCTTCCCTGGAGTGATTTCAAATCACCACATCGGAGCAATGGCAGGACTTGGAGTTACGGCGGCTGAAATGATAGAGTTCGGAGAATCGTATGCTTCTGCGATTATCGAGAACGCAAAGATGCTGGGAGGGGAATTATATTCAAGAGGCTTCAAAGTGCTTGCAGAAAAGAACGGTTTCACAGAGAGTCACACTCTGCTTATCGATGTCAAGGATAAGGGAGGAGGAAAACACGTCGCAGAGGAACTCGAGAAGAATCTCATAATACTAAACAAGAACATGATACCTGGAGATACAAACACGAAGGCACAGAATCCTTCGGGCATTAGAATAGGAACCCAGGAAGCGACTAGGATTGGAATGGGTAAGAGCGAGATGTCTCACATAGCGGAACTTATTGATAGGGCCCTAAAGGGAAATGACGTCAAGGAAGAGGTCTTAGAACTCAAGAGAGGATTCCAGGAAGTCAGTTACTGCTTCGGTAAAGAGAGAGGATATGATTTTATAGAGCTCTACAAGTGACATTCCGGAATAAGATTGAAAGTTTGCATATGCGGCCATACTGGAAACGCAGTGCTCTATTAGGATAAATTAAATTAGGAATCAATACTTGCCATTAGATGACTACTCTTAACGATTCCTTTGAGTACATCATGAACAATTTCGAAAACCTTAGGGAACTGGACGAAGGAACAGTGAGCAAGGTGATCCAGACACTCCTTGACTCAAGGCACATCTTTGTTTATGGAGTTGGCAGATCTGGTATCGTAGGAAGGATGTTTGCAATGAGGCTTGTGCAGCTTGGAATGCATGCATACTTTGTGGGAGAGACGATTGCCCCCATAGTTACGGAAAAAGATTCCGTCATCTTATTATCGGGTACAGGAGAGACACAGGGCGCATTACTGGTCGCTCAGATTTGTAGGAAAGTGAATGCAAAAATCGTCTCCATAACTTCATCAAAAGACAGCTCGATCTACAAGGCAAGCGATTTCAAAATAGTCCTAAAGACAAACAAATCCTCTGACCTTGCCCCTCTCGGAACTCTCTTCGAAAGTTCTTGCCATGTTCTCCTAGATTCGATGGTAGCACTTTTGATGAACATGAAGGGAGAAAAGGAAGCAGATCTGAGAAAGAGACACGCAATCTGGCTATGACACTCGACGCAGCCATAAGAAAAAAACAAATAAAGCGACAATCTACAGAATCATGCTGAAGGACCTGTCTAAGCTGGAATCCGTGGTTCAGGAAGTAATAACCGCAGAGGAACTAAAGTCGCTAGATACCGCGAAGGGATACTGTGGTTTTGAACCATCCGGTCCGCTTCACATCGGGACAGGTCTGTACTGGACTAACATTTTCAATCTAGCGGTGGACGCCGGAATTGAAATGAGAATTCTTCTGGCCGATTGGCACGCTGCAGTAAACGACAAATTTGAAGGAAATTTGGAAAAAATACAAAGAAATGCGGAGTACATGAGAGAAGGATTTCTCTCGCTTGGTCTGAACCCAAAAGTGAAATTTGTTCTAGCTTCTGAGCTGGTTTCTGACTCCGATTACTGGGCTCTTCTTCTCAGAGTTGCAAAAGCCTTGACCATATCTAGGATAAAGAGATCTCTTCCGATAATGGGAAGAAGCGAAGAGGACGCAGACAAGGACTCGTCGAAATTGATATATCCTATGATGCAAGCGACCGACATATTCTACATGGACCTAGACGTAGCGTTCGGTGGAATGGATCAGAGGCACGTCCACATGCTCGCACGGGATATTCACAAGAAGGTCGGAAAGAAAGGATTCGTAGCGATACACAGTCCTTTGATCTCCTCACTCAAGGGAGGCAACAGGATGGACCCTATGAACAAGATGAGCAAGAGCAAGGGAGACTCAGCGGTGTTCATTCACGACTCTCCAGCTGATATTTCGAGAAAGATCAGGTCGGCATTCTGCCCCGAAAGGACTGTTGAAGGCAATCCGATACTTCAGATCTACAAAAACATAATTTTCAATTTCTACAATGACGGAATACGGATTGGAGAAAGAGAGGAATACCAAGCGTACAAGGAGCTGGAGCACGACTTTATTGAGGGGAAGATCCACCCCTCCGAACTGAAGGAGAGCCTCTCTCTGAAACTCGCTCAGATCCTGGAACCCTCCAAAGCGTACTTTGAAAAAGATTCCAGACGGAGGATTCTAATGGAGGAATTCAGATGAGACCAGTCGAGGACTTGAGGATCAAAAAAGGAATGAAAGTATCGGAGCTTCTTCAGCAGTTTGCAAATTCTGGAGGCTTCACTGCTCCAAAGCTTGGTGCTGCAGTTGAAATTCTCAAGGAGATGAGGAAGAATAAGGTCGAGACATTTCTTAGCTTCACGGCAGACATCGTTTCAACTGGAACCAGGGGCGCGATAGTCGACCTGATAAATTCTGGGATCGTCAATCATATAATAACCACTGCGGGGACGGTCGACCACGATCTAGCAAGGAGTTTCAAGAACTATTATCGGGGAGATTTCATGCTCAACGACGGACAACTTTTGAAAGAAAAGAAATACAGGCTTGGCAACGTGGTGATTCCCCAAGATCATTATGGGAAAGTCGTGGAAGAGAGGATGATGCCATTTCTGGAGAGAGAATATGAAAAGAAAAAGAAGTGGGCTATCAGCGATCTCCTCAGGGACCTCGGGAAAGAGATGAAAAGTAACTCGATTCTGAAATCAGCTTATGCTAAGGGAGTCGATGTGTTCATACCGGGATACACCGACGGATCGTTCGGGTCTCAGCTCTGGTCATTCTGGGAGATGAACCGGGATTTCTCTATTGATTCACTTGAAGACGAGCACAGACTTAGCGAGATAATGTTCAATTCATCAAAAAAGAAAATGGGAGCGATCATCATCGGAGGTGGAATTTCGAAACACCACGTCATATGGTGGAACCAATTCAGGGGAGGACTTGACTACGCCATATACATAACGACAGCACAGGAGTTTGACGGTAGTCTTTCGGGTGCACAACCCAGGGAGGCAGTTTCCTGGGGAAAGATCAAACCCAAGGCAAAGCAGGTTTTGATAGAGGGAGAGGCGACTGTGATTCTTCCTCTGATCGTTGCTTCCCTCTGAACCCTACACGAATTTGTAGGTAAACGACTCAGAATCCAGTAATTTCTTGAGCGAGTTCTTCTGTAAGGAATCAAAGGACTTGTTCTCTATAAGAAACCCCTTTGCTCCAATGGTCTTCTGAAACATCTCCTTCAGTGAATTGGAGGTAAGTGAGGCAAATCTGTACTTTGAGGCGATGTGCCCTAAAGCTATTCCTTCGTCTATAGCCATCTTGGTGAACTTGCTGGAGTAGTGCAACCCTCCGATACCACAGTATATCTCCGCGTCTTCGTCAAATGACTCGTATATCGATCTCGCCATCATGTAGCCAATCTCTTTGTCTCCATACTCTAAGTCACTCGAACCTATCTCAACGAATATGAGCGGGTTCTCCGAAAAAGGACCGTGATGGGTTGCTTCGTAGGTGACTTCAAAATTCATACCTTTGCTGTATTTATTGATATTAAGGAGGACCCCTCTTGCGTACTTTGCATCGTAGCGGGTCATCTTGTTTTTTGCTCCACCGTATTCATTGGCTTCAAAATTTCCTGCAGCGTGAACGGTGAGACTCCTTATGTTCTTCAGACTCTTGTGCTGACTCGGGATTATTATCAGCTCATCCTTTTTTGCATTTGCGTCCTTCTCCGGATAATCGTGATAGATAGGATGTTCGTTGAGGCCAATGACGTCGACTGAGAAGTTCTTCTCCAGAAAATAACTGATATTCTTACCAGCTACGTCATCGTTGCCGTAGACAACTTTCATCGAGCTTTATCACAGTTTTGATTTAAACTCTTTCTCAAGTTAAAGGACGAACAATTTAACAGAGTCGAAAGAACTTAAATAAAGCGAGACACTACGAAATGATAATAATGGACTTCCAAAAAGTTCCAGCTCAAATTGTGAGCTGGGAAGAGATCGAAAGATGGGCAGAAATTATCGTAGAAAAAATTGGCGACTTAGAATTCGATTGTGTAATTTCAGTTATCAGAGGGGGACTTGTACCATCAAGAATAGTTGCAGACTATCTGAGCATAAAGGACATATTCACTCTCAAAACGGAACACTGGGGGATCACGGCAACTCCGGACGGAAAGGCAGCTGTCACCTATCCCATAGTGAAAGATCTGAGTGGAAGATCCGTGCTCCTAGTTGATGACATAACGGATACGGGACAATCCCTGAAACTAGCACTTGATGCCACCAAGCAAAAGAACCCGAGGATAGTCAAGAGTGCGACTTTTCTTCACATAAACAAAGCAGAAATTGTACCCGATTATTTCGCAGAAGAGGTTACCGCAGACAATTGGAAATGGTTCATCTTCCCGTGGAACAGGAGGGAAGATTTCAGAAATCTGATTCTAAATTGCATTGACGTGCCAAGAACAAGGGACGAGATTACCTCGTGTCTGATCAAAAAGAATGATCTGCACATATCTAGGAGGGAATTCGAGGAGACAATCTCGTGGCTGGAGTATCACGACAAGATCAAGAACGGCAATGGAAAAATATCAAAAGCCTAGGTAGTAACTATAGTGCCTGCCTTATCCTTCAGAGCATCGTTCATATTTTCTGCGTTTGTCACGATCGCCTTTCTTCCGGTCTTCTCAACGAAGTTTACCGCTGCGTCAATCTTAGGAAGCATACTCCCAGCTGCAAAGTGACCCTCCTTTCTCAACTTCTTTAGCTCATCAACACCGATTAATCCGAGCTTCTGTCTCTCTGGTCTGTTGAAATTTATGTAAGCCGCATCGACTGCGGTCAATATTATAAAACAATCGACATCGAGTTCGACTGCTATGAGTGAAGAAGCTAAATCCTTATCTATCACAGCCTCGACTCCAGAATAACCTCCATCTGTCTTAACGACTGGAATCCCTCCCCCGCCCGCAGCGATGGGAACGAAATTTCCATTCATCAGATATCTAATCTGTTCTATCTCAACGATGTCGACCGGGGCTGGAGATGGCACGACTCTTCTGTACCCTCTCCCAGCATCCTCCTTCATCACAAATCCGTTGTTCATTTCCAGTATCCTAGCTTCATCTCTGGTGTAGTACTTTCCGACAGGTTTCGTAGGGTTCTTGAAAGCCGGATCATTTCTTTCCACTACTGTCCTAGTAATTAGAGTCACAACTTTCTTTTGGATCCCCATATCGTTGAAGATTTTCTGGAAGGATGTCTGCAGGAAATAACCAATGTTTCCCTGAGACATTGCTCCGCAAACGTCAAGAGGCATAGCAGGACTCACGGAACTCGAAAACTCGTTTTGAAGTAATATTGCCCCGACCTGTGGACCGTTTCCATGTGTCAGTACTACTTCATTGTCTCTAAAAAATTCATACGTCTTTTTGGCCGTGATTTCTGCACGATAGATCTGTTCTTCGGCAGTTCCTCGGTCATATTTTTCCAGAAGTGCATTACCTCCCACAGCCAAGGTAGCTTTCATTAGTCTACTCCAGAGAAGAGTGAAGTTCTTCCGACCTTATGAAAATTACCATAGATCCAGGCTGAGACGTACAGAGTGCATACAAGGAGTGGGTGCAGACCCTCGCAACGCCCTGGCACTCGGAATATGCAACGGATCCGGGAGTGCAGACTGAAAATTTGACAGCCTAAAGAGCGCTCCCCTCATTTGTACTGATAGTGGAGGCGATGCAAACGAAATTGTATCAGAGAGGTGAAGGAAGATAGAGGGAAGATACAAGACAATCGAAGCCGGTCGCATTCCAGTGGTCACCAAACCTGATGAAACGGTCCGAGCCATTTTAGACCTGTCAATTGGGTGAACCTAGAGCATGAATTACAAAGTCCTTAAAGACAGGCTTTAGCCCATGGTCTCACTTTAGAATCCTTCCGGTCATCAAGTACCAGATAACGAGGTCCATTATTCCGGGTTCCAGACCATACTTAGTCGAAATATGGAGAAACAGTTTTTCTTCCCTTTCATAGTCCTTCTTGCTTTTGATTTGAATGTCCTTGTCAAAGTAGCTTGAAAGAAAGCTCTGAATGTGCTTATCCAGGATGGGATAGTCAAAATATCCAATGTTCCTCAGAAAATGTGAAGATTCTTTCATCCCAATTCCCATATATCTTTCCATAAGCAGGCTCCTCCTATCTTTCGACTTCAGTATTTCTTCAAGCGAGGTTCTGTTCTCGTAGTTCATCGCAATGAATCGCGATCTTGTGTTTGGAAACCTATAATGACAGCCCACTAGAGCTTTCCTCAGGCTGGCTTCGTCAAATCTACTGAGTCTATCCAGAGCTTCTTGGCATCTCAGTCCCATTTCGGCTGAGGTGTTAGCGGTCAGAGTACAGAATGTAAGTTCCGAGAATTTCTCGGCATTGCTTGCCCGTCCTTTACTGGAAAACTCTTCTTTCTTTTTGAGAATGATAGCAAAAATTTTCTCGTCATTGATGACGGAATCAATCTTTCCGTCGAGAGATTGGAGCATCCAAAAAGTTATGCGTTCTATAATCTATACTTTACGTTGATCTGCACCTCTCTGTAGATCTATTATGCTTTCACTAAAAGAAATTGCTTGTTTGCCATCAATAGAATTTGTCTACAACACAAATCATATTTATATTTAATAGTTATACATTATAACGGTGAATATAAATGGGCGATCTTACACCACCCGCTCAAAAAGTTTATGATACCCTTAAAAGACTTGGGTCAACCACAGAAGACAAACTGAAGACCGCAGACGACATTATGAAGGGAAGTGCAATGGGCAAAGGTCTGGTAACCAATGCGCTTCAGGAACTTCAGAACAAGGGATATGTAAAGAGGGTCGTTAGGCAAAAGAGTGCAGGGTACTTCGTTGTCAAATGAACAAGACACTAGTCCTGTGCGTTGACCGGGACAATGATTTTGGAGAGAAAGCGGGAGTAAAATCTCCCATTATGGGAAGAGGTGCAAATCTAGATGCGGCAAACTCCCTCATCCTGAGAGACGCAGAGGATTCTGACTCTAATGCACTTTTTTCAGCTATTTCCACATACGATTCTTTGGTCAAGGGGGGAGAGAACGTTGAGATCGCAACGATATGCGGAAACAAGAACGTTGGAACGGTTTCTGACGAAATCTTGGGTAGACAGATAGACGAAGTGATTTCATCTCTAAATCCGAACGACGTCGTAGTTGTCTCCGATGGAGCTGAGGACGATTTTATTCTACCTTTGATTCAAAGCAGGATCAAGATTCGAGCGATCAAGAGAGTCACCGTAAGGCAAGCACCCCAAATAGAATCGCTGTATTACATAGTAATCAAAGCATTGAAAGAAGAAAAGTTTCTTAAAAAGGTGCTTGTGCCAATTGGAGTAGCTTTCTTGGTGCTGGGGCTCACAATACTTTTTGTCCTCGGGTTGAGAGTTTACTTCTATGGGCTAAATAGCCTGGATCCAGCTACTACGGGGTTCATGACCGTTGTTTCGGCAATCGGAATTTATTTCATAAACAAAGCATACTCGATGGGAAAAAGGATACGAGACGGAGTTTCAAAGCTGGTCGAAGAATTCGTAAACACGAGGGTGACGGTATTTTCGCTGCTCATCTCTATCGCTGTTTTCGCCTATGGCATTTACAGCGGTCTTGTTGTGGCTTTTAGTACAAAGTTGGCAATCCTAGGTATCATCTACTTGATCTACAGAATCGTTCCTTTCACGATAGCAGCTATTTTGATATTTGATACGGGAAGAATAGTAGAGGGATTTCTGATATATGAAAAGGGGAAGAGGTCAGAAGTGATTAAGTCCTACCTACTCTCGGCATCGTTTTACATTAGTTTCTTTGCTGCAGTTCTCGGTCTCCTTTCGTTCGTCATTTTCGGATATCAGACGGGGACGATAAAAGCTGACTATCTGGTGCTTGCAATTGTCTTGACGGTGCTTGGAGTGGGCCTCGGTGTGATAATATCCATATTTAGAAGGAAATATGCAAAAGGACTTCAGGATCTCAGCGAAGAAAGTGGAGCTTCACAAAAGGATAGTCGCGACCTTTAGGTTCAATCCATATAGAGATTTTCTAGCCGGGATTGAACTGAACAGCATAATTGCAGAGAATCTATGGCACAAGCTTCCAAAGAAGAGAGTCGTAAGCGTCATAGGACCTTCCAATCCTTCCAGCGGGCCAGAAGGATATGTGATAGTGGCAGACTCGGCCCTCGATCATTACGATGGAAGGTGCGATATGATCGTTTCAGACTTGGATGGGCCAGTTGACAAGATACTGAATCACGAAGAGAGCATCAAAGTAATTCACGCTCATGGAGATAACATTGAAAAACTTAGGGAACACGTCCCAAGCATGAAGGGGACCGTCCTGGGAACTACTCAGAGCATTCCTCTCAAGAGAGTAAGGAACATAGGGGGATTCACTGATGGTGACCGGAGTGTGATCATGGGCACTTTGGTCGGTGCAAGCCTGATATATGTTCACGGTTTTGATTACGCTCATCCGGTGGATACTCCCTCTGAAGAAAAACTGAAAAAAATGCAATTTGGGAAAGAAATAATCGATAACATAAAAAGCGCAAAAGTTGTATACGTCCGAGGATGATTATCGCTGATAGTATGCTCGGCAAGCTGTCAAGGTACCTGAGAATGATTGGCTATGACGTCGAGTACGTAGAAAGTGACAAGGATGATTCTTATATAGTCAACAGATCCGAAAACAACTTGATTCTCACGAGGGACAAACAGCTGCACGAGAAATTGAGGAATTCGGTTCTCATAAAATCCTACAGTCCTATCGAGCAGCTTGAGGAGCTTAAGGACAAATTGCCAGCTCCACAGCATCGCTTCATGGAATTGTGCAGCATCTGCGGCGCGGTCCTTGAAAAAACTGAAGTCAAGGAAGGTTTACCGGATTACGTCAATAGAGATGCGATAGAGATATTCTACTGCAGAAATTGTGACAAATTTTACTGGAACGGAAGTCACACCGAAAACTTCAGAAAAATTGCGGAGAGGGCGGGCATTGAGATTCTCTAGCCAGAAAGAACTTTTGAATATCGAGGTCGCAAGCGGAGAAGATCTCTGGTACCTTTCTCTTCTGATTAAAGAAGGCGACGTTCTCGTTGCTGAAGTGCTGAGGAGAGTAGAACGGAAGGAGGACGTCATTAGAAGCAAGAAAACGGAACGAGAACGGATAAAAGTATCTATCAAGATAGAAAGCTTAGAGTTCGAAGAAATCTCCTCGAGGTTACACATCTTAGGGCAGATAACGAGTGGGCCGGAAGATTATCTTGGAGAACACCAGTCTATAAATGTTGAACCTGGGTCCAACCTCATTATCCTCCCACATGACAGAGATGGCTTCATCAGAAACTTGGAAGAGGCATCAAATTTGACAAACTCGACCGTACTTGTCCTTTCCACAGACGATCAAAATATCACACTGTTCGGAATCAACGAATCGAGTAATGAAATGATCTGGAGGATTCCGACAGGTTCGGGTAAAATGTACGAAGGAAAGGAGGCCAACAACCGTTACGAGTTCCTCGAGAGACTGGAGGGCTATAGACAGTCAGAGATCTACGTAATTGGGCCATCGATATTCAGGGATTCGACCTCCAAGCTGCTATCGCAGAACGGCTACAAGGCGATCAACACGCAGGTCGGGAGCTCTGAAGAGGACGGGATAAGGGAACTCCTACAGGAAGGGATCATAAATCTCAGGAGAAGTGTAGAAAGCAAGCTCGTCACCGATTTCTTGAAGGGAGTTGGAAGTGGCATGTCTTCCTACGGAAAGAAAGAGGTAGAAAGAGCTCTGGACATTCGTTCCGTATCTACACTGCTGATGTCGGATAAATTCTTCAAGAGCTCACGAGTGACCGACTACTTGACAAAGTGCTATAATGGTGGGTGCAAGCTCTTCGTTGTCCACAGCTCTTGGGAAACAGGGAAAGTGATAGAATCCTACGGGGGTATCGTAGCTCTACTCAGGTTCAGGACCGACTTTTCATCCGCCTGAAAACGATTTGATTATGGTTATATCGTCTTCATCTCCGAGCTGGATATCCTCTGGAATGGGTCTCCCATTTCTCATTATGATGGCGGAGCTGGAGCTCAGGCCTAGCTGTTTCAAAACGGTCTGACCGCTCTTGTCTCCTTCGATTTGAATTTCTCCATTTTCTCCGAAAATCTTTATCCTCACCATTCTCTAAGCAAGTGGTAATTGGAAGGTGCGATAAAACCTTTGATAACCTTCATTTATTCTTCTTTGCCTTTCCAAGTTCCCACTAAAGATGGTAAAGTTAGCTTCGTTCCCATTATTATCTTCTTTATCCCGACATGGACCCCTCACCTCTGTTCTTCACACCCTCAAGGGGGTGAGGATAACCTTCCTTGTCAGTGGCAGTAATGTGGTGAAGAGACTGGATGCAAAGGGTGATAATGAAATTAGGGAGAATTTCTAAGAACTTTATGGACTAGTAGTTGTGCTTGCAAAAAAATGTTGTTTACAATCGTTAGAAATTTACTGTTTTGGCCCTTTCTTCTGCGTAAGGTTTATTTTTGGCCATCAATTATTAAAAGCACAGATGAAAGTGACTCCTGTAGTAACTAGCGCAGTTCTTATGGTGGTGGGAGTAGCGTTGTATTTCCTAGCCAGCTTTACGATATTTGGATGGATAGGGATATTTTTAGCAATAGGAGGGCTCGTCTTACTTGTCAGAGCCTTGAACCAAGGGACTCCAAAGAAGAAGGAAAAACTTCTCAAAAATTAGTTCTTTGAATTTTGTAGAGGATTTCGAAAACCCTCTTGTTTGACCAAGTTTGATAACAGAAATCTTTATCCATGCTATGGCCATTAAACGGCATGGCCAGCTTACTTGATGAATCAATCAAGGAGAAGTACAGGCAGTACTTCATCAACGATCCCCTCAAGTTCATGAAGGAGTCAATAGACTGGCGCGTCTTTCCGCCTTTATTGAAGGATCTATACCACAACGACACAGAAGAGGGAGGAAGGCCCAACATTCCCATAATCAACATGGTCAAGATACTCTTCCTCCAGTCTCTATACAACCTCTCTGACCAGCAGGCAGAGAAGGAGATTCATTACAGGACATCCTTGATGAACTTCCTTGACTACCCTGACATTCTTCCAGACTCAAAGACCATATGGTTCTTCCGTGAGAGGCTGTCGAAGACGGGAAGGGATAGAATCGTATGGAACGAGCTGCAACGGCAGCTTGATTCCAAGGGCATAAAGATAAGAAGGGGAACCATACAGGATGGCACTTTCATCACCTCCGATCCCTGCCATGAGAAGCACAAGGAAACGAGAGAACTGGCAAAGACAAGAAGGTCAAAGGATGGAACGTTCACCAAGAAGAACAACAAGACCTTCTTTGGTTACAAGGGTCGTATTCTGACGGACGACAATTCCGTACCGTTTATCAAGTCATATGCAGTGACATCAGCATCCGTTCACGACTCAAGGATAGACCTATCAAGAAAGGGCATACCCGTTTACAGGGATTAAGGCTACTTCCGAGTTAGGCCAAAGGGATACGATGTCACTATGGCAAAGGCTCTCAGAGGTTTCAGTCTCAGCATAAGGAGCATCCTCAGGAATAGAAGAATATCTAGGAAGAGAGCATTGGTGGAATATCAGTTTGCCATCATCAAAAGGGTATTCCACTTCTCACACACCTTGGTAACTCTATCCAGAAGAGTTAGAGTCAAATTCATGTTCTCATGCTTCGCTTACAATCTCTTCGCACTGAATATTATGAAGGGATAGCTATGGCTATCCATAATATCTAAAAAATAGGGAGAAAATAGAGCAAAAAGAGGTTATTCTACGGACACTGTAACAAGAATATCGGTCTCTCTGCCCTAACATCAATTTACTCTCTAAAACTGATAGGTTATTCGGAATCCTCTAGGGTGTATGAGCATCTAGATATAACGGCATAGTTTTGGCACTACAGAAGACTTAATCGGTCAATACCGAAAAATACGCTGTCGCAAGGCATTATTAGTGCACATCCACGTAAAGTCACGGCAGTAACATTTATATATTGTATTTCAAGTCTTTCATTCACGAAAGTCAAATTCTTACTCATAGTTTTCGTAGGGGCAACAATGATACTGTCAGCAGGATTCATCGGAATGGCTAACGCAACTAGCGAGCCAGGGACTGCCGCAATTCTGCATGAAACTCTTAACGCAAACGCTTACAACCTTAATGGCCATCAACAGCGGGCTCCTCCTAGCGGTTATGGAGCATGGGAGAGCATAAACGGTGGCCCTTGGATCAAACAGAAACTTTTAACCCAAAATGGCAGCAATTACACTGGACCGGTTCTGACTCCAGGTCAGGGTGGAGAAGGAGGAAGTAACGGGATCGAAGGCGTTTATGCATCTTCTGGAGTCATAAATAATGTGGAAGAGACAGTTGCTTTCTCTCAATATTCTGGGGAATATGACAGCATCACGGGCACATCCAATACGTGGAGTGTTCAGGTAAATAGTAACTATTTCGGTAGCAGTAACGACCGCTGGGTTCAGTGGGGTCTAATAAACAACTACGATAGTTACTCTCAATTCACGGTCGTCGAATGGTACGATATCAATCAGCCTGGAGCCAATATAAATAATTTCGTTTACATACCTACACAAACGCTCTCAACTTCCATTGATATTATAATAACCGCCAGTGCTGAGAACGGCAATCTTCAAGGAATTCTAGACATTGTTACACCGTCTGGTAGTAATGAATGGGTGGTGAACCTGCAGGACAAGTACAACCTAGAAGGAAATTGGTCATCGGTCAGCGGTACTATCCTTGGTGCCGCCCAAGGAAGTACAGCAGAATTTACAAACCCTACAACAGATATGAAATGGATTAATGCAAGTGCCCCATCGCCCATGAACGCATATCAGAGTCCTACATTCATAACCGGGGAACAGAACAACTTAAGCATCGAATCGATCACAACGAACTGGGATAACTATCCAGGATTTTACGAGTTTAACCTGGGCGTAGAATCAAGTACGGAGGTACAATGAAACATCAAAAAATGTTGATAGCTTTAATAGCAGTGACCGTAGTAGTCTTGACTGTTTCTGGATTTGCAGTGACATTTTACCCTGATCAAGAATCTCGAGTACTATTTAGTACTGGAACTCTAGTTATAGGGAATGGAGGGGAACTTTACGGTTTCACTGTGTATAAAAACATGACCAATGTTCACATCAGTGGGACTTTTGCTTCTAATAGCAGTGTTGATTTTGTAATAGGGTACATTGGTCAAAATCTTACGGGTGGCATTCCCGTAAAAGACGCATATATTGCTTACTACGTATGGTCTAGCGGTAACACCACGGGTAAAAGTATATCCGTCTCTCTTCCGGCTCTTTCGAACTCACAATTTGATGTTGTTTACGCCGTTGGTTTCACCCATGGAAGTGCAATGGCCAATTCTAATGGCACTCTCGACATCGTAGAGATAAATGTAACAACTCCGATAGTTCTGACTTATTTATCTTCTTGAAATTTTGCTCGTATCTTCTGATGAGATTCCTGTACCGCCCAAATAATCAACTTTTAAGGGGAAAGGGCCGAATGTATAATTCCTTCTAGAGAAGCAGACAAGAGACGAGATAATCAATAAAGAAAGCTATGACATAATTCGAGCACGAATCAGGAGACATTAAACAAAATGTGGAGTTCGGTAGTTGTCGAAATAACGGACACCTTTTCTTTACAGATAGTAAGAGTACCTACAGGTTCTTTGTGCGATTCAAGTGTCATTACCAGGTCTGGATAAAGAGCAGTAGCTCGTTTGTCCACACTAACCCGATACAGATGCTCTGGGATTCTAAACAATATTTTTCTTCAAATTCAAATAGGTGGTCAGAATTTCATTCGATTGGTAAAACTCATAGACGATCGTGACAAGGAAGTGAGTGTTCCGGAAGAAATAAAAAGAATAATCAGCCTTAGTCCCGCAATAACAGAGATTCTCTTCGAACTAGGATTCGGTAGTAAAGTTGTCGGAGTCACCCCATTCTGTGTCAGGCCAGCAGAAGCGATGAAGAAGAAGAAAGTTGCGAGTTATGGTTATGCGAGCACAGAACAGTTCCAAAAACTCAAACCCGATCTCATACTGACGGTGACGGGATATCAGAATGCCGTCGCAGACCAGCTCGCTTCACACTTCAGCACATTTTCATTCGGGTTGCCTTCTTCACTCTCGGGGGTGATAGATCTCGTTACCAAAGTAGCCGTGGTGACGGGGCAAGAGGAGAAGGGAAGAGACATCGAAAGACAACTATGGGAAAGTATGAAAAGACTAAGAGTTGGAAGAAAGAAGGACGTGTACTTTGAGTGTGATCTAGGAGGATCGGTGACGTTTGGATCCCTTTCGTACATCACCGACGTACTTGGTTTCATGAATTTCAGATCCATCTACTCTGGAGTTCCAAAAGAATGGCTGCCTCCAGACTTCGATCTGGTCAAAAAAGAAGATCCAGATTACATAATTTTGGAACCCAAGATGTTTTCTAAGAGAGCTGAGGATTTGGTCGAAAGACTAATAGCCAACAGGGGATGGCAAAATCTGTCCGCATACCAGAATAAAAGAGTTTACCTAACTCCAGGAATGTACGACTTTTTCGCTCATCACGGACCATCTCTGATTAGGGAGGTCCTTCCCTGGCTCGAACAGATCGAATGAGTCGATAAAACAATTCCCAGGATGAACAACGATGCCTTCAACCAAAATGCTTCCATGAGGTTGAAGCTCTCCTGCTTAAATGAGGAAATAATATTTTTATATGAAAATAGCAACAGAAACACAAAGAATATGTATGACAAATAGATAAGGTTGAGCAATTCCAGAGGTTAAAAATGAGTTTGTATCAAAATTCAACCATAGCGGGGGCTAAAAGCTTTGGATTGCTGGAGGGCTAGATTTTTACGGCTAAGTACAATATATTAATGCACGAGATGGTTCCGGAGCACTGGTTGATTCCCGTCAAAGAGGAAGAGAAGATTTTGAAGTTACTGGGAGTCGCCAAGGGGCAACTGCCAAAAATTAGAAAATCAGACCCAGTTATAAAGACTCTGGAAAAGGTAGAAGGGGAAATTGTTCCCGGCAGAATCATACAGATAGTGAGGAAGAGCAGGACCAGAGGAATCGCCAAGATATATAGAACCGTGATAGGTGAATAATAGATGTATAGTATCTTGAACACGTTTTTTAAAGAGATGGAAGTAGTCAACCATCAACTAGTTTCTTACAACGATTTTATTCCCACCGATGATAACTCAGATTCTGGAATGCAACGGGTATTCGACACTCTTAGAGTGACGGAAGATGACTTACCTGGAGAGATGAAGTTAGACAGGTCCAAAACCGGCGGACTTGACATAAGGATAAGATTTGGACGACCAAAGAACTCAGAGAGTCCAGAACCGACAGTTTCCATAGAACTGCCAAAAATCAGGGAGCCAACCGGCTCCGAAAATTACATAACTCCGCTCGAGGCAAGACTGAGAGACCTAAACTACATGGCTCCACTATTCCTAGATTTCACAGTTCTCGAAGAAGATAATGAAGTCAGGAATGAGAAGATCAAGATTGGGGAATTCCCAGTAATGGTAAGGTCCAAGATTTGCATACTTCATAAAAACAATACAGACGAGTTCATAAGGAGGATCAATCTAAGAAAAGACGAAAGGATCAGGGGTATGACAGAAGATGAGCTACTTTCCCTTCCATACGAAAAGAAGCTTCAGCTCCTGGGAGAGGATCCCCAGGATGCTGGCGGTTACTTTATAATCGGAGGAACCGAAAGGACTCTGATATCGATGGAAGATCTGGCACCCAACAAGATTATAGTAGAGTACGAGGAGAAGTACGATTCGAGGGTAGAAGTCGCAAAGATATTCTCTCAGAAGGAAGGCTACAGGGCATTGATTGCAGTTGAGAGGAAGGCAGATGGTATTCTGACGGTTTCAGTACCTTCCATAGCAGGAACTATTCCGCTCGTCGTCCTCATGAAGGCGCTGGGCGTCGACAAAGATAAAGACATTTATGACTCTATCGTGACGGACGAGAGGATGATCCCGATCGTCCTAGCTAACATAGAGGATTCTGAAAATACAGAGCTGTACCCTCCCACCGGTATTATGAGCGAAAGAGACGCTATCAATTATCTTGAGAAAAGGTTCGCAGCAGGACAGGCTAAGGAATTCAGGGAAAAGAAAATGTCTCAGATTCTGGACAAGAATCTCCTTCCTCATCTTGGTGACAGCTTGCAGGACAGAACAAAGAAGGGAATATATCTGGGAAGGATGGCAAGGGCCTTGCTGGAGTTGTATCTGGGAGTTAGAAAGGAAGACGACAAAGATCACCTCGCCAACAAGAGAATAAAACTGTCTGGAGATTTGCTAGAGGAACTTTTCAGAAGCTCTGCTCAAGCTCTTCTCAAGGACCTCAAAGGACAGCTTGAAAAGACTTACAACAGGAAGAGGGGAATAAGGCTCAACGCTGCGGTCAGGCAGGACGTTCTCAACGAGAAATTGAAACACGCAATATCAACAGGAAACTGGATAGGAGGGAGAACAGGAGTTTCACAACTTCTCGAACGAACTTCTTACATAGCTACTCTCTCACACCTTAGAAGAATATCTTCTCCACTCACGAGATCGCAACCACACTTTGAGGCTAGAGACCTTCACCCCACTCAATGGGGAAGGATGTGCCCCAACGAAACTCCAGAAGGGCAGAACTGCGGACTGGTGAAGAATGCAAGTTTGGTCATAGATATCACTGAAGGTTATCCAGAAGAAAATATCATAGAAATGCTGAAGAAGATGGGCCTGGAAGAGATACTTGGTGAGAGACCAGGGCTGTCAAGAATTTATGTAAACGGAAACCTGATAGGTTATCACAAGGACGGGCAAAGCGTTGTTTCTGATATACGCAAAAAGAGAAGATCCGGGAATCTCTCGAGCCAGGTTAACATTAGATTTGATGATACGACCAACGAGGTCATTATAAACACGGACAAGGGAAGGATAAGAAGGCCCCTTGTAGTAGCGTACAATGGCAAGATAAAATTCAATTCGACGATGAGGGAAAACCTCATTTCAGGCAAAATGGGAATTAAGGATCTGATATCAAACGGGGTCATAGAATGGCTCGACGCAGAAGAGGAGGAGAATTCATTAGTTGCAATCTATCCTTACGAGAAACCGCTAAAATGTCCAAACTGCGGAACCTACCTCTACAGTGATCTCACAGAATGGACCAATCCAGGAGAGGAATCAGTCAAGCTTAAGTGCCTGAAGTGTAACAATCAATTTGAGGGAAAGAAGAGCTACGGGCAAGAGCACACCCACATGGAGATAGATCCGATGATGATTCAGGGAGTGGTCGTCGGCGTGATTCCATATGCGGAACACAACCAGTCGCCGAGGGTCACCATGGGCGCGGCGATGACAAAACAATCTCTAGGACTTTCGTCCTCAAATTACCGGCTGAGGCCTGATACAAGGGGACACGTTCTTCACTATCCGCAGAAGCCTCTCGTGACGACTGGTGCGGCTAGGTACATAAAGTACAACAGGAGACCATCGGGTCAGAACGCGGTAGTCGCCCTGATATCGTACCACAACTACAACATTCAGGACGCCGTGATTGTGAACAAGGCATCCGTGGAGAGAGGATTTGGAAGATCCGCCTTCTTCAGGACCTACAAGGCAGAAGAGAAAAGATACCCTGGTGGTCAGGAGGATAAATTTGAGATTCCTCCGCCCGAAGTCAGAGGCGTCAGAAGCGAAGAGTCCTACAGGAACATAGATGAAAATGGAATGGTGTCCCCAGAGACTTACGTTTCAGGAGGAGACGTAATCGTAGGAAAAACTTCTCCGCCGAGGTTCATGGAAGAAGAGCAAAAGATATCGATCCAAAAGAGAAGGGAAAGCTCTATTACAAATAGGTCGGGAGAAACAGGGCACATAGATTCGGTTATCCTGACGGTATCTGAGAATAACAGCAGGCTACTAAAGGTCAAAGTAAGGGACGACAGGATTCCAGAGCTCGGTGACAAATTCGCAAGCAGACACGGACAGAAGGGTGTGATAGGGGCTATCATACCTCAGGAAGACATGCCATTCACAGAGGATGGTGTAATCCCTGACCTGATAATCAATCCCCATTCCATTCCGAGCAGAATGACAGTCGGTCACCTCCTAGAGACCATTGGGGGGAAAGTGGGTGCCCTTGAAGGGAGATCCATTAATGGTACCGTTTTCGAAGGGGAACCTGAGGAATCCCTGAGGGAATCTCTGGAGAGAAACGGATTCAAGTTTTCTGGAAGAGAGACGATGTACGATGGAGTGACGGGAAGGAAATTCAGGGCCGATATATTCATCGGAGTTGTCTACTATCAAAAACTCCACCACATGGTCGCCGGGAAATTCCACGCAAGGTCTAGAGGGCCAGTCCAGATTCTGACTAGGCAGCCAACAGAGGGAAGGTCAAGACAGGGAGGACTTAGGTTTGGAGAAATGGAGAGAGATACTCTCATTGGCCACGGTGCAGCCATGGCAATCAAGGATAGACTACTGGATCAGAGCGACGGATTTGCAGTTTATGTCTGCGGTGACCCAGACTGTGGTCACGTGGCAGTCTACGACTACAAGACTCACCAACTCAGGTGCCCGGTCTGCGGAAACACAAGCAACATCAGGCCGGTCGAAACGAGCTATGCGTTCAAACTGATGAGGGACGAACTGATGTCACTTGGTGTTGTCATGAGATTAAGGCTGGGTGATCTTAAATGAAGGTAGAGATTTCAAAGGGAATTGAGGAACTAAAATTCGCACTGCTATCCCCAGAAGAGATCAGAAGAATGTCTTCAGTAAAGGTGATAACTCCAGACACCTATGATGACGATGGTTATCCAATAGAAAAGGGACTTATGGACCCCTCAATGGGAGTGATCGAACCGGGACTGAAGTGCAAAACGTGTGGCGGCAAGGTCGATCAGTGCCCTGGACACTTTGGGCACATTGAGCTGGCCATGCCTGTAGTGCACATAGGATTCATCAAGGAAATATACTCGATTCTTTCAAGCACCTGTTCTAACTGTGGAAGGATAAAACTTCCGGAAGAGAAGCTGAAAGAATACTTCCTGAGGATACAGGATACCAATAACAGACTGAGTGACATTGAATACGATGACATAGTATCGGAGGTAGAATCCGACGCCTCTGAGGTAGTCATATGTCCTCACTGTCATTTTGAAAATCAGAAAGTGGCCCTCGACAAGCCCACGACTTTCAGAGAAGAGGGAAAGAAGCTGACCCCAAAGGAAATCAGGGAGAGATTTGAGAAGATACAGAAGGACGATCTGCCCCTGATCGGACTTGACCCGAAAGTGGCCAGACCGGAATGGATGATCCTGACCGTTTTCCCAGTTCCCCCAGTCAACGTAAGACCGACCATAACTCTCGAAACAGGAGAAAGGAGTGAGGATGATCTTACTCACAAGCTCGTGGATGTAATCAGAATCAACCAGAGACTCAGAGAGAACAGGGATCAGGGAAGCCCCCAACTTATCATTGAGGATCTTTGGGATTTGCTGCAGTATCACGTCACAACTTACTTCGACAATCAGACTCCGGGCACTCCTCCCGCAAGGCACAGGTCCGGAAGATCGCTGAAGACACTTGTTCAGAGACTGAAAGGCAAGGAGGGGAGATTCAGGAGCAATCTTTCGGGCAAGAGGGTCAATTTTTCTGCTAGGACTGTCATCAGTCCAGAGCCTTTCCTATCCATAAATCAGGTCGGCGTTCCTGCGAAGGCCGCAAGGGAGCTTACAGTGACAGAAACGGTGACCCAACACAATTTCGAGAAGTTGAAGGAGCTAATCAAGAACGGACCAGGTAAGGAGGAAGAGGTCTATCGTCCAGGAGTCAACTACGTTTACAGGGCCGATGGAAGTAGGATCAAGATATCCGACAAGAATGCCAGTGAAGTAGCGGAAAAGATGGAACTGGGGTGGCAAGTAGAAAGGCAGCTGGAAGACGGGGATATAGTTCTGTTCAACAGACAGCCGAGCCTCCACAGAATGTCAATGATGGCGCACGAAGTGAAAGTTCTGCCATACAGAACGTTCAGGTTTAATCTCGCAGTCTGCGCTCCATACAATGCTGATTTCGACGGGGACGAAATGAATCTCCACGTTCTCCAGAGTCAGGAAGCGAGGGCCGAAGCAGAGATACTGATGAAGGTCCAAGAGAATTTCCTCTCGCCAAGATTTGGAGGACCTATAATGGGAGCCATACACGATCACATCACAGCTTTGTTCTTGCTCACGTACAGGAATCCGTTGATTCCACTCGAAGCCGGACTGCACATTATGAGTTATGTCAATGTAAGTCATACTCCAGAACCAGTGGAGATCGATGGAAAGAAGTACTTCAGGGGGAGGGACATATTTTCACTGATTCTGCCTGAGGGAGTAAATCTCGAGTTTAGAGGAAAGCTTGGAGACAAGAGCCTCGATCCAAATGGTACGGAGGGTACCATAAGGATAGAGGACAGCAAGCTTGTAAACGGCGCAATAGACGAAAATGCAATTGGACAGTCGAAGGGTGCTCTGCTCGACTATGTTCTGAGAAAATACGGTAATGCAGAAGGGGCGAAATTCTTGGATAATCTCACCAGACTCGCAGCAGGGGCCATAAGTTACACCGGTTTTTCCACTGGGATAGACGACGAAGACGTCCCAGGAGAAGCGAAAGCTCAGCTCAGGGAGGTAGGTAACGAATCTGTTCAAAAGGTCGAAAAGCTGATCGAGAATTATAAGGCCGGACTAATCGGAATGGAACCCGGCAAGACTCTTGAGGATACATTAGAATCGATGGTAATGAAGGTCCTTTCGCAGGCAAGGGAAAAGAGTTCTGAGATCGCTTCACACTACCTGGGAATGGATAACTCGACCGTCATAATGGCAAGGTCAGGTGCAAGGGCTAACATGATGAATCTTGCCCAGATGGCAGGTATCATAGGTCAGCAGAGTATCAGGGGACAGAGGCAGCACAGAGGTTATACTAACAGGACTCTCCCGCACTTTGAGAAGGGAGACATAGGGGCATATGCGAGAGGATTTGTAAGTTCTTCGTACAAGGAGGGTCTCAACCCAACCGAATATTTCTTCCACGCAACAGGAGGAAGAGAAGGTCTCGTCGATATCGCCGTAAGAACGTCGAGGTCCGGTTATATGCAGAGAAGACTGATCAATGCCCTTGAAGATCTCAAGGTCTCTGAAGATGGAAGGGTACTCGACACGGAGAACTCCGTAATTCAACTGGAGTACGGGGAAGATGGAACAGATCCGTCCCGATCTTTCGAGGGAGAATCGGTCAACGTGAACTACCTGATCAAAGAGATGTTTGGCAATAAGTATGGAGGGAAAAAATGACGACTCTAGCGTGGAAGGACACACTCAAGAAGGTGAAGGAGATCATAGACAAGGCGCCTATAGGTTACTGCCTTGACTATGAAATACCTGCCGAGAAATCGATGAAGGAGGCGCTGATCACCGTTACTGGGAAGACATTTGTCGCAAAGGCAAAGATATCGAAAATTACTCCTTACAAGAACGAGAAGAATATTCTAAAAAAGAAGAAAGACAAACTGAAGACCCTGGTAATGATAGAAAAGATAGAAGAGATCCAAGACGACATTGTAAACTACGAGGAAGTGAATGGAGAATCGATTGACAAGATTCTTTCATTTGCGATTCTCACCCGAAAGGAAGAAGCCAAGATTGAGTTAAGGGAGCCGATGGAGGGGAAGCTGAGCGGTGAGGTCAAGAGTGTTCTCAGACAAGTCGAAAAGGAGGGAAACAGCCTGCCAATCAAAATTGCAGAGCAACTTGCAAATGCAAAGAAGCAGTACAATATCGGAGAAAAGGACTTTGACAAGCTGTTGAAGGTCACAGTCGAAAAGTACAAAGAGACGGAAGTTGACCCATTTGAGGCCGTAGGAATCGTCGGAGCGCAGAGTATAGGCGAACCAGGTACGCAAATGACGATGAGAACTTTCCACTTTGCAGGAGTAGCTGAAATGGACGTGACTCTAGGTCTTCCCAGACTCATTGAAATCGTGGATGCCAGAAAGACTCCGAGCACTCCATCTATGACAATCTATCTCTCAGAGAAGGCAAAGGGCGACGAAGACAGGGCCGTGGGTCTCGCAAGATCGATCGAAGCCACTACCCTCCTAGACATAGCAGACATCGAGGTCAACACGACAGAAGGCTTTGTTCTCATAATGCTCGACAAACAGAAAATGCAGGAGAGGGGACTTAAGAGAGAAGAAATCCTTCCAAAGCTGAAGAAGATCAGGATGCAGAAGACGACCATCACGGAAGAAGAAAATGAGATAAAACTCTCGTTGGACGAGCCTTCATTCAAGAAAATATACCAGCTCTACGAGAGTCTGAAGACGTTCCAGGTCAAGGGCCTCGATGGTATTAGGAGGGCAATCGTCAAGTTCGATCAAAAGGCCAAGGAATGGGTTCTATATACTCAGGGATCGAATCTAGCAGGAGTACTCGAACTCAAGGATGTTGACTTTGCAAGGACCAAGACCAACGACATCATAGAGATATCACAGGTTCTTGGAGTTGAAGCCGCACGAGAGGCAATAATAGAAGAGAGCACATCTACTCTTCACAATGCGGGGCTCAATACGGACATAAGGCATCTCATGCTCGTTGCCGACATGATGACTTTTTCAGGAACGGTGGAGGCGATTGGCAGGCACGGCATATCGGGGAAGAAGGCATCAGTCCTGGCGAGAGCAGCTTTCGAAATCACGAGCAAGCACCTTCTGAATGCTGGATTGATCGGGGAAGTGGACAGGCTTAACGGTGTCGCAGAAAATATTATAGTGGGACAACCGATAACCCTTGGCACAGGTGCAGTAAAACTTGCGTATAGGAGAGAGGAATAAATGGACTACAACTGGGAACTTGGAAGATTAAAGGAAACGGGAAAGTTTGTGCTTGGAGAAAAAGCTACTGAAAAATTGAGGAAGAAGGGAGGACTGAAGGCAGTCGTCTTTTCAAACGAACCACATCTCAAATCAAAGTTTGAAAACGTCGACATGGCAAAGTTCGTTGTTCCGATGAACTCGGTTCAGCTGGGCAATATTTTCGGTAAGCCATTCTCTGTTTCTGTCGTCGGGGTAGTAGATGCAGGCAGCTCTAAATTCCAGGAGAATGAGTAGAATTGGGTGAAATAACACTCGATACCCGAAGTCTAGATCTTATACAACACTTTGAGAAGTCTATCGGTCTACCTGTCAAGGACGTGATGGAGACCGATGACGTAATTTTTTACGTTCTGGAAAAGGGGGGAACATATAAGCTCTTCACGAACGATGACAAAAAGAAAGGACTGGAGAGAATAAAAGAAAGCGTCAAGAAGAGGGTAAACGTACTCGACTTCTCTCCGGAACCAGAACAATTTTTCAGGAACCTTTTTTATAGGTACAAAGTGGTCTCGCTCAACATCACGGCAGGAGAAAGCGGTTACGTTGTGAACGTGAAAGTAGACCCCAACTATAAGGCGTCTGCAATCGGGAAAGAAGCAAAGAACCTGAAGACTGCCATGCAGCTCGCAAAGAGACATTTCACCATCGCTCGACTTTTCATAGAATAGACCTTTCCTACAGATTCCAGCCGAACCAAGAGACGAAAGCTCTCTATTTTGTCGATAAAGAATCCTCCAATATTTCTATAATCTTCTTCTGAGAGGTGGCGCCAGTGACGATTCTTATTCTCGACTGTGACACAGAATAATATCTCGAAAGCTGCTTTATCACATCCATGTTTGCCCTGTTGTTTTTTCTTTTCTCCTGAGTATGAACGATCAAGATTCCGTTCCTCTCTTCTATTGGATCGTTCCCCGGACGTACCAAGACTCTGTGTCTCATTTTATCACAATCTGGAACGGATATATCCTCTTTTCAGATTTCAATACAAGTCTGCATACTTGACCGGCCCAATTGCGTACCCATACCGGATCATTTAATTGCATCGTATTTCCGCCGTCTTTACCATACAATGAGACAGTCAAGAAAGGACGGAACGGAATCCAAGAGGTCGATGTTCGAATGAGGATTGGCACTTATGCTTTCTTTGTCATTGGTCTTCCTATGAGATAGAACTCTGAACTTCCCACGATCTTGACTCTCGTATTGTCTCCCAGCTTTCCCTTATTCAAAATCACTGGATGATAGCTCTGATCCCTTGCGATAAAAGTGTTGTTCTTTCCAGGCTCCATGAGTCTGACTTCAGTTTTCCTGTTGACAAAGCGCTCGAGTGACTCTTTAGAAATATCTCTGTGGAGTTCCGTAAGTATTTGAGTCCACAGTGCGGTCTGATTGCTAGGGGGAGTTTTCCAGGCATAAGCAGCCGTACCTGGTCGAGGTGAATACTTTGTGACATTGAGAATTTCCGGTTTAACCTCCCTTACCACATCCGCCGTTGCTCTGAGGCCCTCTACGGTCTCGTATGGAAAACCCACTATGACGTCAGTGCTCAACATTCCCTCGGGGAATGAATGTCTGAACTTCCTCACGATCTCAACAAACTTCTCCACTTTGTACTGTCTTCCCATCTTCCTTAAAACCAATGGATCACCGCTCTGAAAAGGAATGTGTAGGAACCTGTACACCTTTTCGGATCTCATCACCATTAACAATTCGTCTATGATAGAACTCGCGTTTTCGGGCTCCATCATTCCCACTCTGACTCTAAAATCACCCTCTAGATCGGTAATTTTGCGAACCAAACGTGGCAAAGTTTCGGATTTATCTTGCCCGTAAGACCCCGTATCCAACGCCGTCAGGCGTATTTCCTTTGCCCCTTTTTTGACGATTTCCTTTATACCTTGTAGTATAGTTTCTTCATCGAAGCTCTTGAGTCTTCCCCTAGCAATTCTAGAAATGCAGAATGAGCATCCTCCATCACACCCTTCAGCTATTGGTACTCCAACACTCAGATTTCCTTCCTTCAGAACTGGAAGTTTTCCATAGGATTCGGAAAAATCAATCTTCCTCACTTCCTTCAAAGGGAAATGCGTCAGGCACCCAGAGACAAGAACCTCTTTTCCACCTCTCCTTATCTCTTCTATCCTTCTCATCATTCTGTCCTCGGTGTGTTTAATGACTACGCACGTCGATAGAAGGACAGTATCCGCGGATTCCATATCCCACACCAGCTGATTCCCCTGAGAAACGAGCGAACTGGCTATCATCTCGCCCTGTGCCTGGTTGAGAGTACAACCGTAGTTCTCTAGGAAGAACTTCATTTATGATCACTTGATTGTGAGGTAAGCAACAATTGATAGAAAATTCTAACGACAATTTTGGAGTGAAAATCGTGAAACAAGATTATAAGTCAAGAACGAGTAAACATTCATGAGAACCAGGCCAAGTACATTCTCAAAGAAGGGAGTGGTATCATCTGCTAGCATTCAGTCGTCGATCGCTGGAGCAAAAGTGCTTGAATCTGGGGGAAACATCGTTGACGCTGCGATCGCCACCAGCGCGGTATTGTGCGTCACGCAGAATAATATGTGCGGGTTGGGTGGAGACACATTTCTTCTGTTAAAATTCAATGAAAAGCCAGTCATAGATCTCAATGGTAGCGGGAGGGCATTCAACAGTGTATCTATTGAACGGTTCACTAATAATGACATGAAAAATATTCCAACGAAAGGAAAAGATTCAGTTTTGACAGTTCCAGGTCTCGTCAGGGCTTGGGAGGACCTTCACAAGAGATATGGGACCAAAGAAGTCAAGGACTTGTTAAATCCCGCATACGAGTACGCAAAGAATGGGTTTCCCATCACTCAAAACTACTCCGAATCGATAGAACTGAGTTCAAACCATTTGAGAGAATTTGCAAACTGGAGGGAAATATTCGTAAAAGATGGTTCTTTCCCTCTTCCCGGCACTATATTTAGACAGGAAGATCTAGCGAACACCATAGAGTCGCTGATTTCTGACGGGCTATCGTCATTCTACGAAGGCAATCTAGCAGACAAAACAATTCAAGGTCTCAACAAACTAGGTGTTGATATTTCTTCGGATGATCTTAGCAAACACGAATCCACCTTTCAGGAACCACTCAAGACACAATTCAACGGGTTCGATGTTTATGAAACCGCTCCGAACAGTCAAGCAGCAACCGTGATCCTGTGGCTAAATATGCTGAGTTTTAAACAACCAGACCTTACTCTAGAGGATATTTTGACAACAGGGTACATCGCATATTCTCAAAGGGATAAATTCATTGCAGACCCTGCATTCTTTCCATTACCAGGAAATTTCATCACGATGGAGCACGCTAAAGAGATATCTGAAGATAACAAATTCCCCAAGATCGCGGGTAACAAAGCTGGAGACAGAGGGGATACAACCTATTTTTCGATTACAGACACGGAAGAAAACAGTATTTCGATGATTCAAAGCAACTACATGGGGTTTGGTTCAGGCATCGTTCCCAAGGGTACAGGCTTCGTTATGCAAAACAGAGGTAACTACTTCAGTTTGGATCCAAAGCATCACAATGCCCTGAGGCCAGGAAAACGGACCTTTCATACGTTGTGTGCCGGGATGCTAGAAGATGAATCAGGATATCTTGCTTCAATTGGATCGATGGGTGGCGATATTCAGCCTCAACTTCACGTTCAACTGATCCTCGGACTGATGAAGCAGCAGGAGGATCCACAGGCGGTGATTGATACACCAAGATGGGCTTTCCCTTATACTATTTATGATAAACCTGCCACTTTTCTCGTCGAATCAAAAATTTACTCGAATGATATCAAGAAGACTTTTCCAGACAGGGGATTAAAAAACATAGGATTCTCAACACAGCTTGGAAATGCACACATAACGGCAAGGCTGAAGAACGGAGTGGTCGTCGGTGGGTCGGATCCGAGAGGCGATGGGATTTCCATACCCGCGACCTAGGTAGATCGGAAAAGGCGAACTGAGCCTAAGAAAAATGTCCTTAATTCTCCAAAATTAGTCCGGTTGGGTCCCACTACTTTCTCACAAACCCTTAGCTCTGTGCAGAATTCAAGGAGGCTTTCGGGAAAGGATCTTCCGAATTAGCAAATTAGATATATTTGAGACCATTGCTTTTCCTATGCTGATCAGGCTGCAGACTAAGGAAATGCAAAAGGAGATGAACTTTGAGAAGGGTAAAAAGGCGATCGATATTCTGAAGTCATTCGGTTCTCTCACAGCAACGACGGTCGCAGCCAAATTCAATGGTGAATTGATAGATCTTGAAAGGGAAATCGGAGGAGATGGTGAGATCTCGCCAATAGACTCGAACAGCCCAGACGGGCTTCACATACTGAGACACTCCGGAGCTCACCTTCTGGCCCAGGCGGTCACCGAATTATATCCAAATGCGAAGCCAGTAATAGGTCCAGTCACAGAAGATCCTCCAGGATTCTACTATGACATCAGGATGGAGGCCCTAAACGAAGGGGATATTACAAAAATAGAGGAGAAGATGAGGGAGTTGGCCCACAAGAATTACAAAATCGATAGAAGGGAACTCTCAAAGAATGACCTCGTAGAACTTTTCAGGTCTAACCCTTACAAAGTTGAGCTGATCCGGGAAAACGTCCCTGACGGTGCCAGTTCTTCCGTTTACGTTCAAGGAGATTTCACAGATTTTTGCCGCGGACCACACGTTCCGTCAACAAACTATGTCAACGCTTTCAAATTGCTTTCCACATCGACGGCTTACTGGAGAGGAAAGGAGGAAAACGATAGTCTGGTCAGAATTTACGGGACGGCCTTCCCCACGATGGACGCGCTCAAAGATTATTTAAGGATGACCGAAGAAGCAAAGAAAAGAGACCACAGAAAGCTGGGTACGGAATTAGATCTGTTTGTGATGAGACCCGAATACGGACCCGCTTTCCCACTTTACACTCCAAAGGGAACCATACTCAGAAACGAACTCATCGGGTTTATGAAGGAGCTCAATAAGAAATATGGGTGGGAAGAAATCTGGACCCCTCACGCATTCAAGACCACCCTGTGGCAGAAATCCGGTCATATGGCACATTATCAAGAAAATATGTTCCTTATGGAAATAGAGAAGGAGCAGTACGGTATGAAACCGATGAACTGTCCGGGTCATATTCTATTGTTCCAGAGGAAATCCTGGAGTTATAGAGATCTACCAATACGATTTAGCGAGTTCGGAACGGTA
This sequence comes from Thermoplasmata archaeon, assembly GCA_021792255.1. Taxonomy (GTDB): domain Archaea; phylum Thermoplasmatota; class Thermoplasmata; order Thermoplasmatales. The sequence goes on from JAJYUZ010000004.1 coordinate 57,249, forward strand.
TACAGATACGAACGTTCTGGAGTTACGAGCGGATTGCTGAGAGTCAGGTCCATGACCCAAGATGATGGGCACGCATTTGTACGGGCAGATCAGATAGAATCTGAAGTCGGAAACCTTCTGGACATGGTCACTGAGGTGTTCATCAATACCTTCAGAATATCCGAGGTAAAATACAAGCTGAGCACGAGAGACGAAAAGAACAAAGAGAAGTACACGGGTTCAACAGAAATCTGGGAGAGAGCTACTACAGCACTTAAAGGAGCTCTGGATAAGAGAAATCTGAACTACGACGTCAAGGAAGGGGAAGCAGCATTTTATGGTCCGAAAATAGACGTGGATGTCAGGGATGCCCTTGGAAGGTACTGGCAGCTATCGACGATACAGTTGGATTTCTTTATGGCAGACAAAGATCACTTTGACCTCAAATACATAGACGAAAATAATCAACCCCAACAGCCAATCATGATTCACAGAGCAATATTTGGAACGCTTGACAGATTCCTTGGAGTCATAATTGAACACTTTGCTGGCTCTTTTCCACCCTGGCTTTCTCCGGTGCAGGTCAGAGTCCTTAACATTTCCGAAGGAAACAAAGCATACGGAGAAGAAGTCCACAGCAATCTACTGAATAGAGGAATAAGGGCAGAGGGGGACTTTTCGGGGGACACGATCAACAAGAAGATCAGAACTGCCCATGGCAGCAAGATACCGTACTTGATTATCGTGGGGGACAAAGAAGCGTCTGAAAAGAAGATTTCTGTAAGGGACAGGAAGGACAAGCAGAAGAACATGATCGATCTTAATGTGTTCATAGAGAACATTGAAATCGAGATCAAGAGGAAGGATCCTGAGCTGAACATCTGTAAGTGAGCTATCTGCCATTTTCCGGCATTCCGTCTCAGAACTCTGAACTTCTTCTTGGATGAATTCACGAATCCAAAATTAAGAGAGCCAAAGACAGTGGTTTTGTAGAAGAAGTTAATTCCATCTCAGGTGATCCCTTGAATCTCGATGAACAGATTTATGAATACAGCACGGGCATTGATGCTCTTCTAAAGGATAGTTCTACCAGGGAAGAATTGAAGAAGCGAATCGTGGACTCACTTTTTGTATCTTACGGTGCTAGGGACTCAGAGGCTGTCAGGTTATCTAAGAGGGGACTCTTGCCATCATCTGGTAAGATGAACGCCCCGATCTACTTTGACAAGCGAACCGCTTCTGTCGACATAGCCACTTATCTAAATGGTTGCATGACCAGGTATCTCGACTACAATGATACATATCTTTCAAAAGAAGCGCTTCATCCTTCAGATAATATACCTCCAATTTTGAGCTACGCGTACTCTTTGGGTGAAAGTGGTTTGCAAGTTCTCAGAGCTCTTGCTACGTCTTATCAAGTAGTGGGTGCATTTGCTGATGCATTTTCTATCAGGGACCGGGGGTGGGATCACGTGACATATATTTCCATCTCTTCAGCCGCGGGATTGGGAGTATTGAATGGTTTTGACAAGTCCAAGTTCATCAACACGCTAAATCTGGCTATAAACAACAACATTTCACTTCGTCAGACAAGAGCCGGCGAGTTGAGCATGTGGAAAGGATGCACGGCAGCAAATGCAACGCGCAATTCCGTCTTTGCATCTCTTCTTGCTAACGAAGGATTTACTGGTCCATCACCAATATTTGAAGGGGAAATGGGGTTCTTCAAGCAGGTCACAGGTAACGTCAGTATCGATCTAAAAAATAACAGAATCCTCAGGACGATGATCAAGAATTTTCCGGTTGAATATCACGCAATGAGTGCTGTTGAATCCGCTTTGTGGATAAAAGATCGGTTGAACGGGGAAATGATAAATAGCGTAAAGGTCGACACATTTTCGGTAGCGCAAAAGATCATAGTGAAGGACCCAGAAAAGTTAAGACCAAAAACAAAGGAAACTGCGGACCACAGTTTACCATACATCATTGCCTACACACTCCTCTATGGTGAACCAGATTTAACTTCGTTCGATTCTAGATTCCTGAACGATCCATTGATCTTGAAACTGATAGACAAGATGACTTTCAACGTGACAGAAGAATATGATGCTCTGTATCCAGAGTATCTGCCAGTAAAAATATCAGTAAGTACGAAAGCTGGTAGCTTGGATAAAGAAGTCAAGGTTCCGAAAGGTCATTTCAAGAATCCCTTCGACTGGAAAGACCTCGAGAACAAGGGATTCAAGGTAATGAAAAACAAAGAAAAGGTGAGGGAAATCATCGAAATTGGTCAGAAATTTGAAAATTCCTCGAGTAGGGACCTGTTTGATTTAGTCCATTCGTGAGTACCACAGTGTCATAGGAAAATTCGTGAATGAATTTAATAACATGTGAATCATATTATGCTATGCCTGATGCTCTTTTGTTTCCCTCAGAAGAATGGGTAAAGGAATATTGCAAACGGCTCTGCGAATCCCCGGACTACAATAAAACTGGGAAAGGTTGGAAAGACCCGATCAAGTTCAAAATGACGGAAATGGGCGATTTGAAGGGAGGAACCTCTTTTGATTCTTTCATCCTTAATCTTCACGACGGCAAGTGTGATGGATCTGAGATGGTAACTGACCCTGAAAAAACTTCACCGTTTGAGCTGACCGCGACGTACGCTAACTGGAAGAAAATTATAAGTGGAAAGATAAATCCCACTCAAGCGATGTTGACTGGACAGATGAAAGTGAAAGGGAATATCGCTCTGCTTTTGAGGTATGCATCTGCTGCAATAGCAATGGTCAAGACAGCTCAGACAATTCCAACTAAGTACCTCGGAGAAGAATGAGTCTATTTCAGTTTCCAAGAACTATATATTTTCAGCGCGACATTTTTGACAGTTTAGGGGACATATTACAGAAGGAAGGGATAAGAAGAGTACTTATTGTGAGTGATAAAATAATAATGGGATTTATTGGAAACAGGCTAGAAAAGACCCTAGCCCCAATCGAACGAGAACTTTTCGTCGATGTCACTCCTGAGCCGACGATAAGGCAGATTCAAAATGCCTTAACCGCTCTCAAAGGAAGACATTATGACGCAGTCCTTGCAATAGGAGGAGGAAGCGTCATTGACTTCTCCAAAGCCTTAGCCGTATTGATATCAAATCCAGGGGCCGATTTGAGTACTATAAGTCCATTCGAAGTCATTAATCTCAAGACTAAGCTAATCGCTATTCCGACAACTTCCGGAACAGGGAGCGATGTCTCATTCGGAGTTGTTCTGACCGATGACGAAGGCAAACTGGCACTTGGCAACTACGCACTTGTTCCAGAAATAGACATCCTAGACTCCTCCCTAGCCCCTACAGACAAGAAGATTACGGCTGCGACCGGAATAGATGCATTTGTCCATTCCTTTGAAGCTATTGCATCAAATACGTCTACGGTGTTTACGGACGCACTTGCAGAGAGGGCAATCGAAACGATTTTTCATAACCTAAAGAGAGCAATGGAAAACGAGGAAAATGCAAAGGATTTAATGCATATTTCTGCAACAATGGCCGGAATGGCTTTTTCAAATAGTGGGACAGCATCGGCCCATGCTCTAGGTCACAGTTTTGGAGCCACATTCCACATAACTCATGGAACTTCAGTTGGTCTGTTCCTTATTCCTTCCATACTTTTCAATTCACAGAATCAGGAGGCGAAGGAGAAATATTTGAGAGTATGCAGGATCCTAAATGTTAACGACATCGAAGGGCTTATCGAAGAGATAACGAAATTCTTTAAAGATGTGGGTCAGCCGTGTCGAGTAAGAGATCTAGGAATCGACAGACAGGTCTATGCATCAAAAATTGAGCAGCTCATCTCTCTTTCCATGAGGGACAGCGAGCTTGCGTTCAATCCAGTTCTAGCAGGAGAAGATGATCTCAGAAAGATTTTTACAGAAACCTACTGAGTATTTATGATACTATGAAATTGACTCCCTTCTGCATCACATTAACCGTTATAGGCGACGTTCCCACCACTTCTCCATCCATTTCAACTAGGTTTCCCTTTTCAGTAAAACGGATCGATTTTACTTTACTTTCGAATGAAAAATTCTTCTCTATGTAACTTCCGTTCATCAGGTTCCTTAAGCGGAGTATAGTCGTAAGTCTGGACACTGGTTTCAGAATGTGAACATCAAGAATTCCATCACTCAAGATGGAGTGAGGTGATGCCAGCATCCCGCCTCCGAAGTACTTTCCATTAGCAACGATAACTTCTATCGTCTCCAAGTCTTTCTGATCCCCATTTTCTATTCCGGGCTTGAATCTCTTAAGTTTTCGGACGGTGGAAAGAATTCCACGAACAAATGTATACCGACCTCCCTTGGGGTGCGAATTGACGTATCTCATCACTTCTGCTCCGAATCCTATCTCCAGAACGTTTATGAAGACTCTACTCTTGCCAGTCTCTTCAAAGGTGACGTTCGGTACATCAATTCTTTCAACCTTATTTGCTTTCAACGTGCTTATCGACTCTTCCACGCTCCTGACTCCAATCGACTTTCCAAAATCAGAACCTGTTCCAAGAGGTATCAATCCAACCTTGATCTCGGAACCTGCCAAACCATTGATCACCTCGTTTAGTGTCCCGTCTCCTCCGCAAGAAACTATGGCATCGTATCCCTTAAGGACGGCATTCCTCGCTATCTCAGTCGCTTGCAACGATCTCTGGGTAAATTCGACATCATATTCTGAGAAATTTTCTTGTATCAATTTTGCTATTGCTGGCCACTCCTTTTCTGCCTTCCCCTTCCCAGCGGCGGGGTTGACTATGAATAAAATGCTCACAGACTTAAAATATCCCTGAAATTAAATGTTATCCGATGGTCTTGTCACTTTTTGTCAAGGATTCCAGGAACGAGCGAATTCTTTGGATCGAAATATGACTTGACCGTTCTAGTCAGGTCATACATAGTACCCTTGTATTCCTGAAGGTACTTGGACTGCAAATTTCCAATGCCGTGATGGTGCGAGATAGACCCACCCTTCGCCAATATGTTTTCCATTATTCCATCTCGGACTTGATTCAGAATAGCTTCCCTGTTGTCTTGTGAATAGAAGAGAAACGTGAAGTAGAGAGCGGATCCAGTAACGTACTGATGAGAAGAATGACACAAGATCATTCCCTTTATCCCCAGTGTCTCTATGATTTCACTAAATCTCTTCCTGGTAGAGTTGTGGATTTCATCCAGTCTACCCCATTCTGCAGATGTCTCGATGGTCTCTGCCACTATTCCTCTCTTAAGCAATTCGTTGTACATCAGGGGTCGTGAATACCTCTCCTTGTTCCAGTATTTCGCTGGGAGAGATCCAAGACTAATGCTGCTTTCAAACTTGATCTCTTCCTTCCGGTCGCTGACAGCTATAAGTATTGCCCCTCGCTGATCGTGCATTCTGAGGGCCACGTACTTCTTGAATGCATTGTTGAGGAATGTGTCTTCAATCCCAATCATCGAAAGTTCAGTTTCATCCTCATCCGACAATCTGGTTATGATCGGCACTTCTCCTTCTGTAAATTTCTTTCTTAGCGCTTCCAGTCCATCGCTAAACGACTCAAACATTTGTGCCCTGTAAAAGAGCTGTTTTGGCTTCTTCTGAACCTTCACCCAAGCTCTTGTGACAATGCCGAAGCTGCCTTCGCTACCAACAGCTAAATCAAATAACTTGAAGAAAGCTGATTCGCCAGGGACTATCCTGTCCTGGTAGGTTCCGGTTGGAGCTTCCATCCTCACACCCAGCACCATCTCTTTCACTTTTCCATATCTGTTTGATTCCTGTCCAGCTGCATTGGTTCCAATCCAGCCGCCGAGTGTAGAAAAATGAAAAGATTCAGGAAAATTTCCGAGAGTCAGTCCGTACTTTTCAAGCTCTTCTTCGATCTTTGGACCTTTCACTCCACCTCCGGCCTCTAGAACATTGTTGTTTCGGTCGATCATTAAATAGTCTAGTTTGGACAAGTCAAGACTCACAGAGAATTTTTTTCTGCCCGTTGGGGTGATACCTCCGGTCACTGAAGTGCCTCCTCCAAAGGGAATGATCTCTATTTGGTCGTCTGCCTTCCTAAGTAAACATTTTATCTCCTCCTCTACAGGATAGACGACAGCGTCCACGGTCTTGATTGGTTGCACTTCCATCAACCTGATATAATCTAGACCTCCTCTCCCAACTGAATGTTTTAGTCTGTCCATTTCGTCAAATTTCACGTTATCTGGTGAAACGCAGGAGTACAAAATTTCCTTGAGTTCTGATGAAACAGGAAGGGGATCAATGTTCCTATATCCAGACCAGATGATCTTATCCTCACCTAGACCAACCTTTCGTCTGATATAGGTCAAAAGGGGCTTACTCATATCGTATTCTTTTTCACTATCTCCCCACAGGGTATACAACTGGCTGCCCATGAATAGATAAGAGTGTCAGCTTATATTTCAGTTTCTGGACTAGAAAATTTTAACTGAAACGGATGAAACCTTCCAAAAGACGAGTCTTTTATTGGAAAACTGGTAAATATCTGACCGTCATTTACAACAGACAAGTTATGCCATGTAAGTGCAAGACGTGCGGAGAAATGTTTCCGAGTGCTAAGCAGAGAGATGCTCACGCGGCTAAGTCCCATGCCAAAAAGTAACTTCGCCGCGCAGTCCCATGTCGACTCTGAAAATGACTGGATTAGGCAGGGAACTGACCTGTAATTAGGCTAGTCCGATCGACACGACATTCTGAGAGTAAATAATCAAACTAATGACAAAGAATTTGTACCTCTTTCTGAATGATTGATAGTGAGATTCTTAACAGTTTTGCCTGAATTTATTCCATCTTCTTCCGTGAGAGAAACTATCAACCAAATTTTGCCAGAGATGGAAATTGTCAACGGCTTGAACTTTGAAAAAAATGAAGCGGACGTTCTTGTGGCGACGACTTTCACGAGGCTGGGAAAAGAAGAATTGAGGAAATTTCCAAACCTAAAATATCTACAAATTGCTAGTACAGGATACGACAACGTCGATCTATCATATCTGAAAGAGAAGGGTATAATGATTTGCAACGTTCCTGTGGCAAACAAACAAAGCGTTGCTGAACACGTCATAGCTTTTATGCTGATATTTTTGAAAGATATGCTCTTTCTGAACGCCGAGCTGAAGGAGAGAAAAAGTTGGCCTATTCTTACTGGTTCGAGGGACCTCGAAGGAAAGATGGTGGGGATACTCGGAATGGGAATGATAGGTACTCAACTTGCGAGGAGACTCATTGCGTTCGGGCCTTCTCTTCTCTATTACGACCCGAGGAGGCTAAGTCTAGAAGATGAGGAAAAGTATGGCCTTAACTACGTTTCATTCGAAGACCTGCTATCAAACTCTGACATAATTTCAGTTCACATGCCGTTGACACCTGCTACTAGTGGCATGTTCAACGAAGATACATTCTCCAAGATGAAAGACGGAGCGATATTTATTAACACTTCAAGAGGAGAAATTGTGGTCGAAAAGGCTTTAATAAGTGCAGTAAAAAAGAAAGGAATAAAGGCTGGAATAGACGTATATGTCAAAGAACCTCCCGATTTTGATTCCGAACTCTTCAAGCTTGATAATGTGATTTGCTCCCCTCATATCGCAGGCGTGACTGCAGAAAGCCAGCAGAGATTTCTGACTGAAACGATTTCAAATGTACTCAGATATGCGCAGGGTATCGATCCGCTTTACAGGGTGGAACTTTGAAAGGTTACGAGACATTCGCAGATGTCATAAACAGACTTGACCTGCTACCGATATTTGGGAACCCAGGAACGACCGAGCTTAACTCGCTTAAGGCAGTGGATGACTATGTACTAACGCAGTTTGATGGTCTAGCCGTGGGAATGGCCGATGGTCTCTCTCAATTCTCTTTTCAGCCGCATTTGGTGAACCTGCACACTATACTCGGACTCGGTAACTCGATGGCGTACATATACACAGCGAGGATGAACTATTCTCCGGTTATAATAACCGCAGGTCAGCAGGATTTAAGACACATGTCAATGGAGCCGCTGTTATCAGGTGATCTCCTTGGCTTTATAGGAAATAATGTGAAATTTAAGTACGAGCTAAAGAGTGCATCGGAGATTCCTTCCGTTCTAAGGAGGGCAAAAGTCGAAGCACTGACTCCACCAATCGGTCCAGTTTTCGTTTCCATTCCCATGAACGTAATGGATGAGGACTCGTCGTACAGACCACCAGAACCAACCAAAAGAAGTTACGAAACGTCGAATGAAGACGCAGTGAATGCGGTCTCGAACCTCCTCAATGAGTCAAGAAATCCTGCGTTGGTATTTGGATGGGAAATAGATCTGTTCGGCGCGTTCGCAGAAGCTGAGAAAGTCGCTGAAAAATTGGGTTGCCCAGTCTACGGTGAACCGCTCGCTCATCGTTCACCATTTAATTCCACAAGCAAGATGTTTGGAGGCAACCTGCTTCCTGGGACCACACTAATAAATCTCAAACTGCTCCAGAACGACCTGGTCGTCTTCATAGGAGGAGATGTGACACTTTATCCCTATCTCCCTTCCCCACTTCTCGAAGGGAAGAAGGTAGTCTTCGTTGGACTCAACATCAATCCGAAATTCGGTGACTTCTACAGAGCTAACGTGAAGTCATTTCTTGGTGAACTGGTCGGTAAGATAAGCAAGAAAGGCAATTTCTCGAGGCCAAGTGATTTTCAGATATCCACTAGGATTGCGAACGAAAAGGAAAAGATGGGTGTCACTTTCGTGATGAGCAGGGTAAAGAAATTGTTCTCGGACTACGTAATAGTCGATGAGGCGATTTCCTCCTCCACTATACTAAGAGATGTACTGGGTTATTCACCCGGAAGGTACTTCTTTTCCAAGAGTGGTCAACTAGGTTGGGGTTCTCCAGCGGCATCTGGAATTTCAATGAAGACAGAGAAGGTACTAGCTATAGTTGGAGAGGGTTCATTCATGTATTCTCTTCAAATCCTCTGGACAGTCCAAAAGTACAACCTTCCTGTCAAATTCCTGATACTGAGAAATGGAGGCTATTCCATTCTGAAAAGCTATTCGCTGAGCTATACGCCGGGCATGGAAAAGAAGGACTATTTGAGTTTCGACTTGCCAACTGAGAAATTTGCAGAATCGTTCAAAATTGAATCTATGGTTGCGGGAAAGGAACTCGACGAGCTAAAATGGTTGAGAGAAGGGAACGATTCAAAGCTCCTAGTGGTGGACGTCGACAGGACGATTCCTAAACTGTTCCTATGAAGTCCAGTTTCTGATCTTCCTGTATTTAGTCATCAGGGAGTTCATCTCATCATCACTCGTTTCACTATCTTCCGGCTCGCCTTCTATCTTTCTTCTTACCATTTTCGGAAGGTAATCGTCTTCAGCCTTGAGCCCAAACTTCTCATTTAATCTCCTCTTCTCTTGAATAATATTACTTCCGATCCGCATCATTTCCTCGATCGTATAGTCAAATCCGGTGGAGAGATTCAGGGCTTCAACAACGTCATCTGGACTGATCTTTGCGTACGTACAAATGATAGCGGAGTTGTAAATTTGTCTATAGTTTTGAGCATTAGCCAAGGTTTGGACTCTCTCTTCTGTGTTTACGATCCATCTGTCTCCGCTCACTATTCCGATCTGACGATCATCAACTCCCATATCTACCTCAAATATTTCCGCTTGGAGGTGATCCGCCCCTCTCGAAGATGTTGCATAACCAATTCCCTGAAGCTTGAATGCCCTTGGGTCATGCATGGGTATCTCCATTTTCTTCACAGTGGCGATCTCATCCCTGGGAATTCCTCTTGAAAGTGCAAACCTTTCAAGACCTTTTTTGAGCGATTCCCCCGCACCTCTAGATTCCGCAATGTCCTCAATTAGTTGCCCGACTCTTTTGAATCCGTCGCCGAAATACCACTTTATCGATGAATCGGTTATCTTTCCTTCTTTTACAAAGTGATTTAGGGCTGAGATTATTACGCCGGCACTGATAGTATCCATTCCCTTATCGTTTAGCAGATCGTTCCATTCCAGTATGAGGTCGAAGTCCGTATTTCCAAGCAGGGGGCCGAAGCTTGCGACGGTTTCATATTCGGGACCATCTATCTTTCTGCTGTCTTTCGTTACAGTCCTCCCGCATCCTATAACACAATTCGCACAGTGATAGCTCGTCACACTATACACGTCGTGAAATTTCATGGAACTCAAAGAATCATAATCAAAATTGTGATCGCTGAAATAGTGGGCTGGGATGTCCCCCATTCCCTGGCCCATATCCATCCAGATCATACTCCCATTGCTCTTCAATCCCTGCGTAAGGGGAGATTCGATCAGATATTTGGACACTTTTCTAACAAGTTCAAAGTATTTCTTCCTGTCATGAATCGGGACCTGCAGATTTCCCTTTACTACAATCGCTTTAAGATTCTTCGAACCCATTACAGCGCCTAATCCAGTCCTGCCAGCCGCTCTTCCTTCGTCATTCATTATTGACGAGAAAAGGACTCTGTTTTCACCAGCTCTACCGATTCCCATCACGCTATATTTTTTCTCTTTTGTGAGATCTTCTCTAAGAGCGTAGAAATCTTTTCCCCACAAATCCGGTCTCTTTTCAATTTTGACTAACTCGTCAATTTTGATTACCTTTGGGGTGTCTGCTCTGCCTTTAATGATTAGACCATCGTAACCCGCCTTTTTGAGTTCATTCCCAAAAAACCCTCCCGAGTTAGCTTCAGCCAAAAATCCAGTTTGCGGACTCCTAGAGACTATCTCGTGTCGCCCGCTGTTTGGGAAAGGAGTGCCGGTGAGTGGACCAGTCGTCAAGATTAGTAGATTGTCAGGAGAGAATGGCTCCTGAGAACCGCCAATTTTATTATAAAGTCTTTGTCCGATACCGACTCCGCCCATCCAGTTTCTCCAATCCTCTTCTGACAGAGACTCGGTCCAGACATCATCTGAGGATAGGTTGACAAATAGAAACCTGTTCCAGTTTCCTTCCATTTTGGTACTATATGAAATGCAGAGATAATATATGTTTGTAGCTGAGTCGGTGTTTGAATTCCGGCTATCTAGCGGGTTTCAGATGAAGAATTCTATTGGAAATATATAAGTAACCCTCACAGCATACTAATCTATGCAACAGCAGCCAGAAAATCTGGCGCCAAGCAACAGAAGATGGCTTGTTCTTGTTGGGTACATGCTAATATCCATGTCGTCTCAGATCATCTGGCTAAATTTTGCCGGGATCGTTTCACCTCAAATGGAAAACATTTTCAATGTGGGTCTAGGACCAATCAGTCTCATGTCAGGTCTCTGGCCACTAGTGTTCATTCCTATTTCGATTCCTACAGGCCTCATGGTCGACAGGTGGGGATTCAAGAAAGTCGTTTCCATAGGTGGAGGAATATTGGTAGTGTTTTCGTGGCTGAGGTTACTTAGCGGTGGGAGTTTTGAGCTGTTGTTCGTGTTTCAAAGCTTGGCTTCGGTGGGACAGCCATTCGTATATAATGGAATTTCTAAGCTCGCAGGAAACTGGTTCCCGGAGGGAGAACAAGCTCTTGCAAACGGAATTGCTACCATGGGTCAGATAATTGGTATGATCATTGCGCTTGTGCTTGTCCCCATAATGGTTCCTAGTGCCAGCTTTGCTCTCCTGCAAACCAACATGGTCGTGGTATCCCTCATCGTCACAATATCGGTTGTATTCTTCCTCGTCTTTTCAAAAGAAAATCCGGGCACTATGGTTGTCAGTCCCGTGGTTCAGGAGAAGGTCAGTTTTCAGATTAGACATCTACTCAAGATGAAGAACATGATCCTTCTTATGATTCTCTTCTTGATCGGGGTAGGAATATTCAGTGGTCTGATACAGTGGGTGGAGGCAATTCTGTTTTCAAAAGGAATCTCTTCCCTTTACGGCGGCCTCATCGGAGCAGGAATGCTAATTAGTGGTATCTTTGGGATGGTGATCATACCTCTACTCGCCGATAAGTATTCGAAACTGAAACAGGTGGTGATAGTGAATGCTTTACTGGTTGCAGTACTTCTGTTCCTATTCAGTCTCAGGGTAAATCTACTGTACTACGCAATAATAGGAATCATTCTTGGATTCACTCTGCTCTCTCTGGCTCCGGTCGTCCTTCAGATATCTCTAGAGACTGCTGGAAAGGAACGAGCAGGGACTGCTGCGAGTGTCATCTGGCTGACATCTCAGGTGGGAGCGTTATTCTTCATCCTAATCATGCCTGCTCTCAACACCTTCCAGCTGAGCATGAACATCCTGGTCTCTGATCAGTGGTTCATAGCACTCGTATTCTCCGGAATCACGATGCTGGTGGCGGTGTTACTAGGTGCCATGTTAAATGACACCAGAAAAGGAAAGAGCATCAGACAAGGATCAGAGTCCCCGAAATCTAACTCTTAATTATCTCCTTGGAGGTCTCAAGTCGAGTTGCTTTGTCTCAAACTCTTTCTGTTGTTTCGGTAGTAGTCGATGAACTGATGGAATTCTCTTTCGTATAAAGAATTCTCTTCCATGTCTGGTAGATGATCCACAAAAGGCGCTCCCAGGTCAGAAAGATCGGAAAACTTCAATTTATCTAATCCCACAGCCGAGATCATAGCTGCGCCATTCACGGTCGAGAATCTCTGATCACTGACCACCCTTATCTTTCTACCGAGCACGTTCGCAAATATCGTCGCCCTAAGGGAAGACAATGCACCTCCGCCGCTCATGTACAATTCTTCTATCCTCTTTCCAGTGAATTTTTCGACCGTGTTCAGGAGCCACTTAGAGTTAAGCGCAACTCCTTCCATTGTCGACCTAACGACGTCGGCCTTGTTGTTTTCCAAGGAAAGATTATAGAAACCTCCTCTGACATATGGATCTTCGATCGGGGCCCTTTCTCCGAACAACCAAGGAAGAAACATAAGGCCCCTAGAACCAGGCTCTGACTTAGAGACCAGGTCATCGATGACGGAATACTTATCTTCCCCTGTAATGTTTAAGAGATCTGAGACGAAGTCCATGCTATTACACGCACTTTCTTGCTCTGCTGCAACGAAGTATTTACCAGTAATTCCGCTTGGAAGGGATGCAACATTATGGAATATGTCAGTTTTTTTGAAAGATACGTGAGAGGTTATCCACGATGAGGTACCCAAATAGATGAGAGATTTGTAATCCTCAATGCACCCTGCTCCTATCAATGAACAGGCGACGTCTCCGCAACCCGAAACCACTTTCACACCTTTCACCCCGAGCTTGGATTCCACCTCTTCCTTCAACGATCCAACCAAATCAGTAGGCTTGATCACTTGAGGAAGTTTTTCCTTTAAAATCCCAGACATCCTCAGCAATCCGTCGTCGTAGGTCACGTTCCACGGATCTCTGTTGTCCGTCGACCAAAGCAGGGTCAGATTGTCCCAGGAGGCCTTGAAATTTCCGGTCAGTTTTGCAGCAATGTAATCTTTTGGTTCCAAGAACTTGTACGTCTTTTCATAGATGTCGGGGAGGTTGTGCTTTATGTATAATATATGGGCGAGAGAATCCTTTCCCGAATGGGCTGGTGCGCCTCCCGTTTTTCTCAACCATTTGATCAGCTTGTCGAGCCTGTATCCAGAAATCGAGGGAAAGCCAGATGTCAGTTTGCTGATTTCATCGCTACCTCGTGTATCCATCCAAATGATTGCATTGCTGATTGCATCACCGTTTCTGTCCACCGGGACTGTTCCGGACCACTGTCCCGTCAACCCAATTCCCTTTATCTCTAAGCCGTCAGATTCAGCGACTATTTCTTCCATTCCATCCATCACAGAATTATACCACTCTGCCGGGTTCTGCTCAGCCTCTCCTCCATTTCCTATTTTAAGGCCGTACTTTCTGGTTACTCTCCCCCTAGTCACCCTTTCCTCGTCGACGAGGGAGATCTTCACAGAAGATGTTCCGAGATCAATTCCTATAAAAGCATCTTTCATTTTCAACACTACCCTGTCTAATGGCTATAAAGCCATTCAACGACACTCTTCAAGAAGACGTCAGTAGATTCCTTCGGCAACACAGAAGCCATCCCATAGATCGGTGCCATCGATGAGGCCTTGACGCTCCCTTTCTTCACCGAGTCCACTGCACCGCTAAGGTCTATGACAAATTTCTCCTTAACATCTTCTAAGGTATGCCTGTGAGTAAGAGCAATATGGAATCCTGCAGGATTTGAGAGTCCGTTCAGCATCCATCCCCTCTTCGACATAGCCTCCCAGACCAGATAAGGGTCGAATTCCCCAGATGATATTGCTATTACCCAGAGCGGATTTCCAATGTACTTGAGTCCTGGAATCTTTTCAATAGATTTCTTGATGTAGTCCCCTGCGTCAAGTATCTTCTTTGCTTCTTGAGTGTAACCATTCCTACCCATCAACAGCATGGCGGCCCAAGCAGCCACGATAGGGTATCCCGGTCTGCTTCCCAAAAGAGTGGGGGTGAAATATATGCCTCCTTGCCAGGAAGCTGTAGCGTAGATCTGATTTTGGAAATAATCGCCATTCCTGTACAACACTACAGACGTTCCTTTCGGGGCGTAACCGTACTTATGAGTATCCATCGAAATCGAGGTCACACCGCTGACGGAGAAATCGAAGTCTGGAAAATCGTAACCAGCATCCCTCACAAACGGATCCATAAATCCTCCCAGACAGGCGTCGACGTGCATCCCTATCTTCTTATCTTCTGCGACTTCCGCCAGTTCCTCAATCGGATCGAATGTACCGAACGGGAAATTGGGCATAGATCCTACTATTGCGACAGTGTTTCCACTCATCAGTTCCTTTACCATGGCAACGTCTGCTCTATAATTCTCATCCAGTCCGACTATGACTGGCTTGATAGAGAAATACTCGCACGCTTTCAGAAAGGATGGATGAGCGGTTGATGGCAGAACTATCTCAGGTTCCGTTATTCCTCTCTTTTTCCTGAAGAAATCCCTGTAGGTCTTCATTGCAAGCAGTATGCTCTCCGTCCCGCCAGATGAAACGGCACCTCTCACACCATCGTCACCGTGCATCAGCGATGACGACATGCTGACTATTTCTCTCTCGAATTTCGGAATACTGGGCCAAACATCTGGGTGTAGAGCATTTGTCTGTGATACAAGATGGTATAGTTTCTCGTAGAAAGAAAGTAACGGTTCATCACCATAATAAACTGCCCCTGAAACCTTTCCCTCTTTCCAGGATTGGCTTTCCTTCTTTGCAAAGCCTGATAAGGTATTTAGCAAGAAATCCTCCCCTAAGCCCTTATCCGGCATCCTGACAAAATTTGATTCGGGTGAGTCGTATGGTTTTAGATCTTTCTGCAATTCATTTAACACGGAACCAAAATCTATTCCGTTCATGATTTTATAATTGATTCTTCCGTATTTTAACCTTGTCTAATATGAAAATATCCTTCCCGAACACAGACAAATCTCTGATTTAGAGCGTACTGTAAACTATTATATACGAGAGAATACATATTTATTCAAATGAAGAACAAAGTGCTATTTATTGCGCTCCTAATTTCTATCGTGATACTACTTCCTGCCGTAAGTGGCTCTATTTCCCAGCCGGGAGAAAGAACTCCAATAAAACACGTAATAAACATATATTTTGAAAATCATACCTTTGACAACTTCTTTGGAACTTACCCCAGAAATCCCTCTTCTTCTGGACAATCCATCATCGCTAACATTTCTAAACCTCTCAACCTTCTAAACAATTCGTCTCTATTGAACAGCTTGACACCAGTATCAGCGGGAACGTTCAGCACTCCCAATCCAGTCGAAGGTTATACTGCCTATCACTTGGATTGGAACCACGGTGCAATGAATGGTTTTACAACTGGAAGCGGTCCCTCATCTATGACATATTATACCTCGGCTCAATTGGGCCCAATTTGGGATCTGTCAGAAGAATATGGAATGGGCGATAGGTACTTCGCATCCACTATTTCTGAAAGCGCTCCAAACACTCTTTATTACCTTGCGGGATTCTCGCCGTTAATAAATGACTATGGGCCTCCACCGTCGATTCCAATCAATGAAACTATTTTTGGTGAACTGAACCAGTATAATATCCCATGGGGCGTATACGTAAGCGGAAACTACAAGAGTTTCGATATGTCCAGCATGATACAGGGAATAGCGTCTTATTCCAGCGATATCAACAGCTGGAGTACTTTCTTACAGCAGCTGGGAAACGGAACACTTCCATCAGTAAGTTACGTGTTTTCTCAAGGTGGGAACGGGTACGACACAGGTGCCCCAGGGAGTCTGCTAAAGGGTGAGTTGTGGCTCCTTGCATTGGTAAATGCAATTGAGGCTAGTCCGATCTGGGACAACACGGTCGTGTTCATAACTTGGGATGATCCGGGAGGATACTACGATCAGCTCTCTCCTCCAGTCGTGGCCGGACAACAACTTGGTATGAGACTCCCATTTATCGTGGTTTCACCATTTGCGAAGGAAAACTACATTTCGAACACTGTCCTGACTCACTCATCTATTCTTGCGTTCATTGACTATAATTGGGGAATTCCGGCCTTGAACAGTTTTGTATCCGGGGTGAACATTCCGCTCGACTTCTTTGATTTCAACGTATCAAGGCCAGCCATGACTTTTAATTTTGGAAACACCATCTCGGTCCCAACGAACCTTGATTTCAACCTTACTTCGAGTGATTCGTCATCAAACCTATCCGCCACATTTCCGCTGAGCCCTCAAATGCCATTCAGTTCTTTGCACTATGCAGCACACGGCGAGATCAATTACACTCTGTCTTCGACAGGGGCTGGTATCCTGGTAAAGAATGACGTGACGCTGTCTCCCTTCTACGCTTCGCCATACTTGCTTCTGGTACTGATCCTAGCGTGCGTAGCAGTGGTTGAATATCTGCCAAGGAGGAAGGTGTAAAATGACGACAGCAAGCGAAAAGAAAGGTGCAAAAACACTCTCGGGCATTATTCGGGGAGCTATTCCAGGCTCTTTGCTCACAACGGGCATTTTGCTTTCCTATGGATACGTCAGCGGAATTATCTACAGTATAGGAGATACGAGACAACTGATACCAGTTTTTACCGGTATAATCATCGGTGCCATCGTTTTTTCTCTGATCGGTTTTATCCTAAGACCAACACAAATAAACATTATTTCACTGACCATCTTTTCTTTGGTTCTCTTGATTGCAGCCTATGTAATCATATCTCTCAACTCGCTCGTCCTAAATAGCACCAATATGATGATTGTGGCATTTCTTATGGGTTCGCCAGCAATGGCAGTATCACAACTCGTAGGCGACAGTTCTGCTCACTATTCTTTCATAAAGAGGGTGATCTTCGGATCCGTTCAGGCTGTTCTCGTAATAGTGTTCATCTTTGTCTTTTCACTGGAGTATGAAATGCAAGGGCAGGTGAATCTCTATTCCGGTCCGCTACTCTTCCTGGCTCTCTCACTCGCGTATCTAATAGTGTTAAAAACCGTGTGAAAAGATTTCTTGGTGCTTAAGTTGGAACAGTAAAGTCGATCTTGCTCAAATATTCCAAAAATACCACACGGGCTATCATATTGCTTTGAATAGTTAGAAGCAATCACTCGATGAAAATGATCGAATCTCCCTGGGTAGTTTTTTTGGACTTGGACGGCACGCTCTGGGATCATCTAGACATTACAGCTGCTAGTCCACCTTTCACAAGAATTTCCGAATCAATAATTTCCGATTCTCTTGGAGTAAGAATCTCATTACTACCAGGAGCAGTCGATTTCATAAAGTGGGTACGTTCAAGTGGAGGAATTATCTCTACATGTAGCTGGAATGAATACGACAAAGCTATCGGTGCCCTTGAGGCATACGGCATAGTTCATTTGTTCGATTATCAGAAGGTTTCGACTAATCCAAAAAAATATCTCTTGATGGAGGAAGTGATAAGTAAGCTTGTCCAGAAAGGGGTCTCTGTCAGGATGGACAGACTCTTCTATTTAGACGATAGGGATATTCACATTAGTGACGTGAAGGTCAGATTTCCGGAACTGACTTTCTTTCTGATGTGGAAGAACGGGACGAACTACGAAAGCGTAAAGAGTACGATCCTGTCCAAGATCAAAGGAACGCAGTGATTCTGAGCGGATTGGGCAAGATATCTGATTTTCGATCACGAGAACTCTCTAGATCAGGAACAAACATAAGAGTTACCCCAAAAATTTAATATTGCAAGTTAATGAAAAAAATATGGCCGAGAAACTCCTTTTCCCCTCCGAAGAATGGATCAAGGATTACTGTTCAGTGTTGTCTCAGTCTCAAGAATATAACCGACTGGGACAGGGGTGGAAAGACTCAGTCCAGTTCAAGATAACGGACTTTGCTGACAAGAACTTAGGATTAGATTACGAGTCGTTTGTCCTTGACCTAAGGGATGGTAGGTGTGAAAGATATCATCTCATCAGGGAGGATGTTGAGAGCGCACCGTTCGTTCTGTACTCGTCATACTCTGACTGGAAACGAATCCTAGAAGGAAAAGTAAATCCTACCCAAGCTATGCTGAGCGGCGTATTGAAGGTAAAGGGAGATATGGTAACTTTGCTAAAATATGCGGCAGCTGCGACTGAAATGGTAAAGGCAGCAGAAAAAATAGAAACCAGATTCGAAATCTAAAATATTTTCCAATTCCTAGGGGTCATAGAAGTATGAACAGATATGAATCGACATTTCTTTTTCTGATTAGTAACAGTAAGTTCCTGTATCTCTTTCTTCCTCTCCACACACCCCTTTTACTGTTGCACGGTGGCGTCAGAGTAGGAGTGGACATCAGTAGAAGGAAATCATAAAAAGTAAATTGTTTTTCAGCGACGGAAAATCTCATTAACATACATCAGTTTGCTGTTTGATTAAGATGGCCAACAGGTCGGTAGTTATATTCGCATTCCTTGTTATTTTTATAATGTTGATATCATCTTCTTTCATTATTCCAAGCAGTGCCTACAACAGTGAGGCTCAGCACAGTAATAAGACTGCTATGGTTTGGATGGGATTGGAAATTACTGGGGAAAACATAACATCGGACCTTTTATCGATTAGCGCACACAAGGCGGAATTGACGGGGGTCTCCTATGAACACTACATCCTTAGCTCTCAAGGTGAACTTGAACCCATCTTGATGATTACTAACGTAACACACTCCATAAAGTCGCTAGGTCTTGAGACTTTTCCAATGATAATAAGCGCAAATCTGATTGATTTAGAATATCTTCTAAGCCATCCAACAAATTTCATTTCAAGCGCTGTGTCACAGGCAATTACGTTCGGATACACAGGTTATAACATTGACTTTGAACCTTCGCAAGAGGCTAACAGCTCGGTCGCACTGCAGTATTCAATTTTTTTGGATACATTTGCCAACGCTCTCCATGAAAAGGGGTTTGAATTGACGGTCGATATCGCTTCTTGGAATTCCTTCTGGAATTTTGGTGAGTTGAATAACACTTCTGCAGACATACTCTACGATATGGATACCTACGCCTCTCCTTTATTCAATTTTGGTTACGCATTAGAGAATGCTGTGACACAAATTTCCCTTCACAAGCTCGGAGTTGGTTTAATCACTACGAACGTAAACAATGGATCTAATCTTACGAGCGTCTCTGTCCATTCAAGATTTCAATCTCTTGAATCTGACAATGTTTCAAATGTCGCTGTATGGGATATGCCTCTAAACAGCTATTGGTGGTCGTATCTTTCACAGTTTCTTGGTGTTAAACACAGCATCATTCCCTTCCCTCTTCTGTACCTTCTTTTTCTAGCGGTTCCCGCGATCATGGCGATTGCAGTGTATCTTGGTGTCAAGTCAAATAAACGAAAACGGTTAAACCCTAAAAATATCTAGGCAGACTCTATCGAGCATAAAAGAGAAAATAAGAAATAACGAGGTCTTAAAGTACGATTCGAAGAGTTTAAGGATTCTGAAAAGTCTTCACATTATGAAGTAACGGAATATGCTTGAAAGGTCAAAATTTCAGAGCTTTGGTTATATCTCCCTGAACTCGATGAGTGGAAAATGTCTTGTCTCCAGTGAGAGGTCGAGATGCACTTGCTTTCTGGGAGACAAAGGACATTACAGAGAAACTTATTGCAATCGCTACAAGAAGAATTGCCATCGACAAGGGTTTTTTATTCAATCTTTCTTTACATCTCTGCCAATGTCCACAAATATTGTACCTGTCTCAGCCATCAGACGACCCCCTCTGGCTGGACTACCTGGTACTTGACGTTATCAAGTATGAAGTAGCTGAATATCCAAAATGAATACATCAAAGCGATGCTCTGATGTGGTAATGAAGATGCAGCAAACTCACTACCTATTCCAACTCGAAGAATAGAAACATTAGATGATAAATAACTCCTATCTTCCAGATATGATAAGAATGGCGTAAATGCTAATTTAAAGCTCATTGAATCAGATGTATTTATCAATGGAACAAACACATAACTGGGAAAGACACCAGATGCGCTATTGCCTATATATAGATCCCAAGTCACCTTTTCAGTATCATTATTAATTTGTATGGGGATCACGACAGATACTCCACTAAATGTAGCATTCTGACCTGAATATACCTCTCCCGACAAATCATCAACCAACATAATTTCAACTTCATATTGGGGAGTGGAATTTTTCCCTAGAAACATATCATACGCTACATCATACCTGACCTGTTGACTTACCTGTTTTATACTGAAAGAAACGAAAGAAGAGAAGTTCCCTTTATATATCTCATTCAATGACAAAGGTAAATTATATGTAAAATGAACCGAAGGATAGCCAAAAATCCCCACTCCATTCCCTGCGTTGTATAAATCAGTTGAAAGATGAATTGAAGAGTTGTTATAAAGATTCATTACCGTACCACCTCCTCCTTTGGTAAAATCCCACAAATTCGGGCTGACATATCCATAGCTCGAATTATAGTAAGGATGAGGATTTGACAGATTACCAACAAGAGTTGCAAACGGCCGTGTTCCAGAAGTCGAGTTCGTGACTGGGATTGTGTTATTATTTCCTGAAGGACTTCTTGGGAACTCCATGTTGACGGCAAAAGCCGATGCTATGACGATTATCGAAATTACGGTGACTGTGACCAGTGTTATAGCCTTTAATTTCTCACCCTGTGCAGATTAATGACTGCGGGATTTGATACTGTTTCGGTTTAAAACTTTAGTCGTTTTATGAACCTCCTTTCTATATAAGATAGGGTCTCATAACGACCTGAACTCGATGGGACCGCCGAGATTTGAACTCGGGTCACCAACACCCCAAGCTGGTAGGATGGTCCAATCTACCCTACGGTCCCTCTAATCAAATGGTAAGATTTCCTCGAGAAGCTCTGCGTTAGAAAGAATCATTCTCCTGCAACAATATCTGGTAACGTCCAGATCGTCCAGGATTTCAGATATCTCTTCTGCAGTGACTTCTCTGTTCTTCGTTTTTTTGATCTCGCCAACTCTGTCTGTAAAGCGGACATAATCAGATCCAATGACCCTTCCACAGCTAAAACATCTGACGGGTATAATCATTTTTTCACCTGTACGACTTCTGTTTCTTCTTCCTAGCTCCTGTTCCTCCAGGTTTCTTCGGGAGCTTCTTTCTTACATCATTTACGAGCAGGGCCCTGTCGTATTCTTTGAATGTTTTTTCAAGATCCTGATCTTTGAAGAAGTCGATGATTGCCCTCGAAATAGCGGTCCTAGCAGCTTCAGCTTGGCCTATTACACCTCCACCTTGAGTGTTGACGGAGATGTCTACTACCTTGACTTTATCGCCCGCTAGCATAACCGGTTCCATCATTTTCAGCTTAGCGAGTTCGGGTTGGTATATCTCGATAGGGGTCCCGTTTATCCTTATTCTTCCTTTGCCTTCTTTTATCGTCGCTCTCGCGACTGCAGTCTTCCTAGCACCACTAGTCTCAATTACCATCTAAAATCACTTTTGATCCTAATTCTTTGCAAATCTCGTAAAGGGTCACGACGTTTGCAACGTGTTTGTTTTGATACTGTTCAAGCTTTTCCAGTTCTTTCCCGCTGAAATCCTTGGGAACTCCGATGAAGACTCTTAACCTCTTGAGGGCTTCTATACCTTTGGTGTTCTTCATTGGAAGCATTCCTCTCACTGTCCTCCTAAAGATTCTGTCTGGCTCTTTTGGGAACCTAGGTCCCTTCCTGACAGAGCCAACATCCCTTTCCATCTTGTATCTTTCAATTGTGTACCTTCTTCTTCCAGAAACTACTGCCTTTTCCGCGTTCACAACTACAATCTCATCGTCCTTTGTCAGCAGTTCCTTTGCAAGGTATGAGGAGGCCCTTCCAAGTACCAAGTTGCTACCATCGATTATTCTAATTTCACATCACCCTATTATTTTGACCTTGGTCCCTTTTGAGTTTTCACCCATTAGTTCCCTCAGCGTGATTGCCTTTCCGCCGGCATCTTCTATCTTTGACCTTGCGGATTTAGAGAAATAGAGGGCTGCGACTTTGACCGGTTCTTCTATTCTTCCCGAACCAAGAACAACGCCAGGAACGAGAACAACGTCGTCACTTGTAGCGAAGCGCGATATCTTTCCAATATTGACTTCAACCAAATTGTCCTTCGATTTCCTGATTCTTTTCGCGATATCTCCCCAGAACCTTGAATCGTTCTCTAAAGCTGTCTTCTTCATATCCAACGCAAGTCTTTCCCTCTCATCCTTTTCATTTACACCCATTTATCAAGCACCTGGGTCGGAAGGTATGAATTAACTATTAATAAATGTTATCTGGACTTTGTAAGCTCCAAGGCATTCTTTAGGATCTCAGCACTGGTAACTACTCCCACCCCTCCAGGCACTGGAGTGTAATCGACCAAACTGTTCTTCACGTCTGCTTCAAAGTCTCCCTTCACTTTCCCGTCCTTGACATTAATTCCTATGTCTACAACTATTTTCTTGCTCTTGATTGATGAAGACTTTAGATAACCGGCCCTTCCTACCGCCAAGAACACGATATCACTTTCGTCTATCAACTCGTCAACATTTTGAGTCTTGCTGTGTGCAACAGTCACAGTAGCATCCCTGTTGAGCAGCATTTGCGATAGTGGCCTTCCCACGGTCACCGACCTATTTATCACCAGAGTCCTCTTTCCCTTGAAGTCAACGTTGTAGTAAGCTAGTATGTCTATGGCTCCCTTGGCAGTAGCTGGGGCAACTCCTTCCACTCCGAAGAACAATTCTCCCATGTTCTGGAAAGTGAGACAGTCCGCATCTTTGTCTGGATCAAGCACAGCAGATACCATCTCGTTTGTTATTCCCTTCGGGAATGGCCTTCCAACGATTACGGCAGTGTACGTCGGATCTTCATTCAGACTCCTTATCGTGTCCAACAAATCCTCGCCCTTTATTACTAGAGACGTGAAGTCGATTCCCACTTTCTCTGCATTCTTCTTTATACTATTGAAATAAACAATCGATTCCAAGTCTTCATCGTAAGCAACAGATGCCATCGTTATTTTTCCATACTCTGCAACTCCCTTCTTGACTCTTTCTAGAATTTCTTTGGATAAGGGTCTGCCGTCCAAAAGCATGAGGGTTTATTCTATTTGAGGATTAAAGCTAATCCAGAAGAATTGAGTATGAAATTAATCAACAAAACACTTAATTAGGGATTTTCACTTGCCAAACGAATGGACGAGTTATCAGAATGGATAAAGTCTAAGGGTATTGACACTACCAATGACATCAAGATACCGGACAAATTAGTGGATCAGGTCATTGGTCAGGATCAAGGGGTCGAAGTCATTAAAAGAGCAGCAAAGCAGAAACGGCATGTCATTTTGATAGGAGAACCCGGAACGGGAAAATCAATGCTCGCCCAATCTATGACAGATTTTATCCCCAAGGAAGAGCTGGAAGATATTCTGGTTTTTCACAACCCAGAAGATGCGAATCGCCCCAAGATAATCACCGTCCCCGCTGGCAAGGGAAAGGAGATCACGAAGGACTACCAGAAGAGAGCAGATCAGGAAAAGACCGAAAAACAGAGAAGCGTGAGAATTTTAGTTATTTTTATCGTGATCATAGGACTGATTTTCGCGTTTATCAACTATCCAACGAGCCACAGCATCGACTCTACTCCAATATTTCTTGCAATAATGGCAGCCGCCTTTCTGTACATCGCCCTTAATATGGGGCCCATCGCAAGGGAAGACAAGACGATGGTTCCAAAATTGCTGGTGGGACACGACAGAGACGACAAGCCACCATTTATAGACTCGACGGGAGCTCAAGCAGGCGCGCTTCTCGGAGACGTTAGACACGACCCATTTCAATCTGGAGGGCTGGAAACTCCAGCGCATCTTAGAGTGGAGGCTGGAAATATCCACAAGGCGAACAAGGGAGTGCTATTCATAGACGAGATCAACACACTTAGGATGGAGAGCCAGCAGAGCCTTCTCACCGCAATGCAGGAAAAGAAATACACGATTGCCGGGCAGAGCGAAAGATCTGCGGGAGCACTTGTCCAGACAGAAATGGTTCCGTGCGATTTCATTTTAGTGGCGTCAGGAAATCTAGATGCCCTTCAAGGAATGCATCCAGCACTGAGGTCTAGAATCAGAGGATATGGCTACGAAGTGTATATGAATACAATGATGGACGACACGGAGGAAAACAGGGAAAAGGTAATGAGGTTCGTAGGACAAGAGGTCACAAAGGACAAGAAGATCCCTGCGTTCGATTACACTGCAATAGCAGAAGTAATCAGGGAAGCCCAGAAGAGGGCTGGCAGGAAAGGTAAAATCACCCTGAGGTTAAGGGAGATGGGCGGTCTGATAAGGATTGCAGGTGACCTTGCAGTCCAATCGGCTTCTTCGGTCGTCACAGGAGATCACGTTATAAAGGCTAAAATAAAAGCGAGGCCGCTAGAACAGCAGATCGCAGACAAACACATAGAGGCCAACAAGAACTACAAGACTTTCACCAATGAGGGCTACTCCATAGGAATAGTCAATGGATTAGCCGTTTTCAGTGCGGGATCAGGAATGGCAGAATATTCCGGAATAGTCATGCCGGTAGCGGCTGAAGTTACCCCCGCTCAAGAAAAGGAGAGCGGGAAGGTAATAGCAACTGGTAAACTCGGTGAAATAGCAAAGGAAGCAGTTCAAAACGTCTCTGCCGTCATCAAGAAATATACGGGACAGGATATAGCGAATCACGATGTGCATATCCAGTTCATTGGAAGCTATGAAGGGGTAGAAGGTGACTCCGCAAGCGTCACTATCGCTACTGCGGTAGTATCGGCGATGGAAGGTATTCCCGTGGACCAATCCTACGCAATGACGGGATCTCTGTCGATAAGAGGGCAGGTCCTTCCTGTAGGTGGTGTCACGGCAAAAGTCGAAGCAGCCATTGAAGCCGGCTTCAAGAATGTCATAGTCCCTGAGAGTAATAAGGGGGACATAGTTTTAGAAGAGACGCAGAGAGCCAAGATTCAGATCCACGTTGTCAGGACAATCAGTGAGGTCCTGAACCTGGTGCTAGCATCTACAAAGTCAAAGACATCCCTTCTCTCCAAATTCGATTTTTCTGCCTCTACTGGCCAGGTGATGGTCAATCCCAGTTGACCTAACCTATTATTTTTTAGATCATTTTGATGAAAGAGAACTGGACCGATTCGTCGACTGTTCGCTGATCAGAGAAGATAGGATACTGGGAAACGTTCATCTCGAAGTCGCGGTAAAATATGCGAAAGAGAATTTTGAGGGTGGAAGGATGATAAGTAAGTCCCTGTGGAATGAAATTCTACTATACCTTTCTCTTCAAAGGCAAATATCGAAGGCTTTTGGAATGGTAGGTGTCAAAAATTATTCTGGAATCGTAGTCAAGGTCGAGCGATCCAAAACTTCAAAGTCTTTACCACGAATAGACGCGTCAACTTCCAAGAAGAAGTACTGGAACGTCAGTTCGGTAGAAGAATTGTTAGAACTTATGGCAATATTTCATCTAGAGAACCACTGATCCGCAAAGGAACCATTGGACGGAAACATTTAGTCCTCAACTCCGACCACCACAAACTTTGTAGTACGCCTCTCTTTCTATCGCCATTATTCCTCTAGATTTCACTATGATCTCGTTCTTGGAGAGATCGATTTCCTAATCTAAAATTCCTTACTTCTATGAGCGATTCTTGGTCAAATGAATTCCGTTATAATTCACGGTTTGCGGCATCGATTTTGGAATGATCCTCGAAGACGACTCCACATGTTTTTATAGCTTTTCAACATACCTTTCCCACTACGTAGGAATCTAAATGATAATAAGAGGTAATAATGAGTACAATCTGGAACAATATCTGGATCCGTTGGTCCTGGAATGGTTCACATCCAAGTACAACAACGCAACAACGGCTCAGAGAATTGGGATTCCTCTTATTCATCAAAGAAAGAACGTCCTGATTTCTTCTCCGACTGGAACAGGAAAGACTCTTTCTGGCTTTTTGGTAATCATAAATGAGTTGTTCCTTCTCGCCAAACAGAACAAACTTGAAGACAAGATATATTGTGCATATGTCTCGCCATTGAAGGCACTTGCAAACGATATTCACAGGAACCTTGAAGTCCCGCTGGAGGAAATCAGGGAACTGGCAGAGGTCAAGGGAATTCACATTCCAAAGATCAGAGTGGGAGTAAGGTCTGGAGACACTAGCCAATATGTCAGGCAAAAGATGAATAAAACGCCGCCGCACATCTTCATCACGACTCCAGAGTCACTGGCCCTCGCTCTCTTCTCACCAAAATTCAAAGAGAAATTCAGAGGGGTGGAATTCCTCATTGTCGACGAGATCCACGATCTTGCCTCAAATAAGAGAGGAGAACTACTCAGCCTGATCATCGAATTTCTTCAGCACGGCAGGGGTACAATCACCAGAATAGGTTTATCCGCAACGACTGAACCCATCGATGAATTAGCAAAATTCCTGGTCGGAAACGTCGACAACGTGGATGTGCACATTGTCGAAGCAGAATCGAACAAGAACCTCGATATGAAAGTGATATGCCCGGTCTCTGACCTGTTTTCGGCTCCCCAGGAACAGATAAATGAGAGGACCTATGACATAATCGAGTCGATGGTCAAAGAACACACCACGACTCTCGTGTTCACAAACACAAGAAGTGGTGCGGAAAGGGTGTCATCAAAGCTCATAGAGAGAGGTATTATGGACCTCGAAGCACACCATTCGAGTCTGTCCAAGGAGTCGAGATTCAACGTCGAGGAGAGATTGAAGAAGGGAGAACTCAAGTGCGCGGTTTCTTCCACTTCTCTTGAGCTTGGTATAGACATCGGGAGCATAGATTTGGTAGTCCAGGTCGGCTCCCCAAAGGGCATCGCAAAGGGGCTTCAGAGAGTTGGCAGATCGGGGCACTCCGTCTTCGCCACAGCGAAAGGACGTATCATTCCAATGGACATCGACGACCTTGTCGAATCACTCGTCCTAGTGAAAGCTGCTAAGGCTAAGAGGCTAGATCGATTGACGATACCCAGGAACTCTCTCGACGTCCTGAGCCAGTTCATAGCAGGAATCTCACTGGAAAAGAAGTGGAGAGATGAGGAAGCTCTCCAGCTCGTGAGGAAGACATACTGCTACAAAGATCTCAAAGAAGAGGATTTCTTGAACGTCCTCAACTATCTCTCGGGAGGCTTCGAGGAAGGGAACGTTTACTCCAAAATCTGGTGGGACAGGAAGGAACACACCTTTGGAAGGAAAAAGAGCACCAGACTGATATATTTCACGAACGCCGGCACCATCCCAGAAGAAGCAGACTACGATGCATACTCAGTAGACAACAGGCACCTCGGTGCACTGTCGGAAAAGTTCGTCGAAAAACTGCATAGGGGAGACATATTCGTTCTTGGTGCAAGGACGTACGAGTTCCTAAGAATGAGAGGGAACAAGGTGTTCATCAAGGATGCATCTGGTAGAAAACCGACAGTCCCATCCTGGGTAGGAGAAATGCTTCCTAGGACGTTTGACTTATCAATAGAGATCGGAAAATTCCGGAAGGCACTGGAAGAGAGAATGAAAAATGGGATTGCAGAAGACTTCCTCAAAAATGAGTACGCAGCCGACGAGAACAGTGTGAGAAGCGTCATTTCCTACATCACCAACCAGATGGATTATGGAGTGCCTACAAACGACAGTCTTCTGATAGAGGGCTACATAGACAAGGCGGGCCAATTCTCGATCATATTCCACTTCGCTTTCGGCAGAAGGGTCAACGATGCACTAAGTAGAATTATAGCATTCAACATCTCAAAGAACTTCTCAGTCAACTCAAGAATATCCCTGACCGACGATGGTTTCATGCTCACTTTCAACAGGCGAGTGGAAGTAGCCAAGATTAATGAATTGCTACCAACGATAACGATTGGAGGATCGCTCAGAAGTGCGGTCAAATCGACCGAACTTTTCAAGCAGAGATTTAGACACTGCGCCACTCGCTCATTTATGGTACTAAGAAGATACAGAGGCAGAGAAGTATCGGTTGCGCGACAACAGCTCAGGAGCGAGAGAGTTCTCGACATACTTTTCTCTATGGAGAATTTCCCGATAATCGAAGAAACGTTCAGGGAGATTGAGGGGATCGTTATGGACCTTGATAATTCGGGGAAAATAATGACTTCCATCAGAAATGGGGAGATAAAGATATTCTCAAGGGACTACACGAGATATCCGAGTCCATTTGGTTTCGGAATCATATCGACCGGGATCACTGACGTAGTTCTCATGGAGGACAAGAGTGCAATCATCAGGGAACTGCAGGAAGCACTTCTTGCCAAGATGGGCTTGGAGAGCAGTTCAGAAGTAGACATAGAATCACTAATGAATTATCAGGAATCAAAACAGCTCTTGGACTCGGACGGAGGACTACTTGGTTTCCTCGGCAATGCAGGGTTTGCCGATCTCTACTCGACGGTGTCGTTCTCGCCTCTTAAGAAGGTTGACGACCCTGAAGAATACTACAGCAAGCTTTCCGAACACCTATCCACTGGAGAAATAGTTCCGGTGTTCACCGGAAAGACGGTGTATACACTGAAAGAGAACGTTCCCTACCTGGCATCAGTGTTCATACAGGAGAGCGACAGCAAAATCAATTTCAAGGACGGCGAGAGCACAAACGCGATTGCGAAGAACAACAACCTGGATCCAGAGTCGACTCTGTTAATTCTCAGAAAGATGGAAAGGGCGTACAAAGCATTCATCCTGAGACACGGAACGAGGGTAAAATGGTACAACAGAACGGTCGAGAAAGCGAATCGAGGGGAATCGGCAGAAAAAGTAGTCCAGTGGCTACTCTGGCAGAATGGTCCCCTGACGTTCAATGAGATTGTCGATAGAACGGGGCAGATGAACGAGCTTGAGGAAGCAATAGAGAACCTTACTGCTAAGAAGATAATAGTATCTGGTAGATTTTTCCCGAAGAGGGACAGACAGTACATACTCTCCGATGACCTCAAGAAGCTGAGATCTAGTGACGAAGTCGAAATCGGAAGAATAAGGTTGAACAGAGCTCTCGAGAAAAAAGGAGACAGCTATTTCGACAAATACCTAGTCGCAAGCAACGTGAATTCCCTCCTTGTCAGGGGATACGCCGATCAAGAAATAAATTCAAAGCGGATAGTTTACGGTCACTTTGCGGGTTCAATCAGGGGGTACTTCGATGAAAGGTATCTTCCACAATTTATCTCCCTGAACAGGGTAGAGGAGCTGAGCAAGGACGAAAAGGAGACAATCGATCTAGTTAAAAAAGGAAAGTATGGGATGGAAGACATAGAGGAGAAGACACTGGAGAAATTGGTCAAAGAGAACTATATAGTCTCAAAAGACGGAAGATCGATAGCTGTAAACGTGGGGCCAGCGGAACCAAAAGAGGTGCTGGAAAAATTTGTCGACACGTACGGACCCATAAGCATCGAGGAAATGGTGCAGACATTTGGAGTAACTGTCAGGAAATATATTGGAAAACTTGACGTCAAAAAGATGGTGAGCGGGCACTCCACGTACCTCTACTCCAATCTGGCTTTCACCAAGCAGAAGGGGGTCATAAGCAGAAAGGACCCTCTGTTTTTAATAAACAAGGAAAGGATAGAAGCGGAGACTGGAGAGGGAATGACTTACTTCCTTCTGGAAGATGGAGCCATCAAACTGGGGATCGAAACCGCCACGGAGAATGGTATACTTGAGATATTCGAAATTACCGGAGATTATGCCAGCAATTTCGATCAGGTGATGGAAGTAGTGAACGAGATTTCAAACCGTGAAAAGTTTGATTCTCTCGTGATAAGAAAGATTAGCTTTCCGATTCCAGACAAAGAGAGGATGGATAAAATAGGTTACTCGATGATAAGGAATTTCATGGTCAAAGGAACCACAGTTGAAGACTTTTCTCTTGAAGAGGAACAAATGATCCACTACCTTGTCAAGAAGCATCACCTATCAAACGGATATAAGCACCCTGATCCAGTGATCGCACTCGGCTCAATCCTGGGATACAAGGGCAACTTTGAACTGATGATGAAGTGCGAAAGGAGCATTGATCTGGACAAACTGGTGATGAGCAATTTGGCAGTACAGGGGTACCTGATCGATGGTTCGCAGGGGTATCTGAGTAAAGAGAATGTTTCCCTTCTGGCTTCTGTGAAATACAATTCCCTCAGCGATAATGCAAAGAAGCTCTACGAGATAGTAAAGAAGATGCCGGCGCTCTCGAGAGAGGCGATAGTGGAGCATTCTTGCTTTACCATCAACCAGACGCTGAATTATATCAACGAAATGATGAAAAAAAGCATCATTTACAAAGACAATAAGGGAAGATATCGTCTTACCCTCCTACAAAACAACAGTGAAGATGCAATGGACAGAGTCACGAGAGAGCTTGGTATTTTCAACGGCAGAATTCTTTCCTCCATACTGGGGCACTCGATAAACGGGAGCTTCATCTCGGGCTATCTTTCGAGGGGTATGGAGCAAAGCAAATTCCAAAGAATTCTCCCCCTGAAGTCGAGGGACGAGATAATGTACTGCTGGAAAAACGAGACGTTCTCACCGCCCACGGGGAGTGAGGACGTGGTACTCTTACCAAGAACGCTTGCAATGGAACACGTCTCCTTGATACTTGGATGGAAACCGCAAGGGAAAATGGTGCTCCTGAGGGATGGTTACGACCCGATATTCTTCAAGGGAAAGAGATCAGGAAACAAGCTTTCGATAACCACGGAACTGAGGGATGAGACCAAGAAGAGGATATCGAAGTATTTACAGGCAATTAACATTAAACTCGAGAAACCCGAGAACGACGAAGTCACAGAAAAATGGTACGAACAGATGATTCCGAAGAAATACAAGTGACCTGCTTTGTCGTTTTTCGAAAAATCTGTCGTTTTATTTCCAATTTAACGACAAAGTCCGGGCGATCAGAGAACCAGCTGTTTCTCCGATGCTTCCTTCTTTTGCCTCTTGATGAACTCTTCCAGTCTCTCTCTTGTATCGTCGTCAAAACCGACGATCATTCCCGTAAGCGCAGCCGCTCCTCCTTAAGTTTATAGTATTCCTTCCAGAGCTCATCGATAATCTCCTGATCCTTTGGTGTTTCTGCAAGGAGTTCAAACATCTTGCAGATATTATGAACAGCTTATATTCATGATTTACTGTGATCAAACCCAATAATGCATCATAATCAGGCACACTTCACTGACCTGTAAATCAGAATAAAAGGTGTTAAGTATGGATTTGGCATTTAGCTGTAGTATGCCCGTAATCTCAATAATAATGGGCAGCAAGAATGACTGGGAGCATATGAAAGAATGTGTAACCGTCTTAGAAGAATTCAATCTGGATTATGAAAAAAGAGTGGTATCTGCTCATAGAACTCCTGATTTCATGAAAGAATTCGCTGAAAATGCCGCTAAACGTGGTGTTAAGATAATAATCGCGGGGGCAGGTGGTGCGGCCCATCTACCCGGCATGACAGCTTCATTCACGACCCTCCCGGTTATTGGTGTCCCCATTGCGTCAAAGAATCTGAACGGTCTTGATTCACTTTTATCTATTGTTCAGATGCCATTTGGAATACCGGTTGCCACAGTGGCAATTGGGGGTGTAAAGAATGCTGTCCTTCTGGCTGTAAGAATACTATCCCTAGAGAATGATGACCTTAGACTTAAATTGGAAAAGTTTATGGGCGATATGAAAAATGACGTTCTCTCGGCTACCATCTGACCATACTATAGGAATAATTGGAAGTGGCCAGCTTGGATTGATGATCGTTCTGGAATCTGCTAGACTTGGTGTCAAATTCAATGTATTAGGTAACAAAAGAGATTATGTTTGCAAATTTGCCAAGTGTTTCGACAACTCTGAGGACACGAAATTCCTAGACGACTCTACCCTCGTCACGTTTGAGTTCGAGCAAGGAAACGAAGAAGCAATGATTAAGGCCTCAGATGAAGGGAAATTGGTACCGGAGTACAAAAACGTTTGGATGAAAATAGAGAGAGACAGGGAAAAGCAATTTTTGTTTGAAAACGGCTTCCCAGTAGCAAGGTTTGTTATCGCTCAGAATGGTAAAGAAGCCCTTAAGATTATCAGAGATGAATTCAACTGGAGCGCTGTCATAAAAAAAGTAAGAGGAGGATATAATGGTAAAGGCCAATATTATATCAGAAATATGAATTATGACCCACAAATTGAGAAAATCAATGAGAAAGTAGTTGTTGAGGAATTCATAGAATTCGATCACGAATCCTCTATTATTGTTACGAGAAGTAATAGTGAATTTGTTTCATATCCAGTGTCTCACAACGTCAATAAGGAAGGTATACTTCTTTACAACTATGGCCCCATTAGAAGTTATGGAGAAAAGGAGATCGCAAGAAAACTGGCTGATAAATTAAATTACAGGGGTACTATGGGTATAGAATTTTTTGTGAATAACGGAAAGGCAATCATCAATGAATTTTCTCCGCGGGTACATAACTCTGGTCATTATACAACGAATTCGTCATTCACTTCTCAATTTGAGAATCACATCCGGGGAATTTCAAATTCCCCACTAGGCGCTACGAATACGTTGAATTATTTCGGGATGATTAACTTGCTAGGTGTTCCATCTATTGATCCATTGGTAGAAAACTATGGAAATATATTCTGGTATAACAAAGAAAATACCGCACCCAGGCGCAAAGTAGGGCACATAAATATTTCCGGGGAATCTATTGATGAGGTAATTAATAAAATTGAAATAATTCAAAAAATGATCTTTACACAACGCACTAGTTGACCTCTAAGCCTGCCGATCTTACACAATAGATTCAGATTGAGAGCATATTTTACTATGTCTGGTGACACAAAAGCTTAGGTTCTATCTTATGAATAATCATAAGCATGGATACACATGTTTCTGATACGGGGTTTGAATAAATACAATAGTCAAGAAAAGGGGACTGACCTATTACGTATATTCCAAAATCTTTTAGCGGCTTGTTTATTGCTTTCTTCATCGTTTCCAAATCGCTCGTGCTACCCATCACGACTGAAACTTTTTTCATTGTGTTCGTTCGGTTAAGCGCTATGTGAATAAATGGCTAATGTGACCGTCACCTTTAGAATAAAAAGACAAAAAATATGAATACGTTATTTCGATTTTCACAGGATGGTAACGAAAGAAGAGGTGCTCGAGGTACTGAAGACAGTCAGCGATCCGGAGATAGGCGTGGATATAGTAAATCTGGGTCTGATTTACAATCTAGACATCGATAACGATAAAGTCAACCTCAAAATGACTATGACTGCGCCAAGCTGCCCGGTCACAGACTGGATTCTGGTAGAAGCGCAGAAAAGAGTAGAGGAAATTCCCGGGGTAAAGGAATGCAATATTGAACTCGTCTGGGAACCTCAGTGGAACTTGGACATGATCTCCGACGAAGCACGAAAGATGTTGAATATGTAGTAAAACGGAAAGCAAAATTGCCTTCAATCCCCTCATTCTATTGAACAGAGCTTCAAGGGGAGACGGTTCTCTCTTGATTATGCCCAACCTGAAATCGGTACGTCTTAACCAGAACTGTTCATTGGTAGAAAAAGGAGATGCCTTCCACTGACGACATCTTCCTTTTTGGCCTTCTCTTAATTTCGTCCGAACTCTTTTGTAACTACCTTTATGTCCGCTGGTCTCTTGGCGATGTGACCCAGTTTTATACCATAAATCTCTCTGATACCATTCGTATAAGCTGTGTCAAGAAGTCTCTGGGAAACTATACCGCCCGTTACTATCCTAGAGTATTTCTTGTCGACTGTGTTGAATTTCTCTATGACTTCATTCAGTGGTAATTTGCCGATCAGTTCCCATGCATCATCATAGAAACGGACTTCTTTGCCTTGTGAAGCCTCTTCCAAAATTTTCATATAGGCCTTCACGCCCTGGGCCTTCTGTCCGTTTTCACCAGCTGGTGCTGGTGCGTTCTGACGTGCTTCGGCATTCGCTACTACCAGGGCTGGCTCTTCCTCCCTCTTGCGAGGGGCAGATTCGCTTTTCAAATTTAGCGTCTTGAGTTCCTCTTGCATCCCGTGTGATGCTAGATATTGATCAAGGGGAGACTTGTCTCTGAGAGCTTTTACGACCTGTTTGTACGTAAGTTCCTCGACTTCGAAACCGCTTGGAGCTCTTGCCACGAAGTCAAGATCAGCCACCTGCAGGAGTTCCTTAAGGATTAAGTCTCCTCCCCTGTCGCCATCTAAGAAAGCCGTCGAAGTCTTCTGTTTTGTAAGTTCAGTAATAGTCTTGGAAATGTTCGTTCCCTCTACCGCTATGGTGTTTTTAATCCCAAATTTCAGTAGATTAAGAACGTCGTTTCTTCCTTCTACTACGATTATCGATTCGCTCGAGTTGAGGTTTGGACCACCTGGCAACTTATCAGAACCATATGCAGCTATTTCGGCGTTTTCTACCTTGCTTCTGACGGTCTGAACCAAGTCCTCTCCCAGATTCTTGTTGTTTAACAACATTTTTTCAAGGATTTCCTTGGCTCTCTCTATGACCTTTTCCCTCTTCGCTACCCTGACATCTTCTACACTGAGAACATCAACCTTTGCCTTGCAGGGACCAATTCTATCTATCGTCTCAAGGCTGGCAGCAACAATGCTTGTCTCGACCTGATCGACTCCAGATGGAATGTATACGGTTCCTTCGGATTTACCGTTCTTGGATTCTATGTCTACTTCTATTCTTCCTATTTTTCCCGATTTTTGCAGATCTCGTAAGTCTAGTTCGTCACCAA
Organism: Thermoplasmata archaeon; assembly: GCA_021792255.1. Lineage (GTDB taxonomy): Archaea > Thermoplasmatota > Thermoplasmata > Thermoplasmatales. Next base: position 92,635 of record JAJYUZ010000004.1, read on the forward strand.
GCAGACCCTCCGTCTGGCCAAAAATAGCTCCCACCACATCGGGCTTTTCTACTATCCCGTCGGTGACTATCTTTACCTTCATGAGATACTTGGTGATATTTGGATCTATATTCACTTTTTATCACCTCTATGTTACTGTGAAAGTAATATTTTGAAACCCTCACGTCTGGATTAATAAAGAGTGAAATATAATGTTATCGTTATCAAAACCATTAATTTTCCGAGCTAAGAAAGATTAAATAAAGCAAGAGCATAGTCCAGTAAGTTTTGAAAGGGTGCTAATTATGGAAGAACTTAAAACTGGTACTACGACATTGGCGATGATAGTAAAGGGCGGAATAGTAATTGCCGCGGACAGAAGGGTCACAGCTGGTTACATGGTTGCCCACAAGGTCGGGAAGAAGGTCTATAAGATAGATGATTACATTGGTATGACCACAGCAGGACTTGTAGGTGATCTGCAGACTTTAGTTCGATATCTAAAAGCCGAAGCAGAACTGTACAAGTTCAAGAAAGGAACGAGAATAACCGTTTCTGGGCTATCGACCCTGCTCGCAAACATGCTAAATCAGACGAAATTTGCTCCATTCTATGTGCAGGTGATAGTAGCTGGCTACGATACGAATCCTCACGTATTTTCGATAGACGAGGCCGGTGGATCGGTCGAAGACAAGTACGTAAGCACCGGTTCAGGTTCGCCATTCGTCTATGGAGTCCTGGAGGACGGTTATAAGGAAAATCTAAGCAAGGATGAAGGAATAGACCTTGCAATAAGGGCAATCTCAACTTCTTTGCAGAGAGACGCTGCTACCGGGAATGGCATAGACATTGTTACTATAACTCCTGAAGAGGGATACAAGGAGTTATCCGAAGAGGATGTTCAAAAGAGAATAAAGAAGCTTAAATAGTTATAATTTTTATTATTTTTGATTTTAAAGAAGGAATTTTTAATGAGATATGAAGAAGTCATTTCTATTACGAAAGACAACCTCGAAACAATCTTTCCAGGACTAGGGTACACCAGCCTGGACATGGAGGGGGCGAATGTGGTCCTCTACTCCAAGGAGAGCTATAAATTTCTGGAAGACCCCGAGAAGATCAAGAAACTCGCACAGTCCATTAGGAAAAGAATAATCATCAGACCGGATGCCTCCTCCCTCATTGGAGAGAAAGAGGCAGAGGAAAAGATAAGGAAAATAATGCCCAGCGATGTAGCAATCTCAGACATATTTTTCGAGCACGATTCCGGTGAGGTAATCGTAGAGGTGGATGACCCGGAACGGATACAGGCATACGATTCGCAAATAATAGGTACAATAAGGAAAGAAGTAAAGTGGGCTCCAAGGATAATGAGAACCCCGCCGATAAAGAGTGCAACGATCAAGATGGTAAGAGAATTCTTGAAGGCGGAGTCAGAGGAGAGGAGAAAATTCTTGAGGAATCTGGCCAAGAGGATATCGAGGGATCCAATTCCCGGAGAGAATTACGTCCGTCTCGCTTGCCTCGGTGCGTGGAGGGAGGTCGGAAGATCATCTTCCCTTTTGATGACCAAGAATTCCAAGGTAATGATAGATTGCGGCCTGGACCCGGCAGCGATCGACACCGACGATCCGGCTAGTGGTGCTCCCTACCTGAGCGCCCCAGAAATATGGCCCCTTAACTCTGTGGATGGAGTAGTTCTTACGCACTCGCACATGGACCACGGAGGATTCCTGCCCTACCTTTTCAGTATAGGATACGACGGTCCGGTCTACCTGACCGCACCTGCCAGAGACCTGTTACTGCTGTTGCTGATGGACTACGTCAAGCTGGGGATGTCAGAGAACAGGAAGGTTCCCTACAAGATGGAGGACGTCAGGAGCTTGATAAGGCACACGGTCACTCTCAACTACAACGAGACCACGGATCTCTCTCCTGATGTCAGGGTGACACTGAGGAATGCAGGACACATTCTAGGTTCGTCGGTCGTTCATTTTCACGTCGGAGAGGGATTTCATAACCTCCTGATGTCTGGCGACATAAAGTACATGAATTCGTGGCTTTTCAATGCTGCAGACACTAGACTTCCAAGGGTGGAAACATTCGTCACAGAAAGCACTTATGGTGGAAGAAATGATTTCCAACCGACCCGTCAGGAGGCAGGAGAAAGACTGGCTCAAATTGTGAGACTGGCCGCGGAGAGAAAGGGGAAGGTTTTGGTACCCGTTTTCGCAGTTGGAAGAAGTCAGGAAGTTATGCTGGTATTGGAGGAAAAATACAGACTTGGAGAGATTCCAAAAGTACCCGTATACTTGGACGGAATGATTTACGAGGCTACGAGCATACACACAGCATATCCAGAGTTCCTAAACTCTAACCTCAGGGATCTGATAACGAGGAAGAAGGAAAATCCATTTCTATCGGACATATTTGTGAGGGTGGATGCGCCGGATACCAGAGAAGAAATCGTCAGTGACGTTGGCCCCCTGGTCGTGCTTGCGACGTCAGGTATGATGAATGGAGGACCGGTCATCGAATATTTTTCCAACTGGGCGGACGATGAAAGGAACTTCTTGGTGTTTGTAGGTTATCAGGCTGAAGGCACACTTGGTAGAAAGATACTTTCAGGGTCCAAACAACTCAACGTGAGAAAAAATGACGGAATCAAGGAACTCAAGGTAGGAATGACTGTGGAGAGTGTCGATGGATTTTCTGGACATTCTGACAGAAGGCAGTTAATGAAATACATCGAAGCACTCGAGTTCAAACCCAAGAGAATTCTCGTGAACCATGGGGATTCTAACAAGGCAGCCGAGCTATCCAGGGCCTTATCGATTAAGTTCGGTGTGGAAAGCTATGCACCCTATGATTTGGAGACAGTCAGACTCAGGTAACAATTAAAGTAATTTTTAATAATACTTCTTTATACGGTTAAGGAAGGATGTAGTAATGGTCAATTTCAAGGATATACCACCTGAAATGTTGATAATGGAAGTATCAAGCAGGCTGTCAAAGGAAATACCAGAGCCTAAATGGGTCAAAGAAGTGAAGACCGGTCAGCACAAGGAAAGAGGGCCTAGCGACGCTAACTGGTACTATATTAGAGCGGCTTCATTGCTCAGAAAAGTAGCAGTCAACTCGCCCATTGGAATCGAGAAACTGGCTTCTGAATATGGAGGAAAGGTTGATAGGGGCTCGAAGGCGCATCACGCAGGTAAAGGATCTAGGAAGGTACTCAGGACCGCTCTTCAAGACCTCGAAAAGCTTGGATACGTACTCAAGGGCAAAAAGGGTAGGTCAATTTCGTCTGCCGGGACAAAGCTGCTTAACTCTGCAGCACTAGGCGTGTCTGGCAAGTTGAAAGAGAAGATTCCCGCTATTGAGAAATATATTTGAAGGGTGAGATACGGATGACCGACGACAGAGAGCTTGAAGAAATCAAAAGGAAACGGCTCATGGACCTCCAAAATCAAGTTGCAGCTGGTCAGGATATGCAAGAGAGGGAAGAATTCCAACGCAAAGCTGCGGAGAAGGAGAGGCACGATGCCGTTAAGAGGTTCGTGACACCAGAGGCATACGAAAGGCTCTCGAATGTCAGGCTCGTTCGACCCGACATGGTCGAGAACGTCGAAAATCAAATAATAATGCTTGCCCAGTCTGGTCGCCTCAACAGGTTGATCACTGATGCAGAAGTAAAATCCCTCTTGGCAAGGTTATCAGAAAAGAGAGAGACAAAAATAGAAAGGAGATGAACTAATTTGGCTAGAAACAAGCACGTGGCGACAAAAAAGAGACTGATGGCAAAGGTAAACGAGAATTCCAGGGTCCCAGCCTGGGTAATGATGAAGACCGACAGGAGAGTTACCACCAATCCGAAGAGGAGGACGTGGAGAAGGAATAAATTAAAGGAGTGAGATAATTGCCTGAAAAAGAGATTGAAATGACGATATCGCTTAGGGAAATTGTATACGTTTCGAGGAAGAGAAGGAGCTCTGCCGCCGTCTCCCTTTTGAGGAAGAAAGTGGCCCGCTTTGCGAAGGTCCCTTCTGAGAAGGTCTGGATCGATGATTCAGTCAACAAATTCATTTGGAAGAGAGGCATAGAAAAGCCACCGAGGAAACTCCGCGTCAAAATACTGAAACTGGAAGAGGACAATTCCGCTGAGGTACTTCTTCCAGACCAGGCATGATCCAAGTATCGAGAATATTCAATTCTCCATTCCTGGGAGTGTATCTCAGGACTTGGGAGGAATATACCCTCGTTCCGAGAAACACAGATCGTGATATAAAGAGTCTAGTCTCAACATACCTGAAGACTGAACCGCTGGAGATGACTATAGGCAGCTCGAAATTACTCGGTTCTCTTTCCGTGATGAACTCTAACGGGATGATTTTCAGCAACATAATCTCCGAGGACGAACTCGGAGTCATACCCCGTGACGTCAACGTCGCAGTACTCAGAGACAACCTAAATGCAGTGGGAAACAACATCCTGGCCAACGACAGAGCAGCCCTCATTCACGAAGAGTTCACAGATGAATCCGTGAAGACAATAGGGGACGTTCTGGGCGTGGAGATATTCAAAGGGAAATTTAAGGAAGTGAGGACGGTCGGTTCGAGTGGCCTTATAACATCTTCGGGACTCGTAATTCCCCCGAACATGACAGATGAGGAAATAGAAGAACTCGGCAAGATATTCGGAGTCAAAGGACGGGTGGGGACGGCAAACTTCGGGAGCCTCTATGTCGGAGCTTCCGTAGTGTCCAACAGCAAGGGTGCGTTGATAGGAGAGGACAGCACCACAATCGAGATTTCTAACATCGAAGAAGCACTCAATTTATGAAGATAGAGAGGTGCCAAGGGGTCTACGAACCAGAGGACGACTCTTATCTCCTCATGGAGATAGAGGAAGTCAGGGGAAAGATCATAGAAATAGGGTGTGGGACGGGAATTGTCGGTTTGAGTTATGCGGAAGCGGGGGCGAATGTCACACTCGTGGACACTTCAGAAAAGGCCGTAAAGTGCGCGAGTCGGAATGCTACGATAAATAGGATCTCGGCAAACGTAGTCAGAACCGATATGTTCGGAGGAATAAAGGGAAAATTTGATTACTGTCTCTTCAACCCCCCTTACCTTCCGAGCGAACCTCCAGATGACCCATCCTGGACGGGGGGGATAAGGGGAGACGAAATCACGATAGAATTTCTGCAGAATTTCAAGAATTTTTCGAAATGTGCTTTTTATATAGAGTCCTCATTATCTCCAATAACGAAGCGAATGTTTAAGGGACTGGCTTTTCAGGTCGTGAAGAAAATAGAGTATGAGATTGAAGTGTTGAGTCTAATGAAGGTCAGTGTGAATGCCCTCCATAGATGAAGAGATCAAAGAACTGGAAGGAGAGATCAAGAAGACCCAGTACAACAAGGCCACAGAACATCACATTGGACGACTAAAGGCAAAGATTGCAAGGCTAGAGAAAGTTAAGGAAGAAAGGTCGAAGAAGGGGGGAGGAACAGGCTTTTTCATCAAGAAGGGGATTTATCCGAGCATAGGGCTACTAGGGCCTCCATCAGTTGGCAAGAGCAGCATTTTGAACGCCATTACGAATGCCGAAAGCAGGGTCGGAGCCTTTGATTTTACTACTCTGTCCATAGTTCCCGGGATAATGGAATACAAGAACATGAAGTTCAGAGTTCTCGATCTTCCAGGGGTCATAGAGGGGGCGCACGAGGGGAAGGGAAGAGGGAGAGAGGTCATATCCGTTCTCCGCAACGTGGACCTGATCCTAATTGTTATGGACCCATTCAAGTACGATCCATCCTACATCCTCAAAGAGTTGCAGAGAGAAGGGATTAGAATCAACCAGAAACCTCCAAAGATGTCCATACTGAAGAAGGACAGAGGAGGGCTCAACATAACAAAGGTGGGAAAGTCCGAGTTCGACTCCGAACTATTAGAATCCATAAGCAGGGAATTTGGAATAATCAATGCCGACATAATTCTGAGGCAGTCGATGACGCCAGACGTCTTCATAGATGGTCTGCTCGGAAACAGGGTGTACCTACCAGCAATTTTCATAATAAACAAATCAGACGTCGGCGAATTTTCCAGGGCTTACGAATTTTTGAAATCACTGGATCTAGACCCAGTTCCCATCTCGGTAGTCAAGAAAAAGAACATCGAACTGTTGAAAGAGAAGATGGCAGGAAAGATCAGGATGATAAGGGTCCATCTCATCCCATCGAATGCACCTTCGGACAAGGAACCCATGGTCGTCAGGGAAGGCAGCACAGTCGAGGACGTGTGCAAGGCAGTTCATACGGAATTCGTTGAAAAGTTCAAATTTGCCACAATAACTGGCAAATCCGTGAGGTTTCCAAATCAGAGGGTGGGGTTGGAACACAGAGTCCAGGATGGAGACAATCTCACTGTGTTCCTGAGAAAGGGGTAAAGTACCTATAAAAGAGCCATTGAGTAAGGTCTGACCAATATTTTTATATCGATTCACTATGCAGAGAGAAGCCTAACAGGTAGTGAAAATTTGGCAGACAGAGTACTAGCATTCGTGGACCTATTCGTAGATTCTCAGATCATGGACGAGGTGGTTTCATCATTAAAGGAAATAAAAAACGCAGTCCAGATATACGAAGTGACCGGTGAATTTGATATTATAGTTCTGGTGAACGTTTCTAGCATAGAAGAATTCAGGGATATGCTCAAGAACAGAATAATGAAGATAAATGGTATAAAGAGTACGGTCACATCAATAGTACTTAAGTCTCACAGGAACCATACTCTTGAAGTCCCTGAGTAATCTTATATTGTAAACTTTTAAAGGAGGAATGCGTTAAGATTGTTATGGCTGTCTCTGCACAAGAGAGAGCACTAGGGAGGTTCAGCCGATAGGTGAAACCATGCTCACTCTGGAAGACCTGTTCGTAGTCGTACTTGTATGGGGAATAGTCATAATCTGTGCATGGTTCCTATCAAAGTACCTGTTCTTCGTGTTTATGGGTGCTAGGAATAGGCTAGACCGGCTCTTTCTTCCCATCGAGAATCTTATTTACTGGCTTGGCGGAGTGGATAGTTCCAGGAAGATGGGCTGGAAGGAGTACTTTAAGGCTTTGTTCTATCTGAACGCGGCACAAGCAATCATTGCATTCTTCATACTGATGTTTCAGCAAAGTCTACCTCTGAATCCGATGCACTATCCTGGCATGTCGTGGTCCCTGGCCCTGAACACTGTTCTTTCATTTTCTTCCAACACAAATCTGCAGCACTACAATGGCGAGACGACTCTTTCTTACCTTAGCCAGATGTCCGCCATCCAGTTCCTTCAATTCACATCGGCTGCGACGGGACTTGCAGCGGGGGTCGCGGTAATAAGAGGTTTCGCAGGTAAGGCTAAGACCATCGGCAATTTCTATTACGATTACGTCAGATCGCTGACCAGAGTTTTGCTGCCTCTAGCCTTCATTGCAGCGATCGTCCTCATCGCACTGGGAGTTCCACAGTCGATCGGTGGTTATTCTTCCGTTCCAACTCTACAAAGGGGTGCCTACGAAATTCTCTACAATGGACCAATAGCATCCTTGGTTTCAATAATGCAACTTGGAACGAACGGTGGAGGTTACTTTGGAGCCAACTCTGCCTATCCTCTACAGAATCCCACTCAGCTAAGCAACCTGTTTGAGATTGGTCTGATGATGTTCATTCCCACCGCTATTCTGTTCTTGTTCGGACGGACGGTCGGGGACAATCGGGAGGGAAGAACTCTCTTTCTTTCTGCCTATGCAATCTATGGCATAGATCTCGTCATCGCGTTCCTATCTACGACAAACATCGCACAGGGAATAGAAGTGAGATTCGGAGGAGTGACTTCTGCTTTCTGGACCGTTACCACGACCGCTTTCACTACTGGTTCACTAAATGCATCGCTTGGCGCATTCAACCCGATCGTGATTCTTACTGCATTTTTTGGCATGCTGATACAGGGTGCTCCCGGAGGAATTGGAATAGGGGCGATGTACCTCATCATGTACGTGATAGTCACGATCTTCCTGGTTGGACTTATGGCGGGAAGGACGCCAGAATATCTAGGCATCAAGATCGAAGGAAGAGACGTAAAACTAGCAATAGCCGCGTTCCTCACTCACCCAATAATCATATTGATACCAACCGTGTTGGCATTTGCGATTGGTGCTGAAAAAGCGGTGGGGGTCACTTCAAATTCAACCGGATTTACCACCATATTTTATGAATTCACTTCTGCGGCAGCGAACAACGGGTCAGATTTCTTGGGCGCTGCAGGGAACACGGTTTTTTTCAATGTAGCGACTGGGATAGTCATGTGGTTGGGGAGATATTTACCGATTCTCTTCTTGTTGGCAATAGCTGACAGCGTGGCGGTCAGGAAGAGAAGTCCTAGTCAGGGACTCAAGACGGGGAATATTAGCTTCGTTGTGATATTAGTAGTCAGTATTTTCATCCTGACGGTCCTGACTTTCTTTCCATTCTTGGTCCTAGGTCCCGTTCTGCAGTTCCTTCAGGGATTCAACACGAGCGTGGGGGGTGTGATCTTTGGGTTCTAATACTTCGGATACTGAAGAGAACAGACTAAACTGGCCGTCAATTATCTTGGACTCAATAAAGAGGCTCAATCCATGGCTCCTCAAGGACAACCTCGTGATGTTCGTCACCGAGCTTACCTTCTTCATAGTCTTTATCATGGCCGTTGATCCCACCCTAATCCCTAAGGTCTCTTCGGCATCAGAAAATGGATTCTACGCTATTGTTGCACTGATACTCATAATAACCGTTTGGTTCAGCACCCTTTCAGATTCGATCGCTGAAGCGCAGATACGCAATACTGCATCAAGTCTAAGGAAAATGAAGGAGCAAATGACCGCAAAACGATTGAAATCCTCGAACAGGAATAATTTTGAAGTGGTGCCTTCGGACCAGCTCCGGAGGGGAGACTTGGTTCTAATTGACCACGGAGAAAAGGTCCCGATAGACTCCGAGGTCATCGAGGGAATAGCAATGGTGGACGAGTCCCTGCTGACTGGTGAGTCTGCTAACGTAAGAAAATCGGTTGGTACAACTCTCCTTGGTGGCTCTGTCGTCACGACGGACTCACTGGTGGCAAGGGTTTCTTCAAATCCCGATGAGACGTACGTGAGCAAACTTATAAATCTAGTGGAGTCGTCTTCAAGACCAAAGACGCCCAATGAAATTGCGTTATCCGTCCTTATAGCCGGATTTACAGCTATCTTTTCGATCATAATAATTGCCCTGCTCTTCCTCGGCATTACTCTTGATCTCGGGATAGATCTTGCTGTCCTCATTGCGTTGTACGTGTGTCTACTTCCGACCACGATAGGTGCACTTCTCCCTGCAATTGGTATTTCTGGAATAAACAGAATGTCCGTCAAGAGGATAATCGCAAAATCCGGAAAAGCCATAGAAGCTTCCGGTGACACCGATGCTCTTCTTTTGGACAAGACGGGAACGATCACAAAGGGAATGAGGAAAGCGGTTCGATTTATTCCTTCTGGCAAGCACACCGAGAGGGAGGTCGGCGAAGCCGCCCTTCTTTCGTCGTGGGATGATGATACTCCAGAGGGAAAGAGCATAGTGGAACTCTCGTACAACCTTGGATTCATTCCTCATTCGTTCAGCACTCTCGATAGGTCAGAGTTTGAAGAATTCAGTGCTGCTACCAGGAGGAGCAGCATAAAGATGAGTGACACACGCGAGTTCTTGCTGCCAAAGGGAGGAAGGGGAATTCTCCAGAGAAAGAGACTTCGGAGAAAATTTGAACCGGGACTTCAACAGCCGGATCTTGAAATAGTCAAGGGCGCCCCCGACGCAATCATCGAATACGTCAAGAATAAACCACCCGACTTTGATTCAATCTTGACAAAAATCTCTGAGGATGGAGCAACCATAATGGGGGTTGCTGAAGCGGGGGATGTCCTGGGTTTCATAAAACTGAAGGATGAAGTCAAGCCGGGTGTGAAAGAGAAGATCAGAGCACTAAGGGATATGGATATTGAAGTCGTCATGGTGACAGGAGATCAGCCTCAGACAGCTGGTATTATTTCAAAAGACGTGGGGATAGACGACTTTATCGCTAAAGCGAGGCCAGAGACAAAGTATGAACTCGTCAAGGAAGAGCAAAAAGCAGGCAAGATCGTATCGATGATTGGCGATGGCACAAACGATGCCCCAGCACTCTCGGTTGCAGACGTAGGGCTGGCAATGGCATCCGGTACGGAACCCGCTAAAGAAGCTGCAAACATGGTAGACCTGGAATCAAATCCATCCAAGATCATAGACGTCGTCATGTTGGGTAAGCAAATCCTGATGACTAGGGGAACCGTCACGACGTTCAGCATTGCAAACGATATCGCGAAATATTTTGTGATCGTACCGATCATGTTTGGTGCGCTCCCGGAACTTGGTGCGCTTAATCTGATGCATCTCTCTCCTCACGTTGCTGTGCTTTCAGCGCTCGTGTACAACGCAATAATAATTCCGGCCCTGATCCCGCTCGCCCTAAGGGGAACCGTATTTAAGCCATCCAGTACGATGAAGATATTCCTAAAGAACGTAATGATATATGGCCTTGGAGGCATCATTCTTCCATTCATAGCTATCAAGTTCTTTGCAATCCTAATCACGGTTCTTGGGGGGGTAGCATGACGAGACTGAAGAGCGTTTCAGGAGCGGTCAGAATGACTGTCATTTCGCTCATTATCTGCGGAATGATATTTCCGCTGGTCATGACAGGAATAGGACAGGTGGCTATGCCCTGGCAATCTAATGGTTCTCAAGTCTATTTTGATGGAAAGTCAATCGGTTCGGAACTGATCTCGCAGAATTTCAGCGAACCGGTATTTTTCCACCCACGGAACGACTCGGCTTCCGGAGTGGATCCAGACATAACTATGGCAGATGCTATGAGTCAGGTGCCGAGAATCCACAACGCTACTGGCATACCCGAAGCCTTCTTGAACGCCACCCTAATAAAGTACACGCAACGCACACTATTCTTCTTCGGTACTCCTTACATCAACGTGCTGGATGTCAATCTGTACCTGGTAGAAGAGTTTCCTGCAGTCTACAGCCAATATATCCAGTGATGCTTTCAGTCGAATGCTCTTCTTGAAATGTGTACTGAAAAGGAATCTTTTTTTTTTAAAGCACGAAGAGATATTTTCACGTTAGAATTTTCACAAATTAGAAATGATGTTATACCGGTTCCTAATGGTAGCGAGAAGAATGGATTTTAAAGTTGGGCAGAAATCTACCTACAGCAGGACATTTACCGAAGAGGATGTGAAACTATTCGGAGAGCTTTCCGGAGACAAGGGGATACACCACATGAAACCGGATAGATTGGGAAGAATAATGGTACAGGGTCTCTTGACGGCCACAATCCCCACGAAAATGGGCGGTGACATGAACTACATCGCAAGGGATATGTTGGTGCATTTCGTCAAACCCGTGTATGTGGGCGATAAGGTGAAATGCGATGCGGAGCTCGTGAAGGTCGAAGAAGATACCGGATTCTTGAGATTGAAGATCACGATGAATTGCTTCAATGATACGGGTGTTGAAGTTCTGACAGGAGAGACCAACGGCGTAATAAAGAAGGCAATGATTTAATCCAGTCATAGCTTCAGATACCATGGACACTGAGGAGATCAGGAAGAGAATCGACAGAATTGGTGAAGACGAGAAACCCGAGAGCCTGAAATTCTCCGTCAAGTATATGGACTCATCCGTTGATCCCAACTCTAATTTTTACAAGTTCTGCAATGGAAAGTGGATCGATACGCATCCCATACCTGACGACAAGATTCAGTGGAGTGCTTTTATGGAACTCTCTGAAAGAAATAGATATGTACTGGGAAAGATCGTTGAAGATTGCGCATTCTACGATAATCCAGATGATCCAATTAAGGCTCAGGTTGGAGCATTTTATCTCTCTGCCATGGACACGCTGACAATCGAACGACTGAAGTTTGAACCAATCAGAGAATTCGTCGAGCTCATTGAAAAGATAAAGGATAGTGGAGAGATAATTCTAACGATATCCAAACTACATGGAAAGGGAATTTCCGCAATGTTCTCCTATTCCTCAGATTCTGACGAAAAGGACAGCTCCACATATGCCTACTACCTGAAACAGGGTGGTCTGTCTTTGCCCAACAGGGATTACTATTTTCTCGAACCGTTCGAAGATATCAGGAAAGATTTCAAAAGGCACGTAGCTAACATCTTCGTCCTTTATGGCTATTCGGAGGAAGATGCGAAAAAGTCCTCAGACATTGTCTTTGACACTGAAGTGGCACTGGCGAAAGCTAGCAGGACTCCTGTAGAACTCAGGGATCCGGAGAAGAACTATAATAGATTTGAGTTACGTGAACTGGAGCAAAGTTTTCCAAACGTTAATATCAAGAGATACCTATCAGAGGTACAACTGCCGCCAGTGAAGCATGTGGTGGTAAGACAACCTGAGTTTTTCGAAAACCTTGAGAAAATGCTTGACCAAATACCGCTTTCATCGTGGAAGGTGTATCTCATCTGGAAGATTCTGAATTTCGCATCGCCCTATCTTCACGAGGAAGTGGCAAACGAGCACTTTTACTTCTTTGAAAGAAAACTCTTCGGTCGCAAGAAGCAAGAAAAAAGATGGAAACGAGTTGTGAATTTGATCGATGGTGAAATCGGTGAGGCACTCGGGAAGTTGTACGTCGATCAGGAGTTCGGAGAGGAATCCAAGAGAAGGATGGAAGTGTTAATCAACGACCTCAAGAACGTTTTTGCAGATAAGCTGGACAAGTCGGATTGGATGTCAGATAAAACCAAAAAAATGGCACTGGAGAAGTTTAGCAAGTTCCGTTCAAAGATCGGATACCCTACCAAGTTCATAGACTACTCTTCAATCAGGATTTCGCCAGACGATCTCTTTGGAAACATTTTGAGATCGGAAGAATTTGAGTTTGAAAGGGAAATAAGGCGGATCAATTCACCGGTAGACAAGGAACTATGGCAGATGACGCCTCCAACAGTCAACGCATATTTTTCACCGACAGAGAACGAGATCGTGTTCCCGGCCGGGATACTCCAGCCACCATTCTTTGACCCGAACATGGATGACGCAGTAAACTATGGTGCCACCGGAGGGGTAATAGCACACGAGATCACTCACGGATTCGACGACGAGGGAAGAAAATACGATCTCAACGGAAACCTAAATGACTGGTGGTCACCTGAAGACATCAAAGAATTCAGTGAGAGGGCAAAATCAGTAGCGAACCTCTACGGATCGCTTGAGGCACTCCCAGGGTTGCACGTCAACGGCGAGTTGACGCTCGGAGAAAACATCGCGGATCTCGGTGGAGTCAGCATAGCATTCGAAGCGCTGGAAAAAAGGCTCAATAGAGACCCGTCTCTCAGAAAAAACATAGATGGCTTAACTCCAGAGCAAAGATTTTACATCGCGTGGTCACAGAGCTGGAGGGCTAACGTGAGAGAAGAAGCAATAAAGTGGCAGGTATCTAACGATCCGCATTCTCCTGATAATCTCAGAGGAGAGGTACCGGCAAGAGTTCACTACGCTTTTGCCAGTCATTTCAAAGGTCCAGATGGAACCAAGAAGAAACAGGACACCATAATTTCAATCTGGTGATCCGAATATGAGAGGAAATTCTTGAGTGCTTGGGAATGCGAGCGGAGAGTTTGTGAAGGAAGCAACCAGGAAACTTCTGGACTCTGTCTGTTGATTCTGATTTAGGATATGAGGCAAGGGCATTCCTTATTTGGATATAGGACAAGAAGTAAATTCTATCCGTTATTACATCGGAATCAACTCTGCTGGTAAAGCTTGTCTCTCACTGCAGCAATTGTATCTGGTATCACCTTGTTGAAATAGATGTCGTATTCATACGCCATGATTATTGGGCCAACAAGCCACTTCAGACTGTGATGTCTTTCTTTTGAAGTAAGATCATCAGGTCTCATCTCACATAATGATTCGGAGTTCTAGTGAGGAAACAGAACTTCTCTCGTTTGTCCTGTCTTTCTTTAACAATACTTTGAATGTTTTACGGCCATGAATCGTGGAAAATCTACTTATAAAGATTGTATATATTTATCAGTAGGCTTTTGTGCTTGGAAATCAGGTGCCGAATTGAGCCCAGGATCTGAGACGGGCTTACGTCGTACCCGCCCGATGAGGTGTGCTGGTTACATTCCGAAATCCCTAGGGATAGCGGGAAACCGCAGTGAATGCTATGGGAATGATGAATACCAGCAAAGTCATGATGATTGCAGTCGTGCTTGTCACCACCTCTTTTGTAATATTATCCGTGCCGGTCTATGCGCAGGGGGGCACGAATGGGGGGAACTCAGATGCATATGTATGCGCCCATTATTTTTCCCCAGCTCAGGTGTACGACCTGAGCACGTCTACCTGCACAATTTCTGGTCCAGTAGTGCTTTCTATCGATTCGCCAAGGACCGTTAATTTTCACACAAACATTGTTGTGACCAACGGGGGATCTCTTACAATTCCACAAGGTGACTCCTTTTCAATATTAGGGAGCTTCACGATCGGCGGCAATGGACAGCTTCTCTCTGGGGGCAAGTTCGATAACATTGGCTCCACTACAGTGCAATCAAGCGTGCAGGAAAGCACTGGATATGCTGTTAATTCCATTTTGAACGGAGATGGAGGAGTATTCATTAATCACGGTACTTTGTCTTTAAGTAATTCACACGACACTTTCGGTTTTGAGAATTACGGCAGATTTGTAAATCACGGTACAGTTACTATCGACAACACAGACACCCTTGCCTCCACCTATGGTCTAAGTTTTGGTTTCGTCAATTATGCTGGAACCTTCACGAACTACGGAACGATAACAATCTCAAACACAGGGTTTACCGTTGGCCTGGTGAACGGGCACAAAGCTCTCCTTAATAACTACGGCACAATCGATATAAGCTCTGGTCTTAATAGCCATGCTGGTCTCTGGAACCAAAACGTCTTCAACAATTATGGGACTGTAACTATTACAGGCTGCGGAGGCTATGAGATCTATGAGAATGGGCCTGCTGGTGTAACCATAAACAACTACGGCACAATCATAATAAGCAATAAGGCGAGTTCATCGCAGATTGACACCGGCATCTATATCCATGCGGGAGATTTCTATAACTACGGATCAATCTACATCTGGGATGCTACCGCTGAAGCTTACGCAGGAACCATTACAGAAGTAAACGGAGGCAGTATATCCTATTCTTCTCCACCATAAGTGGAAAAGAAACGCTGTTACCTAATTTGCGATGCGAGCGCCGGGATATACGCCTTTTTGTGTAAATCCCAGGAGGCTCTTGCATGAAGGAAAAATTGCCCTATGCAAGGGTCGCAAGGGAATTAGGGATATCCAAGGATGCAGCTAAGAGACTTTACCAGGCTAACAAAGGGGAGTTCCCGTTCGACGAACCCCTAAATTCCGTTGAACTTTTGGGGGTGTGTGAGTGATGGGCGGATTCAATGAAGAAATTAATACCTGTATCGAAATCTCATCAATGTGGACCAACAGACTAAGAGCAAACCCTCGAGATGGAACTTCCTTACAGTAATCATTTTCGAGCTTGTGTCAGTGGACCTCACTATTTATGAAATTTTCGAGAACTTGAAGATATACCCTTCAAATGAGTTCAACGCAACAATTGTAATGATTCTCTCAGTGGTCGTCTTCTTCTTTCTCTGGTTGATAGGCAGGGAGGCGTTCGAGGTGTTGCTCAAGTTGAGAGAGCAAACGTAGTTCATCGAGCTAATTTCGTTTCCATCCCAAGAATCTCTTCTGAAGATATCTCAACAATCAGAAAAATTGTGACTAAATTTAGGACTTGGTTCTGAAGTTAGAAAAATTCAGGCTTTTCGATATTTCGTATGATCTCTTCTGTAAGGCCCTCGATCGAGAGATCTCCTGCAGCTGCCCAAAATATCGAGAAAATAGGGCAAAAGAGGTCATTCTGGGGACACTATGACAGGAATATTGGTCTCTCAGCTCTTCCATCAACTAGTATTCCGAAAACTGATACGTTATTCGGAATCCTCTAGAGAATTTTGAGAGAAATATGTTCAGTTCATTTTTGTATTCTATTTCATGACGCCTTTGAGTCTTACTGAGTAGATTATCGCAACAATTGCAGATGCTGCTATCAGCGTTATCCAAAGAGCAAGAAGGAAATGTTCCGCACCGGTGAACCAGTTAGACCAGAATGGCGGGTCGCTTACCACACCGTTCTTGAATTGATTGTAGATAATCCACCAATAGCTGTAGAAGAATCTTTTTACCACAAGACTTATCCCTGGTGAATATTCGAACACAGTTATTGGGGAAAAGAATCTGAAGAAATATACTCCGAAGGACAAACCAGAAATGTAGAAAATGATAACCGCTTCAAGTACTACGAAGATCGAGGTCATCTTCACTATTTTACTCTTTCTTTTGTCCATCATTTATTAATCAAGAATGTATATTAATACCTTCTAATAGACCTGAATGTGTGAGAGGTTCGTAGACGCGGAGTCATAAGCATGCAGGAGTTCCGGATATGGGCAGTTGGCTCTGGAAGATTTGCATTTTCTACAGTAGAGAGACAGGTCCGGAAGCTGCGTTTCATGTCAAGGCACTTCGACTTACTGGACCCATCCATGACAGACCTCTACAAATACATCAACGAAGAGTTGAGGAGGGGCAAGAAAAGAAAATCCCTCAACAACGAGATGAAGGACCTGAAGGCCTGGTGCGAGTTCAACAAGATCGTTATGGATTTCCCCAAGTTCAAGAGGGAACCGTCGCCGGAGCCGTGGATCCCTACCGACGACGATATCGACAGAGTCCTTGCCTATTGCGACAGGATGAAGGTGAGGTCGATAGGCATCAGGAACAAGGCCTTCTTCTCCGTCCTGATCTACGGAGGTCTGAGGATCGGCGAGATGCAGAAGCTCAACGTCGAGGATATCAGGGACATCGGCCTCTACGTGAGGAGCGAGAAACTTGAGAAGGACAGGACCATAGGCCTTCCTGACGATGTCATTTCGCTATTGAAACTGTATATCAGGGACCACAGGACCGATAGTGACCCCAAGGTCCTGTTCACCACTCCGAAGGGAAGGATGACTTATCAATATATGAGAAACGTCGTTTACAAGGCCGGACACTCCCTCGGTATCCCGCAACTGCACCCTCATTCGTTCAGGCATTATTGCGCAACTTCTCTCTTGCGGGGCTATAGGGGCCTTCCTGGAATAGATGTAAGAGAGGTGCAAATCCACTTGGGGCATGCCCGCTTGGAGACGACTGCTATATATACCCACATATCACAGGCGAGCGTGGCAGGAAAGGTGAACGGCGTATACAACGCCAGGTTTCGGAAAGAGGTCGATGAAATCATGACAGGGTCAAAAAGAATCGAATCCGACCATGCACTTCATGCGAGCGCCGGGATTTGAACCCGAGGCATGAGCTTGGCAAGCTCACGTGTTACCAGGCTACACCACGCTCGCTAAGCACCCTATGACTACCATGATAAAAAACTAACCTATCTACACGAAATAATGGCTGTGCGGTTAGCTGTCAACATAGAACTCCTCAAACTAAACACATTCTTTATACCGACCGCAGGATACAGTTCCGGGCCCGTGGGGTAGTTTGGATCATCCTTTTGGCCTTCGGAGCCGACGACCCGGGTTCAAATCCCGGCGGGCCCGTCCATTATTGGAGAGATATAGAACATCACTTTTTGCCCTTTCAAAAATCCCCTTACTTTTATCACATCCTTTTAAAACAAGGCAATTTCACGTTCCGTAGAATACTATTTCACTTCTTCAAAGTTCAGTCGCTATATTTTGAGACTGGCTCGTTGAGAACCTTAACCGCCTGCCTTTTCGAATTCAAGGTGTGTTTCCATTCATATGGTTAATCGGGCTCCGTCCAGGATTCTTTTGCAACAAACTACATCTATTTCTTTTCTGGCTGTTACGAATGAGGGTGCTTCCAGAGGACTTCGCCGCTCTCTCTGACGCAGCATTGCACTGTCTCTTCATAGCCCTGTCCCCTGGTCGGGAAGATGCCAATCTTGAAACACCAGATCCCATCCTCGTTCCTCGATTCGTAGACCTCTACACTTTCGATTCCGAAGAGAGATCTCATTTTGTTTCTCATAACCGACTCAGACCATTTTGAACTAGATGGTATCTCTTCCATTTTCCTTGTTTTAATGTAATTTGATTCTTAACATTTTCTCAAGACTGAATGTACTACCTGCAAAGCACTGAAGCATATCACTGGATTGCCCCTTTCGAGTCTACGGTGCGGCAATAACTAGGGTATATTTCTAAGTCTACGTATGCACATGACCACAGAGAATGCTCTGTCCCTTCATGAACGAAGGAATCCATCCAGTTCATTGAAGAATTCTTCTCTGTTGTCCAGGTAGAGTGCATGACCAGCCTTCCTCACAGGACGGAGCGTTGATCTCTTTATGGATCTGTTGTACCTCAGGAACGATTCCAAAGGAATGACGTTATCGTTTTCTCCGTACATTATCAATACTGGTTTCCTTATAAGGGACGTTTCCTGCGACAGGTCTTCGCTCCACACCGGTCCGACGAGTACGAGTTTGTTCACGGATTCCGGATGCCTTGATGCGTAGGAGACGGCGAACGGTCCCGAGAACGATGCACCCAGGAGTGAGAACTTCTTGAGCCCTGTACTCCTTGAGAACTCTTCTATGAATGTGGCTGCGTTGGAATACTTCCTGGTTGGAGGATAGAATTCACCGTTCTCATCGCTCTCACCCCAGCCGGGATAGTCTACTGCGACGTAATCGAGACCCATCTCATTTATCCTACCTGGTGCACCTATAGACGACCAAGTTTCAGCTTTGAATGACTTTCCGTGCAGAAGCAGCAGAGCGTCCCTTGATCCCGCAATCCTGCTCTCTACGTAATGGACTCTCTTTCCGTTCACAATCACGAATCTGCTTGCCGGTTCCACGATCTCCCATGGAGCATAGGTTATTACGCTTGCCGTCTGCGCGAGAAGAGGAAAGATATATTGCCAAGGTTCAAGAAGCAATGACCATTGCCACCTCCGGCAGATCTGGAGACGAGATCCTAACTTCGCCCATCTCGTCATTCCGGTGACAACCAGTTCAGGAGCCTTCCATGATACCCTGAAGGAATACCGATCCACGTCTGCCTTAAGGATGCTTAGACTTCTTCCCTGAGGAACTCAGCAATCCTATAAGATAAGACCGCCCTGTTGACTCGGGTAACCTCCAGGCTCATGAAGTCGTCCCTCGTCTTCACCTGCTGGAGGATGGCGTTCCTTCCCTTCTTGTGGAGTGACAGAATCATCATCTTGTCCAGTTCGAGTACCTCCTTGACTGCTTCGATGAAAGACTTACTCTCCTACTCCATTCTGCCCACCTCGTCTATAATAACGACATCTGCGTTCTCCTTCAACCACTCCATCGCAGGTATTGCGATCTGGTCAAACGCCCTGAGGTCAGACGAATTCACTGAGACAGAAAAGAGAGGAGTTCCAGAAGAAGACCTTGTAAGAAAGTTTAGATGGAATTTTAAGAGAGGAGTTTGATCTGCTATGATGAGCTCCCCTGTCGATTTTAAGAAAGATGGCTATAAAAGAGATTTGTCTGTGTACAACACCCCCTTGTCAGGAGGATACACATCATATTCGACACATTTTTCCCGGGCTCCTGGAATGACGGTCTGGAAATGGAGAAAGTGGAGAAGGTAAGACACCCATTCGAGTGCCCTCAGGAATTCTTGGTCTTTCTCTCAAGAGTGAGATCGCTTTAGAACGTTCCTTTCAGGGAACTGGAAGGATACGTCAGGAAGATCTAACAGCTTACAGGCAAGTATCAACTACCCTTCGCAACTCTAAGGGTGACTCCGTCGTCCATAACCTCTGTGACAGTTATGGCCTCGTTATCTGAGGTATCAGAATCGCACACGAAACTCCAGTCCTCGTTCATCACCGTGACGCTCCCGGGATTTCCTGAAGGGACTCCCTTTGTAATTCTCCCCTTCTGTCCAACAAGCGTTTCTGCGTGGAAATATTTCTTGTGAATCCTTTCGACCCTGGTCAATCTGAATCCTACAAGAAGGATTAAAGTCAGCACATAGAAAACGATTGAGAGTGGTAATAGGAAGACGTTGCTTTCCCCCGATGCCAGATACTCTATAAGCAGGAATGTCGAAAAAATCAAAAGTATGCCCAATATGATTAGGGTCCTATAACCGTACTTGATCAAGATGGAAGAAACTTCCTTTGGCATCTTTCATATCACTCCTTTTATTTGATTGACCCAGACTGTTAGGTTCATAGAGTTTCTGCGAGCAGCCTTGAAGTCTCTGTTAAGTCAGGAGGGAATGCGTCCTTTGCAGGCAGACTTGAGCTTATAGTCATCATCTTTTCTAGGTAGTGCAAGGCAATCCTCTTCTTATGGGTTTTCTCTAAAATACCGGGTGCAGTTATTGGATCTATTGCATACCCGGGAGCCCTTGGGATTGTTGATAGTGCATTCCATTTTGCTACCATTATGGTTGCCTGTTCCTTACCATCAACTACCGGTACTATGCTCCTCCTCGATTTCTCCTCGCTCGCTTGCACAGTTATAGTCCCAGGCACATTATCCAACCGGAGAATGCCTTTCTTTCTACCTTCATAGCCTCAAACTCAACTATGTGTCGGCTTTGTCAAGAGGACGGAGTCAGTGACCACCTAAAACTCTGAAGAATGTGCGAGCACGATTTCATTTCGGTGAATAGTCGTGGCGTAGATGTTAAATCTTCGATTTATCATTTCATCTGTTCCTTACCCAGACCCATTCTTCTTTTTGCCATTACGTGTTAACAACCTATTCTTTACTGTCTCTTCGACGTGTTTCAGTTCAGACTCTATTGATTTCAGTGGGCCTTCTTTTTTGGGTTTGTTCTTCCGATTCATTTCATGCTGGAGAGATTTCTCGATAGCCTCTTTTCTCACTCTCTTGGTGTACTTGATTTCCCTTCTTTTCTCTTCCTTCTTCAACTCCCTCTTCCAGTCACCCAAAGCGATACCTCCTTTTCAAAATGGAATTCAGTGAATAAAATGAACCCCTGTCCTTGAGGATGGGATTCAAATTTACGTGGGTAGACGGGTTGCTTTTCATCACTCTTTCAATTGAAAATCTCTAATAAACGTTTCTGGTGATAGATTATCGTACACCTGAAGGTTTGACAGAAAGACCTTTTTCGGGCTCACGGGCAGAGGTAAGGACGGTACAATCGCAATGGCAATCTTATAATAGAGAGTATTCACACTGCTCTTTCTTGCCAGCTGACTTAATGCACATTTTATCAAATGGTTCACATTTTCTTTCTATAACACAATTAGAAAACCACAAGAAAGCTAATTGGTGAGGGCAGTCTTGGCATATTATGGAAGAGCACGAGTTGGATGTTTCTGAAATATTCACGCCAAGGCTGACATATAAAACCATTTTTGACTTCTCAATAAGAATATGATAGGTCCATCTCATTTCATGAAGGAATTTAATGGAATTTATTTGAACGAAAAGGGCAGAAGGGTCTTTGTTGAGGATTCCTAATAAGAATTTCTCCAATATCGCGCAGTGTAATGGATGACCATTTCTGAGCAAGACTGAAATTAGCTTGTTCTTCTGGACATAGCGTTTGATTAAGAACAACCGATCGGCTTCTGGGAAATTTGTATATAGATATTTAGCTCTTTAGCAAATTGAGAGGGAAAGAGAAATGAAAAGAATGACAAAGGCGATAGTTGCTATAGTAATCTTAATTGCCCTTGTATATCTGGTTGGAATTCCTGAAATCCCCTACTTCGATAACTATCAAATCCGACTTTCTGCCGGTCTCGATCCACACTCTTTTGAATCGGGGTCAAATGTTTCACTCAGCGTGACGATGACAAACCTCTGGTTCACAACCTACCTTCTTAAAGAGAACTTCTGGGTTAGAGGAATCAACCTTATGGGTGGTCCTTGTTCCTACACTCCCTTGGGGTTCCTCGTATACCAAGGCAACCTCACCCAGTCAACTTTAATGTCTGCAACACCGCTCAACGTGTCAAATCCTAGCGTGATAGTGCTTTTTAACTGCCCGATGATTCGTGCCTCTCCACTGAACGCGTTCTATAGATTCAATGGATTCTCCTCCATTTCATACTCCACCTCTTTCGGTGGATATTGGACACCCCTACCTCCTTATACGGGAAACCAGTCTAGCCAGACTTATGTCTTTAACGAATTCGGTCCGGGAGTATACACTGTTCTGGTCAAGGATGCTTGGGGAGCAAACGTGCTTCTTCACTTCATCGTAAATTGATTTCCGCTGATTCATGACAATCTCTAAAAGACTCATTTCAAACCAGAAAAAACATTGTAGTCAAGGGGGTAGTTCGTGCACTATCATGAAGATCCCGCTTTCTGAACTCGAGCCGATCCTTTTTGCGTGGCCCAAAGGTACACTTATCAAGATTGAAAATTTTACCGCCTTTTGGATTTTGAAGAGTTAATGTGGTAAATAAGTCATTACTCGCCCTGCTAATGTATCTCATTTTAAGTCTCACAACGACACTCATTAACCTCTTCTTTAGGATAGCAGGAGAGCCTATTGATATCGATAAAATTAAATCATCATTGTAACCTTTCTGACGAATAGAACGAGTGTAGAAGAAAACGAAATATTATGAACTTCCCGTCTTCTTCTACGTAAGTTCCTCCTTTTTAAAACAGAAACTCCTCTGAAGTATTCTGACGGTTAAAACCAGACAGCGAACGAATTTTTGTTTATGAATGGGATTTCGAGCTAACTGAGTTATTTTAAAAAAAATGGATATGAGACCATTGGACAGGACCTGTTCCCGAAGAATAACTCCTCTTTGATTTTCTCAGAATAGGGGGTCTCAAGAAGGATTGAAGTCATGGGAATTGACCTGTTTGTTCTCCACGTGTAGAATGGATGTGGTTCAAATCTCGTAAACCTGGTTCTATTTATTTTTTCTAAATTTCTTTCTATACGAAGTATAGGATTCGGATACAATCTTCAGAGCCTCCTTCCTTCCATTGAAACCTATGAACTTCATGAATTTTCCGCTTTCTAGTTCTTTATAGTGTTCAAAGAAGTGTCTCAGAACATTCTTTTCATACTCTGGGATGTCCCGGATATCCTTTATTGATTCAGAGTTTGGATCTACCTCGTTTACCGGAACAGCTATGATCTTATCGTCAATTCCGTGCTCGTCTTCCATTTCGGCAAGTCCCACTGCTCTGCACTTGACTACTATCCCTGGCTGGATTGCTGCAGATGAAATCAAAAGAACGTCCAATGGATCATTGTCCTTTGCCCACGTCTGAAGTATCAAGCCGTAGTTGGTGGGATATTTCATCGGAGTAAATAGTACCCTGTCAAGAATTATGGTCTCTAGTTCACTGCTATACTCGTACTTGCAATCGCTTCCCATAGAGATCTCGACTAGGACGTAGAACGTATCGGGGAAATCCTTTGTCTGGCCAATTTTCATGATTTTGAATAGGCAACTCGAAAATATAGCAATTTTGGCGGAATTGAATTTGAATAGTCTTGATCCTTATCGGAGAAGCATAAATCGTAGTCGCTTATTTGGTGTTGAATGAAAAAAGTGCAGAAAGGGATCAACGGTCTCTCTCGCGGAAAAGGAGATCCCTCTAGAGACGGATCGATATCTGACCTAAAGGTGGGAGGCCTATCGGAGGTCAAGGAGTGGGGTTGGAATGCAGAAAATCTCGCTGATAACCTTATTGCAATAGATTATGAGACTATAGAAGGACTCAGGTCAGAAGACGAAGGAACCATAGAAACCTGGAAAGATATACGGTTCAGCTATTCACAGACCTGGGGGATCATATACTCGAAGCCCAAAGAAATAGAGGGATACTGGAGTTATGTGCCTCTATTTCCAGAATATTTCGATAGGCTAATGAGTGGAATAATTCTTGAAGGTGACATCACGAAGGAGATGATACCACCGATCCACGAAAAAGGCCGATTTGACATCTATCTGACCACACTGGCACTCAAAGAGAAACACAGAGGTAACGGAGTAGTACGCCTCTTGTACGATTCATTTATCAGGGCCGTCGAAGAGCTTGCGAAGAGTGGAGTATATTTCGACAGGATAGGGGCAAACGCTTACACCCTCGCAGGCTTAGCCGTCTGTACTAGAGTTTTTGGAATGAAATATCTGAGGGACAGCCCTAGCAGTGGAAAGATCATGGGTGGAAAGTTCTATCCTTTTGTCCCAAATGGAATCGCATCAAAGAGCAAGGATCTTGAATCGATTTACGACAAGGAGTTCAGAAATAGAAGATGATGATCGAGAAGCAGTTGAGATAAATTATACCGTCCAGAGATACACACCGTAAAGATAGTATTATAATTATAAGCCGACTAATGCCTTACTCATGCTGAAATCACTCTGTTCTAGTTGTGGAAAGGAAAGAGTCAGCTTTACGAACAGTCCTAATTGTGATTGTGGAGGGATCTTGGTACCCAGAATTGACTTCAGGTATCGTGATGGTAGCTACCTTGTCAATTTTCCCTACCTTGACAGAGTAATCGATCTGGGAGAAACGGAAACGCCACTTGCAGAAATTGGTCGAGTAAAATTCAAGCTTGATTATTTTCAACCGACTTTCTCTTACAAAGACAGAGGAAGCAAGACATTGATTTCGAGCCTGAGCTCCAACCTCCCAAGAGGTTCCGAGATCAACGAAGATTCATCTGGGAATGCGGGCGCTTCGATTAGTGCTTATGGAGGTGCTGCGGGCTTCAAAGTGAACATATTTGCCCCAAAAGACACCAAGCCCGGAAAGGTCAACCAAATAAGGGCATACGGAGCAGACATTCATCTTGTGACGGGCTCCAGGAAGGATGTGGCAGAAGCCGCGTCCAATCATTCTGGTTACTACGCAAGTCATGTGTTGAATCCAGAATTCAGAGATGGTATGAGACAACTGAGTTATGAAATTTTCAGGCAACTCAGCCACAAAATTCCAACAAGAGTCTTTGTCCCGGTTTCTGCAGGAACACTATTGCTCGGTCTCGTGTCGGGATTCGAACACCTTGTCGAATCGGGTGAAGCCTCAGGAGTACCAGAGATCGTTGCTGTGCAAACGGAGGCGGTATGTCCTGTCTGTGCCGCAACAGACAATTTCGTGTATGATAAAGGCAATGGTAAGACCTCGGTAGCAGATGCTCTCGTCTCAAGAGAACCGGCACTCTTGCAGTTGATGGTGACAGAGCTGAAGAAATACGGGAAGTGTATCACGGTCACTGAGGATGAGATAATATCAGCCCGGTCAGCACTGGCGATGAAGGGTCTTTACGTTGAATACAGTTCCGCCACGGTATGGGCAGCCTACGAGAAAGGTCGTTACGATGGAGAGAACGTTTTGGTACTGACAGGGAACGGTCTGAAGACTCCGTGAGTTATCGACATTCATGCAGAGATCCCTGAAGAACGATTGAAAGCCAGACGGAATTCTGTTTTAAAGTTCACTTTTTTATGCCAGTCACTGCCAGTCCGGCCAAAATGACACTACCACCTATTATGGTGGTCAAACTGATTGGTTCAGAGATCAACACCGATGCAAAAATGACGGTCACGAATGGAGTAATGTACAGGGTCGTTCCCGCGGTGATGGGTCTTACCTTCTTGAGACCATCAAACCACAGATAGTAACCGACAAATGTTGCCAGTATCCCTATGAATAGAAGCGAGACGATTAGGTAGACATTTCTGATAAAAAAGAGTGCAAAGATTCCTGAATTTACGAACGGAAGAAGCATGACCAATCCCACGATCGAAACGTAGCCCGTAACATTGAGTGGATTGTGCTTCACTAACAGGTCCTTTCCAACGACGGTGAAAATCGCCCAGGACAAAGCACTCAAGAGGACCAGAACTGCAGAGAACAGCTCTGACCGTACGAGACTTGTCGGTCTAAGGAGGATCACCATTCCTATTGTAGATACGAGAAGGCCCGTTACGACCATCCAGGACAGATTGTCCTTCTTGAGGGATATACCCAGAACGACTATGAATATCGGTTCAAAAGAGACTATGAAGCTGGCATCACCCGCCGATAATCCATTCTCTCCCAAAATAAACAACAGCTGATAGAGAAGCACTCCAGTCAAGGCTAGAATTACTATCTTCACCATTTCTCCCACATTGTATCTCTCTCGAGTAAGAAACAACACGGGAACGAACATCACTGCCGCTATCAAAAATCTCGAGAACGCGATCTGTTGAGGATCGAGGAACGAAAGAGAGTACTTCATGAGAACATAAGTTATCCCCCATATGATCGAAGTCACGACAAGTTCGATATAACCTATCGCCGCCTGTTTTCGTACCATTTTCGATCCCATATTACGTACTGCAATAAAAAAATAAATAGGGCCTGTCGATTGGGTTTAATGTTCTACTTGGACCCAGGAATATTTCTAGCCGCGATGGGAATAACCCTCCTTGAAATATCCGAAGCCTCTGCAGTCGGATTGGCCATTTCCGCAGAGGGAGGGAATAAAGCATTCCTTTACGTTGCTCTTGGAGTCCTTATTGTGCTGATTATTACTTTTGCAGTCGGTCAGCAGATTGCAAGGCTGCCAATCCTGTACGTAAGACTTGTGGCTGCAGTATTGCTCCTATACTTTGGGTTGCGACTCGCAAGAAGCGCAAGGAGAGCAGTAGTGAGATCAAGAAGTTCCGTATCACAAAAAGAAGAGAGTATTGAGAAGGGAATTTTCTACACAGCCTTCTCCGTGGGTCTTGTGGAGTCATTTGAAGCTGCGATTGTACTCGTTGCCCTCATACCTATGAACTTCGACTCGACCCTTTATGGCTTGGTACTCGGATTGCTGATAGTAGTCGTAGGAACCGTAGTCTTGAAGTCACAGGTCAGGAAGATAAAGCAGGTCAATATGAAGGTAGTGGTCTCGGCCCTTCTCTTGGCATTTTCTGCGTTCTGGTTTGGTGAAGCTGCGACGAATCTGTCCGATCTCTGGTTGGTTCCTCTATTCATCGTATTCGGAGTGGCTATCTACATCTTTGCTCATAGAAGATAACAAATGTAAGCCACGAAAACTATCGGCCAGTTTGGAAAAACATGGTGAAAGGAGTCTAATCGCCGAATCCACTTTACTATTCTAGGTGTGCTAAACCAGTTTTTCACACCTTTCGGTACTACCAGGTAGAGCAAAATAATCACAAAATAAATATATAGTCAAATTTAAGTGCACTTAAAATGAATAGAAGACTGTTGTCGATATTGACATTTTCGGTGATTGTAGCACTGACTGTATCTGTCTTCATGTCAGCGCAATCGGCCTACGGAGCATCAGGGACTTCAACGATAGAGGTGCCTTCTCTGGTGCTTAACATCACTGCAGGAAGCAGCATCTCAACAAACTACACGGTCAAGCTGACCTCGGGAACTACGTGGGGGACAAACATTGCATATAAATCCTCTTCGGGAATATCCGCTTCGTTCAGCGTAGCGACGGGAGATCCAACATACAGCGGAGTAATGACTGTCAAGGTTTCATCATCAGTAGCGACCGGCTCATACACGCTATCATTGTATGCAACCGGAGACGATCCGTCTAGTAACACTAACCTTACGGTCAACGTGGCTGCTCCCGCAGTAGCAAAAGGAACCTCGACCATAGAGCTATCTTCCTCGAGTCTGGACGTGACTGCAGGAACGAGCGCAACCACTGACTATGTCGTGAGTTTATCATCAGGAACTGCAGGGCAGACGAGCATTTCGTACGAATCACACAGCGGCATATCGGCCACCTTCAGCGTCCCTTCTGGAGTTCCGAATTTCAATGGCACGATGACTGTTTCAGTTGCTTCATCCGTAGCAGCTGGATCATACACCCTCTCGCTTAATGCCACTGGTTCTGACCCAGCGGGTCAAACCAATCTTACGGTCAAAGTGGCTGCACCAGCGGTCACAAAGGAAGTCATATTGCACTCTGAAAAGACCATCCAGGTCGATGCCAAATCAAGCAATTCTTACTCGGTTAGCGTAACCTCTCCCGGATCCTACAACCTCACCGTACTGATAGCTCCAGGCACCTACGCAAAGATTAACAACACGATGGAATCAGTTTACAACTTCACACTTGCGACGTTTAACGAGAACTCCAGTTTCCCTTCTCCATCATCCAATTTCACGGTCCAATTCTTTTTCGTATTTGAGGTAAACCATCTGGTGACGGGGCATATAATGTTCGTCAACTCAAGTGGAGACGCTGTACCGGTAATGACAGAGATTAACTCTCCTTCAAACTGGACCAGCTATACCTTCTTGGGAGGAGGGCTAATAAACAACGGAAGTGCTTACAATTATGCAAACGGAACCTATGCATTCGCGAATACCTGGACTTTCAACAGCACATCGAAGGAACTTGTAAATGACCAGTTCGTTAGCCCGGTTCCATGGGTATTCCTAGAGCAGGCCGGGCACAAGCTTACTCCATCGACCAACTATGGCTCATCTACCACTATTTACCTGGTAATTTCAGTGATAGTCGTTGTAGCAATAATCGGAGTGGTCCTCGGCACGCGATTCAGCAAGAACAAGGATAAGAAGTGACTTGTGTACCGGAATTAATTTCTAATGATTTTTTTTATTACTTTTTCATTTTACTCATTTATTCTCTTTTTGCTGAATTGATTCAATAAATCACCTAGAGATGTCAGAAACATCTCATCCGTATTCCGTAAGGAACATAACGTTCGGCTGATTTTCGAAGATTACTTGAGGACATTCCTACCAAGGTCTATAGGTCAAATGGTGTGATTTTGATTTTGTTACTTGCCAACAGCTGTCCGCTTCACAAAATACATAATAGACTTAGCGGTAGTCACTACGGAAAATCCGATTGCTTTTTTAAAAGATCTGTCCTGTGGACGAGAAGTTTTAGAAGAAATCAGCGAAATTTAATGTCGGTACATTAATCCGATATCCAATGGGCTCGGCCGGATTTGAACCGGCGGCCTTCGCTGTGTGAGAGCGATGTCATAACCACTAGACCACGAGCCCCGAGGTTAATTTTCTTGACGGTTATTACTTTTGCTTCTATTAATAAGATGTCTCATCTAACGTCACACTGTGACTTTATCCTCTTTAACCCGAGTCTACTGAACATATGGTTCGATGAGATTTTGAAGTGATATATCACCATTTTGATCCTGTTGACACATCCTAATTCCTCTTCACGACAACTCAGATATATCCACAATCCAATATGTCCTTTAGGGTTGCGAATGTTCTCTCAATTTCCATTCTCGTGAATGTCTCTAAGATTCATTCTTTCTTATTTCTATTCCGTCATTCCTTTCATTTGAGAGCCTTTCCTCGACTATTCTTCTTCTCTTTTTGGGTCTATGACAAGGAAGGATTTTGTGCTCTTGAATTCATAATCATTTATGTCAGAGGAATCGTAAGTTGCATCAATCATAACGTGTTCATGTTCACCAAGTGAGTCCATGAGAGGGAAGGCCATGTTTTGGTCGAATGGTGATGCAGCCTTAACCACATACTCATCTGTTGAAATTTAATCCGTCTCACAAGTGGTGATAGTCTTTTATCAACCTTGCGATCATGATGAGATTGAACGACTATTCTCTGACAAACTACACCTTCGATCTACCAAAGGATCTTATAAGGCAGGTGCCCCCAGAAGATAGGACAAGCTGCAGACTGATGATTATTGACAATAAGAAAATCCATCACTCCAATTTCCAAGAAATACCGAAGATTTTGAAAAAAGGTGATGTCATTGTTCTGAACAAGACCAGGGTAAGGAAGTCACTCGTTTTTGGAAGAAAAATCACGGGTGGAAAACTCGAGATCAATTTCCTGAAGAAGCAACAGAACGGATTTTCAGCTCTGATTAAGGGAAGGATCAAAGACGGAGACACTTTTGAAATTGGAAACAAGGTAGTCAAGGTTGGTTCTGATGCAGAAGGATTTAGAACTATTGAAGGAGAAGTTGACTGGAATTTTATCGAGAAAATAGGCCACCTCCCCCTTCCGCCCTATATCAAAGAGAGAAAAGACTATCAGTATTACCAGAATGAAATAGGTATCCAAACGGGCTCCATCGCAGCCCCTACAGCCAGTCTTCACTTCAGCAAAGAGATGCTGGATTCGTTGACAAAAAAAGGGGTAAAAGTTAATTATGTTCTTCTCGAGGTGGGATATGGAACCTATAAAGAGATCAAAGACGAAAACATCAGAAACCACATAGTAGATGAAGAGAATATCGAAGTCTCCAGAGACGTCGTGGCGGACATTGAAAGCGCAAGAGGGAATGTCCTCGCTGTAGGAACTACGGTAATGAGGGCCTTGGAAACGTCTTCTTATCCGGGCAGAATGAATCCCTACAAAGGACTCACTAGAATTTTCATATATCCGGGATGGAAATTCAACTCACCCGTGACACATCTCGTCACAAATTTTCACATTCCGAGAAGTTCGCTCCTTTCCCTAGTCTATGCATTCGGTGGAGAAGAGAGAATCAAAGAGGCGTACAGAGAAGCGATAGAAGAACGGTACTACTTTTACAGCCTCGGGGATGCAATGATGATGGATAAATCCCCCTAATTCTTTGCGTTTCCTTTCTGGTAGAGCTTGTTTATTTCTTCGGTTATGGTCTTTAACTTTGAGTTCAGTTGATTAACTTGTTCCTTTATGGTCTTCAATCGCATCTCAGCGATCTCCACATCCTCTTCTATTTCCTTCTTAAAGGAGTCCACGTCCTTGACCCTTACTAAGATGGATCCTACTCCCCTGTAAATCTCATCGTCTGAGTTTGATTTGTTGAGATAATCAAGAGTTTTCTTGTCTTCTCTGGACTTGACTTCATATTGATACTGCTGAGCAAGGAGAGTTTCGAGTTGCTTTTGAACCGTTTCTGCCTGTTTCATCTGGTCCTGTACATACGGCCCTAGGTTTAAATCGACCATCTTTTCTTAAATGTATAATGGATAATAAACTATTTCTGACCTATAAGCATAATTCGTTTGATTTTGAATACAGAATAGAAAATGCTAATATTCCTAATTCTGTATAATGAACTCATCATGTATGGAGTTAATGGAAAGGTCCTCTGGGTCAATCTTAGTGACCGGACATTCAAAGAGGAAGAGATTGCCGAGGACGTATACAGAAAGTACCTTACGGGTTATGGATTGGGAGTTTATATTCTGAACAGAGAGATGTCAGGGAAGGAAGATCCGCTGGGCCCGGATAATATTCTAGGAGTAATGACGGGGATCTTTAATAGTCACGGCGTTCCCTTAGGTGGACGACTGGAAATCGTAGCCAAGTCACCGGCAACAGGTACATGGGGCGATTCAAACTGTGGAGGAAAATTTGGACCCGAGCTTAAGAACGCTGGATTTGATGCGGTCTTCTTTAGGGGGATATCAAGTGATCCCGTCTATCTGAAGATAGTAGACGGAAAATATTCGCTAGAAAGTGCCCAGGAAATCTGGGGCAAAGACGCATACGAGACTGAGGATTATCTCAGGAAAATTGAGCCAAAGGGGCAGGCTCTTGTGATTGGTGTTCCTGCGGAGAAAAAGCTGCTGATATC
This sequence comes from Thermoplasmata archaeon, assembly GCA_021792255.1. Classification (GTDB taxonomy): domain Archaea; phylum Thermoplasmatota; class Thermoplasmata; order Thermoplasmatales. The sequence continues at coordinate 124,411 of JAJYUZ010000004.1, forward strand.
GTCAATCATGAATGATTACGGGAGGGCAGCAGGGAGATCAGGATTGGGCGCGGTAATGGGTTCGAAGAGGGTGAAGGGTGTTCTTGTCAGGGGATCTAGGAAGGCATATCCCTACGACAGAGAAATGTTGACACAGACGAACAAGGAAATTCAGATCCTGTTCAACAAAAATATTGAATTAGCAAGACCTTGGCAACTCTTCGGTACTACTTCGATAACGGAGCCGGGCCATCTGAATGGAGACACTCCGATCAAGAACTGGGCCGGAGTTGGGCTGACAGACTTCGGAGAAGACAACGCAAAGAAAATCAGCGGCGAAGAGATCGCGAAGGATAAAATTAGGTCGTACGGTTGCGCTCAGTGCACCCTAGCGTGCGGCGGCCACGTCAAAAGAAACACCAAGTACGGTCCCCTTGAAGGGCACAGGTTGGAGTATGAAGGAACGGGATCGTTTGGTGGTCTTAACCTCAACTCTGACTTGGATGCGATGTCTATGGCGTTTGAGCTGTGTAATAGGGCGGGGTTGGATATAATCTCAGCTGGAGCGGTCATCGCCTTCACTAACGAATGCTCTGAAAAGGGGATCCTGACAGAGAAAGACACTGGATTCCGCATTGGTTTCGGTGATCCAGATGCTATGATAGAGATGGTCAAACGGTTAGCAACAGGAGAAGGAATCTGGGCCGTTCTAGGAATGGGTGCCGAAATGGCTTCTAAGAAAATCGGGAAAGGGAGCGAGAAGTTTGCTATGCACGTTCACGGACAGGATCTCCCGATGCACGATCCAAAGCTAATGCCAAGTCTTGCGACCACCTATTTGGCCGATCCTACTCCCGGAAGACATACTGCAGGCGGGATTGGGTTTGACGAAGGTGGATCTCTGACCCTGCCATTTGAATACCCAGATTCGGGGACGAAGATAGATAGATACACTATTGAAGGAAAAGGGAGAATACAGTCTCTGTCCGTGTACGGAATGCAGGTCATGAATGCAACAGGAATGTGTCAGTTTTCTACGGCAGTATGGCCCAACGCTTACCCCTACGTCAGACTCTTTAAGGCGATAATGGGTTGGGACATGACCCCTGACGAATTGATGCAGGTGGGAAAGAGAATACAGGTTGCAAGACACCTTTTCAACTATAAGGCAGGGGTAAACGTAAGGGGAATCAGTCCGCAGGGAAGGATGATCGGAAATCCCCCACTGGAAGATGGACCAACAGGCGGTATCACAATAGACTATGACACTTTGGTCAAGGAGTACCTAGAAGAGATCGGCATAGGAAGAGACGGAAGACCTACGGATCAAGTTCTGGAGAATCTTGGGATCGAAGGATGATGGAGTGAGATAGCCAAACAAAGTTGTCTGAACGCTACTCCGAAGATATCTTTCTGGTTCTGTTCTCACAGGAACAGTTCCTTCTGGTGTTTCACCTTGTGGTAATTGAAGATGGGTCCATCTTCGCACGAGTAGAATTCTCCGACATTGCAATGACCGCAGACTCCAATTCCGCATTCCATTCGCCTCTCTAATGACAGAAATATGTTCTCTTCCCTGTAGCCAAGGTTCAGAGCCTCTTTCACCACGTTCTTCATCATGAGAGGGGGACCCACTATGAATACCCCGGCGCTCTTGCTGACCTCGGCATCTTTCATTATTGAGGTCACTAGTCCAACTCTTCCGGTCCAGTTCTCGTCTCCACTGTCGACAGTCAAATGAACGTTAACCTTCTTCATCCAGCGCTCGATTTCAGTTTTGTAGATGATGTCTTCTGGTGTTTTTGCACCGTAAAGTACCTCCAGTTTTCTGCCTTTTCCAGAGTCGTTAATCTCTTCAATCAGGCTCCTGACCGGCGGTATTCCAATACCTCCCGTTACAGCCAAGATTTCTTCATATTCCTTCCAGGGCCATTTTGTTCCATATGGCCCCCTCACTCCCATTGTATCAATTTTGTTCATGTGTGAGGTTACGGATCCCACATTCCTTATGGTGAACAACGTGTTTCTGCCAAACCCAGATGCGACAGAGATCGGTGCCTCCCCTACACCCGGTACAGAAACCATGAAGAATTGGCCAGACCTGCCATCACCCCTCGAATTTATCTCTATGGTATGAACTCCCGGTGCTTCATCGGTCCTTCTAACTATCCGCATATAGGAGGGTAGATACTCATTCTTCAGAATAGTCGTCAGTAATCACCTCCTTAATGTCTATGTCAACGGGACAGTCCTCGACACATCTGTTGCATCCGGTACACAGGTAGGCGTCTTGGGATTTCTTAAAGTAGACAAATTTGTGATAGAATCTCTGCCTGAGTCTTTCATTCAGTTCTTTTCTGACATTTCCAGCCGATGACGAGGTGAATCCCGAGAGGATACACGAATCCCACTCCCTCCTTCGTTCATCGTGGTCATCGTACAGGTCAAAACAGTAGCAAGTTGGACAGGAAAAATTGCACGCCCCGCAAGAAATGCATCTAGAAGCAAATTTCTTCCAAAGCGGAGTTTCCCACTTCATTCTGTTCTCTATTCCGTCAACTGGTAGCAGGCTCATTTCCGAATTGAAACGCTCTCTAAACTCTGCAAAAACGGAATCATCCTCTTTTTTGAAGGAATCGAAATACTTCTTGTAACGTTCCGAGACCATTACGTGGTACCGTTCTCCCAGTTTCAGTATTTGCAGGTCGTAATCTTCGAGAACGGGCCCCCCAAACGAAGAACAGAAACCCCCGTCACACGGTTCGTTGCAGACAAAATTGACAAAGAAAGTCTTCTTCCTTTTCTCCGTGTAAAATGGGTCTTTGCCCAGAACCTGTTTATCCATAAGGTAAAACCCTTTGAGGTCACAGCTCTTGATTCCGAAGATCGCTTTTTTTTCCTGTTCTTGAAGCAAGAGAACATTCTCGTTTCTGGTGAAGAGGAATTCTTTTGGTGCATATCTCGATCTTCTTTCCGATATCTGGTTGAAGTCTTCAACGCGATCAAATACGATTTCTCCTTCTTTTTCTACCGTTCCATAGGTTTCGAAGTCCTTTGAAATTTTAAGGAATACATTTCTCATCTCCTCGCCAGTCAAGAGATAGTTCAAACGACCAACCTCACTGCAACGACCTTGTACTCTGGCATTTTTGAAAGCGGGTCGAGACTCTTTCCAACCAGTCGATTCACTCTCGACTCGTCGAAATGAAAGGGAACGAAAATTATTCCAGACGGAATCTTGTCCGTCAGAATAGCTTTGGTTTCTATGGAACCATGTCTCGACTCGATTGTTATGTTCTGAGAATTTCGTATTCCGAGTTTTTTTGCATCATCTACGTTTATTTCTGCGTAAGATGAAGGAGACTCCCTCTGTAAGATATCAGTTTTCCTAGTCATTGTTCCGGAGTGCCAGTGGTAGTAGTTTCTACCGGTGGTCATTATGAAATTGTATTTTGCGTCGACCATTTCAGCCGGCGGTCCGTAGGCAATTGGTACCAATTTTGCCCTACCTATAGGAAATGTACTTCCGTGCAGAACCTCTGTTCCTTCTGGATTGGCCGAGTCGATTGGCCATTGTTTCCCATTCGGATAGATATTCTCATAGGTAGCGCCTGAATAGCTTGGAACTACTCTGCAAATTTCCTCAAAAATCTCTTTAGGAGAAGAATAATCTTTTGTGCCGGCAACTCTCTTCCCAATTTCATTGAGTATCCACCAATCTGGCATCGCTTCTCCAGGACAGTCGTATACCTTGTTCACTTTCTGAATCCTTCTCTCAGTGTTTGTAAATGTTCCTTCCTTTTCTAGAGATGTTGCCGCGGGAAGGACGATGTCTGCGACGCCTGCAGTAAGTGTCATGAAAATGTCCTGTACAACTAACAATTCTAGGTTATCAATTCCCTTCTCCACATCACTTACTGCAGCTTCCGTGACTAGGGGATTCTCCCCCATTACGTACATCGCTCTTATCTTTCCATCCGAGGCTGCATCGAACATTTCGGAGAGAGTCAGTCCCTTTTTCCTTGGCAAATCTTTTTTCCATACATTCTCAAGATCACTGACCTTTGGAGAATCTACCGGTACGTAGCCAGGGTACCACTCAGACAGCGCACCCATATCCGATGAGCCCTGTACGTTGTTCTGTCCTCTTAGAGGAAATATTCCAGATCCTCTCACTCCAACATTTCCTGTAATGAGGGAGAGGTTGGAGACTGACATTACATTCTCAGTACCGTGAATGTGCTGAGTTATCCCCATTGCGTATAGAATGGAAGTGGGTTTTTCTTTGGCAATCATCACCGCTGCTTCTCTTATTGCGTCCGGTTTCACTCCAGTAATGCTCTCGGTGATTTCGGGGGAATATTTTTCGATCTCCCTTTCTAATTCTTCGAATCCCTGCGTTCTTCCTTTGATGAATTCCTCGTCCTCCAGATGTTCCTTTAGAATTACAAACATCAATGAATTGAGAAGAGCCGTATCCGTCCCAGGCTTAAATCGAAGGTGTATGGTGGCTATCTCTGCCAGCTGAGTTGTTCTCGGATCAGCTACAATAAGGTTCTTTCCTCTCTTCAGTTCGTTCATTATCTTTGTCCCAATTATTGGATGCTGTTCCGTCGTGTTCGATCCTATGACGAAAAACGTTCTCGAATCTTCCAGACTCTTGATCGATCCAGTAGCCGCACCTGCCCCTAGCGTCGTAATCAATCCCAGGGCGGTCGGGCTGTGACAACTCCTAGCACAGTGGTCTACGTTGTTGGTTCCGGTCATCCTGGCAATTTTCTGCATTAGAAAATTTTCTTCGTTGGTGGACTTTGCAGAAGATAGGAATGCGACGGAGTCGGGACCGTATTTATTTACAATATCCGTCAACCTGCGGGATGTCTCTTCTATCGCACTGTCCCACGATGCCCGAACGAATCCCTCTCCTCTCTTAACAAATGGGTACTTCAGTCTCTCCCTTGAAAAATTGTACGACAACCCAGAACTTCCTTTGATGCAGAGTTTTCCTTCATTCACCAGAGATTTGGAATAACCGATGACCCTTTCTCCATTTCTCAGGTCATTGACAATTATTTGGCATCCGGTTCCACAGTAAGGGCAAACTGTTAAGGCCGCCACTCGTACCACATCACGCTGATTTATAAAAGCTCTGCTTGATCTCCAGCGTTTCGACACGAATCTTGGAACAGACTCAATCACGCTCTTGAAGAAGATCAAAAAAGTGCTCGCTCAATATAGTAATTAAAATATTCTTTGATTGGAAGATAGGCTTTGGCATCATGACTGGCTTCAGCAGTACAGATTGTAACCAAAAAAATTAACCAAAGTTAAAACTTGATAACATATTAATAACCATACATTATGTTAAAGAATGATGAAGCTCGATTTCCGCTCGAGGCCCATAGACGAGAACTTCTTCAACCTCCCTGATAAATATCCGGTGACTGGGATGCACAAGAATCACGAAGTGAGGGCGGAAGGGATATTGAGGATAGATCAACTGGGGAAACCGTATCCTACCAGACTGGGAATTCACGGAACGAACGTTGCAGTCGACTGGGACAGTTGCATAGCGGACGGAGCGTGCATGGACGCTTGTCCCCTACACGGATTCGAGTGGTATCTGAACGAAGGAAAATCCGGGAAGGGAAACGACATTAAAATAAAAGAGGGCACTAAATTGTGGAAAAAATTCAGGACAGATAAAGCAGATCCCACGAGCCAGGACGAGTGTGTCTACTGTAATGCGTGTGTCGTGGCTTGCCCTAGCGGTGCGATTTCAGTTCTTAAACGGATCTAAGCATCGAATTCCGGAATCTCTTCCTGATTCAGATAAAGACTATTCTTATCTGTTATTTTTCCCTCATTAATTCGACAAGCTTAGATGATACCTCTTTTGAATCTCCTCTGATGTATATCCTCTTCCTCTGGGGGGGATTAATGTCCACTAAACCTCTCACGAATGTGAAAGAGCCCTTCAATCCGGTGGTCGCTTCAGCAAGTTCTAAGTCGTTCGAACCCCAGACCGTAAGGTGATGCTCTGTATCGACCGTTTTCTTTCTCTTGAAGTCTGGGAATCTCGGTTGATTTGCGTGCATTTCGACGCTTATGACCGCAGGCATCCTGGCCTCGACAGTCTCGTGTCCTCCCTTTATTGTCCTCTTGGCCCTGACTTTGTCTTCTTCGACATTGACTGACGAGGCGAATAGGATTTGTGGAAGATCGAGTAATTCTGCGATCTGTCCAGGAAGCTGTCCCAGCCCGGCGTCGGAAGATTCTTCCCCGGCCAGTATAAGGTCGTAGTCTCCTATCTTCCTTATTGCAGTCGACAGGACGAGTGCAGTGGGGAATGTGTCTGCGCCACCAAAATTCCGATCAGAAAGGAGTATGGCATCGTCAGCTCCCATGGCCATTCCCAGTTTGAGATAGCTTTCGAAGAATGGGGGTCCCATTGAAAGGAGAATGACTTTCCCCCCATTCTCTTCTCTCAACCTGAGGGCAGTCTCTATTGCGTTCTTGTCGGTTTCGTTGATCTGATTCTCCGCCTTGCTCCTGTCCAGTCTCTTTGTCGTCGGGTCGAAGATTATGTTTTCGGATTTTGGAACTATCTTTGTGCAAACTATAATGTTCTTCATCTTTCCCCCTCCAGTTTTTGAATCACCAGTGGAACGATTTCCGAGACATCTCCTACGATGCAGTAATCAGAATGATTGAAAATCTCTGATTTCTCATCGAGATCAATCGAGATCACGGTTCCACAATCCTTTATGCCAGACGTGAAATGTTCAGAGCCACTGACCCCGAGGATGAGGGCGATCTTGGACTTCAGTGAATAACCGGTGGATCCTACCTGCAGGTCTCTGGGAACGAGGCCCCTGTCAGCGAGCGGTCTGGTGACTCCAATGTCACAGTTGGTAAGTTCGGCCAGCCTCTTCACCAGGGTAATATCCCCTCCAGTGCCGTTACCTCCGACGATCGTCCGTTCCGATTTTGAGAGGTCCTTTATCTTAGACACGTTTCTTTCCAGAATCTTGACTCTGTTTTGAGTCTTGGTCAGATCGGGGACTATAGTGTTGACCTTCCCTTTTCTCTTGGGATCGTAGACCTTGTTGAAAGTACCAGGTCTGACGGTGGACATTTGTGGACGCGCTTTCTCACAGACAATTTCTGCGACTATTTTTCCTCCGTAAGCGGGGACTCCAAAAATCACCTCGCCTTTCTCGTTCATTTCCATCGTAATTGCATTCGCAGTCAGGCCCGTGCGCAACTTTGCTGCCAGTCTTCCCGCCAGATCTCTTCCATATGGAGTAGCACCTATCAGGAAGGCGCTTGGCATCTCTTTATTGATCGAGTCAAATAGAGACTTTACGTACAGATCGTTCGAATAGGTGTTAAGGTCTTCGTGCTTTATCAAGAGAACCTTGTCAGCTCCGTACCTTATCGTCTCGCTTGCGACCTCTTCGTTTGGGGTCCCTAGGAGTACGCCAGTCAAAGAATACCCGAAGGCTCTGGTTATCTCCGAAGCCTTCCCCAGTATTTCGAGAGAGACCTCTTCTATCTCGTCTCCATCTCTCTCGATGAACACCCAGATATCATTGCTTGTCATTTCACATTCTCCTCCAGGAATTCAGATACTTCTTTCACTTTGAGGTCGATTCCATTCGTCTTTCCGCTGTCGGTGAGGTTCATGTTGCAGACCGGGCAGGCAGTCAGGACGGTCTCGGCGCCTGTGCTTCTTGCCTGCTCCATTCTGAAATCTGAAAGTCTCTTGCCTTCAAAGTCGATGAACATTCTGTTACCGCCACCTCCGCAACAAAGACTATTCTTTCCCGACGATTCCATTTCCTTGACTTCGATGCCTGGAATCGAGTGGAGAATCTCTCTCAGGTCGTCTCCCCCTCCATCGTAGCGGCTCAGGTAGCAAGGATCGTGGATCGTTATCTTTCCGGTTTTTCCCTCCTTGAAGCTTAGCTTCCCTTTCTTGACCAAGTCATTGAGGTACTCCGAATAGTGCTTCACTTCTATCTTCAACCCCCTCTCTCTGTAGTACTTTTCAAACATGTGCTCACAGTGAGGAGAGAAGGCGACTATGGTCTTTGCCCCCGTCTTTTCGAACGTTGCTATGTTGTCTCTAACAAGGTCGTCCAGGTAATAAGCTTCTCCAGCGTTTCTGACAGGTTCGCCACAGCACCTCTCCTTGTTTCCAAGAGTGCCGAAATCCACACCTGCCTTCTTCAGTAGATCGGCGAGCGATCTAAGCGAGCCGTGGAGATTCTTGTTGTAGGCAGCATCGCAGCCCACATAAAGGAGGACATCGCTTCCATTATCTGCGTCCTTGATTTGTAGACCCTCTGACCACTTTGATCTGTCGGACTTCTTTCCTCCCCAGGGGTTCCCATTCTCGTAAATGTCCCAGAGCATGGCAACTATCTTATCGGGAGCCTTCCTGTCCTCAAATTCCAGTTGTCTGAGCCCCCTGATCACGTTCACGATGTTCACCTGTCTTGGACAGCTATTTTCACATAGCTTGCAGGTGGAGCAGTTCCATATCCCTTCGGAGAGGTCAAGACCTATCTGGGCCCTCCTCATGAGATTCCTCGTGTCTATCGTCTCTTCACCCATGTAACCGAGTGGGCAAGTTGCGGTACAAGCTCCGCACTGGAAGCATTCGTTTCCATCAAAACCTGTGAGATTGGTTACCTTCTCCCACCTTGAGTCATCTACCACTAACGTCTTACCACCCCCTTCAACTTGGATTCCGTGCTCGTAATCTCATCCTTTGAGAGAGATTTGATTAGAGCATCCATCTCCCTTATTTTGGAGGCAAACCTATTGCCCTCAGCAGCGCTGACCCACCAGAGTTGAAGCCTGTCCGGATTGACCTTCTTCGCCTCAAGGAAGCGTTTCCATCTGTCGACCCTCTTTTCCGTATACTCATTCGCATCGATATAGTGACAGTCGTTTATGTGGCATCCGGTGACTAGGACGGCCCCGGGATTCTTGCTGAATGCATACATGACCAGTTTTTGAGATATCCTGCTTGAGCACATCGTCCTGATGACTCTGGCACTCGGAGGATATTGGATCTTGGAAATACCCGCCTGATCTGCGCCAGCGTAGGAACACCAGTTGCAAGCGAAAACAACGAGTTTCTCTTCTGGTTTTTCTGCAGTGGCAGCGTCTATCTGTGTCATGATCTGCTTGTCCGTGAAATTGGGCATGGAAATAGCGCCCTCTATATTGCACTCTGCAACACAGTTACCGCATCCCATACATGCTGCGGGAACGAGATTTATCCACTTTCCTCGTTCTCCTTTGATAGCTCCATATGGACAAACCTCAGCGCACCTGAGGCACTTCACACACTTTGATTGCTCTATCTGCGGTATTATAGGCTCTTTGTCTATCTTCCCTCTGAAGAGAAGCTTTGCCGCCTTTGCAGCCGTTGCGTACCCTTGAGAGATCGACTCCTTTACGCCCTTTGGCCCCTGAACGGTTCCAGCAAGGAAAACTCCCTGCACTGCGGCCTCAACGGGTCCAAGCTTGGGGTGCACTTCTAGCAGAAAACCCTCGCTATCCCGTGAGAGCTTGAGTTGAGTGAATATTTCCTCATCCTTTGGTTTTAGTCCGATGTTTAGGACGAGATGATCCACAGGTGCCTTCATCTTTGTGGACGAAAGATCATCAACGAATATCAGCGAAGTGCCGTCAAATTCTATGGCTTCTTCTGGAGACTTGGAAGGCTCGTACCTGAAAAATTGGACTCCCTTTTCTCCAGCCTTTCTGTACAATTCCTCCGCATTCCTTTCGTAGGCCCTGATGTCTTTGTAGAAAACTCTCACCGTCTTCCCTTTCTCTTTCAGATCTATTGCCTGTTGGAGCATGGTCGAACAGCAGAATCTCGAACATCCTTTGTCTCCCTTTCTTGAGCCGACACAGGAAATAATAGAATACTTATCTCCCTCAACCTTTGAATAATTCTTTTCCAGGTCGAGCGATGTGATGACCTCAGGATCGGTTCCATACTTGAATTCGGTCGGTTCGTAGGGATCGGCTCCGGTAGCGATTATGACCGCTCCCGCTTCGACCTTGGTCCCATCAGAAAGCGCGGCCGAAAAATTGCCGACAAATCCACTTATTTCCTTCACAGTGGTTGAAGTGTGTATTATTGCTCCAGATCTTCGCAGTCCGTCCTGCAACTTTTGAAGAGTTTTGTCCGCTTTTTCCAGCTCAGGAGATATTACGTCTATAGAATTCAGGAGACCGCCGAGTTTGTCCTCCCTCTCCACGAGGTGGACCTCGACTCCCATGTTCGATAGAGAAGATGCAGCCGCAATACCGGCAGGGCCACCACCTATGACCAACCCCGTCCTGATGACCGGAAACTCGATGTCGTCCATCGGAGTCAGCAACCTAGCCTTTGAGACAGCCATGTTCACTATATCGACTGCCTTTTCAGTGGCTGGCACTTTCTCCTTTTTGTGGACCCACGAGTCCATGTTTCTGACATTTGCCATTTCGAAGAGGTATGGATTCAGGCCTGCTCTCGAACAGACCCTCTGGAAAGTTACACCGTGCGTTTTTGGCGAACACGCTCCAACAACGACTCTATTCAGATTCTTCTCCTTTATTTTCTCGGCAATCGCATCCTGTGAGCTACCCGCACACGTAAATTTGTTTTCTTCAACGTAGGCAACGTTTGGTAAAGCCCTTATTTCTTCTGCCACCTTTCTGACATCTACAACTCCAGCAATGTTGGAACCACAGTCACAGAGGAAAACCCCAATTTTCGGTTCCCCTGAAACGTCGAGTGGGGGCGGTGCTGGCTCTTCAATCCATTCTCTCTTCTTCACATACTTCAGGGCCTGAGCAGTGGCTGCCGAGGCTTCCGTTACGCTGTCTGGAATGTCTTTTGGACCGGATGCGCAACCGGCGACAAATATTCCCTTCCTTGTTGTGGAGACTGGGTCTTCCAGTCTGTTCTTGAAGAAACCGTCCTCTGAAAGTTCTAGGTCCAGAGTCTTTGCCAGTTTTTCAGTGCCCTTCGAAGGTATTGAGGCCGTGGCAAGAACGACCATATCGTACGTTTCTTCTATGATTTTACCATCGTTCGTCGTGTATCTTACCGATATGGCGTCACCCTTTCTCTTCACAGATGCAGGTCTAGATCTTATGTATCTGATGTCCTTCTGAGACCTAGAGTAGAGTTCATCGAAACCCTTGCCGTAAGCCCTTATGTCCATGTAAAGCACCGTAACGTCTTTTATTCCGTGATCTACCAGCTGGGAAGCCTCCTTTATCGAGTACATACAGCACGTTCTCGAACAGTACGGTACAAATCTCTTATCGCGAGAACCCGCGCACAGAACGAACAAGATGTTCTCGGGGTGTTTTCCGTTGGACGGCTTTATTATCTCTCCTTCGGTGGGGCCCGCTGCGTTGAGCATTCTTTCGAGTTCATAAGACGTGAGAATGTCCGGATCAGAAGAGTAACCGAACTCTTCAAGAAGGGAAGCATTGAACAGATCAAAACCCGTAGCCACGATTATGGAGGCGACATTTTCTTTTATGACGTTCGGAGTCATATTAAAATCAATCGCTTCGGGTCCGCAAGCATCCGTGCATCTTCCGCAGGGAAGATAGTTTGGAGGATCGTTAAGACAGCTTTCGATGTCTATGGTGTAGGGTCCCGGTTCCGCCTGAGAGAATGGCGTGTAGATCGCTTTCCTAGCTCCTACTCCGGCATCAAATTCATTTTTCAGAACTTGAGGACAAGCCTGAACACACAGGTCGCACCTGGTACAAGCATCAGTGACGAACCTGGGTTTCTGGTTGATCGTGACCTGGAAATTTCCCTCCTCTCCTTTTACTTCCGTTACTTCCGCAAGGGTGAGCACCTTGATGTTAGGGTTATGAGTGACATCGCTCATCTTCGGAGCCTCTATACATATCGAGCAGTCGAACGTAGGAAAATTCTTGTCAAGGGCAGCCATCTTGCCTCCTATTGATGCAGTTTTTTCGACCAGCAGTACTTCTGCCCCCGCTTCAGCCAGATCGAGGGAAGCTTGGATTCCTGCTATCCCTCCTCCAATGATCATCACTTTATCTGCCATATTTGACGCCCTCCTCATATCCTCGTTCAAAACAGCCAATGTTCGCATCTACGTATTTTGGAAATCTCTTGGTAATTGCCCTTCTGCCCGATTCCATTGAGAATGTCTTTGTCACGCTCGAAAAAACTCCCATCAAGACGATGTTTGCTCCCTTTGGATTCTTCAGAGACTTTGAAATTTCGACACCTGGAATCTCAACGCTTCTAGATTTTAGCGTATCGGGAACCGACACCAGACTCTTCTCAGTTATTACATGCGATCGGGGTCCCAGTTGGTCGAGTGCGGTGTCCAGACCTTCCTGTGAGAGCGTAACTAAGTAATCCAGACCTTCGAGAAGTGGATAGTCTATGCTCTCATCGCTTATGACGAGTTCAGCCTTGGACCATCCTCCAGTTATGTAGGGACTATATTCCTCGGTCATAATAACGAACTTTCCGTCCTCGACAGCGGCCTCACCTACGAGTTTTGCAAGGGTCATTATACCCTGGCCACCCATTCCATACATTCTGATTCCAAGTTTCATCTACTCCCCTCCATTGATTTCTTTATCAGCTCACGCTCAAGAGTGACGTACGAAGCCCTCTTCCTGTTTACGAAGTCCCCAAGCACGACTGGCTTTCCATGAAACGGATCTATGGATATGTCATCCAGTTTTGCCTCATTTCTTACGATCGAATTGCTGCGGTAGAATTCCATTTCCTCGAAGCCATCAGCAAACCCGTTAAACTTTGCAAAATTCGGGGGGCAAGGAGAAAGGACTTCAATGAACGCAAAGCCCTTGACTTCCATCGCAGTCTTTATCGATTTGACCAGTTGCCTTGGATGCATTACCGTCCACCTCGCAACGTAGGATGCTCCCAGTGCGTAGGCAAGATGTGGTAAGTTGAACGCTGGCTCGATGTTCCCGTATGGTGTAGATGCCGACTTGGAAGTGGGCGGAGTCGTTGCACCGTGCTGTCCTCCGGTCATACCGTAGTTGAAGTTGTTTGAGCAGATTACCAAGAGGTCCATGTTCCTCCTGGCAGCGTGAATGAAGTGATTCCCTCCTATGTTGAACAGGTCTCCATCCCCACTTATCACGGTGACCTTGAGATCTGGATTCGCCAACTTTATTCCAGTCGCGAACGGTATCGCTCTTCCATGAGTAGTGTGGTAAGTATCCATGTTGACATATCCGGGAATCCTTGCAGTGCATCCGATGCCAGATACGAGCACGTGGTTATCCTGCGGAATACCAGATTTCTCTACTGCCCCAATGTAACTCTGGAGCAGAATTCCCAGCCCACACCCGGGACACCAGACGTGTGGAAATCTCTCTTCCCTTACGTACTGATGCTTCGGATGGAACTCCAGTGAAGTCACGAGACCGACCTCCTGATCTGATCGAGGATTACCTTGTAATCGGGTACAGCTCCAGGTGTAAAGTGAATCTCCTTCGTTTCTATCTGGCCCACTTCTCTGACAGAATGGGAATATTGACCATAGTTGATCTCAGGAACGATGAATGTTTTTGTCCTTTGAGACAACTGAGTTATTCTCTTCTCTGGGAAGGGCCAGAGGGTGATCGGCCTGAACATCCCTGCTTTGATCCCTTCTTTTCTCGCAATCTTCACCGCATACTTTGCAGCTCTGGAAGTTATCCCATATGCGACGACGACAATATCTGATTCGTCTAGATAGAATTCTTCGTACTTCACGATCTTGTCTTCATTTTTCCTGACCTTGTTGAGAAGATGCTCGAGCATTTTTTTCTCAACGTAGGCCTCGTTCGATGGGTAGCCTTTTTCGTCGTGAGTCAGGCTGTCCACATTTCCCCTGAATCCTGTTCCAGATACGAACATTGGCACGAAATCATCAGAATAATTGTAGACATCTTCGGAACCATTTCTTACCTTTCTTGTCTGTCTCTGAACTATTTCGTATTCGTCCTCGCTCTTGACCTCGAGTGTCTCTGAGAGATGACCTATGACTTGGTCAGAAGCTATTATCACTGGTTGTCTATATGTCTCCGCAGCGTTGAAAGCAGTAATAGTCAGATCAAACGATTCCTGTACGCTGTTCGGAGAATAAGTTATAGGAGCAAGATCGCCATGGGATCCCCAACGTGTTTGCATAACATCTCCTTGCCCCACACGAGTTGGTATCCCGGTGGATGGTCCCGCCCTCATCTCATCGAGGACGATAGTTGGTGTTTCAGTGATCATGCCTAGCCCTATGTTCTCCTGCATGAGTGAAAAACCAGGTCCAGAAGTTGCGGTCATGCTCTTCATACCGGCATTTGAAGCCCCCACGATCGCGGCCATACTTCCGATTTCGTCTTCCATTTCAATGAAGTGACCTCCGATTTCTGGCAATCTTTTGCTCATTCTCTCTAGAATTTCGCTTGAGGGTGTTATCGGATATCCTGCGAAGAATCGGCAACCTGCAAGAATAGCGCCCTCGGTAGATGCAAAATTTCCGTCCGTGAAATATCTCCCTGGAGGTAACACGTCAGTCACTGTCGCACCTCCGTTACAAAAATCGCAAAGTCTGGACAGATGGTCTGGCACATCCCGCATGCAACGCACGAATCCTCTTTGCCTTTCTTTACTCTAACTGGATGATAACCGTAGACGTTTACCGATGTAGATCGTTCCAGCACTTCATTCGGGCAATAGTTTGTGCAGTAGTTGCACTCTTTGCACCTTTCTGGAAATATATGGATTTTCCCCTTGGGTTTAGGAAATCTTTCATAATTTACGGGGGTTCTCCAGATATTGCCTTGGTCGTGATTAATTTTAGACTCTTTTATCATAGGTCCCACGATTAAGTCACATCATTATTGTTAGAACATTAAAAATCATTTTGCTTCAGGGAGTAGAATTCTATTAGTTCCCTAAACATAATTAAGTCAACTAAATTCTTAACGTTTGCATTATAGACGATTACAGTGGAGGGTCGCTTTCCGATTCAGAATTTGAAAAAAAAGTTCGCTAGGTGGGCTTGAGGCTCGACTCGCCGATTTTGTCGGTGTTTTCTGAATCAGGTCTTGGAACTTTCCTTGGGGCACTTGATCATTTTGTTCGCGGTATCATAGTCCTCATTTGTGTTGACGTTTAACAGCTTCCTGCTTTGCGTTTCGTTCAGGTGAACTAGGTCGAAACTTTCGGTTATAAAAGGAAATATATTCCTATTTTGTTTTGAGAACTCGACAAGGGAATCTAGGATAGAGTGATTGTACACAGCAAACAGAGGCTCGACTATTCCATCAGCATCGACGGCTGCCACTGGTTTTCCCCCATATGCCTCTAGAATGGTGCGAACTACCTCGATATCAATAAGAGGAAGGTCTCCTCCGACGGCCAGAAATACATTGAACTTTTCGAGCGCATTCGTGATCGAGTCAATCAAGGTACCTTCGGTTGAATCATTTACTACCCTCAAATTCTTTAATTGCAATCGCTCATATTTGGAGAAAACTATGACTTCCTCAAAGAGTCTGGTTTCCTTGAGAATCCTATCGACTCTTGAAAGCATCGCTTCACCACATATTTCGAGGAGATGTTTGTGCTCGAGCCTTTCACTCTCCTTTACAAATATTACTGCTTTCAATCGGAGTTCTCTCCCGCACGCACTTCCGTACGGTAGCAGATAAGTTCTGGTACCGCGAGGAAGAATTTCTCAACTGATTTGCGTTTCACTTACCACACCACAGACCTTGCACTTTTCATTCTTCGGTATCGGCATCACTTCCAGGGAAGGTTTCCACGAGTCAAAGTAAATGAGGTCTCCGTTCTGTTCATTTTTGATAAGAACCTTTATCGCAGTCGTTGCAGCAATGGATGATATCGCCTTTACTGCGCTCGGTATCACTCCTTGTACTGTACAGGAAATTGCTTCGCCTTTGTCAGGGTAACCGAAGCAGGAGAGGCAGGACGTTCTTCCCGGAATTATCGCCTTGACGTATCCGTAGGTGCCCTCCACTGCGGAGAAGATCCAGGATTTTCTTAACCTAAATGCCGTGGTGTTTATGACGTTCCTGGCACTGTAATTGTCGGTTCCATCCATTATAATATCTCCACCAGCGAGGATCTCTTCAGCGTTCAAGAAATTGAGTTTCTGGTCTATGGCATTTACTGCGACACTTTCGTTCATCCGGACTAGCTGCTCCTTTGCTACGTCCACTTTCTTCAGTCCGATATCGCTTTCCATGTACAGAGATTGTCGATTGAGATTGCTAGCCTCTATGGTATCATTGTCCACGATCGTAATCTTTTGGACACCCATTCTCACGAGTATTTCTGCGATCGACGAACCGGTTCCACCCATTCCGATGACCACTACACTAGAAGACTCTATCCTCTTCTGTCCTTCAGGAAATATCTCTTTGACTGCTATCTGGCTGAGATATTTCTCCAGAACCATGACTTGTTATAAACAAGCAAATAAAAAACTATCCTCCGCTGACCGGAGGGAAGACCGAAACGGTATCGCCATCAGAAAGCTGCACTTCTTCTTTTCCAAATCTGTTGTTCAGAGCTATCAGGGAGGTTTTGTCTCCGCTCAGTTTCGGGTATCTGTTCCTCAAGAATCCTAGTAGCTCCCTGACATTCATTTCATCTACCTCCAGAATCTCTTCTTTCTTGCCCGTGGAATCACGATACTTCGCGTAGTACTTGATAAGAATCTTCATCTATTTCCCTCCAGTAAGGTACTCTTGAATTGACTGCATTCTTAAATGCATAGAAAATCTGTTCATCATCTTTTCCTCTGAAGGTGAACAATTGATCGTGCCTGTTAAGACACGTTTGGAATTCGCCCTTTGACGTTATTCTAAGTCTGGTGCAGTGATTACAAAAATCGGCATTCCTCTGGGGTCGCACAAACTCAACAACTCCCTCTTTCCCGTCTCCAGCAGAGATGTGGATTCTTCTTCTGTTGTGCAGGGAGTTGTATTCAATCTTGGAAGCCTTGTCCAAAATTCTATCTTCGATCGTTCTGATATCGTAATGGTACTTCTGATAATTGTTTGCCACCTCTCCATTTCTGTCCGTCTCATATTCTATCAGTTGTAGTATCGCCCCCATTCTCGAAGTGAATTCTATCATCGAGTCTATCTGGTGAACGTTCACACCATTGAGTACCACGAAGTTCACTTTTATCGGTGATAGACCTGCCGCAGCTGCAGCATTAATCCCCTCTTCAACGGCATCCAAGGCATCGACCTTGGTTATCTCCACAAAGTGATCTCGTTCAATTGAGTGCATAGAGATGTTTATTCTGTTCAGTCCTGCTTCCTTCAGTCCCTTGGCTCTGTCCTTGAGGAAGAAAGCGTTGGTCGTCAGGGAAATGTCTCCTGCTATGTGCTTTCTTGTCCTCTCGATTATGTCCTCCAGATCTTTTCTGAGGAGAGGTTCACCCCCAGTAAATTTCACCCTATTCACGCCATTTTTTGCTGCGATCGCAACGGCCCTTTCTATCTCTTCCGGAGTCAGAGTAGAAGCACTCTCATCGGTTCCCTCCATGTGACAGAAAAAGCACTTGAAGTTGCAGGATGCGTTTACCTGAATCCTCAGGCTGTTTAAGGGTCTTCCAAAAGTATCGTAAAGCACTGTCGTCACAATCCGTATCTGATATCAAAAACTTTGTGAAGCTTTTGAAATTAAAAGGAGATTCAATGCCATGATTCAGAACCATCTATGAAATGATCTTTCTTCCAGATTGGCAGTCTCGCCTTAATTTCTTCCACTATGTGGCTGCAAGCTTCAAATCCTTCCCTTCTGTGAGACGAGTACACAGCAACATAGAGGGAGATTTCTCCGGGTTTGACTATTCCCACTCTATGGACTGCTACGGCATCTATCAGCTTGAATTTCTCCTTAGCTTCCTCGAGGATTTTGTTCATTTCCGATCCAGCAAGTTTTTCATCAGAATCGTAGAAGAGATGAGCGAGTTCTTTTCCCGATTCCGTCTTCCTTACAATGCCCTCAAAGCTAACCTCAGCGCCTGTTTCCAAGTCACTTAGTTTATGAAGGGTTTCAGGGACAATACTATCGGTCTGGATGATTCCTTTCACATTTGTGAATCTAAGTTCTAATTATCAATCTTTTGAGCAGATAGATGGATTGAAAAACATTGGCCCTAAAATGACAACGATTGGTTACACTATTACTGATTCTTTGTCCACAGTTCGTACTCCGGAAGAGTGCGGCTTCTTCTCTGATAATGACGTACCGTTTCTCGACTCCAGTACGCCTGATTTGGTCCTCGTATCTTTAGGATAAGACTAGATTCCTTGAGGCGCTCAACTTTTCGGGTTCGTACGCACAGAGTTAGACGTCGAATTTTACTCCTTGTGACAGCGGTATGTCCGTTCCCCAATTTATCGTGACAGTCTGTCTTCTGGCATAATTTTTCCACGCATCGCTTCCGCTTTCCCTCCCTCCTCCAGTATCTTTCTCTCCACCGAAGGCCCCTCCTATCTCAGCACCAGCAGTTGCAGTGTTCACATTTGCCAGACCGCAGTCACTTCCCGTAGCGGAAAGAAATTTCTCCTCTTCTGTCAAGTCAGTTGTGAAAATGCTGGACGACAGACCTTGCGGAACGGAGTTGTGTATTTCTATAGCATCTTCCAGTGTCTTGTATCTGAAAGCATACAGAATGGGAGCAAAGGTCTCCTCGCACGTGACTGGGGTCACCTTGGGCATTTCTATTAAAGTCGGTTCCACGTAAAATCCGTCCTTCAGATCCTTAAGCTTTACCACTTTTCCTCCGAACAGGACCTTCCCCCCTTCTTTCTTGGCTCTTCCAACTGCGGCGGTAAAGTTCTTCACCGCTTCCTCATCTATCAGGGGTCCGACTAGCACTCCTCTCTCTAGCGGATTACCAACTTTGACACCCGCATAAATGCCTTTCAATCTATGAACAAACTCGTCGTAAACTTTGTCCTCAACTATGATGCGCCTTGTCGTCGTGCATCTCTGGCCAGCCGTTGCCAGTGCTCCAAAAGCGACTCCCTTCAGGGAAAGAGGGATGTTTGCCTTTGAGGTTACGATTGAACCGTTGTTTCCCCCTAGCTCTAGTATCGTCTTGCCAAATCTTCTTGCAACAGTCTCTGACACAGTCCTTCCCGACTTTACGGATCCGGTGAAAGATATCAGCTTGACTCTTGTGTCAGAGGACATGAGAGTCCCAATTTCTCTCCCGCTCCCCGTGATCAGAGAGAAGATTCCTGGATAACGATTTTCTTTTACAACTTTAGTGACTATATTCATGACGGATATTGCGGTAAGCATCGCCTTGGAGGAAGGCTTCCATATAACAGCATCTCCTACAATAGCTGCAATGAAAGAGTTCCAAGACCATACCGAAGATGGAAAGTTGAAGGATGTGATGACACCTATAACACCAAGAGGTTGATACTGTTCGTACATTCTGTGATCCTTTCTTTCGCTGGCCATCTGAAGCCCGTGAAGTTGTCTCGAAAGTCCTACGGCAAAATCGGCGATGTCTATCATTTCCTGGATTTCTCCCTCTCCCTCAACGGTCGTTTTTCCAGTTTCGATAGAAACAATTCTACCCAGACTCTTCTTCTTAAGTCTCAGTTCATTTCCGATCAGCCTGATTAAATCTCCTCTTTGTGGGGGAGTGAGTTTCGTCCACTGACTAAATGCCTTCTCCGATTTCTTTACTGCTTCCTCGTAGTCTTCTCTTGAACCAGTGATTATGGATGCTATGGGTCTACCATCTATAGGGCTGATAGATTCTACAACTTTCCCCGATGGCTTCTTTGTCCAACCTTCAGAATAAATACCTGAATTTAGCTGTTTAAGATCCAAGTCATCCAGCACGTACTTTCTAAGCTTGATTAAATCCATAAATATCGGATTCCTCATATTATTAATAGTAATATCTTTTACTTAACCGTCAAGGGCTTGTAGTGTAGCTTGGATAGCACAGGAGCCTCCGGAGCTCCTAATTCGGGTTCAAATCCCGACAAGCCCGCTTAAACCTTTAGGCGAATCTTCAAACTCTTACAAAAAAACTTAAATAAAGCACAGTTTCTATTGCCTATGTCGAAGAAAATTGCAATAGTGGGAGCACCGATTATGGTGATTGCTCTATCACCGACTCCAATCGCATTCCATATATCGCAGACATCCGCAGGCGCTATGTTTAGAGAAAACTTTGCAGAATCTTCTGGTATTCCTCTGCCGAGAGCAACCGCTCATAATCATAGTTGATTGTGTTTCTCATTCCCACCTGTCCATGACGCATCACTATCAATTCCAAAATTTCAGACCTCTTTTATTTGTAATCCAAACTGAGCTCTGTGTATATAACGATAACCTATATCTTTCTGGTACAGTAAAAATTCATAATACAGGCAAGGCTCACCAACAAACTGACTACACTCAACCTGAATCAGCAACCAATCTCAGAGGATAAGGAATTTGTAAGGAGATATCTATCTTCTCCATTATGCTCACCGACTAATTGATACTAGGCAGCGCAGCAGTCTAATTCCCGCAGCTTAATCGAAGGCTGATGAGAATGTCAAGCGACTCAGCCGTGCTCCGCACACGATCTGCCGGAGCTTCTCTTGGAGAAGAGCTAATAAATAGTTCGTATTTCCTAAAGATTAGCTAAGACGAACGATTATATACTTCGAATATATTAGGAAGAGTGAAAAATCTTAAGCAAACTATAACTGAGGTATCGGAACGTACTGTACTTGTTGGAAATTTCAAGGGAATGACCGATGATGTTATGATATGGAGACACAAGCTGCTGAGAGACGAGGGGATGACTCGGCCCGGTCTTTTCTTGATGCACTTTGTGAGCAAGAAGGGTCCGCTGAAGTTAACAGATTGCTCTGTAAGCCTTGGGGTCTCCAAACCTACAGTCACAAAGATAGTTGACAATCTCGAGAAAAATGGATATGTTGAGAGGAAAAAAGAAGGTGGAGACAGAAGGAGTTATTATGTTCACCTCACAGATAGGGGGAAGGAGAGGCTTGATGCCATCAACAAGCAGTTGGAAGACGTATTTTACGGTGCAATGAAGGAATTGAAGATTGAAGAAGTGAAGCGCTTGAATTCTTCCATAGCAATGATTAGGGAAGGACTTAGATCTATTCAATTAAGGAACTAAAAGGTGTTTGAAATGAATCAAAATGGAAATGGAAATGCAGGATACGACAGGCATTACACCAACAGAGTGATGATGCTTCTTGCATTCATTGTTATCATAGTGATGTACGTGGAGGGAATGCTCACTCCCTCACTTAGAAGCATTGCCTCGGGGTTCAGCGTGAGTGTGTCTCAGGTCAGTCTCGTTCTGTCGAGCTACCTGGTGGGAGGCGTTATCCTGACGCCAATCATAGGTAAGTTGGGTGATATATACGGCAAGAAGAAGATGCTTTCAATTTCTCTGATCGTGTATGCGATATTTGTGTCTGTCACCGGTTTTTCACCAAACTTCACATTCATGGTGGTATCCAGAGCGATTCAGGGGATAGGACTCACTATCCTACCTCTTGGTATGAGCCTGATAAGGGAAGAGTTCCCAAAAGAGCTCATTCCTAAGGCACAGGCCCTGATAAGCGCTATGTTTGGTGTCGGGTTTGCAGTGAGTCTTCCTCTCGGTTCACTGGTCTCAAATGACTTTGGATGGAGATGGACTTATCACAGCGCTGTGCCGTTTGTTGTGTTTGCGACAATACTCGCGTTGATAATGATCAAGGAATCCAAGTACAAGAGACCGCAAGTAAGGATCGAT
Organism: Thermoplasmata archaeon; assembly: GCA_021792255.1. Lineage (GTDB taxonomy): Archaea > Thermoplasmatota > Thermoplasmata > Thermoplasmatales. The sequence goes on from JAJYUZ010000004.1 coordinate 146,262, forward strand.
TATGTCGGAGCGAGTCTTCTCGGGGCTGTACTAGGATCTTTTGTCTTCGCTCTCTCTCAGGGACCTGTGTGGGGATGGACTTCCACAAGCGTCGTTTCGCTGTTCGCGATAGCAGCTATCCTGATAGTCCCGCTGATAATGTACGAACTCAGATATACGAAGAATGGAGGGGAAGCAGTACTGAACTTCAGGCTTCTTGCGCAAAGGAATGTTATGGTAACGAATCTCGCAATTGCAATTTCCGGTATGGGTATGTTCCTAGCTATGCAGGCACTGACATTCAGATTCGAACTGCCTATTCCGGATGGATTGGGGAAGAGTATTCTTGCTACGGGAATTTCGATGATTCCTTTTGCTCTCGGAATGATAGTATTCGCACCCATAACTGGACAGCTCATTTCAAGGGTCGGGGTTAAACCATTTGCAATTTTAGGGAGCGTTATAGCAGGAATTGGATTCTTACTTCAAGCCATGATTCCTTCATATACTATGGTCATGGTTTACGAATTTGTGACTGGATCTGGACTGTCTATGCTCAATGCATCTGTCATCAACTACCTTATACTCACCGTCGATCCGAGAGACATGGGACTAGCAACTGGGATGAACGGAACCTTCAGAAACGTCGGAAGTGCAATCGGAGCACCGACCGCAGGATCACTCTTATCAACTTTTACCGCAACTTATACTATCGGAAGTGTCGCCGGTCATCCTATAACCGCGGTACTCCCGTCACATCTGGCCTTTTACTATGCATTCATTATAGCAGCTGCAACGTTCGCTGCGGGAATAGTGACAATATATTTCGGAGAAGAAGTGCTGGGTAAGAAGTTGCTAAGGGAGACGGAAAAGAGAAATTTCGAAGCGGAGTTCCAAATAAAATAAACTTCTCAGATTCTTCTAATTTTTTTTCACTTCTTTTCTCTGGAGTCAGATCCGGATTTTGACGTAGTGGGGCCGATCGGATTTGGACCGACGACCTCCCGGTTATCAGCCGGGTGCTCTAACCAATCTAAGCTACGGCCCCTGAATTCGTGAATTTACTAAAATATTAATGCTTTTACTAAGAATTAGAGAACAAGAAAATACAGAAGGAAATAAGATCAATAATTTGTCCCTTCGAGAATTTGTCTTGCTATTCTCTTGACCTCCTCCTCTTCGTCAGCAACTCTTCTCATTTTTTGGAAGAAATTCTCTTCCGATATAGTCTCGAATTTCTCACTCATATGACATCTGTATGATAATTGTCTGACAACTATTAATACTTTACTGCAGACCGGGCTTTGCACATAAAGTCAAGGAATTGGCCGACTTTACGTACGCTTTAAATACTTTGTGTGCAGGAAGCACTTCTTGTGCAGAATGGACTTTACGTGCAGAAGTGAAATTCTCAGATGGGCATCTTCGGCGTATGGTAATGATTTGGTTATCTTCGCTTAAGGATCCTTGTTATTACTTCGCTATCTTTTAACCGTATCCCATATATTACCTATGGCAAACATTGTATCTTCTGTATCTCTTCAAGAGCCTCTTTTACTCAATAACACAAAGGTTGTTACTCTAGGGTAACCTCTCCACCGCCAGAAATTCTTATTGTAGCCCAATGATAATTTTGTGTCTGAATTACCCCTTTAATCATCTGCTGTTGCGTCCTTCTATTACCATCCACATCTGAATGATCCAAGAAGACAATTCTATCGACTCCCCTGGCATTCATTCCATCAAATACCACAAAATCTACAGGATGAAATAATGTCTTTACATCTTGGGGGTTAAATCCGCTATCGATTAGTGATGGAATAATTTTCTTAAGTCTCTTTGGAAGCTCCCTTTGGGTCGCTTTGTTTATTGCCTTATCTCTCATCTCTCTTTCTCGAGACTCAAGATCGTCCATTTTCCCCTGTAGTTCTTCTTGCTTTTTCTCAATTCTGTCCAACCAATCGGGCACATACTCTGAGTTGTATGATATCTGGATGTCAACTAAGCGGAAAAGGGTCGTGCAGTGAGGACAAACTCCGAAAATATGGCGCTGTTCCCTTATTAGTGTTGATACCGACATATCGTTCATAACTTGTACAACTCCAACTCCACTTTTTTTAGTCTAACTGCATCTCTAATCTGTCTTTGGTTAGTCTTGAGTCTAGCACTACCAGTCTTGACATCTGAAAATACAATATTATCAACTAGATTCTTTACCGTAAGTCCATCGAAGATCAAGTAATCTATTGGTTCTCCGAGGAATCTGCAATCATTAATGTGATATGGGAAACCTGGGAGTATAGGACCTACTTTTTCAACTATCTTACCAACCTTGACTTCTATCGATTTTTGTGGAGCTCCTTTGGTGATTGATTCTTTTTTCTTCTTAATGTCCTCTTGTAATATTTCAAGTTCTACTTCGAACTTCTCTTTTTCTGTTTTTCCCTGAGAAGAGAAGAAATCAGAATAAAATAATCCAGCATTTTTCAGTTTGAACTGCTCTCCACAAGTTGGGCACTCACCGATATATTTCGGGTCATTCGAAAGTTCATCTATTAATCCTTTGACCTGATGAGGCATCATATTGGACTACTGAGTGCCAGTATAAAAATAACTTTACCAATTAAAGTGTACTCTAAAAATGAAAAGAGATAGTCGACATACCCTATCGTTAGATTATGAGGAGAAATTTGGCTCAATTCCCAGCTCGTACATCTCCTGAATCAAGACTAGAATGTTGTATGCGATCGCTTTGCATAGCAGCTCATTTTTTTGAGCAATTGGGTTCTTCGATTTTAGTGAATCTCCCAGCTTCTGCTTCATAGAAAAGAAAGTTGTCTCGACGTTGGATCTTGCGTGGTAATGCCTTTCAAATTCTTCCCTGTTGTATATGAACATTGCATACATCTTTCGATATATTTTGCTACCCTTGGGTTTGCCAGTCGAATTGCTCTTAAAAGGTATATATGGAGTGCCTCCAATATTATCTATAAACGACAGATTCTTTCGTGAGAGATATGCCTTGTCCGCGTAAGCTTCCTCTATACTGAATCCAAGTCCTCTAGTTCTCTCGATCAGCGGCATAAATTGTTTTATATCTGCACTGTTCGCGTTTCCGATTTCGATCGCTGTTATTATATTAGTTTTTACGCCTATCGTAATATGGGCCTTTATCCAATTGTATTCTTTCTTGAGCCCATATTTCTGTAAGGCATACTCAGTAAACCTACTAGTTCTGAAACCAGAGCTATCTGTGGCAAATCCAGTTTCAACCGACCTCAAAGGCAGAGATGTTTTAGAAAGCAAGTCTTGTAGGATTTCTGTAATTTCAGGTCTATTTAGGACTCTGGAAGAAATATTAAAGTGGGGTTTGTATACGATTTGACCCTTCTCCAGCGCAGAGATTAAGAAAGAGGCAGATCTTCTGACCGACAGTTGAGAATACACCTTTTGAATCGTACAAAAGAGCTCATCCCTCAATAACGTTCTCGGTCGCCCCATACTTTGCAAAGGCTCATTTACGTCTGAAACCAAATCGCTTAGCAGTTCATTGAATATCCTAAATTCTTGGGTCTGGGCTAGGTTGTAAGCCTTCCAATCCTGTGGGTACGTAACCTTGATGGTCATTAGTACCGACACATCTCTTTTATGGGAGTTATTGTTCCTTGCTTGCTCCGGTGGTTCTTTCACGGGCTCCACCTTCTATCCAAAGATCCTTTTGCTGCCATACCATATTACCGTAATACCGTATTGTCTACTTGAATATTAATATTGCGGTATCATGGTAAAACGGTATGCAAATATTTAATACCTTGATACCATATTACCAGGGTGGAGAAAAGAAAGACATCAATAAATGTAGATCCTGACCTGTGGAATCAGTGGCTTCATTTTGTTTTAGATGAAACGGGTTCAACGAAGAAAGTAAGCGAAGAATTTGAAAAGGCACTTAAATTCTATATGAAGAGTAGAAATAAGGTTCATTGAATTGAACGTAACTTTTCATACGACCTGTAGACAATTCCAGCCGGAATTTACTATCCCTTAGCTTGTAATTCTTCGGCTATTATAGGGTATAAGTCGTCGATTATCTCATTTGCCTCATTTTTATCAAGACCCAAAATTTCTAGTACAGTAGAATCGAGAAGTCTTCGTTCGTCTATGTTCTTAACATACTGTTCAAGAATAGATGGGAAGTCAAATTTCTTTAGGCGTTCAAATAAAGTCTTGAGGACAAATTTCCGCTTGTCATCTAATCTGTCAAAGTTCAGTATGTCAAATGAAATCAGTTCACTTTCTCTTATATCAGTGAAGCCACCTGTTGTTTGTTCGCGATATGATAGTATATTTGCAATTGTTATGCTACTGTTAAGGAGTAGGGTTTGAGTAAATGCTTCTTCTTCACTTTTGAAATTTAAATTCTTGAACGTATCTGGAGCAACAATTTTCTTGCTGGAGTAAAATGCAAAATGGTGAGTATTCCCTGAGTTTGGTCTGAATCTACGGCCAACGACCACATAACTCTCTTTCTTAGCAACATTCTTTTCGTGTTCTATCCAATTAAATTGTCCCTTCCACTTGGATATCGCTAATATTCTATTGAAGTTCTGAGGCTCACGAACGAGTATATAATCGATTGATTCTGGGTTGAATGTTTTAACCGCAGTCAACGTTCTTAGTGCTGGCTTTATTGCGGAGTAAGGAATTTCTAGAGAGAAACTTCCATTTCCTAATTCTACACCTACTGAAGTTTTATATTCATTCTTGAGTACCAGGAATGCTCTCTCTACTCTTGCTTTGTCTGTAGAACGGGTTATAAAGACCAGTTCTGAAAGACCTGCTGGAGATGCATGGAACCCTTCTGAAATTATATCTCGAGGAATTTTCATCAATAGTCCATTTGACCTTGATCTGACTTTCTGCAAAAACGAATCTAAAACATTTTTGTTTCTATATGAAGTAAATCCAATGAGAGGCATCAGATTGTCAGAATTTTCATTTAAACTCAGAGTTTTTATAAACTTGACTTCAAACTGATTGGTGCTTTCGTCTCTGTGTGCCAGATAACAGGAGTTAAGTTCATAAGTTAGTTCCTTTAGTTCCTTCTCAGACATTTCTCTAATAGATTTCTTTAGTGTTACAATTCCAGTATAGTCTATACTTTCAGGTTTTCCTTTCCTTGCAATGTATAACAAATCCTTAAAAGAAGAACCTTCGCTAAATGCACGGTCTTTCAAAGGCTTTACAAAAAACTTGGCTTTATAATTTCGTAAAATGAATTCTCTTATCAGTCGAGTTGCTCTTCCTCTTGCAATATTTATTGGAATTACGGCTGCAATTTTTCCATTAGATTTAAGCAGTTTATCACCGAGTGCCAAGAAATAACCCCAAAGATTTACTTGATTACCGCATATTCCGCGTAAGGTGTTCGAATTTAATTTGTCTCTCATTTCCCTAGGCATCTTTTCCCTATCACTGAAGGGAGGATTCATTATGACCAAATCAACTGGACGTAGAGGGAATGCCGAACCTCTGCCCTCACTAGAAACTGAGCCTTTTTTTCTCAGCAGTCTGTCATTATCTTCCTCTACAAGTGATTTCTGTATTGTTGCAGAATAGGGCTTTACAACATATTTTCCTCTCTTGAATTGTGTTGTATCAAGTACTTCTGCCAACTCTAATGAATCCTGGGTCGCTATTCTCACGATGTTAGTCTTTTCTTCTATACTCTGCATTGTTAAGTTAATGGCAGAAATGTGAGCGGCAAATGGCATTATGTCGATACCTGTTATGTCATCTTCAACGAATTTCCTATGAATTTTAGCTAGGTCTCTATCCCCGTATTCCTCCTGATATAAGTCTCTCTTTCTGTTGTAGCTAGAAACAAGAAGAGTTCCCGATCCGCATGCAGGATCAATGAGTGTTTCACTCCATTTGTCTATTGCGAGTCCCGTCAACAAATCCGCTGAAGCAGGATGTGTATAAAATGCGGCTAAGATTTTTCTTACCTCAAACGGAATTAAATCATGAAAAAATCTCCCTGCCAAGTCGTGTGTGATGTACTCAGCTCTCAGTAATTTTATAGCTTTAATTACCTCGTTAAGAATTTCTATTACATCCTTTGTTTCTGGAATATGAGCTAGAAGATTAACGCTATAAATTGATTTGTAATCTATATCTGTTATTTTATCGAAATAAGTCTTTATCCCTTGTAGGTGTTTTATTTCTTCCAAATCGAAAAAAGCATCATCGTCAAACTTAGCCTTCCTCTTGTATATGTGATAGAAGAGCAACTGATTGAATAGAAGAAATGATGCAAGATTTGTGACTTGCTTTTTAGCAACCTCCTTATCTTTAATCTCTCCAATGGAAACGAATAAGTCAAGTTTGTTTACAACTTCAGAAACAAGTTCATCTGTTCGAATCTTAAAGACAACGGAATTGAGGTCGCTGGCGTATCTTTCAATCAATTTTACGGTGGTTGCGAAGTCAATCTTTGTCTCTCTTGCATCTATCAACCTCTTTAGTTGCTGAAAAAAAGAGGTAGGATTAGACGAAACAGTTTCGGTCCACAGATCTGTGAGAGTTGTGATACTCAGATTTGCATTCAGTGCGATCCGTCTAACTATTTCATAATCGGTTATCGCTTCTTTACGTATTGAATCAGGATATATTAGAATAATAATATTTGGGGTTTTCAATCTTGTTCCATAATCATAAGCTTGAGCTACTGCTTTTAACCCTACAAGTTCAGGTTTTCCAACTTTAACTTCGATAACAAAGGACAAAGAGCCATATCTGAACAAAATATCCGGTTCGACGTCTTCGACAATCGTATTCCCAATTGCTTCGAATCCTAGCTCTTGAAGAAGTTTAATGATCGGAGGGTACAATGTAGTTTCTTCAATTCTCGGGTAAGCCATTAGTTTTTCACCTTTGCTGTCACAAACAGTCTCTTTTTTGTCATACCAATCTGTTTCTTATGATACCATAGTATCACGTTACTTATCCTTTATTGTAATGAGCTGCTTAGAATAAGAAAAGAGAAAATAAGGGTGGGAAGAATATAAAGGAAGGAAACAGATATTAGAGATAGAAAGGGAGGTGTAATTGCAGGATCCACACCTTATTTTAACTCGCTATTTGTTTTGGACGGCCATAAACGGTAAAAACTCGATGTTCAGGCAGGTTAATGGCTCCCTCAGATCCTTCGAACCCTCCCCTTATAAGAAGTCAATATGAACCGTGCACTACAACGCCTTAACAACCTGACTGCAAGTATTGCTACTAAAATCAGTACGCTTTGAATCAAAAATAAGAGTCTTGACTCTTCGCCATTCGATTAATCTCATTAGGTGAATCTAAAGTTATTCACCGGTTTTGCTTCACTTTCTGAGGACATCTATCTCGTGACAAGAATGGTATAATTTTCCTCTTGCTAAGAGCATAAGATCACTTGGTGAGTTCTCGAAAAGGGACTTTCCCTTAAGCTAAAAAAGTTATAATATCTGATGATCTTAGTAGAATGATTATAGGAGTGAGACCAACTGAACCCGAATGATTCACATAGCGGCATTAAAATTACAGAGATAAGAATTCGCAATTTCAGATCTTTGAAGAGTGTAAGTGTGCCATTAAACTGGTTGACAGTTTTGATCGGAGAAAATAATGCTGGAAAAAGTAACTTCATTGAGGCGATGAGAATAGCTATAGGTATAGGCGCAAGAAGAATTGAGAAAGAAGATATTTACGTCGATGTCGAAGAGACAGATCCTCCTGAGGATAGAGAGGCTATTATTGATTTGTTGTTAAGGCCAATTGATAATCAAGGTGAAACCATTAGCAAATTTCCCGACAACGACTATTGGCTAAACCTATGGGGGGCTGGTATATCGGAAAACGACACTCTTGGTGAATTCATGGCAATCAGAACAAGACTATACTGGAACAAGGAAGAAATGAGATATGAAATTGAAAGAAAATACCTAAAGGATTGGCAGCATGATCCAGAAAAAATCGGCCAATCCAAGACGAAAGAAATAATACGTTTTGATCAGATAGAACCCGTATCTTTATATGTCTTAGACACAAACAGAGATGTTAAAAATGATCTTGTAAAGACTGGTTCTATATGGCATCAGATGGTTTCTGCCACCAAATTTGACGATTCAGACAGCAAAGATATCGAAGGCAAAATCGAAGAATTGAATCAAATAATAAATTCAAACAAGTTTATAGTGGAGATTAAAGAAGGTCTGAAGGAGCTTAGTAAGACTTTTAATTCAGGAAGTGACTCCGTTGCGCTAACCTCTATACCCAGTAGGACAAGAGATTTGATGGACAATGTTGGTATTAACTTTGCAACAAATGGGGCAGGCTCATTCCCAATCGAACGACATAGCTCTGGTACCAGAAGTGTCGCATCAGTTTTAATTTTTAAGACTTACATAGAACGGAGAATGAAACTGGATAATGAACGGAAAATACACCCAGTTTTAGCAATTGAAGAACCTGAGACCCATTTGCATCCTCAAGCAGAAGACTCGTTCTATAGAATCGTAAAGAATTTTTATGGTCAAAAAGTAATAAGTACCCATTCTCCTCGAGTGGCAAGTTTATCAGGACTTCGAGATCTACGGTACTTCTACAAGACTGGCAGTGAGACAAATATTGTCTCGATGGAAAACGATTTCTTATTGGAAGAAGACGAACACCTTGTTAGAAGAAAAGTCCTAAAAACACATGGTGATATATTTTACTCTAGAGCAATCGTTTTGTATGAAGGAGAGGAAACGGAGGATCAAGTACTTCCGCTTTTTGCATTAGAGTACTGGGAAGAAGAATATTCCTCTTTGGGAATCACTATGGTAAATGTAAATGGACAAAAGTACTATCCTTTCCTTCTACTTGCCAAGACCTTCCAAATTAAGTGGTACATATTTTCAGACGGGGAGCCTAATACTGTTGCAGCTGTTGAGAATGCTGTAAATAAGATTGGTACCAAAATTGTTTCGCCAAATATTGTCATACTCCCAGACGGAAAGAGTTTCGAGAAATACATATCAAGTAACGAATATAAAGAAGTATTAAAGGAAATGATTGTAAATGTCAAAAGCAAAAACGAATATCATAAAAGGGCACTTGAAGCAGAGTGTGAAAAGTGGACTTTAGATGACTTAATTAACGAGTTAAAGGATAATAAAACATTATATGCTCCAAGAATAGCTCCTGCGATTTTATCTGTCAAAGACGAAGAACTTCGATTTCCTGCAAAAATAAGAGAACTGTTTGAAAAGATTTCTAATGATTTTGGTTTTAAAAGGAGGGATATAGATCATAGATCCTAGATTGACAGAAAAACAGCGAGAAATTATTGAATCAAGCAATGAATCAATGTTAGTGGTTGCTGGCCCCGGCGCGGGAAAGACTAAAGTGATAACTGATCGAGTAAAGTACGTACTTACAAACATAAGTGGCAACTTTCGTGTATTGGCTCTCACGTTCACGAACAAAGCAGCTAACGAAATGAAAGACCGGTTATACGAAATTCCCGATCTGGAAAAGAGGGCCTTTGTCGGCACTATTCATAGTTTCTGTAGTTCAATATTGAAAAACAGGGGGGAACCTGTAGGTTTGGGAGATGATCTGCATATTCTGAACACAATCGAGGATAGGAAGAAAGTACTGATAGAGTCATTAAATCTCGATCCAGAGCTCAAGAATACTCTAAAAAGTACTTTAAGTGATCAAAATCAGGAAAAATTGTTGTCTAAGTGGCTAGAAGCCATTAGTCAATTTAAACGAGATCTTATTCTACCAGAAATGGTAAAAGAAGAGACAGATAGACGAATTTACGAAATTTATGACTCGACTATGAGAGCGTCGAATCTTTTTGATTTCGACGATTTGTTACTGAAAACCTATACACTCTTTGTCAGTAACCCTTCTATTCCAGAGTTCTATAGAAGGCTGTACAAGTATATTTGTATCGATGAAGCTCAAGATCTTAATAGAGCACAATATGAAATAATCAGATTAATGTGCGAGTCAAATCACAATAATGTCTTGATGGTAGGAGATCCTAATCAATCAATATTCGGTTTTGTAGGAGCTAATAAAAAGTATATGGACTTGTTTGAAAAAGATTTTGATGCCAGAAAGATACATTTGGATGAAAATTTCCGCTCAGCCAAAGCAATAACGACCGCAGCCCGCAAAATAATTCCTGATGTGGACATCAATGAAAATCTGCCCGTAAATGGAGTTGTGTCCCTTATCGTAGGAAACGATGAAAAAGAAGAAGCCGAACTAGTCCTGAAAAAGTTGAAGGAGTTTGTTAACAATGCCGATTCAACTGAAGATAAACTTACTTGGAACAGTTGTGCTTTGATTGGGCGTAATAGATACGTCTTGTATCCTATCGAGTCGGAACTCATATCGAACGGAATACCCTACTATAAGCAAGAATCTATCAAGCAATTAAGCGAATCAGATCTGATGAAAGAATTCGAATTGGGACTTGAAATTCTATCTAATCCTCAAGATTTGCTCCATCTGAAGGCTCTGCTGAGTAGATGGAATTCATCGGTAGATCCTAGAGATCTCGTAGATTCCGGAATTCAAGGACAAGAGGTCATAAAAAGACTTAAGAATTTAAGTGTTACAAAAAACGATGTGGTATTAGAGGCCCTTTCAAAGGTCTCGACTGGACCCAATAAATTCTCTCTGAATGAGTCATTAGTATTTTTGAAAAATAGTACAGCTGGAATAAGAGATACTGAAGAAAGAGAACTACTGATAAAGGATATCACGGAGTGGAACACTCTGTGGAATTATTATCTAAGAAATCAAAATCTTATAGAGCGTTCACCAGCTAAATTTTTGAACTTTACAAGCGAACGCTCGATCAAAAAGGAGGACAATAATGGACTTGCTTTACTGACAGTTCACTCTGCGAAGGGACTGGAGTTCGAATTAGTAGTAGTTATGGGGATGGTTGAGGGGGTATTTCCAGACTATAGGGCACATGGAAAAGATCTGGACGAGGAAAAGAGGAATGCATTCGTATCGATTACAAGGTCTAAACGTTTTCTTTTTTTGTCTTATCCCAAAACTAGACTAATGCCATGGGGGGAAATATTCAAGGTCAAGCCGTCGAGATTTCTATTCGATATTGGTCTACTCCCGTAGACAAGAACTCTCCATACCTAGTAAATCTCAGCAGACTTTTGATCCAATAACTAGATAGATTATGTCGAATCCTTTTCGATTTTTAGTTTTAAGATAGATCTTAGATACCAAATGAACATCATTTGACACTTTGTGACGTAGTCTTTACTCATTATATGATTTGACGAAATTTCTGTGGGTAGGAGGTTTGGTAACATGGCAGCACATAATAGTCTAAAATCTGAACGGGTTCCCCTTTTGCGCCATTTCCAAGTGTTACAAATGTACTTAATGCCTCCCTTTGTCCAAGAGCAAGCAGATTGGGCCTCTTACACATGTTGACTATGCTCTAAAGGGGCAATCTGATGAAAATCGCTTTAGAGAACTTTTCCATGTTTTTGTCTCTTATCTGAAATGATTAATCATATTTGGAAAACTAGATTTATCTCATATTAACCCTTCAAATGCAGAAAGCGTAGTTCAGTCTATGTTCAACGATTTCTGCAATAAATGTGGATTCAAGACTTCTGTAATGGAAGAAATATGGGAAGAGGTTCATAGAATTTTCAATTATAAACGGAAGAATTGAATAAGAGTGATATGCCCAAATGTAATCGATATCGCCCTTAAATTGACATTTAGTATGTCTTTTAGTCAATTTCCTGAAGGAGTAATAGTGTTGAGATACTCAGTAGCTTCTTTCCTTGTGGTCAGTTCCTTCCTAACGTATTTAATGTCTTCAGTGCTTTTTTCATGAATATTACCCAGATATCGGGATTGTTCCCCATAAATAGATGCCTTCAATTTGTTTGAGTTATATGAAGAAATATTCTGATTTGTATAATCGTAAACAAATTCTGCAAGGTCAAAATCTACTCTCTTATTAGTGTTGCTTCCTCCTCCCCCAGGAAGAACGGCATTTGAAGCCCCTATTATGTCGAATCCAAGGAATGACAACAAGAATTCCTTTGCTAGGTCTCTCTTCTTATTCTTGCTCATTCGGGGTCTACTAACGTTATAAGCGTAATATATTGGGTAATAACCCTCAGTTATGTATTTTCGTTTGAGCTCAAGCAACTTTGCTATAGACCTCATGTATCCGTCCGGGTTGGCTCTCTTAAAATCTATCATCAGTGGTATAGCATTCAATTTTTCTCCACCTTCCGAGATTACTTGCTCCTTTGCCTTACCGGAGTAGAAATTGACGTACTTCTCCAGATCATTATAGCTAACATATGCTGGGATATAACCTAAGAGATTTTTCCCGTCTAGCACACTTGAAAATGTCTCGTAAATCTTGGTGCTTTCTTTAAAAATCTCTTCAAAAGCTCCCTCTCTGTAGAACTTAAAGGAATATGGCATACCGATCAAATGATCATTAAACAACACTTCAAATTTGCTGAGTAATCCTATGTCTTCGAAGTTTGCAACTTTTTGCGGGTCTACTTCTTTATCTCCGAAGAAAGAAAATACATTTATGTTTCCTTCGACTTCTTTCTTCTTGATCCTTTGTTCTATTCTCTTATCAAATTCCTGGTAGCTATCTTCACCTGGCAAGTCGTCTGAGCTAATTGGGACGAGAACTTCTGAAAAGTATTGATCATTAATGACCCCGGGAACCTTTCTGAAAGCACGAGAAGGTGTCTTTCTTCTAATTCCTTCTCTATTTGATACAGAAAGAGAATAAATGTTACTATCATTTTCACTTCCAGGCAAAAGATTAAATCTCATAACAATCGATATTGATTACTAAACATATATATTTTCCCAAATGATAGACTTCTGTGCCTAAAGAACAAAGGAAGAAAACACTTGACCTATTCACTATTGGCGACCTTATAGACAAGGCAATCGTCTTTCTAGCAACGAACAATACTATCACAACACTAAGCTTACAAAAGGCAATATTCCTCTACTTGTATTCATACGCTGTTACTAACGGTTATGATTTCAATAATGTTCTTAGAATGGCTTCATTCGAACCGTATAGGTTTGGCCCCTTCAGTGATGCTGTAGTCGGTCAAGCAGAAACGCTGGTTGGATACGGGAAAATCCGAAGTGGAGGATCTGGCGAGAAGCAAATCTTCGGTACGATTGACAAAGGTCTTGAAAAGCTTAATTTGAGCAAAGACGAAAAGAGACTACTCACTAATATTAAAAAACTGGTTGAAACCCTTGAACCAATGGAATTAACTTTTTACATCTATTTCAATCCGTTAATAGATCAGTCACTAAGAGATTATTTCACTTCAAAGTCAGAAATAAAGGATAGCCTATTAAAGCGCAAGGATACTTATGTCAGAGACCTTCTTAAAAAGGGTGCAATTGACGAAGAAACTGCCGAATTGATGATTTATGGGAACAATCAAGACACGATTAATTGACACGGATGTCATATCAAATATTTTGAAAACCCTTCCCAAGGGAACCATTAAATATGAAATCAATGAATTGGAGAACTTTAGAATCGTAACGTCAAACATAGTTGAAAAGGAGGTTCGGATTTTGCTAAGGAAGATTGAAAATGGTGATACTCGTGGATTAAGAGGTAAAAAAGTTTTAACAGAAGAAACAGTTTCCCTCTGGAAGCAATTTAAAAATGTAATTGAAATCAAAGAATCTATTGTTGATCCTTCTCAACTTAAGAATGTTGGTGAAAGGTCGCTTGTAAACTTGTTGAAAAGAGCTGATTTGAAATCTAGAATTGTATCAAATAACAGAGAACATGTCCTAAAAATCTTAAAAGAAGAAGGGATAAATGGAAATTTCTTGGAAACGCCATTTGAATTCTATGAAGAATTAGGGAGAGAATGGTTCAGGAGTAGAAGCGAAACGATTCTGTTTATGATTTTTGCTAATCACGACTTCCGCATCTTAGATAAGAAGTATACTGGAGATATTTTGAGATACGTTCACTAACCAACTTACTTCTGCATAATTTCTGTTCACTCAACTGAAGATAGATAGGACATTTTAGAGCCGATATAGGCTCGGCTAATAGGTTTAAGTTCCAATGAATTCTTGGGATTTGCATGATAAAATAAGTAGTAATTGGTCAGTTTAATGTGCACCTTAACCCGGATGTGGTTTGCCTCTTCTTATCATCCCAGGAACATCCCTGATGAAACTCTTCTTCCTGATCTTGGTAGTATAGAAGATGGAATGCAATCTTGCATAGGTACTGGCACCGCGATCTGACCTCGACCCACCAGATGTCTTCCTGTATATGACTGCTGGCCTGAGTGCCCTCTCCGCCCTGTTATTTGTGGAATCAACACTTGGATCAACCACGAACCTGAACAGCCACTCTTTTCTCCTCTTAAGAAGTTTTTCAACGGACTTCCTTGAACGGAGGTGTTCGTAACCGGTATCGAGGAGGAATATAAGCCTGTCGTACAGGCGATCAACATCTTCAGATGTGCCATTTCCGTTGAACGATTTCGCCTTATTGTAGATTGACTTCAGTGATTTCTTCATCCTCCTTCCCTCATTCCCATAAAACGATTCGAGTTCCCTTGCGTCTGATATTATGTGAGCCCAGCAGTACTTCTGATCGTTGTGCGTCTTTGATGCTAGCGTTTCGAATGCTGAAAACCTGTCGTGGACATCCGTTCCGTTGTGCTTTCCGAGTACTTTGAGTGCTACCTCGTGACTATTGCTCTCCGCCACAATGAATATCGCCTCCCCTTTAGTCACGAAAGTCCATAGATCGCAGTTCTCTCCGTCTATTCTGTATGACGTTGTGTCCATATTCCTTGACGGAGCTTTCCTGATGGATTTCAGGAGACTTCTGTATTCATCTCCGAGTGCATCAGAGAGCTGGTACAGAATTTCCTGCACCTCCACTTCAGATATTTTAAGACCGAACACCTCTTTCATTGTAACTGAAACGTTCTCAAGGCTCATCCTCATTGCAATCCTGAAGTATGATGCAATGAGCATCGCCCTCAAGGACAACCTGGTGTTGGGAAGTGCTTCCGGCATCTGTGGCTCATATGTCTTACCGCAATTCTTGCAGTACATCCTCTCTATTCTGTACTGCACAACCCTGGGACGTATTTCAGGGATGTCCTCAATCACCCTCTTCCTGATGCCCTTCCTGACGAGAGGAGACGAGCACATAGGGCAGGTGAATTCTCCTGCCTTTAGAGTGACTCTTTCTGTTACTTTTGGAGTTCTCCTGAAGTGTCCCTTATGACCGAGCTGTGCTCCAGGGTTCTTGGTGCTCTTCTCCTTTTGGGAATGTTCCTCCATGATAAAGTACGCCTTCCCATTCTTCACTCCCACGGTGGAGGGATGCCGTTTCTTGTACTCTTCAATCTCCTTCTTGAGTCTCTCGTTCTCCTCCTTTATTTTCCTGATCTCATCACCGAGCTTCTTGTTCTAGTCAACAAGATAATCTACGATCTCCTGATCCCTTGGAGTCTCTGCGAGCAGTGCGATCATCTTGCTATTATAAAGTGGTAGTATTCATGATTTATGGTGATCAAACCCGGTAAATTACCACTGTCAAGCACAATCGGCTGACCTGTTACAATAAGTAGAAGACTTTATGATTCAGATATTTTTATAGTTTCATCGATAAATAATGCCTCTTATGATAATATGGAGAAAAATTGGAACCATCAATCAATTTAGAGTAGCACTGCATCAGCTTATCGAAGCCAAGGGCGACGAACTGATATTAAGCTCAGGCTACGTCTCACATGGTTCTCAGTTTTCAGTTTACGACCAGTCAAATATACTCCCTTCTATGAAGGTTGCCATCGCAAATGGATTAAAAAATGTGACAATTAGAGCAGGCAAATTTAGAAGGTTTTCACAATCTACTCCCACCTCGTTGAACGCCTTACATCATAACATAAATGGGAACAGCTCTTATCAGGAAAGGTACGAAGAGTTTCTTTATAATTTGATACCATTCTTGAAAAGTAATCTAACCAGCATCAACATTAATGCGTATATCCATAATAACTGGCATGCTAAGGTCGCAGTCAGAGCCGATCAAGGAAGACCTTTTGCTGCAATAATTGGGAGTAGTAATTTGACATCAACGGCGTATGGAGTATATCCGAACAACTACAACTGGGAATGCGATGTTCTAATTTGGAGAGCGGATTATCCAGTAATCAGGGAATTTAGCTTCAGTTACGATGAAAATAGAGAGGGAAAAGACGATAAAATCATTCACTTTGCATCGAAATCTGATTACTTTTATTTTGAATATCTTCCAGAAAGGGATGAGGAATCAAGATTGATTGGCATATATAATGAAGTTAAAAATGCCGAAGGAGGTATAAGAACACCAACTGATTGATTTTTGTGCCTTCATATATTAAATGTGCAACCTCGATCTTATGTGCAAGATTGACTTTATGGGCAAAAACGACTATTTGTGCAAAGCCTGCAGACCGGGCTTTGCACCTAAAATCAGGGGTTTGTCGTCTTTTAGGTGCACCTTTTATATTTTAGATGCAAGCTGTATTTTAGGTGCAGAGTTGATTATAAGTATAAAACCTAATTGCACTGACCCTAATCTTCTACCGGAGCGGTGTATTGTTCTAGAAGTTGATTGGCCAAGAATGTGACAAACGCTCTGTTGTTACCTTTGTCAGCGACTTCTATTGCATCATAATAACGTTCCTTGTTTACAAACTCAATTATGACCGGCGGATACTTGTTCCTGAAAAGAACCCAATTCATAAGGAGCCTCGCAGTTCTCCCATTGCCATCTGTGAAAGGGTGTATATTGACAAATCTGTTATGTAAGACTGAGGCAAGTTCCACAGGATGCAGTTTCTTCTTCTCTAGTCTAAAGTCGCTGAACAGGGTTTCGATCAGAGTTGGTATGTAAGCCGGATTAGGAGGAATATGCTCTGATCCCATTATGCGCACATCGCTGTCTCTGTACTCGCCTTGAATTCTGCAAGACGTATTCTTTGTGACTTCGTATTGAACCTTACAAACAAACGATTTGTTCAGTCCATCTTTGTACGTTTTTATAAACTCCCAAGCATCTGCACTATTGAGGGTCTCAATAACATCATTCGTTCTTGCA